>NZ_JBXARH010000005.1:396174-481289 GCF_058808055.1 Pseudomonas sp. GW821-FHT11G12
GTACGCTCAGCTGGATAGAGTACTCGGCTACGAACCGAGCGGTCACAGGTTCGAATCCTGTCGAGTGCACCATTTAAGAGTTAGTTGCAGCAATGTAAGTAACTTGGCTTCAGCCAGTTGTGGTCTGGTCTAAAAACACAAAATGCACTCGTAGCTCAGCTGGATAGAGTACTCGGCTACGAACCGAGCGGTCACAGGTTCGAATCCTGTCGAGTGCACCATATACCAGAAAGCCCGCGTTTAACGCGGGATTTTTGCTGTCCGGGATTTGGCTTTTCCCGTCACGCATCCTTTCTCATCAAAATCGACTTGAGCACTGCGACCTCGCTTGAGGTCGTAACGATAGCTCGTTGCCGAATTGCGAATGCTGACCTTGTCGGGTTTGCCCAGGGCGCTTTCAACGTCCTGTTGGCTCATGCCGGCGATGATTCGTTGATTGATGATTGCTTCGCGCTTCTGTCGCGCGTCGATCAGATCTCCGCATTTGTCCTGGGTGCGCCCTACGACGGCCATTTCGCGTTTTCTGATATTCATACCGGATATTTCTTCGTGCCGGGCTTCGGGCATCAGTGCCACCGTGGAGCCAGGCGAATAGGGGCGTACTTCCTGAAGTGAAAGATGCTCATCGTTCGCGCAGCTCAGTGTCGTGAAGGTGAGGCTGCCGTCAGGGGCTTCGCAGCGATGAAGTGTCGTTGCGTTCCCTGTGGGTGGGAGGCAGAGCAGGGTGGTCAGCATGAATCGGGATGTTTTCGATGGCATTCGGCGTCCTCCATGACGTTCCTCCTCAAGCGTAGCCGGCAGTTTTTTCACCGCCGGTGTGTTTTCTTTTCAGGATGAGTCGTCGCAGTCTGAAGAGTCAGGACAGCGCTCAGGTTTGTCTCGCAAGCGCTTGTTTCAGCCTAGATTTTTAACGTTTAAAACCGTCAGGCGGTGTATCATTGCGCCCGTCAGCCCCGCCGGGGCTTATGGAAAACCTCCATGGACTTACCCAGTAGTTACTCAGTACCCCGTTTTACCAATCATGAATTGACTGATTGATCCTTCCGGCGTGCCCCGCTGCTGGGAGTGGAGTTCGCCTATGTCCGAAATCGAAGTAAAGAAAACACAGGAAAGCCTGCAGGATCGCCTGGCTCAGGTCGTTGAGCTGCTGCAGCGCCAACGGGTCGTCGAAGACCTGACTCACCGCCAGGAAGGCGCACATCATGACCGGGTCGAGAACCTGGTCCACCGGCAAAATCTCGTCGAGCTGCAACGCAAGCTCGATGATCTGCACTCCGCCGACGTTGCCTACATTCTTGAAGCCCTGCCGCTGGACGATCGTCTGACGCTCTGGCAGTTGGTCAAGGCTGATCGCGACGGCGACATTCTTCTCGAAGTATCCGACTCCGTCCGTGAAACGCTGATCGCCGACATGGACGATCACGAGCTCCTGGCTGCCGCCAAGGACATGGATGCCGACGAACTTGCTGACCTGGCCTCCGAGCTGCCGCGAGACGTCGTCCATGAGCTGATGGAGACCCTGGATCAGCAACAACGCGAGCGTGTGCGTTCGGCCCTTTCCTATGACGAGGAGCAGGTCGGTGCGCTGATGGACTTCGAGATGGTGACCATCCGTGAGGATGTCAGTCTTGAAGTGGTTCTGCGTTACCTGCGCCGCCTCAAAGAGCTGCCGGGCCATACCGACAAACTGTTCGTGGTCGATTACGACGGCGTGCTCAAGGGCGTGCTGCCGATCAAGCGTTTGCTGGTCAATGATCCGGAGAAACAGGTTTCCGAAGTGATGGCCAGCGATCCGGTGAGTTTCCACCCGGACGAAGACGCCTATGACGCTGCTCAGGCGTTCGAACGTTACGACTTGATCTCGGCCCCGGTGGTCGACAAGAACGGCAAGCTGATCGGCCGTCTGACCATCGACGAAATGGTCGACCTGATTCGTGAGGAGAGCGAAAGCGAAGTCCTCAACATGGCGGGTCTGCGTGAAGAGGAAGACATTTTCGCGTCGGTCTGGAAATCCCTGCGCAACCGTTGGGCGTGGCTGGCGATCAACCTGATCACGGCATTCGTTGCGTCGCGGGTGATCGGCCTGTTCGAGGGCTCGATCGAGAAGCTGGTGGCATTGGCGGCCCTGATGCCGATTGTGGCGGGCATTGGCGGTAACTCCGGCAACCAGACGATCACCATGATCGTTCGCGCCATGGCGCTCGATCAGGTCAGCACCGGCAACACGTCGCGCCTGATGCGCAAGGAGCTCGCCGTGGCGTTGATCAACGGCCTGGTCTGGGGCGGTGTGATCGGCGTGGTGGCTTACTTGCTGTATGGCAGTTGGTCGCTGGGCGTGGTGATGACGGCTGCCATGACGCTGAATCTTCTGCTGGCGGCGCTGATGGGGGTGTTGATCCCGATGACCCTGGCCAAGATGGGGCGAGACCCGGCAATGGGGGCCAGCGTGATGATCACGGCCATGACCGACAGTGGTGGCTTCTTCATCTTCCTGGGATTGGCGACGATATTCCTGCTCTGATTGTCCGTATCGAAACAGCCCGCCGATTGGCGGGCTTTTTTTCGTCCTTGAAAAACCCGAATAGCGGGCAAAAAAAAGCCAGCATTCATGCTGGCTTGAGATGTTCGGTTTGACTCAGGATGCGTCTGCGGCCATTTCGGCGTCGTGGGCGATCAGAGAAACCAGCGCGTTCTGCTGGCGATGGGAGAGTTGGCGGAAGCGTTGCAACAACTCGCGTTCGTGCAGCGAAAGCTCCGGGCTGTCGAGGCGCATGCTCAGCTCTTCGCCCAGTGCACCTTCCTGAATAAGACTCTGCTCAAGGCGCGCAATGATCTCGGAGTTCATGCTGCGATGATGATTGCGAGCCACCTCGGCAATGCGTTCACGCATTCCGTCTGGCAGACGTACGACGAACTTGTCAGCCGTACGGCTGGAATAAATTGCCTGTTTCAATGGGCGCATATATTTAACCGGTTAGTTCAGGGGAGCGGTTCTCGGGATTGGCCGCAGGATGAGTCGTAGGACAAGCATCCGCGCCAAATGGTTCAACCTGAATTGTTAAGAGGCTCGCATCATGCCTCAAAATTGCCAGATCATTGGCGTCAATTCTGTGACAAATATTGATCCGGGTAAAGGCGTAATGCCAGCACCAATTATCAGAAATGCGGACTGGTTTGAAAAGAATGCGTCGGCCCGTATCGCTGACCGCGTCCTGAAGCGCACGAACAGATGCCCGAAGACGTCAGACCGTGCATGCTATGCGGCTAGAATCCTTGTTCCTTACCTTGTACAGGATAGTGGCAAATGGCCGATTTACTAGGGGCAAATGCCCGCCGGAGGGCGTTTTCAGGATGGATGGCAGGCTGATTTATCTCATGGGGCCATCCGGTTCCGGCAAGGACAGTCTGATCGAGGCTGCGCGTGAGCCATTACGTGCGTTGAACTGCGAAGTGATGCGGCGGGTGATCACGCGTTCGGCTGAATCGGTGGGCGAGGATGCGATCGGTGTGACGCTGCAAGAGTTCGAACAGCGTCAGCGCGCCGGGGAATTTTCTCTCGCGTGGCAAGCCAACGGCCTCTCTTACGGAATTCCGGTGGAAATGGACCAATGGTTGAAAGCCGGGAAGCATGTGCTGGTCAACGGCTCTCGGGCGAACCTTCGACAAGCGCTGGAAGGCTACCCGACATTGGTGCCAGTGTTGCTGACGGTTCGGGATGATGTGTTGCGTGAGCGCTTGCTCAGGCGTGGCCGGGAGACGCTTGAACAGATCGATGCCAGGCTCGCTCGCAATGCGCTGTTCAAGGAAAGGCGTTCAACTGACATGACTGTGCATCTGATCGACAATTCGGGCGACCTGGCCGATGCCGTTGGTCACCTGTTGGATCTAATCAAGCTCAACGCAGTACCGGATCAAACTTGATCTTGCGCCCGGCAACCAGGGCCAGCGCAAACAGCACAGCGAAAACGCCGCAGCCAATCAGGGGCAAAGAGATTTCCGTCTCTTCGAACAGCGAGAAATGCAAAACACCGCTCAAGAAAGCGAGGATCAACAACCCCAGGGCGGATTTGGACATGCTGTACTCCGAAAATGATTCAAAACACCAGGCGTTCGGACATCGGTGTCGTCTGTGCCTGATCTGACTCGCTGACATCTTGCGCAACTCCGCCGCGCTGATCGCTCAGTACCGCCCATTGTGGCGCCTTCTGTACTTGCAGGTAATGCGGCATGCGCTGGGCTACTGCCTCACTGTGCTGGGGAACGAATTGAAACCCCACCAGAACCATCAGGGCGATTGCGTTGGCGAGCAAGAGGACGCGGTTCATGAGGCGGTTCTCCAGTTGTTCTTTTATAAGAACCGCTGAAGCAGCCGTCGTGCCACTAGTCTAACCGCTGCCAAGTCCTTTAAAAACAAGCATTTAGCAGGGTTTTTAGCAGGGCGTGGATTGCATTCTGCAATGATGGCTTTTTGGAGGGGTGCAAATTGCACGATAAAACGTCCGACTGCATTGCAGGGCGCCTGCCTACACTTAAAAAGCCTGCGGACGACATGACAAATCAGGGCCTGGCCGTTAACATGCACGCCGTCTGTCGCACCGACAGTCCTGTGTCTCAGTAGCTCAATTGGATAGAGCATCCCCCTCCTAAGGGGAAGGTTGGCAGTTCGAACCTGCCCTGGGACACCACACATTCAAAAGCCCCGCGCAGAGTGATCTGGCGGGGCTTTTTTGTGGCTCTCGGCGGCGCAGAATCAACTGCTAGAAAAGCTCGGCTCCGCGAGTACTGATCTCGGAACTGACCTGCGTCACATGTCGACGTCCTCTGACCGAGTAACTCTGCTCCGGATCCGTCGACCCCGGCTTGCGCAACATCAACTTTGCATACAGCCCGTCTTTATCGCCGTAACGCCCATACCAATTGATCAATCTTGCGATGTAGCACTCTTTGCCGATGATCACCGGCATATCGGTCACAGGTTCGTCTACGTAGTAGCCGGCACCATAGCTGTAGTAGGTATCGTCGCCTTCTCCCGATGCAGGAATGGGGCAGAGAGGGCCTTTATGCTCGCTCGGCTGCTGTGGTTTGCCAGCGTTCGATTTGGTCAACGCTTGGCTGAGCGTCTTTTGCAAACCTGGTTGAAGCTTGTAGGCGGTATTGTCGTTCTCGCGGTTTTGGTTGCGGGGCACGGTGAGTTGGTAGTCGTACCGAACCGTAATTGTTGGTATCTGACGATTGATCTTCAGGGGATTGATCAAGTACAGCTCATCAACACCGTATGAGCCATCGCGGAAGGCGAGATAGGTTCTCCCGTGAGACTTGATCCAGCTTGCCCATTGTTCGGCTCCGCGTTCACTAACGGAAAACAACGAGCTGCCAGCGCCTGATTCAGGATCATAAGGCGTCAATCGGCGAGTAAACCGCTCTCCATCACGGCGAAAGGTTTCATAGAACGTGAACAGGCCGGTGCCGCCGGTGTAGGTTGCAATGAGTAAGTCGCGTTGACCGTCACCGTCCAGATCCACAAGTGTGTAACTGGCCCGACCTTGCTCTGCATCTGCTTCGAGTCCTGATGCGGTCAGCGCCTTCCATTCATCCTGTGTGACACCCTTGGGAATGGTTTTGGGAAACAGTGTGTGATCCTCGGACGGGTCATCATTTGGATCGCCATCGAATGAGGTTTGACCCTTGCTGATCGTGAGAGAACCCAGCGCCCGTTCCAGGGCGAACTCCGGTTTGACCTTGGTCGCGGCGCGAATGCGTTGTTGCAGATCTTGCATGACCTGTTTGTCGGTGTCGTCAGGTTGATAGGCGACGGCGTCGATCCACTGCGCATGCAATCCTTCTATGCGATGTGAATAGCTCCGATTCAGGCAATCCACATCTTCGCCGCACGCTTCCCTTGTCTTCAGCCACTCGCGCTGGGCAGTCTTGATCCCGGCCTGTCCCGGCGCAATAGCCCTGATTAACCGCCCATAAATCGAGGCCATCTGCGCATCCAGCTCATACAGAGGCTTGTTCGCACAAATGGTGGTTTCCACAACACTCACAGCCTTTGTGCAGTCCATTCCGCGCGCCTGTGCCTGCTGGAAAAACAGCAGTGCACAGGCCGACACGATGTAGCGTCCTTTGATGTACACGATGAAAACCTTGAAGTAGGAGGGTGGGAGCAGGCGCGCAGGGTAATCGCTGTACAACGAATCTTGAAGCCCCGCTTCAAGAGAACCGTTGATCCGGCCGATAACCCGTTCGGTGACTTCAGAGTCGCACGAAATCGCTTGATAGCATTTGGCCGGCAGCTATCATCTGCGCGCCTGAAATTTGCCCTCGGTCCATCCTCTTCAATTGCCTGGAAATCCTCGATGCTGTCGTATCACCAAAAGAGTTTTCTGATCGTCGATGATTTCTCGGATTTCCGCAGTTCCGTACGCTCGATGTTGCGCGAGCTGGGCGTCAAGGACGTGGACACCGCCGACACCGGTGAGCAGGCGCTGAAAATGTGCGCGCAGAAGTCCTATCACTTCATCCTCCAGGACTTCCACCTCGGTGACGGCAAGAAAAACGGTCAGCAGGTGCTGGAAGACCTGATGGTGGACAAGCTGATCAGTCACGAAGCGGTGTTTGTGATGGTCACCGCCGAGACCAGTCAGGCGATGGTGCTCAGTGCCCTGGAGCACGAGCCGGATGCGTACCTGACCAAGCCGTTCAACCGCATCGGCCTGGCCCAGCGCCTGGAGCGTCTGGAGCAGCGCAAGACCCTGCTCAAGCCGATTCTGCAGGCCCTCGACCGTGGCAAACCGGTCGAAGTGCTCAACGCCTGTATCGCCCTGTGCAAACAGGACATCCGCTATTCGCCGCTGTGCCTGCGTTACCGCGCCGATGCCTTGCGCGACATGAATCAGAACGAAGCACTTGAGCGGCTGTATGACAGCATCATCGCCGACCGACCGCTGCCATGGGCATTTGCCGGTCTGGGCAAGTTGCTGTTCAAGCGCGGTCAGATTGCCCAGGCCAAAGGCGTGTATGAAAAAGCCCTGAAGGTATTCCCGATGATGCCGGCGCTGTACGACGGCATGGCGGATGTCCTGGTGGCTGAAGGCGATACCAAGGGCGCGCAACAGGTGCTGGAAGAGGCGATCCGTCTGTCGCCGCTGGCGGTACGTCGCCAGGCACTGCTCGGCAAACTGGCGATGGCCAACGAGGATTTCGACACGGCGTCGCGGGCCTACCGTCAGGCCGTGTCCCAAGGCGCGCAGTCGCGCTTCAAGGACCCGGAGAGCAATCTGGGCCTGGCCCATGCGCTGATCAGCAAGGGCAGCGAGAAAGGCCTCGATACCCGCACGCGACTGGAGATCAACACCACCCTCAGTGCCGTGGCCAAGGAAAACCCGACCGACCCCGGCCTGCAGATTCGTGCGCGTCTGATGAAGGCCACCAGTCTGCTGCTCAACGACGCCGAGACCGCCGAGAAACTCACCGAGCAAGCGCTGATGCGTCTCGACGGCATGGAGCAGTTCATGAGCCCCGAAGCCGCGCTGCTGGTCGCCAAGCAATTGCAGATGCTCGGCCAGGCCGAGGCGGGCACGTCGATGCTCAAGAGCTGCGCGGAAATCTACGGCGATGACCCGACGGTGATGAAAGACATCGCCAAGCTCACCGACGACCCGACTATTCTCAGCTCCAGCAATGCCGCCGCCGACCTCAACCGTCAGGGCGTGCGCGTGTACAAGACCGGCAACCTGGTGGAGGCCCGCGAGGTATTCCGCAAGGCGCTGAAGATGCAACCGAAGAACATCAGTATTGCGCTGAACATGGCGCAGTCGCTGCTGCACGGCACCGACACCAGTGTGCCGTCGGCGGAGCTGGAAGAATGTCGGGCCTGCCTGAAACTGGTGGGCATGATGCCCGACACCGACGCGCGTTATCCGCGTTATCAGAAGCTGAAAAGCAAGGCGTTTGGCGAATGAACCAAGACGAGCAGGCACTGGACTTTTCCACGGTGATTGCCTCCACCGTGCACGACATGAAGAACTCTCTGGCCATGCTGATGCAGGCTCACAGTCAATGGCTGGCGCGTCTGCCCGAGGCCCAGCGCAAGGTGCCGGAGCAGGGCGTGATCGACTTCGAATTCGCCCACCTCAACGGCATGCTGGTACAGCTGCTCGGGCTGTACAAGCTCGGCGTCAACCAGATGCCGTTGCAGCCGGCCTATCACGAGCTGGACGATTTCATCGAGGCGCAACTGGCGGCTCATCAAGAGGTTTTCGCCAGCCGTGGAATCATCGCCACATACGAAGTCGACCCGCTCAGCCCCCTGGGTTTCTTCGACCGGGAACTGATCGCCTCGGTGCTCGGCAACTGCATCAACAACGCGATCCGTTACGCCCGTGAATCGCTGCTGATCACCGTCAGCGACGAAGCCGGGCAGCTGGTTCTGAGCATCAATGACGATGGCCCCGGTTACCCGGTCGAGATGCTCGAGCGTCAGGCCGATTATGTGCAGGGCATCAATCACAGCAGCGGCAGTACCGGCCTCGGTCTGTACTTCGCCGGACGCATCGCGGCGCTGCATCAGCGCAACGGTGTCGGTGGCCGGACCGAGATCCGCAATGGCGGGCCGTTGGGTGGCGGTGTGTTCAGTATTTACCTGCCCTGAATCACGGATTCATCGACTCGAAGTCTTTTTGTTGGCCGCTGCTTGATATTCCGAACAGCTGAAGCCTATTTTGTCCGGGTCGCCGTTCGCGGCTCGCACAATAACAAGGATTGCGTCATGACAACCGATGGCCAGCGTTCACTCGCGCAGCGATTGACGGGCATTGATGAGATTGAATGTGTCACGCCGGATTTGAACGGCGTACCACGAGGCAAGGTAATGACCGCCGAGGGTTTCCTCGAAGGGCGGCGTTTGCAGATGGCCCGGGGGGTGCTGCTGCAATGCATCATGGGGGGCTATCCCGCTGCGCGGTTCTACGGCAGCGATGATGGCGACCTGGCGCTGGTGGCCGACCCTGCGCAAATCCATCCTCTACCGTGGAGCCAGGAGCCGCGCGCGCTGGCCATCTGTGATGCCGACGAACTGACCGGCGAAAGCTCCAACCTGTCGACCCGTGGCCAGCTCAAGAAAGTCATTGCTCGCTACGCAGCTCTCGGCCTGGCGCCGGTAGTGGCGACTGAACTCGAATTCTTTGTGTTCGCTCCGAACACTGACCCGACCCAACCGTTCCAGCCGCCAGTCGGTCTCGACGGTCGTCGCGAGGATGGTCATTCGGCGTTCAGCGTCAGTTCCAACAACGGTCTGCGACCGTTCTTCAGTGAAGTCTACAAATGCATGGCGGCCCTGGGCCTGCCGCGCGATACCTTCATGCACGAAATGGGCGTCAGCCAGTTCGAGATCAACCTGTTGCACGGTGATCCGCTGTTGCTGGCCGACCAGACCTTCCTGTTCAAGCACCTGCTCAAGGAAGTCGCGCTCAAGCATGGCCTGAC
The DNA here is from genome assembly GCF_058808055.1 of Pseudomonas sp. GW821-FHT11G12. NCBI lineage: Bacteria > Pseudomonadati > Pseudomonadota > Gammaproteobacteria > Pseudomonadales > Pseudomonadaceae > Pseudomonas > Pseudomonas sp. GW821-FHT11G12. The sequence continues at coordinate 405,661 of NZ_JBXARH010000005.1, forward strand.
CGTGGTCTGCATGGCCAAGCCGCTGGCGCACACGCCGGGCAGTTCGATGCACATTCACCAGAGCATCGTCGAAATCGGCAGCGGCAAGAATGTGTTCAGCGATGAGAACGGTCAGCCGACCGCGATGTTCCGCCACTTCATCGGCGGGCAGCAGGCGGGCATGGCCGACTTCACTGCGCTGTTTGCACCGAACGTCAATTCCTACCAGCGCCTGTGCCATCCCTTTGCGTCGCCGAACAATGCCTGCTGGTCTCACGACAACCGTGCTGCCGGCCTGCGGATCCCGGCCAGTTCGCCGGTTGCCCGTCGGGTTGAAAACCGTTTGCCGGGCGCCGATGCCAACCCTTACCTGGCGATTGCCGCGAGTCTGGCGGCCGGTCTGCACGGTATCGAACATGAGCTGGAGCCGAGCGCGCCGATCCAGGGTGAATTCGAAGTGCCGGACAATCTTTCGCTGCCGTGCACGATGCACGCTGCACTTGAGCGTCTGAAACGCAGCCAGTTGGCCAAGGAACTGTTCGGCAAGGAGTTCATCGAAGGCTACATCGCTTCGAAAACCATGGAGTTGACCAGTTTCTTTGATGAAATCACTCCCTGGGAACGGCGTGTTCTAGCCGCCCAGGCCTGACGAACTGTCGCCATCGGGCTATCGTTTGATAGCCCGATACTCACCGCAAGGAGCCGCTCGGAACGCCGATGCGCCAAATCTGGAAATCCTTTCGAGCGTTGTATTTCGCCTCGCTGATGATGTTGATCGGCTCGGGCCTTCTTTCTACTTATCTGGCTTTGCGTCTGGCGGCCGACCATGTCGACGGACTGTGGGTCGGTGCGTTGATGGCGGCCAACTATTTCGGTCTGGTGCTGGGCGGCAAGATCGGTCACCGGTTGATTGCCCGGGTCGGGCATATCCGCGCTTACTCGGCGTGTGCCGGGATCGTCGGCGCGGCGGTGCTCGGTCATGGTCTGGTGGACTGGTTGCCGGCCTGGCTGGTGCTGCGGACCATCGTCGGTCTCGGCATGATGTGCCAGTACATGGTGATCGAGAGCTGGCTGAACGAACAGGCTGACGCCAACCAGCGCGGCGTGGTGTTCAGCGGCTACATGATCGCCTCGTACCTGGGGCTGGTACTCGGTCAGCTGATTCTGGTCATGCACCCGGGGCTGGGCCTGGAACTGCTGATGCTGGTCGCCCTGTGTTTTGCTCTGTGTCTGGTGCCGGTGGCACTGACCCGGCGGATTCACCCGGCGCCGCTGCATCCGGCACCGATGGAGCCTCGCTTCTTCATCAAGCGCGTACCGCAGTCGTTGAGTACGGTACTCGGTGCCGGTTTGATCATCGGTTCGTTCTACGGTCTGGCGCCGCTCTATGCCTCGCAGCAGGGGTTGTCCACCGAGCAGGTCGGTCTGTTCATGGGTACCTGCATTTTCGCCGGGCTGCTGGTGCAGTGGCCGTTGGGTTGGCTCTCGGACCGCTATGACCGGGCCTTGCTGATCCGTTGCTTTGCCGGGTTTCTGGCCGTAGCCGCGTTGCCGCTGGCGATCCTGCCGCAGGTGCCACTGGAGGTCTTGTTCGGCGTCGGTTTCCTGTGCTCGCTGGTGCAGTTCTGCCTGTACCCGCTGGCCGTGGCGTTCTCCAACGACCATGTCGAAGGGGATCGGCGGGTCTCGCTGACGGCGATGCTCTTGGTGACCTACGGGGTCGGCGCCAGCATCGGGCCGTTGTTGGCCGGTGTGTTGATGAAAATGTTCGGTAGCCAGAGCCTGTATGCGTTCTTCAGCTTCTTCGCGCTGGTGCTGGTGTGGCGCATCCGGCCGAAAGCCGTGACCAATCTGCACCAGGTCGACGACGCACCGCTGCATCACGTGGCGATGCCGGACAGCATGTCCAGTTCGCCGCTGGTGGCCGCGCTCGATCCGCGGGTCGATGAGCAAGTGGTGCAGGAGCAGATGCAGAATAACGCCGCGCCTGAACCGGCACCTGAGTCTGCACCTGAATCTGAGTCACCTGTGGAGCCTGAGGCCGGCAACGACAATCCTGCGCCGGACATCAGCGGCGCCAGGCCTTGATTCTGAAAAAACACCAGGCATAAAAAACGGGCAGTCACCGCAAGGGACTGCCCGTTTTTCATGGTGCGTACGAATCAGAGATCGTCTTTGTCGAAACGCCGTGCTTCACGTTGCAGCTGATAGACGAAACGCTCGACGTTACGCGCCGCCGGGCCGCTGATGTTGTGAAAACGCAGGCCGGCGAAGGTGATGTTGAGTTTTTCTTCGAAGTGCAGGTAGCGCAGCTCGACCGATGTTGGCTGATTGCCGAACAGCGGCGGGGCGATCAGGCGATCGTAGACCTGGCCCAGTTGCAGGCGGTCGGTGATATCACCTTCAAAACGCAGCTTGCAGCCGGTGGCGGAAATATCCAGCAACTTGCCACCGATCGGCGACTTGAGCTTTTCGCCACCCAGTTCGACGCTGACCAGATCGGTCAGCTTCAGTGCCGCGCGAAAGGCGTTGCGGCGCTGGTGATAGACCACTTCGGTGGGCATCTCGCCAATGTAAAAGCGGTCACCGTCGGATTCCTTGATATCCAGCGTGCCGTTGCATTCCCAGGCAATGCGTACGCCTTCATGGAAACCTTCGACCTTGAACGGCTCGCCCGCCAGCAGGAAGCGTTCGCCATCGCGCGGGATCATTTCATCCAGGGCAATCGTGGCGGTATCCCGGTCAACCTTGATCAGGTAGCTCTGGAAGCGCTGGCTGCGTTCGTGAAAGGTGATGATCAGCGGATCGTGGCTCTCTTGCAGCTGGCGCAGGTTGCTGGAGATTTCCAGAGGCGTGGTGAGCACCTTTGGTGGCTGCGGAGAATCATCCGCGCTGAGGACGTTGGACACGTTAAATCAATCTCCAGACAAAATTTGACTACGGCTGGCCAGTATTTTGCCAGCATGTTTCGCGCGTTGATAGGGCGCAAGCATAGAAGAACGCATCACGCCTGACTGAGCGCGCGGGGTTTCTGCAGTTTGGAGAAGGTGCCACTGGCGTCATAGAGCGCGGGTGGCTCGCCGCCGGTGAGGATTTTCAGCTGATTGGCCGTGGCGGCCTGCTGAATCACGATCGACTGGCCATTTTTGGCATTGGTCGCCTGGCACTGGGCGATCAGATCGGTCAGAACGTCGCTCTGGGTCAGCAACTGCTCGCCGATGCTCGACTGGCTGGCCAGCTGTTCCAGGCCTTGACGGTCGAGCGACAGATTGAGGCTGGCGAGGATTTCGCTGCGTTTGCGGCCATGCTGCTCAAGCAGAATGATCAATGCCTGTTTGCGCGCCAGAATTTCTTCCAGCAGCGGCATGTCGCGACCGTGCAAGGCGAGGGACTCGGATTGCAGTAACTCCAGCAATTGTTGAGCTGGAGCAAAGTCGTCGGTGATCAGTTGCAATAAAGTAGTGTCGTGCATGGCTGGCCTTGGGTTTTAAGCGTCCAAAAGCCTGGCGCTGACCGAGGCCTAGCGCTGGGCTTCGAAGTTGAGCAGTTTGCTGGCTACACGGTTGCTGTCGACTTTATAGCTGCCATCGGCAATCGCTGCTTTCAACTCGGCCACGCGGGCTTTGTCGACGGCAGGCTGATCGCGCAGCTTGTCAGTGACCTTCTGCAACTGTTGAGCCTCATTGCTGAGGTGTACCGATTCCCCGCTTTTTGCGGTACTGGCCTGTTCGGCCGGGGTATTCAGCGTCGCGGAAGTACCGGTTTCGGCGGTTTCCTTAGGCGTGCTGGTACGTGTACTGCCCGTAAGTGACGAGGAGCTGTTCAAACGGCTGAAATCGATGACCATGTTAAAAACCTCTGGGAATTTGGACGCTTGCCATGTTCTCGGCCATCCCCTGGAAAACTTTAGGCTCTTTTACCAATGAGCCTGCATGCGCCGCACAGATCCTGCTGCGGCACAGTTTAGGGAACAGCTCAGGTTGGCGCCAGTTTTCTGCGCGATCCCTCACGAGGCTTTCCTGTCATTGCTCCAATCGTTGCTCACATTGCCACTTCCACCTGGCCCGGCGCCATGACCTGCGCCTTGATGACCCGTTGGGAATTGAGGTTTTTCACTCGAATCTGTTCTTTCAGGCCACCGTTGGACAGGGCCTCGCCCGGCATGCGCACGGAGAGCGTGCCGCTGCGGGCGGTAATCACCACTTGATCGCCTTTGCGAACGACTTCCGCCTGTTCCAGATGCACCAGGGTAATCACTTGGTCGGCGACCGTTGGTCGGGTTAATTTTTGCCCGATCGCCTCATCCACCGACGTCAGGAAGCCCTGGTTGATCAGGCTCACATCATGCTCGCGCAGGGTCACGTCCTGAGGCTCGATGATGCCGGCGCGCTTGAGCGGGCGAGTGGTGGTCACGACCGGGCGAAACAGGCGGACTTGAGCGGGTACGAACACGGTCCAGGGGGAGGCGCCTTCGCAGCGAACCTTGACGGTTACGCGTCCCAAAGGACGTGCCGGGCTCTCCAGCGACGCTGTCAATTCCTTGTCGCACATAGGCATGTGCATGCGCGGATCGAGCTGCTTGACCTCGATTTCATAACGCCCTTCCGTTTGACTGGTAGCCAGATAGTCTTCTACGGTGAATTCAAGAAAGCCCTGAGTGACGCCGATAAGCATGTCAGGCAAGGTAACCGCATCAGCAATGGCAGGGCTGCCCGCGAAAAACAGGCAAGCGGCAGACACCGCGCAAAGTCCTCTGCGAAGGGGGGATGTCAGGCGTCGGAAAAATGTCGTTTGAATGTTCATAAGAGTTAAAAAGCAAGCGCCGTGCCGTTTAGCAATGAATGTGCGTCGCAACAACACTTGGCGTTGGTGTAGGAGTCTGGGCATGGCTGGTGTAATGGATTCGGTGAACCAGCGCACGCAACTGGTGGGGCAGAATCGCCTGGAGCTGTTGTTGTTCCGTCTCGACGGCCAGCAACTCTACGGGATCAACGTGTTCAAGGTTCGGGAAGTGCTGCAGTGCCCGCAACTGACGCTGATGCCCAAGTCCAGTCCTGTCGTGTGCGGGGTGGCGAATATCCGGGGGGCGACCATTCCGATCCTTGATCTGGCAATGGCAACCGGCTCCGGGGCGTTGAAAGACAAGAACAGTCCGTTCGTGATCATCACGGAATACAACACCAAGACCCAGGGTTTCCTGGTGCGCTCGGTGGAACGTATCGTCAACATGAACTGGGAAGAGATCCATCCGCCACCCAAGGGGACCGGTCGTGATCATTACCTGACCGCTGTGACTCGGGTGGACAATCAGTTAGTCGAAATCATCGACGTCGAGAAGGTGCTGGCGGAAGTCGCACCGACACCGGAAGCGATTTCGGTCGGCGTGGTGGATGTCGAGACCCAGAGCAAGGCGCTGTCTCTGCGGGTGCTGACGGTCGATGACTCGTCGGTGGCGCGCAAGCAGGTGACGCGTTGCCTGCAGACGGTTGGCGTTGAAGTGGTGGCGCTGAACGACGGCAAGCAGGCGCTGGATTACCTGCGCAAGCTGGTCGATGAGGGCAAGAAGCCGGAAGAAGAGTTCCTGATGATGATCTCCGACATCGAAATGCCGGAGATGGACGGGTACACCCTGACGGCCGAAATCCGCAGCGACCCTCGCATGCAAAAGCTTCATATCATCCTGCATACTTCGTTGTCGGGTGTGTTCAACCAGGCGATGGTCAAGAAGGTCGGTGCCGATGACTTCCTGGCCAAATTCCGTCCTGATGACCTGGCATCCCGGGTAGTCGACCGGATCAAAGCAGCAGATATCAGCTAGGGACTTTTCGTCCCTGGCGATCAACACGATTTAAGAGGCGGCATCATTTGTCTACGGGTAATTTGGATTTCGAACAGTTCCGGGTCTTCCTGGAAAAAGCCTGTGGCATTTTGCTCGGTGAAAACAAGCAGTACCTGGTCTCGAGCCGTCTCAACAAACTGATGGAGCAGCAAGGCATCAAGTCCCTGGGTGAGCTGGTACAGCGCATCCAGACCCAGCCGCGCAGCGGTTTGCGCGAGCAGGTGGTCGATGCCATGACGACCAACGAAACCCTGTGGTTTCGCGACACCTATCCGTTTGAAGTCTTGAAGAACAAGGTGCTGCCCGAAGCGATCAAGGCCGCTCCCAACCAGCGTCTGCGGATCTGGTCGGCGGCGTGCTCGTCGGGTCAGGAACCCTATTCGCTGTCGATGTCGATCGACGAGTTCGAACGGACCAACATCGGTCAGTTGAAAATGGGCGTACAGATCGTTGCCACGGATCTGTCCGGCAGCATGCTGACCAACTGCAAGACCGGCGAGTACGACAGCCTGGCGATCGGTCGCGGTTTGTCCGCCGATCGTCTGCAGCGCTACTTCGACCCGAAAGGGCCGGGACGCTGGGTGATCAAGGCGCCGATCAAGAACCGGGTGGAATTCCGCTCGTTCAACTTGCTCGACAGCTACGCAAGCCTTGGCAAGTTCGACATCGTGTTCTGCCGCAACGTGCTGATCTACTTCTCCGCCGAGGTGAAGAAAGACATCCTGTTGCGTATTCACAGCACGCTGAAGCCGGGCGGTTATCTGTTCCTCGGCGCTTCCGAAGCGCTGAACGGTTTGCCGGACCATTACCAGATGGTCCAGTGCAGCCCGGGGATCATTTACCAGGCGAAGTGATTGGCACCGGCAACACAAAAAACGGGAGTCCTCAGGGGCTCCCGTTTTTTTATGCCTGGCCGTTTTTGCAGTGACGGCAAGCGGCAGAAAAGCGGCATCCGGCGGAAACCCGTTGCCGCTTTTCTGGCATTGCCGCATTGCCGATCACCTGCAAAGCCCCGGAATCCGGGGCTTTTTAAAACTGGCACGACGCTTGCTATAACCCAGTTACGAAAAACCCGGTCACCTGAAGGTTCCCGACATGAGCATCAGCTTCGATAAAGCGCTCGGAATTCACGAAAAAGCCCTGGGCTTCCGCGCCCAGCGTGCCGAAGTCCTGGCCAACAACATCGCCAACGCCGACACCCCGAACTACAAGGCTCGGGATCTGGAGTTCTCCAAAGTGCTCGAGGCACAGAGCCAGAAGAACGCCAACGGCACTATCGCCCTGAACATGACCAACAGCCGTCACATCGAAGCTGAAGGTCTGGGCAATGGCGACGAGTCGCTGATGTATCGCACGCCGATGCAGCCGTCGATCGACCAGAACACCGTTGATGCCCAGCTGGAACAGTCGAACTACGCGGAAAACGCCGTCGGCTTCCAGGCCAGCTTCACGCTGCTCAACAGCAAATTCAAAGGGCTGGTGTCAGCCCTGCGCGGAGAGTAATCCATGTCCCTGTCCAGCGTTTTCAACATTGCCGGCAGCGGCATGAGCGCACAGACCACGCGTTTGAACACCGTGGCTTCGAACATCGCCAACGCCGAAACCGTCTCGTCGAGCATCGACCAGACCTATCGCGCCCGTCACCCGGTGTTCGCCACCATGTTCCAGGGCGGCCAGAGCGGCGGCAGCAACTCGCTGTTCCAGAACCAGGACGCGGCCGGCCAGGGCGTGCAGGTCATGGGCGTGGTCGAAGACCAGAGCAACCTCGAAGCGCGCTACGAGCCGAACCATCCGGCCGCCGACGCCAAGGGCTACGTCTACTACCCGAACGTCAACGTGGTGGAAGAAATGGCTGACATGATTTCCGCGAGCCGTTCGTTCCAGACCAACGCCGAAATGATGAACACGGCCAAAACCATGATGCAGAAGGTACTGACCCTCGGTCAGTAATAAGGGGCGACTGCCATGAGTGTTTCCGATACCACCAGCAGCCTGAGCATGAAGGACATCCTGGCGAACTCGTCGAAAAAGACCAGTTCGACAACCGATGGCATTGCTTCGGCCACTAACAGTTCCACCGGCGGCCAGGCCCTGGGCAAGGACGCGTTCCTGCAATTGCTGGTAACCCAGCTGAAAAACCAGAACCCGCTCGACCCGCAGGACAACAGCGCATTCGTTGCCCAGTTGGCGCAGTTCAGCAGCCTCGAGGGTATTACTACCCTCAACAGCACCGTGAGTTCGCTGGCCGGCAATTACAACTCGTCGCAAGCCCTGCAGGCTTCTTCGCTGGTCGGTCGCAACGTGATCGTGCAGACCAACTCGGTCCAGCTCGACGATCCGAGCAAAGGCATGACCGGTTCGGTCACCGTTCCGTCGTCGATTGCCGGCGGCACCGTCAGCATCACCGACAGCAGCGGCACGATTGTTCGCACCCTCGATCTGGGCAGTCGCGCCGCAGGCGCCGCGAGCTTCACCTGGGACGGCAAGGACAAGGACGGCAACCTGGTCAAGACCGGTACCTATACCGTCAAGGCCAACGCATCGATCAACGGCACCGCGACCGATATGGCGACCTACCTGCCGGCCACCGTCACCAGCGTGACGATCAGCCAGACCGGCGGCGAGCTGATGCTCAACCTGTCCGGCAAGGGCACCGTTGCCCTGTCCAAAGTACAAACCATTGGTATATAGAGCCGACTAACCGGCACAAAGGAGTGGAATATGTCTTTCAATATCGGCCTTAGCGGTCTCTATGCAGCCAACAAGCAACTGGACGTGACCGGCAACAACATCGCCAACGTCGCGACCGCCGGTTTCAAATCGTCTCGCGCAGAATTCGAAGACGTCTACTCGGCGACTCGCCTGGGTAGCGGCAGCAAGGTCATCGGCAACGGCGTGCGCCTGGCCAACGTTTCCCAGCAGTTCACCCAGGGTGACATCAACAACACCGGTAACGTGCTGGACATGGGCATCAACGGCTCCGGTTTCTTCACCATGAGCAACAACGGCTCGATTTCCTATACCCGTGCCGGTACGTTCAAGGTCGACGACAAGGGTTTCATCACCAACACCGACTACACCTCGCGCCTGCAAGGTTATGGTGTGGATGCCAACGGCAAGGTCATCAACGGCGTACTGACCGACCTGAAGATCGACACCTCGAACCTGGCACCGAAGTCCACTTCGCTGGTGACTTCGACCATCAACCTGAACTCGACCGCTCCGGTGATCGACGACACGGTTCCAGCCGGCAAATTCGACCCGACCAACCTGGCGACCTACACCAAGTCGTTCAGCACCCCGATCTATGACAGTCAGGGCAACATGCACCCGATGGATCAGTACGTGGTGAAAACCGGTGCCAACACCTGGAAGGTCTACACCCTGGTCGACGGTCGCAACCCGGACGCTACCGGCAGTGATCCGAAAACCACCGCCCCGGTGCCTTCGACCATGACCTTCGACTCTGCTGGCAAGCTGACTCAGGTCAGCACTCTGCCTGGTCCGGTGATCAGCAGTGACCTGAAGATCACCGGTTGGGTACCAGGCAATGTCGTCAACGGCACCTTCAAGCCTAACGGTGCAGCAGCAAACCCGGCCGGCATCACCATTTCGATGGCCAGTACCACTCAGTACAACGCCGACACCGCGCGCTCGATCCCGACTCAGGACGGCTATGCCACTGGCCAGATCACTAACCTGACCATCGACGGCACCGGTACCCTGTTCGCAAACTTCAGCAACAACCAGAACAAGGCCATCGGCCAGGTTGCGCTGGCCAGCTTCACCAACGAACAAGGCTTGCAAGCGATCGGTGGTACCAGCTGGAAGGAAACCTTCGCGTCGGGGATTCCGGGTTATGACGCTCCGGAAACCGGCACCCTGGGCTCCATCCAGTCCAACTCGCTGGAAGAGTCCAACGTTAACCTGACCAACGAGCTGGTAGACCTGATCAAGGGCCAGAGCAACTATCAGGCGAACGCCAAGACCATCTCCACCCAGAGCACCATCATGCAGACCATCATTCAGATGACCTGATATCGATGCTTTGTAAAAAGCTGTAACGGAAAGCCCCTCTTTGAGGGGCTTTCTTGTTTAATGCGCGCGCCGGGGCCACTCGTCCGCTGCATTCGCATTTGCGCGCGTGTATTCACACGCCTGCTCACGCTATACCCGGGCGCCAATGAGCGGTTCGCCCAACCACTGACAGGGATGTAACGACTACTTCATGGTTTTTTTCTCTCGCTCCCGAATCGTGTTCGGGACGCTGCCCGTTGTTGCCTTGTTGGTCTGGTTTGTATGGGGCCAAGGCTGGGGCACCCCTCCAAAGAAATTCCTGACAGCGACCGTCACCGTTGAAGATCTTGAAGAGACCGTATTGGCCAGTGGTACGGTCAAGCCCTTCCAGCAAGTCAGCGTCGGCGCGCAGGTCAATGGGCAACTCCAGAGTCTGAAAGCCGGGTTGGGTGATACGGTTCGCCAGGGTCAGCTGTTGGCTGAAATCGACCCGTTGCTGCCACAGAATGAATTGCTCAAATCCCGGGCTGCGTTGCTCAGTGTCCGCGCGCAATACAAAGCCCGACAGGCGATGATCCGCCAGTACGAACTTGATTTTCGTCGCAAGCAAAGCCTGGTTGCCAGTGAAGCCGGATCGCGGGCCGATCTGGAAATTGCCGAGGCGCAGCTGCAAAGTTCGCGCGCCGAGCTGGCATCCCTGGCTGCGCAGATTTCCCAGGCGGAGATAGAAATCAGGATCGCCGAAGTCAACCTCGGATATACGCGGATCAGTGCGCCGATGGACGGCGAGGTCATTGCCGTGGTGACCAGACAGGGCCAGACCGTCGTTTCCGCACAGAGTGTCCCGACATTGCTGATACTTGCCCGTCTGGACCGGATGACGGTCGAAGCGCGAATTTCGGAAGCTGACGTGGTTCGGGTCAAGGCGGGCCAGGCCGTGTCCTTCAATATTCTGGGTGATCCGGACCGGCGTTTTACCAGCCATATACGGGCGGTAGAGCCGGCGCCCGAGTCCATTGCCCGGCAGGATCAAATGCAGGGTGGCGGTGGCTCGACTGCCGGCGGCGCCGATGCAGCGGTGTACTACAACGCGCTGTTTGACGTACCCAATGACGATCGTTCGTTGCGCACCTCGATGACGGCGCAGGTCAGCGTTCTGCTCGACTCGGTGCCCAAAGCCACAACGGTCTCGGTGGCTGCGCTGGGCAAGCGTGCCGCTGACGGTCGCTACGAAGTTCGCCGACTGGTGGATGGTCAGCCGCAGACGGTGCTGGTGACAACCGGGTTGCGAAATGACCTGAGCGTTCAGGTGCTGGACGGGCTCAAGGAAAATGACGAAGTCGTTCTCGGCGAAGAGCCGGAGCCTCGATGAGCAGCACCAGTAATCTTCATGGCTGGACGCCAGACCCCGTGAAAGACGAGCTGCCGGTCACGCCGTTGTTGGCTCTTGAAGGCGTGCAGCGTTGGTTCGCCGAGGGTGAGGCACGGACTCATGTGCTGCGCGACGTGAACCTGACCATCGCCGCCGGTGAAATGGTAGCGATCGTCGGGCCGTCGGGCTCTGGAAAATCCAGTCTGATGAATATCCTCGGATGCCTGGATCGTCCCTCTGCTGGCCGCTACAGCATCAACGGTGCTGACATGGCCGAAATGAGTAGCGATGAGCTGGCGACGCTGCGTCGTGAGCATTTCGGATTCATTTTTCAGCGCTTTCATTTGCTGTCGCATCTGAGTGCGGAGGCCAACGTGCAGGTGCCGGCCATTTACGCCGATCAGTCGTTTACCGAGCATCGGCAAAAGGCCAGGGGGCTGCTGCAACGTCTCGGTCTGGGTCAGCGCATGCTGCATCGGCCAGCGCAACTCTCCGGTGGGCAGCAGCAACGGGTCAGCATTGCTCGTGCGCTGATCAATGGCGGTGCGGTTGTTCTGGCCGACGAGCCCACCGGCTCGCTGGACTCGCGCAGTGGCGAGGAGGTGATGGCGATCCTGCGTGAACTGCATCGCAGCGGTCACACGATCATTATCGTGACCCATGACTCGCAGGTGGCGCAGTACGCAGACCGCATCATCGAGATACATGATGGCGAAATCGTCGGTGATCGTTTGAATGCCGACCGCAAGGTGCTTGCGGCGCCGGTCACCGAGCCAGGCGACATCCCGCAAACTCAGGAGCGTGACGCGACGGCGGTGCATTGGCGCCGCTTCAGCGAGGCCTTCAAGATGGCCTGGATCTCTCTGCGCAGCCATCGCATGCGCACATTGCTGACCATGCTCGGGATCGTCATCGGTATTGCCTCGGTGGTTTCGGTGGTAGCGCTGGGGCAGGGCGCACAGACCCGGGTGCTGCGTGATATCAGTGCGATGGGCACCCATACCATCGATGTTTATCCCGGCAAGGATTGGGGTGATGAGCAGGCAGCTTCAATCCGGACATTGCAGCCCGTGGACTTGCGGATCATCCAGGCGCAGTCCTGGGTAGACAGTGTTTCTGCGATGGTCAATGGCAGCCGGACGATTCGTTATCGCAATCTGCATGTCAGTGCCACGGTCAATGGTGTCAGCCAGGATTACTTTCAGGTGATGGGCATCCGCGTGAGCCAGGGCGCGATGTTCAATGCGGGCGATGTGATGCGCCGCGCTCAGACACTGATCATTGACCACAACACTCGACAACGGCTGTTCAAGGACTGGGAGCAACCGCTGGGCAAAGTCATCCTGGTTGGCGGCCTGCCTTGTACGGTGGTGGGGGTCATGGAAAGTCGCGATGACGGTTTTTCAGGGCCGAGCCTGCAAGTCTATTTGCCTTATACGACGGTAATGGGGCGCTTGTTGGGGCAGAGCCATTTCAATTCGATCAAGGTTCGGCTCAAGGAGCAGGTTGCCAGTCCCGCGGCAGAACAAGCACTGCAAACATTGTTGGTGGCACGTCATGGGCGCGCGGATTTTTTCCTCAGTTCCAGCGACAGCATCCTGAAAATCGTACAGAAAACCACGGACACCCTGACGCTGCTGATCTCTGCCGTGGCGTTCATTTCGCTCTTGGTCGGTGGTATCGGGGTGATGAATATCATGCTGGTATCGGTCACCGAGCGTACCCGGGAGATTGGCATCCGCATGGCCGTCGGCGCGCGGCGCGCGGACATTCTGCAGCAGTTTTTGATCGAGGCTGTGCTGGTCTGTCTGCTAGGGGGCTTGTTGGGCGTCCTGCTTTCGTTGTTGATCAGCCAGGTGTTCGGCTACTTCGTGCAGGCAATCGTTATGGAGTTCACGGCTCTGGCCATGATTTCAGCGTGTTTGTGTTCGCTGCTGGTCGGCGTGTTGTTCGGTTATATCCCGGCGCGCAATGCCGCCCGGCTTGATCCCATTCAGGCGTTGTCCCGAGAATGAAGTACATGAAGCGCAAGTGGATCTGGGCATTGCAGTTGCCTTTGTTGTTGGGTGGTTGCAGCGCCCTGCTGCACAGCGAATACCGTCAACCGGAAGTGAAGACGCCGGCCTTCTGGTTTGGTGACGCATCCCGTGAGCGCTCATTGAGTGTGCGGGAGCGATGGTGGGAAACGTTTGATGATCCACGTCTGAACGCCTTGGTTGACGACGCTCTGGCGCGCAATAACGATCTTGCAGTGGCTGCGCTCAGAGTGCGTCGGGCAGCGCTTCAGGCAGGACTCACCGGGACCAATATCACGCCCGATCTGGACGTGGGGGCGGGGGCGGACTGGAGCAGGAATCTACATCGAGACAATTCAGGCCAGCGTCGATTTTCCACGAACTCGTCGGTGCGTTACGAGGTCGATTTGTGGGGGCGGCTGGCGAGTACGCGCGATGCCGCGCAGTGGGCGCTGTTGGCGACCGATTTTGACCGGCGTGCCAGTGCGCTGAGTCTGGTGGGTACGACAGCGCGCCTTTATTGGCAGATCGGCCTGTTCAACGAACTGGCCCGGTCTGCGCGGGAAAGTATCCGGTACGCCGAGCAGACGTTGCAACTGGTGCAGTCCCAACGTCTGGCGGGTGCGGCGACCGGACTTGAAGAGGCGCAAGCCGAGCAGGTCCTGGCCACGCAGCGTGCTGTATTGAGCGACTATCTGCAGCAACTTGAAGTGGCGCGCAACGCACTGGCCATTGTCTTCGATCAGGCACCCGAGCATCGGTTTGCAGAACTTGTGCAATTACCTTCGATGGCATTGGCGAGTGTGCCGGCAGGCTTGCCGGCTGATCTGGTTGATCGACGCCCGGATCTGCAGGCGGCTGAATGGCGATTACGCCAGGCGCTGTCGAACTATGACGCAACGCGTGCCAGTTTCTATCCTTCGTTCACACTGACTGGCGGTCTGGCGACGGGTGGTAGTCGGGAGTTAAGCCAAGTGCTCAATAACCCTGTCGGTCTATTGGGCGTTGGTATCAGTCTGCCGTTTGTGCAATGGAATGTTCGCAAGTACACAGTGGGTATATCGGCGGTGGACTATGAGGCGGCGATAATCGATTTTCGCCAGAGCCTATATATCGCGCTGGCGGAAGTTGAAAATGCGCTGTCGGCGCAAGTGCAGTTTGCTGATCAGGGGGTACGGCGAGAGCAGGCTCTGGTCGCCGCAATGAAAGCCGAAGGGTTGGCCGAAATTCGTTATCGCAGCGGGCAAACGGGTATCAAGGAGTGGCTGGATCTGCAAGAGAGCCGTCGTGCCGCGCAAATTTCGCTGGCGCAGAATCGCTTCGACCGACTGCAGGCGCAAATGGGACTGTACCTGGCGCTGGGCGGAGGCTTCGCGCGTTAATTTATTGTGCAGACAAACGTTAACTTGTTGGAGCGTTGTTTTTAATTAAGGAAGATTGTGTCGCGTGTCTGGTTTTAGTTAGCGTATTTTTTTGATTTGGGTCAATGGTTTATATGCAATTAAGGTTGTAGGTTTTTGCGTGTTTGTTGATTTTTTTGAGTTTATTTAATTAATAAATAATTTTGGTTGTGGGAGTTTTCTTTATTGTTTTTAGTTGTTTCGCAATGTAAGGTGCGCGCTCTTTCGTCAGGGTCTTGATGAAAGGATGGGTGTTCGGTTGCAACACTCTTACTGCTGTCTCTGGTTGTGTCGGCAAGATGATGAACTATGAAGTTATTGCGCTGACGGCCGTTTGAGACGTTTATTTGAAATGGAGATCGTTATGTCGCTGCGTATTGGTTTTGGTCTGACTTTGGCCGCAAGTTTGCTGTTGGGTGCAGTCGTTGTTCAAGCTGCTCCGGCTTCCTGGTGGCTTTATGAGTCGGCTTCGACCGGCCGTACTATGTGCAGCAACGTTCCGCAAGCCAGTGGCTGGGTTCGTGTTGCCGGTCCTTTCAACAACGGCGGCTGCCGTCGGTAAGCACCGATAGGGAGGCTCCTTCTGTGAAGGGGCCTTTTTTGTATCTGCTGAAACCTGTTCGTTAGAGCCTTGGTGTTTGGCAGACAAAAGAAAACCCCCGACAAACCAGAAGTCTGTCGGGGGTTTCTTTTGTCTGGAGGAATCAGGCGTCTCGCAACGCCCGATTCAGCTCAGCTTATTGGCAAGCTTCGCAATCCGGCTCGTCGATGGCGCAAGCCTTCGGTACTGGAGCAGGGCCGGCAGGCGCTGCCAGGACCGAATCGTCACCGTGGTTGCCGCCGCTGGAAACAGCGTTCAGCTTGCCGGTGTTGATGGTCGACTTCTCGGTGCTGGTCGCAGCCAGGGCACGGAGGTAGTAGGTGGTTTTCAGACCACGGTACCAGGCCATGCGGTAGGTCACGTCGAGTTTCTTGCCCGATGCGCCGGCGATGTACAGGTTCAGCGACTGGGCCTGGTCGATCCACTTCTGACGACGGCTGGCGGCGTCAACGATCCACTTGGTGTCCACTTCGAACGCGGTCGCGTAGAGCTCTTTGAGTTCTTGCGGGATGCGCTCGATCTGCTGAACCGAACCGTCGTAGTACTTCAGGTCGTTGATCATGACCGAGTCCCACAGACCGCGAGCCTTCAGGTCGCGAACCAGGTACGGGTTGATCACGGTGAATTCGCCCGACAGGTTCGATTTCACATACAGGTTCTGGTAGGTCGGTTCGATCGACTGCGATACGCCGGTGATGTTGGCGATGGTCGCGGTCGGTGCGATGGCCATGATGTTCGAGTTACGGATGCCTTTCTGTACACGGGCGCGAACCGGTGCCCAGTCCAGGGACTCGGTCAGGTCGACGTCGATGTACTTCTGGCCACGTGCTTCGATCAGGATCTGTTGCGAATCCAGCGGCAGTACGCCTTTGGACCACAGCGAACCCTGGAACGTCTCGTACGAGCCGCGCTCGTCAGCCAGGTCGCAGGACGCCTGGATCGCGTAGTAGCTGACCGCTTCCATCGACTTGTCGGCGAACTCGACGGCAGCGTCGGAACCGTAAGGGATGTGCTGCAGGTACAGCGCGTCCTGGAAGCCCATGATGCCCAGGCCGACCGGACGGTGGCGGAAGTTGGAGTTCTTCGCCTGCGGTACCGAGTAGTAGTTGATGTCGATCACGTTGTCGAGCATGCGAACGGCTACGTCGATGGTGCGCTTGAGCTTGGCGGTGTCCAGCTTGCCGTCGACGATGTGGTTCGGCAGGTTGATCGAGCCCAGGTTGCAGACCGCGATCTCGTCCTTGTTGGTGTTCAGGGTGATCTCGGTGCACAGGTTCGAGCTGTGAACCACGCCGACGTGCTGCTGCGGGCTGCGCAGGTTGCACGGGTCCTTGAAAGTCAGCCATGGGTGGCCGGTTTCGAACAGCATGGACAGCATCTTGCGCCACAGGTCTTTGGCCTGGATGGTCTTGAACAGCTTGACCTTGCCCGGGTACTCGGTCAGGGCTTCGTAGTACTCGTAGCGCTCTTCGAAGGCCTTGCCGGTCAGGTCGTGCAGGTCTGGTACTTCGGATGGCGAGAACAGGGTCCACTTGCCGTCATCGAAGACGCGCTTCATGAACAGGTCAGGGATCCAGTTGGCGGTGTTCATGTCGTGGGTACGACGACGGTCATCACCGGTGTTCTTACGGAGTTCGATGAACTCTTCGATGTCCATGTGCCAGGTTTCCAGGTAGGCACAGACAGCGCCTTTGCGCTTGCCACCCTGGTTAACGGCAACGGCGGTGTCGTTCACGACTTTCAGGAACGGAACCACGCCTTGGGACTTGCCGTTGGTGCCCTTGATGTACGAACCCAGTGCACGCACCGGCGTCCAGTCGTTGCCCAGGCCACCGGCGAATTTCGACAACATGGCGTTGTCGTGGATCGCGTGGTAGATGCCCGACAGGTCATCCGGAACGGTGGTCAGGTAGCAGCTCGACAGCTGTGGACGCAGGGTACCGGCGTTGAACAGGGTCGGGGTCGAAGCCATGTAGTCGAACGAGGACAGCAGGTTGTAGAACTCGATCGCACGGTCTTCTTTCTGCTTCTCTTCGATCGCCAGGCCCATGGCCACGCGCATGAAGAAGATCTGTGGCAGTTCGAAACGCACGCCATCCTTGTGGATGAAGTAACGGTCGTACAGGGTCTGCAGGCCCAGGTAGGTGAATTGCTGGTCGCGCTCGTGGTTGATCGCCTTGCCCAGTTTTTCCAGGTCGAAGGAGGCCAGCACAGGGTTCAGCAGTTCGAACTCGATACCTTTGGCGACGTAGGCCGGCAGCGCCTTGGCGTACAGGTCAGCCATTTCGTGGTGAGTCGCGCTCTCGGCGACGCCCAGGAAGCCCAGGCCTTCGGCACGCAGGGTGTCCATCAGCAGGCGGGCGGTCACGAACGAGTAGTTCGGCTCGCGCTCGACCAGGGTACGGGCGGTCATTACCAGCGCGGTGTTGACGTCGTTCAGGGCAACGCCGTCGTACAGGTTCTTCAGGGTTTCGCGCTGGATCAGGTCGCCGTCGACTTCGGCCAGACCTTCGCAGGCTTCGGTGACGATGGTGTTCAGGCGACCCATGTCCAGCGGCGCGAGGCTGCCGTCGGCGCGGGTGATGCGGATCGACGGGTGAGCGTTGACTGCGGCTTCGGCCGGAGCGTGGGCAGCGCGTTCTTTCGAACGGCCGTCACGGTAGATCACGTAGTCACGAGCCACTTTCTGCTCGCCGGCACGCATCAGGGCCAGTTCGACCTGGTCCTGGATTTCTTCGATGTGGATGGTGCCGCCCGAAGGCATGCGACGCTTGAAGGTCGCGGTGACCTGTTCGGTCAGGCGGGCAACGGTGTCGTGGATTCGCGACGAAGCGGCAGCGGTGCCGCCCTCAACTGCGAGAAACGCTTTGGTGATAGCGACGGTGATCTTGTCATCGGTGTAAGGAACGACAGTGCCATTACGCTTGATCACACGCAGTTGACCAGGCGCGGTGGCAGCCAGATCCGAATTCGAATCGGCGGCCTGCGGCAAGGTGCCCTGCGGGTTCTCGCGAGTTGTGTCGGTTTGCATGGGTGTCTCCACGTTCTCTATGTTTGTTTGGGCACCATCACGGTGCCCACCGTTCCGTCCTGAAGCACTACGACCGGCCAGCGCCGGGTAACGACTTCGGGACAGTTCAGGAAGTGGGCCTTGTGGGCGCCGCTTCCATGCCGAAGTCTTCGGTTCGCGCGATACGCGTGAAACCGCATTCCTTTCGGGGAGCAGTTTTGAACTGCAACACCCGTACCGTTTACGCCGTGATCGGCTGAAAAACGGTAGCCATCCGCAGGCGCGGTTTGGGCTTCTGAAAATACGTTTGGTTCAACCCGACAATGGCAATAAAAAGCCTTGAATTCACTGTCCGGTTTGTGTTTGGTTTTTAGCGTCAAACCCTATATGTAGGGTTTTTTTGAGCGCGGGCTACAAGATAATGCGTTTTGGGGGGCGATTGCAACGGACAGCCTGTGGATAACCCTGTGCGTAAATTGTGTGCGAAACAGGGAATTCCTTTGTAGGCCGCGAACCTGCTGAGCTAGACCGTTTGTCACTGTTTTCTCTTCGGGAAAAACGCTTCAGCGGATTTTTAAGGGCGCGAACCCTATCACAAAAAACGGCCTTGTCCGAACGCATTTACCGACTTGTGTTCTCGCTGTACGCCGTTTATACAATCGGCCCTGTCACACGCATTCTTATCCTCCTTAAAGATGACAAAAAGACGGGAGGATCCTTCCTTTATTCGCAACATCGGCAAGCAGAGGTCATCCGTGGAGCAAGAAGCCTGGCAGGTATTGATAGTCGAGGACGACCAGCGTCTGGCCGAACTGACCCGCGAATACCTGCAAGCCAATGGATTGCGCGTGGAGATCGAAGGCAACGGAGCCCTGGCGGCGGCGCGAATCATCAAGGAGCAACCGGACCTGGTGATCCTCGACCTGATGCTCCCCGGTGAAGACGGCCTGAGCATCTGCCGCAAGGTGCGCGACCAGTACGACGGGCCGATCCTGATGCTGACCGCGCGCACCGACGATGCCGACCAGATCCTCGGCCTCGACATCGGCGCCGATGACTACGTGTGCAAACCGGTTCGCCCACGGCTGTTGCTGGCGCGCATCCAGGCGTTGTTGCGACGCAGTGACGCACCGGAGCCGGCGTCGGGCAAGCCACGCCGTCTGCAATTCGGCCCGTTGGTGGTGGACAACGCCTTACGCGAAGCCTGGCTGAGCGACAGCGGCATCGAACTGACCAGCGCCGAATTCGATCTGCTGTGGCTGCTGGTGTCCAACGCCGGAAGGATTCTGTCGCGGGAAGAAATCTTCACCGCGCTGCGCGGCATCGGCTACGACGGCCAGGACCGTTCGATCGATGTGCGCATCTCGCGCATCCGTCCAAAGATCGGCGACGACCCCGATCACCCGCGCCTGATCAAGACCGTGCGCAGCAAAGGCTATCTGTTCGTGCCTGAAGCTTGCGTAGAACTGCCGCTGTGAACTCGATCTTCCTGCGCATCTACGGCGGCATGTGCGCGGCGCTGATTCTGGTGGCGGTGCTCGGCGTTCTGGCACTGCACCTGCTCAACCAGGTACGCAGCGAGCAGTACCGCGAACGTCTGGCCCACGGCACGTTTTCGCTGATGGCCGACAACCTGCAACCGATGAACGAAACCGAGCGCCACCGCGCCTTGCTGGTGTGGGAACGACTGCTGGGGATTCCGCTGGCACTGAAAACCTTCGCCCAGACCGATCTCGATCTCACCCAGCGCACCCGCGTGCAACGCGGGCAGGCACTGGTCGAGCAGACCGGGCCGCACGCGGCCAAGGTCTATCGACTGGTCAGCGACAAGGAGCAGCTTGTGCTGGTGGGCGAGGTGCAGCAGATCAGTGAACAACTGGCCCGGGCGACCATCTACCTGCTGGCCGATGAACTGGTGCGGGTGCCGGTGGGCGAGCAGCCCAAACGACTGGCGCAATTGAAGGAAGAGAAGGGCTTCGGTTTCGACCTGCGGCTGGTCACCGTGAACGAGGCCGACATGGATGAAGACCAGAGCCGTCGCGTGTCGGAAGGCGATACGGTGATGGCGCTGGGCAAGGGCGGGGACTCGATCCGGGTGTTCGCCGGGATGGTCGGTACGCCGTGGGTGCTGGAAATCGGCCCGCTCTATCAGATGAATCCGTACCCGCCGCAATGGCTGGTGCTGATTGCCGCATTGGGTCTGACCCTGATCGGTCTTATCGTCTATTTACTGGTGCGCCAGCTCGAGCGGCGTTTGCGTGGCCTCGAAGCCGCCGCCACCCGTATCGCCAAGGGCAGTCTGGAAACCCGCGTGCCGGCGCGCGGTGCCGACTCGGTGGGAAAACTGGCGGCAGCGTTCAACGGCATGGCCGAGCACCTGCAACAGCTGCTGGCGATCCAGCGTGAGCTGGTGCGCGCGGTGTCCCATGAGTTGCGCACACCAGTGGCGCGCCTGCGCTTCGGTCTGGAAATGATCGGTTCGGCCACCACCCCGCAAGCGCTGGAAAAGTACCGCGAAGGCATGGACCACGACATCGAGGACCTCGATAAGCTGGTCGATGAAATGCTGACCTATGCGCGATTGGAACAGGGCTCGCCAGCGCTGACATTCCAGCGCATCGACCTCGATGCACTGGTCAATCAGGTGATCGAAGAACTGGCGCCACTGCGTGCCGACGTCACGGTGCAACGTGGTTTGTGCCTGTCGGCCGCCGACTGCGACGATGCCTGGGTCGAGGCCGAGCCACGTTACCTGCATCGCGCCTTGCAGAATCTGGTGGGCAACGCCATGCGCCATGCGCGCTCAAGGGTCACGGTCAGTTATCAGGTCGGGCAGATGCGTTGCCGGGTGGACGTCGAGGACGACGGCCCCGGCGTGCCGGAAAGTGCCTGGGAGAAAATCTTCACGCCATTCCTGCGGCTGGACGACAGCCGTACCCGGGCATCCGGTGGGCACGGGTTGGGGCTGTCGATCGTACGGCGGATCATCCACTGGCATGACGGCCGGGCGCTGATCGGCAAGAGCAAGAGTCTGGGCGGGGCGTGTTTCAGCCTGAGCTGGCCGCGGAATCAGGAGCGGCGCTGAAGCCGCTCAAGCCTGGATGCTGACCAGGCTCAATAACTGCCCGTCGTGCACCCCGAACTGTGCGTCCAGTTCGGTCCCGTTGCGCCATTCGCTGGAGAGGTCCGTCAGCAGGCGCAGCCGCACATGACCCTGTTCGGTCCAGTCGAGCACTTCGGCGTGCTCGAAATAGAAACGCTTCTGGACGATCGGGTACAGCGCCTTGAACAGGCTTTCCTTCACCGAAAACGTCAGCGTCACCCACAACGCCAGTTGATCGCGGGCGCCGGCAGCCATGCGCTGCAACTCTGCCGGCGTCAGAATCTCCCCGGCCAGCCGCTCGGCCCTTTCGGCGTTGAGCAGGTTTTCCAGGTCCATGCCCAGCCCGCGCCAGTGTTGCTTGTTGGCGACAATCGCCGCTGCCCGGCCGGTGCTGTGGGTGATCGAGCCGCAAATATGTGTCGGCCACACGGGGGCGCGATCCTCGCCAATGGCCGGGACGCTGCTTTTACCTTCCAGTTGTTGCAGCGCGGCCCGGGCGCAAATCCGCCCGGCCAGAAACTCCGCCTGACGCTTGGCCACGGAGCGCTGGATGCTCGGCGGCGGCTCGATGGCGCTGCGGCGGAAGTCATCGCCGAGCAGTTGCGCCGGGTCGAAATGAGTGCTCAGCAGCACGGTGTCCGGCAGCACGGTCGGTAGCGGCCAGTGGGCATCGAGCGGGGTGCAGCAGGCGGGGAGGAGGGGGCTGGAATTCATGGCGGGCATTTTGCCGGGTTGCCTTCAGGCTGAATAGTGCGCTGGTGCAGATCGCTCTCGCGCAGAACGTGGGAGCGATCAGCATACTCCGGCTCAGCCAAAGATTTTCTTGAAGAATGCCTGCATGTCCGCCCAGGACTTTTCATCCGCTGCCTTGTTGTAGCCGATATCCGGGCCACCGTGATCGCCGTGGCTCAGGCGATCCGCGTCGGGGTTGGTGAAGCCATGCTTGGCACCGTCGAGACTGACGAACTTGTAGTCGGCGCCGGCCTTGTCCATTTCGGATTTGAACGCCGTGACGTTGTCGGCGGTGACCATGCTGTCCAGCGCGCCGTGCTCGACGAGGACTTTGGCTTTGACACTGCCAGGTGTCGCCGGGGTGTTGGTGGCCAGTGCGCCGTGGAAACTCACGACACCCGCCAGCGGTACGCCCTGGCGAGCGGCATTCAACACCACACCGCCGCCGAAGCAATAACCGATGGCGGCCAGTTTGCCGGTGTCGGTCTGCGGTTGTTTCTTCAGCAGATCAAGGCCGGCCTGGAAGCGTTTGCTGGCCGCATCGGCATTCTGGGTGGCCGCTTGCATGAATGCCATGGCATCTTTCGGGTGCTCGGTGTTCTTGCCTTCACCGTACATGTCGATGGCCAGCGCGCTGTAGCCAAGCCCGGCGAGATCCCGGGCGCGGCGCTTGGCATAGTCGTTCAGGCCCCACCATTCATGCACCACTACAACGCCCGGGCGCGGGCCTTTTATGGCATCGTCGAAAGCGTAGTAGCCGATCAGTTTGGTGCCATCGGCGCTCTGGTAAGGGATTTCCTCGGTCTTGATCGCAGCCGCGCTGAGGCTGCTGAAGGCGAGCAGGGTGAGGGCAAGGAACAGGCGCATGATCGGGTCTCCTGACAATAAAAGGTCAAAACAGCCTAGTTCATTTGATTGCGCTCGGGTTCAGGGTGTGTTCAGGGCAGGTACAGGCCCGGTTCAGTAAGCTTGAATCATGTCCGAGGGGAGAAATGAACAGGACCCTCAAAAGCGGCAGTACACCGTTGTCGCAGGTATGCTGTTGGAGATTCTGATTTGCCCGGGAGAGCGTCATGAAACTGTTGGTCGTCGAAGATGAAGCGCTGTTGCGCCATCACCTGCAAACCCGCCTGACGGAAAGCGGTCATGTGGTCGAGTCCGTGGCCAATGCCGAAGAGGCGCTGTACCAGACCGGGCAATTCAACTTTGACCTGGCGGTGATCGACCTCGGCCTGCCGGGCATGGGCGGGCTCGACCTGATCCGTCAGTTGCGCTCGGACGGCAAGAGCTTCCCGATCCTGATCCTCACCGCCCGTGGCAACTGGCAGGACAAGGTCGAAGGCCTGGCCGCCGGCGCCGACGACTATCTGGTCAAACCGTTTCAGTTCGAAGAACTCGAAGCGCGACTTAATGCGCTGCTACGCCGTTCCAGCGGTTTCACCCAGTCTTCCATTGTCGCCGGGCCGCTGCTGCTCGACCTCAATCGCAAGCAGGCGACCCTCGATGAACAGCCGCTGGCGCTGACCGCGTATGAGTACCGGATCCTCGAATACCTGATGCGCCACCACCAGCAAGTGGTGCCCAAGGATCGCCTGATGGAGCAGTTGTACCCGGATGACGACGAGCGTGATCCGAACGTGATCGAAGTGCTGGTCGGGCGCCTGCGTCGCAAGCTGGAAGGCCCGGCCGGGTTCAAGCCGATCGACACGGTGCGCGGCCTCGGCTACCTGTTCAATGAGCGCTGCACTTGATCCGTTCGCTTCGCGTTCGCTTGATGTTGGCCGCCACCACGTTGGCGGTGTTGTTCATGCTCGCCTTGCTCCCGGCGATGCAAGGTGCGTTCAGCCTGGCGCTGCAGGATTCGATCGAGCAGCGTCTGGCCTCGGACGTCACCACACTGATTTCTGCCGCGCGGATTGAAAACGGCCGGCTGGTGATGCCGATGCAGTTGCCGGACGAGCGTTTCAACCTCGCCGATTTCCGTCTGCTCGGCTACATCTACGACCGCGAAGGTCATCTGGTCTGGCGCTCCAAAGCGACCCAGGAAGAACAGATCAACTACAAGCCGCGCTACGACGGGATGGGCAACGAATTCGCGCGGATTCGCGAGGCCAGCGGACAGGAGTTCTTCGTCTACGACGTCGAAGTCAAACTGCTCGGTGGCAAGAATGCGGCGTTCAGCATCGTCGCGCTGCAACCGGTACGCGAATACGAAACCACCCTCGAAGGCCTGCGGGAAAACCTCTACCTCGGTTTCGGCGCCGCGTTGCTGGTGCTGCTCTCGCTGCTGTGGATCGGTCTGACCTGGGGCCTGAAAGCCTTGCGCCGGCTCAGTCAGGAGCTGGACGAAATCGAAGGCGGCACCCTCGAAAGCCTCAGCGAACAGCACCCCCGTGAATTGCTGCGCCTGACCGGCTCGCTCAACCGCTTGCTGCACAGTGAACGCCAGCAGCGCAGCCGTTACCGCGACTCCCTCGACGATCTGGCCCACAGCCTGAAAACCCCGCTGGCGGTGTTGCAAGGCGTCAGTGAAGACATGGCCCAGCGCCCCGAAGATCGCGATCAGGCCTGGGTGCTGCAAACCCAGATCGAACGCATGAGCCAGCAGATCAGCTACCAGTTGCAGCGCGCCAGCCTGCGCAAAAGCGGTCTGGTACGCCATCAGGTGCGCCTGCGGCCGGTGCTCAAAAGCCTGTGCGACACGCTGGACAAGGTCTACCGCGACAAACGCGTACGCGTGGCGTTCGACCTGCCGGAACACTGCTACGTGCCGATCGAGCAGGGCGCCTTGCTGGAAATGATGGGCAACCTGCTGGAAAACGCCTATCGCCTGTGCCTCGGCGAAGTACGCATCAGCGTGCGCGAAAGCCTGGCCGGGGTCGAGTTGTGCATCGAAGACGACGGCCCTGGCGTTCCACAGCATCAGCGCGCGCGGATTCTCGAGCGGGGTGAACGGCTGGATCGCCAGCATCCGGGGCAGGGGATCGGGCTGGCGGTGGTCAAGGACATCATCGAGAGCTACAACGCCAAATTGACCCTGGGCGATTCACCAATGGGTGGGGCGGCGTTCAGGATTCATTTTCCGGCGGTGTGACCGCCTACTGTTCCTGCGCCCGATAAGCCCCCGGCGTCAGCCCCGTCCACTTCTTGAACGCCCGGTGAAACGCCGACGGCTCGGAAAACCCGAGCTGTTCGGCGATCTGTTGCAACGACAGATCTGCCCGCCCCAGGTGATAAATCGCGATGTCCCGTCGCAACTGATCCTTCAATTCCTGAAAACTGGTGCCTTCCTCACGCAAATGCCGGCGCAGGGTTTGTGGGCTGATGTGCAGGTGCGCGGCCACGGCTTCCAGGTCCGGCCAGCGCGCGCTGTCATGGCTGAGCAGGCGACGCAATCGACTGCTGAGGCTGTTGCCGTCATCCGGGCGTGACAGCAGGTCGGCGGGGGAGCGTTCAAGAAAATGCTTGAGCGTGCGTTCGTCCTGCAGCAGCGGCATGTGCAGATAGCGACTGTGAAACACCAGGCTGCTCTGGGATGCGGAAAACTCCAGCGGGCAGGAGAACAGCAGATCGTATTCGGCCCCGTGCGCCGGTTTCGGGTAGCTGAAAGTAGCCTGTTCCAGGCGAATCCGCTGGCCGATCAGCCAGCTGCCGAGGCGATGCCAGATCACCAGCAGGCTCTCGCTGAGAAAGTGATCCGGATCCCACCATTGCGCATCGTCGAGGCTCAGGCGTACCCATTCGTCTTCATGGGTCAGGGTCAGGCGCGGAGCGTCGGGGAATAGGCTATAAAACAATAAGCCGCGTTGCAGAGCCTTTTCCAGGCTGCGGCAATGAATGATGGCGTGGCACATCATGGCGAAGCTGCCGGGTTTGCTTTGCGCGTTGCCGAAGCCCAGGCATTCGTCGTCCAGGGCCAGCCACAGGTTCTGGATCAGTTGGGTGAATTGTTCCGGGGCGATCCGCGCACGCGGCTCGTCGAGCAGTTCGGGACTGATGCCCAGCTGCAGCAGCAGGCCCGAATAATCGAACCCGCGACGGCGTGCGCCACCGAGGGCGGCACGGGCGAAATGACTGGCGATGGTGCGTTCGCGCATAAGCGGCAAATCCTTCCTCTGGCGACCGATGGTAGCCGGCGGCCTTGATCGGCAACAAGGCGGATTTCCGCCAAATTGTAGGACGAGACCCGGTGCGTTGGCGGAAATCCGCCATACTTGGGTAACCGAATGGTGACACAGAAAAACCTGCATCCCCTGATATCAAAAGGCTTGCAGCGAATTGCACCAAAGTGGCACGAGGTTTGCGATAAGAGCGACAGAAGCGTGCGCCGAGCCGGTCCGGAAAAGCGTCGTTCGACACAACAAATCCCTCCAGTGCAGGAGGGTTCGCAATTCAAGTGTCGCGTTCAACAGATGGATGTTGCTACGCGGGACTCTTGAGGAACTTTGCAATGACGACTCGTCAGCCACTGTACAAATCCCTGTATTTCCAGGTGATCGTCGCAATCTGTATCGGTATTGCGCTCGGCCACTACTACCCGCAGTTCGGCGTGGCCGTAAAGCCGCTGGGTGACGGGTTCATCAAACTGATCAAAATGATCATCGCGCCAATCATCTTCTGCACCGTGGTCAGCGGCATCGCCGGCATGCAGAGCATGAAATCGGTCGGCAAGACCGGTGGCTATGCACTCCTGTACTTCGAAATCGTTTCGACCATCGCACTGCTGGTCGGTCTGGTCGTGGTCAACATCGTGCAGCCGGGCAACGGCATGCACATCGATGTCGCCACCCTCGACGCCTCGAAAGTCGCCACCTACGTGGCACAGGGCGCTGACCAGAGCGTCGTCGGCTTCCTGCTCAACGTGATCCCGACCACCATCGTCGGCGCGTTCGCCACCGGTGACATCCTGCAAGTGCTGATGTTCTCGGTGATCTTCGGTTTCGCCCTGCATCGCCTGGGTGCCTACGGCAAGCCGATCCTGGACTTCATCGATCGCTTCGCCCACGTGATGTTCAACATCATCAACATGATCATGAAGCTCGCGCCAATCGGTGCCTTCGGTGCGATGGCGTTCACCATCGGTGCCTACGGTGTCGGTTCGCTGGTGCAGCTGGGTCAACTGATGATCTGCTTCTACATCACGTGCCTGGCGTTCATCCTGATCGTGCTCGGCGGTATCGCCCGCATGCACGGCTTCAGCGTGCTGAAGATGATCCGCTACATCCGCGAAGAACTGCTGATCGTACTCGGCACTTCCTCGTCGGAATCGGTACTGCCACGCATGCTGATCAAGATGGAGCGTCTGGGCGCGAAGAAATCGGTAGTGGGTCTGGTGATCCCGACCGGTTACTCGTTCAACCTCGACGGTACCGCGATCTACCTGACCATGGCGGCCGTGTTCATCGCTCAGGCGACCGACACCCACATGGACATCACTCACCAGATCACTCTGCTGGTGGTGTTGCTGCTGTCCTCCAAAGGCGCAGCCGGTGTGACCGGTTCGGGCTTCATCGTGCTGGCCGCCACCCTGTCGGCGGTAGGTCACCTGCCGGTGGCCGGTCTGGCGCTGATCCTGGGTATCGACCGCTTCATGTCCGAAGCCCGCGCCCTGACCAACCTGGTCGGCAACGCCGTTGCCACCATCGTTGTGGCCAAGTGGGTCAAGGAACTGGACACCGACGTGCTGCAAACCGAGCTGGCCTCGGGCGGTCGCGGTATCGTTGACCAGCGTCACGAAGACGACCTGGGTGTGGCTGAAGGCCCAACCCCGAGCAATGTGAAGTAAGCATCGCTTGATTGGAAAAACCCGCTTCGGCGGGTTTTTTCATGTCTGTGATTTGAGCGGGCGATTTGAGCGCAACGGTCACAGCAACTGATGCATCCGGTAATTGCCCCATCGCCGACGGCTGCCTAGGCTGCAAGCATCGTTGATGGAGATCGCCCATGTCTGCACCGTTGGCCTCACTGAAGATTCTGGATTTCTCGACCCTGCTGCCGGGACCGTTCGCCTCGCTGCTGCTGGCGGACATGGGCGCCGAGGTGTTGCGCATCGAATCGCCGACTCGCCTCGACCTGTTGCGGGTTTTGCCGCCCCACGATCACGGAATCTCGGCCAGCCACGCCTACCTGAACCGCAACAAGCGCAGCCTGGCGCTGGATCTCAAACAGCCCGAGGCGCTGGAGCTGGTCAAGCAGTTGCTGGCGGACTACGACATCGTGCTGGAACAGTTCCGCCCCGGTGTGATGGAGCGGCTGGGGCTGGGTTACGAGGCACTGAAGGCGATCAATCCGAAGCTGATTTACGTGTCGATCACCGGTTACGGCCAGACCGGCCCGTACAAGGATCGCGCCGGACACGACATCAACTATCTGGCACTGGCCGGGCTCTCCAGCTACACCGGCCGCGCTGACAGCGGGCCGTTGCCGCTGGGCATGCAGGTGGCGGATGTCGCGGGTGGCTCGCTGCACGGGGTGATCGGTTTGCTGGCGGCGGTGATTTCCCGCCAACAGACCGGGCAGGGCACGCACCTGGATGTGAGCATGACTGACTGTGCGTTCAGCCTGAACGCCATGGCTGGCGCCGGGTATCTGGCCTGCGGTGAAGAACCGGGCTGGGAGGATCAGATGCTCAATGGCGGCAGTTTTTACGATTACTACCGCTCCCGCGACGGGCGCTGGATGTCGGTGGGCAGTCTGGAGCCGGCCTTCATGCAGCAATTGTGCGCAGCGTTGGGCCGGCCGGAACTGGCGGCCCAGGGCTTGTCACCCAAGCCCGAGCAGCAACAGGCGCTCAAGGAGGCGTTGAAGGTCGAGTTCGAGAAGCATGACTTTGCTGAACTGCGCGAGCTGTTCGCCGGGATCGATGCCTGTGTCGAGCCGGTGTTGAATCTGGGCGAGGCGGTGCAGCATCCACAGTTGCAGGCGCGGGAACTGGTGACACAGGTGCCCCGTGGAGATGGCTCTTCGCAGGCGCAGATCGCTTGTCCGCTGAAGTTCTCCGAGGTATTGCCGGCGCCGCGACATGTCGGGGCGGCGCTGGGGCAGCATACGGATCAGGTATTGGGGGAGTTGGGCTTGAGCCCGGAGCGAATTGCCGAATTACGTGCCGCGAAAGTCGTCGCGTAGCTCGCAGCTCCCAGTTAGCAGATCGTTCCCACGCTCTGCGTGGGAATGCCGCCATGGACGCTCCGCGTCCACTGTGACGCAGAGCGTCACGGGATACATTCCCACGCAGAGCGTGGGAACGAGGTGGGGACTTACTCGACCCGCATCTCGCCACTGAACACCAGGGTGTTGCGACAGCGTCGGCACAAATAGCGCCGACCTTGCCTGACCAGGCTATGACGCTGGGCTGAAAACGGAAAATCACTGTCGGCGCACGGGCATTTGTAGATGTAGCGGGTCACGTTGCGGCGTTTGACGGCGTAGGTATGGCAGCGGTCCGGCGGCAATTCGTAGACGCCGCGCATGATCAGTTGCCACTCCTCGCCGTGGGGCTGGATGCGGTCACCGAACAGTTGATGGGCGATCAGGTGCGCGACTTCGTGGGCCACGGTCTGCTTGAGGAAGTGTTCGGCGTTCTCCCGATACAGCTGCGGGTTGAAGCGCAGCAGGTTCTCGTGCAGATGCGCGACCCCGGCTTTTTGCCCGCGCAGCTTGAGGCTCACCACGGGGCGTTTGAAAGGACGTTTGAAAAAGGATTCAGCGAGTTGGAAACAGTCTTCGACGCGGGTATTGAGTTGCTCGGGCATGCTTGATGGATCTCCAGAGGCGTCGAGTATGCCGCAACCCCGGGGCGTTGCGAATCGCCGAACTGCCGAATGGTCGTCGCTCTTTTTCAACCGGCACGAGAAGGCCGCCTTGCGGCGGCCTGTGTTGGCGGATCTTGTTCTTCTCGGGTTGGATCGGTCGTCAGTTGGTGTAGACGGGCCCCACGCCCAGTCCCCAGACAATCACGGTAAACGCCATGATGGCGACCAGCACCACCAGACCCACCGCCAGCACCGAGCTGGAAAACAGGAATCCCTCGTCAGACGGAATGTTCATGAAGGTCGGCAGACCCACATACAGCAGGTACACCGTGTAGCAGATGGCCGCCGTGCCGACGATCATCCCCAGCCACATATGCGGATACAACGCCGCCAGCCCGCCGACGAACAACGGTGTCGCGGTGTAGGTGGCAAACGCGACGCAACGGGCCAGGCTCGGATTGGCGTCATAGGTACGGGCCATCCAGTGCACGAAGGCTCCCATGACCGCGACCCCGCCGAGCATCGCCAGGTACGACATGACGGTCATCCAGATCGCGCTTTCGACGGTGAGCATCACCGGCGCGCGGTTACCGATCACCCAGCCGACCTGAGTCGTGCCGATAAAAGCCGAAATAGCGGGGATCGCCGCCAGAATCAGCGTGTGCGTCAGGTACATGTGGCTGATGCTTTCCTCTTGGTCGCCACGGATTTCCTTCCATTCCTGATCGGGGTGGGTAAAAAGTCCCACTACGTGATGGATCATGCCAGTCACTCCTCTCGTTATTGCCATCGCCCCCCAGCGGAGCGCCTACGGGCCAATGTGGCCGAGCAAATACAGGTCTTCAGATTGTGTGCGACCTTATGTCGCAGTATAGGAAGGTCTTAACCGCACAGGTATTAGGGTCTTAGAGCAAATCGCGCTGTAAACCGGCGGGGTAATCGCGTCGGGGTCTGTGCAGACGGGCAATCGAAGGGGCGACAACCTGTGGCCACAACCCCGGTGTTTTTGCGTAAAATGCCCGCCTTTCGTCACACCTCACGGATTTCGCGTCATGGGCACTCTTACGGTCAACCAGAACAAACTGCAAAAGCGCCTGCGCCGCCTGGCCGGCGAAGCGGTCGCCGACTTCAACATGATCGAAGACGGCGACAAGGTCATGGTCTGCCTGTCCGGGGGCAAGGACAGCTACACCATGCTCGACGTGCTGATGCACCTGCAGAAGGTTGCACCGATCAAGTTCGAGATCGTCGCCGTGAACATGGACCAGAAGCAGCCGGGCTTTCCCGAGCACGTGCTGCCGGCCTACCTGAAAGAGCTGGGCATCGAGTACCACATCGTCGAGAAAGACACGTACTCGGTGGTCAAGGAGCTGATTCCTGAAGGCAAGACCACCTGCTCGCTGTGCTCGCGCCTGCGTCGCGGCACGCTGTACACCTTCGCCGACGAAATCGGCGCGACCAAAATGGCCCTCGGTCATCACCGCGACGACATCGTCGAGACGTTCTTCCTCAACATGTTCTTCAATGGCTCCCTCAAGGCGATGCCGCCGAAGCTGCGTGCCGACGACGGGCGCAACGTGGTGATCCGTCCGCTGGCCTACTGCAACGAGAAAGACATCCAGGCCTATTCGGACTTCAAGCAATTCCCGATCATTCCGTGCAACCTCTGTGGTTCCCAGGAAAACCTGCAACGTCAGGTGGTCAAGGAAATGCTTCAGGACTGGGAACGCAAGACCCCGGGTCGTACCGAAAGCATCTTCCGCAGCCTGCAGAACGTGATCCCGTCGCAGCTGGCTGACCGTAATCTGTTCGACTTCACCAGCCTGAAGATTGATGAAACCGCCGCTTCGCGTTTCGTCAACGTGGTGAACCTGTAAGCGATCCGATCGCTTGAAAAAAACGGCGCTCGCGGGCGCCGTTTTCAATTCGTTTTCTAGGAGAGGGCATGCGCGATTACAAGTGGCTGCACGAATACTGTCTGAACCGCTTCGGTTCGGCGGCTGAACTGGAAGCCCATCTGCCCGTTCCCAAGACCCCGGCGCAACTGCGCCAGATCAGCGACGACCGTTATCTCTCGACCATGGCCCTGCGGGTATTTCGCGCCGGGCTCAAGCACAGTCTGGTGGACGCCAAGTGGCCGGCCTTCGAGGAAGTATTCTTCAAGTTCGACCCGGAAAAAGTCGTGCTGATGAGCGCCGAACACCTTGAGCGGCTGATGCAGGATGCGCGGATCATCCGCCACCTGGGCAAACTCAAAAGTGTGCCGCGCAATGCGCAGTTCATTCTGGACGTCGAGAAAGAGAAGGGCAGTTTCGGCGCGTTGCTCGCCGACTGGCCGGTGACCGATATCGTTGGCCTGTGGACCTACCTGAAAAAGCACGGCCATCAATTGGGCGGGCTGTCGGCGCCACGCTTTCTGCGGATGGTTGGCAAGGACACGTTCGTGCCGAGCTACGACGTGGTCGCGGCGTTGAATGCACAGAAGATCGTCGACAAGGTGCCGAGCAGTCTGCGGGATCTGGCGACGGTGCAGAGCGCGTTCAACCAGTGGCATGAAGAAAGCGGCGGGCGACCGATGAGCCAGATATCGATGATGCTGGCGTATACCGTCAATCATTGAGACCGAGTGATCGTTCCCACGCTAAACGTGGGAACGATCTCGGGACAGCTGTCAGGCGACGGAGACTTCGCCTTCGCCGGCCAGTTTGCGGTTCAGCTGATACCGCCAGCGCACATACAGCAGCGCCGAGCAGAACACCGCCAGACTGGCGATCATCTCCAGCACGCCGAACAGCTGCCGGCTCGGGTCATACGCCGCCAGTGCGCCCTTGATGAAATACAGGTTCACCACGAAGCACATCCACGAATGCCCGCGGGCGCTGCCCATGATCATGCCCGGTGCGAGCACGATCCACGGGATCAGCTCGATCAGCAGAATCACCCACGGCCGCGCACCATGCAAGTCGGCGAACAGCAGGTAATAAGCGGCGAGCAGTCCGGCCAATCCAAAGAAACACAGCAGACTGACGACCCGCATTGCCCTTACCCGTGGCTCCAGCCATTCGACGGCGGGCAGGATTTTCGGCTTTTTCGCCATCTCAGTTCCCCAGCTTCAAAGCCGTTTTGGCCAGGCGTGCGCCCAGTGCGCGGCACAGCGCCACTTCGTGCTGATCGAGACCGCTTTTGCCATCGGCCCCGGCGTGATGGCTGGCACCGTAAGGCGTGCCGCCGCCCTGGGTTTCCAGCAGCGCCGACTCGCTGTAGGGCAGACCGGTGATCAGCATGCCGTGGTGCAGCAGCGGCAGCATCATCGACAGCAGCGTGGTTTCCTGACCGCCGTGCAGGCTGGCGGTGGAGGTGAACACGCCAGCCGGTTTGCCGACCAGCGCGCCGGTCAGCCACAGGTTGCTGGTGCCGTCGAGGAAGTACTTGAGCGGCGCGGCCATGTTGCCGAAACGGGTCGGGCTGCCAAGGGCCAGGCCGGCACAGTTCTTCAGGTCATCCAGCGTGGCGTACAGCGCGCCTTCATCAGGAATGTCCGGCGACACGGCTTCGCACTCGGTGGAGATCGCCGGCACGGTGCGCAGGCGCGCTTCGAGGCCCGCCTGTTCAACGCCACGGGCAATCTGCCGGGCCATCTCGTTGGTCGAGCCGCTGCGGCTGTAATACAGAACCAGAATGTACGGCGCACTCACGGCAACAGCTCCAGGATCTGCTCCGGTGGACGGCCGATCACGGCTTTGTCGCCGGCTTCGAGAATCGGGCGCTCCATCAACTTGGGATGCGCCGCGATGGCCTCGATCAATTGTTTCTCGGTGAGACTGGCATCGGCCAGGTTCAGGGTCTTGTATTCGTCTTCGCCGGTGCGCAGCAGTTGCCGTGCGCTGATCCCCAGCTTGCCGAGCAGGGCCTTGATCTGCGCGGCGTCCAGCGGCGTTTCCAGGTAGCGCACCACGTTCGGTGTCAGGCCACGGGCTTCGAGCAGTTCGAGCGCACCGCGGGATTTCGAGCAGCGCGGGTTGTGATAAAGCGTCAGATCGGTCATGGGCGGGTCGCTTCTTGCGTAGAGTGGCGGCTATTCTAACTGTGCAGCGCGCAATCCAGAACCTTGGGAGGCGATGGGTCGCAGGCGCATTCAATTTTTGACAAGGAACATGACATGACACGGCGACTGGCAGCGGCATTGACGATCATCGGGGCGTTGATGCTGGGGGGCTGCGGTAACGACTACGGCATTGACCAGAACGGGCAGAAGGTGGCGTCCGAGCGTCTGGACAAACAATGGGTCGTGCTCAATTACTGGGCCGAATGGTGCGGTCCGTGCCGCACGGAAATCCCGGAACTCAATCATCTGGCGGACGAGCTCAAGAGCAAGAAGATCGGTGTGTTCGGGGTCAACTTCGACAACGTGCAGGGCGAAGAACTGAAAGGTGCCAGCGAGAAACTCGGCATCAAGTTCACCGTGCTGGCGCAGGATCCGGCGGACTTGTTCGAACTGCCGCGCAGCGAGGCCTTGCCGGTGACCTACATCATCGACAACAAGGGCAAGGTGCGGGAACAGTTGATGGGCGAGCAGACGGCGGCGGGGGTGATGGCGAAGCTTGAGGCGTTGAAGGCGGCCAACTGAGGATCGTTCCCACGCTGTGCGTGGGAACGATTGGAAGGCTCAGCCTTCTTCCAGCCACCAGCGTAATGGCTTGCCCTCGGCAGGCCAGAAACGCATCTGCTCGATTGGCGAGATATCCCAGCGCTCCACGTGCTCCAGCGCCTGGAGGAAGCGTTGCTCCTGCTCCATCAGCGCCGGGGCACACAGTTTGCGGGTCTTGCCGATCTTGCCGAAGCTGAGCTTGTCGCCTTCCAGGGTGTAAGGCGCGAACCAATGGTTACAGCCGCCATTGCCATACGCCCGGCCATCATCGCCCAGGGTCACGGTCAGGTGGCTGTAGTCCATCAGTGGCCGTTCGCCGATCCACTCCAGAATGTAGCTGCGGTTCTGTTGCAGTTGCACAGGCTCCGCGGCGCAACCCATCAGGCCGGCGCCGACAGCGGCGGTCAGGGCCAGGTGTTTCATCACACCGGCTCCTGGCATTTCGGGCACAGGTGCTTGTCATCGACGGCTTTCCAGCCCAGTTCGGCGATACGCGCCGTGGCGGCCGGTTTTTCTGCCGGTTTGCCGAGCTTGGCGTCCACCGCGAATTCGAAGCTCAGTTCCTTGGCGCAGCTGTCGCAGTTGACCTGCCAGGTGTGGATCGCCAGTTCGCCGAACACCGGGCCGGTGGTCATCGCGGTCCATTGACCCGGCGGGTTGATCAGGTGGCGGACGGTGTCGACGGTCAGGCGCATGGACAAGTCCTTGCTGCCTTTGAGGGTCACGACCAGCACGTCGCCGATACGGATCGAGCCACCGTTGCCGGTAACCTGATAACGGCCCGGTACGAGGGCGCGGCATTCGGTGAGGGTGTGTTGCGGGTTCATCAGGGTGTAGCGGAAATCGTGTTCGACCATGGGTCCTCCAAATATGCGCGACATGCTAGCACGGGCTTGATTGCAGAATAACGCGCGCTTGCGACCTTCGATCCGGTTCAAATCGACACTACAGTCGTGGCACACTGCCGCCTTCATCTCTAAGGAACGGAACATGGCGCTGATCGAATGTTATGAATGCAAGCGGAGCATCAGCCCCGAAGCGAAGACCTGCATTCATTGCGGGGCTCCGATGACGGGGAAACATGCACCGCTGCAGGCGACCCGACCGGCCACCGCGACATCAACGATTTCCTTTGGCAGTCTGCCCCGGAACAAGGCGGTTGCCGACGCTTTCGTCGCAGAATCCGCTTCCACTCCAGCCCCGGCGCCGAAAGTAATGCCCGCCGCCGCTGGGCGCCGGCGCCGGCAACAGGCCGAACAAGCGGTCGAACTTCAGTTGAATGCCGATGGCTCTCGCCCGGTGGAGGGCTGGCTGAAGGTCATGGCGTTCCTGATGCCGATCATCTTTGTCTGGTTCCTGCTGCGCCGGGGCCATTCCCTCAAGCAGCGACTGTTTGGCTTCGGCTGGTTGGCGCTACTGATTTTATGCGTAGCGATTACCCCGACTCCGCCTCCGGCCTGACGATCGATTGTCAGCCCTCGACCTGGTTCTGCGGCGTTCCTGCCGCCCAGGTCGCGATGTTGTGCAGGGTGGTGGCGGCAATCGCGCCCAGCGCCTCGCGGGTCAGGAACGCCTGATGCGCGGTGATGATCACGTTGGGAAAAGTCAGCAGCCGTGCCAGCACATCGTCCTGTAATGGCAGGTCGGAGCGGTCTTCGAAAAACAGCTGCGCTTCCTCCTCATAAACGTCCAGTCCCAGATAACCCAGTTGACCGTCCTTCAGGGCGTCGATCAGCGCCGGGGTGTCTACCAGACCACCGCGGCCGGTGTTGATCAACATCGCGCCCGGCTGCATGTGCGCCAGCGAATCACGGTTGATCAGGTGTTTGCTCTGCTCGTTGAGCGGGCAGTGCAGGCTGATGATCTGCGATTGTTCGAGCAGTTGCGGCAGGCTCAGGTAGCGCGCACCCAGGGCTTCGACGGCCGGGTTTGGATACGGGTCGAAGGCCAGCAACTCGCAGCCGAAACCGTGCATGATTTTCGCGAACGTCGCGCCGATCTGACCGGTGCCGACAATGCCGACGGTCTTGCCCACCAGATCGAAACCGGTCAGGCCGTGCAGGCTGAAATCGCCTTCGCGGGTGCGGTTGTAGGCTCGGTGCAGTCGGCGATTGAGCGCGAGAATCAGCGCCACCGCATGCTCGGCCACCGCGTGGGGCGAGTAGGCCGGTACGCGCGTGACGACCAGTCCCAGGCGTTTGGCGGCGCTCAGGTCGACATGGTTGTAACCCGCCGAGCGCAGGGCGATCAGCCGGGTTCCGCCGGCCGCCAGACGTTCCAGCACGGGAGCACTGAGGTCATCGTTGATGAAGGCGCAGACCACTTCGTGCCGGTCGGCCAGCGGTGCCGTGTCGAGACTCAGTCGGGCCGGTTGAAAGTGCAGCTCGATGCCGGCCGGGCAGTCGGCGGCGAGAAAACTGTCGCGGTCGTAGGTCTGGCTGCTGAAAACGATCGTGCGCATGCAATCCTCCTGAAGCATCGACGCGGGCGCGAATCACCCGCGACCACTTTAGCCGCGTCGGCGTTGATCGGCATTGCCGTGGATCAGGCGCTGATCTTCGCCTGCGCCGCCAGACGATTGATCGCCCGCTCCAGTTCATCCAGAGCGCTGGAAGCCTTGGGGTCTTCCTGTTTGAGCAGGGTCTCGCTGCGCTGGCAGGCCGCGCGCAATTGCGGAACGCCGCAGTAGCGGGTGGCGCCGTGCAGGCGATGCACCCGCTCGATCAGGCCGGTCTGGTCGTGGCTGTCGCGGGCGCTGCGGATCGCTTCGCGGTCGGCCTCAAGGGACGCCAGCAACATGGCCAGCATGTCCGCTGCCAGATCCGCCTTGCCGGCGGCCAGACGCAGGCCTTCTTCCTGGTCGAGTACCGGCAGGTCCTGATGGCCCGCCAGGCTTTCGCTGTTGCGGTCCGGTGCCTGATTGCGCAATGCCAGTCCTGTCCACTTCAGCACCACTTGGGCCAGTTGCCGTTCGCTGATCGGCTTGGTCAGGTAGTCGTCCATGCCGCTTTGCAGCAGTGCGCGTTTTTCGTTGGCCATGGCGTGGGCGGTGAGGGCGACGATCGGCAGTGGTGTGCAATGGCGTTCGCTTTCCCACTGACGGATCGTCTCGGTGCTCTGACGCCCGTCCATGCCTGGCATCTGCACGTCCATCAAGACCAGATCGAAGGTTTCGCTCTGCACAGCCTTGACCGCCGCGTAGCCGCTTTCGACGGCCAGCACCTTGGCGCCCATGTCTTCGAGCAGGGTCTGCACCAGCAACAGGTTGGCCGGGTTGTCGTCGACACACAGCACTTTCGGTGCACGGCTCGACAGCGGTTCGCCGGGTTCGCTGCGCGTCTGGCGCGGGTTGACCATGTCCGACAGTGCCCGGCGCAGTTTGCGCGTGCAGGCCGGTTTGGACTGGAGCTGGCTGTGCGGGTTGGGTACCGACAGATGGAACAGCGTCAGTTCGGTGGTCGGGCACAACACCAGTACCCGGCAGCCGAGGTGTTCGAGGTCCCAGATGTGCTGGTTGAGTCGTTCCGGCGGCATGTCGTTGCTGGTGATGCCGAGCACGGCGAGGTCGATGGCCTGATCGGTCTGGTGGGCGCCAGTGACGCCATTGGTCAGGCTTTCCAGGGTATTGAACGGCGTGACGTCGAGCCCGCAGTCTTCCAGTTGATGCTGCAACGCCTGACGCGCCAGTTCGTGGTTTTCCAGTACCGCTACCCGGCGGCCGAGCAGCGGTGCGGCGGGCAGGTCTTCGGCATCGTCGCGGGTCTTGGGCAGGCTCAGGCTGATCCAGAACTCCGAGCCTTCGCCCGGGGTGCTGTCGACGCCGATCTCGCCGCCCATCTGTTCGATCAGGCGCTTGGAAATCACCAGCCCCAGACCGGTGCCGCCGGGTTGACGCGACAGCGAGTTGTCAGCCTGGCTGAAGGCCTGGAACAAGGCGCGCACGTCCTGGTTCGACAGGCCGATGCCGGTGTCCTGAATGCTGATGCGCAGTTGCACGCTGTCTTCGTGTTCTTCTTCGAGCATCGCGCGGGCGACGATGGTGCCTTCGCGGGTGAACTTGATCGCGTTGCTCACAAGGTTGGTAAGGATCTGCTTGAGCCGCAGCGGATCGCCGACCAGCGACAGCGGCGTGTCGCGATAGACCAGGCTCACCAGTTCCAGCTGCTTGGCGTGGGCAGCGGGGGCGAGGATGGTCAGGGTGTCCTGCAACAGATCGCGCAGGTTGAACGGAATATGATCGAGCACCAGTTTGCCGGCTTCGATTTTCGAGAAGTCGAGAATTTCGTTGATGATCCCCAGCAGGCTGTCGGCGGACTTTTCGATGGTGCCCAGATAGTCGAGCTGGCGCGGGGTCAGCTCGCTTTTCTGCAACAGATGAGTGAAACCGAGAATGCCGTTGAGCGGTGTGCGGATTTCGTGGCTCATGTTGGCGAGGAACTCGGACTTGATCCGGCTCGCTTCCAGCGCTTCCTTGCGGGCCAGGTCCAGTTCGATGTTCTGGATCTCGATGGTCTCCAGGTTCTGACGCACGTCTTCGGTGGCCTGGTCGACGCTGTGCTGCAATTCTTCCCGGGCGTTTTGCAGGGTGCCGGCCATGCGGTTGATGCCGGACGCCAGTTCATCCAGTTCCTGACTGCCGAGGGGCGGCAGGCGGGTTTCCAGATGGCCGTCCTTGAGTTGCGCGACCGCCTGTTTGATCTGGCTGATCGGGCGATTGATCGTGCGGCCCATGCGCAGGGCCAACAGTGCGGCGCCGGCCAGTCCCGCCGCAATCAGCAGCAGGCTGGCGAACAGGCTTCGGTAACCGCGCAGCAACATGCCGTTGTGCGAGAGTTCCAGTTCGACCCAGCCGAGCAGGCGGTCGGACTCTTCAGGGATCAGTTCGCCAGCGAGGTTGCGATGCTTGCCGAACACCGGTAGCAGATAACGGGTGGCGTCATTGCCGCTGCGCCGCAGCAGTTGCGTGCTGTCGCCGCTGGGGGCCTGGTTGAGCATGGTCGGGCCGGCGTGGGCCAGTGGTGAGCGGTCGGGTGCGAGGAAGGTCACCGCGCGCACGTCCGGCTGTTCAAGGGACTGGGTGGCGATGCGCTCGAGCAGATCGGAATCGCCGTGACCCATGGCCGGTGCCACCAGCGGAGCGAGTTGCTCGGCGATCATTTCGCCGCGCTGCATCAATTGGGCCTGCAGGTCGGACTGCTGCGTCCAGGTGAAATAGCCGCCCAGCACCAGTGCCATCAGGCTGGTCGGCAACAGGGTCAGCAACAACACGCGACCTTTGATTCCCAGTTTCTTGAGCACGCCTATCTCCTGCATCCCGCTGATCATTGACTCTTGCGTGCTTCCGGCACGCGGCATGGGCGCAGTGTAGCGATTTGCTTGTGGGCATTCCCGGGAAAAATCATGTCGCGATCCGTCGTTTCGGCACCGGTCATTTGTCCGACAGGTCAACCTTGGGTTGCCGGGCGGCGGGCAATCTTGAATAATCGCCCAACTGAGAATTATTTGCAGATAGTCATGACTCCTGTCTCTGTTGGCCAGCCACGCATTCTTTCCATCGAGGACGATCCCGTGCTCGGTGCCTATGTTCACGAGCAATTGGGGCGCAGCGGCTTCCAGGTCACCTGGTGCCAGAACGGCAGCGAAGGCCTGAGCATTGCCCGGCGCCAGCCGTTCGATGTGGTGTTGATGGACATTCTGTTGCCGGGCCTCGATGGTCTGAACGTGCTGACGCAACTGCGCCAGAGTCATTCCACGCCAGTGTTGCTGATGTCGGCGTTGGGGGCCGAGGCCGATCGCATCAGCGGTTTTCGCCTGGGGGCTGACGACTATCTGCCCAAGCCGTTCAGCATGGCGGAGCTGCACGTGCGGATCGAAGCGATCTTGCGTCGGGTCGCTCTCGATCGGCGCCCGGCCGTCAGCGTTGAGCCGGTGGCGGCGGGCGGTCTGCACTTCGACGACGAGCAGTGCGAAGTGTCTTACTGCAATCAACCGGCCGGCCTGACCCGCAGCGAATACCGCTTGCTGGAAACCCTCAATCGCAATGACGACGAGGTATTGAGCAAGGCCTTCCTTTATCAGCATGTACTTCAGCGCGGTTACGCGGCCCACGACCGCAGCCTCGACATGCACATCAGCCAGATCCGCCGCAAACTCAAATCGATCGGCTACACCGAGCGGGAAGTGCGCACGGTGTGGGGCAAGGGCTACGTTCTGAGCGCCGTCGATGAGGGTGTCTGAACTTCCGGGTCGGCATTCGCTGTTCTGGAAACTGGCCTGTCTGCTGGTGGCGTTCTGTCTGTTGATGATCTGGCTGAGCTGGTCCTGGGGCCGTTATATGGAGGAGCGCAATCAGTTCCTCTCCGACGAGGCTCGCGGCACGCTCACGCGTTATGCCGCCGAAGCCGAAGCGGCTTGGCGGCGCGATCAGCGTGACGGCGTCGACCGCTGGTTGCAGAGCATGGAATTGCGCGAAGCTGGTTGGGTCGGTGTGATCGACGGCAACTTGCAGTCGCTGAGCCGTGATCCATTGAACGAAAAGGAAATCCAGCACCTGACCTTTCTGCGGGGGCTCGACTGGCCGATTCACAAGAAAGGCCGGCCGTGGCTGCGTGTTCCATTTCCCGCAGAACCCTCCGCCGGCAGCCTGGTCATCGAGTTGCCTGAGCGATTCCTGCCGGGCAAATACCGAGTGTTCTGGCGAGTGATCACCAACGGCGTGATTCCCGGCCTGTTCACCCTGTTGCTGTGCGTGGGCCTGTATCGCTTGCTGGTGGTGCCGCTGAACAACCTGCGCGAGCAGGCCAACGCGTGGCGTGCCGATCAATTGAATGTGCGTCTGTCGAGCGGCATCACCCAGCGCCCGGACGAACTCGGCGAACTGGCCCGGGCTTTTGACTCGATGTCCGAACGCCTGCAATCGACCGTTGCTCTGCAACAGCAATTGTTGCGCGACTTGTCCCACGAATTGCGCACGCCTCTGAGTCGCCTGCGGGTGGCCAGCGAAAGCGAGCAGGGTTTGTTGCCGTTGCGCGAACGCATTGGCCGCGAAGTCGATGGCATGCAGCGGTTGGTCGAAGACACCCTGCAACTGGCCTGGCTCGAAACCGAACGCGCACCACTGCCGGACGAGGCGATCCAGATCCAGGCCCTGTGGGAAATGCTCACGGAAAACGCCTGTTACGAAAGTTGCTGTCCGGTGGGCCAGTTGCAATGTGCGGTGGATGCATCGTGCTGGGTGCGCGGCAATCTCAATACCCTGGCCCAGGCGCTGGAAAACATTCTGCGCAACGCGATCCGGCATTCGCCAGCGGGCGGCATCGTGCGGCTGGATGGCCGGCGTGACGGGGACTACTGGCATCTATGGCTGGAGGACGAGGGCGGCGGTGTGGCCGAGGCGGATCTGGAGCGGATCTTCTCGCCGTTCACCCGACTCGACGGCTCGCGGCCGGGGGACGGTGGATTTGGTTTGGGGCTGAGCATTGCGAGGAATGCGGTGCAGCGGCAGGGCGGGAGCCTTTGGGCTGAGAACGGCGAGTCAGGGTTGCGATTGAATTTGCGGTTGGTGGCCGATGATAGCTCCGCCACTCCCGACGCCTTTGCTGGCAAGCCAACTCCCACAGTGGACATGAATCGCCCGCAGATTGTGTGAGCGGTACAAGAAAGTGTCAGCACTGCTGACACTCTTTAAAAAGTCGCACCACCGGCGCGACTTTTACTGCTTATTCCAAGAAACCATAAGCACCACACTTTGCGTGATATGGGCCGCGCAGGTTTGCCGGTATGATAGGCGCCCCCGCTGTCCGGATTGCGAAAAACGCCATGACCTTGCAGTACCCAACCATCGCCGATTGCGTCGGCAACACGCCGCTGGTGCGTTTGCAGCGCCTGCCCGGTGTCACCAGCAACACCCTATTGCTCAAGCTCGAAGGGAATAACCCTGCGGGTTCGGTGAAGGATCGTCCGGCGCTGTCGATGATCACCCGTGCCGAGTTGCGCGGGCAGATCCACGCCGGCGATACGCTGATCGAAGCGACCTCGGGCAACACCGGGATCGCGTTGGCGATGGCTGCCGCGATCAAGGGTTACAAGATGATCCTGATCATGCCGGACAACTCCAGCGCCGAGCGTAAGGCGGCGATGACCGCTTACGGCGCGGAGCT
Source organism: Pseudomonas sp. GW821-FHT11G12 (assembly GCF_058808055.1). Taxonomy (NCBI): domain Bacteria; kingdom Pseudomonadati; phylum Pseudomonadota; class Gammaproteobacteria; order Pseudomonadales; family Pseudomonadaceae; genus Pseudomonas; species Pseudomonas sp. GW821-FHT11G12. Next base: position 448,287 of record NZ_JBXARH010000005.1, read on the forward strand.
GATTCTGGTCAGCCAGGAAGAGGGCATGGAAGGCGCTCGCGATCTCGCCCAGCGGATGGAAGCCGAAGGCCGTGGCAAGGTGCTGGATCAGTTCGCCAACGGCGACAACCCCGAAGCGCACTACACCACCACCGGCCCGGAAATCTGGCGCCAGACCCAGGGCACCATTACTCATTTCGTCAGCTCCATGGGGACCACCGGGACCATCATGGGCGTGTCGCGCTACCTCAAAGAGCAGAGCGACAGCGTGCAGATCATCGGCCTGCAACCGATGGAAGGCTCGGCCATTCCCGGCATTCGCCGCTGGCCGCAGGAATACCTGCCGAAGATCTATCAGGCTGATCGTGTCGATCGCATTGTCGACATGGCGCAAAGCGAAGCCGAAGACGTCACCCGTCGTCTGGCCCGCGAAGAAGGCATCTTCTGCGGCGTGTCCTCGGGCGGTGCGGTGGCAGCGATGCTGCGTCTGTCCAAAGAAGTTGAAAACGCGGTGATCGTCGCGATCATCTGTGACCGTGGCGACCGATACCTGTCGACCGGCATTTTCGACGCGCCCAACTGATGGCCAAGCACGAGAGAGGCCTGCGCTTCCAGCCCACCGGCGGCAGCAAGGCCCCGCAAATCCCGACCGGCAAAAAGCAGCGCTTGAAGATCGAGCGCCTCGCCAATGACGGTCGCGGCATCGCGTTTTTTGAAGGTAAAACCTGGTTTGTCCTCGGCGCCCTGGCGGGTGAAGAGGTCGAGGCGCGGGTACTGGGCGCCCACGGCAAAGTGGTCGAGGCGCGTACCGAGCGTGTGTTCACCGCAAGCGAATTGCGTCGTCCGGCCGCTTGTCAGCACGCCGGTCGCTGCGGCGGTTGCAGCGTTCAGCATTTGCCCCACGGCGAACAGCTTGCCCTGAAACAGCGCATGCTCGCCGAACAGCTTTCGCGGGTCGCCGGTGTCGAGCCTGAAGAATGGGCTGCACCTTTGACCGGTCCGGAATTCGGCTACCGTCGCCGCGCCCGGGTGGCCGTGCGCTGGGACAGCAAGGCCAAAACGCTCGAAGTCGGTTTCCGCGCCGCCGGTAGCCAGGACATCGTGGCGATCAGCGAATGCCCGGTGCTGGTACAGCCCTTGCAACCGATCATGACCCGTTTGCCGGAGATGCTCCGTCGCCTGAGCAAACCTCAGGCGCTGGGTCATGTGGAATTGTTCAGTGGTTCGTCCCTGGCCGTTCTGCTGCGTCACATGGCGCCGCTGTCCGAGGCTGACCTGACGATCCTCAAGGATTTCTGCGCATTCCATCAGGCGCAGTTGTGGCTGCACGGCGAAGACGGGCCGCAACCGGTCGATGTCACGCAGTCGCTGGGCTATCGCCTGGAACCGTGGGATCTGGAACTGGCCTGGCGGCCGGGAGATTTCATCCAGGTCAATGCCGGGGTCAACGAAGCCATGGTTGCCCAGGCACTGGAGTGGTTGAAACCGACCGCCGATGAGCGCGTGCTCGACCTGTTCTGCGGTCTCGGCAACTTTGCCTTGCCGCTGGCCAAAGCTGTGCGCGAAGTAGTAGCGGTCGAAGGCGTGCAGACCATGGTCGATCGCGCCGCGGCGAATGCCGCTAGCAACAATTTGCATAACACAAAGTTTTTTCAGGCCGATTTATCCCAGCCTTTGACCGATGCCGAGTGGATCGGAAACGGCTTTTCTGCGGTACTCTTGGACCCACCGCGTGACGGTGCTTTCGAGGTGGTGCGCAAGCTCGCGACCCTGGGTGCCGAGCGGTTGGTTTATGTGTCGTGCAACCCTGCAACTCTGGCGCGCGATACGGTCGAATTGATCAAGCAGGGCTACCGGTTAAAACGTGCCGGGATTCTCGATATGTTTCCTCAGACGGCACATGTCGAGGCCATGGCGTTATTTGAAGCGAGCTAGGATGGCTCGTCTGATCCGACTGGTCCGCCCGTGTAGCGCTCGTCTTAGCCCCGCGAGTGCGAACGGGCAATACAGGTCAGTGATTTGACGCATTGAATCTGCGTCGTAGGGAAGGTAAAGCAAGATGGTACAGGTGAGAGCACACCAGCCGATCAACACCGACGGCAGTATCAATCTCGAGGCTTGGCTCGATCATGCGGTCAGTGTCGATCTGGCACTGGATCGCGAAGCCTTGAAAGAGGCCTGTGAGTTCGCTCGACAGGCCGAGCAACAGTCCAATGCGGCCAAGAATCTCTGGACCGAAGGCAGCGGCAGTTTCAGCACCGGCCTCGAAATCGCGGAGATTCTTGCCGACCTCAAGCTGGATCAGGATTCGCTGGTCGCGGCGGTGCTTTACCGTGGCGTGCGCGAAGGCCAGATCGAACTGGCAGCGGTCAGCCAGCGCTTCGGTCCGGTGGTCGCCAAACTGATTGACGGCGTGCAACGCATGGCCGCGATCAGCGCCAGCCTCAGTCCTCGCCAATCGATGGTGATGGGCACTCAGGGCCAGGTGGAAAACCTGCGCAAGATGCTGGTGGCGATGGTCGACGACGTACGCGTCGCACTGATCAAACTTGCCGAACGCACCTGTGCGATCCGCGCGGTGAAAACTGCCGACGACGAAAAGCGCAACCGGGTCGCCCGGGAAGTCTTCGACATCTATGCGCCGCTCGCCCACCGACTCGGCATCGGTCATATCAAATGGGAACTGGAGGACTTGTCCTTCCGTTACCTGGAACCCGACCAATACAAACAGATCGCCAAGTTGCTGCATGAGCGGCGGCTCGACCGCGAGCGTTTCATCGCCGATGTGATGACGCAGCTCAAGGACGAATTGCAGGCCACCGGCGTCGACGCCGACATCAGCGGCCGGGCCAAGCACATCTATTCGATCTGGCGCAAAATGCAGCGCAAGGGTCTGGAGTTCAGCCAGATCTACGACGTGCGTGCGGTGCGCGTGCTGGTGCCGGAAATGCGCGACTGCTACACCGCGCTCGGCATCGTCCACACCCTGTGGCGGCACATTCCGAAAGAGTTCGACGACTACATCGCCAACCCGAAAGAGAACGGCTACCGCTCGCTGCACACCGCGGTGATCGGTCCGGAAGGCAAGGTGCTGGAAGTCCAGATCCGTACCCATTCGATGCACGAAGAGGCCGAGCTCGGCGTCTGCGCGCACTGGCGCTACAAGGGCACCGACGTCAAGTCCGGCTCGAACCACTACGAAGAGAAAATCTCCTGGCTGCGTCAGGTGCTCGAGTGGCACGAAGAGCTGGGCGACATCGGTGGTCTGGCCGAACAGTTGCGGGTCGATATCGAACCGGACCGGGTCTACATCTTCACCCCGGACGGCCACGCCATCGATTTGCCGAAGGGCGCGACGCCGCTGGACTTCGCTTACCGCGTGCACACTGAAATCGGTCACAACTGCCGCGGCGCCAAGATCAACGGGCGGATCGTCCCGCTCAACTACAGCCTGCAGACCGGCGAGCAGGTCGAGATCATCACCAGCAAGCACGGTACGCCGAGCCGCGACTGGCTGAACTCGAACCTCGGTTACGTCACCACGTCCCGGGCGCGGGCGAAGATCGTTCACTGGTTCAAGTTGCAGGCTCGCGATCAGAACGTCGCAGCCGGCAAGACCCTGATCGAGCGCGAACTCAATCGCCTCGGTCTGCCGGCGGTGGATTTCGACAAGCTGGCCGACAAGGCCAACATGAAAACCGCCGAAGACATGTTCGCCGCCCTCGGGGCCGGCGACCTGCGTCTGGCGCAACTGGTCAACCTGGCGCAACAACTGGTCGAGCCGGAGCGCGGCAACGAACAGCTGGAACTGATTCCACGCAAGGCCACCGGCTACAAGCCGGGCAAGCGCGGCGACATTCAGATCCAGGGCGTCGGCAACCTGATGACCCAGATGGCCGGCTGCTGCCAGCCGTTGCCGGGCGATGCGATCGTCGGTTACATCACCCAGGGCCGCGGCGTGAGCATTCACCGTCAGGACTGCGCCTCGGTGCTGCAACTGTCCGGGCGCGAGCCGGAGCGGATCATCCAGGTCAGCTGGGGCCCGGTGCCGGTGCTCACCTATCCGGTGGACATTGTCATTCGCGCCTACGACCGTTCCGGTCTGCTGCGTGACGTCTCGCAGGTGCTGCTCAACGAGCGGATCAACGTGCTGGCGGTCAACACCCGCTCGAACAAGGAGGACAACACAGCGCTGATGTCCCTGACCATCGAGATTCCGGGGCTGGACGCACTGGGGCGGTTGCTGGGGCGGATTTCCCAGTTGCCGAACATCATCGAGACGCGGCGTAACCGGACTCCATGAAATCGATCTACAGCCTTGAAGACCTGTTGCACCTGATGAACCGTCTGCGCGACCCGCAGTTCGGTTGCCCGTGGGACATCAAGCAGACTTACGCGACCATCGTCCCGCACACCCTCGAGGAAGCCTACGAAGTCGCCGACGCCATCGAGCGCGGCGACTTCGATCACTTGCAGGGCGAGTTGGGCGATCTGCTGTTTCAGGTGGTGTATTACAGCCAGCTGGCGCGGGAAGAAGGGCGGTTCGAGTTTGCCGGTGTGGTCGACAGCATCACCCGCAAACTGATCCGTCGTCATCCGCACGTGTTTCCCACCGGTGATCTGTATGCGCCGCTGGACGTGCCGCGCCTGAACGAAGAGCAGGTCAAGCAGCGCTGGGAGGAGATCAAGGCCGAAGAACGCGCCGAGAAATCCGCCGCGCCGCAGCAACTGTCATTGCTCGACGATGTGCCCGCCGCGTTGCCGGCATTGTCCCGCTCGGCCAAGTTGCAGAAGCGCGCCGGGCAGGTCGGTTTCGACTGGCCGGACGCGTTGCCGGTGCTGGACAAGGTGCGCGAAGAGCTTGATGAAGTGCTCGAAGCCATGTCCGAGAATGACCCGCAAGCGGTGGCCGACGAGATCGGCGACCTGCTGTTTTCCGTGGTCAATCTGGCCCGGCATCTGAAGGTCGATCCGGAAACCGCGCTGCGTGGCGCCAATGGCAAGTTCGAAAGACGTTTCCGATTTATCGAACAGGCATTGCGCGACACCCACCGACCCATAGAAGATTGCACCCTCGAAGAGTTGGACGCCCTGTGGGGTGAAGCCAAACGTCAGGAAAAGAATTTGCCCAGCTGCGGCTGAGCCGTTGCCCAAGTGAGTAAGCATCAATGAGCCTTTCCCTTCGCGACCAGTTGCTCAAGGCAGGACTGGTCAACCAAAAGCAGGCCAAACAGGTCAGCAAAGACAAGCAGAAACAACAACGTCTGGCCCACAAAGGCCAGATCGAACTGGACGACTCCCAGCAGCGCGCTGCCCAGGAAGCTCAGGCCGAGAAGGTCAAGCGCGACCAGGAGCTGAACCGTCAGCAGCAGGAGAAGGCCGAGGCCAAGGCCCGCGCCGCGCAGGTCAAGCAGTTGATCGAAGTCTCGCGTCTGCCGAAGCTGACCACCGAGGACTACTACAACTTCGTCGACGACAAGAAGGTCAAGCGCATCTCGGTCAACACGCTGATGCGCAACAAGCTCAGCAGCGGTTCGCTGGCGATCGTGCACCATGCTGGCGGCTACGAAGTGATTCCTCGTGAGGCGGCCCTGAAGATTCAGGAGCGCGATCCACAGCGCATCGTGCAGCTCAACGAGAAGGTTGAAGAGGTAAATGCCGAGGACGATCCGTACGCGGCTTATGTGATCCCTGATGATCTGATGTGGTAAACGGGTCCCGCCGGGCTGTGAAGCTGCGCTGAAACGCCCAATAACGACAAACCCCGCTCATGGCGGGGTTTGTCGTTTTCAATGCTGTGGTTTGATTCAGGCAGAGCGTTGGTCACGTTGCCGTTCGAGCAGTTCCAGTTCGGCCTTGTAGTTGTGGGCGTCGATCTCGTTGTGGAACATGCCGACCAGCAAGTCTTGTTGATGCACATCCCAGATCCGTACACCGGCGGCTACGCCTTCATGGGACATGTGTGAATCGTCGCGTTCAGTTACTTTTACAGTCATCTGCTAGCTCCAATCTCTGTTATCTGCAGCAAGGCGTGTGCAGGCCTCTGTTATAGAATTTGTTAGCCTGCTAAGTAAACGCTCGATTCGTGCAATGTATCCTTGCGAAATCTGCAACAGTGCTGGAGCCCGCCAAATACGCGACATTCGGTCGCAGGGCAGTAAGTTGCATGACAGAAGTTTCATCTTGGCGCTGCTGAAAAACGCTTTTCTCCAGGCGAAAAAAAACGCCCCGAACCAGTCGGGGCGTTTTCATGTGCGGCTCAGCGGAAGGGAATTACTTGCCTTCCCAACGCTTCAGCACGAGGGTGGCGTTGGTGCCACCGAAGCCGAAGCTGTTGCTCATCACGGTGTTGATGGTGGCGTTTTCGCGGGTCTTGGTCAGCACCGGCAGATCGGCCACTTCAGGGTCCAGTTCGTCGATGTTGGCGGAACCGGCGATGAAGTTGCCTTCCATCATCAGCATGCAGTAGATCGCTTCGTGAACGCCGGCGGCGCCCAGGGAGTGACCCGACAGGCTCTTGGTGGAGCTGATGGCCGGGGCCTTGTCGCCGAACACTTCACGCACACCTTTCATTTCCGCGACGTCGCCGACCGGAGTCGAAGTGCCGTGGGTGTTCAGGTAGTCGATCGGGGTGTCGACAGTGGACATTGCCATCTGCATGCAGCGGATAGCGCCTTCGCCGCTTGGAGCCACCATGTCGTAGCCGTCGGACGTCGCGCCGTAGCCAACGATTTCCGCGTAGATCTTCGCGCCACGGGCCAGAGCGTGCTCCAGCTCCTCGACCACGACCATGCCGCCACCGCCAGCGATGACGAAACCGTCACGGTCGGCGTCGTAGGCACGGGAGGCTTTTTCCGGGGTGTCGTTGCGCTTGCTGGACAGGGCGCCCATTGCGTCGAACAGGAACGACTGGCTCCAGTGCTCCTCTTCACCGCCACCGGCGAACACGATGTCCTGCTTGCCCATCTGGATCTGTTCCATGGCGGTACCGATGCAGTGAGCACTGGTGGCGCAGGCAGAAGCAATGGAGTAGTTCAGGCCCTTGATCTTGAACGGAGTGGCCAGGCACGCCGAAACGGTGCTGCTCATGGTCCGCGTTACACGGTATGGGCCGACGCGCTTGACGCCTTTCTCGCGCAGGATGTCCAGCGCTTCCATCTGGTTCAGGGTCGACGCACCACCGGAACCTGCGATCAGGCCGGTACGCGGGTTGGACACCTGCTCTTCGGTCAGGCCGGAGTCGGTGATGGCGTCTTTCATGGCCAGGTAGGCGTAAGCCGCAGCGTGACCGACGAAGCGATAGATCTTGCGATCGATCAGTTCTTCAAGGTTGAGGTCGATGGAGCCGGAAACCTGGCTACGCAGACCCATTTCGGCATATTCCGGGTTGAACCGGATGCCAGGGCGGCTTGCACGCAGGTTAGCGGAGACGGTCTCTTTGTCATTGCCCAGGCACGAAACAATGCCCAGACCAGTGATAACGACGCGGCGCATGCGAATAACCCTTAGAAGTTGTCAGTGGAGGTGAACACGCCGACGCGAAGGCCTTCGGCGGTGTAGATTTCGCGACCGTCGACAGTCACCGAACCGTCGGCGATGGCCAGGTTCAGCTTGCCTTTGAGGACGCGCTTGATATGAATGTTGTAGGTGACTTTCTTGGCGGTCGGCAGGACCTGGCCGAAGAATTTCACTTCGCCCGAACCCAGCGCACGGCCGCGGCCCGGCAGACCTTGCCAGCCCAGGAAGAAGCCGACCAGTTGCCACATGGCGTCCAGACCCAGGCAGCCCGGCATCACCGGATCACCCTCGAAGTGGCAAGCGAAGAACCACAGGTCAGGGTTGATATCCAGCTCGGCGACCAATTCACCTTTGCCGTACTTGCCGCCTTCTTCGCTGATCAGGGTGATGCGATCCACCATCAGCATGTTCGGGGCGGGCAGTTGCGCGTTACCTGGGCCGAACAGCTCACCGCGACTGCAGCGCAGCAGGTCTTCCCGAGTAAAGGCGTTTTGTTTGGTCATGCGAGCTCCTCAATAATCCCATGCGGCAGGTGGGGCAAATCTTCCCGACCGATCGACGCGTTCATGCCTCGAACCGGCAGCCTACTCATAGACTATTGCGTTGTGGTGAAAGTCACAGCACCAAGGACATGAATGTACACTTGTGCACTGAAATTTTTATTCAAGCCCCTTTTGAGGCTCGTTCGGGTGCCTAAGACTGCCGCACTTTCGCTTTTCACGCCAGTCGCAGATGCTCGAAAGGGCCTCCCTACTGCACCCAGCGCTGCAGAATCTGCTGCAGGTCATTACGTTTGAACGGCTTGGCCAGGTAATCATTCATCCCCGCCGACAGGCAGTTTTCGCGGTCGCCCTGCAACGCGTTGGCGGTCAGGGCGATGATCGGTACATGACCGCAGCCGGGCAGGCGGCGGATCTGTCGGGTCGCCTCGTAACCGTCGATGATCGGCAAGCGGCAATCCATCAGGATAGCTTCATAACGACTGCCCCCGGCACTGCGCACGGCCTGCATACCGTCGGTGGCGACGCTCACAGTGAAGCCCAGACTGCGCAACATTGCCTCGATCACGGTCTGGTTGACCGGATTGTCTTCCACCAGCAAGACATTGCGACCTTCGCCGTGCGCATTGCCATCGATTGCACGCGGCGCCGCCAGTGCAGGCAATGCCTGCTTATATAGAGCCAACGGAATTTCCAGGGTAAACACCGAGCCGCGACCTTCTTCGCTTTGCGCGCGCAAGGTGCCGCCCATTCGCTCGGCCAGGGTACGGGCGATCGGCAAGCCCAGACCGGTTCCGCCATAACGACGCGAAATCGAGCTGTCGGCTTGCTGGAACGCGTTGAACATCAATTCCAGGCTTTCCGAAGAAATCCCGATGCCGCTGTCGCGCACCGAGCAGGTGAACCACAGCAATTCGTGATCCAGCGACTGCCACTGGGCCTCGATGCTGACGCGCCCCTGCTCGGTGAACTTCAGCGCATTGCCCACCAGATTGACCAGGATCTGCCGGATCCGCGTCGGGTCGCCCTGCACCTGCAAGCCGCGCAGGTCTTCGGGGATCCGCAGTTGCAACTCCAGGCCTCGCTGCGCCGCACTGTGCTGGAACGACTGCGCGCACGCACCGATCAGGTCGGCGAGGTTGAATGGAATGTGCTCCAGCTCCAGTTCCGAACGCTCGATGCGCGAGAAATCCAGAATGTCGTTGATCACCTTGAGCAAATGCTCGGTGGACTCGGAGGCCAGCGCCGCGTATTCGATCTGCTCCTCGGTCATTTCGGTGGTTTCCAGCAGTTGCAGCATGCCCAGTACACCGTTCATCGGGGTGCGCAGTTCATGGCTCATCATTGCCAGGAAATCCGATTTGGCGTTGTTGGCCTTTTCCGCCTCTTCGCGGGTCTGGATCAGTTGCGCCATCGCTTGATGCTGTTCGCGGCTGGCCTGTTCCAGGGCCTGGGCCAGATTGTTGATGTGTTGCGAAAGGGCGCCCAACTCGGTGTCATCGACAATCGGCAGCGGGGTCTTGTAGTCGCCGTCCTGAATCGCCTTCACCGCATCGCCGATATCGCGGATCGGCTGCGACAGGCTGCCGGCCAGTCGCCGCGCCAGGACAAAGGTGAAGAGCAGAGCGAACAGCGCCAGAATCCCGGCTTTGAGCAGGATTTCCTGTTGGCGCTGACTGAAGGCATCGTTGGACAGACCGACGATCACCTGCCCCAGATAATCTTCGCTGGCGCCGCCGTTGCTGCTTTTGCCGTCCTGAAAGAAATCATTGTGCAGGGCAATCCGCTGCAGCCGCACCGGCGACTGGAACACTTCGACCTGATGCGGGCGTTTGTGCGTGTCCGACGGTTGTTCGACATACGCCAGAATGCGGTTGGCGCTGTCCTGTACTTCAAGAAAGCGTACGTTCGGCGTGGCCAGTGTGGCTTTGAGCAGGCTTTCCAGCACTTCGTTGTTGCCGGAAATCACCCCGTATTCGGTGGCGGGTGCGAGCTGGTTGGCGATCAGTTGACCGGTGTGGTTCAGCTCCTGACGCAAATCCTGGATGCGCACGAAGGTGAAAAAGCTGATCAGCAGCAAGGTCAGCAACAGCGCAGGACCCAGGCTGATCAACTGGGTGCGGGTATTGATGTCCCAACGGCGGAAAATCATGGGCGGCGCTCTCCTTGGGCCAGCTCTTCGGCAACAGACGCTTCATTCATCGGTTCTATCCCTAATGAACGAGCCACCTGCGCATTGCTTGATACTTTAAAACGCTCGGGATAGAGCGCTCTCGGCCAGGTGGCCGGCGGGCGGTCGAGCAATTCGTCGAGCACCGCCAGCCAATCGCTCTGATCGCTGTAAGTACTGGCGAGGCTGCCGGCACGTACGAACGAGACGTTCGGGCCGATCAGCGCCAGTTGCCGCGAATAGCTGCTGAGCAGCAGGTTTTTCGCGGTTTTCGGGTTGTACAGGTCAGGATCGTCGAGACCCAGCAGCACATCGCTGTTTTTCAGCACGGTCTGCAACGGGCGACTGTCGTGGGTGTTGTCCCAGCGCTGCGGGACGATTTGCAGATTCAGCGGCTGGGCGGCCGATTGCAGCTCCTTGAGCAGGAACTCGCTGTGCTGATCGAACAGCACGCCGACTCGCTGAGCCTGGGGCAGGATCCGTCGGATCAACTGCAACTGGCGACTCAGCGGCGGATCGCTCCACAGCAGACTCAAGTGGGGCGGTTGCGCGGTGCCGAAGCGTTGTCGGGCCTGCAAACGGCTGATGCGCAGGACCAACGTCGCCGGCCCCTGGGGTTCCTGCATGCGCCAGTCGAGGCTCGGCAGGTCCAGCAGAATCAGGCGCAGGCTGGACGGCAGCTTGCCCGGCGCCGGCAGGCTCGCCAGTGGCTGGAAATGTACGCGGTCGGTGGGGCGCAGTTCGCTCAGGGCCTGGACGAACGATTGCACGCCGGGGCTTTCCTCTGCGCCGGTCAGCAGAATGTCGGCCGCCTGCACCGCCACGCCGTGCAGCCAGGCTGTCAGGAACAGGCACAGCCCGGCCAGCCATTGGGCGGCCGTTGGCATCTTCCGCGACAGGGCGTAGCGCATCTAGAACTCCAGCTCGGCGCTGAAGTACATCACCCGGCGTTCGTCGTAGTTGTTGTCGACGAAGGTGGTCGGCTCATTGTCCAGACGCTGTTGCAGCACCCCGGCCAGTTGCAGTTGGGCCTTGCCCAGCGGGATGCGTTTGGCGATGCGCGTGTCGACCCGCTCGAAGCGATAGCCGTTGAGGGCGTTGTCACCGTAATAGAAGAGGGCGCTGTTCCAGCCCTGACCCCAGTCGCGCAGCCAACCGGCCGAGCCGCTGTTGCGCGCGGTGAACTGCTGGTCCAGCGGGTTGCTCGCCTCGGCGTCGACGTAGGCGTAAGTCAGGCGCAGCCGATCGGCCGCACTCAGGCGCCAATCCACCTGGGTCTCGGTGCCGCGAAAGCGCGAGTCGTTGGCGTTGCTGGCGATGTACTGATTGTTGCGCAGCGGCTCGCTGATCATCCCGGTGATTTCGTCGTAGAACAGCTTCACGTCCAGCGCCAGGCCCCATTCAGGGAAAAAGCCGTTGTAGCCCAGTTCCCGCGAGCGCATGTGCTCCTGGTCCAGATCGCCGGGGCCCCGGGTCTTGACGAAGTAGCGGGCCGAAGACTGGCCGAAGGCGGACGGGCGCAGGTTGGTCACCTGATAACTCCAGTTGACGTTGTTCTCGAACATGTCCGGTGAACGGATCGCTTCCGAGTACACCGCACGAAGGCTGTGGCGCGGGTTGATCAGGTAATTGACGGCAAACCTGGGCGTCAGCGAACTGCCGATCAACTGGGTGTTTTCAAACATGGCGCCACCCTGCAACAGCCAGTGTTCGCTGGCGCGCCATTCCAGTTGGCCGAACGCACGCCACGTGGTGTCGTCCAGCGTTCCGTTGAAATAGGTCTCGGAATCGGCCCGGTCGTAACGATAGTTCAGGCCGCTGACCAGACGCAGACTGTCGGACAGGCTGAGGGTGTCCTGTAATTCCAGGTCATAGCGCGATTCCCGGGCGCTCTGGTCGATGTCGCCGCACAGAGTCCGGCCGGCGCCATTGCGCCATTGATCGAGCACTTGATTGGCCAAGGCCATTTCCGTGGGTGTGCCGGGTGCAGCACCAGGCCCGACGAAGCGGGTGATGTTGCGCGCCAGTTGTTCGGTGTAGTTCGGGTTGAGTTGCCACAACTCCGTCAGCTGCGGGCTGAACGACACCTCGGCATCGCAGGCGCGCCAGGTCTGCTGGCGATCCCAGTGTTGCGCCGAGCCTTGTACATAAAGGCTGTGATCGGGGTTGATGTCCAGATTCCAGCGCACCGAACCGGCGTAATCCTTGGCGATCACGTCGGAATTGTTCCCGGCGGCGGTAATCCCCGAGAACACCGGGCGGTAGGTATAGGGCCGCTGGTTGGTCCCGTCCTTGGCGTTGAGCTGCCAGTCCACGCTCTGGTTGTCGCTGAGGGTCTGGCTGACCGCAAGGCTGAAGCGGTTCAAGCGGCGGCTGTCGCGGTAATCGGCGCCGGTGCGGTCGCTGTCGAAGCCGTCATCTTCCTGGCCGGACAGCGACAGGCGCAGGTCGCCGCCATTCCAGCCTGTTCCCTGACTGGCATAGAAATCGTTGATGCCGCGTTGGCCACGGGTGATTTTCAACCGTGTGCCGTGGCTGTCGGCCGGGTTGCGAGTGATGATGTTGACCACCGCCATCAGCGCGTTGGCGCCATAGCTGACAGTGTTCGGGCCGCGAAAGACTTCGATGCGCTCGATGTCTTCCATGGCTACCGGGATGTCGCTCCAGTCCACCGTGGCCAGGCCGGCGCGGTACACCGAGCGGCCGTCGATCAGTACCTGCATGCGCCGTGCTTCGGTGGCGTTGGTGCCGTGATAGTTCACCACCGCCTGATTGCCGCTGATGTTGCCGACCATCATCCCCGGCACCAGGCGCAGCAGCTCGCTGATGTCCCGGGCGCCGCTGGCGTTGATCAGTTCGCTGTCGAGCACGGTCATGCTGCCGGGGACTTCCGCCGGGGACTGTTTCAGGCGCGTGGCCGTGAGGATCTGGGGCAAGGCCTCGCTGTCGAGAAACAGGTCGTCCGCCAGCAACATCGGGCTGAACAGCAGCGCCAACAGCAGGGACGAACGCGGGGAGGGAGTGCCAGAAAACACGACGCAGCCTTGATAGCAAAGAATTGGCGCGCATGTTAACCGAGGACAGTGACTTTTCCAGTCACGTTGCGGGCATTTTCCTCGGTTTTATTGGTCTTCTTCCTACAAGTGCCGGTAATTGACGCCGGGGCTGTCCGAGAAGGGGCCGCTCCGTATAATGCCCGCATCGCCACTGGTATGGATTAACGGATTACATATGACTGAACAGCGCCCGATTGCGGTCCTGGGAGGCGGAAGTTTCGGTACCGCCGTGGCCAATCTGTTGGCCGAGAACGGCCATCAAGTCCGGCAGTGGATGCGTGACCCCGAACAGGCCGAGGCCATCCGGGTCAATCGCGAGAACCCGCGTTACCTCAAAGGCATCAAGATTCTGCCCGGCGTGACGGCGGTCACCGACCTGCAGGCAACCCTCGATGCCTGCGAATTGTGTTTCGTGGCGTTGCCGTCCAGCGCGCTGCGCACGGTATTGGCGGCTCATGCCGAGCGCCTGAGCGGCAAGATGCTGGTCAGCCTGACCAAAGGCATCGAAGCTCACACCTTCAAACTGATGAGCCAGATTCTCGAAGAGATCGCCCCGCAGGCGCGTATCGGCGTGCTGTCCGGGCCGAATCTGGCACGGGAAATCGCTGAACACGCGCTGACCGCCACGGTAGTCGCCAGCGAAGACGAAGAACTGTGCAAAGAAGTGCAGGCCGCGCTGCATGGCCGCACCTTTCGCGTCTACGCCAGTGCCGACCGTTTCGGCGTGGAACTGGGCGGCGCACTGAAAAACGTCTATGCGATCATCGCCGGCATGGCGGTGGCGCTGGAGATGGGCGAGAACACCAAGAGCATGCTGATCACTCGCGCCCTGGCCGAGATGACCCGGTTTGCGGTGAATCAGGGGGCTAACCCGATGACCTTCCTCGGTCTGGCCGGGGTCGGCGACCTGATCGTCACCTGCTCGTCGCCGAAAAGCCGCAACTATCAGGTCGGTTTCGCCCTCGGTCAGGGCTTGAGCCTCGACGAAGCGGTGTCGCGCCTCGGTGAAGTCGCTGAAGGGGTCAACACCCTGAAAGTGCTCAAGGCCAAGGCCCAGGAGGTCGGCGTGTACATGCCGCTGGTCGCCGGGCTCCACGCGATCCTGTTCGAAGGGCGCACGCTGGATCAGGTGATCGGCCTGTTGATGCGCGCTGAGCCGAAGACCGACGTCGACTTCATTTCCACCAGTGGTTTCAACTGATTGCTTTTTATTTCAGGGCAAGGGAGCTAGACATGAACGATCCGAAAACCGAAGCCAAGTACGAATCCATCCTGCTGCGGGTGTTGTGGATGATCGTTTACATCGTGGTCTGGCAGGTGGCGCAGTTCATCCTCGGCGCGGTGGTGCTGGTGCAGCTTGTGTATAGACTGATCTATGGCGCTCCAAGCGCCGGTCTGATGAATTTCGGTGACAGCCTGAGCCAGTTCCTGGCCCAGATCGGCCGGTTCGGCAGTTTCCACAGCGACCAGAAGCCCTGGCCGTTCGCCGACTGGCCGGCGCCGCGTACTCCGGAAGGTGAGGCGCCACACGTTGTTGCGCCAGCACCGCATCCGGCCCGGGATGAGGAACCCAAACTATGAAACTCTGGGTATTGCGTCACGGTGAGGCCGAGCCCTATGGCTCGCGCCCCGATTCGGAGCGGGAACTGACCGCTCACGGTCGCAAGGAAGTGCTCAGCAGCGCCGCCCGGTTGATGGGCCAGCCACTGACGGCCATCTACGCCAGCCCGTACTTGCGGGCGCAGCAGACCGCGCAACTGGTGCGCGAGGCGTTGGGTTTCGAGCCGGAGATCCGTACGGTCGAATGGCTGACGCCAGAGGTCGATCCGGATCGCGTCGCCGAGCAACTGGTGTCGGTGAGCAATGTGCTGCTGGTCAGCCACAATCCGCTGGTCGGGCATCTGCTCAGTTACCTGCAACACGGCGCCGGCTATCCGCCCGAAAAGGTCAGCACCGCCGGGCTCGCCGAGCTCGAACACAGCGAGTTGCTGATCGGGTCGATGACGCTGAACAGCCTCAAGCATCCGTGAAATTTTTTGTATGAAATAGTCAACCAAGCACTTGCTTGGTTGACTACGCTTGCTCCATCCCAAAAAGAAAGGAGCGAGTCGCATGTCTGCTGCTTTTCGATTGCCGCTGGACGTGTTCTACGAGCGCGAGGCCCGGCACCCGCGCCAACGCTTCCTGGTGCAGCCCATCGGCGGTGGGCAGGTCGAAACGCTGACCTGGGCCGACGTCGGCCATCAGGCCCGCTGTGCCGCGCACTGGCTGCGCTCCCGGGAGTTGCCCCAAGGCAGCCACATCGCGCTGATTTCGAAAAACTGTGCCCACTGGATCATCGCCGACCTGGCGATCTGGATGGCCGGACACGTTTCGGTGCCGCTCTATCCCAATCTCACTGCCGACTCGGTCAATCAGGTCCTCACCCATTCCGAAAGCGTGCTGGCGTTCATCGGCAAACTGGATGACTGGCCGGGGATGTCGACCGGTGTGCCGGTGGGTTTGCCGACCATCAGCCTGCCGCTGCACCCGCCAGGCACGTTCGATTTCAACTGGGACGACCTGCAACGCAGCTCACCGATCCAGGACGATCCGCGACCCGCCGCCGATCAACTGGCGACCATCATTTACACCTCCGGCACCACCGGCCTGCCCAAGGGTGTGATGCACAGTTTCGCCAATCTCGGTTTCGCCACCACCCGTGGCACGCAGTTGTTCGGCCTCAATGAAAACGATCGTCTGCTGTCCTATCTGCCGCTGTGTCATGTGGCCGAACGGATGTTCGTCGAACTGGCGTCGATCTATACCGGGCAGACGGTGTTCTTTGCCGAGAGCCTCGATACCTTTCTCACCGATCTGAAACGCGCGCGGCCCACAGCGATGTTTGGCGTGCCGCGGATCTGGACCAAATTCCAGATGGGCGTGTACGCGAAGATCCCCGCCAAACGCCTGGATTTCCTGCTCGGTTTGCCTTTCATCGGCAAGCGGGTCGGGTACAAAGTTCTGGCCGGGCTGGGGCTGGATGCCTTGCGTGTGGCCTTGTCCGGTGCCGCGCCGGTGCCGCAGGCCTTGCTCGACTGGTATCAGAAACTCGGGCTGGATGTGCTGGAGGTCTACGGCATGACCGAGAGCTGCGGCTATTCGCACATCTGCCTGCCGGGTCAGTACAAGCAGGGTTGGATCGGCCAGCCTTGCCCTGACGTCGAAGTGCGGATCGATGAATCCGGCGAAGTGCAGGTGCGCAGCCAGGCCAACATGCTCGGCTATTTCAAGGAACCGCAGAAAACCGCCGAGACGCTGACCGCCGATGGTTTCCTGCGTACCGGTGACAAGGGCGAACAGGACGCCGAAGGCCGTTTGCGCCTGACCGGGCGGCTCAAGGAAATCTTCAAGACCAGCAAAGGCAAGTACGTCGCCCCGGCCCCGATCGAAAACCGCCTCGCCGTGCATACGCGGATCGAGCAGGTCTGCGTGGTCGGCGATGGTTTGAGTGCACCGCTGGGGCTGTGTGTGCTTTCGGCCGCCGGACACGAGGAAGCGCGACCGCAAATGCATTCGAGCCTGGAAAAGTTGCTGGAGGAGGTCAACGGTGCCCTCGACAAGCACGAGCGCCTGCGGCGTCTGGTGGTGGTCAAGGACAGCTGGGCGGTGGAAAACGGCTTTCTCACGCCGACCCTGAAGATCAAGCGCAACGTCATCGAAGACACCTACGGCGCACGCTTCGAAGAATGGAGCGAGCGCAGCGAGGCGGTGCTGTGGCAGGATTGAGTGACGATCAAAACAACAAAGGAAGCCTGCGATGACCTTGTGGCGCACCACTCCCAACATCGAGCAGTTGAACGCAATCCAGAAAAACACCATCGGCGAAGTGCTGGACATCCGTTTCGAGTCCTTCGACGAAGAGTCCCTGACCGCCAGCATGGTGATCGACCATCGCACCCACCAGCCTTATGGCCTGTTGCATGGCGGTGCGTCGGTGGTGCTCGCCGAAACCGTCGGCTCGATGGCCAGTTACCTGTGCATCGATGCCAGCAAGTTCTATTGCGTGGGTCTGGAGATCAACGCCAACCATCTGCGTGGATTGCGCAGTGGACGGGTAACGGCGGTGGCCAAGCCGATTCACATCGGCCGCACGACCCACGTCTGGGACATCCGCCTGACCAGCGATGAAGGCAAGGCCAGTTGCGTGTCGCGTCTGACCATGGCGGTGGTGCCGCTGGGTGAGCAGCCGCCGGCGCGCTGACCGATCCGTCATAGCCCTGACCGGACTGTCATCATTCCTGGCAGTTACGGTCATTGCTGTGAAGCGCGGTCTTACGGACAATCAACGCCTGTTTACCGCTCATGGATCTACCGGTATGTCGCAACCGATCTTTTTCGCCCACGCCAACGGGTTCCCGTCGGGCACCTACGGCAAGCTGTTCTCGGCGCTGGCGCCCGAGTTCCGGGTGACGCATCTGGAGCAGCATGCCCACGACCCGCGTTTTCCGGCGGGTGACAACTGGTACCACCTGGTCGACGAGCTGATTCATCACCTGCAACAACAGGACGAGCCGGTGTGGGGCGTTGGCCATTCCTTCGGCGGAATGCTGCATCTGCACGCCGCGCTGCGTTGCCCGGAGCTATATCGCGGGGTGGTGATGCTCGACTCTCCGGTGCTGACCCGCACCGATCGCTGGGTGATCCGTGCTGCCAAGCGTTTTGGCTTTATCGACAGACTAACCCCGGCCGGGCGTACGTTGGGACGACGCGAAGAGTTCGCCGACCTCGACAGCGCTCGCAGCTATTTTGCCGGCAAGACCCTGTTCCGCGGGTTCGATCCCGAGTGCTTCGACGCCTACCTGCAACACGGCTTGCACAAGGTTGGCGACAAGCTGCGCCTGCGCTTCGATCCAGCCACCGAGATCAGTATTTATCGCGGTGTGCCGCACACCAGCCCCGGGCGTACCCGCCAGCTCCAGGTGCCGCTGGCAGTGGTGCGCGGGCACAAGAGTCGCGTGGTGATGAACCATCACACCCGCTTCGTCGGCCGTCTGCCTCAGGGCGAGTCGCTGACTGTGCCCGGCGGCCACATGTTTCCGCTCGAACGCCCGCAGGACACCGCGCAACTGCTGAAAAACCTGTTCACTCGCTGGGAAAACCGCCAGCACAAGGATTGCGCATGAGCCCGGCGGTCGAAGAGGTGCGTCTGAGCCTGCCGCATATCGAACTGGCGGCGCATCTTTTCGGCCCGGAAGACGGGTTGCCGGTGATTGCCCTGCATGGCTGGCTGGACAACGCCAACAGCTTTGCCCGTCTGGCCCCGCAACTGAAAGGCTTGCGCATCGTGGCGCTGGACATGGCCGGTCACGGCCATTCAGGACATCGTCCGGTTGGAGCGGGTTATGCGTTGTGGGATTACGCCCATGACGTGCTGCAAGTCGCCGAACAACTGGGCTGGAAGCGCTTCGGTCTGCTCGGGCATTCGCTGGGCGCGATCGTTTCGCTGGTGCTGGCAGGCTCGTTGCCGGAGCGCATCACCCATCTGGCATTGATCGACGGGGTGATTCCTCCGACGGACAAAGGCGAAAACGCTGCCGAACGCATGGGTATGGCCCTGCAGGCGCAGCTCGATCTTCGGGAAAAACGCAAACCGGTCTACAACACCCTCGACCGGGCCATCGAAGCACGCATGAAAGGTCTGGTGGCGGTCAGTCGTGAAGCCGCCGAACTGCTGGCGCAACGAGGCCTGATGCCAGTGCCCGGCGGTTACACCTGGCGCAGCGACAATCGTCTGACCCTGCCATCGCCATTGCGTCTGACTCAGGAACAGGCGATGGCCTTCATCCAGCGCATTGCCTGTCCTACGCAATTGGTGGTGGCGGCCGACGGCATGCTGGCCAAACATCCCGAGCTGCTGGAGCGTCTACCCTTTAACCGGGAACAGCTGCCAGGCGGGCACCATCTGCACCTGAATGACGAGTCGGGTGCGGTTCTTGTCGCAGACTGTTTCAATCGGTTCTTCGCCATTCCTTGACTTGCCCCGGGCAACTGTCGAGGCTGGGCGGGTTGAAATGGGAGACAACCACAATGGATTTCTACACCGCTGCGAACCCGAATAGCCAGAAAGGCGCCCCGGCCATGCCGATCCGATGAGCCTGTCCATGCGATCTTTCAGTCTGCTGGCTCTGTGCTGTTTCAGTCCCGTGTTGCTCGCTGCCGACCTGCCGGGCAGTCAGGATCTGGCGATCGTGCCGCGTCTGGCCGATGCGCAGATCGTCGACTATCGCCCTCCCGTGGAACTGGAGCGGATTTACCCGATGGGCTCGATCCGCAAGATCAGCGGCCAGTTGCGTTTCGACGGCCAGGTCGGCGCCCGTGGGCAAACCACCTCGGTCACCTACGAGTTACCGCCCGAACATTCCGCCAATGAAGCGTTCACCGTCGCCCGCGAGGCCCTGCAAAAAAAGGACGCCGAGCTGTTGTTCTGGTGTCAGGCCAGGGATTGCGGCGAAAGCAGCCTGTGGGCCAATGAAGTGTTCGGCAACGCCAAGCTGTACGGCGCCGACGAGCAGCAGGCCTATCTGCTGCTGAGGCTGGCGGCGCCTCGTGACAACACGCTGGTGGCGCTGTACAGCATCACTCGCGGCAATCGCAAAGCGTATCTGCACGTCGAACAGTTTGAAGCCGCCACGCCATTGGGTGATCTGCTGCCGACGTCTGCGACCCTGTTGCGACAGTTGAAAGACACCGGTGAGCTGAAGTTGCCGAAACTGACCGGCGATCCCGACGACACCTGGCTGCGTCTGCTGTCCCGTGGCCTGAACCTCGACACCACGTTGCGGGTCACGGTCTCCGGGCCCAAGGCCGAGGCCTGGCGTCAGGCGTTGATCGTCCAGGGTGTGCGTGCGGCACGCATGGAGACCGCTAATGTCGAAGGTACCGGCCTGCGCATCGATCTGTTGCGATAAGGTGTCTCTGGCGGGCACGTTTGGCGTGTTCGCCTACTCTTTGCCTGACTGACTTTTTCGAGATTTCACATGCCCAATAATGATCGTCTGCTGGTGCAGATCCTGTTGCTGGTGTTGTTCGGCGCCAGTTTCTGGGTGATGGCGCCGTTCTGGTCGGCGCTGTTCTGGGGCGCGGTGCTGGCGTTCGCCAGTTGGCCGCTGATGCGCCTGCTGACCCGTTGGCTCGGCGGCCGCGAATCTCTGGCGGCAAGTATCCTGACCCTGGGCTGGATGGTGCTGGTGGCGGCACCGCTGGTATGGCTGGGGTTCAACCTGGCCGATCACGTGCGCGATGCCACGGTGTTCATCAAGGATGTGCAGGTCGATGGTCTGCCGGAAGCGCCGGCCTGGCTCGGCACGATTCCGCTGGTAGGGGAGCGGCTGGTCGGGTTCTGGAACAGTGTCGATCAGCAGGGTGCGGCGCTGATGGTGTCGATCAAGCCTTACCTGGGGCAGGTCGGCAACTGGCTGCTGGCGCGCAGTGCGCAGATCGGCGGCGGGATTCTCGAGCTGACCCTGAGCATTGTCTTCGTGTTCTTTTTCTACCGTGACGGGCCGCGGCTCGCGGCGTTCGTGCACAGTCTGCTGGAGCGGTTGATCGGTGATCGTGCCGGGTACTACATCGAGCTGGTGGCCGGCACCGTGCAGCGGGTGGTGAACGGGGTGATCGGTACGGCGGCGGCGCAGGCCATTCTGGCGCTGATCGGCTTCCTGATTGCCGGGGTGCCGGGGGCTCTGGTGCTGGGGATCGTGACGTTCCTGCTCAGTCTGATTCCGATGGGGCCGCCGCTGGTGTGGATTCCGGCCACGGCGTGGCTGGCCTGGAAGGGTGAGTACGGGATGGCGGTGTTTCTCGGGATCTGGGGGACGTTCATCATCAGCGGCGTGGACAACGTGCTCAAGCCGTACCTGATCAGCCGTGGCGGGAATCTGCCGCTGGTGATTGTGTTGCTTGGGGTGTTTGGCGGGTTGATTGCGTTTGGGTTTATCGGGTTGTTTATCGGGCCTACGCTGTTGGCTGTTGCTTATAGTTTGTTGACGGATTGGAGCAAGAGTCAGGGGCGGGTTGAGGATCGGCGTTGACGGTGGGCCTTGGCGGCCTTTGGGCCGGCCAGGCTCTGGGTTGTTTTGGGTGAATATCCGTTTCTTCGGTAACGGCGGCTTATGGTTTCGCCCTTACGGCGACTCACTTTTTTACAAGCGCCTAAAAAAGTAAGCAAAAAACGCTCGCCCCGGCGTTCGGCCCTCGCAGGCTCGGGTTCCTTCGCTCCGGTGTCCCTCCGGGGGCATCGACTTCGTCGATGAGTTCGGCTTCGCCGCACGGCACTACGTGCCAATCCCCGGATGAACACCTCCACTCAGCCTTCCGAAGGGGCGGGTGGATCAAGATCAAAAGCGTTGTCGAGCTAACGCTCATCCTGTTTTTGGATTACCTCACGTCGCCACATTCAAATACTTGCCCACCGACGCCGCACTATCGAGCGAATACTGCTTGCTCAGATTGGCAATCATCCGGTTCAACGCTTCAGTCGTGGTTTGAGTAGTACTGGCAGTCTGTTCATCGCTCGGACGCTGGTGTCCCGCCTGCAACGCGGCCTTCAATTCATCACTGCTCACGCCACCGCTGCTGTCGCTATCCAGCACCTTGAGCAACGCCGCGCTGGTGTCGCTGCTGTTCGACGAGGTGCTGTCGCTGGCCTGCAACGCGCTGCTCAATTCGGTCGCCGTCACATTTCCATCACCGTCCGCATCAAGCTGGCTGAACAGTTCGTCACTGGAAACCCGGGGTGGCGGCGGTGGTGGCGGGGTGAGGCTGGCGGTGAGTTCGTCCTGGCTGACGACGCCGTCCTTGTTCTTGTCCAGGGCGGAGAAGATTTTGCTGCTGTCGGCG
This sequence comes from Pseudomonas sp. GW821-FHT11G12, assembly GCF_058808055.1. Taxonomy (NCBI): domain Bacteria; kingdom Pseudomonadati; phylum Pseudomonadota; class Gammaproteobacteria; order Pseudomonadales; family Pseudomonadaceae; genus Pseudomonas; species Pseudomonas sp. GW821-FHT11G12. Next base: position 470,390 of record NZ_JBXARH010000005.1, read on the forward strand.
GTGCTGCCGGCGCTGGTCAGGCCGCTGCTCAGTTCGTCGCCGCTGATGGCGCCGTCACCATCGGTGTCCAGGGCTTTGATCAGGGCGTCGGCCAGGTCGGTGTTGGGGGCCTGGTCGTGGTCGGGTGGTGGGGGTGGGGCCATGGCGGCCATTTCGTCGGCGCTGAGGCTGCCGCTGCTGTCGCTGTCCAGGTCGCCGAATTGTTTGCTCAGGTTGACCAGCAAACCGTCGTTGGATTTTTGCGACAGGGCGCTGTTCAGTTCGTCCTGATCCACCGCGCCGTCGCCGTTGCTGTCGAGTTTGGCGAACAGTTCTTTTTGCAGTTGCTGGCTGCGGGCGTTTTGCGTGGTGGTGCTGCTGGTGCTGGTGTAGCTCGTGTAGTTGCTCACGCTACCGATCATCGGGCTCTCTCCTTGGGCTGGAAAACCGGTTTGTGTACCGGCTTATGCAGCGTCAAGGCGGGAGGTGTCGTGGGTATGTGGATTTTGTACCGGGCGGTACACAGTCGGCTTCAGTGGCGGGGCAGGCGAATCACGGCGGTAAGGCCGCCGCCGGGGGTTTCTTCGAGGTTGAGTTGTCCGCCCTGGCGTTGCGCGGCTTCCCGGGCGATGGTCATACCCAGGCCGACGCCGCCGGAGTTGCGGTTGCGCGAGCCTTCCAGGCGGAAGAACGGTTCGAACACCGCTTCACGCTTGTCCGCAGCGATGCCCGGGCCGTGGTCGATGACGCGGATCAGCAGTTGCTCGCGCTGATCCTGCAGCTCGATATGCGCTTGCCCGGCGTAGCGCAAGGCGTTGTCCATCAGGTTGTTGATGCAGGAACGCAAGGCCATCGGCTGCACCTGCAAGGGCGCGCAGTGGCCGCTGACCTGCACGTCGGCGCCCTGGTCCTGGGCGTTCTCGCACAGGGACTCGACCAGCGCCTGCACGTCCATCAGTTGCAGCGCTTCGCTGGTGCGTTGTTCGTGCAGGTAGGTGAGGGTGGCGTCGAGCATGCCGATCATGTCGTTGAGATCCTGACGCATCTGGCCCTGAAGTTTGTCGTCGTCGATCTTTTCCAGGCGCAGTTTCAGCCGCGACAGCGGTGTGCGCAGGTCGTGGGAGACGGCGCCGAGCATTCGCGCGCGTTGCTGCACCTGTTCGCGAATCCGCTGCTGCATCAGATTGAAAGTGTGCGCCGCCTGGCGTGCTTCGCGGGGGCCGGATTCGTCCAGCGGCGGACTGTCGAGGTTTTCACTGAGGCGTTCGGCAGCGTCACTCAGGCGCTGGATCGGGCGGCTCAGCAGTTTGGCGCCGTACCACGCAGCGATCATCAATGAGAGGAACTGAAAGGTCAGCGGCACCAGCGGCCCGCCGAACCACGGGCGTGGGGGGCGCCGTGGGAAGCGCGGATCTGGCGGTGGCCGTTGGCCGTCGATCCCTTCGGAAAACTCCGGTGGTGGAGGCGGCGGTGGCGGGCCGTAATGGTGGAACCAAGCGAAAGCCAACAGGTGCGCCAGGACGATCGCCACGAACAGCACGCCAAACAGGCGACCGAACAGCGTGTCGAAGCGCGCCCGCATCAGCCGATATCCCGTGCGTCGAACAGGTAACCCTCACCGCGTACGGTTTTGATCAACTGTGGGGCTTTCGGGTCGTCGCCGAGTTTTTGCCGCAGGCGCGAGACCAGCAGGTCGATGCTGCGGTCGAACGCTTCGATCGAGCGGCCACGGGCGGCGTCCAGCAACTGTTCGCGGCTGAGCACCCGACGCGGGCGTTCGATGAACACCCAGAGCAAGCGGAATTCGGCGTTGGACAGCGGCACGACCAGGCCATCGTCGGCGATCAACTGGCGCAGGACGCTGTTCAGGCGCCAGTTGTCGAAGCGAATGTTCGCACGCTGTTCGGTGCGGTCGTCGCGCACCCGGCGAAGAATCGTCTGGATCCGCGCCACCAGTTCCCGGGGTTCGAACGGTTTGGCCATGTAGTCATCGGCACCCAGTTCCAGGCCGATGATGCGGTCGGTGGGTTCGCAACGGGCGGTGAGCATCAGGATCGGGATGTCCGATTCGGCGCGCAGCCAGCGGCACAGCGACAGACCGTCTTCGCCGGGCAGCATCAGGTCGAGCACCACCACGTCGAAATGTTCGGCCTGCATCGCCTGGCGCATGGCCGCGCCGTCGGTGACGCCGCTGGCGTGAATGTTGAAACGGGCCAGGTAGTCGATCATCAGTTCACGGATCGGCACATCATCGTCGACGATCAAGGCCCGGATGCTCCAGCGCTTGTCGTCTTTCTGCTCTTCATTCACGGAGACTTGGGAGTTGTGCATGAGGCTGTTCATCTGCCAGTAAGCCGCCAACCACAAAGATAGGCTGCGAGGTTGTGGTTTCAGCATAGGCGTCCAGCCGTGAGGCGGGAAGGGCTGCTGTAAGGACTTGTTGCGGCTGGCGAGGCTAGCGCGGACGCATGTTGTCGGCGTGTCGGTTGTGTATCGGCTTCGACACAATACCCTGCAAGGCTATGCTGATCACGTCCGGCGCGACGATTTACCGATCATCGGGTGCCGCGCCGCCGCCGGTTCCGCTACAATGCGCGCCGATTTCGACTTGCCTGAGAGCCCATCCATGTCCGCCTGCCAGACTCCTATCATCGTCGCCCTGGATTTCCCCACCCGTGACGCCGCACTGAAGCTGGCCGACCAGTTGGACCCGAAACTGTGCCGGGTCAAAGTGGGCAAGGAACTGTTCACCAGTTGCGCCGCGGAAATCGTCGGCACCCTGCGTGACAAGGGTTTTGAAGTATTCCTCGACCTGAAATTCCACGACATTCCCAACACCACGGCGATGGCGGTCAAGGCCGCTGCCGAGATGGGCGTGTGGATGGTCAACGTTCACTGCTCCGGCGGCCTGCGCATGATGGCGGCCTGCCGTGAAGAGCTGGACAAGCGCAGCGGCCCGCAACCGTTGCTGATCGGCGTGACTGTGCTGACCAGCATGGAGCGCGAGGATCTGGCGGGTATCGGTCTGGACATCGAGCCGCAGGAGCAGGTGCTGCGCCTGGCTGCATTGGCCGAGAAGGCCGGGATGGACGGTCTGGTGTGCTCGGCGCTGGAAGCCACGGCGTTGAAAACCGCTCACCCGTCGCTGCAACTGGTGACGCCGGGGATTCGTCCGGCCGGCAGCGCCCAGGACGACCAGCGTCGCATCCTGACCCCGCGTCAGGCGCTGGATGCCGGTTCCGACTATCTGGTGATCGGCCGTCCGATCAGCCAGGCGGCGGATCCGGCCAAGGCACTGGCCTCGGTGGTCGCCGAACTGGCCTGATCGAACAGCTGAAGATGCAATGAAGGGAGCCCGATGGCTCCCTTCATTGTTTCAGACCTTCAACACCAGCTTGCCGAAGTTCTCGCCGCTGAACAGTTTGCCCAGGGTCTCCGGGAATGTTTCCAGGCCTTCGACGATGTCTTCCTTGCTCTTGAGCTGACCCTTGGCCATCCAGCCGGCCATTTCCTGGGCGGCACTGGCGTACTGCGCGGCGTAATCCATCACCACGAAGCCTTCCATCCGCGCGCGGTTGACCAGCAGCGACAGGTAGTTGGCCGGGCCTTTGACCGCTTCCTTGTTGTTGTACTGGCTGATGGCGCCGCAGATCACTACGCGCGCCTTGACGTTCAGACGGCTCAGCACGGCGTCGAGGATGTCGCCGCCGACGTTGTCGAAATACACGTCCACGCCTTTCGGGCATTCGCGCTTAAGGCCGGCCAACACGTCTTCGCTCTTGTAGTCGATGGCACCGTCAAAGCCCAGTTCGTCGATCAGGAACTTGCATTTGTCGGCACCGCCAGCGATGCCGACCACCCGGCAACCTTTGATCTTGGCGATCTGCCCGGCAATGCTGCCGACCGCACCCGCTGCCCCGGACAACACCACGGTGTCGCCGGCCTTCGGTGCGCCGACATCGAGCAGGGCGAAGTAGGCGGTCATGCCGGTCATGCCCAATGCGGACAGGTAAACCGGCAGCGGTGCCAGTTTCGGATCGACCTTGTAGAAACCTCTTGGCTCGCCAAGGAAATAATCCTGCACGCCAATGGCACCGTTGACGTAGTCGCCGACCGCAAACCCCGGGTTGTTCGACGCGATGACTTTGCCTACACCCAGTGCGCGCATGACTTCACCGATACCTACCGGCGGGATGTAGGACTTGCCCTCGTTCATCCAGCCGCGCATGGCCGGGTCGAGGGACAGGTATTCGTTCTTGACCAGGATCTGTCCCGCCGTCGGTTCACCCACCGGTACTTGCTGATACGTGAAGGTCTCGCGGGTGGCGGCGCCCACCGGGCGTTTGGCGAGCAGGAACTGACGATTGGTCTGGTTAGTCATGACAGGCACTCAACGGGATGAAGCCTTGTTGATAGACCCTCCTTGGTGATGCCGCAAGGTTGGCTGACGAGGCGAATGCAGGTCGATCAAACAGGGTGATAGTGGCTGTCACGGTTTTATCACTGCGATTCATGGGCGGTTAAACGGCCTTCTGATAGTGCTGCCGCTGTCGGGGTGGCTGTGGCTATGCTGCCCTCATCAATCCCCGCATTCGAGGACATAACAATGAGCATGACGTTTTCCGGTCAGGTCGCCGTCGTCACGGGCGCCGCCAACGGTATCGGCCGCGCGACCGCCCAGGCGTTCGCCGCTGAAGGTCTGAAAGTGGTGGTGGCCGACCTGGATGCCGCCGGGGGCGAGGGGACGGTGGCGCTGATTCGTACCGCCGGCGGTGAAGCGACTTTCGTGCGGTGCAACGTTACCGTCGAAAGTGATGTGAAAAATCTGATGGACGAGGTGATCAAGACCTACGGGCGACTCGACTATGCCTTCAACAACGCCGGGATCGAAATCGAGAAAGGCAAACTGGCCGAAGGTTCGATGGATGAATTCGACGCAATCATGGGCGTCAACGTCAAAGGCGTCTGGCTGTGCATGAAGTACCAGTTGCCGTTGCTGCTGGCCCAGGGTGGCGGGGCGATCGTCAATACCGCATCGGTGGCCGGCCTGGGCGCCGCGCCGAAGATGAGCATCTACGCCGCCTCCAAGCACGCGGTGATCGGCCTGACCAAGTCGGCCGCCATCGAATACGCCAAGAAGAAAATCCGCGTCAATGCCGTTTGCCCGGCGGTGATTGACACCGACATGTTCCGTCGCGCCTATGAGGCCGACCCGAAAAAAGGCGAATTCGCCAACGCCATGCATCCGGTGGGTCGCATCGGCAAGGTCGAGGAAATTGCCAGCGCCGTGCTGTACCTGTGCAGCGATGGTGCAGCGTTCACTACCGGCCATTCGCTGGCCGTGGACGGTGGCGTGACCGCGTTCTGAAACGCGTCCATTGATGCAGGAAAAGACCCGCCTGCCGGCGGGTTTTTTTTCGTCTGCCGTCAGTTACATGTCGTTGATAAACAATGTGTATCAAATAGTTAGAACGGTGGCTTTTGACGGCGTTGTCGCACAGCCTGACCGGCGCGGCTGTGATTTACTGCCGCGGGCAAAACGGACAGGAGTTTGGGTACTCATGGAATTGAGAATTGACCGACAGGCAATGGTGCCGGTTGTGCAGCAGATTGTTGATGGATTGATCGAATGGGTCGTGCAGGGAGAGGTGCCGCCAGCCACGCGCCTGCCTTCCGTGCGACAAATCGCGCGGTTGAACCTGCTCAGCCAGTCGAGCGTCATGGAAGCTTGCGAGCGTCTGGTGGCGCAGGGTGTCCTGGCCTCGCGGCAAGGCTCGGGGTTCATGGTCGCGGCCACATTGCCGAAGTGTTGCAAGGCCTTCGACAGTCCTGCGTTCGAGGGTGAGCGTCACGGCTGTGATACGGATCCGGAATGGCAAAGAGGGCTGAAACTGGGCGACGGCGTTTTGCCGCAGAGCTGGCGAGAGCCCGATGATCTCAGCTACGCGATCCGTCAGGTGGCCCGCACCGACATGACCAGCCTGTTCAACTACAACACGCCCCTCGGGCTCCCCGCGCTGCGCGAGCAAATCGTCAAACGACTCGGGTTGCTCGATATCAAGGCTGACGACGAACGGGTGCTGACCACTGCCGGCGCCAGCCACGGGCTGGATCTGATCGTGCGTACCCTGTTCCGGGCCGGTGACTGTGTGGTGGTGGAAACACCGGGTTATGCGCCGCTGTTCGACCTCCTGCGGCTGCACGGTGTGCGCATGCTGGAGGTTCGCCGTACGCCTGGCGGGCCGGACCTTGAGGCGCTTGAGGCGTTGTTGCAGCAGTTCCGGCCGGCGGCGCTGTTCATCAACAGTCATCACCACAACCCCACGGGGAGCTGTCTGGCGCCGGCCGTGGCGCGGGGTATTCTGCAATTGAGCAAAACCTACGACCTGCGGTTGATCGAAGACGACGTCTACGCCGATCTGCACAATGGCAGCGGCACGCGTCTGGCGGCACTGGATGAAGACGGGCGGGTGATTTACGTCGGCAGTTTTTCCAAGACACTGAGCAGCTCGTTACGGGCAGGTTTCGTAATGGCCAGTGTTGAGGTGATCGAGCAACTGGCGCGGGTCAAAATGATCAGTTGCATGGGCACTTCAAGGTTCAGCGAGGCGGTTCTGGCGGCGCTGCTGGCCAGTGGCGCCTATCGCAAACTGGTGCAACGCCAGCGCCAGCGGCTCAATACCGATCGGGCAGCAGCCTTGCAGGCGCTGGAGGATGCCGATTGGGAAGTGTTCGGCAAACCCACTGGCGGGCTGTTCATTTGGGCCCGTTCGCCGCTGGCGAATGACGAGCACCTGCGCAGGCAGGCCTTGCGTCATGGTGTGCAACTGTCCTGCGCGACATCATTCAGCCCCAGTGGCGAAGCCAGTGACTGGCAGAGGATCAATGTGGCCTACGCTTGTGATCCGAGGGCGCGGCAGTTCTTTCGCAGTACAGCCGTGGATCGACCTCAAGTGTTCTGAAAACGACGCACACCTAGCTTTTTGCCATTATTCCGACGCCAGAGTCTTGTGCTGGTTCATGGCCGTTGCGACTCTTCGGCAACAGACTTTGGCAGGGGACTACGCGCAATGATTTCGGCCGTGCAAGGACGTTTTGCCAACCTCGGTATGGCGAAAAAACTGGGTATCGGGTTTGTGCTGGTTTTGCTCTTGACCGCGCTGGTGGCGGCCATCGGCGTCTGGTCCCTGCAAACCATCAGTCAGCGCTTCGACGGGCTCAAGCAGATGTCCTCGCTCAACAGCGGCCTGCTCAAGGTGCGTCTGCTGGAACAGGACTACGCCTTGCACGGCAATCCGAAAACCGCCGATGCCCTGCACGAGGGCGTGGATGGTCTGATCGCCATGGCCGATCAGCTCAAGGCCCTGTCGCCGGGCAATGAGTCGGTCATGAACGACGTCCAGCAGTCGCTGGGCGCTTACCGTAAAGCCTTCGATGAGTTCGTTTCGCTGACCCAGGCCAAGGACCTGGCGCTGGAAATGGCCAGTTGGTCGGTGTCCAGCGTCGCCAACAACCTCGACGTCCTGCAGGCCGGGCTTGCCGATGACGGTGCCTATACGCTGAAAGACAGCGAGGGCAAGGATGGGGCCCAGTTCATCGAGCAGGCCAGTCAGGTCAGCCAGGTCTCGCGCCTGATGTTGCAGGCCATGAACGAAGCGCGGGTGCGGCTGGATCAGAGTCGCAAGGGCGACGACAGCGCCAAGGGCAACATCGAACAGGCCGCGCAGGCCCAGGCGCAAGCCGAACAACTGAAATCCACGGTCAAGGACGAAGGTTATCTGACGGTCCTCAACGAGGTCTCAGGCCACATCGCCGGTTTTAATGACAAGCTCGCCGAGTACACCGGGCTTCTGGCTCAGGAAAAAACCGTCTATGAGCAACTGCATCAGCGTGCCGCCCAGGTAGTGGAACGGGTCGATCAGGCCTATGTCGCCCAGGACGTCGCGATGCAGGGTGAGTTGAAGAAGAACTCGGTGCTGATTATCGGCTCGTCGGCGCTGGCGCTGCTGGTCGGTCTGATTGCGGCGTGGGTGATCACCCGCTTGATCGTCGCCCCGTTGCGCAGTGTGATGCATGTCGCGCAGCGGATCGCCGCCGGTGACTTGAGTGCAACGGTAGAGGTGACCCGTCGTGACGAAATCGGCCAGTTGATGCAGTCCATGCAGCAGATGGGCGCGGGCCTCAGCACCATCGTCAGCGGGTTGCAGGCGGGTATTGAACAGTTGGCCAGTTCCGCGCAATCGCTGTCGGCGGTGACCGAGCAGACCAACCTTGAGGTCAGTAGCCAGAAAGAGGAAACCGAGCAGGTCGCTACGGCCATGAACCAGATGACCGCCACCGTTCACGATGTGGCGCGCAATGCCGAAGAAGCGGCGCTCGCCGCACAGACTGCCGACGACAAGGTCGAGAGTGGCCAGCAGGTGGTGCGCCAGAGCATGGCGCGGATCGAGCAACTGGCGGATTCGGCGACGTCGGCCAGTTCGAGCATCGAAAGCCTGAGCGCAGAAATCCAGAACATCGGCACGGTGCTCGGAGTGATCAAGAGTGTTGCCGAACAGACCAACTTGCTGGCGCTCAACGCCGCGATTGAAGCGGCGCGGGCGGGCGAGCAGGGCAGGGGGTTTGCGGTGGTCGCCGATGAGGTACGGGCGCTGGCCCGGCGCACCCAGCACTCGACCGAAGAGATCGAGCGGCTGGTCAGTGCCTTGCGCTCGGCGGCGCATTCGTCGGTGCAGCAGATTCAGAGCAGTGGCGAGCTGGTGAAGCTGGCGGTGAGTGATGCGTTGCAGACGGAAAGTGCGCTGGGGAGTATTGCGGCGGCGGTCTCGTTGATTCAGCAGATGAATCAGCAGATTGCGGCGGCGGCCGAGGAGCAGAGTTCGGTGGCCGAGGAGATCAATCGCAGTGTGACCAGTATTCGGGCGAGTGCGGATCAGTCGTCGATTGCGATGCGCGGGAATGCGGCTTCGAGTGTTGAGCTGGCGCAGTTGGGGAGTGAGCTCAAGGGGATGGTGGGGCACTTTCGGCTTTGATTTGGATTTGACCTTGGCGGCCTTTGGGCCGACCAGGTTGCTGGTTGTTTGGTGTGAATATCCGTTTCTTTGGGTGCTGCCGCTGGCGGTTTCGCCCTTACGGCGAGTCCCTTTTTCAAACGCCAAAAAGGAACCAAAAGGCTGGGCCCCGGCGTTCGGCCCCTCGCTGAGGCTCGGTGTTCCTTCGTTCCGGGATTCATCCGGGGGCATCGCCTACGGTTTGCTTCGCTGCACCTCCTCTCGATGCATGCGGCTTCGCCGCACGGCGCTACGCGCCCACCCCCGGATGAATCCCTCCACTCAGCCTGCCGAAGGGGCCGGCACGTCAAAAGCGGTACTCGAGCTAACGCTCATCGTGTTGAGTGGTGGGAAGCAAAAGCCAAAGCCAAAGCAGAAGCAAGAGAAAAAGCAGAAGAAGCAGAAGAAGCAGAAGAAGCAGAAGAAGCAGAAGAAGCAGAAGAAGCAGAAGGTGTAGCAGCAGGAGTCGAGTTGCATGCGTTTCAAAACCCGAGTTCGACTCGGTATTTCACGTCGGCGTATCTCTCCCAATCATCTCGGTCAGTCCCCTCTCCCTCCGGGAGAGGGTTAGGGTGAGGGCGCTTTTGATTTTGATCTTTCCAGCGGCCAATAAAAAAGCCACCTCTCGGTGGCTTCTCTCAACATCTGCACTCAGTCGTAAATCACTTTCTTCTTCCAGTCCGCATCAGCCTCGACATCCTTGAGGCCTGCAGTCAGTTGGTTTTCTTCGCCTTCGACCGGGGCAATCTTGTCCATGACCTGGGCGTTGGCGCGGGCCAGGAGTTTTTCCAGGTATTGGAGTTGTTCGGCGTAGATCTGCGGGTCCTGCTGTTTGCGCAGGTATTGCACGCCGCGTTCGAACGCGAGGCGGGCCTGGCCTGGCTGGTTTTGTTGCAGGGCGTGCTGGCCGAGGTTGTTGAAGAACTCGATGTGCAGCAGCACCAGGATATGACGGACTTCGCGAATCCAGTGCTTGGCTTCGTTTGGTGGCAGGAAACCGTCCTGGGCGGCGCGGGTAATCTGGCCGTGCAGGGCTTCGAGCAGGAAGCGGACGTCTTTGGCCTTGGCTTCGGTCTGGATCGGGGCCGGCGGGTTGTTGACCGGGATCGATTCGCCCTGGGCGACAAGGGCGCTCAGTTCGGTGATGCGGGCCTTGGTCGTGGCGCTGGTCTTTTCCAGGTTCAGCAGGCGCTGGCAGACGTTCAGTTCCAGGCGGGTCATCAATAGCTTGAGGGCCGGGGTCATGAACTGGCCGGGGAAGGTTTCGGTCAGTTCGCCACAACGGCGCAGGCGGTCGTTGAGTTCGACCTTGGTGCGGGCCTTCTCCAGTTTGGTGTTTTCCACCACATGGTTCATGTAGCCAATGGCGATCAAGATTGCAATCCCGGCTATGACTAGCAGGGTGATCATGAGTGGTGTCACCGGTAAGACCTCTTTATAGGGTTCGCGTGCGAGTGTAGTGGCTTGGCATATAGGAGCCTAGCGCCGCTCGACGGGTTGGATCGGCTAAGCTCAATCTGTATCGGCCGCAGGGCTGCTTATATAAATGCTGGCCCTTGGGGTGCAGATTGCCATCACCTGTGCCGTGGACTATAGCGCCTTGGCGAGTGGCGGAATATAGGCGTCAATCGTCGGGCGACGGAAAAGTCCGAATCGGCTCGTAAAGCAGGGCGAAGTCATTGATTTAAATAAATTTATATCAGGGGGTTGACGACCTTCCAATCCATCCATAGAATGCGCGCCACTTGCAGCGTAAAGCACACAGCGATACGAAGCAGGGAGTGAATGTTGTAGTGTGTCCCCTTCGTCTAGTGGCCTAGGACACCGCCCTTTCACGGCGGTAACAGGGGTTCGAGTCCCCTAGGGGACGC
>NZ_JBXARH010000006.1:0-361297 GCF_058808055.1 Pseudomonas sp. GW821-FHT11G12
TTCCGAAACCCCAATTGCGAAAGCAGTTGGGGTTTTGTTTTGCCCGCAGGAAAGTTCGTACGACATTCTCGGACGCCCTGCGGCTGTCCTCGCCTGCCGACAATGCTAAGGTTCAGCCCTAACTTTTGTACTTTTCCAAGGAAGCCTTCATGCCGGACACTCAGTCCCTCAACGCTGCATTCATGGTGGTTCAGAGCAACAGCCTGGACGAACTGCGCAGCCTTGTGATCAGCATAATGCGGCGCTATCCGCTGGCTCCCCTGGAGAACGAAATTGCGCTCGTGCAGAGCAACGGCATCGCTCAATGGCTCAAGCTGGCATTAGCCGAGGATCCTGAAGAGGATGACCTTGGCGGCTGCGGTATTGCCGCCGCAATTGATGTGCAGTTGCCGGGCAGTTTCATGTGGCAGCTTTACCGAATGGTCCTGGGGCGAGATGAGATCCCGGCAAAGTCCCTGCTCGACAAGGCACCTCTGACCTGGCGGTTGATGCGCTTGTTGCCGCAGGTCATCGACCTGCCGCATTTCGAACCGCTGCAACGATTCCTGACCCATGACACCGACTTACGCAAGCGCTACCAGCTGTCCGAGCGTCTGGCTGATCTATTCGATCAGTATCAGGTGTACCGTGCCGACTGGCTCGAGGATTGGGCCGAGGGGCGTCATCAACTACGAAATGTCAGAGGTGAAATAAAACCGCTGCCCATCACCAGTTGCTGGCAGGCGGAGCTGTGGCGCGCATTGCTTGAGGATGTCGGTGAACAAGGTATGGCTCAAAGCCGTGCGGGCGTGCACCAGCGATTCATCGAGTGCATCAACAACCTTGAAAAAGCACCGACAGGTTTGCCTTCACGAGTAATCGTTTTCGGAATTTCCTCACTGCCTGCGCAAGTACTCGAAGCATTGGCAGGGCTGGCCCGTTTCAGCCAGGTCCTGCTCTGTGTCCACAACCCTTGCCGTTATCATTGGGCCGATATCGTTGCCGACAAGGATCTGTTGCGCCATCAATACAAACGTCAGGCTCGCAAGAACGGCATGCCCGTGGTTCTGGATTCTGAATCACTGCATCAACATGCCCACCCGCTACTGGCAGCCTGGGGCAAGCAAGGTCGTGACTACATCAATCTGCTCGACAGCTATGACGACCCCGGCAGCTATCGCGCGGCATTTCGCAATGGTCGTATCGATCTGTTCAGCGAATCAGTCCCGCAAAATATGCTCAATCAACTGCAAGATGACATTCTGGAGCTGCGCCCACTCGACGAGACGCGTGAGCTCTGGCCCGACGTCGATCTGAAGCAGGACCAGTCGATTCGATTCCACATTGCCCATAGTGCCCAGCGTGAAGTGGAGATTCTCCACGATCAGCTTCTGGCCCGCTTCAGCGCCAATCCCGAACTGCGCCCGCGCGATGTGATCGTGATGGTGCCTGATATCGACAGCTATGCACCGCATGTCCGTGCGGTGTTCGGGCAGCTGGATCGTCATGATCCACGGTTCATTCCTTTCACACTGGCAGACCAGGGGCAACGCGGTCGCGATCCATTACTGATCGCAGTCGAACATTTGCTCAAGCTGCCAGACAGTCGTTTCCCCGTCAGCGAAATCCTCGACTTGCTCGATGTTCCAGCGTTACGCGCACGGTTCGGAGTGGAGGAGCGGGACTTGCCGACTCTGCATCGCTGGATCGAAGGCGCCGGTGTGCGTTGGGGGATGGACGCTGATCAGCGCGCCGGACTGGGATTGCCAAATGAACTGGAGCAGAACAGCTGGCGTTTCGGCCTGAGGCGGATGCTCCTCGGGTATGCGGTTGGCGACTCAAGTGCCTGCGCGGGTATTGAGCCCTACGATGAAATTGGCGGTCTCGATGCCGCATTGATCGGTCCTCTGGTTGCCTTGCTGGATGCCTTGGAGTACTCGCACCAGCAGTTGCTGAAGCCTGCGAAACCTCAAGAGTGGGGGAGCCGGTTACAGGTACTGATGCAGGTGTTTTTCAAAGCGAGCAATGAGCATGACGACTACTTGCTGACCCAGCTTGAAGAGCTGCGTGAAACATGGCTGGAAACCTGCGAGTCTGTCGGACTGGAAGACGAGTTGCCGCTGACCGTTGTTCGCGAGGCCTGGCTGGCTGGACTGGATCAGGGGCGCCTTTCTCAACGCTTTCTGGCCGGAGCGGTGAACTTCTGTACCCTGATGCCGATGCGGGCAATTCCATTCAAGCTGGTTTGCCTTCTGGGCATGAACGATGGCGATTATCCCCGGGCACAACCACCGCTGGACTTCGACCTCATGGGCAGCGATTACCGGCCAGGAGATCGCTCCCGCCGTGAGGATGATCGCTATCTGTTGCTCGAAGCACTGTTGTCCGCGCGTCATCAGCTCTACATCAGTTGGGTTGGACGCAGTATTCGTGACAACAGTGAGCGGCCACCCTCGGTGCTGATCGGTCAGTTGCGCGATCATCTCGCCAACGGTTGGTGCACGACTGACGAAAGTGCGGATCTTTTGCATGCCATGACTCAGGAACATCCGCTGCAGCCATTCAGTTCACGTTACTTCCATGAGGGAAATGAACTGTTCAGCTACGCCAGCGAATGGCAGATGCTGCATCTACGTCATGAGCCTGTTGATGTGAAAGGAATACTTGAACCCCATGTCCAGGAGGAGCCGTTGAGTCTCGCACTGCTGCAGGATTTCCTGCGCAATCCGGTGCGACACTTTTTCACTCAGCGATTGAAGGTTTACTTTGAAGTGGCACAAGTACCTCAAGCCGATGAAGAACCCTTTGTCCTGGATGCGTTGCAGCGATATACCCTCAGCGACAGTTTGCTCGAAGCGGCCCTGAGACATCCGGAGAGTGTTGATCAGGCGCTTGAGGCTCAGGCTCGGCGCCTGCAAAACAGCGGGCTGCTGCCCATGGCGGGATTTGGTGAGTGCCTGCAGCGAGAGTTGATCGAACCGCTTCCTGATTTGCTGCAACGCTATCAGCAGCTACTGACGCTTTGGCCGACTCCGTTGACCAGCGCGATCCCGATCAATCATGAATGTCAGGGATTACGCCTGGAAGGATGGCTTGGTGGTCTGCATCAACGCGCCGATGGCGGTGTGCTGTCGGTGACGACGATCCCCAACAGTATCGGTTCGATCAAGAACCGCAAATGGCACCGTCTGACCAAATCATGGGTCAATCATCTGGTCGCTTGTGCGAGTGGGCTTTCTCTGACTACGGCGCTGGTCGCCAGTGACGACACCCTTTTGCTTGAACCAATGGAGCAGGATCGGGCCTGGAGAATACTCGAAGACCTGCTGCTCGCCTGGCAGTCAGGAATGCGTCAACCGCTCCCGGTGGCGGTGAAAACCGCTTTTGCATGGCTGGGCCAGAATGACCCGCTGAAGGCTGAAGCCGCTGCCCGTAAAGCCTATGAAGGTGATGGCCAGACCAGCGAAGGTGAGCGACGCGAAAGCCCCGCATTGGCCCGTCAATTCCCGGATTACGATGCATTGTTGGCCGAAGAGACATTCCCCGATTGGTGCAACGCTTTATACCGCCCAGTGCTCGAAGCCCCTTGGCAATCCTTGGCCAGCGCGGGGGGACGTTCATGAGCGCAAAGCAGCCTCTTGCCCTGGCGTTTCCGTTAAAGGGCAGTCAACTGATCGAGGCCAGTGCGGGTACTGGCAAGACATTTACAATCTCCGCGTTGTATCTGCGCCTGATCCTTGGTCACGGAGGTGATGCGAGTGGCTTCGGTCGCGAGCTGCTGCCACCGCAGATTCTTGTGGTGACCTTCACCGATGCGGCGACCAAGGAGTTGCGCGAACGTATTCGCACACGCCTGGCCGAGGCCGCACGCTTCTTCCGTGACGAGACGCCGCCTCCCGATACGTTGATTGATGAGTTGCGCGCGCAGTTCGACCCTCAGCAATGGCCCGGTTGCGCCAATCGTCTGGACATCGCCGCGCAATGGATGGACGAGGCTGCCGTCTCGACGATCCACAGCTGGTGTCAGCGAATGCTGCGCGAACACGCATTCGACAGCGGTAGTCTGTTTACCCAGACCCTCGAAACCGATCACAGCGATCTGTTGGGCGAAGTGCTCCGCGATTACTGGCGCCTGTTCTGCTATCCGATGCAGGGGGATGTACTGAATTGGGTTCGCAGTCACTGGGGTGGTCCGGCCGCTTTGTTGCCTCGCGTACGTGCTCTCTTCGGTACCGAACGTAATGGAGCAGAAGGCAGATCTCCGGCCGAATTGATCGAAGAATGCCTGCAAGAACGTCGAGCAGCATTGGTTGAATTGAAAAAGCCCTGGCAGCGGTGGGCGGATGAGCTGCTCGCCATTTGTCATCAGGGCGTCGCCAGCAAGACAGTCGACGGGCGCAAGATGCAGGCTCGCTACTTCGAGCCCTGGTTCGAGAAACTCAAGGCCTGGGCTGAAGACGAGTCACTGGAGCAACTGGATATCGGTACCGGATTTACCCGGCTCACGCCTGACGGCATGGCCGAGGCCTGGAAAGGCGAGCCACCGAGCCATCCGGGACTGGACGCCATGCAGGCACTCAAATCAAGCCTCGATGAGCTGCCAACCCCCGACGCAGCGGTGCTGCAGCACGCCGCCAAATGGGTGGGCGAGCGCTTTGAAGAAGAAAAGCGTCGACGTGCCGAAATGGGTTTCGACGACATGCTGCTGCGACTCGACGCAGCCTTGCAATCCGAAGGCGGCGAGCGCCTCGCCACGCTTATTCGCGAGCAGTTTCCGGTCGCCCTGATCGATGAATTTCAGGATACGGATCCGGTGCAGTACCGGATCTTCGAGAACATCTATCGCATCGAGGAAAACAATCCTGAGACCGGTCTGTTCCTGATCGGTGATCCGAAGCAGGCGATCTATGCCTTCCGTGGCGCAGACATCTACACCTACCTGCGCGCGCGAATAGCCACCACCGGGCGGCTACATACGTTGGGCACAAACTTCCGCTCCAGTCATGGAATGGTCCGTGCGGTGAACCAGGTGTTCGAGCGCGCGGAATCCCGTGAACAGGGACGCGGCGCGTTTCTGTTTCGAGAGAAAAACGGTGACAACCCGGTGCCGTTTCAGCCCGTGGATTCTCAGGGGCGCAAGGAGTATTTGCAGATTTCCGGGCAAGACGTCCCGGCGCTGAATATCTGGCATTTATCCACCGAGCAACCAGTCTCTGGTGTGGTCTATCGCCAGCAGATGGCGGCGGCCTGCGCCAGTGAAATCACTGCCCTGCTCAATGGCGGACAAGCCGGCAGCGCTGGTTTCGCGCAGGACGGCAAGGATTTTCGCGGGGTGCAACCGGCGGACATCGCAATTCTTGTGCGTGACGGCAAAGAGGCCCAAGCGATACGCGGTGAGCTTGCTGCCCGAGGGGTGCGCAGTGTTTACCTGTCGGACAAGGATTCTGTCTTCGCGGCTCAAGAGGCCCATGATCTGCTGGCCTGGCTCAAGGCCTGTGCCGAACCGGATGTCGAGCGCTCGTTGAAGGCAGCCCTGGCCTGCACCACATTGAACCTGCCGTTGACTGAGCTGGAGCGCCTGAATCAGGACGAACTGGTCTGGGAAGCACGCGTCATGCAGTTCCGAGCCTATCGCGAGATCTGGCGCAAACAAGGCGTGCTGCCGATGTTGCGGCGTTTTCTGCATGACTTCCATCTGCCGCAAACCTTGATCGCGCGCAGTGATGGTGAGCGGGTGCTGACTAACCTGTTGCACCTGTCGGAGCTGATGCAGCAGGCGGCCTCCGAACTCGATGGCGAACAGGCGCTGATCCGGCATTTGGCCGAGCACCTTGCGTTGTCCGGTCAAGCGGGTGAGGAGCAGATCCTGCGCCTTGAAAGCGACGAGCAACTGGTCAAGGTCGTGACGATCCACAAGTCCAAGGGGCTTGAGTATCCGTTGGTGTTTCTGCCTTTTATCTGCTCGGCCAAACCCGTGGACGGCAGCCGGCTGCCGTTGCATTACCACGATGCATCCGGCAAGGCTCAGGTCAGTCTCAAACCTGATGCCGAGCTGATTGCCCTGGCCGACAATGAGCGGCTGGCGGAGGACCTGCGTTTGCTCTACGTCGCTCTGACCCGGGCACAACATGCCTGCTGGCTTGGCGTGACGGACCTCAAGCGCGGCAATAACAGCAGCTCGGTCCTGCATCTTTCAGCACTTGGTTATCTGGTGGGTGGTGGCGCGTCATTGAGTGAGTCCAGCGGTCTGACTCGCTGGCTCGACGATCTGCAGCAACATTGCCCTGCGCTGAGCATCGTTGAAATGCCCCTGGCAACCAGCGAAAGCTACCAGCCGCCACGCAACGAAGCGATCCCAAGTGCCACGTTGATCCCCAAACGCAAGGCCAGCGAAAACTGGTGGATCGCCTCTTACAGTGCCTTGCGCATCAGTGACGTGTTGAGCGTGGGCAGTGATGAAGCACCGGACAGCCCGCAAGCGCAGAAACTGTTCGACGACGAGCGCCTTGAGCCCGATGCCCCTCGCGAGATCATTCCGGGAGGGGCCGAGATTCACCGCTTCCCCCGAGGACCGAATCCGGGGACGTTCCTCCACGGACTGCTCGAATGGGCAGGTGATGAAGGGTTCGCGGTTTCACGTGAGGCACTGGAAGACGCGATCGCTCGACGCTGCAATCGACGCGGCTGGGAAGGCTGGATCACGACCCTCAGCGACTGGCTGCAGCACCTGCTCAAATCACCGATGCCCGCAGGCACCGGTCGACTACCGGTCGTGTTGGAGCAATTGAAACAGTATCGGGTCGAGATGGAGTTCTGGTTCGCCAGCCACAAAGTCGATGTCGTCAGACTCGACGAGCAGGTACGCAAGTTCACCCACAACGGTGTTGCCCGGGTCGCCGCCGAAGCGGTGCAACTCAACGGCATGTTCAAAGGTTTCATCGACCTGACCTTTGAACTTGACGGTCGTTACTATGTGGCGGACTACAAATCCAACTGGCTGGGCGTCGATGACGCCGCCTACACCGACCAGGCCATGGAACAGTCGATTCTGGAAAACCGTTACGACCTGCAATACGTGCTGTATCTGCTGGCACTGCATCGTCAGCTCAAGGCTCGCCTCGCCGATTATGATTACGACCGGCATGTTGGCGGTGCGCTGTATCTGTTCCTGCGGGGCTCTCGTGCTGACAGCGGTGGTGTGTATTTCGTGCGGCCGCCGCGAGAACTGATCGAGCGTCTGGATCGGATGTTCCAGGGCAAACCGGAACCGAAAGCCGAGCCCGCGTGGGAACAGGGAGAATTGCTATGAGCCGCACCATCGCGGATTTTCCGCCGGTTTCACTGGATGCCGACGGCCTCGCGCAGCTCACCCCTCTGACGCGAGCCCATGACCTGTTGCAGCTACTGAACCTCTGGGTCGAGCGTGGATGGCTGCGGGCGCTGGACAAGGCATTCGTGGCATTTCTTTACGAGTTGGCGCCTGACGTTGATCCGTTGGTATTACTTGCCGCCGCGTTGACCAGTCATCAACTCGGCCACGGTCATGTGTGTCTGGATTTGTTCGAAACCCTCAAGGCCCCGGACTTCGCCCTGTCCCTGCCGCCGGAGGGTGACGTGCAATCGGGTGTGTTGTTGCTGCCATCGCAATTGCTTGAAACCCTGGAAGGGGCGCACTGGTGCAGGGTGCTGGCTGGCAGCTCGCTGGTGGCGCTGGCTGCCGACGACAATGAGTCTGCACGGCAATGTCCTCTGGTGCTGTCCGGTAAGCGCCTGTACTTGCGGCGGTACTGGGCCTATGAGCGACGCATCGACACTGCTCTGCGTCAGCGCTTGGCGGAGCATGAGCCGACGCCGGGCGATCTGTCGCAGCGGCTGGACGAGTTGTTCGGATCGGCAAAGAATGCCGACGCCATCGACTGGCAGAAACTCGCCTGCGCACTGGCGACCCGAGGTGCCTTCAGCATCGTCACGGGCGGGCCGGGCACCGGCAAAACCACTACGGTGGTACGTTTGCTGGCGTTGCTTCAGGCCCCGGCGGTCGAAGCCGGCCAGCCTCTGCGCATTCGCCTGGCCGCCCCCACGGGTAAGGCGGCTGCGCGGTTGACCGAGTCCATCAGCCAGCAAGTGCAATCGCTGAAAGTCGCCGACGCCGTTCGGGAAAAGATTCCTTCCGAGGTCACCACTGTTCACCGTTTGCTCGGCAGCCGTCCCGGCACCCGACACTTCCGTCACCATGCCGGGAACCGTCTGCCGCTGGATGTGTTGGTGGTCGACGAAGCGTCCATGATCGATCTGGAAATGATGGCCAACCTCCTTGATGCGTTGCCGTCGCACGCTCGTCTGGTGTTGCTGGGCGACAAGGATCAACTGGCCTCCGTCGAGGCCGGTGCGGTGCTGGGGGATCTGTGCCGCGACGCCGAGGCGGGTTGGTACAGTCCGCAGACCCGCCAGTGGCTGGAGTCCGTTAGCGGTGAGTCCTTGCAGGACAGCGGTTTGCATGAGGACATCGACGGTACACACCCGTTGGCGCAGCAAGTGGTGATGTTGCGTCACTCGCGGCGTTTCGGCGAGGGCAGTGGCATCGGCCAGCTCGCGCGTCGGGTGAATCAGCAATTGCCGGATGAGGCTCGCCAGCTGTTGGCTGGGCGAAGCCATGACGACGTGTATTCACTGGCGCTCAAAGGTGAGCAGGACCACGCACTGGAGCGGCTTGTTCTGGAAGGGCATGGCGATGGCCCCCACGGGTATCGGCATTACCTGAGCGTTCTGCGCAATCAGCGTCCGCCTGCCGGAGCTCCCCTTGAGCATCCAGGTTGGCTCGATTGGGCGCGTGAGGTCTTGCAGGCGTTCGATACTTTTCAGCTGCTGTGCGCGGTGCGTAAAGGGCCGTGGGGCGTCGAGGGGTTGAACCAGCGCATCACCGACGCGCTGCTCAAGGCGCGGCTGATCGACAGCGACCAGCAATGGTATGAAGGTCGCCCGGTGCTGATGACCCGCAATGACTATGGCTTGGGGCTGATGAACGGTGACATCGGCATTGCTCTCAAGCTGCCCGAGCGTGATGGGCCGAACGCCGGTGAAGCGGTCCTTCGGGTGGCGTTCCCGCGTAACGACGGGCGCGGCGGAGTACGGTTCGTGTTGCCGAGCCGGCTCAATGATGTGGAAACCGTGTATGCGATGACGGTGCACAAGTCGCAAGGCTCGGAGTTTGCCCATACCGCGCTGATCCTTCCGGACGCCTTGAATCCGGTGTTGACCAAAGAGCTGATCTACACCGGCATTACCCGAGCCAAGCACTGGTTCACCTTGATCGAACCGCGAGCCGGGGTGTTTGAAGAGGCGGTGCAGCGCAAGGTCAAGCGCTTGAGCGGTCTGATGCTGGAACTGGAGGAGGGTGTGGGACCTCGATAATGAAAATGCTGACGGATCCCGGCGTTATCTGACCAGCCGGTCAGAGGGTGCTGTATCGCTGGCGTTCCAACGCTGTGCTATCGTTGCGGCATCATCTCGTTACGATCCAAGAGAATCCCTGCATGAAGCTGGCTGTCTGGGCGACAGAGCGCGTAGTTGGCAGCAAGCAAGTGTTGCTTGCCGGTCTGCTCTGTTTGCTCACGGGTGTGGCTGCTGCCCAGCCGCAAACACCGGTCGGTATGGCCGAGCAACGGGCAAAATCCGTTACTCAGGTGGTCCTCGGCATTCTCAGTTATGCCCGCTGGCCGGTTGAACCTGCACAATTGCGCCTGTGCATCGTCGGTCCCACCGAATACACCGACGACCTGGTGAAAGGCACGACCCAGGCCACGGGCCGACCTGTCACGGTGCGTCGCCTGCTGGCCGACAACCCGTCTATCGTCAGCGAGTGCGATGCGGTGTACATCGGCAAACTCACCGCCGATGAGCGCAGCCGACTGTTCGCTTCGCTGATTGGCCACCCGGTATTGAGCATCAGCGAGGGCGGCGATCAGTGCACGGTCGGCAGTCTGTTCTGTCTGCGAGTCGGTGATGAGCAGGTGTCGTTCGAGGTCAATCTCGACTCCGTCGCCCGCAGCGGCGTGCGCATTCATCCGAGCGTGCTGCAGTTGTCGCGCCGCAAGCCGGCGGCCCCATGAGACGCAACAAATCCACAGGGCGTCCGACCCTGGGTTCGGTCATCGGTCGCGGGCATTTGATTGTCGCGCTGGTTGCCGTGGGAATGGCCAGTGTGTCCCTGACCCTGCTCGGCGTGCTGGCGCTGCGGGTCTATGCCGATCACAACCTGCACCTGATCGCTCGTTCGATCAGTTACACCGTGGAAGCGGCGGTGGTGTTCAACGACAAGCCTGCCGCGACGGAAGCGCTGGCGTTGATCGCCTCGACCGAAGAGGTGGCGGACGCGCAGGTGCTGGACAGCCAGGGCCAGGAGCTTGCGCGTTGGCAGCGTCCGGAGAACGGCTTGTTTTCCGGGCTGGAAATGCAGATAACGCGGGTCGTTCTGGAAAAACCGATCAGCCTGCCGATCCTGCATCAGGATCGCGAGATCGGTCGGATCCTGCTGACGGGGCACGGCGGCAGCTTGATGCAGTTTCTGTTGAGCGGTCTGGCGGGCATCATTCTCTGCACCGCGATCAGCGCCTGGGTGGCGCTCTATCTGGCGCGCCGTCAGTTGCGCGGGATCATCGGCCCGCTGCACAGCCTGGCGGGAGTCGCCCACGCCGCCCGCAGTGAGCGGGCGCTCGACCGGCGCGTACCTCCGGCGAAAATCGCCGAACTCGACAACCTCGGTAATGACTTCAATGCCCTGCTCGATGAGCTGGAGTCCTGGCAGACCCACCTGCAAAGCGAGAACGAAACCCTCGCCCATCAGGCCAGCCACGACAGCCTCACCGGATTGCCCAATCGCGCGTTCTTCGAAGGCCGTCTGATCCGCGCACTACGCAGCGCCAGCAAACTCAACGAGCGGATGGCGGTGCTGTTTCTCGACAGTGACCGTTTCAAGGGCATCAACGACAGTTTCGGTCATGCCGCCGGCGATGCGGTGCTGGTGGCGGTGGCTAACCGGATTCGGGCGCAGTTACGCGAAGAGGATCTGGTGGCGCGTCTGGGCGGCGATGAGTTTGCCGTTTTGCTGACGCCGTTGCACAAGACCGAAGACGCCGAGCGCATTGCCGACAAGATCCTCGCCAGCATGGACACCCCGATTGCATTGCCGGGCGACACCAGTGTGGTGACCTCGCTCAGTATCGGCATTGCGGTTTACCCCGATCATGGCGCCACGCCCGGCACCTTGCTTGATGCGGCTGACGCCGCCATGTATCAAGCCAAGCGCCTGTCGCGTGGCGCCCAATTCACGGCCGGGTCGGAGCACCCGGTCGATCCCGTTCAAACCAGGAGCTAATGCCCGTGTTCTCACTTTCCGTTCGACTGTTTTCCACACTGATGTTGATGGCCATGTTGGCCCTGACCGGATGCCAGACCGCCCCGCAAAAAGGCCTGACGCCAGCGCAGATTGCCGTGCTCAAACAGCAAGGCTTTGAGCTGACCGACGATGGCTGGGAATTCGGCCTGTCGGGCAAAGTGCTGTTTGGCAGCGACATCGAAAGCCTGAACAAGCAAAGTACCGAAATCGTCGAGCGTATCGGCAAAGCCTTGTTGAGTGTCGGCATCGAACGGGTGCGAGTGGATGGTCACACCGATGCCTCGGGCAAGGAAAGCTACAACCAGCAGCTGTCGCTGCGCCGAGCGAAAAGCGTCGGTAAAGTGCTGACCACGGTCGGCATGAAGGAAGAGAACATTCAGCTGCAAGGCCTCGGCAGCCGCGAACCGGTGGCCTCCAACGACACCGTTGCCGGCCGCACCGAAAACCGCCGGGTATCGATCGTGGTCAGCGCCGATTAATCGGCGAACTGCATCTCCCGGGTCTGCCCCATCAACAGCGCCTGATTGCGCTCGGTCACTTCGCGGATGTAATCCCACAACAGGGTGATCCGCTTGAGCTTGCGCAAGTCCTCCCGGCAGTACATCCAGAACTGCCGGGTGATGTCGATTTCCTCCGGCAGCACCGGTAACAGGCGTGGGTCCTGGGCCGCGAGGAAACACGGCAGAATCGCCAGCGAGCGCCCCTGCTGCGCCGCCACGAATTGTGCGATCACGCTGGTGCTGCGCAAATTGGCGCTGGCGCCGGGCACCACGTTCGCCAGATACAGCAGCTCCGAGCTGAACGCCAGGTCATCCACGTAACTGATGAATTGATGCTTGCCCAGGTCCGCGGGGCGGCGGATCGGCGGGTGTTTGTCGAGGTATTCCTGGGTCGCGTAGAGCTGCAAGCGGTAGTCGCAGAGTTTGCAGCATACATACGGCCCGTGTTCCGGGCGTTCGAGGGCGATGACGATGTCGGCCTCGCGTTTGGACAGGCTGATGAAGTGCGGCAGCGGCAGGATGTCCACCGAAATTGCCGGGTAGGCGTCGACGAAGTGGCTCAGTTGCGGCGTGATAAAGAAACTGCCGAAACCTTCAGTGCAGCCCATCCGCACATGCCCGGAAAGTGCGACACCGGAGCCGGACACCTGTTCGCAGGCCATGTGCAGTGTGCTTTCGATCGACTCGGCGTAGCTCAGCAGACGCTGGCCTTCGGCGGTCAGCACGAAACCGCTGGTGCGGGACTTTTCGAACAGCAATGTGCCCAACGCCGCCTCCAGCGAACTGATTCGCCGCGACACCGTTGTGTAGTCCACCGCCAGGCGTTTGGCCGCAGTGCTGGCCTTGCGGGTACGGGCGACTTCGAGGAAAAACTTGAGGTCGTCCCAGTTCAGCGAGCCTAACGACGTGATGTTTTTTTGCATGATGGACGGGCTTATATGTGCGTTCTTATTAGAAGTTTGCACATCTATACTCCAAAAACAGTCCGACAACCAATTCGTGACACACGCCTCATCTCAAGGCGAACCCTTCGCCTTGGCTCCTAAGATAAAAACAAGTTCTGGAGACCAGCATGAACGCATCGCTTACGCCCAACGAAACCACGATCCAGAAGGTCAAACTGCTGATCGACGGCGAGTGGGTCGAGTCGCAGACCGCCGAGTGGCATGACATCGTCAACCCGGCGACCCAGCAGGTGCTGGCCAAAGTCCCGTTTGCCACTGCCGCTGAAGTCGACGCTGCCGTCAGTGCTGCCCAGCGTGCCTTCCAGACCTGGAAGCTGACCCCGATCGGCGCGCGCATGCGCATTATGCTCAAGCTGCAAGCGTTGATCCGCGAACACTCCAAACGCATCGCCGTGGTGCTGAGCGCCGAACAGGGCAAGACCATTGCCGATGCTGAAGGCGATATTTTCCGTGGCCTGGAAGTGGTCGAGCACGCGTGCTCCATCGGCAGCCTGCAAATGGGCGAGTTCGCCGAAAACGTTGCCGGCGGCGTCGACACTTACACCCTGCGCCAGCCGATCGGCGTCTGCGCCGGCATTACGCCGTTCAACTTCCCGGCAATGATTCCGCTGTGGATGTTCCCGATGGCCATCGCCTGCGGCAACACCTTCGTGCTCAAGCCGTCCGAACAGGATCCGCTGTCGACCATGCTGCTGGTGGAACTGGCGATTGAGGCCGGCGTTCCGGCGGGTGTGCTCAACGTCGTGCACGGTGGCAAGGACGTGGTCGATGGCCTGTGCACCCACAAGGACATCAAGACGATTTCGTTCGTCGGTTCGACCGCCGTCGGCACCCACGTTTATGACCTGGCCGGTAAACACGGCAAGCGCGTGCAATCGATGATGGGCGCGAAGAACCACGCCGTGGTGCTGCCGGACGCCAATCGCGAGCAAGCGCTCAATGCCCTGGTCGGCGCCGGTTTCGGTGCGGCCGGTCAGCGTTGCATGGCCACGTCGGTGGTGGTGCTGGTGGGGGCCGCCAAACAATGGTTGCCGGATCTGAAAGCGCTGGCGCAGAAACTCAAGGTCAACGCCGGCAGCGAGCCGGGCACCGATGTTGGTCCGGTCATTTCGAAAAAGGCCAAGGCGCGGATTCTCGATCTGATCGAAAGCGGTATCAAGGAAGGCGCCAAACTCGAGCTGGACGGTCGCGACATCAGCGTGCCGGGCTACGAGAAAGGCAACTTCGTCGGCCCGACCCTGTTCTCCGGGGTGACCACCGACATGCAGATCTACACCCAGGAAATTTTCGGCCCGGTACTGGTGGTGCTGGAAGTCGACACCCTCGATCAGGCCATTGCGCTGGTCAACGCCAACCCGTTCGGCAACGGCACGGGCCTGTTCACCCAGAGCGGCGCGGCGGCGCGTAAATTCCAGAATGAAATCGACGTCGGTCAGGTCGGCATCAACATCCCGATTCCAGTGCCGGTGCCGTTCTTCAGCTTTACCGGTTCGCGCGGTTCGAAACTCGGCGACCTCGGCCCGTACGGCAAGCAAGTGGTGCAGTTCTACACCCAGACCAAAACGGTCACGGCGCGCTGGTTCGATGACGACAGCGTCAACGACGGCGTGAACACCACCATTAACCTGCGCTGAGGAATGGCCATGAAAATCGCATTTATCGGTCTGGGCAACATGGGCGCGCCGATGGCGCGCAACCTGATCAAGGCCGGGCATTCGCTGAACCTGGTGGACCTGAACAAAACCGTGCTGGCGGAACTCGAGCAACTGGGCGGCACCATCCGCGCCTCGGCTCGCGAAGCCGCACAGGACGCGGAACTGGTGATCACCATGCTGCCGGCCGCCGTGCATGTGCGCAGCGTCTGGCTCGGTGAAGACGGTGTGCTCGCCGGGATCGGCAAAGGTGTGCCGGCAGTGGATTGCAGCACCATCGATCCGCAGACTGCTCGCGACGTGGCAGCGGCGGCTGCCAAACAAGGCGTGGCCATGGCCGATGCGCCAGTTTCCGGCGGCACCGGCGGCGCCACCGCAGGTACGTTGACCTTCATGGTCGGCGCCACCCCGGAACTGTTCGCCACTCTGCAACCGGTGCTGGCGCAAATGGGCCGCAACATCGTGCATTGCGGTGAAGTCGGCACCGGGCAGATCGCCAAGATCTGCAACAACCTGTTGCTCGCCATTTCGATGGTCGGCGTCAGCGAGGCGATGGCCCTCGGCGATGCGCTGGGGATCGACACTGGCGTGCTCGCCGGGATTATCAACAGCTCGACCGGCCGTTGCTGGAGCTCGGAAATGTACAACCCGTGGCCGGGCATCGTCGAAACGGCGCCGGCCTCGCGTGGTTACACCGGTGGTTTTGGCGCCGAGCTGATGCTCAAGGATCTGGGGCTGGCCACCGAGGCGGCGCGTCAGGCGCATCAACCGGTGGTGCTGGGCGCCGTGGCGCAGCAGTTGTATCAGGCGATGAGTCAGCGCGGGGAAGGTGGCAAGGACTTCTCGGCGATCATCAACAGCTATCGCAAGCCGCAGTAATCGTCGTCAGGCCTGTGTTCGTCACAGGCCTGCGCATCCAATGCAGTAGGTGTTGCCGGGAAATCGCGTCGGGTGGTTTCCCGGCTTTTTTGTATCAGGCGAACACGAAATATTTGCGCACGGTCTCGACCACTTCCCAGGTGCCCTTCATGCCTGGCTCGACCACGAAGATGTCGCCGGCGCGCAGGTGGATCGGCTCCATGCCGTCCGGGGTGATGATGCAGTAGCCCTCCTGGAAATGGCAGTACTCCCATTTCACGTAATCCACCCGCCACTTGCCTGGCGTGCAGATCCAGGTGCCCATGATCTTGCTGCCGTCTTCGCTGGTGTAGGCGTTGAGGTTGACGGTGTGCGGGTCGCCCTCGAGCTTCTCCCATTTGCAGGCGTCGAGTACTGGCAGCGGGTGGGTGTCGCGCAGAACGGTGATAGGTGCGGGCATGACGGCTCCAGGCCAAAGGCAGTTTGAGTCGCCACCCTAACGTTGGTCAGCGCCGTCGGAATGTCTGGGGTCGACCTCCAGATGCCTGTTAGCGCTGGAGGGGATCCCCCCTGAAACCGGCCACTTGCACCAATGCTGTGCATATATGACGGTTTTAATACAAGCGCGCACCATAAAAGTTCAATAAATTTTTAGACCAAAACGAGATAACCATCCGGGCACCTATTGCAAAACAAAATCGTCTGTACTATAACATTCGTACTAAAGGACAATCCCACCCTAATGGAGCTACACCAGAGTCACGGACAGACTTGAATCGGCTTTTCTTCACATAAAACTGACTTGGCCATCGGCGCAAGCGTGAACTTCTATCTGTTGTTAATGAATAACGACAATTGAATGAACCGGTCAGTTAATAAGTTGCGCAGACGCAATGTTGTGCGTGCTTTGAATAGAAGCCCTAAATAAACAGTTAATTATTATTTGTGCATCGGCGGAATTATATCTGCGGGATACGCACGCCTTTCGAATTTATATGTGCCCGGCATCAATGGAATGAGGCTTTATTGTGGACGACATAAACGTAATTGAAGTTTCGACGACCGTGAATGACGCGAGTGAGTTGGGCCGGCATGTCTGGATTCGTGCTGGCAGCCGCCTGCAAAACGTTCAGGTCGCCGATGATTGTTTCATTGGGTTCAAGTGTGATTTGCAGTTCGCCTCCATCGGCGCGTCCAGCATGCTGGCCACCGGTGCACGGTGCCTGGGCACTGCGCAATCACCGGTACACATTGCCGACAATGTCTGGCTGGGCGCCAAGGCCACCGTGACCGCGGGCGTTTCCATCGGCGCGGGAGCGGTGATCGCTGCCGGAGCGCTGGTGACTGCTGATGTACCGGCCGATGCCATCGTGGTCGGCCGCCCGGCGCGAGTCATTGCCCTGCGCACGGTGGTCGAGGACGGCCTGCCGAGCCCGGCGCCGGTGCTGGCGAAAGTCCGGGATCGTGCGCGCCAGGGCTTGCCGTCGATGCTCGATCGGTCGACGCAGTCGGTGCCGCGGCTCAAGGCGTTGAACCCCGACACCGCGACCTGGGACATCAGCGACGAAGCCTTGATTGATGCCGAATTGCGCGGCGGGGCTTCGGTGGAAATCGCCCGGGACTGCATTCTGATCGGACGCAGCAGCCGCCAGGGCGGCATGTCGCAACTGGGCGGCATCGAACTGGGCACTGGCGCTCGACTGGCGCCGGGCGTGGTTATCGAAGCGGCCGGTGGCGTGACCATCGGTGCCTTCAGCGAGCTGGCCGAAGGCGTCACGATTGTTGCGTCTACTCATGATCATTCGTTCCGCTCACTGCCTTGGGAGGAGGCACCTGTGCGCATTGGAAGTCGTTGCGTAATTGGCGAGGGCGCCATCTTGGTAGGTCCACTGAATATCGGTGACGGTGCAGTTATCAAGCCGTACTCAGTGGTGATAAGGGATGTATTGGAAAACACTGTGGTTCATGGCGTTGTTCAACTAATGGAGATTCAAGAATGATTTTATTTGCCCCCAATCCGACCGGTTCAGGCCACAACATGCGCGCGCTTTCGATCGCTCAGGCGATTAAAAAGCAACGTCCGGATATGCCATTGACCGTGGCGCTGGCTTCTTTGCAGCCCACCTTTACGCCGATGTTCGAAAAGTCCGGCGTTGAAGTGGTGGATATTGCCGGTCGTTTGGTCGATTACTCGAAAAAGAGCAACTTGTCGAAGGAACTCGACTGGAATAATTACATCGGCGGTTATATCGCCAATACCTTCTTGTCCGGTGAGCGGATTCTGTCTTACCTGGCCCTGATCGCCGAGTACAAGCCGACCGCCCTGGTGTCTGACTACAACATGGCCGCCTGCCTGGCCGCGATTTTCAGCGGCACGCCGCTGGTGTTCGTGACCGAGCGTTATGACTTCACACTCTGCCAGCTCCAGGATCACGACCTGGCCGACGGTGGTTTCGAAGTCAATGCGCTGGAAATGGCCCGGGCCCGTACCGCGCTGCACAGCCAGTTCAACTGGATGATCAATCAGAGCCAACTGGTGCTGACCGACAAGCCGTACGTGGCTTCCCTCGATCAGGGCACGCCGGTCGCCGAAGCGCTGATCAGCGGCAAAGCGCATTTTGTCGGGCCGATGATCCGCGACATCAATGTCCAGAGCGGTTTGAACGTTCGCGAGCAATTGAACCTGGGCGATGCGCCGTTCGTTGTTGCCTCGATCAGCGGCACCACGATGTTTGCGCAGAACAAGGACGCGCTGCTCGCCGCTTACCTCGACAGCTTCAAGGTCCTGCGCGAACGCAATCCGGAACTGAAACTGGTGTTGCTCGGCCGTCAGGATATCCAGGCCCAGGACGGCGTGGTTTGCGTACCGTATTACCCGGACTGGATGGGCCTGCTGCGCGAAGCCAGTCTGCTGATTTCGGCGCCGGGCTGGATCACCGTGACGGAAATCGCCGCGCTGCAGATTCCGACCCTGTTCGTGCTGCCGTCCAAATCCGAATACCACGAACTCGAAGCGCTGCGCCGCCTGGAGCTGCTCGGTTTCCCGACGCATCTGGGTCACGATCGCGATGCCATCGTCGAGCTGATTCAGGGCGAACTGGAGAAAGACACTCGCGCTTGCGCCTACTACGCGCCTCATCGTCAAGTGGCCGCGCCGGACGGCGAAGGTGCTGCCCGTGCCGCCATGCGCATCATCGAATTGTGTCAGGGCAGCGTTGTGTCGCTGACTGAAAGCAAAGCCGCTTAACCTCAAGGAAGAGGGATTTACCATGCCGCTGCATCCGCAGTTTGTATTTGATCAAGGCCTCAAGGACATTGAGTACGGCGGTTTTTTTGCTGTCACCGATGCCAGTGGCGAAGTCGCGATTTCCACTGACAAGCAGTTGCAGGATCAGGTCGCGGCCACGCTCTACCAAGCCGACCACGGTGACGATGTTCAACTGCGTTTTGCCCACGACGGGTTGATGCGTTTGTACGATGCGCCGAACGCTGGTTTTCACGAGCTCGCTGACCGCTACTGGACGCCGCATGGTTCGGGGCGTTGCCGAACGCTGGCGCTGCAACTGGACGCATTGGCTGCGCTGATTGCCTATCAGCGTCGAGTGCCGCTGGACGCGGCGAACGATGCCGTGATCCACGGGATGCTGGAAAAAGTCGAAGCGCTTTACGCCCGTTCCACGGTTGCCGGCCTGTACAGCAGCGACTGGTCGACGCCGCTGGAGCTGGCGACCTCAATCGATCTGGACATCAGCGCCACGGCCTTGCTGGCGCGCATCGGCAACGAGCCGTTGGGTCTGGGGCTGGTCGGGCACTTGCAGATTCACGCAGAAAACCTGATCGGCCGCGTGGCCGGCAGTGACAGTGCATCCTGTGTCGATGTGTCCCTGACCCGCTGCGCCGTGCGCGCTCAGGTCAGCCTGGTGCTGGCGCGTCTGGCCGATGTGCGGGACGACAACGCGCTGTCGAATCTGGCCCGTTCGTTCCTGCTGCAAACCCTGTCACTGTTCCGCGACCCGGCCTACGGCGGGTACTGGGACCGGGTGGGCATCAACGGCAAAGTGCGTTGCGACTGGCACACCTCGTACAAGAACCACGAGTCGCCATTCCCGATCAAAACCGCCTACGACGTGGCGTTGCTGTTGCAGGCCATTCAGGCCTTGCCTTCCGGTGCCAGCGACGCTGACCGCTCTTCGGTGACCGCCGCCTTGCTGGAGTTCCATGACGCCCGCAATGGCGGACTGTTCATGGGCAAGGGCTACTTCTGGTCGACGCCTGATGACCCGACCGTGCCGTTCATTCGGCAGTTCTGGGCGCCGCCGCGTCAGCCGGGGATTTTCAGCATCGGCAACCTGACGTACCTGCCGTTGCACTTGAAGAGCCTGAAAACCCAGCTCGCCGCCGCCCACGCCTTGCAGGCCATCGAGCCGGCCGCTGCCGTGGCTCATCATGACGATGCGGCGTTGGTAAACCGTGAGCTGCAAGTGATCGATGGCGGTGGCGATGTGCAGCGCATTCACCCGAATGGCGTGCCGATCATCAATGTCGATCTGCAGCGTTATCTCGCGTGGCTGGCCAAGGCCCGGGCGTCGAATGAAACCCCTTACGGGCTGACCGCTGAAACCGCGCCGCTGGGTTTTCGTGCCGACAAAACCTGGCAGGTGTTTTCCGGGTTGCACGTGATTTCGGACTTGCACGCCCTGGGCCTGCAAATCGAAAACAAGGCCAGCCTGATCGACTGCATCAGGGCCTCGCAGAACACCGACGGTGGATTTGCCGAGCAGCCGGGGCACCTGAGCGATGTGTTCGCCACCTACTGCGCGGTGTTGTCGCTGCGGGTGCTGGGCGCGTTGCCGAACGATATCGGCGGCTGTGTGCGTTACCTGCAAGCATGTCAGAACCCCGATGGCGGGTTCGGCGATGTACCGGGTTTCGGCTCGGACATCTGGCACACCAACCTGGCGGTGTTGTCGCTGCATGCGCTGGAAGCCAAGGCGCCGGACGAGCAGGGCGTGATGGCGTTTGCCTTGCGCTGCCGCTCGGCCGATGGCGGTTTCGCCAATAAGCCTGGGTATCCGCCGGACGCCTTTTCGGTGTACCGCGTGGTGTCGACGCTGTTCATTCTCAACCGACGCATCGTCGATGCCGAACAGACCGTCGCCTGGCTGCAGAGCCTGCAACTGGCCAACGGTTCGTTCCACTATCGGCCGGGCAAAGCGGTCAGTCTGGTGGGGACTTACATGGCCATCGCGGCGATGTTTCTGCTCGACGCCCAGCCGACGTATTTGCAGGAATCGAAGGACTGGATCGCTTCCCATCAGAAACAGGACGGTGGTTTTGGCCCGCTCAATGCGACCTCGGCGACCACCGATGAAAGCTTCGTCTGCATCCAGACACTGCTGATTCTCGAGCAAGGTCTGTCGCAATACTGGGTGGCATTGTTGAACTGACCCGCACATGACGGCGGGCTGCATCGAAGGACGTTAAATCATCATTTTGCCAGGGGAGGCGCTGATGAAAATTTTAGTGACAGGGGGGGCGGGCTTCATTGGCTCGGCCGTGGTGCGGTTTCTGATTGAAGAGACCGAATGTGAAGTGATCAACGTCGACAAACTGACCTACGCCGGCAATCTCGAGTCGCTGGCCGATGTGTCCGACTCGCCGCGTTATCGGTTCTGTCAGGTGGACATCTGCGACAAGCCGGCGCTGGACGAATTGTTCGCACGGCTGCAACCGGATGCGGTGATGCACCTGGCCGCCGAGTCCCACGTGGACCGCTCGATCGATGGCCCGCAAGCCTTCATCGAAACCAACATCGTCGGCACTTACACGATGCTCGAAGCGGCGCGCGGTTACTGGAACCGGCTGGACGCGGCGCGTCAGTCGGCGTTCCGTTTCCATCATATTTCCACCGATGAAGTGTATGGCGACCTGGAACCCGAAGATCCGGCGTTCACCGAGCGTACGCCGTATGCGCCAAGCTCGCCGTATTCGGCGACCAAGGCCGGCTCCGATCATCTGGTTCGCGCCTGGCATCGCACGTATGGCTTGCCGGTAGTGATGAGTAACTGCTCGAACAATTACGGGCCTTATCACTTCCCGGAAAAACTGATTCCTCACGTCATTCTCAATGCACTGCAAGGCAAGCCGTTGCCGGTGTACGGCGATGGCGCGCAGATCCGCGACTGGCTGTTCGTCGAGGATCACGCCCGCGCCCTGTATACGGTGGTCACGCGCGGTGAGGTCGGGCAGACCTACAACATCGGCGGCCACAACGAGAAGACCAACCTTGAAGTCGTGCAAACCCTGTGCGATCTGCTCGAAGCGCGCGGGGCGGAAAAACCGGCGGGCGTCGCGCACTTCCGCGACCTGATCACCTTCGTCAAGGATCGTCCGGGCCACGACAAACGCTACGCCGTCGATGCCGGGAAAATCCACGCGACGCTGGGCTGGACGCCGCAGGAAACCTTCGAAAGCGGTATGAAGAAAACCGTCGACTGGTACCTCGACAACCGCGCCTGGTGGGTCCGGGTGATGTCCGGTGCCTACGCGCTGGAGCGTCTCGGCGAGCAACGCAACGAAGCCCTCGTGGCCTGAACACACAGTCATTCAAATCTCACTGCTTGAAAGGAAAAAAGCATGGCCAAGTACAAAGGAATTCTGCTGGCAGGCGGCGCCGGTTCGCGTCTGCACCCGATCACCCTGGGCGTCTCGAAACAGTCGCTGCCGGTGTATGACAAACCGATGATCTACTACCCGCTGTCGGTGCTGATGCTGGCGGAAATCCGCGAGATCCTGATCATCTCCACCCCGGAAGATCTGCCGGGCTTCCAGCGCATGCTCGGCGACGGCAGCCAGTTGGGCCTGAGCCTCAGTTACGCGGTACAACCGAGCCCGGACGGCCTCGCCCAGGCGTTCATCATCGGTCGTGAATTCGTCGGTGAAGACAACGTCTGCCTGGTGCTCGGCGATAACATTTTCTACGGTGCCGGTTTCGGTGAGACCTTGCTGCAAGCCGCGTCTCGCGATGAGGGCGCCACGGTGTTCGGCTACTACGTGGCCGATCCCGAGCGCTTTGGCGTGGTGGAATTCGATGCCGCCGGCAAGGCCCTGAGCATCTGCGAAAAACCGAGCGATCCGAAGTCCAACTACGCGGTCACCGGCCTGTATTTCTACGATAACGAAGTGCTGCAGATTGCCGCCGACATCAAGCCGTCGCCGCGCGGTGAGCTGGAGATTACCGACGTCAACAACGTCTACCTGCAACGCGGCAAGTTGAATGTGTCGGTGATGGGCCGTGGCATGGCCTGGCTCGACACCGGGACCCACGATGCGTTGATGGAGGCCGGCAACTTTGTGCAGGCCATCGAGAAACGCCAGGGCCTGAAAATCGCCTGCCTCGAAGAGATCGCCTATAACAAGGGCTGGATCGACGACGCGCAGTTGCTGGTGCACGCGGGCAGCATGAGCAAGACCGGTTACGGTCAGTATCTGGCGCGGCTGATCAACGATGATGTGGTGGTTTCGATGGACGCGCAGCGCCCGCTGAAAGGCGCTGCCTGACCGTTGCGAGATCAATGTGGGAGCACGGATGCTCCCACGGTCTCAGTGGCCGGTCACACTGTCATGTTGCGGGGTTTTGACGCCCGGGCGTGGTTCGGCTGGCGACGGTTGCAGGGACTGCAAACGGGCCAGGCGATTGGCGTGAGTCGGCGCTTCGGCCGCCAGTGGCGAGCGGCGTTTGCGGGTTTCTTCACGCAGCACCGGCAACACTTCCTTGCCGAACATGTCGAGTTGTTCCAGCACGGTCTTCAGCGGAATACCGCCGTGGTCGAACAGGAACAACTGGCGCTGATAGTCGCCGAAGTGCTCGCGGAAGGTCAGGGTCTTGTCGATGATTTCCTGAGGGCTGCCGACGGCCAGCGGGGTCATTTCCATGAACTCTTCCAGGGATGGACCGTGGCCGTACACCGGCGCGTTATCGAAGTAAGGACGGAACTCCCGACGTGCATCCTGGGAGTTGCGACGCATGAAGATGTGTCCGCCGAGACCGACGATTGCCTGCTCCGGCGTGCCATGGCCATAGTGGGCAAACCGTGTGCGGTAAAACTCGACCAGCGCCATGAAATGTTCCCGGGGCCAGAGGATGTGGCTGGCAAAAAAGCCGTCGCCGTAATAAGCCGCCTGTTCGGCGATTTCCGGAGTACGGATCGAGCCGTGCCAGACGAAGGGCGGCAGGTCGTCCAGCGGTCGCGGGATCGACGTGAAGTGGTTCAGCGGTGTGCGAAAGCGTCCGCTCCAGTTGATGTCTTCCTCGCGCCAGAGCCGGTGCAGCAGGCGATAGTTTTCCATCGCCAGCGGCAGGGCGTCAGCGATGCTCTTGCCGAACCAGGGATAGACCGGCGCGGTGTTGCCACGGCCGAGCATCAGGTCCATGCGTCCGCCGCAGAGGTTTTGCAACAGCGAATACTCTTCGGCCAGCCGCACCGGATCGTTGGTGCTGATCAGGGTGGTGGACGTCGAAAGAATGATGCGTTGGGTCTTCGCTGCGATGTACGCCAGCAGCGTGGTGGGAGAGGAGGTGATGAACGGGGGATTGTGGTGCTCGCCGGTGGCGAACACGTCCAGTCCGATGTCTTCGGCCTTCTGCGCAATTTGCAGGGTGGCCTGGATGCGCTCGGATTCACTGGGGGTACGGGCGTTGGTAGGGTCCTGTGTGACGTCGCCAACGGTGTAGATCCCGAATTGCATAAAGCCTCCTTGCCTTGGGTAAAGGTGTGTTTGAAACCCTTGCCGCGAAGAATGAATCAACGTGGCACTTGAAATGTACGCCTGTACACGTACAATCGCAATCGTGGGGCATTGTACAAACGGATTTGAAGACCTCATCGAGAGAGGAACACGACATGGAACTGGGATTTATCGGTCTGGGCACGATGGGTGCGCCGATGGTGCTGAACCTGCTGAAGGCCGGGCATCGGGTCCGCGTGTGGAATCGCTCGTCGGCACCGCTGGAAGAGCTGGCCAGGGCTGGCGCCGAACCTGTCGACACCCCCACGCTGGCAGCGCAGGCCGACGTGCTGATTTCAATGCTTGGCGATGACACGGCGATCCGCTCGGTGTTCCTCGACGCCAAGGCGCTGGACGGTCTGCAGGCCGGCAGCGTTCACGTCAACATGTCCACGGTGTCCGTGGCGCTGGCCAAAGAGTTGGCGGCCCTGCACGAGGCGCGCGGCGTCGGTTACGTGTCGGCACCGGTGCTGGGGCGGGTCGATGTGGCGGCGGCCGGCAATCTGAATATTCTCGCCTCCGGGCCTGCCGAAGCACTGGTCCGGGTGCAGCCGCTGTTCGATGTGCTGGGGCGCAAGACCTGGCACTTCGGTGAAGCCGCCGACGTGGCGTGCGCCGCCAAACTGTCGGCCAACCTGATGGTCGCCTCGGCGATCGAGTCCCTGGCCGAAGCCTCGACCCTGGCCGGTGGCTACGGCATCAGCCGTGCGGCGTTCATCGACATGATCACTTCGACGTTGTTTCCCGTTCCGGTCTATCAGGGTTACGGCAAGCAGATGGCCGATGAGACATTCGAGCCGGCCGGCTTCAAATTGTCGCTGGGCCTCAAGGATGTGCGCCTGGTGCTGGAGGCCGGGGAGGCTGCCCAGGTGCCGTTGCCGTTTGCCAGCGTGTTGAAGGACAACTTGCTGGACGGCATGGCCCATGGTCAGTCCGATCAGGACTGGGCATCGCTGTCGCGGGTCAGTGACCGGCGTGCCGGCGTGAAGTAATCAATCGGATTTAAACGCCGTAACTTGCCTTGCTAGTTCGGTTGGAATCTTGCGCTGTTAATTATTGTCGGACAGCTATTTGCCTTTTACTGAAAAGTGAAAGAAGTCTGAGAATAATGCTTGTCAAATGTACGACTGTAGACGTACATTTTTATCGGGGTTTAACAACAATAAAAGTTCGTCTGTTTTTTCGTCTGCTGATCGTAAATAAATAATAGCTAGGAGCCGTTATGAAAAATCTAATGCAATGGAACAGCCTTCCCTCCGAATCCAATGAATGGCTCGAGAAGGTGCGTGCACTGAA
The DNA here is from genome assembly GCF_058808055.1 of Pseudomonas sp. GW821-FHT11G12. Lineage (NCBI taxonomy): Bacteria > Pseudomonadati > Pseudomonadota > Gammaproteobacteria > Pseudomonadales > Pseudomonadaceae > Pseudomonas > Pseudomonas sp. GW821-FHT11G12. The sequence continues at coordinate 25,433 of NZ_JBXARH010000006.1, forward strand.
TCCGCTGATTGTTCAGCACCGCGAGTACAGCGAGCAGACCAATGCGACTCACAAGGATGTGATGTCCCGCTTCTTCAAGGAAGGTTTTGGCCGTACGTCGGTCTCCCGGGCGTTCGGCGGCTCCCAGGTCGATATCCAGACCACTTCCGCGCTGGTGCTGGAATTTGCCCGGCATGATGCCTCGCTGTCCTGGCAGCTGGCGGTACAAGTGGCGATGGGGCGCCTCTCGGATTACCTGCCGGAAGCCACTTCCGAAGCGATCTACAACCACTGCGACGGTTTCGTGATCGGCGCCATCCACTCCGGTGGCGAAGCGCTGCCAATGGGTGACGATTACCTGCTGAGCGGCAAGTGGGCCTTCGCCAGCGGCTCGGCCCACGCCGACTGGCTGGTCTGCACCGCCACCGTCAAAGGCACCGAAAACAACACCACCCCGGAAGTGCGGATGTTCTTCGTACCCGCCAGCCAGTGCACCATTCTGTCGACCTGGGACACCCTGGGCATGCGCGGCACCGGCAGCCATCACTTCCAGTGCTCCAACGTCATCGTCAACAAAGCGTTCTCGCTGGACGTCGAAACTCTGAAAAAATCTCCCGAAGCGCGCAGCTCCCGTGCCTACGCCACCGGCTACTACGAGTTCGGCACTCTGGCAGCAATGTCCACCGTGCTGGGCGTGGCCCGGGCCGCCGTGGATCACTTCCGCAACGACCGTGCGATCAACACCGACCCGGGCCTGGAAGGGGTGATCTTCGAGAAGACCGGCCGCGCCATCTCCTCGGTACACACCGCGCAATTGTTGCTTGAAGATGCCATCCATCAGGTGATCAACCGCGGTGAAACCATCGGCGAACCGGTCAGCGCCCGCGTCGGTCTGGCAGCGTCGGTGTTGACTGAAAACTCGGTCAACGCCGTCAACCAGATCTACTCGATGGCCGGTTCCAAAGCCGTCTACAAGTCGCACTTCCTGGAGCGTTGCTTCCGCGATATTCATACCGGTTCGAAGCACTTCACTCTGTCGCCTTTGAACTTGCACGGTATCGGCAAGTATTACCTGGATAAAACCAACGTACTGGCCGCGGCGTAATAGCGGATAAATAAAACGGGCGCGTTATCAGTGAATGTTCACAGGGATCAATAGCGCGCCCGTTTCAAGTTGCACCTTTATTTTCTTAAATCTCAAACTTTTGTGCTCGCAGTAAAGAGTCAAGGGAGTGCCACATGCTTGCTCGAAATATTATTAAGTCGCTGGTGTTTATTATTCTGGTCGTGGTGCTGTCCGCCGCGCTGGGCTGGCGTTTCTGGTCGCCGCAACCGGCCGCGGCCGAGCAACGGATTCCCAGCACCCGGGTCGGTCTGGCCGTGGTCAAGAAACAACCGTACACCTACTACCTCGAAGCCATCGGCAAACTCGAAGCGCAGCGTCAGGTGCTGGTGTCGGCCGAAGTCAGCGGCAAAGTGGTGGACATCGATTTCGAGTCCGGTGATGAAGTGAAGGCGGGGCAGGTGCTGCTCAAGCTCAACGACGCACCCGAGCAAGGTGAACTGGTTCGCCTGAAAGGCGAGTACGAATCCGCCAAGGCGCAGTTTGCCCGTGTCCAGGAACTGGCCAAGACCGGCGCCGAAAGCCGTCGCGCCTTCGACAGTGCCCACGCTCAATACGACGCGGCCAAGGGCGACATGGAACGCATGCAGGCGCAGATCGCTCAACGGCACATTCGTGCGCCGTTCGGCGGCACCCTCGGCATTCGCCAGGCGCATCTGGGCCAGTACCTGCAAGCCGGCAGCGCGGTAGCGACCCTGACGGATCCGGGCCTGCTGCGCGTCAACTTCACCCTCGCCGAACGCGATGGCTCGCAAGTACAACTGGGCCAGACCGTGCAGGCCAAGGTCGATGCCTGGGGTGACGCGACCTTCGCCGGCAAGATCGTTGCGGTCGACCCGCAGATCAACCAGTCCCACACCATCAACGTTCAAGCGGTCATTACCGACACGCAAAAACGCCTGCGTCCCGGCATGTATGCACGGGTCTCGGTGACCCTGCCACAGACCGCCGAGTTGCTGATTCCGGAAACCGCGATCACCTACAACGCCTACGGCGAGAGCGTGTTCTCGGTCTACACCGACGAGACCGGCGTGCAGAAGGTCAAGCGTGAGTCGATCAAAGTCGGCGAGCGTCGCAACGGCTGGGCGGTGGTCGACAAGGGCTTGATCGAAGGTGTGCAGGTGGTGACTTCCGGTCAGCTCAAACTCCACGATGGCGTGGCGGTGGAAGGCGTCCCGGACACGATTGCTCTTAAACTCAGTGGGCTGGAAAAATGAATTTCACCGACCTCTTTCTTCGCCGCCCGGTGCTGGCCGTGGTGGTCAGCACGTTGATCCTGCTGTTTGGGGTGCGTGCGCTGATGAACCTGCCGATCCGTCAGTACCCGATGCTGGAAACGTCGACCATCACGGTCACGACCCAGTATCCCGGCGCCTCTTCGGAACTGATGCAAGGCTTCGTCACCCAACCGATCAGCCAGGCCGTGGCCTCGGTCGAAGGCATCGACTATCTGTCGTCGGCCTCGACCCAGGGGCGCAGCCAGGTGACGATCCGCATGGCACTGAACAGTGATTCCATCGCGGCGCTGACCGAGGTCATGGCCAAGGTCAACCAGATCAAATATCGCTTGCCGAAGGACGCCTACGACCCTGTGGTTGAACGTACTTCCGGCGGTTTCACCAGCGTGGCTTACGTCGCGTTCGCCAGTTCCAACCTGACCATTCCGGAGATGTCGGATTACATCTCCCGTGTCGTCGAGCCGATGTTCGCCGGCATCGAAGGCGTGGCCAAGATCAACATCATGGGCGAGCAGAAACTGTCCATGCGCCTGTGGCTCGATCCGCAGCGTCTGGCCGGCTACGGCATGACCGGGCAGGACGTTTCGGCCGCCATCGAAGGCAACAACTTCCAGGCAGCACCAGGCCAGGTCAAAGGCCTGTACGTGGTCAGCAACCTGCGGGTCAACACTGACCTGAACAGCGTTGAAGACTTCCGCGACATGGTGCTGCGCAACGACAATGGCCACATCATCCGTGTGCGTGACGTCGGCACTGTGGAACTGAACGCAGCCTCCACCGACACCAGTGGTGCAATGAGCGACGTACCGGCGCTGTTCCTCGGTCTGGACGCCGCGCCGACCGGCAACCCGCTGGTCATCGTCAAACGTGTGCGCGAATTGCTGCCGCAGATTCAGGAAACCCTGCCACCGGGCGTGACCGTGCAGATCCCGTTCGAAGTGGCGCACTTCATTCAGTCGTCGATCGACGAGGTGAGCTACACCCTGCTCGAGGCGCTGGTGATCGTGGTGCTGGTGATCTACCTGTGCCTGGGTACGTTCCGCACCGTGCTGATTCCGCTGGTGACCATTCCGCTGTCGATGCTCGGTGCGGCGATGCTGATGCAGATGTTCGGCTTCAGCCTCAACCTGCTGACCTTGCTTGCCATGGTGCTCGCCATCGGGTTGGTGGTGGACGACGCCATCGTCGTGGTGGAAAACGTCCACCGTCACATCGAAGAGGGCAAGACGCCGTTCGACGCCGCACTGATCGGCGCTCGTGAAGTGGCCGGGCCAGTGGTGGCGATGACCTTCACCCTGGCGGCGGTGTACGCGCCGATCGGCCTGATGGGCGGCCTCACCGGCACGCTGTTCAAGGAGTTCGCTCTGACCCTGGCGGGCGCCGTGGTGATTTCCGGCATCGTCGCCCTGACCCTGTCGCCGATCATGAGTACCCGTCTGCTGGACGCGAAAACCAGCGAAGGCTTCATGGCGGTCAAGGCGGACCGTTTCTTCCAGTACCTGTCCCGTCGTTATGGCGCGCTGCTCGGCGGTTCGCTGGCACGTCGCTGGATCAGCCTGAGCGTGGCGCTGGTGATCTTCTTCAGCCTGCCGTTCCTCTATCGCTCGGCGCAGACCGAACTGGCGCCGCTGGAAGACCAGAACATCCTGCTGACCGCGATCAAGGCGCCGCAGCACGCCAACCTGAATTACCTCGAAGCCTACGCACACGAGCTGTACAAGACCTTCAACGAAATCCCCGAGGGCTACAGCAACTGGGTGGCGAACGGTTCCGACGGTCTGTCCAACAGCGTCGGCGGGATCAACCTGGTGGACTGGGAAAAGCGTGGCCGCGATGCCAACACCATCCAGCCTGACTTGCAGGCACGGGTGAACCAGATCGAAGGCACGAGCATTTTCGTGTTCCAGATGCCGCCGCTGCCGGGCTCCACCGGTGGTCTGCCGGTGCAGATGGTGATCCGCAGCGATCAGGATTATCTGGCGCTGTACAACGTGATGGATCAGCTCAAGAAAGCGGCGCAGGCCAGTGGTCTGTTCGCGGTGGTCGACAGCGATCTGGACTTCAACAACCCGGTGGTGGAAATCCAGGTTGACCGCGCCAAGGCCAACGCCCTGGGCATCCGCATGCAGGATATCGGCGAGACGCTCAACAGCCTGATCGGCGAGAAGTACGTCAACCGGTTCTCGTTCCACGGTCGTTCCTACGATGTGATCCCGCAGTCGGTGTCGGCGGATCGCCTGACCCCGGAAACCCTGAAGCTGTATTACGTGAAGGATCAGAAGGGCAATCCGGTGCCGCTGTCGACGCTGGCCACCCTCAGCGTCAAGGTCGAGCCGAATCGCCTGACCCAGTTCAACCAGCAGAACTCCGCCACGTTCCAGGCCATTCCGGCGCCGGGCGTGACGTTGGGTGATGCGGTGGGCTTCCTGCAGAAACAATCGGAAAATTTCCCGGCCGGCTTCAGTTTCGACTGGCAGTCCGATGCCCGCCAATACGTGCAGGAAGGCAACAGCCTGGCGTTCACCTTCGGCCTCGCCCTGGTGATCATCTATCTGGTGCTGAGCGTGCAGTACGAGAGCTTCCGCGACCCGTTCATCATTCTGATCAGCGTGCCGCTGTCGATCTGCGGGGCCCTGGTGCCGCTGGCGCTGGGCATGACCTCGATGAACATCTACACCCAGATCGGCCTGATCACGCTGATCGGTCTGATCAGTAAGCACGGGATCCTGATGGTCGCGTTCGCCAATGAGTTGCAGCGCCAGCAAGGCATGGACCGCGTGCAAGCGATCCAGCACGCCGCGCAGGTGCGTCTGCGGCCGATCCTGATGACCACCGCTGCCATGGTGGTCGGCCTCGCGCCCCTGTTGTTCGCCAGCGGTGCCGGCGCCAACAGCCGCTTCGGCCTGGGCCTGGTGATTGTGGTGGGGATGCTGATCGGTACCTTGTTCACGCTGTTCATTCTGCCGTCGGTGTACACGCTGCTCAGTTCGATCAAGCAACCGAGCCACGCACCCGAAGCCGAACCGGCCGGTGTGCCGCAACCCATCCTGTGAGGACGTGACATGTATTCGATTACACGTTTGATGCTGGCGCCCCTGGCGGCGGCCATCCTGTTGGCGGCGGGTTGTGTGAACTACGCCGGGATCGATCATCAGGGCAAATTGCTGGCGGTTGGCGATGCGCCGTCCGACAGCCTGAAAGACAAGTTGCCACCGGCCCAGTGGCCGCGTGCGGACTGGTGGACGTCGCTGGGTGATCCGCGTCTGGGCGCGTTGATCGAAGAGGCGTATGCCAGCAACCCGGACTTGCAGGAAGTCGCTGCCCGGGTCGCCAAGGCCAACGCATTTCTCGACCTGCGCGATGCCGAGCGTTACCCGGAAATGGATGCGTCGGCGGGTGTCACTCGCGGTCGGCTGTCGCGCTTCGAGGACTACAGCGGCGAGGGTGAAAAGTACTTCACCGCACGCAATCTGGCGGTGAACTTCAGCTACACCTTCGACCTCTGGGGCGGCCAGCGTGCCGCCTGGGAATCGGCGCTCAACAGCGCACGAGCTGCGGAAGTCGACCTGCAATCGTCGCGGCTGATTCTGGCGACCAACGTGGTCAAGGCCTACAACCAGTTGGCATACGCCTGGCAGGTGTCGGAGCTCAACCAGCGCGATCTGGAACGCTTGAGCAAATTGGTGGAGCTGACGGATTCGCGCTACGGCTCGGGGCTCGACAACCTGTCGCAACTCAAGCAGGTGCAGAGCCTCAAGGCACGTTCGGAATCAACCCTGATCGGCGCCAACGAAGACATCGAAATCGCTCGGCTGCAATTGTCGGCGCTGATCGGCAAGGGCGTCGACCGCGCGCACACGCTCGAGCGGCCATCGAATCTGCAGGCCAGCGTGGTGGCATTGCCGGCGCAGTTGCCGGCCCAGTTGCTCGGTCGTCGCCCGGACATCGTTGCGGCGCGCTGGCGAGTGGAGGCCGAGACCAAGAACGTCGAGGCGGTGAAGACCACGTTCTACCCGAACATCAACCTGGTGGCGGCGGCGGGTTCGCATGCCTTGATCGGTGATGCGATGTTCGCCGGGGTCAGCAAGTTCTGGAATGTGGCGCCGACGGTGTCGCTACCGATCTTCGATGCCGGGCGTCTGCGCTCCGATCTGAAGGCCGGCAACGCTGAACTCGACAGCTCTATCGCGCAATACAACCGGGTGCTGAATTCGGCGTTGCATGAGGTGGCGATTTCGGTGACGCAGTTGCGTTCTTTCGAACAGCAAATCGTCGTGCAGCGCGATGCCTGTTCGATTGCGCAGTCGTCCTACGATCTGTCGCAGTCGCGCTACAAGGCCGGGGAGGACACGTTCCTCGATGCCCTGAATATCGAGCAACAATTGATTCAGGACGAAATGCGTCTGGCCTTCCTCAACAGCAAGCACATCGACAGTTCGGTTTCGTTGATGGCGGCGCTGGGCGGCGGGTTCCAGGCCCCCGCGCTGGAGACGGCACAGAGCAGTGCTCTGTAGTGTTTTTCGGGACGCCGCCTTCGGGGCGGCTGTCGCGGGAAAAAGGCATCTTGTGTATAGTCTTACTGTTCTCGTATAGACGAATACAAGCCGGATTATTCCCGCCTATATCATCAAGGGTACCTACCTATGAACGTCCCGAATCATCCCAATCAGGATCAGATCCTTCTGGAAAATGTGCTGAACGCATTGGGAAGCCCGCTACGCCTGACCGTGTTGAAAGTGTTGTCCGATGGCCAGGAACATCCATGCGGCCGGATCCTCAAGGGCGCATCGAAGTCGACCATGACTCACCACTGGCGGGTCCTGCGCGACAGCGGTCTGATTTGGCAACGCCCCTACGGCCGGGAAAATCTGCTGTCCTTGCGTCGTGAAGACATGGACGTGCGTTTCCCGGGGCTTCTCGACTCGCTGCTGTCGGCGGTCAAGACCGATGAACAGACCATCAGCGTGATCAGCAAACACGAAGTGACCGAAGAAAACGGAGCCGAGTGACAGACACCGCCGGTGAAGGGTTGGCCTTCCACGGCAACCAATCAATTCACCATCACCAGGAAGGTGTGTGCGGGTATGGATACAAGTCATTACTGGTCGTCGCGACCCCTGTCGGAATTGACCGGCTCCGAGCATCACTGGCTGTTTTTGCCCGGGGCACTGACCCCGCGTCTGAAAGCCATGGGCGACTATTCAATCGAAGTGGTCGAGCAGTCCCATGGCCCGCTCAATCCTGAAGAAGCGCAAGCGCTGAACGTACCGCCGATGACCATCGGCTGGGTGCGCGAGGTGGTGATGAAACTGGATGGCGAGGCCTGCGTCACCGCGCGCAGCCTGACCAGCATGCCGGCGCTGAACGGCGACTGGGCGGATCTGAACGGCTATGGTCGCCGGCCGCTGGCCGAGATTCTCTACACGTCGGACCAGACCCTGCGCGAACCCTTCCAATGCGCCTTGCTGTCCCCCGGCGCACCGTTGGCGGCGCTGTCCTATCGCTACGCGCCGCAGGCCAAACGGTTGTTGGCCCGACGTTCGCGTTTTACCCGCAATGGTTCTGCGCTGCTGGTCTGCGAGTGCTTCCTGCCGGCGTTCTGGGCACGGGTCGAGTACGCTCAGGCGCTCAAGTCGGCCTGACAAAATGAAACCTGCGGGAGCGAACTCCCGCAGGTTTTTTTTCGCAAGTTGTTCAGAGCCGGATGACCGCTTCGATCTGCTTGATTGCCGGCGTCAGGGCCTGCGCCAGTTCCTCGGCTTTCGAGGTCGGGCGCATGGTTCTGGATGAGCGCAGAAACAGAGGATCATCGAACCGCTTGCGCAGTCGTGCCAGCGATCCGCTGATGGCGGGTTGTTTGACGTGCAGGCGTTCGGCCGTGCGTGACACGCTGCGTTCGCGGAACAGCACCAGGAAAATGATGATCAGGTTCAGGTCGATATCCGCGAAGTTGTCTTCATTGAATAGCATGGTTACATCCCTGTCATGACCCGCCGGCTAGCAATCTGCGATGCCGGCGGGTGTCTGGATCACTGCTCGGGTGCCAGGCGCAGTTCGTCGTTCAGACGGTAGTAACTGCGGTTGAAATAGACCAGGCCTTCCGTGGCCTCGCTGTGTTGCTGCAGCTCGAGGATTTCACAGTAGAAGATGCTGTGAGTGCCGACCTCGTCGACCTTGCTGACCCGGCAATCGAGGCTGACCAGCGCCTCTTCGATCACCGGCGATCCGGTCTTGAGCGTCTGGCAATTCACGCTGGAAAAACGCTCCTGCATGCTCAACTGCCGATTGGCGAACGCCCCGGAGGTCGACTGGTGGTCGCCGGTCAGGACGTTCACGCACAGCACGCCATTGGTCTTGAAATGCTCGTGATTGGACGACGAGCGATTGACGCACACCAGCAGCGTGGGCGGTGAATCCGTCACGCTGCACACCGCCGACGCGGTAAAGCCGAAACGCCCCGCAGGGCCATCGGTCGTGACGATGGTGACGGCACTCCCCAGCATCGCCATTGCATTACGAAACTCCGTTGAATCAACCATCGCGTCACCTCATTCCATGTAGGTTTAATGGAGCCGATCCGTTCTTCCTTGTCCGTTGTCGTTGTGCGAAAACGGGTATCGGGCAACACGTTCGCTCTGGCGATATAGTACGTATGTATCCGTACCTTGCAAGCTATTCCTTGTGCTTATTTTGCAGATGAAAAGATAAATCTCAGGGGAGTGCCAAGGCTTGCAGCAAGGCTGTGGCATAGGCCGGCAACGTGGAGAAATCCCGGGCGCACAGCAACAGTTTGCGCCTGGCCCACGCTTCATTCATCGGCAGGGACTTGAAGGCCTGCGGTGCGGCACGCTGGACCGCCGCCAGCGGCACGATGCCGATGCCGGCGCCCCGGGCCACCATGCGCATCACGCCGTCGAAACCATCGGCGCGGATGCGCATCTGCATCCGTGAGCCGCTGTGCAGGGCCTGTTCTTCCAGGTACACCGCCAGTGCGCTGTCGGCATGCAGGCCGACGAAGTCATGGCGCAGGGCGTCGCTGAAACTGACTTCGGTCGCATCAGACAGTGGATGTTCCAGAGGCAGAATCAGCACCAGCGGATCATCGCGAAAGGCTCGGGTCTGCAAGTCGGAGGTGTCGATCGCGTCGGACACAATGCCCAGATCCGCCGCGCCCTGGCGCAAGGCATGGGTGATGCGAGCGCTGGGCAACTCCTGCAAATCGATGTCGAGGTTGGGGTGCTCGCGCAGGAAATCCGCCAGTACCTCCGGCAGGTATTCGCTGAGCGCCGTGGTGTTGCACAACAGACGCACCTGGCCTTTGACGCCTTGGGCGTATTCGGCCAGATCCTGCTGCAGGCGGTCGGCCTGTTGCAGCAACACCCGCGCATGTTGCGCCAGAGCTTTGCCGGCCGGCGTCGGCGTGACACCACGGCGCCCGCGCTCAAGAAACTCGGTGCCCAACGAAGCCTCCATCGCCCGGATCCGCGCACTGGCCGCCGCCAGCGACAGATGACTGCGCGCGGCGCCGGCGGTGATGTTGCCGCTGTCGAGGATGTGCAGGTACAGGCGCAGGTCGGTGAGGTCGAAGTGCATGACGCGTGGCTCTTGCTGAGAGAGAGGCTGCCTCAGTGTATGACAGATTTTCAGCTCATCCGCGCAGGCGCACAGTATCGCTATGAACGCACTCGCAGATTTTTATCAAAACCTCGGTCTGGCCCTGTCATTGCTGGTGATTGCGACCTTCGTCGTCGCCGGCCTGATCAAGGGTGTGATCGGTCTCGGCCTGCCCACTGTCGCCATGGGCCTGCTCGGTCTGGCTATGGCGCCGTCGCAGGCTGCGGCGTTGCTGATCATTCCGGCGACCCTCACCAACGTCTGGCAACTGGCGTTCGGCGGGCATTTGCAGGGGCTGGTGAAACGCTTGTGGCCGATGCTGCTGGCGATCTTCCTCGGCACGGCGATCGGCACCTTGTGGATCGGCATGGAGGGTGGGCATTGGGTGGTGCGCGGACTTGGCGCGGCGCTGTTGCTCTATGCGCTGAGTGGATTGTTCCTGCCGACGCTGAGTGTCAGTCGCCGCCATGAACCGTGGCTGGGACCGCTGTGTGGCGTGGTCACCGGCGTCATCACTTCGGCCACCGGCGTGTTCGTGATTCCCGCCGTCCCCTACATGCAGGCACTGGGTTTGAACCGCGACGAACTGGTACAGGCGCTGGGCCTGTCCTTCACCGTGTCGACCCTGGCGCTGGCCGGTGGATTGCTCTGGCGCGGGTCGCTCGGCGGCGCAGAATTGAGCGCCTCGTTGCTGGCGCTGATCCCGGCGGTGCTCGGCATGCTGTTCGGCCAATGGCTGCGCCAGCGCATCAGCGCCGTGCTGTTCAAGCGAGTGTTCTTCATCGGTCTGGGCGCGCTCGGCGCCCATCTGTTGATCAGCGGCTAGCGGACGAATCGCTGAGCATGTCGATCGGACGGATGTCGAAATCCCGCTCCAGATACTCCATGCGCTGAGCGAGAAACTGCTGCATGTGCGGCAGATTCGAGTGCACGTCCAGGTGCGCCTGGGTTTCCCAGATTTCGTAGAAAATGAACAGGCTCGGATCTTCCTTGTCGCGCAGCATGTGGTACTCGATGCAGCCCGGTTCGGCGCGGCTCGGCTCGACGTAGGCGCGGAAAAACGCTTCGAAGGCCTCTGCTTTTTCCGGGCGGGTCTTGGCGTGCAGGATGAAACCCTGGCGTTCGCTCATCGTAAAAAACTCCTCAGATTCAGATGGCGGCCAATCCTAAGGCAACAATCGGCATTCGATTCGTGCGTTTTACTCAAATGAATTTTGCGCAACCGCGGCTTATTCCGCGCGAGGCGCATCGTTAATCTGCCGCCATTCAATTTTTCCCCTTCTCCATCCAGCGCTCTGCGCTGCGCATCGGAATCCGATCGAGGCTGTCCCATGAAAAAAGTGCTGTTGCTCAACGGCGGTAAAAAATTCGCCCACTCCGACGGTCGCTACAACGCCACCCTGCACGAAGCGGCGCTGAGCGTGCTGGATCGCGGCGGTGTCGACGTCAAGACCACCTTCATCGACGAGGGTTACGACATCGCCGAAGAAGTCGCCAAATTTCTCTGGGCCGACGTGATCATTTATCAGATGCCGGGCTGGTGGATGGGCGCGCCATGGACCGTGAAAAAGTACCTCGACGAAGTCTTCACCGAAGGCCACGGCAGCCTCTACGCCAGTGACGGTCGCACCCGTTCCGACTCCTCGCAGAAGTACGGCAGCGGCGGTCTGATCCACGGCAAGCAATACATGCTGTCGCTGACCTGGAACGCGCCGCAGCAGGCGTTCGATGACCCGACCGACTTCTTCGAAGCCAAAGGCGTGGACGCGGTTTACTTCCCGTTTCACAAGGCCAACCAGTTTCTCGGCATGACCGGCCTGCCGACCTTCCTCTGCGTGGACGTGATGAAACGCCCGAACATCGAAGCGGATGTGGCGCGTTACGAGCAGCATCTGACCGAGGTGTTTGGCCTCAAGGCCTGACGCTCGGCTACTATCGAAGGCCTGAGCTTGCGCAGCAGGCCTTTCGATTCGAGGACACCCGTGAAAGCCAGATCCGATGAGTTGCAGATTTTCGTCTGCGTGATCGAATGCGGTTCAATCTCCGCCGCCGCCGAGCAGGTCGGACAGACGCCGTCGGCCGTCAGCCGCACGCTGTCGCGGCTGGAAGCCAAGCTCGACACCACGCTGATCAACCGCACGACCCGACGCATGGACCTGACCGAGGAGGGCAAGTATTTCTTCGAGCAGGCCAAGCTGATCCTCGACCAGATGGATCAGCTCGAGGAGCGCCTTTCTTCGCGCCAACAGACGCCGTCCGGTCGGCTGCGAATCAACTCCGCATCGCCGTTCATGCTCCACACCATCGTGCCGTACATCGACGAATTCCGGCGGCTGTACCCGGACATCCAGCTCGAACTCAACAGCAATGACTTGATCATTGACCTGCTGGAACAAAGCACCGACGTCGCCATCCGCATCGGCACCCTCGCCGATTCGACGTTGCATGCCCGCTCGCTCGGTTGCAGTCCGCTGTTGATCGTTGCCAGTCCCGCCTATCTGGAAAAACACGGCGCGCCGCTGGAAGTGGCCGACCTCAGCGAACACACCTTGCTCGGCTTCACCCAGAACGAAGGCCTCAACCAGTGGCCGCTGCGTTACGTACACGGTGATCGCTGGCCGATCACCCCGGCGATCAGCGCCTCCAGCGGCGAGACGGTTCGGCATCTGGCGCTGGAAGGCCAGGGCATTGCCTGCCTTTCGCATTTCATGACCATCGACGACATTCGCGCCGGGCGCCTCAAGGTGTTGCTGGCGGAATTCAACAGCGGTTATCGCCAACCGATCAACGCGGTGTACTACCGCAACTCGCAACTGGCGCTGCGGATCCAGTGCTTCCTGGACTTCATCCAGAGCAAACTGGCGGCTTACGCCAGCGCCGATTTCAAAGGCTGATTCGTGACTCCTGCGCAAGAGTGAATTGGCTGAGGGCGGGTTTTTCCACCGGACTCGCCGGTCGATACTCGTTGCATCACTTATTCACGCAGGGAGTTTCTCCATGAACGTATTCGTCACCGGCGCTGCCGGTTTTATCGGCGGCTCCATCGCTACCGGTCTGGTCAAGGCCGGGCACACCGTCACCGGTCTTGTACGCAGTGCCGAGCAGGCCGATGAGTTGAAAGCACTGGGCATTACCCCGGTGATCGGCACCCTCGACGACAAGGCACTGCTGGCCGAACAGGCCCGCGCCGCCGACGCTGTGATCAACGCCGCCAGCAGCGATCATCGCGGCGCGGTCGAAGCCTTGCTCGATGCCCTGCGCGGCTCGAACAAAGTGTTCCTGCACACCAGCGGTTCGAGCATCGTCGGCGATGCGTCGGGCGGCAAATCCAGCGATGTCATCTACTTCGAAGACAACCTGCCGGAGCCGACTGTCGACAAAGCCGCACGGGTGGCCATCGACAACCTGATCCTCGCGGCAGCGAAGGACGGCGTGAACTCGGCCGTCATCTGCAACACCCTGATCTACGGCCACAGCCTGGGCGTCAATCGCGACAGCGTGCAACTGCCGCGCCTGCTGAAACAGGCGCGCAAAAGCGGCGTGGTGCGTCACGTCGGCACTGGCCAGAACATCTGGTCCAACGTGCACATCGAAGACGTGGTGTCTCTGTACCTGCTGGCGCTGACCAAAAACGTCCCGGGCACGTTCTACTTCGTCGAAAGCGGCGAAGCGTCGTTCATCGACATGACCACCGCCATGGCCGAAGCCCTGAATCTGGGCCAGCCACAAGACTGGCCGCTGAAAGACGCCGAAGCAGAGTGGGGCTACGAAATGGCCAACTACGGCCTGGGCTCCAACAGCCGGGTACGCGGCAAACACGCCCGTGAGCTGCTGGGCTGGGTACCGAAGCGCACGTCAGTGGTCGAGTGGATTCGCAACGAAATGGTGTGAGCCCATCCGCGCATCCGGGCCTTGCCAAACCTGTGGGAGCATCGTGCTCCCACAGGTTTTTTTGTGCCCCGGAAATTCAGGACATGAACGTGGGATCTGATTTTTAGGCGGCTGTTTATCGAGACGTTCAGAAATTTCCTACTAGTCTGATCCCCGCACAGGCATGGCCAACGCAGCTGGCCGGTTTGTAGGATAGCGGGCACCCACTGGTTGTCTGGCCATGAGGCCAGGTCGGTGGGTAACGCCCGTGGAATTTTTTTGCAAAAGGAATTTGCGATGGCAATACGCACCTCTGCTGCCTGCACGTAAAGGCATATCCCGGGCGAACCAGACGATTTCGCCTCCTCACGGTTCATGACACGGCGCCAAGCGCCTTGGCCGGAGCATTGCGCTCTTCGGTCGTGGGCACACTCATCCGCGAAATTGGCAAGAACAAGGAGTAGTTATGGTCATTTTGGGCATTACCAATAACGATTTGTCGGGCGCTTGCCTGGTACGCGATGGTCAGATTCTCTCGGCGGTCAGCGAAGAGCGTTTCACCCGCATCAAGGACCACAAGATCTGGCCCGCCAAGTCCATCGAGTTTGTGTTGAGCCAGGCTGGCGTGTCACTGGAAGATATCGACTACGTGGCTTACGGATGGAATGCCGGTTTCAACGCAGATAAACACCTTGAGTTGTATTTCGACCGAATCGTCGAGGAAGTCCGGAACAACCCCGAAGGCCTGGCGCAGTTCCGCCAGCGTGTCACCGATGAAGTCCGAAACGACAGAGAGAAGCGCGCCGAATTCGATCAATACATTGTCGCCAATGGCTTGGCCGGCAAGGCGTATTACATCGACCACCATGAATGCCACGCCCTCGGTGCTTATGTCTGCTCGCCGTTCGATGAAGCCTTGACCCTGACCTGTGACGGGCGCGGCGACTTCCAGTCGCTGACCGTGACCTGGTACAGCCCGACCGAAACCACGGTGCTGCAGCGCGAAACCAGCATCGACAGCCTGGGTTATTTCTACGGCCGGATCACCCATTTGCTGGGCTACAAACCGAACCGGCATGAAGGCAAGGTCACGGGCCTGGCTGCTTTTGGCGATCCGCAGAAGTTGCTGGGGGTGATGCAGCAGATGATCCGTTTTGAAGACGGACGCATCAAGGCCCGTTGCGGCGACCTGTTCGTGCCGTCCTACAACAACTACAGCGAATCACTGGAAACCCTTTTCTCCCGGGAAACCCCAGAGGACATCGCCGCCGCCGTGCAGCGTCACTCCGAAGACTTGCTGGTGGCGATCGTCAAACATCACCTGGAACAACGCGGCAGTACCAACCTGTGCCTGGCCGGCGGTGTATTTGGCAACGTCAAACTCAACCAGCGCCTGCGCGAGATTCCCGGCGTGAAAAACGTCTATGTGCTGCCGTGCATGGGCGATGGCGGGCTGGCGCTCGCGGCGGCTGTCGGGGCGGCGTACCTGGAGAACGGCACCCGCTTCAAGAACCCGGCGATGACCCTCGGGCCGGAATCGCGCAGCGTTTCGCAGAACATCAACCTGATCCATCGCGACTACCCTGAACTCGGTTACCACACCCCGTCGAACATCATCGACGTGTTGACCGACGCACTGATGGAAAATCAGGTGCTGGGCATGTTCAAGGGCAAGATGGAGTTCGGCCCGCGCTCACTGTGCAACCGAAGCATCGTCTATCACGCGCAGGATGGCGAAGTGAACGACTGGCTGAACAAACGCATGCACCGCACGGAGTTCATGCCCTTCGGCCCGGTCACCGCCATCGAACAGGCGGCGGCCTGTTACATCGGCTGGGACGAGGATCAAGTGGCGGCAGACACCATGACCATGACCTACGATTGTCATCCGCAGTTCAGCGAAGCGAGCCCGGCGGTGGTGCACATCGACGGCACGGCGCGGCCGCAGATCATTCGCCCGGAGCGCGATGCGTTCATGCATCGTCTGTTGAATGCCTGGCATGAGCGGACCGGTCAGGCAGCGTTGATCAACACGTCGTTCAACCGGCACGAAGAGCCGATCGTGTGTTCGCCTCAGGATGCACTGGATGCGTTGAAAGAAGGGATGGTCGATCTGGTGGTGATGAGTGAATCACTGATTGTCTGGCGCAAAGGCAAAAACAGCTTCACCCAACAACGCTTCGAATAATGGATGGATGGTTACAGGGCTCCGCTGGAGCCCTGCTCAGGAGTATCGAGCGTATGGTTGACCCATGTATCTGATCTTTTTCGGGTTCTTTGCGGCAGAAGGGATCATCTATCCGTTCTGGCCGACCTGGCTGAATTCGCTGGGTTTCAGCGCCAGCCAGATTGGCCTGCTGATCGCGGCGGTCTATTGGCCCCAAGTCGTGACCGGAGTGTTGATCACTTACGTGGCCGATTGGCGCGTGGACCAATTGCGGCTCGCGGCGTTTCTCGGTTTCTCGGCAGCGTTGTGTACGTTGCTGTTCTATTTCATGCCGGTGCACCTGTGGGGATTCGTGTGCCTGAGCATCCTGTTTGGCGGGCTGTGGATGGTGGTGTTGCCGCTGTCCGAGTCCTATCTGCTCAAGCGTGACAAGCAAGCCCTGCAGAACTACGGCTGGGTCCGTGCGGTGGGCTCTTCAGCATTTATCCTGACTTCGACCCTCGGCGGCCTGTTGTTTGCGCAGTACAGCCAGTCATGGGTGCCGGTGGTGATTGCCGCGTGCATGTTGCTCACCGCGCTGGCGTGCCTGTGGCTGAAGCGTCAGGTCTCCCGTGCCCATCTGGAACCGGTCAGTCGCACCCTTGAACGACCGGACTGGAAAGCGCTGTTCGCGCAAAAAAGTCTGCTGATCGCGATTGCCGCCGCCAGCTTCATTCAACTGAGTCACACCCTGTACTTTTCCACGGCGTCGATTGGCTGGGGCGTGAAGGGCTATTCTTCAACCGCCATCGGGGTGTTCTGGTCAGTGGCGGTGATCGCGGAAATCACTTATTTCGCGTTCTCCAACAAGGTCCTGTCGTTCTGTTCGCCGTTGCCCATCGTGATGTTTTCCAGTGTCTGTGCGGCGGCGCGCTGGGCGTTGTTTTCCGACAGCGATGCGGTGCCGGTGATCCTGCTGGGGCAATGCCTGCACGCCTTGAGTTTCGCGGCGTATCACTCGGCGATCATGCGCTGCATTCGCGATCACGCCCCGCCAGATATCCAGGTGTTTACCCAGGGTGTCTATTACTCGCTGGCGGTTGCCTTGCCCATGGGGCTGGCCACACCCTTTGCCGGGTATCTGTACGAGACGCAGCCACAATGGTCCTGGTATGTCATGGCGCTGTTTGCCCTGATGGGAACCGTGCTGGCATTCATTGCTCACCAGAAAATGCGAAGTGCAACCGATGACACAACGAACGTTTACAGCCGTCTGCTTTGATATGGACGGCGTGCTTATCCAGTCTCGCGAGGTCATCGAGTTCGCCTGGACCACGGTGGCGCGCAACTACGGTGTGACAGTCGATCAGGCCTTCATCGACGACCATATTCACGGCCGCCCGGGCGGTTACACCCTGCAGGCCCTGTTTGGCCGGTTTGACGAACAGACGCGCGTGGCCATCAAGCAAGAAGTCGACGCCATCGAAGAGGTTTCGATCTGTTCGCTGGTGCCGGGCGTCGCTGCGTTCATCGCCCAATTGAATGGGCGCGTGCCGCTGGCGCTGGTGACCAGCAGTTGGCGAGCGCGAGTCGACCACGTCTTGCAGCAACACGACCTGACGTCGGTTTTCGACTGCATCATCTGCCGCGACGATGTGCGCAGTGGCAAACCGGCTCCCGATCCTTATCGCCTGGCCGCCGCCCGACTGGAGCGTCAGAGCGATGAATGCCTGGTCTTCGAAGATTCCGTCAGCGGCGTGCAGTCGGCGGTCAGCAGCGGCGCGCTGTGCATCGGTATCGGCGACGATCCGACGCTGAGCGCTCACGGGGCACTGCGGACGTACGCGGATTTCACGGCGCTCCCGGTCTCGCAGGGCGGGGTGGATACACACCTCTATGCCGACGGTGGGTTGTTTATCAGCGGGCAGCTTGCCCAGAGGTTCGCACGCTCATGACACCGACTTTGCGACACGCGACCGTCCTGTGGAATTTCCTGGGGGCGGGGCGCCAACACAGCGATTGTGAGCTGATCGTGGTGTGCGGCTCCTACGACCTTCGAGTCTGCGATTACGCCTGTCAGTTGCTGAAAAAAGGCGTCGCCCCGCATCTGTTGTTTACCGGCAACACCGGTAACTGGACGAAGCATTTGTGGGAACGGACCGAAGCCGATATTTTTGCGCAACGGGCCATGGTGCAAGGCGTTTCGGCGGACCAGTTCACCCTCGAATCCCGTGCCACCAACTTCGCCGAGAACATCGCGTTTGCCCGAGCGTTGTTCCCGGACGTGCGCCGGGCGACGTTCCTGACCAAACCGAATTCGATCCGGCGCGTGGCGTTGACCTTGCCCGTTCAATGGCCAGGGCTTGAGGCTTGGGTGGATGCGCCGTCCTTCAGTTTTCCGGGGGAGGTCAGCAACCTGATCGGGGTTCTGGGGCTGATCGACGAAATGGTCGGGGATGTGCACCGGATCATGGTTTACCCTTCGCTGGGCTTTCAGGTCGAGCAGGTGATTCCCGAGGAAGTCGAGGTAGCCTGGCGCTACCTGATCGAACAAGGATTCGATCACCATTTGATCAAAGGCAGACACTGACGCCGAGCTGCCGCCGGAGACTGACATGCTGTACGACACACTGATTCGCAACGCCCTGGTCATCGACGGCAGCAACAGCCCCGGCTATACCGCTGACGTGGCAATCCTCGATGGCCGCATCGCGCGCATCGGTGACTTGCGCGATGTGAGCGCCACCGATGAAATCGACGCCGCCGGCCGAGTGCTGGCGCCGGGCTTCATCGACGTGCACACCCACGACGACACCGTGGTGATCCGCCAGCCGCAGATGCTGCCCAAGCTCAGCCAGGGCGTGACCACGGTGATTGTCGGCAACTGCGGCATCAGCGCAGCACCGGTCAGTCTCAAGGGCGATCCACCGGATCCGATGAACCTGCTCGGCACTGCCGCCGCATTCGTCTATCCACGTTTCAGCGATTACCGCGTGGCGGTCGAAGCGGCCAATACCACGCTGAACGTCGCGGCACTGGTCGGGCACACGGCGCTGCGCAGCAATCACCTCGATGATCTGTTTCGCACCGCGACTGACGATGAAATCAGCGCCATGCGCGAGCAGTTGCGTGAAAGCCTGGAGGCGGGCGCCCTTGGTTTATCCACAGGTCTGGCCTACGCCAGTGCGTTTTCGGCATCCACCGATGAAGTCATGCAACTGACTGAAGAATTGAACGCGTTCGGCGCCGTGTACACCACTCATCTGCGCAGTGAGTTCGAACCGGTGCTGGAGGCCATGGACGAAGCCTTTCGCATCGGCCGCCACGCCCGTTCGCCGGTGATCGTTTCCCACCTCAAGTGTGCCGGCGTAGGCAACTGGGGACGCAGCCCGCAGTTGCTCGCGTCGCTGGAAGAAGCGGCGAAAACCCACCCGGTCGGCTGTGATTGCTACCCGTATGCGGCGAGTTCTTCGACGCTGGATCTGAAGCAGGTCACCGATGCCCACCGCATCACCATTACCTGGTCGACACCGCATCCGGACATGGGCGGCCGTGATCTCATGGATATCGCCGCCGAATGGAACCTGCCATTGCTCGACGCCGCCAAACGCCTGCAACCGGCGGGCGCAGTGTATTACGGCATGGACGAGAACGACGTGCGCCGGATCCTCGCCCATCCGCTGTCGATGGTCGGTTCCGACGGCCTGCCGGAAGACCCGTTCCCCCATCCGCGCCTGTGGGGCGCTTTCCCTCGGGTGCTCGGGCATTTCAGTCGTGATGTAGGCCTGTTTCCGCTGCACACCGCCGTGCACAAGATGACCGGTCTTTCGGCGGCGCGCTTCGGCTTGAAGGAGCGGGGCGAGATTCGCGAAGGACACTGGGCGGATCTGGTGTTGTTCGATCCGGCAACCGTGCATGACGTGGCGGACTTCACCGACCCGCAACGTGCCGCGCAAGGCATCGATGGCGTGTGGATCAACGGCGTGCTGAGCTACAAGGACGGTCAGGCGAATGGCCGACGCGAGGGGCGTTTTCTGGCACGCCAAGGCGATCTGCGCGACGGCTTTCGTTGAATTTTGCTGACTGTGTCACGGTGATGGCACATTGCAATTAAAGAAAGCCACCTCCAAGCCGAATTGCTGACATCCACCCCGGCTACACTCTGGGGCCAATCAGTCAGGGAGCACCCCATGAGCTTCGGCAAAACCACCCCGATCCTGCGGATTTTCGATGAAGCCAAGGCCTTGGAGTTCTATGTCGACTTCCTCGGTTTCAAGATCGATTGGCAGCATCGTTTCGAACCCGGTTTCCCGTTGTACCTGCAAGTCTCCCGGGGCGAGTGTGTGCTGCACCTGTCCGAACATCACGGCGATGCAACACCGGGTTCGGCCCTGCGGATTGAGACCGATGAACTTGAGGCGTTCCAGCAGCAACTGCTGGCCAAAAACTACAAGTTCTCGCACCCAGACATTCAGGCCATGCCGTGGGGCAGTCAGGACATGACCATCGCCGATCCGTTCGGCAATCGCCTGGTGTTCACCAACGCGATCAGTCTCTAACTGTCGTTCGATACCCGGTGAGTCTGGCGAAACTCGCCGGGCGGCATCCCGCGTCGGCTCTTGAATGTGCGGTGAAAGGAGCGCGGTTCGGTGAAGCCCAGATACTGGGCGATGTCCTGAATCGGCAACGTACTGTTCAACAGATAATGCTCGGCCAGTTCCTGGCGCAAGTCATCGAGGATCTGCTGATACGAGGTGCCGGCCTGATGCAACTGGCGTTGCAGCGTGCGCACGGACACGGCGAGATGCTCGGCCACCTGTTCCTTGCGCGGCAGGCCTTCCTTGAGCAACTGGCGCAGGATGCTTTTGACCCGTTGCTCAAGCGACGCATCCTCCAGCGTCGCCATCAGGCTCTGCGCGTGCTCTTCCAGCGTGCGCAGCAAATGCGCATCGGCCTGACGCAACGGCAACTGCAAATACGGTAGCGGCACGATCAGCGCGGAATAGGGCTGATCGAACAGCACCGGGCATTCGAAAAACTGCTTGTACTGCGCCAGCGTTGTGTCCGCCGGGATTGAGTGCTCCAGCCACACAGCGGCCGGCGACAATTGGGTGTCAGCGATCCAGCGTGCATATTGCAGCCAGGAGCCGAGCACGTTTTCCACCAGGTGCCGGCGAATCCGCGGGCGCTCAAAGCGGCAGCTCCAGATCAGGTGCACGTGGCTGTCCTGCACCTCGGCGCGGCTGACGCCCATGTCGCCCACCAGTTTTTCGAACGGCATGATGCGGCTCATGGCGTCGCCCAGTGTCGCGCAGTTCATGGTGATGTAGCCCAGCACGCTCCAGGAGTTGGGCAGCACGAAATTCGCGGCGTTGAGGCCGAACAGCGGATCGCCCGAGTGTTCGCAAAAGTAATCGAGCAATCGCTCATGGGTTTCACCCGGCAGGCGCAGGCTGTTGTCGCTCAACTGTTGCGCCTGCAACCCGGCCGCCGCCAACGCAGGCTCGATGGCCATGCCCAGGTGTTCGGCATGGCGCAGGTACTTGAGCAGCGGCGGAACGGAGGTAAAGCCGAGCGATTGCATGACCGTATTCCCTTGATCGAGGCCGCCGTGGGCGGATGAGCGCCCTGAAAGGTAATTTGAATCCACGACTAAAGTAAATGGCTGACGCTTGCGCGACGTTTGACTCAATTGGCTACTCGAACTGGCCGGATGCGACCGTGACACTTTCGGCCGGCTGACTAGTATGAGGGCCTGAAATCTCACTGATCAGACTGCACAGAAGGACACACGCATGCGACGCTGGAACGGCTGGGGAGATGCAACCACGGTGGTCGAACTGCCGGCCCAGGGCGCAAGTTTTCTCAATGAGCGACTGGGGGAGGGCCGAGCGCTGCCCGATGCAACGCTTGAAGCGGCGCTGGCCCGCGTACCGGTGTCGCGGCTGGCGGAACACGCGCTGTACAGCATCGATGCCCATGACCGTCTGCTGCACGCCCGGGGGCAGAGCCTGCCGGACTGGCTGGCATTGCGCGAAGGGGCGTTGGGTAACTATCCCGACGCCGTGGCGTTCCCGGAAACCGCTGAACACATCCGCCAGTTGCTGGCGCTCGCCCAGGCACAGGACCTGTGCCTGATCCCCTACGGCGGCGGCACGTCGGTGGCCGGGCACATCAATCCGCCCGACTCTGCGCGGCCCGTGGTGACGGTGTCTCTGGCGCGGATGAATCGCCTGCTCGACCTCGATGAACAAAGCCTGTTGGCGACTTTCGGCCCCGGCGCCAGTGGCCCACAGGTGGAAAGTCAGCTGCGCGCCCGTGGCTACACGCTGGGGCATTTCCCGCAGTCGTGGGAGTTGTCGACGCTGGGCGGCTGGGTGGCCAGTCGTTCCAGTGGTCAGCAATCGCTGCGTTATGGGCGGATCGAGCAACTGTTTGCCGGCGGGACGCTGGAAACCTTTGCCGGGCCCCTGCAAATCCCGACCTTCCCGGCCTCGGCTGCTGGCCCTGATCTGCGCGAAGTGGTGTTGGGTTGCGAGGGGCGTTTCGGGATCATTTCCGAAGTCAAGGTGCGGGTCAGTGCGCTGCCGGCCGATGAGCGTTTCTACGGCGTGTTTCTGCCCAGCTGGAGCAAGGCGCTGCAAGCCATTCAGCAACTGGCGCAAGCGCGGGTGCCGCTGTCGATGCTGCGTCTTTCCAACGCGGTGGAGACCGAAACCCAACTGGCGCTGGCCGGCCATCCGCAGCAGATCGCCTGGCTGGAAAAGTATCTGAACCTGCGCGGTGCGGGGCAGGGCAAGTGCCTGCTGACCTTCGGGGTGACCGGCAATCGCCGGCAGAATGCGCTGTCCCTGAGCCAGGCCCGTCAGCATCTGAAGGCATTTGGCGGTGTGTTCACCGGCACACTGCTCGGCAAGAAGTGGGCGCAGAACCGCTTCCGTTTTCCGTATCTGCGAGAGAACCTGTGGAACGCCGGTTATGTGGTCGACACTCTCGAAACCGCCACCGACTGGAGCAACGTCGACAACCTGCTCAACCTGATCGAAAACAGCCTGCGCGATGCTCTCGCGGCTGAAGGAGAGCGGGTGCATGTGTTCACGCATCTGTCCCACGTCTACGGCGAAGGCTCGAGCATCTACACCACCTACGTGTTTCGCCCGGCGGCGGACTATCCCGCGACGCTGGCCCGCTGGAAGGCCCTCAAGCACGCGGCCAGCCAGACCATCGTCGACAACCACGGCACCATCAGCCACCAGCACGGCGTGGGCAAGGATCACGCGCCGTACCTGCTGCGCGAAAAGGGCGAGCTGGCGATGGACACCTTGCAGGCGCTGAGCCGGCACTTCGACCCGGCCGGGCGCCTGAACCCCGGCACGCTGTTGCAGGAGTGACCGCCATGAGCGCGGACTGGAACGCCGAATGGCGCCAGCAGGTCCTGCCGACACTGGCGGGTGAAACCTGGGACCTGATCGTGATCGGCGGCGGCATCAGCGGTGCCGGAATCCTGCGTGAAGCCGCGCGCCGTGGCTGGCGTTGCCTGCTGCTGGAGCAGCGTGATTTCGCCTGGGGCACCTCCAGCCGATCCTCGAAAATGGTCCATGGCGGTTTGCGTTATATCGCCAAGGGTCAGTGGCGACTGACACGCGATTCGGTGCGCGAACGCCAGCGTCTGCTCGACGAAGCGCCGGGGCTGGTGGAGCCGATGAGCTTCATGATGCCGCACTATCGCGGTGGTTTTCCCGGGCCTCGGGTACTGGGTGGTCTGTTGTCGATTTATGACGCATTGGCCGGGCGCCGAGATCATCGTTTCCATGACGCGCAGCAACTGCGTTATCTGGCTCCGGGAGTAAAAGAAAATGACCTGCTCGGCGGCACCTGTTTTGTCGATGCGCTGACCGATGACGCGCGGCTGGTAATGCGCGTGTTGAGCGAAGCACGGGCCGACGGCGCGGTGGTGCTCAACGGCGTGCGTGTCGAACATGTGCTGCGTGAAAACGGGCGGGTGTGCGGGGTTCAGGTCGAAGATTGCGAGGCCGGCTCGTCGCTGCAATTACGATGTGGTGTGCTGGCGGTGGCCACTGGCGCCTGGGCCGAACGCTTGCGTCCACCCGAAGCACCGCGCCAGTTGCGCCCGTTGCGCGGCAGTCATCTGTTGCTGCCGGGCTGGCGCTTGCCGGTGGCGCAGGCCTTTACGTTTATGCACGAGCAGGATCGGCGTCCTGTGTTCGTTTTCCCGTGGGAGGGTGCCACGGTGGTCGGCACCACGGACCTCGATCATCGCGAGAATCTGGATCAGAGCGCGAGCATCAGCGGCGAAGAACTGGACTATCTGCTGGCCGCCTGCCGACAGCAGTTTCCCGGCGCTGAGGTGACAGCGGCCGACGTACTTTCAACCTGGTCGGGCGTGCGCCCGGTGGTGGGCAGTGCGGCGGGTGAGCATCAAGACAAACCGTCGAACGAAACCCGTGAACATGTGCTGTGGCAGGAGCCAGGCTGCGTCACGTTGGCCGGTGGCAAACTCACGACGTTCCGCCCGCAAGCCATCGAAGTGCTCAAGGCGTGCGCCGACATGCTCGGCCGTTCCTTCGATGACGATGCCGCGCCGGTATTTGCCGCCGTGCCGCCACTGACAATCCCCGGCCTCAGCCCCGGTCAGTGGCGACGTCTGGCCGGGCGACATGGCCGTGATTTGCCGAGGCTGGCGCAACAGCTCGCCGAACTGGGCCACGACACCGTCGGCGCCACCGACACCTTGTGGGCGGAACTGGCCTTCGCCTGCGAAGCGGAAATGGTCCTGCACCTGGATGACCTGCTGCTGCGCCGAACCCGTCTGGGCCTGTTGCTGCCCCGTGGCGGCGCGGAGTATTTCCCGGTCATTCGCCAACTCTGCCAGCCGCGACTGGGCTGGGACGACGAACACTGGCAACAGGAACAGCAACGCTACCAGGCGTTATGGCAACGCCATCACGGCCTGCCGGAAATCGCGCAGTGATGCCCCTCGAAGAGAGCTCCATGGATAACCACCCGAACAAGCGTTACCTGCTGGCCATCGACAATGGCACCCAGAGCGTGCGCGCGCTGCTCTTCGATTTGCAGGGCAACCTGCTCGGCAAGGGCAAGGTTGAATTGCAGGCCTATTACTCGACGCAGCCGGGCTGGGCCGAGCAGGATCCGGATTATTACTGGGCGAAAATGGGCGAGGCCTGCCAGCAGGTGTGGGCGCAAACCGGCATCGATCGTTCGCAGATTGCCGGCGTTTCCCTGACCACCCAGCGCGGCACGGTGATCAACGTCGATGCCCAGGGCAAACCGTTGCGCCCGGCGATTCTCTGGCTCGATCAGCGCCAGAGCGAAGTCGAAGGCGGGATCAAGGGACCGTGGGGCTGGCTGTTCAAACTGGCCGGCGCGCAGGCCACCGTGGATTACTTTCGCGCCCAGGCCGAAGCCAACTGGATCGCTCGCCATCAGCCTGACGTGTGGGCGGCGACCGACAAGTTTCTGCTGCTCTCGGGGTTTCTCACGCATCGCCTGTGCGGGCGCTTCGTCGACTCGGTGGGCTGTTGCGTCGGTTACCTGCCGTTCGACTTCAAACGCCTGCGCTGGGCCGCGCCGCGTGACTGGAAATGGCAGGCGCTGGCGGTGCGTCCCGAGCAGTTGCCGACCTTGCACAAACCCGGTGAAACCCTCGGCCATATCAGCGCCGAAGCGAGTCGCCACACCGGCATTCCCGAAGGCATTCCGCTGATCGCGGCGGGGGCCGACAAGGCCTGTGAAGTGCTCGGTTCCGGAGTCGTCGATTCGGGCACGGTGTGCCTGTCCTACGGCACCACGGCGACGATCACCAGCACCCGCTCGCGCTATCTGGAAATCGTCCCGTTGATTCCGCCGTACCCGTCGGCGGTGCCGGATCAGTACAACTGCGAGGTGATGATTTATCGCGGCTACTGGATGGTCAGCTGGTTCAAGAACGAGTTCGGCCTGCGGGAAATGCAGCAGGCCAAGGAGCAGGGTATCGAGCCTGAACAACTGTTCGATGCGCTGGTCGATGCGGTGCCGCCGGGCTCGATGGGGTTGATGCTGCAACCGTACTGGTCGCCGGGGATTCGCGAGCCGGGTGTGGAGGCCAAAGGCGCGATGATCGGCTTCGGCGACGTGCATACCCGTGCGCACATTTACCGGGCGATCCTTGAAGGTCTTGCGTATGCGTTGCGTCAGGGCATGGAGAAAATCGAGAAGCGCTCGAAGATCTCTGTCACGCGTCTGCGAGTCGCCGGCGGTGGCTCGCAAAGTGATGCGGCGATGCAACTCACGGCGAACATCTTCGGCCTGCCGGCGGAGCGTCCGCACGTCTATGAAGCGTCCGGTCTGGGCGCGGCGATTTGCTGCGCGGTGGGGCTGGGGCTGCACGCGGATTTCCCCACGGCAATAGCGGCGATGACCCGGGTCGGCGCGGTGTTCCAGCCGCAACCCGAGGCGCAGCAGGTCTACGAGCGACTGTACAAGGACGTTTATCTGCGCATGTATCGGCAGCTCAAACCGTTGTACCAGAGCATCCGCAAGATCACCGGTTACCCGGCCTGAAAGAACAGCGCATGTGGCGCTATCGGAGAACTTTTCTGGTGAGATCGGACAGTGTCAGGGGCGGGGTCGGTTGTTAGGCTCGATCCCCACGGCACACATAACAAGAACCAGAAGCAATGAAGCTGATCTCCCTCCTGCTGCTTTGCGCAATAGCCCCGACGGCGTGGGGCTGGTCGAATCATACGGTAGGCAGCTACCTGGCGTTGCAGGACCTGCCGGCGTTGCGCGATGCGCCGCCCGTCGAGGTTGAACCGCTGGAGCAGTTTCTCTCCGAGCAATACCCGGCCATCGTCGCGTTGCTCGATGAGCAGGAAGGCTTCGCCCGCGAACACTTCAAGCAATACCCGCCGCGCCCCGACAACCTCAAGTTGCCCGTCGAGCCGAGCGACAATCTGCGCCACGACTTCCTCACCGCGCTGCGGATCAATCCGCAGATTCATCTGGCGATGGTCATCCAGCCGCTGCCGGGCAAAGACCTGCCGGAGCGCGAGCATCTGCAGGCCGATCAGGTCATGGTCGAGCAGACGCTTTCACCGTGGAATCGCCAGCGTTTCATTCGCGTGGCCGATCACGAAAAAGTCGCACCCCTGGCCGTGCTGGCCAGTGCCGCCGATGAGCCGGATTACGGGCACGACATCAATCTGTTCAGCGACAACCCCGGTGAAGTCGCCGCGTTGTACGGCTTCGGCCCGCAGCCGTTTGGCGATGCGCGCTTCCAGTACAGCTCCCAGGCACCGTTCCACATGGGCTTTTTTCATGAGAGCCCAGTGGTGTATGCGGCTGCCGGATTTCTTGAGCGCAGCTGGCCGGACTGGCGCGCGTATCAATACATGGGGCTGGCGCGACTGGCGTTTGCCAGCGGCCATCCTTACTGGGGTTATCGCTTTCTCGGTTGGGGCCTGCACCACGTTCAGGACCTGACCCAGCCGTATCACGCCAAGCCGCTGCCCGGCGTCGAGCTGCCAAGTCTTCTGCTGCTGGAGGGCAAGGCGCTGGCGGGTTTTACAGACGACAAACAGGCGTCCATCGAACGGGTCGCGACCCGCCACATGGAAGTCGAGAAATACCAGTCGACCTGGCTGCGCCGCGTGCTGCGTGCCGGTCAGCCACATCCGATGCTCGACGCCTACGCCGATGCCACCGGGGACGCGCATTACCCGCCGTACTCCGTGGACTATCTGCGTGAAGTGGTGAGTGCCGAGTCCGTCGACGACTCCGCCGCCTTCGATGAAGCCATCGGCCAGTGGCTGGAAACGGCGCCGGTCACCAGCGATTTCAGCGCGGGCAATCAGTTGCAGCGCGAGACCTTCGAGCACCCGGAACTCAATCGGCAATTGCTCAAATTGCTCGGCCATTTCGGCGCCCACAGCCGGATTTATGTCCGTGCGGGGCTGGCGCCATAAGCATCGCGGCAACACACAACAATAAGAACAGGGAAGGAGGAACAGATGATCAACACTCGATTGCGCCTGTCTGGCGTAGCGCTCCCCGGTGTCGGTTTGGCAGGGCTGCTGCAACTCTGCGCAGTCGACGCGGTGCAGGCCGCCGAGTTCAGCGTGCTGGACAATCAGGTCACCGGCTCGCTCGACACGACCTTGTCCTATGGCCGCTTGTGGCGGGTGCAGGGCCGGGACAAGAACAACGATGACGTCAACACCAACGACGGCAATCGCAACTTCGACACCGGGCTGGTTTCCGAGGTGTACAAGATCACCTCGGAGCTGGAAGCCAACTACCAGAACTACGGGATGTTCCTGCGCGGCACCGCGTTCTACGACACCCAGTTGATGGACAAGCGCAACGACTACTACCACAACAACAGCCCGTCGCAGCCGAGCCAGAGTTATCCCCAGGACGACCGTTTCACCAGCCAGACCCGCGACATCGCCGGCAGCCGGATCGAGATGCTCGACGCCTATGTCCACGGCAGTTGGGACGTTGCGCAAATGCCTGTCACGGCGCGGGTGGGGCGTCAGGTATTCAACTGGGGCGAGGGGATTTTCTATCGCGGCGGGATCAACACCACCAACCCGGTGGACGCCGCCAAGTACCGCTTGCCCGGCGCCGAGGTCAAGGAAGTGCTGATGCCCGTAGAGGCGGTCAGCTTCAACATCGGCCTGACCGACAGCCTGACGATGGAGAGCTTCTACCAGACCAACTGGAAAGAAACCCGCATCGATCCGGTCGGCACGTTCTATTCGCAGACCGACCTGTTCGCCGACGGCGGCAACACGGCCTACAACAACTTCAGCGGCACCGCCCTCGATACGCCGGTGCCGGGGTTCGGAAACGTCATCGGCCTCTACAGCGCACTGGGCAACAACCCGTTGCTCGGCCCGGCGCTGAAGTCCACCGGCCTCTACGCCAACGGCGTGACCCCGGCCTACGGCAACACCCTCAAGGTGGCGTCGATCGGCAAGGACTACAACGCGCGCAACGACGGTCAGTTCGGCTTCGCCTTTCGCTACATCGCCGAAGAGCTCAACAGCACCGAATTCGGCTTGTACATGGTCAACTACCACGCCAAGGAACCGACCATCGCCGCCGACCTCGGTGGCTACAAGGGCATCGACATGAATGCCCTGACCAACATGCTCTCCAGCGTCGCCGGCAGTCAGGCCGGGGCCCTCGCCAACGGGCTGGCAACTGCCGATGTGATGGGCAACATCCAGGCCCATCGGCGGTATGCCGAAGATATCCGCATGTACGGTTTCAGCTTCAACACCACGCTGGGCAATGCCTCGGTGTTCGGTGAAGTGGCCTATCGACCGAACCTGCCCATCGGCGTCGCAGCCACCAACGACCTGATCGGCGATCTGGCCAACGGTGCTGCCGCAGCAGTGTCCGGCAAGACCATCAACGTCGGCGGGCAAATGGTCACCCTCGACAGCCAGATCAACAACGCCGAGCGGGTGGAAGCGTTCAACACCTCGCTGGGCAGCATCTACAACTTCGGTCCGACGCTGTCGTTCGACTCGATGTTCGGCATCTTCGAACTGGCCTCCGAGCACCTGCGCGGCAGCAGCCTGCAATACACCGCCTACGACGGCAGCACCCGTTACTACGCCGGCACCGGCAACACTTCGTACGTGTCCGGCGGTGATCGCGACGATCAGGTCAACCGCAATTCCTACAGCTACACGGTGATGTTCAACGGTACCTGGAACGACGTGTACGCCGGGATCAACGTCTCGCCCTACGTCGTCTACAAGGACGACTTCAAGGGCAACAGCTACCAGGCCGGCAATGCCATCGAGGGTCGCAAGGCCTACACGCTGGGGGTCAAGGCCAACTACCAGAACAAGCTCGAAGCCGAACTGCAATACACCGAGTTCTGGGGCGGCGGGCAGAACAACGGTATTCGCGACCGCGACAACGTCGGTTTCAACCTCAAGTATTTCTTGTGAGCCCACAGGTTTTTGAATTCGGAGAACGAACATGTTTCCTGCATCACGACTGACCAAGACCACACTGGCGTTGCTTTTGAGTTTGACCGCTGCAAGTACGCTGGCCGCCATCTCGCCCCAGCAAGCCGAACAACTGAAAACCTCGCTGACCCCCATGGGCGCCGAGCGCGCCGGCAACGCTGCCGGCACCATCCCGGCCTGGACTGGCGGCATCACCCAGGCGCCGACCGGCTACAAGCCCGGCCAGCATCACCCCGATCCGTACGCGGCGGACAAACCGCTGTTCACCATCACCAAGGCCAACCTCGACCAGTACAAGGCGCATCTCAGCCCCGGTCAGATCGCCCTGTTCAACAGCTACCCTGACACCTTCCAGATGCCGGTCTACCCCTCGCGCCGATCCGGTTCGGCTCCGCAGTGGCTGTATGACAACACCCTGAAGAATGCGACCTCGGCCAAACTGCTGGAGGGCGGCAGCGGGTTCGCTGATGCCTACGGCGGCGTGCCGTTTCCGGTGCCCAAGGACGGGGTCGAAGTGCTGTGGAATCACATCACCCGCTATCGCGGCATCTACGTGGTCCGCCGCGCCTCCGAAGCGCCGGTGCAGCGCAACGGCAGCTTCGCGCTGGTGACTTCGCAGCAGGAAGGTTTCTTCAACTACTACCGCCCGGGCGGCCAGTTCGCCGACCTGAAAAACATCCTGTTCTACTACCTCGCCTTCGTGAAAAGCCCGGCGCGCCTCGCCGGTGGTGCCGCGCTGGTGCACGAGACACTGGACCAGCTCAAGGACGCCCGCCAGGCCTGGATCTATGACGCCGGCCAACGCCGCGTCCGCCGCGCACCGAACCTCGCCTACGACACGCCGATCGCCTCCTCCGATGGCCTGCGCACCGCAGACGACACCGACCTGTTCAACGGCTCACCGGACCGCTTCGACTGGAAGCTCAAAGGCAAACAGGAAATCTACATCCCCTACAACAACTACAAAGTCGGCAGCCCCGACGTGAAATACGCCCAACTGCTCACCCCCGGCCACCTCAACCCGCAATACACCCGCTACGAGCTGCACCGGGTCTGGGTGGTCGAAGGCACACTCAAGCCAGGGGCTCGGCATATCTATTCCAAACGCGTGCTGTTCCTCGACGAAGACAGCTGGGGCGCCGCCCTGGTGGATCAATACGACGGGCGAGGAGAGCTGTGGCGCGTGTCGATGGCCTACCTGAAAAACTTCTACGACTTGCCAACCACCTGGAGCGCACTCGACGTCTTCCACGACTTGCAGGCCCGTCGGTACTACGTGCAGAACCTGGATAACGAAGAGGCCTCGACCGTCGACTTCTCGCAACCGGTGCCGGAGGATTCGTATTTCATGCCGTCGGCGTTGCGGCAGCGGGGGACGCGGTGAGTGATTTGACCTAGCTGCATTTCCTTCCCTCACCACACTGTGGAAGAGGGAGGGATGGTTTTCGGATCAGCAAAAAAATGGCGAGTGCACCGCACTCGCCACCTCCCGCATCAGTCCGTCGGCACGACCTTGTCCAGCGCTCGGTTAACGGCCATTTCAGCGATCATCACGATTTGGGCGATGCCTTGCAGGGTTTTGCGGTGGCTGCCCTCGACCAGTGCCACATGATTGTTGAGCATGACGGTGGCGGAGCCGAGGGATTCGCTGGCGTCCACCAGCAGGGATTCGGTGTCGGCTTCGGGGTGAGCCTGATAGAGGGTGTTGGGTCTGTAGGGCGCGGCCATGATGTGGGCGCTGAGTGGGCCCAGGTGATAATCGAGGGCGCGTTCGGCGGCTTCGTTGAAGCGTTTCGAGCCGGGGCATTCGTAGGGGGATGCCGGATCAGGGATGATTGTGGGTTCGGTGAGCGGTGGGTTTGGCGTTACCTTGAACATTGATGCTTACCTCGGATGAGGCCGCGTCCATTTTACCGCTAAGCAAAAGGGAGGCAGCTGTGCGCAAGTTAGCGGTCCGGTAAGCATCTCAACCCGGCGCATCCGAAGATGCCATGCGCACAGCCACCATCAAGTGCAGGCGAGTGCCTGACTGGATCGTACTTGTACAACCGTGAAATGCTTGCCGAGCCGCTAAGCCCGGTCACTGGAAATCAGTGACGCAATCAAACTACGCAGCCAGACCAAGGCGCACAAGCCGGCGGATTCTGGCGTAGCCGTAGGCAACGGCGCAAGGTTTTGTGGGCTTCGGGACGTATCACCGCGTGTCCTTAAACACCCATGACCAACCGTGTGTAATTGCGTTTCAGAACTCGTCATCCAGTTTCTGAAGTTGGCAATTTCAGGGCAAAAAAGAAGGGCAGCTTTTCAGCTGCCCTTCTTTGTACATCGGCTTTCGTGTGCAGGGTTTACACGCGGAAATGGCTCACCATTATCTCCGATGCCCCATCGTCTCGGGGTTCACACGGGAATCAAAGGTTTCCCGAAGCGATTTCCTTTATGTTCCGAATCTGTATTCATTGGGTGTGGACACTTTGTGGACGCTAGTTCTCCTTGGGGTCATTGAGCTTCCCAAGCTGAAAGCGAGGGTTCGATTCGCTTCACTCGCTCCACAATCTTCAAGGCCTACAGCGGTATCGAGGTAGCGTCAGACAAGACTGGTGACAGTTACTCAATTTGCGCGGAAGCGCCGGTCAGTATCCCCTCCCCAGCAACACCCCTGTTTTTGGTTGACCCACGGGGAAAAGTAAATTTTGGTAATGTCCTTTCTTGTCACTCTAAAAAGCCACCGAAATCAAGTGCTTACAGCTACTTTTTAACAGTAATAATTGAGTAATAGAAAGGTTAGAAAATTACTCATTCGTCTAAACACTTCTAAATTTTCGAGGGCGCCCAGCGTGTGAAAGCTTGATCGTTAGCCTTTTGCACCGATGACCTATCCTACGAAGATCGCAGAATGTAAATTATGCTGTTATTCGCTATGGATAACGGTAGGTACAAAAAGATTATGGAAATTTGGAACAGCGACTCACTGGAGGGTTTCTCCCGCAAATTCGGTATCATTTTGGGTGAAGGCGAAGACCTTCCAAAACAAATAAATGAACTCGAAATAATAAGGGGTGAAAACTTCAGCATCCAAATGGTTGCGCGATCGCACGCGAATGATCGTCCCGAAAGAAAGCAAATTCCTCTCGGCCTCGTTTATCGCTTAGACAATAGCGTCGCTATATCCGGTTATGTGGGGGCTGGAATAATACGAAGCTATTCTCAAACAAATGTTAGCATAAAGACTCTTAGCCCAAACCAAGATACAGCCACTACAGCAACATATAGTATCGCAGAAATTGAGTATGCAAGCTCCGGCTCTGAAGTGAACTATACAATTGATCAAGTTGCAAACCTACCAGAACACTATATCTGGTGTCATCGTTCTGAAAGTAAAAAAACAGGCGAGCATGAAATTACTTTCCCGGGACAGCCTGAGATAAACATAAAAACCTCCCTCCCAAGCAACACCAGCTTAACCACCGCGTGCGCTAGATTTAATTTCGACGAGCATACCGTTATTATTTGTTCAGTTAAAGACTCATTCATTCCTCTTGCAAACCGACCTGGATACATTTATTACAGTGGTCATCCAGACAAAGCAACCAGAGAAAAAATTCGGGCAAGTCTATCTTTCGCATTTGGATTGCCCTTAGTTTATTTCGGTTCTAAATTCTTCACAGAACAAGGAGGGGTTATAGGTTTCGAGGCGGTGACCCCTTCAACCATCAGCGGTAGAGCATGGGATATAGTGTCTCAGCCATTCTCGCCCATCACTTCCAATGGTACGAATTTATTAGATAGCTCCCTCCTTCAAAAGATGGCCGCGGGATTTTATAAAAACTATGAGCTTCTTGATCTGCAGAAATTTATTTTTCGGCTATGGTATGCAGAAGTTTCGCCACCTTACATGAAGGCTGCTTATTACGGTGCAATGATAGAAACAATTCAAAAACGAGAAATTGAAAGAAATAACTCAAAGATTAGTCACACTATTATCGAAAAAGCCCAATATAGGCGTTCAATGAAAGTACTGGCGAAGTATCTTCAGAAGCAAGGTATCCCTCCTGAAGCGAAGGATCTTTTTCTTAAAAAAATACAGAATGGCAATATGGCACCGCAACGAACTTTGGCGGAGCGTTTCTATAGTTCACTTGGGCTTACACTTGGGGTTCTTGAAAATGGTGCGTGGGATAAACGCAATAATGCTGCGCACGGAAATGAAGAGTTGTCTGTAATCGAAAGTATTCGTTCCACAAAAATACTTAGAATCATCCTCGGCAGGATTATTGTTAAACTAACTGGCGGGAGCGAAAAATACATTGACTACTATACATTTGGTCATCCTGTGAGGGATCTGCGCGAACCAATCGTAGAAAGTGACTGACAACAGAATGGGCGAAGAATTCGCGAGGTTCCATGGAAGTGATAGGCAATCGGTGTGAACTCCAAACCCTTGTATAAAGAAGGGTTCCAACTTTCAGGCTGAATGAAGATTCTTTCAAATAGTAGGATGCTACTTAGTAAATATTCAGTTTTTCGTGCTTTTTCAGTTCGCGTTAGCAAAGCTGGGCATGTAGCTCATATAGCTATTCGTTCCTGCTTTCTGCCGCTTTTGAAACTAAGTTGCAAAACCTTGCAAAAGGCTTCACAGATTGAAATTATCACCCCTGCACAGTCCCTTGACGGGCCTGCTTGCCCAAACGGTTTGTATCACTGATGCGATTGCAAAAAAACGCGGAGGTGAAGCCCGCCGGCGGGAGGGGGGAAAGTGCTTTCCGCTTTCTGATCGGCTCACGAGCGTCGCGTTTTTTTGGATTTTTTGGTGCTTGCGAAAGTGATGGCAATACGATAGCTTTTGCGCTCGGCTTATGGGCAGATTTTTGGATCGCGGATCGCGATCAGTGGTAACAATGTCCGAAAGACTGCTCCTATGAGGCTCCTCTCTGCTTCAGAGTCCCTCCAAGTTTGCGAAGGAGTGCCCATAAGCCACCCTTTTTACTCAGCTCAGTGCCCAATATGAGAAAAATCGACGCTCTTCGAGCTGTACGGACAAAGCCTGAGCTTGCTCGACTTTTAGGCGTAAGGGCATCTGAGCTCACATACGTCTTATATGTGCTGAAACCAGCTACGCAATATGTCTCCTTCAAAATCCCTAAAAAAAGTGGTGGTGAGCGTACTATTCACTCACCATCGGATCGACTAAAGGTTATACAGTCTTCCTTATCAGATCTCCTTCTGGATTGTATAGACGACATAAATAAATCAAAACCTGGAAAGCCACATCTGGATCGCTTTGTTAAAGGAAAAAAAGAAAAGCTGCTAGATAGTAAGAAACCAAAGCCTTTAGCATATTTATTCACGCCTACGCTTTCGCACGGATTTGTCCGTAATCGATCAATTATTACCAATGCAATGATGCATCTGCATAGGAAGAACGTTCTTAATGTGGATCTGCAAAACTTTTTTGACAGTTTCAATTTTGGGCGGGTCAGAGGGTTTTTCATATCAAATAGACATTTTCAGCTAGATCCGAATGTTGCAACTGTAATTGCCCAGATTTCTTGTTATGATAATAAGCTCCCGCAGGGAAGTCCTAGTTCTCCTGTAATAACCAACCTTATTACTCATGCTCTGGATATTAGTCTTGCAAAGTTGGCATTCGAGTATTCTTGTACGTACTCTAGATATGCCGATGACATTACATTTTCGACGCGCGAGAAAATTTTCCCCTCTCAGATTATGAGCGAGGATAGCGGAAGTTATACTGCCGGAAGCCAATTGACGCACGAGATCGCCAAGGCGGGTTTTAGTCTGAACTCGAAAAAACTCGTATTCAGTATAATTCTTCTCGTCAAGACGTAACTGGGCTTGTGGTCAATAAGAAGCCAAATGTCAAGTGCGAGTATTGGCGTACAGTAAGATCTCAATGCCATCTATTATTCAAAAGCGGTGGCTTTGTTGCGAAAGTTAACGATGAGATAGTTGCCGGTAATATTAATGAGCTGGAAGGTAGGTTGAATTTTATTGATCAGGTCGATTACTATAATCGTCTTCGTCAAAAGCCTGCGCTAAATCCGGAGTACGCGCTGTCAAAACATGGTATGAATACTCGCGAGTTGCTTAGCGGTAGAGAAACTACGTTTAGCAGGTTTTTATACTATCGTGCGTTTTATGGAAATGAAAAGCCGACTATTCTCTGCGAGGGTAAAACAGATAATGTTTATCTGAAGTCGGCGATTAATATGCTTGTGTCTGATTATCCAAAGTTAGCTAAGCCTAAGACAACTACTACCGCTTATCAGTTGCTGGTTTCTTTTTATAATTATACGGAACGTACCAGATTTTTGCTTCAGCTGTATGGTGGAACTTCATATCTCAAGTCGTTCATTGAGAACTTTGATTCTCAATGTGGTTATTATAAAGCTCCTAAACCACAGCATCCAGTTGTTATTGTTTTGGATAATGATACCGGGTTTGGTGAAATTAATGGTTTGCTAACCAGGAAGAAAGCGGAGGCATTCAGTGCTACATCCGGTAAGGATGAGTATCGGAAAGCTGATTTTATACACGTTATTAGAAATCTGTATGTTGTATTAACTCCTCGTGATGCAGTAGGCGCCGACACGGCGATCGAAAATTTTTTCACTCAGGCAACGCTAGATGAAGAGGTCGGTGGAAAGAAATTCAAACCAGCTAACAACATTGATACAGACACTCAGTACGGTAAGGAAGTTTTTGCCAAAAAAGTAGTCTTGGCGAAAAAAGGCAGTATAGACTTTTCAGGTTTCAAGATACTGCTTGACCGAATTGTTCAGTGTTTAGAT
Source organism: Pseudomonas sp. GW821-FHT11G12 (assembly GCF_058808055.1). Lineage (NCBI taxonomy): Bacteria > Pseudomonadati > Pseudomonadota > Gammaproteobacteria > Pseudomonadales > Pseudomonadaceae > Pseudomonas > Pseudomonas sp. GW821-FHT11G12. The sequence continues at coordinate 62,221 of NZ_JBXARH010000006.1, forward strand.
CACTACGACAAAATAAAATAGCTAGAGCGATTTTTATAATTTCACTGTTTTTGTGTTTTTATACACTTGTTTCTTGTTCTTCGTTGGGTCATCCGGATCCTTGACCCACTAAACCAGCTATTATCCGGCACGATCGCTCGACCATTCGGCCATAACTGTTTGAGCAACTTCCCACTGGTCACGGTTTCCACCCGCGCATTGATCGGGTCAGGCCGCTTGACCTTTGCGCAGAACGGCGACCATCCCCAGCGCACCTTATCGATGCTAAGACCACCCTCGACGGGCCGGATGATTTCTACCCGAGTGATCGGCGCGTAGTTGTATCGATCAATGGCCCACAGGTCGTATCCGTTGATTACCAACTGCTGAGGGGCGAGTTCCTTTAGGTAGTGGTCCATTGACTCGTAGATCGAATAACTTCCGCACATAGTGTTTGAATCGTTTGTTTGGCCACAGGAGCTCATTGAACGAAGGCGGCTGGTCTCAGTCGTAATCAAGTACGCGATGGGCGAGTGTTTTTCGCACGTACCAAATCATCCAGAAATCGCACGGTGCCGATCTCTGCACTGCTTGAGAAGCGATTGATTCGAGCTCTGCCATTCACGGCAGACGGCAAGACATATAAGTCGTTTGGGCGTATCACGGAGGAGCTGGATTTGAAGTTGCCGAAGAGTCAAATGACCCACGCACTACGACATACGTTTGCAAGTCATTACATGCTGAATGGCGGCGATATTCTGACTCTGCAACGGGGGCGGGGACATGCGACTTTGGAGATGACGATGCGCTATGCGCATTTCAGTCCTGGGCATCTTGCGCAGGTTGTCAATTTGAACCCAATTGCTGGCGAGTGTGGACAGCTTGGGACGGATGGGATGAGGAAGGGAAGCGATTGAGTGCTTGATGAATGAGCTACAAGCCTCTGCTTTTAAGGCTTGTAGCTGATTTTTGAAGTGTTTTAGGGTCAGACGCGGAAGTGGCTCACCATCTGCTGCAACTGCCCGCCCAACCGCGCCAGTTCAACGCTGGACTTGGCGGTCTCATCACTCGCCGCCGCCGTCTGTTCCGACACGTCACGGACGTTGATGATGCTGCGGCTGATTTCTTCGGCCACGGCGCTTTGCTGTTCGGCGGCTGCGGCGATCTGTTGGTTCATCGACTGGATGTTCGACACCGTACGGGTGATATTTTCCAGGGACGAGCCGGCCTTGCGGGTCAGGGCGACGCTGCTGTCGGTCAGGGCGCGGCTGTTGTTCATCACGGCCGAAACTTGCTGAGTGCCGTTTTGCAGACCGGCTACCAGGCCTTCGATTTCCTCGGTGGATTTCTGTGTGCGCTGGGCCAGGCCACGGACTTCGTCGGCGACCACGGCAAAACCACGACCGGCTTCACCGGCACGGGCGGCTTCGATGGCGGCGTTGAGGGCCAGCAGGTTGGTCTGTTCGGCCACGGCCTTGATCACGTCCATGACGCTGCCGATCTTGTCGCTTTCCTGTTGCAGCACGCTCATGGCTTCGGTGGAACGCACCACTTCGCTGGCCAGACGCTCGATCTGGGCGATGGCTTCGTTCACCACCTTGTCGCCTTCGCGGGCTTCGCCGTCAGCGGCGGCCGCGGCTTGCGAAGCTTCTTCGGCGTTGCGCGCGACTTCCTGCACGGTGGCAGTCATCTCGTGCATGGCGGTGGCCACCTGATCGGTCTCGATCTTCTGGCTGTTGACGCCGGCGCTGGTCTGTTCGGTGACGGCCGACAGTTCTTCGGCAGCGCTGGCGATCTGGGTCACGCCGTCGCGGATGCCGCTGATCAGGTCGCGCAGGGTCACGCCCATGCGTGCGATGCCTTGTTGCAGCACGCCGAGCTCGTCGCGGCGGGTGACGATCACGTTGTGGCTCAGGTCGCCGCTGGCGATGCGTTCCACCACCGCCATGGTTTCCTGCAACGGACGGGTGATCTGACGGGTGATGATGAAGGCAGCGATGACGCCCACCAGCAACGCCAGCAGGGTGCTGATCAGTTGCAGGGTGCGGGCCTGAGCGCTTTCCATGTCACGACGGTCGAGCTGGATCTGATACATCTGCTCGCTCAGGGTCACGATGGTAGCGCCCTGATCGGTCATTTCCTTGCGTGCCTGCACCGCATCGGTGTTGGCATTCTTGTAAGCCTGCAACGCGCTGCGGTAGTTGGTCAGTGCGGTTTCCAGCTGACGCAGGGCGTCTTGCTGGGTGTCGGCGAAATGCGCGTTCAGTTGCTTGAGGCTGGCGATGGCCACGTCCAACTGACCGACGGCTTTCTGCTCGGTCTCGGCGTTGGTGGTGGCGGTGTAGCCGCGCACTTCGTAGCGCGCCAGGATGAAGGCTTCCTTGGCGGCGGTAATGGCCTGGAACTGCTCGAAACGCTGTTCGCTCATGGCCATCTGCTGGACGCGGGTGCTGATCGATTCGATCAGGTTGTACGCGGTCTCGGCATTGGCGCTCATGGTGTCGCGCGCCGTGTTGCCGGTGCGGTAGGCGTTGCGCATCTTGTTCAGGGACGTCTGGTATTCGGCGATGGTCGCCGCCTGCGCCTTGAGCAACTTGACGTTTTCCGGGCTCTTGAACTTGCCGATCAACGCTTGCTGTTGCGCAGCGAAACCGTCGAGGGTGGTCTGCACGTTCTGCGCGGCGGTTTCATCGCCGTTGGTCAGCATGTATTGCAGGCGCACCACGCGCAGCTTGGTCAGGCCAGAGTTGAGCTGGGTGATGTCGCTCATCCAGTTGCTGCGGTCAATCAGGCCGCCCAGGCTGGTCCAGCCCGTCAGGGCCAGAATGCAGGTCAGGGCCAGGACGAGACCGAATCCCAGCCCCAGTTTGAGGTTCACGCTGATGTTGCCGAACCAGCTATTCATCACAATTCCTCCAGAAACGTTGTGCTTCTTGATCGTCGGTTAGGCTGGAAGATTGTTGTTTTTTTGAGCCAGCAAGGGTGTTAGCAGGACTGTATCGGCCGCAAATCCTGGAGCTGAAAGGATTTTGTCCGACGGAATTTGTAACAAGGGATCCCAAGACTTTTTTCACATGACTTTCACTGGCTGCCCACGGGGGCGTCTGTACCTTCGCCGCATCAAATGACAGTGATATAGGCTGGCGAGGCGAATTTTTGTGGAATTGAGACTGAGTCTGTTCGGCGTCAAACGCTCGATCGATCTGAGTGGTTTGGCCCGCTTTCGAAACGCCGGGGTTGTTCTGGCCGTGTCGGCACTGGTGATTCCGCTGACCCTGTGGCTGCTCGCCCCGGCGGCGGTGCCTGACCTCGCCCACGGCAATGTCGCCGGCGCGCAGGCGTTGGCGACCGGCTGGGCCAAGGGCGACATGATCGTGCTGGTGCGCCATGTCGAGCGCTGCGATCACTCCCCGGCGCCGTGCCTGAGCGGCAATGACGGCATCACCGACCGTTCGCGCAGTGTCGCGGTTGCTGTCGGTGCGCAATTCGAGCGCCTGGGCCTGAACAACGCCGACATCTATAACAGCCCGATGACCCGCACCGTGCAGACCGCCGGTTACATGTTCAACCGGGCGACGGCCGGCGAAGACTGGCTGATCAGTTGCAAGGGTCGCATGTTGCAGGACGCGCTCGCGCACAAGGTCCCGGGGCGTAACCTGATTCTGGTTACCCACAGCGAGTGCATGGCGCAGCTGGAAAAAGATCTCAGGGTGCCGGCCTCGACCCTCGGTTATGGTTCTTCGCTGTTCGTTTCCGCTGCCAGCCTGGCGGCTCCAAAGATGCTCGGCTTCATCGAAGCCTCTGACTGGCGTACGGTGACCACCCGATGACTTCTCGCTTTTACGCTTACAACTTCGGCATCCCGCTGTTTTGTGCGGCGGTGGTGTTCCTGATGTTCGACATGACTCACATCGACATCGCCTTCAGCAACCTGCTGTTCGATCCGCTGACCCATACCTTCCCGCTCGACAAGATTCACTTCTTTGAAAAGCTGACCCACAAGTGGGCGCGGATCATCCCGAACTGGACCGCTGAAATCGCGCTGGTCGGCGCGATGCTGTCGGTGGTCTGGCCGTTGGTCAATCCGCAGAAGCGCCCTGGCCTTGCCGGGTTTCTGGAGCGCAGCAAAGTGGCTCCGGTGCTGCGTTTTACCGCTGACCATCGCCGGGATTTTCTGTTTGTGGTGGTGGCCTTCGCGGTGTGTACCGGGGTGATTCACTTCCTCAAGGCCCACACCAGCGTTTACTGCCCGATCGAGACGACGCTGTACGGCGGCAAAATGGCTCACATTGAGTGGTACAGCAATTTCCAGCTGTTCCATGAAGCCGGTGACGGTCGTTGCTGGCCGGGTGGGCATGCGTCCGGCGGGTTCACCATGCTGGCACTGTATTTTGTCGCGCGTCGTTATCAGTGGCGCTTCTCCAGCGCCTTGTTGTGGGGATCGCTGTTGCTCGGTTTCGTCTACGGCACCACACGCGTCCTGCAAGGCTGGCACTACATGTCCCACACGTTCTGGGCCGGGATCTTCGTCTGGCTGGCCTGTTTGCTGACGGCTCTGGCGTTTTATGGGCGGGCGCGTCTGGAGTTGCCGGTGTTGAGCAAGCGTGAGCGACAGGTGTTCAGTACACAGCCTGAGGTTTCTCTCTGAAGCGTCGCCACTGAAATGAAAAACCCGCCATCATCGGCGGGTTTTTCGTTTGTGCGTCACGGCATTAATAGCCTACGAAGTAGTACGCCTGGCGCCCGACCATCATGGTCTTGAGGACTTTCAGCGGGGCGGCGGGTTCGCTGTCCCCTGACATCACTGCGATGTTAGAAGGCGAGGCGCTGAGGAAATCCTTCAATTGCGCATCGGTGTCCAGGCCCTTGAGGACGCTCTGGGTATAGAACACGCTGGCGCCGCCGACCCGTTCGTTGGCCTGGAACAGCGCGACCTGATGGCCGCTGGCTTGCAGCGACTGGATGTGTTCGGTCAGTGGCAGGAACGACAATTCTTTGTCTGCGTTTGGCAGGGCCCATTGCGCGGCGCCGAGATAGCTGGCGATCACCACGGTCAGTAAGCCGGCCGCTAACGCCTGACGATGACGGGCGATCCATCCGACAAACCCGCTGTTACGGTCCTTCAGCCTCTCGAACAGTACGGCTGCATATTCCGCCGCGATCACCGCCGCCGCTGGCGTCATCGACATCAGGTACACCGTGCGTTTACTCGACGCCAGGGTCAGCATGATGAACTGCGCAACGATCCACAGGCTGAAAAACAGCAGGTAACGATTGGCCTTCAATTGTTTACGGAAGTGCCACAGCCCCAGGTACACCAGAATGTTCCAGGGCAGGAACGCTTCGGGCAGTTTGGCGATGTAGTAGTAAAACGGCTCATAGTGCCCGGCTTCGACGAACGATCCGCTGAAACGCCCGAGACTGTTGGTCAGCAAGACTTCTCTGACTGCCTGGACGCCGCCATGCTGATAGAGCACCGCGAGCCAGATCAGCAGCGGAATCAGCCCGAGCGCTGTCAGCAAACCGGGACGCAACCACTCGGTCAGTTTGAAGCGCTTGTCCATCAGGTTGTCGGCCAGCAGATAAGCGAATATCACCACCCCCGGCATCGCCAGTCCGAGTACACCTTTACTCAACGTGGCGATGGCAATTCCGACGGCAAACAGCAGCGAATTGCCTATCGTCGATGCTCGTTGCGCCTGGAAGAACGCCAGCAGCGCCGTGGTTACGCCGAGTGCGAGCAACGCATCCTCGCCGACCCCGCGCACGTTGCTCCAGTAACTGGCCATGGTCGCCAGCAGAATGCCCGCTGTCCACGCGATCGCTTTCGGCCGTTCGAAGCGCCGCAACATGCCGTACAGGATCATCACGCTGAGCAGGCCGGCCACCGCCGATGCCAGTCGCACCGCCCACGGAGAAACACCGAACACGCGCATGGCGCCGGCGTCCAGCCACAGACTCAGCGGCGGTTTTTCCAGAAACGGTTCGCCGAACAGACGGGGCGTCACCCAGTCATCGTCCAGGTGCATCTCCATGGCGATGCCGGCGACGCGGGCCTCGGTGGAGCCTTGCAATTGATGGTTACCCAGCGCGAAGAAAAACAGCAGGGCGGCAAGCAGGAACAGTGAAGTGGCGGCACGCGACGACATAGGTTTCAGATAACCGGAAGGGGCGAGAGGCGTGAGCATACTTCGCCAATGCTTAACAAATTGTGAAACTCACGCAAGACGCCGCGACCAGCGCTGATCCGGTGCTTCGAATGCCGGATTGACCAGCGCCGTCAGCACATGATCCTGCCAGCGCCCGGCAATGTTCAGGTAAGCCTTGGCATAACCCTCGCGCTCGAAACCCAGCCGTTCCAGCAACCGTGCACTGCGTTCGTTGCCGGGAATGTAGTTGGCCATGATCCGGTGCAGGTTCTGGGCCTCGAACATGTAGGCGATGGCGGATTCCAGCGCTTCCTGCATCAGACCCTGGCCCTGATGGGCTGCATCGATGTGATAACCCAGATAACACGCCTGGAACGCACCACGAATGATCCCGCTGAAATTGCACGCGCCGATCATCTGCTGGCCATCCGGAGTCAGCAGCGCGAGGTGCACGGCCAGCCCGGCATCGAAAGCGCTGGCCTGCACTTCAAGGCGTCGGCGAATCTGTTCGGTGGAGAAATAATCGGTGGTACGAATCGGTGACCACGGGGCGAGATGGCGCAGGTTGCGTTGATAGAAATCGCTTTCCAGAGGCGCCTGATCCGGGTCGAGCACCGCGAGCTTCAGGCGTTGGCAGGGCAGGGTCAACAGCGGCATCGGACGCTCCGGGTCTCGGGATTGATCAACAGAATTGCCCGGCAGGCAGGAAAATACAAATCGCGGGTGGTTTGATTCGTTCTATAAATTTGCGCCGTTCGCCGCACAGTCAGGTATGGGCTTGTCTTGCGCGAAGGCGTTTTCAAGGAGGATGCGATGGAGTTTGCGTTAATGGCGGGGGGCGAGTCACTGCGTGTCAGATCCCCGGATCCGGCGTTGTACCTTGCGTTTCAGCGAGCGTTGAACGTCAGTTACCCGGAGCATTCAGAGTTTCTGTCCTGGGCCCGTGCGCACACGACCGAGGAACAGGCGCTGGAGTCGTTGCTCAAGGCCCGTGATGAGTTCGACAGCGAAACCGGCGAGCGCAGGTTATTCATCGTTGCTGCCGACGGGGCGGCGATCATCGGTTGTATTGGCTTGAAACCGCGGGGGCGTAATCGTTACGTTGTTGGTTATTGGGCCAACACTGAACATTCGGGTAAGGGTTATATGTCTGCCGCGCTGATTCAAGTGCTGGGTCGATTTCCCGATGCCACGTTTTACCTGACTACGTCTTCCGCCAACCTGCGCAGTCAGCATTTGGCCGCTGCTGCAGGGTTCTTGTTGATCAGGGTTCATCTTCAGGCCCGGCATTCGGAGCAACACGGTGTGCAAGACACGTATGTGTATCGCTTCGCCGCCAAATCCCGGACAAAAAAAAGCCCGCAGGAGAGCGGGCGAACCGTAGTTTCTTGAATGAGCGAGCGGACTTTACAGCTTTGGCGGTGAAGGGGCTGTGAAGAAAAATTCATCTCGTTGCACCTTCGCCCAAGACGCCAGGTCCCCTGATTTCAGCTCTTTCAAGAGGGTCAGTGGCAGAGAACCGGCTTTGACTCGGCCGCCTGCTGCAACGGATCAAGCTTGCTCAAGGCGCTGCTGACCAGCATCTCCGCCAACCCCGCCAACTGATGCATCGCGACGATCCGCGCACGTTGCACCTCATCCGGTCGGTGGACAAGATCATGCGCCATCATATTGAGCGCCGCGAGATTCTGGCTGGCGTGGGTTAACAGCGTGATCAGGTCGACGTCGGGACGCACGCTGAAGATCTGATCGACCGGAAGGAGCCGGGAATTGCGCCTGCGGGCAACGGTGATGGGGCGTTCGGAAGTCGAGATTGTCCTGGACTCGGTAGTCGGGGAATTTTCGGATGGATCGTGGGTGTCTTTTTTCATGACCGGACTCCATGTGAGGGGTGATCCTTGCGCTTCGGCGGGGTAGTGCCGTTCACCTGTTTGTTGCGAGGGGTGGAGGGTAACCGGGTGGGGGCGGGGGGACTAGTTCATGGAAGTCGACGCGGGTTGAGGGAAATTTCCTAGGACGCTGGCGTATCGAGCTAGCGGCACAGTCGGTCATCAGCCTGCGCTGCACTTGCCTGAGTTTTTTCACCACGATCAGATGCGCCTCGGGGGCTGCTCTCTAGGCTAAGTAGGTAAACGTGGAAAATCGCTTCGCTTCAGGATGCCGAAACTAGGGTTCAGCTTTACGACAGTTACGGCTCAGGCTAAGGTGATGTCATAAGGATATTATCCTCCAGCATTTGGCCACGGAAGGTTCTTGGTTGCACATAATGCGCCCGCTCACTCCGAGTTTGTGGCACCCCCGAAACGCACGCCTAGCAAGGTGCTGTCATTGATCCAACTGGATTGGTCATTGGCACATCACTGCTGGTAATGCGGCCTTGCTGAACATCAAAAATGCTTAATTGAAGGCGGAAGGTATGGATTTTTCGACGTTGTTGCACCTATGGGGTGCAGCAAGCTCTGAGCAGCTGATCGCACCCACAATGGTTGTTGGTCTCGTTTTCATTCTTTGCGCTTGGTATTTTGTTCGTTACTTCTGCAGGTCATTCAAGCTTAGTGCCCAGCTGAAACGTTTGACTGTTAGCTTGCGGAACGTGAAAACTCTCGCTCCACCTCTCCGGCGCGCTGAGCTGGAGCGTCTGCTCAGTGGCAGCAGACTGGATCATTCCTGGCGCGAGTATGCTGAAACGCTACACGATCAGTTCGAGCTCAAGGAGGGTGAACAGGTACTCGTCCGATCGCGAGCCACCGCCGGTGCTGCACACTTCTTCTCACCGCAAAGTGTGGTTGATACCCCGCTGGGGACCGAATTCTACAAACACCTGCCTGGTATCCTGACCGGTATCGGGATTGTCGGAACTTTCTTCGGCTTGATGCTAGGTCTTCAGCACTTTGACCCGAGCACGCCTGAGCAGGTTAACGCCAGCGTCGATAAGCTGTTGAAAGATGTGCTGTTCGCTTTCATCGGCTCTTTCATTTCAATCATGGCCTCTATCGCCGTCACGCTTACTGAAAAGTGGCGCTTGGGGCACTGCTACAAGCTGCTTGAGGCATTCAATGAAACAATCGACGGGCTTTTTGACAGTGGTGTCGGTGAGGAATACCTGGCCGAGCTGGTGCGATCAAGCGCTGAAAGCTCGGTACAAACCCGTCAGTTGAAGGACAGCCTGGTTACCGATCTGCGGGAAATGTTGCAGAACCTCGTTGATACTCAGGTCCGTGAAAGCCTCAAATTGGCAGATACCTTGTCGACGACGTACCGTGACTCTGGGCAGCTGTTGGCCGATCAGGTGAGCGGCGCAATCGAGAACAGCCTCAAGTCGCCGCTTGAAGCTATCGCGGGGGCGGTGCAAGCCGCCAGTGGCGATCAGTCCGGGCAGGTACAGAACCTGCTTCAGGATGTACTGGTTGCTTTCATGAACAAGCTTGAAGGTACGTTCGGCCAACAGTTCAATGGCCTGCACGAGTTGATGGGCCAGTCGGTTACTGCCATGCAATCGATGCAGCAAGGTTTCTCGACGCTGATTCAGGATATGCGGTCGGCTAGCGAATCATCGAATCAAAGCAGTGCGACCATGATTGCCCAGCTTCTGTCCGACATGCAGGCCGGACAAAACGCCATGCAAGCGGGAATGAACGAAATGCTCGCCAATCTTCAGGCCTCGGTTGCCCGTATCGGCAACGAAGGGGAAGGGGCTGGCGCTCGAATGGCTGATCAATTGGAGAAGCTGTTCGCTCAAAGCGAGGCTCGCCAACAGGCAATGACTGAGAATCTCCAGGCTTTTGTCGAGTCGATCAAACAGAGCATCGGCCAAGGCCAACAGGAAACCATGGCCAAGATTGCGGGCTCCGTTGAGGTGCTGGGTGAGCAGCTCTCGGCAGTCTTCAAGCAACTGGAGCATGGTCAGCAGCAGATGGATCAATCCACCCGTGCCGCACAGGCTGATCTGCACCAAGGTACCCGCGACCTGGTTGGTGGCCTCGATGAGCAGGTCAAGGCGTTGCTGCAAACAGTTTCCGAGCAACAGAAGTCGGCCCAGGACACCGTCAATGCGTTGAGTGCCCAGACTGAGCAGCATCTGCACAGTATGCAGCTGGGTGCGGACAAGATGCGGGCGGCGGCTGAGCGGTTTGAAACTGCTGGACAAAGCGTTGCACGAGCCAGTGAGTCGACTGCGGGACTGATGGGTACAGTTCAGGGCGCAGGGGCTGAACTTGCACAGGCATCGCGTGAGCTGAATACCGTTGTCGCGGACTACCGGAACAGTCGTGAAGCGTTAGCGAAAACGCTTGCGGTCATAGAAGGGGTGGTTGCCAGTGCCCAAGGGGAAGCCAGCGGTCGCAGCCAATATCTCCAGGACCTGAAGGTTCAGAGCGAGCGGATGCAGGCGCTTAACCGTGAAGTGTATGAATACCTCGAAAACATCAGTGGTGTGTTAGGTAACGGCTTCAAGGAATTTGGTGAAGGCATGGATCGGGCGTTGAGACAAACACTTGGTAGCCTCGACACCGAGCTCGATAAAGCAGTCAAGAGCCTCGCTGGCGGTGTGGAAGGGGTCAAGGAAAGTCTCGAAGACTTCGGCGACATCATGGAACGCATCAAGCGGTAATGGAGGCTAGTCGATGTTTGGTAAACAAATGCCTTCGGCTGCCCGTTCAAAGGACGAGGGAGAAAAGCCTTTCTGGATCTCTTTCGCTGATTTGATGACCGCAATGATGATTCTGTTTCTCGTGGTCATGGTGGCGGCGTTGAGTTCTGTGACACAGCGTATCAACCAGGCGGAACAGGGGGAGAAGCAGCGTAGCAAGGATATCAGTCAGATTTGCGAGCACCTTAGCCTCAAGGCGAAGACTGCCAGCAAGACCATCATCGTGGACTGCAAAGACAACCGGATCAGCTTCGGCGATGCTGGACGCTTTGGGCATAACCAGTATGCGCTGAGCAACGATGGACAATCGGCGCTTCAGGAGGTCGTGCCGATGATTCTGGACGCGGCTAACAGTGAAGAGGGGCGTAAGTGGTTCAAACAGGTTGTGATCGAGGGATCGACCGACACCGACGGTTCCTACCTTTACAACTTGCACCTTTCATTGCAGCGCTCGGAGTGGGTGATGTGCAGCCTTCTCGACAGTCGCAGCCCGCTCCAGGTCGGATTATCGCCGGAGCACCAGCAGCAAATCAGATCGATGTTTTTGGCGGGTGGAGTGTCCTTCAACAATGCAAAGGACACCAAGGAAGAAAGCCGGCGAGTGGAGTTGCGTATGCAGTTCTTTGGCTTAAAGGAGAAGGAAGGCAATCTCAAGCCAGATGTGCCGGTCTTCTCTAACACTGATCTGGAAAAATGTCAGTTGGCGATGAGTCGATGACCAGCTCAATCGCTAGGCTTTCCGCCGCAATTAGCCACAGTCTGTCAGCATATCGCACGGGGCAGGCCCCTGAACTGTTGGAGCGATTCCCCCGTCTGGTAGCTGCGGGAGTCGATCTTTACGAGCGATTCGAGCGCGCTGAAAAGGCTTTGCCGCCACCCGAAGAAAAGCGTCGTGCTGCGATACGCAAGTTTCGCGATGTACTGCCACTCAACGCCTCGGAATGGCGCTTGGTGTTCGCCGGCCTTTCAGACAAGAGTGAGCGAGTCGGGCCGATACTGGACGACGAGCAGCTCTACGCCCGGGTGCACGAAGAAGTCCATCAGCGTATTGAAAGGCGAAGGCTGAGCCGCCGGGATTGGCTGGCGCTGTGTTTCAGCTACTTTGGGTATGACGCCGCTACGCCTGCTCAGAACGCCAATTGGTGCCTGTTGCGCGAAGACGTTCAGCTCGGTTTCGAATGCGTCAGGGATCAGCAGAAGCGTGAGAAGGAGTGGGTGCAGATCGTTCAGCAACATCAGGAGCTTTTCTCCGAGCAGGCAGGTGCCAAGCTGGGTGACCAGATGTTCAAGGGCGAGATCAGCGACCTTTCGGCATTGCAGACGATTGCGCAGATCCCTGACAACAGTTGGCTATGGCGCAGGATCTTCAGCGTACTGATTTCTCGTATTTTCATGCTGGATGATGCCGAGTTTTCTGAGCGCTTGGCCGACCTGGTCGACATCGGCCGGCAGCACCCGCGGTACATGAACGACATTCTGAGTGCATGCCTGTCGCGTTACCACTTGGCAGCTTATCGGGAGAAACCATCGTCGCAGCTCAAGCAGCTCGCGCTCGACAATTGGGGCAGCCCACAGATCCGCTCGAGGCAAAACAGCTGGCTGCAGTATGTTGAAAAAGATGTCTGTGCGATGGTCGTGGCGTGGTTTGCGAAGGAGGACCTAGAGCACTTCTTCAATCTGCTTAAAGGCGAAGCAGAGGTCGATCAATCACGCCTGCATTATTGGCTACGTTTTGCGAATCAGATGAGTTACACCCGGATTGTCATGGGTTCGGATGCTTGGCATGACAGCGGGCGAGACTTCGTCCATTTCCGAGAGAAGAACAAAGGGCGCCTTAGCCGGCTGGTAGGCGGTCCCGGTCACAACAACGCCGTCATCATGCAGATCGGGAACTACTTTTTTGTGGAGTTCTCCGGCACGGGTAATGCCTGCTATGTGTATCAAGCAGACAAGTCGCCTTTCAATCCAGACAAGTTACAACTCGAATTGACGAGTGAGCTGAAGCAGCCTGACCGCGCACAGGATCGAATGCGGCATTCGCCTGCACCTAGCCGCCCGAATCGCATAGAGGGCTGGCTCAGCAAATTTGATTATGCCCTTGAGCAATTAGGTATCCGTGTGCAGAGCCAGACCGCAGCAGCAGGTTCAGCCAAACCATTGCTTTTAGAAGAACAAGTCCGTGAAGCCCTGAAGTCGGTCAAACACAAGGTCTATGATCAGCGCGAGCGCGGCGGTGCAATTCAGGTCCAGCTTGATGACCATGACTTGGCCGCCATAACTGCGCTGCAACGCCTGGGCTTCAGGCCCGTCAATAACCAGCCACTACGGTTCTGGAGGCAGTAATGCTCAAGCGTTTCCTCAAAGGCATTGGCCTGCAGCCGAATTCGGCAGTAGAAAATTTTGAGCCGGTTTTTTCTATTGAGGAGCAGGGCATCTGTTATCCCCTAAGCTTGGCGGAGAGCACGGAATCCTGGTCGTTGGCGAGTTATCTTGATCAGCTGGAAGAGGAGGAGTTCGTCTCCCAACTGAGTGATCGCTGGCTGTTGACATGGGATGAGCTCTACCGACTGCTGGATGAGCCAGAGCACGTAACAAGCCTGCCGCTGCTGGGATTGCCGCCACAGACAGCCCTCATCCCTCAATTGAGCAGTCAAGGCAGCCTTGCCTCCGGGGATTTCAGAGTCTCTATCAGTGGATGGCGTGATCCGCAGTCCAATGCCAATGTGCAGGTCCAGCGCACGGGAGCCATTGTTCAGTATCACGGAAACACCGAGATTCTGCCTGAGGCGTCCTGGAAGCTGACCGGTGCAGTACGGCAGCTTTACCTGGCTCAGCAAAATGAACCAGGTGAGGTAACCAACCAGATCGGCTGGGCCAGCATCAGGAAGCTGGCGCGCAAGGCTGGTGCTGGCATGGATGGCTTTCTGGACAAGACCGTCGTCATCAAACCGGAAAAGCTTCGACTTAACCCGCGAAAGTCTACCCTGGGCGACACACCGGTTATCGAGCTGCAACCAAGCTTCGAAGGCCAGCCGGACAACTGGCTTGAGAGTTTTGACGGTGCCAGGCAGGTTCAGGATCGATATCGGGTAACTGGTGATGATGGATCGCTGACCCACGTCCTGATTGAGCCTGAAGTCAAATCAGTATTGGATTACGTGCGCTCGTTGCCCGGACGTCGGGTCGCTGGCGACGATGCCCTTTCATTCGTCCGTAACCCCTACAGCACACTCGGCGAAAGTGCCGCGCACGTGCTGGACTCCGAGACATATGAAGACGAGCTCGCTGAAGCTGGTATTTTCTTTCACCGCTTTCATCTGGAGCCCAAGCTTGATGAAGCAGGGCAGCGCATCGAGCAGGTAACACTTACGCTCGAACCGATCTCGCCAACTCCGCAAGCCCCCATCGAGATTGAGTTCCAAGCGGCCCATGAACTCGCGCCGCTCGTTCATCAGTTGCAACTGAAGTTGGCCGCTGGCATGCCTGCTGGCTTCTGGCAGGGCTATGAGCTGGAGCTCAGCGATTTTGATTTGCGCCAGTTGGCAGGTATCAATGACCTGCTTAAACGTTGGCAAAACGAAGCAGCCGGTATCGAGTTTGACTCGGTCCTGGACCTGTCTCTCTACGGCGACCGTGTGACTGGCATTGGGGAAGCGGAAAGAATCACTTCGCCTTTCCTGGTAAAAGAGGCGACCGAGAACTGGTTGCCTAAGGATGTAGCGGCGCTTGGCATCGACGCAGAAATCCTTGGGCGTTGGGATCCTTCCGACCGCACTCAATTTGAAGCGTTTGAGCAGCGGCTGGACGAAGCCCGCGCGGCCGGTGATGAAACGGTCTTTTTGCCAGAGTTCGAGACGCCTCTCTCGATTGCCGCTGCCGAGCTACTGTTTGATGCTTGGTCGAAGAAGATCGCACCTGTCGAGACCGGCCAGGGCGCGCAACTGGAAAAAGTTGGGCGCGCCGTACTGCAAATCGGCCATAACATTGATGAGCCGACCTACGTTCAAGTGCGTCAAGCAGCGTTACGCGCCGCTTTGGATGCAACGCCAGAGTTGCCTGGCCTGCTTAAGCCAGAAGTCGTCCTGCGCGAGCATCAGCTTCAAGGTGTGGCGTGGTTGCAGCATTTGTTCCGCTTGTCCCCCTCGGACGTGTCGGGTTGCTTGCTCGCCGATGACATGGGGCTTGGGAAAACGATTCAACTTCTTACCTTTCTGGTCTGGTACCTGGAGCAGTACCCACAGGATCAGCCAACACTGATCGTCGCTCCGGTCTCATTGCTCGATAACTGGGAGCGAGAGCTTCACCGGTTCTTCTTTGCTGACGCGCTGCCTGTGTTGAAACTGTATGGCCCAGCCTTGAGTGCAGTGAAGTTCAAGAAAGAAGAAATCCCTGCGGACTTGAAAGCCAAAGGCATCAAGAACTTGCTGCGTCCAGGTTGGATGGGCGACGCCCGAATAGTCCTGACGACTTACGAAACACTGCGTGATCAGGAGTTCTCCCTGGCGCGCCAGCAATGGTCCATCGTCGTGTGTGACGAAGCGCAGAAGCTGAAGAACCCTGCTGCACTGGTGACTCAGGCGATAAAAGCCATTCCGGCACGGTTTCGAGTGGCGTGTACCGGTACACCTGTTGAGAACACCCTGATCGATCTCTGGTGTCTGTTTGACTTCATTCAGCCAGGATTCCTGGGCGGGTTGAACCAATTTGGTCGCGAATATCAGCGCCCAATCGAAGCTGCGTTGGAGCGTGACACTGTTGCCCTGGATCGCTTGCGTGGGCTTATCGATCCGCAGACTTTGCGCCGAACCAAGCAAGATATTGCCAAGGACCTGCCGGCCAAAATCGAAGACGCAGCATGTCGTTTACTTGGCATGCATGCTTTGCAGCGCAATCTGTACCTGTCCGAAATATCGGCATACAGCCAGAAGCAGCAGATCGAAGAACAGCTCGACCAAAAGACCTCCGGCATGCTTGGGTTGCTGCACAAGCTCAAGCTGATTTGTGCCCATCCTTACAGCGTTCAGCCAGACATTCGGTTGCGCGACAACTCGCCGAAGCTGCAATGGTTGATGCAGACGCTCGAGTCGATCAAAAGGGCCGGCAACGGCGACAAGGTCATCGTCTTTACCGAGCTGCGTGATATTCAGCGTGAACTGCAGCACGCGATTCAGCAGCATTTCGGCTTTCGGGCGACCGTGATCAATGGTGACACCAGTACCAGCAGTCAAAGCGCTAATAGCCGGCAGAGGCTGATCGACCAATTTCAGGAGCTGCCAGGTTTTGCTGTCATCATCCTGTCCACTATTGCTGTTGGATTCGGGGTGAACGTGCAGGCTGCCAACCACGTCATTCACTTCACGCGTTGCTGGAACCCGGCCAAGGAAGATCAAGCGACGGATCGGGCCTATCGGATTGGGCAGCAGAAGGATGTGTATGTTTACTATCCGACAGTTCGTGATGCGGCGATGCCGACGTTTGAGGCGACGCTGGATGAGTTGCTAAGTAAGCGACGGGCGTTGGCACGGGACATGTTGAGTGGGGCTTCGGAAATTCAGGCTGCGGATTTTGAGGCTGTGCTGAACGCACACTGAACCCGACTCGCTGGAAGCCAGTACACGCCGATATGTCAATAATGGGTGTAGGTAAGTTCATCCCCAGCATTGCAAATGATCAAAAAAAGCGAAGTGGCGCTTGCTTGGCGACATAGCGTCATCGGGATATGAGTGGAGTGCTTGCCTGTGCATATGTCCAGTATTCGCGTTGAACGCTCAGCGGCTTACCGTGCGCGGCATCCAGGTCTGTCGTCCACTTTCTGCGACTTTCCGTGTGATTGACTTGTGGTAGTGGATGAAGATCAGAAATAAGAGCGAAGTACTGGTCCGACGAAACCGAAGTAGATAAGGTTCACCGATTAACCGCAGGTAAAGCTCCGCTTCGATACAAATATCTGTCGACTCCTGTCTAACGTTGGCGCCATGGAAATTTTTCCGAGCGCGCAACAGGGAGCGCCTGCGCACTTACTCTTTACTCCTGTCAGGATTGCCAATGGCTATCAAGAAATCCGATCTTTACTCCTCCCTCTGGGCCTCGTGCGACGAGTTGCGCGGCGGGATGGATGCCAGCCAGTACAAGGACTACGTCCTTTTCATGCTGTTCATCAAGTACATCTCCGACAAGTACGGTAACTCGGATGATTTCGCGCCGCCGGTGACGATTCCGCCGGGAGCCAGTTTCAAGGACATGATTGCTCTCAAGGGCAAGGCCAATATCGGTGACAAGATCAACACACAGATCATCCAGCCGTTGATCGATGCCAACAGCCGGCTTGCGCGCAGTGACTTCCCCGACTTCAACGACCCAAACAAGCTGGGCGAAGGCGATGCGATGGTCCAGCGCCTGACCAATCTGGTGGCCATCTTTGAGAAACCCGAGCTGGATTTCTCAAAGAACCGCGCTGATAACGACGACATTCTTGGCGACGCCTACGAATATCTGATGCGTCACTTCGCCAGCGAAAGTGGCAAGAGCAAAGGGCAGTTCTATACCCCGTCCGAGGTCAGCCGCGTGATCGCTCAGGTCATCGGTATCAGCCCGGCCAATACGGTGGCCAAAACCAGTGTCTACGACCCGACTTGCGGCTCCGGCTCCCTGTTGCTGAAGGTGGCCGACCAGGCGGGTAAGCACATCACCCTGGAGGGGCAGGAGATGGACGTGACCACCGCCGGTCTTGCTCGCATGAACATGATCCTGCACGACTTCCCGACCGCCAACATTCTGCAGGGCAACACACTGTCCACGCCCAAGTTCAAGGATGGCGAGCAGCTGCGTACCTATGACTACGTTGTGGCCAACCCGCCGTTCTCGGTCAAGAGCTGGAGCGTCGGGCTGACGCCAACCAATGACCCCTACCAGCGCTTTGCCTGGGGGGAGCCACCAGCAAAACAGGGCGACTATGCCTTTTTGCTGCACATCATTCGTTCACTGAAAAGTACCGGCAAAGGCGCCTGTATTCTGCCTCACGGCGTGCTGTTTCGCGGCAATGCCGAAGCTGTGATCCGTGAGCAACTGGTGCGCTCTGGCTACCTCAAAGCCATTATCGGCCTGCCGGCCAACCTGTTTTTCGGCACAGGCATTCCGGCTTGCATCCTGGTACTGGACAAGGAAAACGCCAGTGCGCGCAAAGGCATTTTCATGATCGATGCCGCCAAGGGCTTCATCAAGGACGGCCCGAAGAATCGCCTGCGTGATCAGGATGTGCACAAGATCGTCGATACCTTTCTCCGGATGGATGAGAGCGACCCACGCTACGCGCGTATGGTGAGCTTCGATGAAATCAGCGACCCGAAGAACGACTTCAACCTCAACCTGCCGCGTTACATCGACAGTACCGAGCCTGAGGATATTCAAGATATCGACGGCCATTTGCGCGGTGGCATTCCCGAGCGTGATATCGACGCCTTTGACAGCTACTGGCAGGTGATGCCAGCGCTGCGTGCGGCGTTGTTCAAGCCGGCCAGCCATCCCGGTTACTTTGAGCTGGTTAGCCCTGAGGTGAAATCGGTTATTTTCGGTCATCCGCAATTCACGGCCTTCAAGGCCGATGTGGATAAGCTGTTCAATCACTGGCTGGGGGACAGCGTCCCTCAGTTGAAGAGCTTTGCGGTCAACAGCCACCCAAAGGAGCTGATTGCCACGCTGTCCGAAGACCTGCTCAGTGCATTCGCGAAAGCGCCTTTGCTCGACCATTACGACATCTATCAGCACCTGATGGACTACTGGGCCGAGACCATGCAGGACGACTGCTATCTGATCAGCGCCGATGGCTGGAAAGCGGCTGCTAAAGCGCGCGAAATCTTCAAGGTGAAGGATAAAAACAACAAACTGGGTTGGGCCGAGAAGCATGACTACTGCCAAGGCAAGCGCCGCTTCAAGTCAGATCTGATTCCGGTCGAGATTTTGATTGGCCGCTATTTCATGGCTGAGCGTAACGCTATTGAAGACCTTGAAGCCCAACTGGCCAGCGTTGAGCAGAGCATGAGTGAAATGCTCGAAGAGCATAGCGGTGAGGATGGCTCGCTTAGCGAGGTGGTTGAAGGCGAGGGTGATAAGCAGAAGGTCACCGCCAAAGCGATCAAGGCACGTCAACGCGAGATTGGTTTGGATCCGGATTATGAGGATGAATTCAAGGTATTGGCCGAATACGATGCCTTGATCGATCAGCAAGGCAGCCTTAAGGCCGAGCTCAAAAGGGCTGAGGAAGACCTGGAGAACAAGATCCACGCGAAATACCCATTGCTTGGCGAGGACGAGATCAAAAGCCTAGTGGTGGATGATAAATGGTTGGCTACCTTGGCCGCTGCTGTGCAGGGCGAACTCGACCGAGTCTCTCAGACTCTGACCGGACGCATCCGCGAGCTGAGTGAGCGCTACGCCACACCGCTGCCACAGCTCACCGATGAAGTGGCCATGCTTGCCAGTCGTGTGGAAGAACATCTGAAAAAGATGGGGGCGGTATGGCAGTGAAGCTGGGATATAAGCAAACAGAGATGGGCGTCATCCCCGAGGAGTGGGAAGTGAGGGCACTAGGTGAAATCGCTACTATCACTTCAGGTGGAACACCTAGTCGGACGAATAGCCAATATTGGGGCGGTGATATTCCTTGGGTTACCACGTCAGAGGTTGATGCCTGCACGATCACTCATGCTGAGCAGTTCATTACTAAGGAAGGACTCAACAATTCTCCAGCAAAAATAATGCCACGTGGAACGCTTCTTATGGCGCTGTACGGCCAAGGCAAGACACGAGGAAAGGTCGGTATTCTTGGCATCGAAGCCGCCACAAACCAAGCGTGTGCAGCTATTTCACTGCATTACGGAGTTTCTCGTGAGTTCATCTTCTACCTTCTCGCGAGCCAATACGACACCATAAGGAATCTCAGTAATACAGGGAATCAAGAGAATCTCAACGGATCGCTTGTCCGTTCTATTTCTATCCTTTTGCCGCCTGAGGCCGAACAGCGCGCAGTAGCGACGGCGTTGAATGATGTGGATGCACTGTTGAGAGCTCTGGAGCGGCTTATCTCCAAGAAGCGCAATCTCAAACAGGCCACAATGCAACAACTCCTAACCGGAAAAGTCAGGCTGCCTGGCTTTCACGGTAAGTGGGAGTTTAAGGCTCTTGGTGAGCTTGGCTTCATATTCGGGGGGTTGACGGGCAAGTCCAAGGCGGACTTCGGTGAAGGTTCAGGTCAGTACATCACCTTTATGAATGTGATGAGCAATGTGGTTATTAAGTGTGATGCATTCGAGCGTGTGAAAGTCTCGCCAACTGAATCGCAAAACCGCGTTATGAAAGGTGATTTGCTTTTCAACGGTTCATCAGAGACGCCAGAAGAGGTCGCCTTGTGTTCCATATTAGCCGAGGACGTTTCCAACCTTTTCTTGAACAGTTTTTGTTTTGGCTTCCGTTTTCGCGAAGCGGTGGAAACGGATGGTTTGTACTTAGCCTATTACTTCAGAAGTAAATCGGGCCGCGAAATGATGAAGTCACTGGCTCAAGGCTCGACTCGCTACAACCTGTCAAAGGTGGCGATGCTAAAGTCACTGCTTCTTTTGCCCCGCATGCCTGAACAGAAGGCTATCGTCGCCGTGTTGGCCGACATGGACGCCGAGCTGGCTGCGCTGGAACAACGCCTAGCCAAAACCCGCTCCCTTAAGCAAGGCATGATGCAAGAGCTGCTAACCGGAAGAATCCGACTGCTATGACCAACCTGAGCATGGACGCGACTCAAGCGATACCGGCTACTGAGCTATCCAGCAAGATCATCAGCGTTTACGAACTGCTCATGGATTCTGCGCTGGATATCCCCCAGTACCAGCGCCCCTACAAGTGGAACGCCAAGAACATCAATCAACTGTTCTCCGATATCGCCATCCATAAGGACAAGTCGGCTTACCGTTTGGGCACCATCGTTTTTCACCAGAATGGTGAGACAAAGAACATCGTCGACGGCCAGCAGCGCACTATCAGCCTGCTGCTGGCGGCCCGTGCGCTGATCCGGCGGAACAAAGCAAAGAAGCTCGAACGCAAAGACTTGCGTGAACGTCTGATGGAGCTTGAGCAAGAGATGGTGAACCCCGGATTTACCAGCGAGATCTCGCAGAAGAATATCCACAGTAATTACCTTGAGGTGGCCCGCATCGTTTCTCGTGCGGACTTCACTGAGGCGCATATCGACTTCTTTCTGAACAAATGCCAAGTCGTCGCCGTGACGCTTAACGATGTATCGGAAGCCTTCCAGTTTTTCGACTCGCAAAATGCGCGGGGCCGGGATCTGGAGCCTCATGACTTGCTCAAGGCTTACCATCTGCGTGAGTTCAGCCCGGGTGACGAGCAGTTGAAGGCAGCCACAGTGGCGCATTGGGAAAACACTGATACCGATGAGTTGGCCACGCTGTTTTCGCAATACCTGTACCGGATCCGTAATTGGTCGAAAGGGGTTTCAGCGCGTTACTTCAGCAAGGATGACAGCGACTTATTCAAGGGCGTGAATATCGACACAGTGTCCAGCTACCCCTATGTAGAGCAGTTACGTATCGCCCACCATTTTGTCGATAACTACAACGGACAGTACGAGCGCAAGATCGACTCGCGCGAGCTTGGTTTTCCCTTCCACTTGGATCAGATCATCATCAATGGCCGACGCTTCTTTGAGCTGATCAGCCACTATCAGGGCAAAGTGGCGCAGATCAGCACCGAGTCCTGGAACGGGCATGAACTGGTGGGTGCTGAAGGGCTTGATGGCTATGCGAAAACCATCATGGATACCCTCAATAGCTATCCGGCAAGAACCCGCACCGGCGATTGTTACGTACGGGCGATGTTCGATTGCCTGTTGATTTACTACATCGACAAGTTCGGTCAGGCAGAAATCTCCCGTGCCATCGAGAAGATTTTCATCTGGGCCTACAGCCTGCGCTTGAAGATGCAGGTCGTGCAGCTAGCCAGCATGGATAACCACGTGTTGGAGAACAATCTATTCCGGTTGATCAAGGACGCCACACGTCCTGCGGACTTTATTAACTGCAGCCTGCCGGTATTGAGCGGCCAGAAGTCAACCAGAACCGGCGAGATCGAAGCTCTGTTCAAGGCGATGAAATATTATGAGTAGCGAAATCAGTCAGCTCTCCATCAAGGCGCTGCTCAGCGGTCGGGATGAGTACGTCATCCCGATGTATCAACGTAATTACGCCTGGGAGGAGGGCGAAATCACTCAGCTGATTCAGGACGTGATCGATTACCTGCCGAAGAAGGACGATAACGCGCGCAATTATTACATTGGCACCTTAGTGGTGTATGAGCGCCCGGATAGTAAAACACCGGTGTTTGAAACCATTGACGGCCAACAGCGCCTGACGACCCTGTCGTTGCTGACGTCATTTCTGAAGAACACCAAGGCTGTCGATCTTGCCTGGTATTCAAGCCTGAGTATCCACTTCGATAGCCGCGAGCATTCGCGTGCAACCTTTGCGGCCATCTTCGAGAAGAAATTCAACGACGACCCTGCAGGCGTTTTGACTAAGAAGCAGATCAATATCGGCATCCTCAATGGCTACCGCCTTATCCAGAAAGTCTTGCCCCTGAAGCTGAAAGAGAACGACGTTTCACCTCAGCAGTTTGCCGACTATCTGTTCCGCTACGTGCAAATCATGCGGGTGAAGGTCCCGGCGGATACCGACCTGAACCATTACTTCGAGATCATGAATAACCGCGGTGAGCAGCTGGAAAAACATGAGGTGCTCAAGGCGCGGATGATGAAGGAGTTGCAGGGCTGCGAGCAGAGCCAGAACTGCCTGCATGCCGTTTGGGAAGCCTGCGCGAACATGGAGCGCTATGTGCAAATGGGCTTCACGCCTGGCCAACGTGGCAGCATTTTTGGCGACAAGGACTGGGGACGGTTTGAGCTTGCTGACTTTGATGCGCTGCGGGCTGCGCTGCACAGTTCGCAAGAGGTAGCGGCCAAGCAGGAAACCCGCTTAACGCTTGATCAGATCATTGCTAAGACGCCGGTTGCAGTGAAGCAGGATGAGTCAAGTGAGGACGCGCCAGAGCGTTTCAGCACGGTTATCAACTTCCCGAACTTCCTGTTGCATGTACTGCGTGTCGATACGAAAGCCGACATCCCATTGGATGACAAACGTCTGCTCGATACCTTTGAAACTTATGTACTCAAGCAGCCAGATCCTGTAGCCGCAGTGAGGCGTTTTACCTTTAGCCTGCTGCGCTGCAAGTATCTGTTTGACCAGTATGTAATCAAGCGTGAGTTCATCAAGGGCGCTGATGGCTGGAGCCTTAAACGCTTCAAATGGAGTGACGGCGGAGAACGTAGCCGGGCGGGGCGTGGGAGTTATGTGAATACCTTCGGTGAGGAGGATGGCAGCGAAGACATCAACCGTCGCATCCTGATGCTGCTGTCAGCGTTTCATGTTTCTACGCCAACGCTGGTTTACAAGCACTGGCTGAATGCGGCGCTGTTTCACCTGTTTTATGTTGAACAGATTGAGGCTCAGGTTTATCTGCAGCACATGGAGTCGGTCGCCAAGGCGTTTGTCTTTGATCGCTTTCTGGCCCCAGATGTAGGCCAGGACTACTTTGCGATGATTTATACCAACCGGGGCGTCTGTCAGACACGTCGTGAGAGTATTGCGGCAGAGACGATTGAGTCTCGGCTGACGTTCGGCAACATCGAAAACAACCTGGTGTTCAACTTTCTTGATTACTTGCTTTGGCTTGAACACAGGGCAAGGGAGTCGGTTAAATCTTACGAATTCACCTTCCGTAGTTCGGTTGAGCATTACTACCCGCAGCGTCCGCTAGATGGACAAATTCAGCTGGATGCTGACACGCTTAACTCGTTCGGTAATCTGTGCCTGATCAGCCACAGTAAGAACTCTCGCTTGAGCAATTTCATGCCTTCGGCCAAGAAAGAGTTTTATAAAAACAACACCATCGATAGCGTCAAACAGTATCTGATGATGGAAACAGAATCCTGGGATGCCGACGCCATACGCGCCCATTCCGAACAAATGAACAACGTGTTGCTCAACAGTCTCGTCAACAAACATGAATCCGAGTAAACCCTGCAGGATGCACCTGATGATTCAACAACCTCGCTCCGAACGTCGCACCCAGAATCGTATTGTGGCCTTGTTTACGGACACCTCGCGGCCTGATTGTCTTGGCTACAACTACCTGGGCGAGTGGAGCAAGCGTGGGCAAAATCGCAACATTGAAGTCGAGCTGCTGCAGGCAAACCTGAAGCAGCGGGGTTACTCCGATGCGCAAATATCAGCTGCGTTGCACAAGCTGATGAGTGCTGCTGATTCCACGGGCATCACGCTGTATCAGGCTAATTTGCGTACCTACCAGCTGCTGCGTTATGGCGTGCCGGTACAGGTAGCTGTGGGGCAGGCGCACGAAACGGTGCATCTGGTTGATTGGGAGCACCCTGAATGCAATGACTTCGCCATTGCCGAGGAAGTGACCTTGCGCGGAGGCTATGAGCGCCGTCCTGATCTGGTGATTTATCTGAACGGTATCGCCATCGGCGTGATTGAGCTCAAGCGCAGTTCGGTTGAGGTGGCCGATGGTATTAACCAGTTGATCACCAACCAGGAGGAAATCTTCAATAAAGGCTTCTTCAGTACAGTGCAATTGGTCTTCGCTGGCAGTGACTCTCAGGGTTTGCGCTATGGCACCGCGACTACCCGTGCCGAGTTTTTTGTTGAGTGGAAGACGACTTCACTCAGCGCCGAGTTTGAAGAGCTCAATACCTTGCAGGAGATGCCTGCTCGCTACCAAGTGCTACCGGGTGCAGAAATGCCGCTGTCTGGTTACTTGCTGGATGTCCCACTGGCGCAGATGTGCGAGAAGTCTCGTTTACTCGATCTGATTCGCAACTTCAGCATCTTCGATGCAGGCATCAAGAAGGTTCCGCGCCCTCATCAATACGCCGCAGTGAAGGCCGCGCAAGAGCGAGTTCGTCGTAAAGAGGGTGGGGTTATCTGGCATACCCAGGGCAGCGGCAAGAGCATTCTGATGGTGCTGATCGCCAAGTGGTTGCTGGAGCATGATCCTGAGGCGCGCATTCTGGTCATCACCGATCGCGATGAGCTGGACAAGCAAATATCCGGGGTGATGCGAAATGCCGGGGTAATTGGCAATGACTCGCCCTCGCCACGTATTACCTCCCGTGCCGATTTTGTGCAAAAGCTTTCCGCTCCCTCGCCGCGCCTGCTCTGTGCACTGTTGCACAAGTTTGAACCGGATCTCAGCGTACCGCCGCCGCCCATGTATGGGCGCTTCTATGTATTCGTGGATGAATGTCACCGCACCCAGGGCGGTGACATGAACAAGCAAATGAAGCAGTGGCTGGCCAATGCCCTGTTTATCGGCTTTTCCGGTACACCGTTGCTGCGCAAGGACAAACAGACTACGCGCGATGTATTCGGTACATACATCCACACCTACAAGTTCCACGAAGCCGTGGCGGACAAAGTGGTGCTGGACCTTAAGTACGAAGCGCGCGATGTACCGCAACGTTTGACCTCGCAAAAGGCTATCGATGCCTGGTTCGAACAGAAAACCAAAGCATTGAATAACTACCAGAAGTCGATCCTGCGCAAGCGCTGGGCGACCATGGAAGCGTTAATGAGCGCCGGTGAACGCAAGCAGCGCATCATTGCCAGCATCATTGAGGACTTCAGTCTGAAGCCGCGGCTGAACAACAATCGGGGTACCGCCATTCTGGTGGCAGCCAGCATCTACGATGCCTGTCATTACTTCCGTTTGTTTGAGACCACCTCGTTTGGCCCTTACTGCGGCATCATCACGTCCTATGAGCCGAACCACAACGTAATCTCCCGCGAGCCGGCACAAAGCGATGAGCGTTACAAGTTCGATACTTACATGCAGTACGTGCTGAAGCCGGGCCAGACCACCACCGCTTATGAAGAAGAGACCAAGCGTCGCTTCATTGAGGAACCTGCCAACCTGAAGCTACTCATCGTGGTCAGTAAGCTGCTGACTGGTTTCGATGCGCCTAGTTGCTCCTATATCTATCTGGATAACGAGCTGCGGGACCATAACCTGTTCCAAGCCATTTGCCGCACCAACCGACTCGACGGCGATGACAAGGACTTTGGCTATATCGTCGACTTCAAAGAGCTGTTCGGCGATGTGCAAGACGCCATTTCGGTGTACACCTCTGACGAGTTGGATGTCGACGTAGGCAGCGGGGGCAATAACAACGTTGAGCTGAAGAACTGGCTGGTCGAAGGGAAGAAGCAACTGGATGCTGCCCGTGAGGCATTGAGTTACTTGTGCGCCCCCGTGGCACCTCCGCGCGAGATTGAGCAGTTTATCCATTACTTCTGTGGTGCTGCCGCTAACGCCAATGGTCTGAATGAGACTGAAGTACTGCGGGTGTCCTTCTATAAGGCGGTGGCTTCATTTGTGCGGGCGTTTGCCGACTTGGCGCAGAACCTCACCGAAGCAGGTTACTCGACTGCTGAAGCGGGGAGGCTGCAGACTGAGGTGCAGTTCTATGCAGACGTGCGTGAGGCGATCAAGAAACATTCCGGTGAGGAGTTGGATATCAAGCCATTCGAAGCGGACATGCGGCATTTACTCAATACTTATATTCAGGCAGACCACGCCGACTCGATGAGCACGGTCGATAATTTCTCACTGGTTGAATTGATCGTTCAGACTGGCGTTCACGATGCCATTGCCAAAAAGCTCAACGCCAAAGGCAACCTCTCCAAGGGTGCGATTGCTGAGGGCATTATCAACAACGTACGTAAAACCATCATTCGAGAGCAACTGACAGACCCGAAGTTCTACGAGGGTATGTCGAGGCTGCTCGAGGATCTGATTAAGCAGAGCCGTGAAGATGCAGCCGCTTACGAGGCGTTCCTGCGCAAGGCAGAGGCGCTGGTCAAACAGCTGGCGCAGAAGGGTCGAGGAAACTCTCCAACTGCACTGAGCGGGCGTCGGGAAGCCATCGTGTTGTTCAACAATCTGGACAGCATTGAAACGACAACCTTCCAGTGTCCGATAGATGACGAGGCAAAGGTGAAACTGGCTTTGGATATTGATCTGGCGATGCGCGGATCGGCTCCTTCATCCTGGCGAGGAGACTCTGCGCGGGAAGCGCAGGTTCTTAACGCGCTGTTCCCTCTGATGGGGCGTGACCGTGTAGCGACTTCTGCGATATTCGAGATCATCAAGAACCAACTGGGTTATTGATGAACGAGATTATTGAGCTGGGCGATATTTCAATTTCGGTGACCAGGAAGGACATCAAGAACGTGCACCTGAGCGTGCACCCACCCGAGGGGCGGGTAACGTTAGTCGCCCCAACAAATACTCGGATTGAAGTCGCTCGGGCTTATGCTATTTCCCGGCTGGGCTGGATTCGCGAGCAGCAGAGCAAACTGGAAGCGCAGGCGCGTGAGGCGCCGCGTGAGTTTGTGGGAAGAGAAAGCCACTATATCTGGGGGCGACGCTACCTGATGGTGGTTAACCATCAAGATGCGAAGCCATCGGTGGCGCTCGACCACAAGCGCATTACCTTGAATGTCCGCCCAGGCAGCGATGCACAAAAACGCGCAGAAGTGATGCACGAATGGCAGAAGCTGCAACTGCACGCCGTTGTGCCTGTATTGATCAGGAAGTGGGAGTGCAAGCTGAAGGTAAAGGTGGCTGGTTATTACCTGCAGCGGATGAAAACCAAATGGGGCAGCTGCAACCATCAAGCAGGGAACATTCGACTGAACACCGAGCTGGTGAAGAAACCGAAAGACCTGCTTGAGTACGTGATCGTTCACGAGATGGTTCACTTACTCGAACCCACCCACAATGAGCGCTTTATCTCCATCCTTGGGGAGCATTTTCCAACGTGGCGTGAGGCCCGTGCCGAGTTGAATGAGTTGCCGTTGGCTGCCGAGGTTTGGAGCGAGTAACGCTGCTCAAGCCACCACAAAACTATTTACCTGCTGACGTCAATTACAGAGACCATTGTCGATAATGTCAGTAGTAATAGCGTTCAATGCAAAAAGTGGCTGGCATGGAATGACTTCCCTGCCAATAGCCTAAGACGGTTTTGTAGTGGTCAAAATCCGGCTGCTGATCCAGAAACCAAGCGATTGGTGCCGTTGAGCTATTTTTATATGCCTGCGTAAAAAGACTCGTTGGCCGAAAAAGCAGGTGCTGATTTGAATTCCCTAAATCAGCACCGAATCGCAGGCACAAAAAAAGACGTCCGAGGACGTCTTTTTTGTAGAGTTGGTGGAGCCGGGGGGATTTGAACCCCCGTCCGCCAGTACTCCGCTGTCGGTACTACATGCGTAGCCGTGTCTATTAAGTTAACCCTCAGCGACCCGACGGGCAGGGTGCTTTGGGCGAGTTGTGTAAGTTTTAGCCGCTTCGTCCACAACGTACTGCACGGCGATTCTGTTCTATATGACAATCATTTTGGGTTTACAGACATCCCCTGATGATTGCTGGACCCGAAGGTACCAGGAGTGCATGTCAGCTGCAATTAAGCAGCGAGAGCAGCACCGTATTGGTCGTCATTGGCAACTATAAGTAGTTGCAACAGTGGATTTACGACTTCTGTTACCAAGTCGGCATGCACCTAAAGTTTCGCAACCGGCGTCGAATCCTAAACGGCCCCGAGCCTGGTACTCTGTACATCTCGAAGAGCAGCAAGCCTGTGCAGTGTACGCCAATCGACCGTCAAGGCCAACCCGAAGGTTGGCCGCGACTTCGATCAATTGTTGGTGCCACTGGATTTTCGGATTTCCAGAATGGTTTGCTGGGTTTCCGCAACGCAGTCGTCAATCTTGCCCTGGGCTTTGAGCGCCTGTGCCTTCTGCACACTGGCCTCGGCACGCTGACTCAATTCGGGCGACGATGACAGCTGCCCCTTGGCATTGTTGATGGTCTGGATATTGGTATCGCAAAGGCTGGCAGGCTTGTCAGCGGCAAACGAAGCAGACGCCATCATCGAGGCAGTAACGAACAGACCTAACAGTACAGAACGTTTCATATGAATCTCCTTGAACTGAGGATCCAGACTTCGCTGGCCGTCAGGACGGGCAACCGAATGGAGGAAAAGCCCCGTCAGCGGGGCTTGTTCTGTGGACTGCGGTCGCTCGCAAGGGTTCTATTTTTCTTCAGATGATGGTTTCTCGGGGTTTGGCCCGGGTCACTCGATCCACCAGATACACCAGGCCGTGGTAGTCGATGCCGCCATGTTGTGTCAGACCGATCTCACAGGTGCGGCTGGTGGAAATCCCTTCGCTGCAATGCTGCACCGCATCCTTGAGGGTGCGAAGGGAATGGCTGTTGAGTTCCGGTGTGGTGAAGCCCTTGTCGCCGGCAAAACCACAGCAATGAATGCCTTCTGGGATCACCACGTTCTTGCTGCACTTGCGCGCCAGATCGATCAGCGCCTGGCTTTCCCCCAGATGTTGCGTGCTGCACGTCACATGAACGGCAATCGGTGCTTCCTGCGGAGTGAAATCCAGACGATCCATCAGATGCGTACGGATGAATCGCACAGGGTCATACAGATCAAGGCGAACATTTCCCACATCCTGCACCAGTCGCAATGTGCAGGGGCTGGTGTCGCAATAGATCGGGTCGAGTCCGCCGCGGCTGGCGTGGAGCAAGGCGCCGATCAGTTCCTGACGCTTGTGCTCGGCCTGTTCGGCATAGCCTTTGGAAGCGAACGGCTGGCCACAGCAGAGGTTGTCCAGATTGTCCGGGAACACCACCTGATAACCGGCCTTCTCCAGCAGGCCACGGGTTTTGTCGTACAGCGACATCTGTTCCTTGTCGCCCACTGCGGGGCCCATCACCCGCGACACGCAGGCCGCCAGATACACCACGCGCGGGCGTTCGTCCGACACCGTTGTACTGAGGCGAATGGCTTTTTCCGGTTGCGGCATCGCGTTGGTCCACTGCGGCACCAGGCCTTTGGACAAGCGTGTCAGCGTCGCTGAAAACTTCGCCAGACGCGGTGCTCCCAGCAACATCCGCGCACCGTTGGCCACGTGCAGGGTGAAGCGCGCTCCTTGCAGGGTGGTGGCGAAATTTCCTTCGATCCAGTTGGCCGTTTTCGTGTGCGTGGCGTGACGGCTGCGCAGCTTTTTCACCAGCTCACCGGTATTGATGCCTACAGGGCAACGCTGCGCACACAAACCGGTCGCGGCGCAGGTTTCTATGCCCTGGTACTCGTAGGCTTTTTCCAGTTCGGTGGTGTCGATCCCGGCGCGTTTTCGCGCCTGAATGTCGCGCCAGATCACGATGCGCTGGCGGGGGCTCAGGGTCAGGCCCTTCGACGGGCAAACCGGCTCACAGAAACCGCATTCGATGCACTTATCCACAATCTCATCGGCGGCAGGCAGCGGCTTCAGGTGCTTGAGGTGGATCTGTGGATCTTCGCTGAGCACTACGTCCGGGTTGAGAATGCCTTGGGGATCGAGCAGGCGCTTGAGCTGCCACATCAATTGATAGGCATCGCTGCCCCATTCCAGTTCGACAAACGGCGCCATGTTGCGCCCGGTGCCGTGTTCGGCCTTCAGCGAACCGCCGAACTCCACGGCCACCAGCTGCGCCACGTCGTCCATGAACGCCTGATAGCGTGCGACTTCTTCCGGGCTGTTGAAGCCTTGGGTGAAGACGAAGTGCAGATTGCCTTCCAGCGCGTGTCCGAAAAGGATCGCTTCGTCGTAGTGATGTTTGTCGAACAGCTCGATCAGGCGATTCACGCCGATGGCCAGTTGTTCCACCGGGAAGGTCACGTCTTCGATGATCACCGTGGTGCCGGTCTTGCGCACGGCGCCGACGGCGGGGAAGGTGTCCTTGCGGATCGCCCAGAGTCGGGCGTTCTCGACCGGGTCTTCGGTGAAGTCGACCTGCTTTTCCACCGGGAAGCCGCCGAGCGAGGCCATGATTTGCGCCAGTTGTTCCTGCAGCAACGTGGAAGAGGCGGCGCGGGATTCGATCAACAGTGCGCAGGCATTGTTCGACAGCTGCTGTACGAAATCCGGCATGCCGGGTTTGTCCTGCACCGAGCGTAGACTGCGGCGATCCAGCAGCTCCACGGCAGACACCGGTTGGCTTTTCAGCACGGTGACGGCGTTGCAACAGGTTTCCACGTCGGGGAAAACGATCAGCGCCGACGCCTTGTTCGGATGGTCAATCACCGTGTCGTACGTTACCGCGCTGATGAAGCCGAGTGTGCCTTCGGAGCCGACCAGCAAGTGGCTCAAGATATCCACAGGCTCATCGAAATCCACCAGGGCATTAAGCGACAGGCCGGTGGTATTTTTCAGACGGTATTTGTGGCGGATTCGCGCAGCCAGTTCGGCATTGGCGCGGGTCTCGCGGCCCAGTGTTGCCAGGCGTTCCAGCAATTCACCGTGGCTCGTTCGAAACGCCGCGACACTGGAAGCGTCCTCGGTGTCGAGTCGGGTTCCGTCGGCCAAAACCAGACGAATGCCCGCCAGCGTGTGATAGGTATTTTGTGCAGTGCCGCAGCACATGCCGCTGGCGTTGTTGGCGACGATGCCGCCGATCTTGCAGGCGTTGATCGACGCGGGATCCGGACCGATCTTGCGCCCGAATGGCGCGAGCCATGCGTTAGCCTGGGCGCCGATCACGCCCGGTTGCAGGCGGATCTGCGTGCCTTGCCCTCGGATCTCACGGGCATTCCAGTTATCCCCCAGCACGATCAGCACCGAATCGCTGATCGCCTGGCCGGACAGGCTGGTGCCGGCGGCGCGGAAGGTCACCGGGACCTGATCACGCTGGGCCAGTTTCAGCAGCGCCACCACTTCATCTTCGGATTCGACGCGGATCACCAGTTGCGGAATCAGTCGGTAGAAGCTGGCATCGGTGCCGAATGCCAGAGTCGACAATGGATCATCGAAGCGGCGCTCGGCAGGGATCAGTTGCTGCGCATCACGCAGGAAAGTCGCCGGTAAAGTCATTGGTCCTCCAGGATCAACACCACCAGGTCTTTCGGGCCGTGGGCGCCGTAGGCCAGCACTTGTTCAATATCGGCGGTTTTCGACGGGCCGGACACCAGCAATGCATTGGTCGGCATGCCCTGCGCCCACTCGAATTCCTGTTGCACTTGATAGAAGTTGTCGCGGATCTGACTGGCCTTGAGCAGCGCAAAATGCACCGGCGGTACCAGGCTCATCAGTCGTGGTTCTTCGCGGGTCGACCACAGAATCAGGCTGCCGGTAGCAGCGATGGCGCCGAGGGTGCCGGTGAGGCTGGCCGGGGTGTCGTTGAACAGCTCGGCTTTCCAGTCTTCCATTGGCCGGTCGTAGGATTTCAGAGTCGGCAGATCAGGATTGTTCGCCCAGTGCTGTGTGATGCGCTGCCCATGAGGCGTAGTCGGTGCGATCAGCAGGCTCGGCAACTGACGGTCGCGCAACAATTGCGCCAGCAGCGCCGGCCACGCATCAGCAGACGTCAGGTGGATTTCGGTGTGCACCGCTTCCATCAGTTTGCGCAACTGCGGGATGCGTTGTTCGGCGCTGTAGGTGTAAGGCTGGGTCACCAGATCGACATCGAAGTTGTCGGTAATCGGTGTGGTGCCTGTCAGACTTTTGCGTAACTTGCCGAGGATGTTTTGCTTGGCGCTCATCAACGGTCTCCTTGTTTGGCCAGATGCTCGCGAGCCATGTCATGCAGTGAGCGGGCGGCGGGTTTCGGAGCGCTGTGATTCTGCGTCCACGGGCCGACGTTGTTCGGCGCCAGG
Source organism: Pseudomonas sp. GW821-FHT11G12 (assembly GCF_058808055.1). Lineage (NCBI taxonomy): Bacteria > Pseudomonadati > Pseudomonadota > Gammaproteobacteria > Pseudomonadales > Pseudomonadaceae > Pseudomonas > Pseudomonas sp. GW821-FHT11G12. The sequence goes on from NZ_JBXARH010000006.1 coordinate 94,841, forward strand.
GCACGCAGGCGCGTGGCGAAAAACGCAAACAGCCGATACAAAGTCGGCGAGCTGTTGAGCTTCGCCCAGGAGTTCCAGATAAAGCGTTCCTTGCGCGAATACTTGCTGCCTTGGCCGCGCATCACTTGGTGAGGACTGTCGGGGGCTTTGACGTTCTCTTCGCGCAGGCGGCGCAGCAAAGCAGGGATCGGAATTTTCACCGGGCAGACTTCACCGCAGGCGCCGCACAACGAAGACGCGCTCGGGTGATCCGGGACTTTCGCCAGGCCGACCATGTGCGGAGTGATGATTTTGCCGATCGGGCCGGGGTAAACCTCGCCATAGGTATGGCCGCCGACACGGGTGTAGACCGGGCAATGATTCATGCAGGCGCCGCAACGGATGCAATTCAGGGTCTGGCGCAGTTCGCTGTCGGCGAAGGCCTGGCTGCGACCGTTGTCGAGCAACACCAGATGCACTTCCTGTGGGCCGTCGAGTTCGTGTTCCTTGCGCGGGCCGGAGATCATGTTGACGTAGGTGGTGATCGGAATGCCCAGCGCCGAGCGGGTCAGCAATGACAGCAGTGGCACCACGTCGCGCAGGTTTTCCACGACCTTTTCGATGCCGGTGACGGCGATGTGCACCGGCGGCACAGTAGTGGTCATGCGCCCGTTGCCTTCGTTTTCCACCAGCAGCAAGGTGCCGGTTTCGGCCACGGCGAAGTTGACGCCGGAGACGCCGATGTCCGCTTCGAAAAATTTCTGCCGCAGGACCCTGCGACCGATCTGAATGAGTTGGTCAACGTCCTTGGTGTATTCCACGCCAAGTTTGTCGTGGAACAAGGACGCGACCTGACCGGCATTCTTGTGGATTGCCGGCATGATTATGTGAGAAGGCTTCTCGTGGTCGAGCTGGACGATGTACTCCCCCATGTCGGACTCCAGACATTCAATGTCCCGAGCCTCGAGGAAATGGTTCATCTCCATCTCTTCGCTGACCATCGATTTGCCCTTGATCACTTGCCGCGCCTCGTGAGCGCGGATGATCGAAAGGACGATGCCATTGGCCTCGTCCACCGTTTCCGCCCAGTGCACTGTCACACCGTTGCGGGTCAGGTTCTGTTCCAGTTGCTCGAGCAGGTCGGGCAACTTGGAGAGCGCGCGGGCACGGATTGCATTGCCCAGTTCGCGCAGGTGTTCTCTTTCGTGGGCATCGCTGAAAGCCGCTGCCCGCTTTGTCATCAGTGAATCCATCGCGGTGCGGAAGTTGTTCCGCAACTGCGAATCGCCCAGGGCGTTGTGTGCCCGGGTGCGGAAGTCTTCTTCTACGGCAACCGTAGGAATAATCGTGGAAGTGCTCATCGCGCACCTCCGGTTCGTTGCCAGAGGAAGCTCGCCAGGTGTTGCCCGCGCAGCGCTTCCTTCTGTTTTTCCAGCGAGCCGTTGATGTTCATCAAGCAGCCACAGTCGGCACTGAGTACCTGATGCGCACCGGATTCCTTCAACGCTCGGGTCTTGTCAGCCACCATCGCGCCGGAAATGTCTGGCATACGGACGCTGAATGTCCCACCGAAGCCACAGCATTCGCTTTCGTGATCGTGATTGACCCGTTCCACGTTGCTCAACTGCGCCAACAACTCGCGGCCGTGCAGGTGGGTATTCATTTCCCGTCGCGCCGAACACGAGGTGTGCAGCGCCACCTTGACCGGCTCGCCGCTGTCCTTGAGCTGCACCTTGCAGACGAACAGCAGGAACTCGGCCAATTCATAGGTGCGGGCCGCGAGGGCCTGAACCTGTTCCAACGTTTCCGGCTCGTCCTTGAACAAGTCGGCGTAATGCTCGCGCAGCATTCCTGCGCAGGAACCTGACGGCACCACCACCGGAAAATCGCCGGCAAACAGCGCCAGTTGCGAGCGCGCCACCGTCCGCGCCTGCTCGGTGTAACCCGAGGTGTAGGCCGGTTGTCCGCAGCAGCTCTGCCCTTGCGGGTAGTCGACCCGAATGCCCTCGCGTTCCAGCAAATGGATCGCGTCCATCCCGGCTTCGGGATAAAACAGGTCCACCACGCAGGTGCCGAACAGGTAGACCCGCGACGGTTTCTCGCTCGGGTATTGCCGGGGCTCGGGCAGTGGCGGTGCAACGCGAGTGGCGTTGGGCACAGCGTTGTAAAAAAGCTCGCTCATCAGGCGTGTCTCCGGGTGGGCCCGGTTATCCGTCTGTTGAGGCTGCCGAATATAAAGCGCGTTGCTTTCAGCAGCCTTACAGACCGGGTTGTGAATTGCTGACGCCGGAATCACGAACCGACGTCGGTTATTTCCATGTCGCTTGTGGTCTTAATGCACCAGCATGCCGGTGAACCAGTAGGCCTGGGCCAGGGTGATCAGGCCGACAATCGTTGCAAAGAATAGGCTGTGCTTGAGGGTGAAGCGGAACAGATCGGATTCCTTGCCCACCAGCCCGGTCGCGGCGCAGGCCACGGCAATCGACTGTGGAGAAATCATCTTGCCGGTCACGCCGCCGCTGGTATTGGCCGCTACCAGCAAGGTGTCGTTGACCCCGATCTGGTGCGCGGTGGTCGCTTGCAGCGAACTGAACAGCGCGTTGGACGAGGTATCGGAACCGGTCAGGAACACGCCGAGCCAGCCGAGGAACGGCGAGAAGAACGGGAATGCCGCGCCAGTTGCCGCCAGCACCAGGGCCATGGTCGAAGACATGCCGGAATAGTTGGTGACGAAGGCGAACGCCAGCACCATGCCGATCGACAGAATTGGCCAGCGCAGTTCGTAGAAAGTCTCTTTCAGAGTGGTAAGACCAATTTTGAAATTGATCTTCAGGATGATCATCGAGATCAGAGCCGAGAAGAAAATCGCCGTGCCGGTAGCGGAAATAGGGTCAAGTTTGAACACGGCCGGAATAGCTGTCGGCGTCGCGACGATCGGTGCAGTCTTGATCACCAGTTGATCCAGGTGCGGGATCGCGAAGTTGAACACCCAGGCGTACATCGAGCCACCAGCGGCGAACATCGCCTTGAACGGCTTGAGCGTCCAGATGGTGACCAGCACGGTGAGGATCAGGAATGGCGACCAGGCCTTGAAAATCTCCCCGAGGCTGTAGGGCGAAGCGATGGTGGTGCGTTTCTGGCCGAAACCGCCGACGCTGGCGGTGACCGCCACGTTCGAGGTGGCGCCGGCGATCTGTGCGCCCGCAGTGCGTTTTGGCTGCCAGACTTTCAGGAACAGGGTCAGCGAGATCAGGCTGGCCAGGGCCGAGGTGATGTCCGGCAGTTCCGGACCGATAAAGTTCGAGGTGAAGTACTGGGTCACGGCAAAGCTCAGGCCGGCAACCAGCGCCGCTGGCCAGGTTTCACGCACGCCGCGCAGGCCGTCCATCATGAACACCAGCCAGAACGGCACGAACAGGGACAGCAGCGGCAGTTGGCGGCCGGTCATGGCGCCAATCTTGAACGCATCGATACCGGTGACCTGCCCGGCGACGATGATCGGAATCCCCAGTGCGCCGAACGCGACTGGCGCGGTGTTAGCAATCAGGCACAGGCCGGCGGCGTACAGCGGGTTGAAGCCCAGTCCTACGAGCAGCGCAGCGGTAATCGCCACGGGCGCGCCGAAACCGGCTGCACCTTCGAGGAAGGCGCCGAAGCAGAAACCGATCAGCAGCACCTGCAAGCGCTGGTCATCGGTGATCGACAGGACCGAACTGCGGATGACTTCGAACTGACCGCTCTTGACCGTCAGTTTGTACAAGAACACCGCCGCGACAATGATCCAGGCAATCGGCCACAGACCATAGGCGAAACCATAACCAGCGGCGGCGAGCGCCATGTCGACCGGCATCTGGAACGCAAAGATCGCCACAAGGATCGCCAGGGCCAGCGTGATGCTGCCGGCGACATGGCCTTTGAGGCGGAACACCGCCAGGGCGAGGAAGAAGAACACGATGGGGATGACGGCCGCGAGTGCGGACACGCCGAGACTGCCGAGCGGGCTGTAGAACTGTTGCCAGGTTTGCATATGGGGTGGCCCCTAATTGTTGTTGGTCAGGCACTGTCAGCGTTCTTGGTTAATTGGTAAGACCAATTTACAATCGCTGTTGGCTAGGGTAAAAGCCTTGATGTCGGTGTGTCAATTTGCCGCCCTAAAACTTTTGTCGAATGACCGGTGCAGGCTCGATCTGATCCGGTCCGGGGCGTTTCATCTGGCAGGTGTCGGCAAGGCGCCGATAGGCCAGAATAGAGAGCCCGGCGAGTGGTCGGGATCGTGGAGAATTGAGTGATGGGGTTTGATCAGATACGTCAGCGCCGTTTGTCTGACGATATTGTCGAGCGGCTTGAGGGGATGATCCTCGAGGGGACATTGAAGTCCGGCGAGCGCCTGCCGGCCGAGCGCACATTGGCCGAGCAGTTCGGTGTGTCCCGGCCTTCGTTGCGCGAGGCAATCCAGAAGCTGGCGGCCAAGGGGCTGCTGGTCAGCAAGCAGGGCGGCGGCAATTACGTGGTGGAAAGCCTGGGCTCGACCTTCAGCGACCCATTGCTGCAACTGCTGGAAAGTAATCCCGAGGCCCAGCGCGATCTGCTGGAATTTCGCCACACGCTGGAGGCATCGTGTGCCTATTACGCGGCATTGCGCGCCACCGATGTGGATCGCGAGCGGCTGACCGCGGCGTTCGAAGAACTACAGGATTGCTACTCGCGCCATGACGAAGTGAGTCGGGCGGAGGAGGGGGCGGCGGACGCGAAATTTCATCTGGCAATCGCCGAGGCCAGTCATAACGCGGTGTTGCTGCACACCATTCGCGGACTGTTCGACCTGCTCAAGCGCAATGTGGTGACCAATATCGGCGGCATGTACAAGCAGCGCACGGAAACCCGCGACATGCTGATCACTCAGCACCGGGAACTGTACCAGGCGATTATCGAAGGACGTGCAGAGCAGGCGCGAGAGGTTTCCAGCCGACACATTCTGTATGTACAGGAAGTGCTGGAAGAGGTGCGCCAGGAAGTTCAGCGCGTGGCTCGGGCCGAGCGGCGCAAAGGGATGTAGGTTCAGGCATGACCATTCCCGCGCTGAGCGCGGGAATGGTCATTCAGGCAGAAGAATCAGTCTTCCTTGCCCTTGTTGCGCACCGCACGCTGCAACTCGCGACCGGCATCGCGTTCGCGCTCGGTATCACGCTTGTCGTATTCCTTCTTGCCCTTGCCCAGAGCGATCTCGCACTTGACCATGTGCTTGCTCCAGTACCAGGACAGGCATACGCAGGCGTAACCCTTCTGTTGCACGGCGGCGGCCAGCTTCTCCAGCTCGCGCCGGTTGAGCAGCAGCTTCCGGGTGCGGACCGGGTCAGCGATGACGTGGGTGCTGGCGGTCATCAGTGGCGTGATGTGGCTGCCAAGCAGCCAGGCTTCGCCATCCTTGAGCAGGACGTAACTGTCGACCAGTTGCAGCTTGCTTGCCCGCAGACTTTTTACTTCCCAGCCGGCCAGGACCAGACCAGCCTCGAACTTGTGCTCGATGAAGTAATCGTGTCGCGCCTTTTTGTTCTGCGCGATGGTCCCTGTTGGGTGTTTCTTCTGTTTAGCCATAGGGGCGGCATTATATGGAGATAAACGGCTGTCGGCTACGGTGATGCTGCGTGCTTGAGCAGGTTGAGTGAATCCCGGACAATGCGGCCTCTTTTTCTAACGCTTGGGCGTGATAAACGATGTCGACAGACAAGGTTTCTGTCCACGGCAGTTGGGCTAGCCGCTGGGTTTTCATATTCGCCGCGACCGGTTCGGCCGTGGGTTTGGGCAGCATCTGGAAGTTCCCCTACATGGTCGGGGTCTACGGTGGCGGCGCCTTTGTGCTGATGTTTCTGGCCTGCATCGCGCTGATCGGCATTCCGGTGATGCTCGCGGAAACCCTGATCGGCCGGCGTGCGCGGCTGAGTCCGGCCAACGCCCTCAAGGTGCTGGCGATCGAAGCCGGGCATTCGGGCAAGTGGTCGTGGGGCGCGTTCGCCGGGATGATCACGGCGTTGCTGATCCTGTCTTTCTACAGTGTGGTCGGCGGCTGGTCGCTGGATTACATCATTGATATGGGGCGCGGGGATTTCCAGGGGGCGACGGCCGATCAGGTCGGTGCCTATTTCGGCAATGTCATCGCCGACCCTTGGCGTATCACGCTGTGGCACACGGTTTTCATGCTGCTGTCTGCGGTGGTGATCGCCAAAGGCGTGGTCGCCGGGCTTGAACGCAGCCTGCGGATCATGATGCCGCTGTTGTTTGTGATGGTCCTCGTCCTGCTGGGCTATAGCATGACCACCGGGCACTTCATGGAGGGCGTGCATTTCATGTTCGACTTCCACCCGGAGAAAGTCCTCGATGGCTTGCTGCCGGCCATGGGGCACGCGTTCTTCTCCCTGAGCGTGGGCGTGGGCTCGATCATGATCTACGGCGCCTACATGACAAAGGAAGCCTCGCTGTCCGGCACCGTTGTGGGTGTGGCGCTGCTCGATACCTTCGTTTCGCTGGTGGCCGGTCTGGCCTTGTTTCCGATTGTGTTCGCTGGCGGTTTGAACCCGAGCGAAGGCCCGGGGCTGATGTTCGTCAGCCTGCCATTTGCTTTCGGTAATGTGCTTTTCGGCCAGTTGATGGGCGTGGTGTTCTTCGTTCTGGTAGCCATTGCTGCCTGGAGTTCGGCGATTTCCCTGCTGGAGCCGATGGTCGCCTATCTGGTCGAGCGGACTAAAATCAGTCGTGCCTGGGTGACATTCTGGTTGGCGTTCATCTGCTGGTTCGTCGGCTTGGGTACGGTGTTCTCCTTCAATATCTGGAAGGAAGCGAAATTTTTCGTGAACGAAGGCGGAATGTTCCATCTCTACCAATGGGGTGCCGCAGGCGGTCTGGACTTCTTTGGTGTGATCGACTTCTTCACCTCACGGATCATGCTGCCGCTCGGCGGGCTGTGCTTTGTACTGTTTGCCGGATGGGTGATGGGGCGTGACGCGGTGCGCGACGAATTGTCGATTCGCAGCCCGGCGCTATTCGCCTTGTCTCTGTTCTTGATGCGCTATGTGGCGCCCATCGGCATTCTTGTAGTATTTGCCACCCAGCTCTGGAAGTGACGCTTACATGACGACACATATTCAACGATCAGCGCTGCTGCCTTACCCGGCGCAATTTCTCTATGACCTGGTCAATGACGTGGCGCGTTATCCGGAGTTCCTGCCGTGGTGCTCGTCAGCAGAGGTCCTGGAAAGCTCGCCTGAACACATGCGCGCCAGCGTCGGTGTGGCCAAGGGCGGCCTCAGTCAGCACTTCGTGACACGAAATACCCTGGTGCCGGGACAATCGATCGAAATGAATCTCGAGGAAGGTCCGTTCAATCAGTTGCACGGTGTCTGGGTGTTCAAGGCGTTGAACGAGAAAGCCTGCAAGATCAGCCTCGATCTGTCCTTCGATTATGCCGGCCCGTTGGTGCGCGCCACGCTCGGGCCGCTGTTCAATCAGGCTGCCAACACGCTGGTGGATGCATTCTGCCAGCGCGCCAAGCAGATGCATGGTTGAGCCGGTGATCGAAATAGAAGTGGTGTACGCGGCGGTTGATCGTCAGGTGTTGCGCACGATCAGCGTGGCAGAGGGGGCGACGGTGCGTACTGCGCTGTTGGCCAGTGGCATTGATTCCGAGTTTCCGGAACTGGATCTGGCCGGTTGCCCGGTCGGGATTTTCGGCAAAGTGGTTGCCGATCCGGATGTGCGGGTTGTTCAGGCGGGGGATCGCCTCGAAATCTACCGACCACTGCTGGCTGATCCGAAAGAGGTGCGCCGATTGCGGGCCGCCAAGGCTGCCGAGGCCAAAGCCAGAAATCAGTGATGCGCCAATCTGCAGGCAATAAAAAACCCGGAATTTCCGGGTTTTTTATTGCGTCGCAAATTATTGCGGCGAGGTGTCCAGCGGCTCTGGTGTCGGAACCGGAACGGTTTCCACACCATCGACGTCCTTCTGGATCTGATCCAGCAAGGAACCTGGCTTGACCGGTTTTTCCGGTTTTGGCTTCTCGGCGTTTTCAGCAGGAGCGGTCACGTTAGTGCCACTTTCCTTGCCGAGAATGGCTTCGTCACGGCTCACGCCCGGCATGAAGTCACCGGACAGGCTGACAAGGCGGTCGTTTGAGTCGAAAATGACACTCATGCGTTCCTGCTGGCGTTCACCGCCACCAGGTTGCAGGCTGTACAGATAATCCCAGCGATTGGCATGGAACGTGTCGACAAGCAGAGGGTTGCCCATGATAAACCGTACTTGCGGCCGGGTCATTCCCGGGCGTAACTGGTCTATCATGTCCTGCGTGACGACATTGCCCTGCTGGATGTCGATTTTGTAAACCCCGGGGAATGAACAACCGGCGAGTGCGAGCAGTCCCACAAAGGTGAAACTGGTTAGCAAGAGCTTGGTGTTTTGCATCGGTGGGCGACTTCCACTATCTTGGCTGGGACAACGTAAACGCCGATCATACCCGCATTAAGAGAAGCTGCGAAGCAGCATCGCGAGAAAGCTGACCATGGTTGAAAATAGCGAACTACGCAAAGCCGGCCTCAAAGTGACCCTGCCACGGGTCAAGATCCTGCAAATGCTCGACTCTACCGAGCAGCGTCACATGAGTGCCGAGGACGTCTACAAGGCGTTGATGGAAGCTGGCGAGGACGTCGGTCTGGCCACGGTTTACCGTGTTCTGACCCAGTTCGAAGCGGCTGGCCTCGTGGTCCGTCATAACTTCGATGGCGGTCACGCGGTATTCGAATTGGCCGACGGTGGCCACCACGACCATATGGTCAACGTGGAAACCGGTGAGGTTGTCGAATTCGTCAGCATCGAAATCGAAAAGCTCCAGAAGGCAATTGCCGAAGAGCACGGTGTCGAGTTGGTAGATCACAACCTGGTGCTGTACGTCCGCAAGAAAAAGTAAGCATGTCGCGCGAATTTCAGGTTCGCGAAACGAACGAAGGCGACCCAAGGGTCGCCTTCGTGCTTTCTGTCGTGCTTAAGCCTTTGCGGTAACGACCATCTTCTTGGCGTGCGCCAGAGACTCTTTGGTCAGATCAATGCCGCCGAGCATCCTCGCGACTTCTTCTATACGGTCATTTTTGCTCAGCTTCGAGACGGCGGTGTGCGTCGCCTGCTCGCCTCGCACCTTGTGCACGAATAAATGCTGATGACCCTGGGCGGCCACTTGCGGCAAGTGCGTAACGGTCAGTACTTGTCCGCGTTCGCCCAGGCGCCGCAATAGCTGGCCGACAATCTCGGCCGTCGGACCACCGATGCCCACGTCCACTTCGTCGAATACCAGGGTCGGCACGCGCGAGGTCTGGGCGGTGATGACCTGAATCGCCAGGCTGATCCGTGAGAGTTCGCCGCCGGATGCCACTTTGGCCAAGGCCTTCAAGGGTTGGCCGGGGTTGGCGCTGACCAGCAGTTCGACCTGTTCTAGGCCATTGGGCAGGAGTTCGCCGCTGGCGTTGGGACGCAGTTCGATGGTGAAGCGTCCGCCAGGCATGCCGAGGCGTTGAATCTCCTGTTCGACCGCGCTGGCCAGACTGCCTGCAGCCTGATGGCGCAGATCACTCAGTTCGCGGGCCTTTTCCTGATAATGACGGGCATACGAAGCAAGTTCTTCGCCCAGACGCTCGATGGATTCGTCGTTGGCGTTGAGGGTTTCGATTTCATCCAGCAGTTTTTGCTGCATCTCGGCGACTTCGGTCGGCTGGATCCGGTGCTTGCGTGCCAGGGTGTAAATGGCGTCCAGACGCTCTTCCAGATACTGCAGGCGCGCCGGATCGGCGTCGAAGTTGTCGAGGAAGCGGTTGAGTTCGCCGACGGCCTCTTCGACCTGGATCTGCGCACTGGTCAGCAAGCTGCTGGCTTCGCCCAGAGCGCCGATCGAGTTGTTCACGCTCGACAGGCGATTGAGGCTGGCGGTCAGTGCATTCAGCACATTGCCGGAGTCACTTTCACTGCACTGCTCGACCACTTGCCGGCAGATGCCCAGCAGGGTTTCGGCGTTGGTCAGGTTCTTGTGTTCCTGCTCCAGATCTTCCAGTTCGTTCTCGCCGAGACCGAGGTTCTCCAGTTCTTCGAGCTGATAGCTGAGCAGTTGATGACGGGCGCGCTGTTCGTCACCGGAGTTGGACAGGCGCTCCAGCTCCAGGCGGGTCTGGCGCCAGCGCTGGGCGGCCAGTTGTACCTGGCGGGCCAGATCGGTGGCGCCGGCGTATTCGTCGAGCAGGCGACGGTGGGTATCCGTCTTGAGCAGGGATTGGTGTTCGTGCTGGCTGTGGATGTCGATCAGCAGCTCTCCGAGGGCCTTGAGGTCGCCGAGCGGGCAGGGCGTGCCGTTGATATAGCCACGGGAGCGGCCTTCCGAGGTGATGACCCGGCGAAGGATGCACGGGCCGTCGATTTCCAGGTCGCGCTCGGCCAGCCAGGCGCTGGCTTCGGGAATGTCGGCCAGGTCGAAGGTCGCCAGGATATCGGCCTTGTCGGCGCCCGGGCGAACCACGCCGCTGTCGGCGCGATCGCCAAGGGTCAGGCCCAGCGCGTCGAGCATGATCGACTTGCCGGCGCCGGTTTCCCCGGTAATCACGCTCATCCCGCGATCGAGTTCGAGATCGAGATGTTCAACGATGGCGTAGTTGTGTACGGACAGGTGCACCAGCATAAAGGCCGCTCCCAGGCTTTAGGTCTGGTTATTTATACAGTGTTTTGTTTCGGCCTGACAATGCCCTCGCTTAGCTCGATTGGCTTGATCCGATCAAATGCTTATCGCGCCCGGGAATGACAATGCAGCACTTTTTTGTAGGGTTAATCATTGTCAGCCCTTGAAGCCTGATTTTGCGGCCCCATATACCGGGGCAGAAGCGCGAGTCGAGCTCGCGGACGTTATTGAAAGGAGAATTCTATGGCTGACGAACAGACAGTAGATACGCAAAAAGCAGAAGCCAATCAGGCGCCCGAGACTGCGGGTGATGACCTGGCGACCCGTGTACAAGTGCTCGAAGAGCAATTGGCCGCCGCGCAGGATCAATCTCTGCGCGTAGCTGCCGATCTGCAGAACGTCCGCCGCCGTGCCGAGCAGGACGTCGAAAAGGCTCACAAGTTTGCGCTGGAAAAATTCGCCGGCGACCTGCTGCCGATCGTCGACAGTCTGGAGCGCGGCCTCGAGCTGTCGAACCCGGACGACGAAAGCATCCGTCCGATGCGCGAAGGCATCGAGCTGACCCTGAAAATGTTTCACGACACCCTCGCGCGTTATCAGCTTGTAGCTGTCAGCCCGCAGGAAGGCGAGCCGTTCAACGCGGTGGAACATCAGGCAATGGCCATGCAGGAAAGTGCTGATCTGGAGCCGAACAGCATTCTGAAGGTGTTCCAGAAGGGCTACCAGCTCAACGGTCGCCTGCTGCGTCCGGCGATGGTCGTGGTCAGCAAGGCGCCAGCACCCGTTTCGCCTTCGATTGACGAGAAGGCTTGAAATTAGCCGCAAGGCCCCCATTTAGAAGTCAAGCGTTTAAGTGCTACCGCAGTTGGCCACAACCGCTGCGGCAACCAAATCCAAAGTTTCGGGAGAGTTAACATGGGCAAAATTATCGGTATCGACCTGGGGACTACCAACTCCTGCGTCTCCATTCTTGAAAACGGCCAGGCCAAAGTTATCGAGAACGCCGAAGGCGCGCGTACCACGCCTTCGATCATCGCTTACGCCAACGATGGCGAAATCCTGGTCGGCCAGTCCGCCAAGCGTCAGGCAGTGACCAACCCGCACAACACCCTGTACGCGGTAAAGCGTCTGATCGGTCGTCGCTTCGAAGAAGAAGTCGTACAGAAAGACATTCAGATGGTCCCTTACAAGATCGCCAAAGCTGACAACGGCGACGCGTGGGTTGAAGTGAACGGCCAGAAAATGGCGCCGCCACAAATCTCGGCTGAAATTCTGAAGAAGATGAAGAAGACCGCCGAAGACTACCTCGGCGAAGCTGTGACTGAAGCGGTGATCACCGTTCCGGCCTACTTCAACGACAGCCAGCGCCAGGCGACCAAAGACGCCGGCCGCATCGCCGGTCTGGACGTAAAACGTATCATCAACGAACCAACCGCAGCCGCTCTGGCTTACGGCATGGACAAGGCCAAGGGCGATCACACCGTGATCGTTTACGACCTGGGTGGCGGTACTTTCGACGTATCCGTGATCGAGATCGCTGAAGTTGACGGCGAGCACCAGTTCGAAGTGTTGGCCACCAACGGTGACACGTTCCTGGGCGGTGAAGACTTCGACATTCGTCTGATCGACTACCTCGTTGACGAATTCAAGAAAGAAAGCGGCATGAACCTCAAGGGTGACCCGCTGGCCATGCAGCGCCTGAAAGAAGCCGCTGAAAAAGCCAAGATCGAGCTGTCGTCCGCTCAGTCGACCGACGTGAACCTGCCGTACATCACTGCAGACGCCACCGGTCCTAAGCACCTGAACGTGAAAATCTCGCGTGCCAAGCTCGAAGCACTGGTTGAAGACCTGGTTCAGCGCACCATCGAGCCTTGCCGCATCGCCATGAAAGACGCCGGTATCGACGTTGGCGCGATCAACGACGTGATCCTGGTCGGCGGTCAGACTCGTATGCCGCTGGTACAGAAGCTGGTGACCGATTTCTTCGGTAAAGAAGCTCGTAAAGACGTCAACCCGGACGAAGCCGTTGCCATGGGTGCTGCGATCCAGGGCGCCGTTCTGGCCGGTGACGTGAAAGACGTTCTGCTGCTCGACGTCAGCCCGCTGACCCTGGGTATCGAAACCATGGGTGGCGTGATGACTGCGCTGATCGAGAAAAACACCACGATTCCTACCAAGAAATCGCAAGTGTTCTCGACTGCCGACGACAACCAGGGCGCCGTGACCATTCACGTCCTGCAAGGCGAGCGCAAGCAGGCTGCACAGAACAAGTCCCTGGGCAAGTTCGACCTGGCCGAGATTCCACCAGCGCCACGTGGTGTGCCACAGATCGAAGTGACCTTCGACATCGACGCCAACGGCATCCTGCACGTCGGCGCGAAAGACAAGGCGACCGGCAAAGAGCAGAAGATCACCATCAAGGCCAACTCCGGTCTGTCGGATGAAGAAATCCAGAAGATGGTCCGCGACGCCGAGCTGAACGCTGAGGAAGACCGCAAGTTCGAAGAGCTGGCCGGTGCCCGTAACCAGGGTGACGCGCTGGTTCACTCGACTCGCAAAATGGTCACCGACGCTGGCGACAAAGTGACTGCAGAAGAGAAAACTGCAATCGAAGCGGCCGTGGTTGCCCTGGAAGCTGCCGTCAAAGGCGACGACAAGGCTGCCATCGAAGCGAAGATCGAAGAGCTGTCGAAAGTCTCCGCGCCGGTTGCCCAGAAGATGTACGCCGAACAGGCTCAGCCTGCTGAAGGCGCGGCACCGCACGCAGAGAAAGCTGAAAAGGCTGACGATGTTGTCGATGCCGAGTTCGAAGAAGTCAAAGACCACAAGTAAGTTGTTGGTCGGCCGGTTGACTGCCTTTGGGCACTGACTGGTAGGATGTCGCCGCGCGGGAGCTTGCTCCCGCGTTGGCGTATCTGGAATACGCGAATTTTTACAGCATGCGACAAGCTTCGTGTGTTGGTGGCATGGCCGGAAATGCTCCTGCTTTTCGAGCTGAAAGTGCCGCATGAATCAAAGACCAGGATCGTTGAATTGACGTGAGTTGGGTCCGGGCCTGTATTGGGGCTCAACGAGTTTGGCGAAGCTCAGGAGGGGTTTGCCGAACGTCCTTAAGAGTGCAAAGACTTATGGCAAAGCGTGACTATTACGAAGTGTTGGGTGTTGAGCGTGGCTCAAGCGACGCAGACCTGAAGAAGGCCTATCGCCGTCTGGCGATGAAGCATCACCCGGACCGTAATCCCGATGACAAAGCATCGGAAGAACTGTTCAAAGAGGCCAACGAGGCCTACGAAGTATTGTCCGATTCCAGCAAGCGTGCGGCGTACGATCAGTACGGCCATGCCGGCGTCGACCCGAGCATGGGCGGCGGCGGTGCAGGCTTTGGCGGTCAGAACTTCTCTGACATCTTCGGCGATGTCTTCAGTGACTTCTTCGGTGGCGGTCGCGGCGGTTCCCGTGGCGGCGCCCAGCGCGGTAGCGATTTGCGCTACACCCTGGAGCTGAACCTGGAAGAAGCGGTGCGCGGTACAACCGTGAATATCCGCGTTCCGACACTGGTCAACTGCAAGCCGTGCGATGGTTCGGGCGCCAAGAAGGGTTCGTCGCCATCGACGTGCCCGACGTGCGGCGGCATCGGCCAGGTGCGCATGCAGCAGGGCTTCTTCTCCGTACAACAGACCTGCCCGCGCTGCCATGGCCAGGGCAAGATCATTTCCGACCCGTGCGACTCCTGCCACGGTGACGGTCGCGTCGAAGAGTACAAAACCCTCTCTGTCAAAGTGCCAGCCGGTGTTGATACCGGTGACCGCATTCGTCTGTCCGGCGAAGGCGAGGCGGGTACTCAGGGTGGGCCGACTGGCGACCTTTACGTTGTGATCAATGTGCGCGAGCACGCGATCTTCCAGCGTGACGGCAAGCATCTGTTCTGCGAAGTGCCGATCAGCTTTGTCGATGCGGCGCTGGGTGGCGAGCTGGAAATTCCGACCCTCGACGGTCGCGTCAAGCTGAAGATCCCTGAGGGGACTCAGACCGGCAAGCAATTCCGTGTGCGTGGCAAAGGTGTGGCGCCGGTGCGTGGTGGCGGTGCAGGTGATCTGATGTGCCGTGTAGCGGTCGAGACCCCGGTCAACCTGAATCGTCGTCAGCGTGAGTTGCTCGAAGAATTCCGCAGCTCCCTGGCGGACGACAACAGCCACTCGCCGAAAACCACCGGTTGGTTCGATGGCGTGAAGCGCTTCTTCGGCGATCTGTAAGGAGTCGGCATGCGACGTATAGCTGTGATGGGCGCTGCTGGGCGCATGGGCAAGATTCTGGTCGAGGCCGTGCAGCAGCGCGCGCCGCTGACCGGTTTGACGGCCGCCATTGTCCGCCCTGGCAGTACGCTGATCGGGGTGGATGCCGGTGAGCTGGCTTCGCTCGGCCGAATCGGCGTGCCGCTGTCCGGTAACCTGGAGTCGGTAGCGGAAGAGTTCGATGTGTTGATCGACTTCACGCTGCCGGAAGTCATGCTGAAAAACCTGGCGTTCTGCCGTAAGGCCGGTAAAGCCATGGTGATCGGCACCACCGGTCTGGATGCTGCCCAGAAGCAGTTGCTGGCCGAGGCGGGCAAGGATATTCCGATCGTGTTCGCGGCCAACTTCAGTGTTGGCGTCAACCTGTCGCTGAAACTGCTCGACATGGCAGCCCGTGTACTGGGTGATGATGCGGACATCGAAATCATCGAAGCCCATCACCGTCACAAGATCGATGCGCCGTCGGGCACCGCCCTGCGCATGGGCGAGGTGATCGCCAGTGCGCTGGATCGTGATCTGCAGAAGGTTGCGGTCTATGGTCGTGAAGGTCACACCGGTATGCGTGAGCGTGAAACCATCGGTTTCGCCACTGTTCGCGGTGGTGATGTCGTGGGCGATCACACGGTGCTGTTCGCCTGTGAAGGCGAGCGTCTGGAGATCACCCACAAGGCTTCGAGCCGCATGACGTTCGCCAAGGGTGCCGTGCGTGCAGCGTTGTGGCTGGATGCTCGCGAGCCCGGTCTGTATGACATGCAGGACGTGCTCGACTTGCGTTGAGCCTTGCTTGAACCCGGCGCAAACGCCCTGTTTGTGCCGGTTTTACTCCGCCCGGCGACACCCTGTCGCATTCTCCGGCCTTTCAGGCTCATTGGCGGTAGACCAAAAATCCCTTTTTCTGTAAGCTACAGCTTTAGTGTGTCCACTAAAAGCGCGCAGAATAATTCAGTGAAGAAGCGGGGTGACGTGTCCATACGTCACTCCGCTTTTTTACAACCTGCGATTGCCCTTTCATGCGTTATTTACGGGAGGTCTTCTTGACTAAGCCAGCCATACTCGCCCTTGCTGATGGCAGCATTTTTCGCGGCGAAGCCATTGGAGCCGACGGTCAGACCGTTGGTGAGGTGGTGTTCAACACCGCAATGACCGGCTATCAGGAAATCCTTACCGATCCTTCCTACGCCCAACAGATCGTTACCCTGACTTACCCGCACATCGGCAACACCGGCACCACGCCGGAAGACGCCGAGTCCGACCGCGTCTGGTCCGCTGGCCTGGTCATCCGTGACCTGCCGCTGGTAGCGAGCAACTGGCGTAACACGATGTCCCTGTCCGACTACCTGAAAGCCAACAATGTTGTGGCGATCGCTGGTATCGACACCCGTCGCCTGACTCGCATCCTGCGTGAAAAAGGCGCACAGAACGGCTGCATCATGGCCGGCGACAACATCTCCGAAGCCGCTGCCATTGCCGCCGCGCAAGGCTTCCCGGGCCTGAAGGGCATGGACCTGGCGAAAGTCGTCAGCACCAAGACCCAATACGAATGGCGCTCCACTGTCTGGGATCTGAAAACCGACAGTCACGCGACCATCGAAGCCTCCGAGTTGCCTTACCACGTGGTTGCCTACGACTACGGCGTCAAGGTCAACATCCTGCGCATGCTGGTCGAGCGCGGCTGCCGCGTCACCGTAGTGCCGGCGCAAACCCCGGCTGCCGACGTACTGGCCCTGAAGCCGGACGGCGTGTTCCTGTCCAACGGCCCTGGTGACCCGGAGCCTTGCGACTACGCGATCAAGGCGATCAAGGAAGTGCTGGAAACCGAAATTCCGGTCTTCGGTATCTGCCTCGGTCACCAGCTGTTGGCTCTGGCCTCTGGCGCCAAGACCCTGAAAATGGGCCACGGCCACCACGGTGCCAACCACCCGGTACAGGATCTGGACACGGGCGTCGTGATGATCACCAGCCAGAACCACGGTTTTGCGGTTGATGAAGCGACCCTGCCAGCCAACGTCCGCGCGATCCACAAATCGCTGTTCGACGGCACCCTGCAAGGCATCGAGCGCACCGACAAGAGCGCGTTCAGCTTCCAGGGTCACCCTGAAGCGAGCCCGGGCCCGAACGATGTGGCGCCACTGTTTGACCGCTTCATCAACGAGATGGCCAAGCGACGCTAAGCGTTCGCCTTGAGACTGTAGCGAGAAGCCCCTCGAGGGCGGCCCCGAAACCGGCGGCCCCCTCGGGACTTCAGAAATCGATCAAGACGGCTTGCCGACTGACCTGCGGATTTGAGTGACAAACCCATGCCAAAACGTACAGACATTAAAAGCATCCTGATTCTCGGCGCTGGCCCGATCGTTATCGGCCAGGCCTGCGAATTCGACTACTCCGGCGCCCAGGCTTGCAAAGCCCTGCGCGAAGAGGGTTACCGCGTCATCCTGGTGAACTCCAACCCGGCCACCATCATGACCGACCCGGACATGGCCGACGCCACCTACATCGAGCCGATCAAGTGGCAGACTGTTGCCAAGATCATCGAAAAAGAGCGTCCGGATGCGGTGCTGCCAACCATGGGCGGCCAGACCGCTCTGAACTGCGCCCTGGACCTGGAGCGCGAAGGCGTTCTGGAGAAGTTCGGCGTAGAGATGATCGGCGCCAACGCCGACACCATCGACAAGGCTGAAGACCGTTCGCGTTTCGACAAGGCGATGAAGTCCATCGGCCTGGAATGCCCGCGTTCCGGTATCGCCCACAGCATGGAAGAAGCCAACGCGGTGCTCGAGCGCCTGGGCTTCCCGTGCATCATCCGTCCGTCCTTCACCATGGGCGGCACCGGTGGCGGTATCGCTTACAACCGTGAAGAGTTCGAAGAAATCTGCGCCCGTGGTCTGGACCTGTCGCCGACCAAGGAACTGCTGATCGACGAATCGCTGATCGGCTGGAAAGAATATGAAATGGAAGTTGTCCGCGACAAAAAGGACAACTGCATCATCGTCTGCTCGATCGAAAACTTCGACCCGATGGGCGTGCACACCGGTGACTCGATCACCGTGGCTCCAGCCCAGACCCTGACCGACAAGGAATACCAGATCCTGCGTAACGCCTCGCTGGCGGTACTGCGCGAGATCGGCGTCGAGACCGGCGGTTCCAACGTTCAGTTCGGTATCTGCCCGGACACTGGCCGCATGGTCGTGATCGAAATGAACCCGCGTGTATCGCGTTCGTCGGCCCTGGCTTCGAAAGCCACCGGTTTCCCGATCGCCAAGGTCGCGGCCAAACTGGCAGTCGGCTACACCCTCGACGAGCTGTCGAACGACATCACCGGCGGCAAGACCCCGGCGTCCTTCGAGCCGTCCATTGACTACGTCGTGACCAAGCTGCCGCGCTTCGCTTTCGAGAAGTTCGCCAACGCTGACGCTCGCCTGACCACTCAAATGAAGTCGGTAGGCGAAGTCATGGCCATCGGCCGTACCTTCCAGGAATCCCTGCAGAAAGCCCTGCGCGGTCTGGAAGTAGGCGTTTGCGGTCTGGACGAGAAAGTCGACCTGAGCAATCCGGAAAGCATGAGCGTGCTCAAGCGCGAGCTGACCGTGCCGGGCGCCGAGCGTATCTGGTACGTGGCGGACGCTTTCCGCGCCGGCATGACCGTCGAAGAAATCTTCGGCATGAACATGATCGACCCGTGGTTCCTGGTGCAGATCGAGGATCTGATCAAGGACGAAGAGAAGGTCAAGACCCTCGGTCTGTCCGCTATCGACCGCGACCTGATGTTCAAGCTCAAGCGCAAAGGCTTCTCCGATCAGCGTCTGGCCAAGCTGCTGGGCGTCACCGAGAAGAACCTGCGCACTCACCGTCAAAAACTGGAAGTGTTCCCGGTCTACAAGCGCGTCGACACCTGCGCCGCCGAGTTCGCCACCGACACCGCTTATCTGTACTCGACTTACGAGGAAGAGTGCGAAGCAGCGCCGTCCGGTCGCGACAAGATCATGATTCTGGGTGGTGGTCCGAACCGTATCGGCCAGGGCATCGAGTTTGACTACTGCTGCGTACACGCCGCTCTCGCCCTGCGCGAAGACGGCTACGAAACCATCATGGTCAACTGCAACCCGGAAACCGTGTCCACTGACTACGACACTTCCGACCGTCTGTACTTCGAGCCGGTGACCCTGGAAGACGTGCTGGAAATCTGCCGCGTCGAGAAGCCGAAAGGCGTGATCGTCCAGTACGGTGGCCAGACCCCTCTGAAACTGGCTCGCGCACTTGAAGCGGCCGGTGTGCCGATCATCGGCACCAGCCCTGACGCCATCGACCGTGCCGAAGACCGTGAGCGCTTCCAGCAGATGGTTGAGCGCCTGAACCTGCGTCAGCCGCCAAACGCTACCGTGCGCAGCGAAGACGAAGCCGTTCGCGCTGCCGCGAAGATCGGTTACCCGCTGGTGGTGCGTCCGTCCTACGTACTGGGCGGCCGGGCGATGGAAATCGTCTACAAGGAAGAAGAACTCAAGCGTTACCTGCGTGACGCGGTGCAAGTGTCGAACGACAGCCCTGTGCTGCTCGACCACTTCCTCAACTGCGCCATCGAGATGGACGTGGATGCGGTCTGCGACGGCAAGGATGTAGTGATCGGCGCGATCATGCAGCACATCGAACAGGCGGGCGTTCACTCCGGTGACTCCGCGTGCTCGCTGCCGCCGTACTCGCTGCCGGCGCACATCCAGGACGAGATGCGCGAGCAGGTCAAGAAAATGGCCCTGGAACTGGGCGTGGTCGGCCTGATGAACGTTCAGTTGGCGCTGCAAGGCGAAGACATCTACGTCATCGAAGTCAACCCGCGTGCTTCCCGTACCGTGCCGTTCGTATCGAAGTGCATCGGTGTTTCCCTGGCGATGATTGCTGCCCGCGTAATGGCCGGCAAGACCCTGAAGGAAATCGGCTTCACCAAGGAAATCATCCCGAACTTCTACAGCGTGAAAGAGGCGGTGTTCCCGTTCGCCAAATTCCCTGGCGTGGACCCGATCCTCGGCCCAGAGATGAAGTCCACCGGTGAAGTGATGGGCGTCGGCGACACCTTCGGCGAAGCCTTTGCCAAAGCCCAGATGGGCGCGAGCGAAGTGCTGCCGACCGGCGGTACCGCATTCATCAGCGTGCGTGATGACGACAAGCCGCTGGTTGCGGGCGTGGCCCGTGATCTGATCAACTTGGGCTTCGAAGTGGTCGCCACTGCCGGCACTGCCAAGCTGATTGAAGCCGCAGGTCTGAAAGTGCGTCGCGTGAACAAGGTGACCGAGGGTCGTCCGCACGTGGTCGACATGATCAAGAATGACGAAGTCACCCTGATCATCAACACCACCGAAGGTCGTCAGTCGATCGCCGACTCTTATTCCATTCGCCGCAACGCCCTGCAGCACAAGATTTACTGCACCACCACCATTGCTGCTGGCGAAGCTATCTGCGAAGCGCTGAAGTTCGGTCCCGAGAAGACCGTACGCCGCTTGCAGGATCTACACGCAGGATTGAAGGCATGAGCATAACCAAGTACCCGATGACTGTTCAGGGCGCTCGCGCCCTGGAAGAAGAACATACTCACCTGACCAAGGTCGTTCGTCCGAAGCTCAGCCAGGACATCGGTACGGCCCGCGAGTTGGGTGACTTGAAGGAAAACGCTGAATACCATGCTGCCCGCGAACAGCAGGGCATGGTCGAGGCGCGCATCCGTGACATCGAAGGCCGGATCCAGAATCAGGTCGTGATTGATGTCACGACCATTCCTCACACGGGCAAAGTGATTTTCGGCACCACCGTTGAAATCGCCAACGTCGAGACTGATGAGAGCGTCACTTACCACATCGTTGGTGAGGATGAAGCAGACTTCAAACTCGGCAAGATTTCGGTCGGTTCGCCTCTGGCCCGTGCCCTGATCGGCAAGGAAGAGGGCGACGTCGTTGCCGTGAAAACGCCTGGTGGCGTTATCGAGTACGAGATTGTCGAAGTCCGTCACATCTGAAACAGGGCGCCCGCTGCATGCGGGCGCCATGCTCTGGCAGCTGACCCAGATGTTGTGGGTCGGCGGATTATGGCTGGTGCACCTTGGTCTGCGGCCGGTGCTGGGCAAGATTGGCCTGGCGCCGCTGCTGATCGACGAAGTCGCCAGTGCGTTTGAAGTGCCGGTGGTGGGTTTCGCTGCCGCGTGCGTGATTTTTCAGGCTTTGGTGCTGGTACAGGCCGAAGGCCTTGCCAGTCTATGGCGGGATTTTCGCGGGCAAGTGCTGCTGATGGCGTTGTATGCGAGTGCGATGTATATCGCAGTGCGTGTCGGCTGGCCGGATGCCCAGCGCTGGCAGGTGTTCAGCTATCTTGTTCTGGGTTTTTCCGGGCTGGTGCTGGTGTTGCAGCCGGTGCCGGGATGGAGTGGCAGGGTGCGCGAAGCACACCCTTGACCCTTGCCATCACTTGAAGCGATGGACGTTCGACAGCTGCTTGTTGACGCTGAAGTTCTTGCGGTAAATCAGTGCCATCTTGCCGATGACTTGAACCAGATCGGCCTTGCCGACCTTGCACAACTCTGCAACGGACGCCAGGCGTGCTTCGCGATCGAGGATGTTGAGCTTGATCTTGATCAGCTCGTGATCCGCCAATGCGCGTTCGAGTTCGGCTAAAACACCCTCAGTCAAACCGTTGTCAGCCACCGTCAAAACTGGTTTCAGGTGGTGACCGATGGATTTGTACTGTTTCTTCTGCTCTGGAGTGAGCGGCATAATCTGACCCTTTCGTCTGGATTCTGTAAAATGGCGGCCATTTTACCCGAGGGCTCGTGGATCCGCCCAATTAATCACGACCCTAATCAACGAGGTGCCCAATGGCGCGTTCCAAGACAAGCCTTGGTTGGCTGAAACGACATGTCAACGATCCCTATGTGAAGCAAGCGCAGAAGGATGGCTACCGCTCGCGTGCGAGTTACAAACTTCTGGAGATCCAGGAGAAATACAAGCTGATCCGTCCGGGCATGAGCGTCGTCGACCTCGGCGCGGCGCCTGGTGGCTGGTCGCAGGTCACCAGTCGGCTGATCGGTGGTCAGGGGCGACTGATCGCCTCGGACATCCTGGAAATGGACAGCATTCCGGACGTGACTTTCATCCAGGGTGACTTCACCGAGGACGCAGTGCTCGCTCAGATCCTTGAGGCCGTGGGTAATTCGCAGGTGGACCTTGTGATTTCCGATATGGCCCCCAATATGAGTGGTACGCCTGAAGTGGATATGCCAAAAGCCATGTTTCTTTGCGAGCTGGCGCTTGATCTGGCGGAGCGGATACTCAAGCCGGGTGGCAATTTCGTGATCAAGATTTTTCAGGGCGAAGGGTTTGATGTTTACCTGAAGGATGCTCGCAAGAAGTTCGACAAGATCCAGATGATCAAGCCGGACTCGTCCCGTGGCAGCTCCCGTGAGCAATATATGCTGGCTTGGGGCTATCGCGGCCGTAGCGAATAAAACGAGGTTTTTTGGCGGGGTGATAGGTTTTTCGTATTTCGCCCCGCGCGCATAAGCGAATATTGTGTAGAAAGTGTTTCACAAAGGGTTACAGACGGCGCCTGCCAGAGCTGTAGGTAATGTAGTAAGTTAGGCCGGTGAATATCATGCGAAGCGCGCGCCAGTAGCGGAGCTTGCTTCAGAGGGTAGTTAATTGAACGATATGGCAAAGAATCTGATCCTGTGGTTGATCATCGCGGCTGTCCTGGTGACGGTGATGAACAACTTCTCCAGCCCTAACGAGCCGCAGACCCTCAACTATTCCGACTTCATCCAGCAGGTCAAGGATGGCAAGGTCGAGCGCGTGGCCGTCGACGGCTACGTGATTACCGGCAAGCGCAACGATGGCGACAGCTTCAAGACCATTCGTCCGGCAATTCAGGACAATGGCCTGATCGGCGATCTGGTCGACAACCACGTCGTGGTCGAAGGCAAGCAGCCTGAGCAGCAAAGCATCTGGACCCAGCTTCTGGTGGCCAGTTTCCCGATCCTGGTGATCATCGCGGTGTTCATGTTCTTCATGCGCCAGATGCAGGGCGGTGCCGGTGGCAAGGGCGGGCCGATGAGCTTTGGCAAGAGCAAGGCGCGCCTGCTGTCCGAAGACCAGGTGAAAACCACCCTGGCTGACGTTGCCGGTTGCGACGAAGCCAAGGAAGAGGTCGGCGAACTCGTCGAGTTCCTTCGTGATCCGGGCAAGTTCCAGCGTCTGGGTGGCCGTATTCCTCGCGGTGTACTGATGGTCGGTCCTCCGGGTACCGGTAAAACCTTGCTGGCCAAGGCGATTGCCGGCGAAGCCAAAGTGCCGTTCTTCACCATTTCCGGTTCCGACTTCGTCGAAATGTTCGTCGGTGTTGGTGCCAGCCGCGTTCGCGATATGTTCGAACAGGCCAAGAAACACGCACCTTGCATTATCTTCATCGACGAGATCGACGCCGTTGGTCGCCATCGTGGCGCTGGCATGGGCGGCGGTCACGACGAGCGTGAGCAGACTCTCAACCAGTTGCTGGTCGAGATGGACGGCTTCGAAATGAATGACGGCATCATCGTCATCGCGGCAACCAACCGTCCTGACGTACTGGACCCTGCTTTGCTGCGTCCGGGTCGTTTCGACCGTCAGGTGGTGGTCGGTCTGCCGGATATCCGTGGTCGCGAACAAATCCTCAAAGTGCACATGCGTAAAGTGCCAATGGGTGACGACGTTGCTCCAGCTGTTATCGCTCGTGGTACTCCAGGCTTCTCCGGTGCTGATCTTGCGAACCTGGTCAACGAGGCTTCGCTGTTCGCTGCCCGTGCTGGCAAGCGCATTGTCGAGATGAAGGAATTCGAACTGGCCAAAGACAAGATCATGATGGGTGCCGAGCGCAAATCCATGGTCATGTCCGAGAAAGAGAAGCAGAACACGGCTTATCACGAAGCCGGCCACGCCATTGTCGGTCGCGTCGTGCCTGAGCATGATCCGGTCTACAAGGTGTCGATCATCCCGCGCGGTCGTGCGCTGGGTGTGACCATGTTCCTGCCGGAAGAAGATCGCTACAGCCTGTCCAAGCGTGCGTTGATCAGTCAGATCTGCTCGCTGTACGGCGGTCGTATCGCTGAAGAAATGACCTTGGGCTTCGACGGTGTGACGACCGGCGCCTCCAACGACATCATGCGTGCCAGTCAGATTGCGCGGAACATGGTGACCAAGTGGGGTCTGTCTGAAAAGCTCGGTCCGTTGATGTATGCGGAAGAAGAGGGCGAGGTGTTCCTGGGTCGTGGTGGCGGTGGTCAGAACGCCAGCTTCTCGGGTGAAACCGCGAAGTTGATCGATTCGGAAGTGCGCAGCATCATCGATCAGTGCTACGGCACCGCCAAACAGATCCTTACGGACAACCGTGACAAGCTCGATGCCATGGCCGATGCCCTGATGAAGTACGAGACGATCGATGCCGAACAGATCGACGACATCATGGCGGGTCGCACGCCACGCGAACCTCGCGACTGGTCGGGTGGCACCGGCACTGGCACGCCTCCTCCGGTGGTTCAGGATGAGCGTCCGGAAACACCGATTGGCGGTCCGGCTGCTGACGTTTAAGGTTTGAAATGACTTCTGTACAGTCCCTGACCCGGTTGCCTTGCGGCAACCGGGTTCTTGATTTGGCCCGGACGCATGTCATGGGCATTCTCAATGTCACTCCCGATTCCTTCTCCGATGGCGGCCGATACAGCCAGCTTGATGCTGCCTTGCGTCATGCCGAGGCGATGGTGTTGGCCGGTGCGACGCTGATTGATGTCGGCGGAGAGTCAACGCGGCCTGGTGCGCGAGCGGTTTCACCGCTTGAGGAACTGGAGCGTGTGGCGCCAATCGTGGAGCTGATCAATCGCGAGCTGGATGTGATCATCTCTGTCGATACATCGACTCCAGCCGTCATGCGGGAAACTGCACGC
This sequence comes from Pseudomonas sp. GW821-FHT11G12, assembly GCF_058808055.1. Taxonomy (NCBI): domain Bacteria; kingdom Pseudomonadati; phylum Pseudomonadota; class Gammaproteobacteria; order Pseudomonadales; family Pseudomonadaceae; genus Pseudomonas; species Pseudomonas sp. GW821-FHT11G12. Next base: position 119,761 of record NZ_JBXARH010000006.1, read on the forward strand.
CTGGGCGCCGGGTTGATCAACGACGTGCGATCACTGCGGCGTGACGGTGCGCTGGATGCCGCTGCGGCCACGGGGTTGCCGGTCTGTCTGATGCATATGCTGGGTGAGCCCGGTGACATGCAGGACAACCCGCAATATCAGGATGTCACTCGGGAAGTGGGTGAGTTTCTCGCCGAGCGTATGGAGCGATGCGCGTCGGCTGGCATACCTGCGGAGCGGATCATTCTCGATCCTGGCTTCGGTTTCGCCAAAACCCTGCAGCACAATCTAAGCTTGTTCAGGCATATGGATGCCCTTCATGCATTGGGGCGACCTCTGTTGGTCGGCGTCTCGCGTAAAAGCATGATCGGGCAGGCACTGAATCGCCCTGTGGGCGAGCGCCTGTATGGTGGTTTGGCCCTGGCTGCACTGGCGTCCGTCAAGGGCGCGCGTATATTGCGCGTCCATGATGTGGCAGAGACGGTGGATGTCGTGCGGATGATCACGGCCGTGGAATCAGCCGAATAAGAATGATGGAGCACTTATGAGCAAGAAATACTTTGGTACCGACGGTATTCGTGGTCGCGTCGGTGAGTACCCGATTACTCCGGATTTCATGCTCAAGCTTGGCTGGGCAGCAGGGATGGCATTCCGAAAAATGGGCGCCTGCAAGGTACTCGTTGGCAAGGACACACGAATTTCCGGTTATATGTTCGAGTCGGCTCTGGAAGCCGGTCTCACATCGGCAGGTGCTGACGTGATGCTGCTCGGGCCGATGCCGACGCCTGCTATCGCTTACCTGTCGCGCACATTCCAGGCTGAGGCCGGTATCGTGATCAGTGCTTCGCACAATCCTCACGACGATAACGGCATCAAGTTTTTCTCCGGTCGCGGCACCAAGTTGCCGGATGAGCTGGAGCTGATGATCGAAGAGCTGCTCGATACTCCAATGACAGTCGTCGAGTCGAGCAAGATCGGCAAGGTCTCGCGAATCAACGATGCGTCCGGTCGATACATCGAGTTCTGCAAGAGCAGCGTGCCGACCAATACCAGTTTTGCCGGTCTCAAGATCGTGATCGACTGCGCGCACGGAGCAACCTACAAGGTCGCGCCAAGCGTCTTTCGTGAGTTGGGCGCCGAGGTTGTGGTGTTGTCCGCCCAGCCCAACGGCCTGAACATCAACGACAACTGTGGCTCGACGCACATGGGGCCGTTGCAGGCGGCGGTGCTTTCCGAACACGCCGACCTGGGTATCGCTTTCGATGGCGATGGTGATCGGGTGTTGATGGTTGATCACACCGGTGCGGTTGTTGATGGCGATGAGCTGATTTTCATCATCGCGCGCGATCTGCATGAGCGCGGCAAGTTGCAGGGCGGCGTGGTCGGTACGCTGATGAGCAACCTGGGTCTGGAGTTGGCCCTGGCGGATCTGGGTATTCCTTTTGTGCGCGCAAATGTCGGCGACCGTTATGTGATTGCCGAGTTGCTGGAACGCGATTGGCTGGTCGGTGGTGAGAACTCCGGGCATGTCGTCTGCTTCAATCACACCACAACGGGTGATGCGATCATCGCGGCGTTGCAGGTGTTGATGGCGCTGAAAACCCGCAACGAAGGTCTGGCGCAAACCCGCCAGGCGCTGCGCAAGTGTCCTCAGGTGTTGATCAATGTGCGTTTTGGCGGCGGCGAAAGTCCGCTCGACCACCCGGCTGTCAAGGAGGCCAGCAAGCGTGTAACCGAGGCGATGGCGGGTCGTGGTCGTGTGCTTCTGCGCAAGTCCGGGACAGAGCCTCTGGTGCGTGTCATGGTCGAAGGCGAGGATGAAGCACAGGTTCGCAGCTATGCCGAAGAACTGGCAAAACTGGTAACTGAAGTTTCTGCCTGATACGGCTTGCCAGCCATGATTGTGTTGGGTAACATCTGCGCCCACTTTGACCGACGAGGTACAGCATGCGTCGCCCTATGGTAGCTGGTAACTGGAAGATGCACGGTACCCGCGCCAGCGTCGCTGAGCTGATCAACGGCCTTCGTCATCTGGCCTTGCCAAGCGGTGTTGATGTCGCGGTATTCCCACCTTGTCTGCATATCAATCAAGTGATTGATGGCTTGAAAGGAAAGTCGATTTCGGTCGGCGCGCAGAACTCTGCGGTGGAATCGATGCAAGGTGCATTGACCGGTGAAGTTGCACCGAGTCAGTTGGTGGATGCAGGTTGTTCCCTGGTGCTTGTCGGGCACTCCGAACGCCGCCAGATCATGGGTGAGCGAGACGGGATGCTGAATCGCAAGTTCGCAGCGGCACAGGCATGTGGCTTGATTCCGGTGTTGTGTGTAGGGGAGACCCTGGAGCAACGCGAAGCTGGAAAAACTCTTGAGGTTGTCGGGCGTCAGCTGGGCAGTATCATAGAGGAGCTGGGTGTCGGTGCTTTTGCCAATGCAGTGATCGCTTACGAGCCGGTCTGGGCCATTGGTACCGGGCTGACTGCAACGCCGCAACAGGCTCAGGATGTGCATAAAGCCATTCGCGAGCAGTTGGCGGCAGAGAATTCTGAAGTCGCACGAGGTGTGCGGCTTCTATACGGCGGCAGCGTGAAGGCGGCCAATGCGGTCGAACTGTTCGGCATGCCGGATATCGATGGGGGGCTCATTGGTGGAGCTTCCCTGAATGCAGATGAGTTCGGTGCGATCTGTCGCGCCGCGGGAAACTGAAAAAATGCTGGAAACAGTCGTAGTCGTTTTTCATCTGCTGGGTGCATTGGGCGTAGTAGCTCTGGTTTTGCTGCAGCAGGGTAAGGGTGCGGACGCTGGCGCGTCTTTCGGAGCAGGTGCTTCAAATACTGTGTTCGGAAGCCAAGGTTCCTCTACCTTTCTTAGTAAGTTTACTGCTATACTTGCCGCCGGTTTCTTCATAACCAGCTTGGGGTTAGGATACTTTGCTAAAGAGAAGGCTCATCAGCTGACTCAGGCAGGTTTGCCAAACCCGGCAGTGTTGGAAGTTCCAAAGCAACAACCGGCTTCTGATGATGTCCCGGTGCTTCAAGAGCAAAAGTCGGCTACTCCAGCGACTGACGTACCTCCAGCTCAAGAGCAGAAGTAAGAAGGGTTTCAAACGTAGTATTGCCGAGGTGGTGGAATTGGTAGACACGCAACCTTGAGGTGGTTGTGCCCATAGGGTGTAGGGGTTCGAGTCCCCTTCTCGGTACCAATTAGTCAGGAGAGCCCGCTGTTGCGGGCTTTCTTGCAGGTGGAAGGTTACATTGACCCTATTGGGGATCGGTCGTATACTTCCGCCCCAGCTTTGTCGCGGGGTGGAGCAGTCTGGTAGCTCGTCGGGCTCATAACCCGAAGGTCGTCGGTTCAAATCCGGCCCCCGCAACCAGTTTAAGGAGCCCCTTTTAAGGGGCTTTTTGTTAGCTGGACACTTTCAACGCCGCTGTTCGACGGCGTTTCAAGGATGGGCGTTTCGCCCATTTTTTTATTTTGCATAGCATGCACATACATGCACGAGGGGGTTCAGGTGTCGAGCAAGCTAGAAGAGTTGCAGGCCTTGCTGGCCCCGGTGGTCGTGGCCCTAGGCTATGAATGCTGGGGTATTGAGTTTTCGGCTCAAGGTCGCCACTCAATGTTGCGCGTTTATATCGATAAGGAAGGCGGCGTACTGGTGGACGATTGCGCCATCGTCAGCCGTCAGATCAGCGGTGTGCTGGATGTTGAAGATCCGATATCCGTTGAATACACCCTTGAAGTTTCCTCGCCAGGCATGGAACGCCCACTGTTCACTCTTGAGCAGTTTGCCAAATATGTCGGTGAACAAGTGAAGATCAAGCTGCGCTCGCCTTTTGAAGGACGACGCAACTTTCAGGGCCTTCTGCGCGGTGTAGAAGAACAGGATGTCGTGGTGCAGGTAGATGACCATGAATTCCTGTTGCCGATCGATATGATCGACAAGGCCAACATTATTCCCAGTTTTGACTGAGACGCGGATCCCGCGGATCCAATGGCTTGCGAAAGGCGAGGCGTACGATGAGCAAAGAAGTACTGCTGGTTGTTGAGTCGGTATCCAATGAAAAGGGCGTACCGGCAAGCGTAATTTTTGAAGCGCTGGAGCTGGCTCTGGCCACTGCTACCAAAAAGCGTTTTGAAGACGAAGTTGATCTGCGTGTGGAAATCAACCGCCACACCGGTTCTTACGAAACTTTCCGTCGCTGGACGGTCGTCGAAGAGAATGATCTCGATGATCCGGCCATCGAAACCTGGCCAAGCAAGGTTGCTGAAACGCATCCTGGTGCCAAGGTTGGTGACGTCGTCGAAGAAAAGATCGAATCCATCGAATTCGGCCGCATTGCTGCGCAGACCGCCAAGCAGGTCATCGTGCAGAAAGTGCGCGAAGCCGAGCGCGCTCAAGTGGTTGACGCTTATCGCGAGCGCCTGGGAGAAATCATCTCCGGCACCGTGAAAAAAGTGACCCGCGACAACGTGATCGTCGACCTGGGTAATAACGCTGAGGCGTTGCTGGCCCGTGAAGACATCATCTCTCGCGAAACCTTCCGTGTTGGCGTGCGTCTGCGTGCGCTGCTCAAGGAAATCCGCACCGAGAACCGTGGCCCTCAGTTGATCCTGTCGCGTACCGCGCCGGAAATGCTGATCGAGCTGTTCCGTATCGAAGTGCCGGAAATTGCTGAAGGCCTCATCGAAGTCATGGCCGCTTCCCGTGATCCGGGTTCGCGCGCCAAGATCGCTGTCCGCTCCAAGGACAAACGCATCGACCCGCAGGGCGCGTGCATCGGTATGCGCGGTTCGCGCGTCCAGGCCGTGTCGGGCGAGTTGGGTGGCGAGCGTGTCGATATCGTCCTGTGGGACGATAACCCGGCGCAGTTCGTGATCAATGCCATGTCGCCGGCAGAAGTGGCGGCCATCATCGTTGATGAAGATGCCCACGCCATGGACATCGCCGTTGGCGCAGACAATCTGGCTCAGGCCATCGGTCGTGGTGGTCAGAACGTGCGTCTGGCGAGCCAGCTGACTGGCTGGACCCTGAACGTGATGACCGAATCGGACATCCAGGCTAAGCAACAAGCGGAAACCGGCGACATCCTGCGCAACTTCATCGACGAGCTGGAAGTCGACGAAGAGCTGGCTCAGGTGCTGGTTGACGAAGGCTTCACCAGCCTGGAAGAGATTGCCTACGTACCGTTGGAAGAAATGCTCAACATCGACGGCTTTGACGAAGACATCGTCAACGAGCTTCGTGCTCGTGCCAAGGATCGCTTGTTGACCAAAGCCATCGCTACTGAGGAAAAGCTGGCAGACGCCCATCCGGCCGAAGACCTGCTCTCGCTTGAGGGTATGGACAAGGATTTGGCGATGGAACTGGCGGTGCGCGGCGTAATTACCCGCGAAGACCTGGCCGAGCAGTCTATTGACGACCTGCTCGACATCGACGGCATTGACGATGATCGTGCCGGCAAGTTGATCATGGCCGCCCGAGCCCACTGGTTCGAGTAATTAGGCGCGGCCTGAGGAGAGAAATGCATGACGCAAGTCACGGTGAAACAACTGGCCGATGAGGTCAAAACACCGGTAGAGCGCCTGTTGCAGCAGATGCGTGAGGCAGGTCTGCCGCACACCGCCGCCGAAGAACATGTGACTGACAGTGAGAAGCAATCCCTGCTGACTCACTTGAAGAGCAGTCACAAGGCGAAAGTGGAAGAACCACGCAAGATCACGCTGCAGCGTAAAACCACCAGCACCCTGCGTGTGGCTGGCAGCAAAAGCATCAGCGTTGAAGTCCGCAAGAAGAAAGTTTTCGTACAGCGTAGCCCGGAAGAAATCGAAGCCGAGCGCAAGCGTGAACTGGATGAGCGTCGCGCAGTAGAAAATGCTGCCCGTCAAAAGGCTGAAGAAGAAGCCCGTGTTCGCGCCGAAGAAGAAGCGCGTCGCCAGCCTGCTGCTGCATCGACCGCCACTTCCGAGCCTGTTGCAGCACCTGCGCCAGCCGCTGAACCTGTGCGCGAAGCTGCGCCGGTTGTGGCTGCAGCGCCAGCTGCCGACGCTCGCAAGCGCGACGAACAGCGCCGTCCGGACAAACCACGTGCCGACGACAACAACCGTCGCGGCAGTGGCGATGGCGAGCGTAAAAACGCTCCGCATCGCGCTTCGGTCAAGGAAAAGGCACCGGCTCCACGTGTGGCGCCACGCACTACCGACGAAGAAAGCGATGGTTTCCGTCGCGGCGGTCGCGGCAAGGCCAAGCTGAAGAAACGCAACGCCCACGGTTTCCAGAACCCTACCGGTCCTGTCGTGCGTGAAGTGAAGATCGGCGAAACCATCACTGTTGGCGATCTCGCTCAACAGATGTCGGTGAAGGCTGCTGAAATCATCAAGTTCATGTTCAAACTGGGTACTCCAGCGACCATCAACCAGGTGCTTGATCAGGAAACTGCTCAGCTGGTAGCCGAAGAACTGGGCCACAAAGTGACCCTGGTCAGCGACACCGCTCTGGAAGATTCCCTGGCCGAGTCCCTGAAGTTTGAAGGCGAAGCCGTTTCCCGTGCTCCAGTCGTGACCGTAATGGGCCACGTTGACCACGGTAAGACTTCCCTGCTCGACTACATTCGTCGTGCCAAGGTAGCTGCAGGCGAAGCCGGCGGCATCACCCAACACATCGGTGCGTACCACGTTGAAACCGACCGTGGCATGGTGACGTTCCTCGACACCCCTGGTCACGCCGCGTTTACCGCAATGCGTGCCCGTGGTGCCAAGGCGACCGACATCGTGATCCTGGTGGTTGCGGCGGACGACGGCGTGATGCCACAAACCATCGAAGCCGTTCAGCACGCTGTTGCTGCTGGCGTTCCGCTGGTGGTTGCGGTGAACAAGATCGACAAGCCGGGCGCTGATCTCGATCGCATCCGTAGCGAACTGTCTGCCCACGGCGTGACCTCCGAAGAGTGGGGTGGTGACACTCCATTCGTTCCGGTCTCCGCGAAGATGGGTACCGGCGTCGACGAACTGCTTGAAGCTGTATTGCTGCAAGCCGAAGTTCTCGAACTGACTGCAACCCCATCGGCTCCTGGCCGTGGTGTCGTGGTTGAATCGCGTCTGGACAAGGGCCGTGGCCCGGTAGCGACTGTTCTGGTTCAGGACGGTACTCTGCGTCAAGGCGACATGGTGCTGGTCGGCTCGAACTACGGCCGCGTGCGCGCCATGCTCGACGAGAACGGCAAGCCGATCAAGGAAGCAGGTCCGGCCATTCCGGTCGAGATCCTCGGCCTGGACGGTACGCCTGATGCCGGCGACGAGATGAGCGTGGTTGCCGACGAGAAGAAAGCCCGTGAAGTGGCTCTGTTCCGTCAAGGCAAGTTCCGCGAAGTCAAACTGGCTCGCGCTCACGCCGGCAAGCTGGAAAACATCTTCGAAAGCATGGGTCAGGAAGAGAAGAAGACGCTCAACATCGTCCTCAAATCCGACGTCCGTGGTTCGCTGGAAGCATTGCAGGGCGCTCTGAACGGCCTGGGCAACGACGAAGTGCAAGTGCGCGTGGTCGGTGGCGGTGTCGGTGGTATCACCGAATCCGACGCCAACCTGGCACTGGCTTCCAACGCTGTACTGTTCGGCTTCAACGTGCGTGCCGATGCCGGCGCACGGAAGATCGTCGAGCAGGAAGGTCTGGATATGCGTTACTACAACGTAATCTACGACATCATCGAAGACGTCAAGAAAGCCCTGACCGGTATGCTTGGCAGCGATGTTCGCGAGAACATCCTCGGTGTGGCCGAAGTACGTGACGTGTTCCGTTCGCCTAAGTTCGGCGCTATCGCCGGCTGCATGGTGATCGAGGGTACTGTTCACCGTAACCGTCCGATCCGTGTACTGCGTGAAGACATCGTGATCTTCGAAGGCGAGCTGGAATCCCTGCGCCGCTTCAAGGATGACGCTTCCGAAGTACGTGCCGGCATGGAATGCGGTATCGGCGTGAAGAGCTACAACGACGTCAAAGTCGGTGACAAGATCGAAGTCTTCGAGAAGGTTCAGGTTGCTCGCAGCCTCTGACTCGCGCACTTCAAGGGCCACGTCGGGCCGTCGCATGAACATGCGCGGCACGGCGTCAGGACTCTAAACGCAACGCCCGGTCTGGCTTTTGTCAGGCCGGGCGTTTGCCGCTTTCAGACCTTGCGGGTTTCACCGCGGGGCAGTAACAGGTAACAAATCATGGCAAAAGAATACAGCCGTACCCAACGTATCGGCGATCAGATGCAGCGTGAGCTGGCCCAACTGATCCGTCGTGAAGTCAAAGACCCGCGCGTCGGCCTGGTCACCATTACCGCTGTTGAAGTCAGCCGTGACGTCGGTCACGCCAAGATTTTCATCACCGTGATGGGGCAGGACAACGCTGAAGACATCGCGCAAAGCATCAAGGTGCTCAACGCTGCCGCCGGTTTCCTGCGCATGCAGTTGGCCCGTGAGATGAAGCTGCGCAGCGTGCCGCAATTGCACTTCCACTACGACGAAAGCGTCGTGCGTGGCGCGCACCTGTCGGCCCTGATCGAGCGCGCCGTGGCTGAGGACAATCAGCACGTGGTTGCGGCAGAACCCGAAGACACCAAGGAGTAACTCGGTGGCTCAGGTCAAACGTATCCGTCGTAACGTCAGCGGCATCATCCTGCTCGACAAGCCGCTGGGGTTCACCTCCAACGCCGCGTTGCAGAAGGTTCGCTGGCTGCTCAATGCCGAGAAGGCCGGGCACACCGGCAGTCTCGACCCACTGGCCACCGGCGTGCTGCCGTTGTGCTTTGGCGAGGCGACCAAGTTCTCGCAATACCTGCTCGATTCCGACAAGGGTTACGAAACCCTGGCGCAACTGGGCAAGACCACCACCACGGCAGACGCCGAAGGCGAGGTTTTGCAGGAGCGTCCGGTGACCGTTGGTCAGGCCGACATTGAGGCTGTCCTGCCGAAATTTCGCGGGCAAATCAGTCAGATACCGCCGATGTACTCGGCCCTCAAGCGTGATGGCCAGCCGCTGTACAAGTTGGCCCGTGCAGGCGAAGTAGTGGAGCGTGAACCGCGTTCTGTTACTATTGCGCGCTTGGAATTGCTGGCCTTCGAAGGCGATACTGCGCGTCTTGCGGTGGATTGCAGCAAGGGCACCTATATTCGTACCCTGGTGGAGGATATCGGTGAGCAACTCGGTTGTGGTGCGTACGTCGCTGAATTGCGCCGTACCCAGGCCGGGCCTTTCACCCTGGCGCAGACCGTGACCCTCGAAGAGCTTGAAGCGGTACATGCCGAAGGCGGCAACGAAGCGGTCGACCGCTTCCTGATGCCATCGGACAGCGGCCTGCAGGATTGGCCACTGCTGCACTTCTCGGAACACAGTGCGTTCTACTGGCTCAACGGCCAGCCGGTACGTGCTCCGGATGCTCCGAAGTTCGGCATGGTGCGGGTACAGGATCACAACGGTCGCTTCATCGGTATCGGTGAAGTGAGCGAAGACGGGCGTATCGCGCCGCGTCGACTGATTCGGTCAGAATGACCGGAAACCAGCCTGTGTAACAGCAGGCTGGCGAGTGTGGCTGTTAACAGGCACGGTCACTACTCATTTATAGATACAGGGATTTGTCCCTGGCCTGTTGAAACTGTTTTTGAAACAGTTTCCTGATAAAAGGATTGCCTCATGGCTCTCGACGTTCAAGAAAAAGCTCAAATCGTAGCTGACTACCAGCAAGCTGTTGGTGACACTGGTTCGCCAGAAGTGCAAGTTGCACTGCTGACCGCCAACATCAACAAACTGCAAGGTCACTTCAAGGCCAACGGTAAAGACCACCACTCCCGTCGTGGTCTGATCCGCATGGTAAACCAGCGTCGCAAGCTGCTGGACTACCTGAAAGGCAAGGACGTGAGCCGTTACAGCGCTCTGATCGCTCGCCTGGGTCTGCGTCGCTAATCAGCGATTGCGCTAGAGGTTGGTTGTCTGTCGTGCGTCAGTGGGATTCCCGCTGGCGCATGGCAGGCTCCCAGCCTCAAGTTTTATCTGGATACACGTTTTACCCCGGACAGACGTCGGGCCGATTCCCGGCATTGCCCAAGAATTTCGCAAGAAACCAGTTCCCCCAAGAGCCACAAAGAAGGTAGGACACCGTGAACCCGGTAATCAAAAAATTCCAGTTCGGTCAGTCGACCGTTACCCTCGAGACTGGCCGTATCGCCCGTCAGGCCTCCGGCGCAGTATTGGTCACCGTTGACGATGACGTCAGCGTATTGGTGACCGTAGTCGGTGCCAAGCAAGCCGATCCGGGCAAGGGTTTCTTCCCTCTGTCCGTTCACTACCAGGAAAAGACTTACGCTGCCGGTAAGATCCCTGGCGGTTTCTTCAAGCGCGAAGGCCGTCCTTCCGAGAAAGAAACCCTGACTTCCCGACTGATCGACCGTCCGATCCGTCCGCTGTTCCCAGAAGGTTTCATGAACGAAGTGCAGGTTGTCTGCACCGTCGTTTCCACCAGCAAGAAGACCGATCCGGACATCGCTGCGATGATCGGTACCTCGGCTGCCCTGGCGATCTCGGGCATTCCGTTCGACGGCCCGATCGGCGCCGCTCGCGTTGCTTTCCACGAAAGCACCGGCTACCTGCTGAACCCGACTTACGAGCAGCAAGCTGCTTCGAGCCTGGACATGGTCGTTGCCGGTACTTCGGACGCCGTGCTGATGGTTGAATCGGAAGCCAAAGAGCTGACCGAAGACCAGATGCTGGGCGCGGTACTGTTTGCTCACGACGAGTTCCAGGTTGTGATCAACGCTGTCAAAGAACTGGCTGCCGAAGCGGCCAAGCCAACCTGGACCTGGGCACCTGCTCCAGAAGCCACCGAACTGCTGGGCGCTATCCGTGCCGAGTTCGGCGAAGCGATCTCCCAGGCTTACACCATCACCATCAAGGCCGACCGTTACGCTCGCCTGGGTGAGTTGAAGGATCAGGTTGTTGCCAAGCTGTCCGGCGAAGAAGGCCAGCCTTCGGCTTCCGACGTTAAAGCCGCTTTCGGCGAAATCGAATACCGCACCGTTCGCGAGAACATCGTAAACGGCAAGCCACGTATCGACGGTCGCGACACCCGCACCGTGCGTCCGCTGAACATCGAAGTCGGCGTTCTGCCGAAGACCCACGGTTCGGCGCTGTTCACCCGTGGCGAAACCCAGGCTCTGGTAGTCGCGACTCTGGGCACCGCCCGTGACGCACAGCTGCTGGACACCCTGGAAGGCGAGAAAAAAGACCCGTTCATGCTGCACTACAACTTCCCTCCGTTCTCGGTGGGCGAGTGTGGTCGTATGGGTGGTGCCGGTCGTCGTGAAATCGGTCACGGCCGTCTGGCCCGTCGTTCGGTTTCGGCGATGCTGCCTGCTGCTGACGTGTTCCCGTACACCATCCGTGTGGTTTCGGAAATCACCGAATCCAACGGTTCGAGCTCGATGGCTTCCGTTTGCGGCGCTTCCCTGGCCCTGATGGACGCTGGTGTTCCGATGAAGGCACCGGTTGCCGGTATCGCCATGGGTCTGGTTAAAGAAGGCGAGAAATTCGCTGTTCTGACTGACATCCTGGGTGACGAAGACCACCTGGGCGACATGGACTTCAAAGTAGCCGGTACCGCCAAAGGCGTCACCGCGCTGCAGATGGACATCAAGATCAAGGGCATCACCGAAGAGATCATGGAAATCGCTCTGGGCCAAGCCCTGGAAGCGCGCCTGAACATCCTCGGCCAGATGAACCAGATCATCGGCCAGTCGCGTACCGAGCTGTCGGCCAACGCTCCGACCATGATCGCGATGAAGATCGACACCGACAAGATCCGTGACGTTATCGGTAAAGGTGGCGCGACCATCCGTGCGATCTGCGAAGAAACCAAGGCTTCGATCGACATCGAAGACGACGGTTCGATCAAGATCTTCGGCGAAACCAAGGAAGCGGCTGAAGCTGCACGTCAGCGCGTTCTGGGTATCACCGCAGAAGCCGAGATCGGCAAGATCTACGTCGGCAAGGTTGAGCGCATCGTCGACTTCGGCGCATTCGTCAACATCCTGCCAGGCAAGGATGGTCTGGTTCACATCTCGATGCTGAGCGACGCTCGCGTAGAGAAAGTGACCGACATCCTGAAAGAAGGCCAGGAAGTGGAAGTACTGGTACTGGACGTGGACAACCGCGGCCGTATCAAACTGTCCATCAAAGACGTGGCAGCGGCCAAGGCTTCGGGCGTTTAATCACCCCTTCGCTTTAGCTCAATAAAAATGCCCCGCCGTGAAAACGGCGGGGCATTTTTTTGTCCGTGAAATATCGAGTCATTCGGCGAAGTTGCCGACCTTCAAGACCAGTGCTAGGTTTAGCCCACCGCCCGTGTAGCTCAGTCGGTAGAGCAGCGCACTCGTAACGCGAAGGTCGCAGGTTCGATTCCTGTCTCGGGCACCAGATTCACCTTCGCCAGCATTCAAAAGATCGTCCACTCAACCGGGAACCAGTACAGTAATGTTCTCGATCGTGGCGCCCCTCAGTGGAATCTGACAAGCAGCATCTCTTTCGATGCCATGTTTGTTTTTGCCAAAGGCGATCTGACGGATGAGTTCTCGAATGGCATGCTTATTCAGGGATGCGGCAGCATCACGCCTACCGGAAATTAGAAGCCTTCACTCTTGAAGAACTTATGGGCTGGCATTGTTTTTATCGCTTGCCGGCCATCCTGAATGTACAATTTCTGAAAAATTTGCTGTGTTCAGAGGATTTGCGGGTGACGGTGTATATAAAGGAGCACTGGGAGTATTTGACCGGTGCAGGCAGTTATCCAGGGATTGATTTTCTTAGGGCGCTGGCAGTCATGCTGGTGGCCGTCTACCACTTCCAGATGCTTCCGATGGGGTGGGTAGGGGTGGATATCTTTTTCGTGATCAGTGGTTTTTTGATCGGAGGTATCATTCTCGACAAGGTCAAGTCAGGAAGTTTTGACTTCGTCGAATTCTACAAAAAACGCGCTCTGCGCATCCTGCCAATTTATTATTTCATCATGCTGCTGTGCTTTCTGTTTAAGGCCGGTGGTGTGTTTGATTTCGTAGGGGTTAAAAGTATTCTCTCTGGTATGTTGTTTCTGCAAACTACCGGTCCCTATTTCTTTCCAGGTTTCTTTACTGTTAATGACGCTTACATTCCAGGCGGTTCATGGAGTCTCGTAATCGAAGAAATGTTCTATCTGGTAGCGCCATTGGCAATTGTCCTTGTCTCGTATCTTTCCGGTAAAAGACTGTGGTTAATGATTGCCGCACTGGTGGTTGCGTTTATATCGGGTATCGCTACCAGAGTCGCGATGACCTCCGGCTTCATGCCGGATGATTCAAGTTGGCACTTTGCAAGTTTTATTCAGTTCCACTCTCGTTACGATGAGCTGGTCATCGGCGTTCTGGCTGCTGCCTACCTTCGATTCGCCCGCGATGTGAAAGCTCAGTCCGCCTGGTGGATTACTGCGGCGCTGACCCTGATCTTCCTCTTCATGATGTATATCTTTGGAAAGCCCGAGTTCCTGGCAAAACCTTTTCTGATGACGCGAGACACCATCTGGATGCCTACGCTGCTCGGCGCAATTGGTGCCTGTCTGGTACTGGGGATTTATTGGATGCCGCTGCAAGCGAAGCCGATCGTTCTGCTTGCTCGACTTTCCTACCCGCTATACCTGGTTCATATCTTCTTCCTTGAGATGACGAATCGGTATAGTCACGTTGGAATTCTGAAGTGGATGCTTGAGGCCTTCACCCACCACGGTCGATCCGTGGTGCTGATCTCCGTCTGTGTGTTCTTGTCATATCTGGTTTCACTGCTGGTGGAATATCCTTTCATTCGGATGTACAAGACGAAGAAAGCGCCAGCCACGGTCGAGTTGAAGCCGGAGGCGGTTGCCGCCTGACGCCGAAACCCGTTCAATGAAAAGCCCGCATCGCGCGGGCTTTTTTGTATCTTGTGTCTCGTCCTGAATAAGGTTTACACCTTCTGGCTTCTTATCAGGACGGTTCAATTGATACGGGCACCACTTCTCTTATTTCACCTTGCGGCTCAACTCCTCGACGGTGCGTTTGAGCTGATCCATCGCGCGATCCTGATCATTGAGCTTCTGTTTGAGGCTGGAGATTTCGCTGTTGCTCGAACTGGAGCTGGAGCCGCTGTTGCGCTTGAGGTCTTCGACCTGACGGCTCAGCGTATCGAGCTGACGGTCCTGTTCCTTGACCTTGTTCTTCAGATCGTCGATTTCTCTGCCGCTGGAGCTTGAGCTGGAACCGCTGCTGCGCTTGAACTCTTCGATCTGACGCGACTGCTCGTTGACGGTGTCGCGCATCTTTTTCAGTTCCTCGACACCGATGCCGCTCTTGATCACTACGTCTTTGCCGAAATCGTTGTGAATGGCGGAGATCTGGTCGCCATAGGAAGGGCTGCTGCTACTCAGTTCAACTGCCATTGCGCTGGCCGGCAGGGCCAGGGTGCCCAGCAGGGCGGTCAGAGCGGTGGCGGACACAACAGAAGCAATCTTCGAAAAGCTGCGCATCACTGGGTTTCCTTGTGAACAGCGAAGGTAAGTGCCGACATGGCACATCGCTATGACTTGGAATTCCGGTTTATGTTCCCCCGGTCAACTTTTTGTGGGAGAGATGTAAAGACCCGTGTAATTCGCTCGCCAAACGTCCTATATTCGTTGTCTGCATGAGCATCGCCCAGCAGTTTTCAGATGATCCCGAATGGTTCCGAAGGCCGGACAATCCGCGTCAGAGAGATCCTTGATGATCCAGATCCATCTTCCATTCCCATGATCAGCGAGAACGACATGACTGTGAAAGAATTGACCCAAGAGCAAAGGCACGAACAGGCGCTGGAAAAGTACAAACTTGATGCGTCGGAGCTGATGGACGAGATCAAGGATCTGAGTCCCGATGAGCAGAAAGACCAGATCCAATGGGCGTTCGAAGACGAAGCCGAAGCCCAGGGATTGCAGCCGTGGGAACTGACGCTCAAATACACCAGCACCCCTGAAGAGTTCGAGGCCAAGCGTCTGGAGCTGCACAGGGAGGCGGCTGAAGTGTTGGGCGTCGAGTGGGAAGAATACTGCGAGATGAACAATCTGGTGGTCTGAAACAAAAACGCCAGCCTCGAAAGGGCTGGCGTTTTTTATTGCGCGCTCGATTCAGAGACTCAGGCGCATCGACAGGTCCACGGCCTTCACATCCTTGGTCATCGCACCGATCGAGATGTAATCCACCCCGGTCTGTGCAATCGGCAGCAACGTGCTTTCGTTGATGCCGCCACTGGCCTCCAGTTTCGCCTTGCCGCCGTTCAGGCGCACGGCTTCGCGCATGTCATCGAGGCTCAGTTCGTCGAGCATGATGATGTCGGCGCCGGCCGCCAGCGCTTCCTTCAGTTCATCCAGGCTTTCCACTTCGATTTCCACTGGTTTGCCCGGCGCGATCTTGTGCGCGGCGGCAATGGCCTGCGGGATTCCGCCGCTGGCGGCGATGTGGTTTTCCTTGATCAGGAACGCGTCGTACAGGCCGATGCGATGGTTATGGCAACCGCCGCAGGTGACCGCGTACTTCTGCGCCAGACGCAGGCCCGGCAGGGTCTTGCGGGTGTCGAGCAGTTTTACGTCGGTTTCTGCGACGAAGTCCGCAAGGTATTGCGCGCGGGTGGCCACGCCGGACAGCAACTGCAAAAAATTCAGGGCGCTGCGTTCGCCGGTCAGCAGCGAACGGGCCGGGCCTTCCAGGTGAAACAACGGCTGGTTCGGCGAAACCCGTTCGCCATCGCGTACCTGCCAGTGCACCGCCACCCGAGGATCGAGCTGACGGAACACCGTGTCGACCCAGGCTGTGCCGCAGATCACGGCAGCGTCACGGGTGATGATGGTGGCTTTGGCCAGGCGTTCGGCCGGGATCAGTTGCGCGGTGATGTCGCCGCTGCCGATGTCTTCGAGCAACGCACGGCGCACGTTGGCTTCGATTTCGGCGGTCAAATCGGCGAGACGTAGATTCGGCATAACGGGCTCCACAAACTAAGTGGCCCGATTATAGGGGCATGGCATCGACCAACCCAAGGCGAGAACTTCCCCGTTGGCTTGCATCCGGTCGAATTTCTTTGAGCAAACCCGATTCCCTGGTGGTCACTTGAAGGCGTCGGCGTCTAGGGGAAACCCTGACGCCTCTGGCGCCGGAGACAACTTTTGCAAGATAATCCGCCTTGCATTTGACGCCATAGCTTTGACGTCGGCAAATCACCGTTTCAGGAGGCTTGGATGCACAACGACGGGAATGTAGTGCCTTTGCACAAGGCTGCTACCGATCAGGCGACTCACTCGCCGCTCGCCCGCCTGCCTGTGATTCTGCTTCAGGTTCGCGACAAGGCTGCACAGCGCCTGCGCAACGGTTTGCAGGAGCTGTTCGATAATGCCGACGACACGCTGTTCGAAATGGCCGACCGGGCGCGCAACGACGTCGAACAGAACATCTTTTTCGAAGCCATGCGCGACCTGCGCCTCAAGCGCAAGAACATCGAGCGCGGCTTTCTCGAGCAATTCTTCGAGGCCTTTGTCGGCCTCACTCAATATGATCCCGCCCAGAATGTCGTGTCTCATGCATTGCAGTACGAAGACACCACGGCGCGTACCGACGACATGGAGCGCAGCGTAGCGATCGAGACCATGGTCGGCCGTGTGCTGAATCGCGACGGTTTCGCCCTCGATCAATTGACCGCGCGGCTCAGCGCGCTGCTGGGCAAATCCCTCGATGATCAACACAACCCGCTGGGCCCGGCGATGCTGTGTGAGTACTTCCTGCAGGCCGGGCGCAATCTGGGCGTGGAGATCAAGGTCAAACTGATCCTGCTCAAACTGTTCGAGCGCTACGTGTTGGCCGATACCGACCAGCTCTTCGCGGAGGCCAATCAACTGTTGGTCGCTACAGGCGTGTTGCCGGAGCTGAAACCGGCACCGGCCCGTCGCGCCAGGGATCATGCTTCGGCCAGTGCACACAGCGAGTTCGACGATCTCGATCAATCCCCGGCGGACGCGGGTGTGCAGGAGGTTTTCGCCGCACTCCAGGAACTGTTGATGCACGTGCGCGGCAGCGTCGCGCCGACCCTTGAGCCAAGCGCGGCGACTCAGCCGATTTCCACCCGCGACCTGTTGCGCCTGCTCTCGCATTTACAGCAGTACGTGCCGGCGCTGGCGGGGCAGGAAGACTTCGATCTGCGCAATCAGCTAGAGCAATTGCTGACCCGGGTCAGCGTGAAAAGCGGTAAATCACGGATCGTCGGTGGCGCCGACGAGGATGTGATCAACCTGGTCGCCATGGTTTTCGACTGCATTCTGGATGACCGCAACCTGCCGGATTCGCTCAAGGCGTTGATCGCCCGGTTGCAGATTCCGATGTTGAAAGTCGCGGTGATCGACAAGAGCTTTTTCAGCCGCAGCAGCCACCCGGCGCGACGCCTGCTCAACGAAATCGCCGAAGCGGCCATGGGCTGGGGCGAGTGCGACGGCGATGCACGTGACAGCCTCTATCTGCGCATCGAACAAGTGGTGCAGCGTCTGCTGACGGACTTCGTCGATGACCCGGCGATTTTCTCCGAGCTGCTGGCGGATTTTCTCACCTTCACCAGCGACGAGCGCCGCCGCAGTGAATTGCTTGAACAGCGTCTGCGCGATGCCGAAGAGGGCCGCGCGAAAACCGAACTGGCCCGCCTGCGTGTCGAACAGGCCTTGAACCAGGCGATGCTGGGCAAAGTCCTGCCGCCGTCGGTGGTGACTTTCGTTCAGACGGCCTGGGGCAAGGTGTTGCTGCTGACGTGCCTCAAGCACGGCGATCAGTCCGCCGAATGGCAAGCCGACGTGCAGACCATGGAGCAGTTGATCTGGAGTGTGCAGCGTCACGAGGATGCCGAGTCAGGCTTGCGCTTGCTGTCGCTGGTGCCGGGCTTGCTCAAGTCGCTGCGTGACGGGCTGAGCAGTTCCGCCTTCGACCCGTTCGCCACCAGCGAGTTTTTCAGTGCGCTGGAAGCATTGCATGTTCGTTTGCTGCAGCCCTCCGTCGAGCCGGATCAGGTTGAATCGCCGCCGATGATCCAGGTGTCACAGGCCATCGTTCTGCAGACCGCCGACGAAGGCAATCTGACCTTGGGCGCGGGGCGTTTGCCGGCCGATGAGGCGAGCCTGCGCCAGGTCGATCAATTGCGTCTGGGCAGTTGGGTGGCGTTCGAAGAAGATGAAGAACACACCTTGCGCTGCAAACTGGCGGCGATCATCGAGGCGACCGGCAAGTATGTGTTTGTCGACCGCACCGGGATGAAAGTGCAGGAGCGAAATCGCATCGCCCTGGCCATGGAGTTCCGTCGCGGGACGGTGCGGGCGCTGGATGACACCTTGTTGTTCGACCGCGCGCTGGAGTCGGTGCTCGGTAACTTGCGGCGGCTCAATCGCGGCAAGTGATCGCGCGCCAGGGGCCGATCACGGCATACTGGGCGCCAACACAGTCGGCGTTGAAGGAATCGGTATGCAGTTGGATCCCGCAAGCGGGTGGTGTCACGGGGTGCAGGTCTGCCCGTCGCCCAACTTCAATGAACGCCCGGCGGGCGAAGTGTCCCTGTTGGTCATCCACAACATCAGCCTGCCGCCGGCGCAGTTCGCCACCGGCAAGGTGCAGGAATTTTTCCAGAATCGTCTGGATGTCACGGAGCATCCCTATTTTGCAGGGATCGCCGACCTGCGCGTCTCCGCGCATTTCCTGATCGAACGTGACGGCAAGGTCACCCAGTTTGTCTCCTGTCTTGAGCGTGCCTGGCATGCCGGCGTTTCGGTGTTCGAAGGGCGGGAAACCTGTAACGATTTTTCTGTGGGCATCGAACTCGAAGGTACCGATGATCTGCCGTTCACCGATGCGCAGTATCAGGCGTTGATCGTGCTGACCCGCCATTTGCAAAAAGCGTTTCCGGCGATCACTGTCGAACGTATCTGCGGGCACAGCGATATCGCACCCGGACGCAAGACCGACCCTGGACCCGCATTCGACTGGGCACGCTACCGCGCCGCCCTGGCACAAGAGGAAGGACAATGAGTTTTCTGGTGTTACTGCTGGCGGTCTGGATCGAGAAGTTCTCGGCCCTGCGCCATCGGGTTCAACGCGATGGCGGATGGATCCGCGAACTGCACAAGCTTGAAAGCGGCAATCTGGCAAAACGGCCGTGGCTGGTGCTGGTCATTCTGGTTCTCCTGCCGGTGGCGTTGCTGGGGTTACTGCTGGTGGTGCTGGATCCGGTCGCCTACGGCTTGCTGGCCCTGCCAGTGCATCTGCTGGTGGTGATTTACAGCCTGGGTCGCGGCGATCTGCTCGGCGGTCTGGGCCCGTTCCGCGATGCCTGGCGCCGGGAAGACTTG
Source organism: Pseudomonas sp. GW821-FHT11G12 (assembly GCF_058808055.1). Classification (NCBI taxonomy): domain Bacteria; kingdom Pseudomonadati; phylum Pseudomonadota; class Gammaproteobacteria; order Pseudomonadales; family Pseudomonadaceae; genus Pseudomonas; species Pseudomonas sp. GW821-FHT11G12. The sequence continues at coordinate 139,170 of NZ_JBXARH010000006.1, forward strand.
CAGGCCGCCGCCCATGTGGCCAAACGCGATCTGGATATCTGTGCCGAAAGTGGAGAGCAATTGCTGGAGCAAGTGCAGCGCCATCTGTTGTGGCAGGCCTACCAGAGCTTCTTTGCAGTGATTTTCTGGTACTTCCTGCTCGGTCCGGTTGCCGCGCTGAGCTATCGCCTGCTGGCGCTGGCTGAAGAAAACGCGCAGAACCCGGCACTGGCCGAGCGGGCAGGGCAACTGCGGCACGCGTTCGACTGGGTGCCGGTGCGCCTGCTGGCGGCGAGTTTCGCCCTGGTCGGCAACTTTGTTGCGGTCAGCCGGGTCATGCTGCATGAACTGTTGAACTGGAACATCAGCGCCGCGCAATTGATCAACAAGGTCGGTCTGGCTGCCGGGGAAATCCCGCCCGCCGCCGTCGGCCCGGAAGGCATCAACACCCTCGATTGCCTGTGGGAATTGCTGCTGCGTGCCGCCGTGTTGTGGTATGCCGGATTTGCGCTGTGGACCGTGCTGCACTAGCACTTCTGTCGTCCTGTTGTAGTCCATGCGTGTAGCGAGGGGGGCAATCCCCCTCGTTAACCTTAAGTTACAAAACCTCCCTTCGATTTGAGCTATACAGAGATAGCGCCCGATAGTGGCTATCTGCTGTCGCCCCGCGCCTGCCAATAAAAACAAGAAAAAACCAAGGGAGACTTCCAGTGAAGAGCTTGCTCTATCCCGCCGTCTCGCTGATGAACCGCTTGAGCTTCGGCATGAAGTTCAGCCTGATCAGCGTGCTGTTCCTGGTACCGATGCTGGTGACCAACTTCTATCTGGTGCGCGATTCCTATCGCGAATTCCAGGGCACCCGGGTGGAGTTGCAAAGCCTCGACCTGCTGGGCAGCAGCCTGACCCTGCGTCGGGATCTGGAAACCCTCAACAACCTGGTGCAGATCAACGTCACCCTCGGCCAGTCGGGCAAGGCCGGTAATGTCGAAGCGCAAATCACTGGCCTTGAGCAAAACGTACTGGCGCGCCTGCAAGGGCTGACGGCCATGACCGAGGACCCGGAGCAGATCAAGGTCTTCGATGCCAAGCGCGATGAGATGATTACCGCGTTCAAGGCCCAGCAAGCGGAAAACTCCCTGCAAAGCAAAAGTGCGCTGATCGGCAAGCTGCTCGGCAGCGCACAGATTTTCAGCCAGATCATCGCCAGCCAGGCCGGTCTGAGCCGCGACACCCAGAGTGACATTCGCCAACTCAGCGAGCTGGTCACAGCCATCACGCCGGCCATCACCCAGACCCTCGGCGAAGGCCGGGCCGTGGGCTCTTTCTCGTTGGGGCAAGGGTTTCTCAACAGTTCCTCCAGCACCCGGTTCGATGAGCTGCTGGCACAGATCGAAAAACTTCAGGGCGAGTACGGGCTGAAATTGCAGGATGCGCTGGGCTCAAGCAAGGCCGCACGGGATTCGCTGAGTGCCGTGGCCGACGCCAGCAAGGCCTCGCTGAAGCAGGCCAGCGAAATATTCGAAGAGCAAGTGGTGGTCGCCGAGACCCTCGATGCGCCGTGGCAGGCGTTTTATGATCAGGTCACGGGCCTGATGGACCGGACTTACCAGCTCAACGAAGCCACCCTGAAATTCCTCGATACCCAATTGCAGCAGCGTCTGGCGCAGAACCGCACGCACATGGTGTTGCAGGCCGTGGCGCTGTCGGTGGTGTTCGTGTTGATTTTCTATCTCTATGGCGGCTTCTACGCCTCGACCCGCACCACGCTCAAACGCCTTGGCGCGATGATGGACAAAGTCGCCGCCGGGGACATGACGGTCAACTTCGTAGCCCATAGCTGCGATGAACTGGGCGAACTGGGGGAAGTGTTCAATGGCACGGTGCGCAAGATCCACGACCTGATCGAGCGGGTCGGGCATACCGTCGGCGAAGTCGAGCGTCAGGCCGGGCAAGTGGAAAACGTCTCGGCGCAAAGCAATCAGGCCGTGGCCGGACAGCGCACCCAGATCGAACAAGTGGCTACGGCCATGAACCAGATGTCGGCCACCTCGCAGGAAGTCGCCCGCAGTGCGGCGGCTGCGGTGAGCAGCGCCCACAGCGTCAACGACGAAACCATCAGCGGACGTGGCCTGGTGGAGTCGCAACAGGGCAGCATCGCGGCACTGGCCAGCGAGATTGATCAGTCGGTGCTGGTGATCAACCAGTTGGCCAGCGACAGCCAGTCGATCAGCCGGGTGCTGGAGGTGATCAAGAGCATCGCCGAGCAGACCAATCTGCTGGCCCTCAACGCGGCGATCGAGGCGGCGCGGGCCGGGGAACAGGGGCGGGGCTTTGCCGTGGTGGCGGACGAGGTTCGGACCCTGGCCAAACGCACTCAACAATCGACCGAAGAAATCGAGCAGATGATCGCCAGGCTTCACGGCGGGGTCGGCGCAGCAGTGAAGGCCATGGGTGTCAGTCATTCGATGGCCAACGGCACGGTTGGGCAGTCGGAAAAGGTCCAGCAAGCGCTGGAAAACATCCTCGGTGCGGTAGGCATGATCGTCGATCAGAACCAGCAGATCGCGGCTGCCGTGGAGCAGCAGACTGCTGTCGCCCATGACATCGACCAGAACATCGTCGAGATCAACCGCGCCGGTGAGCGCACGGCCGAAGGTGCCTATCAGACCGAAAACGCGAGTCGTGCCCTGTCGGCGCAGGTGGTTGAGTTGAAGCAGTTGATCAGCGCCTTCCGGGTCTGAACGAGTCTGCCTCTCAGGAGGCAGGTTTGTCGGAATAATTTGTAGTACTTCTTTGCTTACGTTTGTAAGCAATTTCCTGATTTCCTCCGTGCTCTGATTTTTCGTCTTCAATGGATCAAGATCACATCAACTGACCGTTTGGAGGAGGCCACGCATGTCTGTTGCAACCCTGGGAGTCCAGGGCCGCTGTGCCCATTGTCAGACCACGCTGCTGCTCAAACCCTGGCAACTGAATGCCATCGCGATCAATGAACCGTTCACCTGTGCCCACTGCCAGAAAAGCCTGGAGCTGCGCTGCCCGAAACAGATCAGACGCTTCAGGTCCCTCGATTCGCTGGGCTGGTTGCGCTTCAGTGCATCGTTGACGGTGTGCACCGCGTTGCTGGTGGCGCTGGTGATGGAATGGATCGGGCTGCTCAACGTGACGGAACAGTTGAATGCCTCTTTGATCGTGATTTTCGTGTACTTCGCACTGATGCGCCTGGTTCACCACCGCCAACACATGACCCTGACGCTCGACGCCGTCAGGTCCCTCGACGACTGACTACCAGCCGAACACTTCGCAGCCGTTGGCAGTGCTGGCCTCGGCGAGTTGTTCTGCAGTGACGTTCATCAACCCGGCAAGTGCCGTGCAGATGGCCGGCAAATGCGCCGGTGTATTGCGCACGCCGGGGTACATGGCGGGCGCCATGTCCGGTGAGTCGGTTTCAAGCACCACCGAACCCAGTGGCAAGTCGGCCAGCACCCGATGCATGCGCAAGGCCTGGGGCCAGGTGGGTGCGCCACCGAGGCCGAGTTTGAAGCCGAGCTTGATGTATTCCCGCGCCTCTTCACGACTGCCGGCGAAGGCATGGATGATGCCCCCGCGCTTGAGCTTGAAGCGCTTGAGCGTGGCGATCACCGCCGCATGACTGCGCCGCACATGAATCAACGCCGGTAATTCGAAATCCGCTGCCAGTTGCAGTTGCGCGTCGAATAGCGCTTGCTGGCGTTCGCGGTCGAGGGTTTCGATGAAGTAATCCAGTCCGATTTCGCCGACAGCGCACAGTTGCCGATGACCGCGCAGCCGTGTCAGCCAATCGCCCAGTGCAAGCAAATCTTCTGGCCGATGCTGATCGAGATAGACCGGGTGCAAGCCGAAAGCCGCGTACAGGTCGGGATCGCTTTGCACCAGATCCCACACCCGCTGCCAGTTGCCCTCATACACCCCCAGCACCACCATCCGCCGTACCCCGAGGGCACGGCTTTCAGCCAGCAACGCCGCACGGTCGGCGTCGAAGTCGGGAAAGTCCAGGTGGGTGTGGCTGTCGATCAGCTCCACGGTTCAGTCCCGATGAATACGCTGCTTGAAGGTACGGGCGATGGCTTGCACGCCAGGCTGGTAATCCGCTTGCTCGACCGCCGCCAGCGCCAGTGCCAGCGCCTTGTCGGCGATCAGCTGGTGCTGCTGGGCCATGGCGTTGACCGGCAGCGGCAGGAAGTCCAGCAACTGGGTGTCGCCAAATGTGCCAAGGCGCAGCGGGCGGTTTTTCAGCGGGAAGTCATGCAGCGCATCGAACACACCCTGCAACAGCACGTAGGACGTGGTCACCAGCGCATCGGGCAAATGCCCGAGGCGTTGCAGGAGTTCTTCCATCAATTGCTTGCCGCATTCGCGGCTGAAGGACTCGGCGTGCTCGATCAGCACTTCGCCTTTGAAGCCCGTGAGAGCCTGTTTGAAGCCGGCAGCGCGTTCCTGGCTGATGCTCAGTTCCGGGCGGGCGCCCAGCAGCACGATCTGTTTTGGCTGCGGGTCGAGCAGGCTTTCGGTCAGGTGCAGGCTGGCCTCGCGGTCGTCGCTGACCACCGAGCAGAAGTGCTCGGGGTCCATCACTCGGTCGATGGCGATGACCGGCAAACCCTTGGCCTGCAACTGGCGATAACTGTCATCACCGGCCGGCAGGCAACTGGCAACGATCAACGCATCGCAGCGCCGGGCGCGGAACAGTTGCAGCAGTTGCCGTTCGCTGTCCGGCGCATCGTCGGAACTGGCGATCAGCAACTGATAGCCCCGCGCTCGGGCGCCTTGTTCCAGCAGCTTGGCGATCCGCGCGTAACTGGGGTTTTCCAGGTCCGGCAGGATGAAACCCAGGGTCCGGGTGTGCCGACTGCGCAGCCCGGCCGCCTGGGGATTGGGGGTAAAGCCGTGCTGGTCGACCACCGCTCGCACCCGCTCGACGGTTGCGGTGCTGATGCGTTGCTGTTCGGCCTTGCCGTTGATGACGTAGCTGGCGGTGGTCACGGACACTCCGGCCAACCGCGCGATATCACTGAGTTTCAACCCGGGATTTCCTTGTTTTTTCGAGCTTGCCGCCACATTTTCGCCAATCCTACCCGATTCAGGCAGGCGACCATTGTCGCAGCGCATCCGACAAGTTGGACTTCAAGGATGAGACATTATCGAGTAACGTGCCGATCAATCTAGATTAAACGTTTCAGCAAGCGTATTTTCTACGTTTTAGACGCCTTTGGCCGGTGCTGCCGTGAAACCGCCAAAACTGCCTCCTGAAAGGGAAGCGCACAAGCGCCTAAGCTGGAACCATTCAAAACAATACCTGGCGCCCCGTGACGCCAAAAAGGAGAACGCATGCTCGAGCTCACTATAGAGCAGATATCCATGGGCCAATCGGCTGTGGATAAACCCGCTGCCCTGCAATTGCTGGCCGATCATCTGGTGGCCGATGGTCTGGTCGCCGACGGTTACCTTGCTGGTTTGCAGGCGCGGGAAGCCCAGGGCTCGACCTTTCTCGGCCAAGGCATTGCGATCCCGCATGGCACGCCCGAAACCCGCGATCAGGTGTTTGCCACCGGCGTGCGGCTGATGCAGTTTCCCGACGGCGTGGATTGGGGCGACGGCCAGATCGTCTATCTGGCCATCGGCATCGCGGCCAAATCCGACGAACACCTGCGCCTGCTGCAATTGCTCACCCGCGCCCTCGGCGAAACCGATCTGGGCCAGGCCCTGCGCCGCGCCAGTTCGCCCGAAGCGCTGCTGAAACTGTTGCAAGGCGCGCCACAGGAACTGGCGCTGGATGCGCAGATGATCGGCCTCGGGGTCTCCGCCGACGATTTCGAAGAACTGGTCTGGCGTGGTGCACGTCTGCTGCGTCAGGCCGATTGCGTGAGCAACGGTTTTGCCGGCGTGCTGCAGCAAGTCGAAGCGCTGCCGCTGGGTGATGGCCTGTGGTGGCTGCACAGCGAGCAGACCGTGAAGCGTCCGGGCCTGGCCTTCGTCACTCCGGACAAGCCGATGCGTTACCTCGGTCAGCCACTCAGCGGTCTGTTTTGCCTGGCCAGCCTCGGCGAAGCGCATCAGGCGTTGCTGGAGCGTTTGTGCGCGTTGCTGATCGAAGGTCGCGGCCATGAACTGGGCCGCGCCACCAGCAGCCGCAAAGTCCTCGAAGTGCTCGGCGGCGAGTTGCCTGCGGACTGGCCGAGTGCGCGTATCGCACTGGCCAACGCCCATGGTTTGCATGCGCGGCCGGCGAAGATCCTCGCCCAACTGGCGAAGCGTTTTGACGGTGAGATTCGCATCCGCATCGTCGACGGCCAGGACAGCGCCGTGTCGGTGAAGAGCCTGAGCAAACTGCTGAGCCTCGGCGCCCGTCGCGGCCAGGTGCTGGAAATCATCGCCGAGCCGAGCATCGCCGCCGACGCCTTGCCGGCCTTGCTGGCGGCCATCGAAGAAGGCCTCGGCGAAGAGGTCGAACCGTTGCCGGCCGTGAGCCAACAACGTGAAGTGATCGCCGACATCGCCGAAGTCTTGAGCGCCCCGACCTCCGGCAGCCTGCTGCAAGCCATTCCCGCCGCCCCCGGCATTGCCATCGGCCCGGCGCACATTCAGGTCCAGCAAACCATTGATTACCCGTTGCGCGGTGAGTCTGCCGCCATCGAGCGCGAGCGTCTGAAAAATGCCCTGGCCGACGTGCGTCAGGACATCCAGGGCCTGATCGAGCGCAGCAAGGCCAAGGCAATCCGCGAAATTTTCATCACCCACCAGGAAATGCTCGACGACCCGGAGCTCACCGACGAAGTCGACACCCGCCTCAAGCAAGGCGAAAGCGCCGAGGCAGCGTGGATGGCGGTGATCGAGGCCGCCGCAAATCAACAGGAAGCGTTGCAGGACGCCTTGCTCGCCGAACGTGCTGCCGACCTGCGCGACATCGGTCGTCGAGTGCTGGCGCAACTGTGCGGCGTGCAGACGCCCACCGAGCCTGAGCAGCCGTACATTCTGGTGATGGATGAGGTCGGCCCGTCCGACGTCGCGCGGCTGGATCCGGCGCGGGTCGCGGGGATTCTCACTGCCCGTGGTGGCGCTACCGCTCACAGCGCCATCGTGGCGCGCGCGCTGGGGATTCCGGCGCTGGTCGGTGCTGGCGCAGCAGTGTTACTGCTGAAACCGGGCACGCCGTTGCTGCTCGATGGCCAGCGCGGTCGCCTGCATGTCGATGCCGATGCCGCGACCCTGCAACGCGCCAGCGAAGAACGCGACACCCGCGAACAACGTCTGAAAGCGGCCGCCGAACAACGCCATCAACCGGCGCACACCACCGACGGCCACGCCGTGGAAGTGTTCGCCAACATCGGCGAAAGCGCCGGTGTGACCAGCGCGGTGGAGCAGGGCGCCGAAGGCATCGGTCTGTTGCGCACCGAGCTGATTTTCATGGCCCACCCGCAGGCGCCGGACGAGGCGACTCAGGAAGCCGAATACCGCCGCGTCCTCGACGGCCTCGCCGGTCGACCGCTGGTGGTGCGCACCCTCGACGTCGGCGGCGATAAACCGCTGCCGTATTGGCCGATTGCCAAGGAAGAAAACCCGTTCCTCGGCGTACGCGGGATTCGCCTGACCTTGCAGCGTCCGCAGATCATGGAAGCGCAGTTGCGCGCCTTGCTGCGCTCGGCGGACAACCGTCCATTGCGGATCATGTTCCCGATGGTCGGCAGCGTCGACGAGTGGCGTCAGGCCCGCGACATGACCGAGCGTCTGCGCCTGGAAATCCCGGTCGCCGACCTGCAACTGGGGATCATGATCGAAGTGCCGTCCGCCGCGTTGCTGGCGCCAGTGCTGGCCAAAGAAGTCGATTTCTTCAGCGTCGGTACCAATGACCTGACGCAATACACTCTGGCCATCGACCGCGGTCATCCGACCCTGTCCGCCCAGGCTGACGGCCTGCACCCGGCGGTGCTGCAACTGATCGACATCACCGTGCGCGCGGCTCATGCCCACGGCAAATGGGTCGGCGTGTGCGGCGAACTGGCGGCGGACCCGCTGGCGGTGCCGGTGCTGGTCGGCCTTGGTGTGGATGAGCTGAGCGTCTCCGGGCGCAGCATCGCCGAGGTCAAGGCGCGCATCCGCGAACTCAGCCTGACGCAAACGCAAAACCTTGCTCAACAAGCCCTGGCCGTGGGCAGCGCCAATGAAGTGCGCGCATTAGTGGAGGCCCTGTAATGGCCAAGATTCTTACCCTGACCCTCAACCCGGCGCTGGACCTCACGGTGCAGTTGCCGCGTCTGGAATCCGGTCAGGTCAATCGCAGCGACGAAATGCACACTCACGCCGCCGGCAAGGGCGTCAACGTCGCGCAAGTGCTGGCCGACCTCGGTCATCAACTGACGGTCAGCGGCTTTCTCGGTGAAGACAATCTGCAGGCGTTCGAAACCCTGTTCGCCAAGCGTGGTTTTGTCGACGCCTTCATCCGCGTGCCGGGCGAGACCCGCAGCAACATCAAGGTCGCGGAACAGGACGGACGCATCACCGACATCAACGGCCCGGGCCCGGTGGTCGGCGTGGTGGCGCAACAGGCGTTGCTGGAGCGTCTGGTGCAGATTGCACCGGGGCATGACGCGGTGGTGGTCGCCGGCAGTCTGCCGCGCGGGGTCAGTGCGAAGTGGTTGTGTGAGTTGATCGAGCGCCTGAAGGGGCTGGGCCTGAAAGTCGCGTTGGACACCAGCGGCGAAGCGCTGCGCACGGCACTCAAGGCCGGTCCTTGGCTGATCAAACCGAACACCGAAGAGCTGGCGGATGCGCTCGGCTGTGAAGTGGTGTCGCACGCGTCTCAGGCCGAAGCAGCCAATCGGCTGCACGCTCAAGGCATCGAGCATGTGGTGATTTCCCATGGTGCCGAGGGTGTGAACTGGTTCAGTGTCGGCTCGGCGTTGCACGCCACGCCACCGAAGGTCAGCGTCGCCAGTACGGTCGGTGCCGGCGATTCGTTGCTGGCTGGCATGCTGCACGGTCTGCTTAGCGCCGATACGCCGGAGCAAACCCTGCGCACGGCCACGGCGATTGCGGCGCAGGCGGTGACCCAGATCGGATTCGGTATTCACGATGCTGCGCAACTGACGCAGCTCGAACAGGGCGTGCGCGTGCGTCCCCTGACAGAACAATAAGAGGGTTTGTCATGAAGTTAGCCATTGTCACGGCCTGCCCGAACGGCATGGTCACCAGTGTGCTGTGCGCCCGGTTGCTGGATGCTGCGGCCCAGCGTCAGGGCTGGAGCACCAGCGTCGAAGTGGTGGATGCGGCGCATCCGGAACGCGAATTGTCGGCGGCGACGATCGAGGCGGCGGAGTGGGTGTTGCTGGTGACCACCGGATCGGTCGACATGACTCGATTCGTCGGCAAACGGGTCTACAGGATTGCCCCGGCGCAAGCGCTGCAGGATGTCGAAGCGGTGCTGCGTCGCGGTGCCGAAGAAGCCGAAATTCATGTTGCCAGCGAAGTTGCACCGACGGCCGCTGAGCAACGCGCACCTCGCATCGTCGCTGTCACCGCGTGCCCGACCGGCGTCGCCCATACCTTCATGGCGGCCGAAGCCTTGCAGCAAGCGGCCAAGCGCCTGGGCTATGAGTTTCAAGTGGAAACCCAGGGCTCGGTCGGCGCGCGAAATCCACTGAGCGCGACGGCAATTGCCGAGGCCGAGGTGGTGCTGCTGGCAGCGGATATCGAAGTCGCCACCGAGCGTTTCGCCGGCAAGAAAATCTACCGCTGCGGCACCGGAATCGCGCTGAAGCAATCCGAGGCCACGCTGAAAAAAGCCCTGGCCGAAGGCAAGCAGGAAAGCGCCGCGAGCGACGGCAAGGCCCCGGCCAAACAAGAGAAAACCGGCGTTTACAAACACCTGCTGACCGGTGTGTCGTTCATGCTGCCGATGGTGGTGGCGGGCGGCTTGATGATCGCCTTGTCGTTCGTGTTCGGCATCACCGCGTTCAAGGAAGAAGGCACGCTGGCGGCGGCGCTGATGCAGATCGGTGGCGAGACCGCGTTCAAATTGATGGTGCCGTTGCTGGCCGGTTACATCGCCTACTCGATTGCTGACCGTCCGGGTCTGGCGCCGGGGATGATCGGCGGTTTGCTGGCGAGCACCCTGGGCGCCGGATTCATCGGCGGGATCGTCGCCGGTTTCATCGCTGGTTATGCGGCGAAGCTGATCAGTCGTTATGTGGCGTTGCCGCAGAGTCTGGAAGCGCTGAAACCGATTCTGATCATCCCGCTGTTCGCCAGTCTGATCACCGGGCTGGTGATGATTTACGTGGTCGGCAAACCGGTGGCCGGGATGCTCGCGGCGCTGACGCATTTCCTCGACAGCATGGGCACCACCAACGCGATCCTGCTCGGTGTGCTGCTGGGCGGCATGATGTGTGTCGACCTCGGCGGGCCGATCAACAAGGCCGCCTATGCGTTCTCGGTGGGGCTGCTGGCCTCGCAGAGTTATGCTCCGATGGCCGCGACCATGGCCGCCGGCATGGTGCCGCCGATCGGTCTGGGTATCGCCACCTTCATCGCTCGGCGCAAGTTCGCCCAGACTGAACGCGAGGCGGGTAAGGCGGCGCTGGTGCTGGGCTTGTGCTTCATTTCCGAAGGGGCGATTCCGTTTGCCGCGAAAGACCCGTTGCGGGTGATCCCGGCGAGCATTGCCGGCGGTGCGCTGACCGGTGCGCTGTCGATGTACTTCGGCTGCAAGCTGATGGCGCCGCACGGTGGCCTGTTTGTGCTGGCGATCCCGAACGCGATCAACCATGCGCTGTTGTATCTGCTGGCAATCGTCGCGGGCAGCCTGCTGACGGCGGTGGTGTATGCGCTGGTCAAGCGGCCGGAAGCCGTCGAACTGGCGCTGGCGCCCGCCAACGCCTGAGGTGTCATACCCGCTTCATCTGGTGATGGTTAAGTTTTCCTTTTTTCAGGGAGAACAGCATGAGCGATTTCAACCTCGGTCGCCGGCGCGTGATGCAAGTGGTCGGCGCCGGTTTGCTGATGCCAGGGCTGGCGCCGGCCGTGATCGCCTCGGTGAAGGATCGACCGCAACTCACCGACGGCGTGCAGTCCGGCGACTTGCAGGGCGATCGGGCGATGATCTGGAGCCGCAGCGATCGTCCGGCGCGGATGGTGGTGGAGTGGGACACCCGCAGTCAGTTCCGCCATCCGCGACGTGTCATCTCCGCGTTGGCCGACGCGCGCAGCGATTTCACCGCCCGCGTCGAACTCACCGGATTGCCCGCCGATCAGGCGATTTTCTACCGCGTGTATTTCAAGGACGCCCAGACGGGGGTTGCCAGCGAACCGTGGCTCGGCCACCTGCGCAGTGCACCGACCGCACGGCGCAATATCCGCTTCGTGTGGAGCGGCGACACCGTCGGCCAGGGCTTCGGCATCAACCCCGATATTGGCGGCATGCGCATCTACGAATCCATGCGCATGCGCCTGCCGGACTTCTTTATCCACAGCGGCGACACGATCTACGCCGACGGCCCGGTGCCGGCGCAACTGACCACTGAGGGTGGCCGGATCTGGCGCAACCTCACCACGGAAGCCAAGAGCAAGGTCGCCCAGACCCTCGACGACTATCGCGGCAATTACCGCTACAACCTGATGGACGAAAACATCCGCCGCTTCAACGCCGAAGTGCCGCAGATCTGGCAATGGGATGACCATGAAGTGGTCAACAACTGGTCGCCGGGCAAACAGCTCGACGAGCGCTATCAGGAAAAAGATATCCACACCCTGGTCGGCCGTGCGCGTCAGGCCTGGCTCGAATATTCGCCGATGCGCCGTCAGGCAGCGGACGGTGGCGGGCGGATCTATCGCAAGCTGAGCTACGGGCCGATGCTCGATGTGTTCGTGCTCGACATGCGCAGTTATCGCGGCGCCAACGACGACAACCTCGGGGCGGAAAAACCGTTCCTCGGGCGCGAGCAATTGAACTGGCTCAAGCGCGGATTGAAGGCATCGAAAGCCCAGTGGAAAGTCATCGCCGCCGACATGCCGATCGGCCTTGGCGTGCCGGACGGCGAAGTCAGCCCCGGTGTGCCGCGTTGGGAAGCCGTGGCCAACGGCGACCCCGGCTCGGCTCAGGGACGTGAACTGGAAATCGCCGAACTGCTGGGCTTTCTGCGGGCGCAGCAGGTGCGCAATTTCGTGTTCCTGACGGCGGACGTGCATTACTGCGCGGCGCATCACTATCACCCGGATCGGGCCGCGTTCCAGGATTTCGAACCGTTCTGGGAGTTTGTCGCAGGGCCTCTGAACGCCGGGAGTTTCGGGCCCAATCCGCTGGACAAGACCTTCGGCCCGGAAGTGGTGTTTCAGAAAGCACCGCCGACGCAAAACGCTTCACCGTTTGCCGGGTTTCAGTTTTTTGGCGAGGTGAACATCGAGGGGCAGAGCGGGGAGTTGAGTGTGGTGTTGCGGGATCTGGATGGGGTGGCGGTGTTTGAGCAGAAGCTGCAGCCAGTCTGAATGCAGTGGACCTGTGGGAGCAGGCTTGCTCCCACAGGAATGCAGGTGAATCAGTAAACGTCGCGGCGATAACGACCCTGTTCGATCAGGCGTTCGACTTCGGCGGCGCCAAGCACTTCATTGAGCACCTGATCCACCCCTGACGCCATGCCTTGCAAGCTGCCGCAGATGTAGATCACGGCACCGTCCGCCAGCCACTTCTTCAATTCACCGGCCGATTCGCGCAAGCGATCCTGCACATAGATTTTCTGCGCCTGATCCCGCGAGAACGCCAGGTCCAGTCGGGCCAGATCGCCGTTGATCAGCCACTCTTCGAGTTCTGCACGACAGAGGAAATCGTGTTCCCGATTGCGCTCGCCGAACAGCAGCCAGTGGCGCTGCTGCCCGTCGGCAATCCGCGCCTTGAGCAAGCTGCGCAGGCCGGCAAGGCCGGTGCCGTTGCCCAGCAAGATCATCGGCACCGGCTGGTTCGGCAGATGGAAGCCGCTGTTGCGGCGTACCCGCAGACTGATACTGCCGCCTACCTGCGCATGTTCGGTCAGCCATCCGGAACCGATGCCGAGGGTGCCGTCAGAATGCTGTTCCTGACGCACGATCAATTCCAGCACGCCGTCGGCGGCAATCGAGGCGATCGAGTATTCGCGCATCGCCAGCGGCACCATCGCATCGACCAGCGCCTGGGCATGCAGGCCCACAAGATGGGCGCGGTGTTCGGGCAACTGGCGGGTGGCGAGGGCGACTTCCAGCGATTCTTCCAGGCCGTTGACCTTCACGCTGGTTTCGCCACGAATGCCGAGGCCGTCGAGGAAATGTTCGATGGCCCACGGGCAGTTGCGTGGCAACACTTCCACCAGATCGCCAGCGAGCCAGCTGCTGGTGTCAGGCGCCGAGAGACCCAGCAGGAAAACCGGTGAACCGCTGCTGTCAGGGTTCATCAGTTCGCGGCGTTCCAGCGTCCAGTTGCTGTAGCTCGGTGCCTGCCAGGTGTCGACCGGTGCTTGCCCGGTGATCAGGCCAAGTTGAGTCTGCCAGTGCCGCAGTGCGTAAGGATCGCCACTGTCGACTTCCACCGGGGCGAACAGGGTCTTGCCGCCATGCTCGCCGAGCCATTGATGCAGGCGTCGGGCGAAACCGCAGAAGTGCTGATACTGACGGTCGCCAAGACCGAGTACGGCGTAGTTGAGGCTGTCGAGGGTCGAGGCGTTGTTCAGCACTTTGCGCTCGAAGCCGCGAGCGCTGTCCGGTGCTTCGCCGTCGCCGAAGGTGCTGACCACGAACAGCGCGTTGTTGGATTCCTGCAGATCCTGCTCGCTGACATTGGCCAGCGGCTGCACCTTCACCGGCAATCCTGCTGCCTGCAACTGGCCGGCGGTCTGCCACGCCAGTTGCTCGGCAAAACCGCTCTGGCTGGCGAAACCGATCAACCATGCCGGGGTGTCACCGGTCGGTTGCTCGAGGCCTTGGCGGGCATCCTTGATCTGCTTTTTCTTGCGGCGGCGATCGAGGTACAACAGCCATCCGGTGATAAAGAACAGCGGCATCAGCACCGCTGCGACTGTCACGATGATCCGCCCGACCAGACCGAAATAGCTGCCGACGTGCAGCGCGTAAATGCTGGTCAGCAATTGCGCCTTGAAGCTTTTGTCGGCGTAGCGGTCGACGCGTTTGACGACGCCGGTGGCCGGGTCGAGGGTGATCTGGTTCAGCGCGCGCTCGTGGGGCGAGCTGTCGAGCAGATAGAACACGGTCGCCGGTTGACCGGCCACTGGTGGCATGCGGATGTTGTAGGAGGCGAGGCCCGGGCCGGCGGAGCTGTAGATGCTGACCCACATTGCGGCGTAATCGGCGGTCGGCGCCGGGCCTTCAGGTGCCGGGCCGCGTCCGCCGCGCACACGTTCGTTCTGCGGCGCATCCGACAGCAATTTCGTCAGTCCTTTGTTGTACCACTCGTAGGACCAGGACAGACCGGTTAGCGCCAGCAACAGGTAAACCAACATGCACCAGGTGCCGAACACCGAGTGCAGGTCCCAGTTGAAGCTGCGGCCCTTTTTCTTCCAGTCGAGGGTCAGCCAGACGCGCCAGCTGTTCCACTGGCGCGGCCAGCGCAGGTACAGGCCGGACAGGCAGAAGAACAGCAGCATCAGGGTGCAGGCGCCGGTGATGTTGCGGCCGGTATCGCCCATGGCGAGGAACCGGTGCAGCTGCAGCATCAGGCCGAAGAAATCCTGGCCGGTGGCCTCGCCCTTGAACTCGGCGGTGTAGGGATCGAAGTAGCGCATCTCGCCACGGCGCTCACCTTTCGGCGGGGTGAACCAGACGCGTCCGGCGCTGCCGCTTTCCGTTTCGACCGAGAGCATCGAGACTTTCTTGCCCGAGGCCGCTTCGATGTGCGCCACCAGATCGGCGGGCGGCAGGACGCCGGCCACCTGCTTCTCCACCTGCAACACGGATGGGTTGAGGGCTTTCAGGATCTCGTCCTGAAACGAATAGGCAGCGCCGGTGATGCCCATCAGGGCCAGCACCAGCCCGGCAGTGATGCCAAAAAACCAGTGCAACTGGAACAGGGTTTTCTTCAACACGTCGCTTGCCTTGTCCGTTCGGAAATTGTGTTCACGGCGTGCATTATGCCGTGGCTTATCGAGAAACGTTCTTTAATACGCACAAAAGCCCCGTTCAAGTGAATGAACGGGGCCCGAGGCTTCCGGCTTCTATCAGAAGTGGAAGTTGGTGCTCAGCAATGCCGTACGGCCCGCCGCCTGGTTGGCGAAGTGAGTCGAGAAGGCTTTGTCGTAGTAGGTTTCGTTGGTCAGGTTCTGCACGTTCAGTTGCAGGTCGACGTTCTTGGTCAGCTTGTACGCAGCCATCGCGTCGTAGCGAACGTAGGAATCGACCATGGTGGTGTTGGCCACGCTGCCGAACACGTCATCCACGTAGAACGCACCGCCACCGATGGTCAGCTTCGGCGTGACCTGGTAAGTGGTCCACAGGCTGGCGCTGTTTTTCGGCGTGTTAGGCAGTTCGTTGCCGTCGGTGGCACGGTTCAGCGGGCCGCCATCCACTTGCTCGCTGTCCATGTAGGCGTAACCGGCGAACACTTGCCACTTGTCGGTGATCTTGCCGCTGGCCGACAGCTCGATACCTTGTACACGAGTCTTGCCGGCGTTTTCGTACGACGTGGTATCAACCTGGACACGCGCGTTTTCTTTCTCGGTGCGGAAGATGTCGGCGGTCAGCGACAGGCGATCGTTCAACAGATCCCACTTGGTGCCGATTTCGTAGTTCTTGGTGGTTTCCGGCTCCATGTCGCTCTTGAGCAGGTTACCGTTGCGATCGGTGGTGCCGCCCAGCGGGTTGCCGTCCATGCCTTCGCCCAGGGTGTTGCCCGGTGGCGTGGCGGAAGTGGCGTAGGACGCGTAGATGCTGCCGTTCTCTGCCGGTTTGTAGACGATGCCGAACTGACCGGTGACGAACTCGCTGGTGTCTGCACCTTTGGCGGTGGTGGTGCCAGCGTTGTTGTAGGTGTGGTAGCCGGTTTCGAAGTGGTCGTAACGCAGGCCCATGTTCACCAGCCATTGCTGGGACAGTTCCAGGGTGTCGAACACATACAGCGCGTAAGTATCGGACTGGGTGTCAGTGCCGGCGTAGTTGCGCGAAATGGCGCCGTTCCACGGATCGTTCGGGTTCGGGTTCGACAGCGAGGTGCAGTTGTAGCCGCTCGACGCGCCGATCATCGACGGGGTGCAGTTGGTGCTGGACGGCACGTTGGTGGTGCGCGGCGTGGTATCGGTGTTGACGTTGTAAGAGGACTTGCGGCTTTCCTCACGGGTGTATTCGACACCGGTGGAGAAGCTGTTCTTGAACCCTGCAACGTAGAAGTTACCGAACAGGTCAGTCTGGTTGGTGGTGGTCTCGGTGTTGCTCACGCGAGTGTTCGCACGACGCCAGACGCTGCCGTTGTTGACGTTGCCCTTGCTGTCGTCCGGCTGGGTCAGGATGTAATCCTGCATGCTGGTGCCGTGACGCAGAGTGTTCTTGATGGTCAGCGAGTCATTCAGGTCATGCTCGATGGCGAACGTCGCAGTGTCGGTACGACCCTTGCGGAAGTCGCGACCGTCCAGACCGTAGAAGTTGCTGTGATCGCCGCCCGAGTACGGCTTGTCCGGATTGGACTTGGTACGTGCCGCCGAGCCGGCAGCCGGAATGGTGTACGGGATGCCCGAGTCCGGCGTGTCGTTGCTTTCGAGATGGTAGTAGTCGAGGTTGACGCGGGTGTCGGTGCCCAGGCCGAAGGCCAGGGATGGCGCGATGCCCCAGCGGTCGTAGTCGACGCTGTCGCGACCGGCAACGTTGCTCTCGTGGCTCATCAGGTTCAGACGGCCGGCAGCGGTGTCGCTGAACTGGTAGTTGCCGTCCAGGGTGTAGCGCTGGGTCTGGTCGGAACCCCAGGTGAAACCACCGTCGAACGAGTTGCCCAGGTGCGCTTTCTTGCTCACCAGGTTGATGCTGCCGCCCGCCGCGCCGCGACCGCCGATGGCGGAGTTCGGGCCCTTGCTGACTTCGATGTTTTCCACGGCGAAGATCTCGCGGCTCTGCGAACCGGTGTCGCGCACGCCGTCGAGGTAGGTGTCGCCCTGGGCGTCGAAGCCACGGATGAACGGACGGTCGCCCTGCGGGTTGCCACCTTCACCGGCACCGAAAGTGATGCCCGGTACGGTGCGCAGCGCGTCCTGCATGTTCAGGGCGCCGGTGTCCTTCAGGACTTGTTGCGGAATAACGGTGACCGAGCGCGGCGTATCGACCAGCGGCGCGGTGTACTTGGGTGAGGAGGCTTTCTCGACCTGGTAGGACGTCGAGTCCTGGGCTTCGCCGGTGATGGCGGTGGCGTCCAGGGCGATGGCATTGCCGGAGGCTTTGCTGTCGGTCTTTTCAGCGGCGAACACCATGTGGCCAGCGGAGCCGGCGGTGATTGCCACACCGATGGCGGAAGCGAGCAGACGTGGTGAACTGACCGGTAATTGTGCTTGTTGACGTGCCATTTTTATTCCCCTCCCCAAGGATTTGAGGCGGCGGAATATAGGGTAAACAGGTATTCGTATCAATTGCGAAATATTGCTATCCGCACTGAATTTACATTCTTTACAATTTAACCTTACGGTTTTTGCCAGTTCATTCGTCTAGCGGGTTTTACACAGCCAATAAGAATCAATACCATTGCCGCCTCTTTGCCATCAGGTGACTTCGACATGCTGCTGCACATCCCCGCTCTGTTCGAGAAAGACGAAGTGCGGCGCATCCGCGAGGCTCTGGAGCAGGCCGACTGGGCCGATGGCAAGATCACCGCCGGCTATCAATCGGCCAAGGCCAAGCACAATCTGCAACTGCCCGAAGGCCATCCGCTGGCCAAGGAAATCGGCGCCGCGATGCTTGAGCGCCTGTGGAAAAATCCGCTGTTCATGTCCGCCGCGCTGCCGCACAAGGTATTTCCGCCGTTACTCAACTGCTACACGGCGGGTGGCAGTTTCGATTTCCACATCGACAACGCCGTGCGCCAGCCCAAGGGCAGCATCGAGCGGGTACGCACCGATCTGTCGGCCACGCTGTTTTTCAGCGAACCCGAGGACTACGACGGCGGCGAGCTGGAAATCCAGGACACCTTCGGCACCCAGCGCGTGAAACTGCCCGCTGGCGACATGGTGCTTTACCCCGGCACCAGCCTGCATAAAGTCAACGCGGTGACTCGTGGCGCTCGGTATGCCTCGTTCTTCTGGACCCAAAGCCTGGTGCGCGAAGACAGCCAGCGTGCCTTGCTGTTCGAGATGGACGGTGCGATCCAGCAACTCACGCAAGACATGCCCGATCACCCTTCGCTGATCCGCCTCACCGGCACCTATCACAACCTGTTGCGCCGCTGGGTCGAGGTGTAAGTGACGGACTTTCGTTTGCGCCGCGAAGAAATCCTCGACGGCGAACGGCTCACCGCCATGCTCGAAGAAAGCCCGGCTCGCGCGGCTCAGGCCATTCTGATGGCGGCGGGCGAGGGCGTGCTCGAAGCGCAGGCGCTGCTCGGGCAGATTCTGCTCGATGGTCATGGGATTGCTCAGGATCAACCGCTGGCATTGCGCTGGTTTGAAATCGCCGCCGGGCAAGGTCATCTAATGGCGCGCAACATGCTCGGCCGCTGTCATGAACACGGGTGGGGTTGTGTGGCCGACGCCGAGCGCGCTGCGCGCCATTACCAAACAGCCGCCGACGCGGGGCTGGATTGGGCGATGTACAACCTGGCAAACCTGCACGCCACCGGACGTGGAATACCCGAAGACCAGGCGCTGGCCCTCGCCCTGTACCGCCGTGCTGCCGAGTCGGGGCATGCCAAGTCGATGAACCTGCTGGGCCGGTATCTGGAAGAGGGACGCCACTGTCCGCAAGACCTGCCAACGGCGCGCGACTGGTATCGGCGTGCGGCCGAGGGTGGCGATTTTCGCGGGCAGTTCAGTCACGCCGCGATACTTGCCGATGAAGGGCACATCGATGACGCACTCGGCTGGCTGCGCAAGGCTCTGGACGCGGGCAATGTGAATTTCCTGCGAGTCGCCAGCGTGTCTTTGTTGAATGCACGACATCCGCAAATTCGTGCAATGGCCGACGCTTATAAGTTGCGGCTGGCGGAGTTAGTTGCTTTGTAAGTATTTATTCTGCGGTGAGTTTGTTTTTTATCAAGTTGATATGGCTGTTCTCGGATAAGAGTCTGGGCGGATGGTTTGTTTGTCTTGATTGCTAATATTTGAATGCTTGTTGATTGTTGTCTTGCTGTCCTAAGGTTGTTTTGCGATGTCGGCGCTCAAGTTGGAATGAGTCGCTCGATGATGTCGTATATCTAAAACGACTTTTATTAAATATCCGAAGAAGACAAGGAGTCTCTTATGGAATTCAAGATGGACAGCAAGATTGTTGAGGCCGCCGCAAAGGCGCCTCGGGTGTTTGTAAGTGCTTCGCTCGGCGAGGGTGAAGAATACAATCGGGAAACCGGTATTCAATTAACCAAAGAACAGATCATCAGCCTGCGCAAGTATGAAGTGCTGGGGCTGTCGCTTCCCGTTCGACTGGCGGATGTCATTGCCTATCTGAACTATGGCGCCGGGGATGCAGGAGGCGTTGGGCTCAAGGCAACGGACTTTCTGCGGACATTTACCTATACCTACGATCATGCGAAACGCTGGTCGCCGTTGCGTGAAAAAATCATGCTCACCGGGACCGACCTGAAAATATTTGCCGGCAGCATTATTCGTACGGGTAAAGGCATCGTAGAGATCTACGAAGACCTGAAAGCCTCCAGGTATCTGGAGGAATACGATATCAATACGCCGGAAGAGTATCTGGAGCTGAAACGCACGATTCCGGGTCTTCCCGACCTGGGCTTGCCGTCCGGTGATGTTCCTGAAATCAAGGCCTACCTCAACGACATGCTGGCCAAGGTCATGCAGTGCCACGCGAAGGCCGAGCACGTCAGAGCTGAACTCGACAGTTTTGGCGCTGATATGCGCGAGATCGTGCTGCCAGAGATCAAGCTGCGACTGGAGTTTGTGTCTCGCAATACCTATCAGGCAGACATCCAGGCCCTGCAGGGCGAAATCGACCAGCGCTCGAAAGAAATCGATGAACTGAACAAGCAATATGATCAGTTGGTTCAGGAAGCGATCAGGTCGGCAGCCGCACTGAATATCGGTGGTTTGATTCTCGGCATCTATCAGGGCGTCAAGGCCGAAAAAATCCGCAAGGAGCGAAACAGGTTGAAGGCAGAGCAACAGGCTTCCAACCAGGTAATGGCCAGCAAAAACCAGACGCTGAGTTCCCTGAACAAAGTGCGCGATGATTTGCAGAACCTGAGCTATGTAGCGATTGAAGCTGAAGTCGCCACGCAAAACCTGATGCTGGTCTGGAATGCACTGAGTACCTATATCACTGCATCTGTCAAAGAAGTTGATCTGCTGCAGGAAGCAACTTCCTTGAGGAAGTTCAAGAACCAGATTCTCGGCATTATTGATCCGTGGGAGCAGATCAAGGTGAGTTCCGATCAGCTGTTGGGCGTGTTTGCTGCGGCAGATAAAGAGTATGGAAGCAGTTTTACGGTGTTCAGGAGCAAAGCAATGATGTTTTCGCCAAGTAATCATCCCGCCACTTCGGATTTTGATGTTACAGCTTTGCGTGCCCACGCGGCTGCCGTTCAAACAAGCAATGTCACTGCGCAAATGCTCGGTGAGCAGTTCAACTATCTGCCGGGTACCGTCCGCACAATGAATGGGCTGACAGTGGCTATCCAGAAAGCCACATTCGAACTTCGTAATCAGGCCCAGACAACAGGGATCAATCTGGAGCGTGCGCAGAACAAGCTGAAAATGTCTCAGGCCGAACTTCTCGAATATCCGGAAGACGCGGATGAAATCCGCGAGGAAATGGAAAGCGAACTCAAGAATGTATCGATGAACGTCTCCGAGCACGCGGACGATTTGAAGATGACGCACAACGGCTTGAGTACCGCCTATGACCGATCGGCGTCGGCGCAATGGATTGCAACGCTGCAGCAGGACCGGGCCTTCACGGAAGCCCTGAAGGTCAAGTCGGAAGAAAAAGTCGCCGATTTCGAAAAGCAGATGAAATCGGTGTCTGAAGCGCTCGACCTGCTCGCGAAAGCCGGGGTGGAGAAAATCGGTAAGGAAGCCCAGCTGACGCTGGATAACCTGAAAGCACTGGGGCTGGCGCCACCGCAGGTTCAAGTCGCGTTGTTCGCCATTGATACCTTGAAAAAAATGATCTCGGGTATTGGTGAGGCGATCTCTTATCTGAACATGCTGGCGGCTTACAACCAACTCAAGGAAAAAGCGGCTGATCTGAAGGCGCAGTTGAAGAAACACATCAACGATATTGCGCAGATCGATGGAAAGATTCACCTGGTGCAAGTCCTCGACCAACTGGACGAGGAGCGCTGGAGTTACGTGAATGAATTCTCGAATCTGGTGGCCGTATTCGAGTCCTTCGCCCGAGACTTCAAACAGGACAAGTCGCAGCCTGTCGAGCAGCGAACGGCTTCTGCCATCGCCCGTATTGCCGACGTCCGGCAGTATCTGAAAACGGTTCAGCAGTAAGGAGTCGAGGCGGTGGGCGTTCTGCCCACCGCTTCCCGATCAGTCATGAATACACTTGCCTATGAGTTTTCCGCAGCACAACGACGCGTACTGGATCGATACACGAATTTCCTGGGCTCTCTGAACCCAACCTTCAATAACATTCCTTTGGTGTTCGAGCGCCGCAGAGCCATCGGTCATCAAATGGCGGTACTGGCCAACGATTCGCGTTTGAACAACGCCAGGTTCAATGCGCGCTACTTGCAGGAGTTCTGGGAGCGTACTGAAGACGCTCGACGCCTGTGCAGCACATATGTTGCGGATCTCACCCTGTTCACCGCTGAGACTCAGGAAATCATCAAAAACACCTCAAGGAACGAGCCCCTCAGTCAGGTGGATTTCAAGTTGTACAGTTTATCCAGGTCGCCAACCTGGAAGTTGTTTCCGCCCACTGATGTGCCGGATCTGATTCACGAACTGGCACTTCGGTTTTCCTCGCTGAGGGCGGCGATACGCCAACTGAAATACACCATCGCTGAGGTGCATGACGAGTCGTTCGGGCTTAAGTCGGTGTTCATCAGGGCGATGGATCATCGCTCGTGCCAGTGTCATACCCAACCGACAGTGGTCGAGGAGTTGTTTCGCGAAGCGCGTACAGCACCAGCCTGGGACTTCGCTTGGTCGTCAGCTGATCCGCTCGTAAAAGCCGCAGAGTACAAAACCGATATCGCCGCGTTGTTTAACGGACTGGCTTCCGTGAGTTCGCAACTCAGCGTGTTTCTCGAAGAGACCGGCTTACGCATCGATACTGTGTTCAATGAGTTGTTGAGAGCTGAACGTGTATCGAAACTCGGGGAGTTGAATTTCCAGCTCGCCGCCTCGAAGGAGGGCGCTGAAGAGTTCATGGAGATGATCAATCACCTTGAGACTTGGCTGCGCAAATAAAAAAGGCCCATGCATGCATGGGCCTTTTCAGTTGAAGCGTCGCTTACACGTAGAACGATTTCAGCGGCGGGAAGCCATTGAACTCTACGGCGCTGTAACTGGTGGTGTACGCACCGGTCGACAGCCAGTACAGGCGATCACCGATCGCCAGGTTCAGCGGCAGGCCGTACTTGTAGTTTTCGTACATGATGTCGGCGCTGTCGCAGGTCGGGCCGGCGATGACCACTTCTTCCATCTCGCCTTTTTTCTCGGTCCAGATCGGGAACTTGATCGCTTCGTCCATGGTTTCGATCAGGCCGGAGAACTTGCCCACATCGGTATAAACCCAGCGCTCGACGGCGGTACGGGACTTACGTGCAACCAGTACCACTTCGCTGACCAGGATACCGGCGTTGGCGATCAGCGAACGACCCGGCTCCAGAATGATTTCCGGCAGGTCATCACCGAAGTCTTCCTTCAGGAAGCGGATGATCTCTTCGGCGTAGGTTTCCAGGCTGTTGGTGCGGGTGATGTAGTTGGCCGGGAAGCCGCCGCCCATGTTGATCAGCTTGAGGTGGATGCCGTCTTCTTCTTTCAGGCGCTCGAAGATCACTTTTACCTTGGCGATCGCCGCGTCCCAGACGCTGATGTCGCGCTGTTGCGAACCGACATGGAACGAAATGCCGTACGGCACCAGACCCAGGTCGCGGGCGAGGATCAGCAGGTCCATGGCCATGTCGGTCTGGCAGCCGAACTTGCGCGACAGTGGCCAGTCAGCCGTGGTCGAGCCTTCGGTCAGGATGCGCACGTAGATTTTCGAGCCCGGCGCAGCCTTGGCGATGTTGCGCAGGTCGGCTTCGGAGTCGGTGGAGAACAGACGCACGCCCTTCTCGTAGAAGTAGCGGATGTCCTTGGATTTCTTGATGGTGTTGCCGTAGCTGATGCGGTCCGGGCTGACGCCACGGCCCAGCACTTTGTCCAGCTCATAGATCGAGGCGATGTCGAAGCTCGAACCTTTCTCTTTGAGCAGGTCGATGATCTCGACGGCCGGGTTGGCCTTGACCGCGTAGTAGACCTTGGCGAATTCGAAACCGGCGCGCAGGTCATCGTAGGCCTGGGCGATCATCGCGGTGTCGATCACCACGAACGGGGTTTCCTGTTTGTCGGCGAACGCCTTCATTTTGTCAAAAGTGGCGCGCGCGAAATAGTCTTCGACCTGGATCGACATGCTGGGAGCTCCTATGGGCAAACTCGTAAAAACAATGGGTGCAAATGAACGCCCTCCGTATCCCCACTTTGGTTCGCCTACTTCCCAAGGCATGTCGCCGAAAGCAAAAAGGCCATGGGAAATGTAGCTTTCTTTCCCTTGGCCTTGCTGTCTCGTCGTCAGTACTTGAGCCGGATGGATCGTTTCCAGCATGGACGTTCGGCGCGAACTTTAGGGCGTGAGGGGCCTGAGATCAACTAAAAATGTCGCGTTTTTGCACGCTTCTGACGTGCGTCGCGGATATCACTCTTTGTAGCCGACCGAGATGACGGTCAGATGTTCCGCAATAATTTTCAGGTGTTAAAAATACCTGCACGTTCGAAGCTGATGTGTGCCAACTCTCCGGTAAGTACGATCACTTCAACATCGGCGACGTTGGCAGCGAGAAGGGAAGTTGAGAGGGAAGTTGCTGGTTTGGGCTGACATCTTCGGCCGGGCTCAGCCTTCTGATGTGTTGATATTTCTTGCCGGCTCATCGTCGGCAAAAAAATCACGGCTTTCATGTTCCGGCGGTCGAAAAAAAGGCTTGTGAACAGCACTTTTGCTTTTGATCAGGCCGCCGCCTCGGCTGGCGACACAATATTGGTCTTCATTCCGCGTGAACGACCTGAACTCAGTTACGCCGCAATCGATTCCTGGGTGACCTCGCCGAGCATCATTCGCTTGGCACTCAATCGCAATCTGGCTATAGCCCAGCCTGTTTTGATTTCGAAAAAATATGGCGGGCCTTTTACCTACTGTCAGTTCTGACAGGTGCTTAATTTCTGAATTGTTATTAGGGTGATTGCACAGTCGTCGTGCTGGATTTATTTGGATGCCATTCCGAAAGATGAGCTTGAAGGTGCACGTTTTTGCACGATAGAAGTTCAATCTTTGATGTGGCTTATAGCTTTGTGGAGGCAGGAAAAATGAACAGGCTATTAGTGTGGATAGTTGTTTTGTTGCTTTCGGGATGTGTGACTCATGATCTTGCTCCGAATGTTACGACCGACAAAAATGCCCAAGCTGTGCAGTCCGCAAGTGCAGGAACAACACAGTCCTTTACCGGGCCTGAAACAGCGGCTTATTTGACGGAGTACTACAACAACACTATTTCTATGTGTCGGGCCAATCCCAGCGCCCCCGCATTCTTGTGTAGCGGGGTGCCGGTGCGTGCGACACAGCACTCCACCGCCTTTCATTTCTGGAACCCGAATCCTTCCAGCACCGGCGTTTCATTTTCCTGGTTGCGCAAGGACGCCAAGTTCAGCAAGTTGGTGTTTGGCTACAATAATGGTTTTATTTTCAGTCCTTATTTCTACAACCCCACGGGAAAGATCGAACCGGAAATTTTGTGTTTTTTTCCAGTAGATGGCGCAACAACCTCGCGAACCAATAGTGGTTGCGGAGAAACCCCTGGCGTCCCCAGCAGTTCTCCATGTCAGGCGCAGAACATTAATACGGCTGCGCAATATATCGTCCACTACAACAGCCAGCCGAACAAGTACGGATACCTGTGCGGATTTGATGTTCGCGATGTTCTGAATGAAAAGGCCACCGAAGCATTCAATGAGGCAATCAAGGCTCAAGGGCAAGGGGGAACGTTTGCTTTCAATACACAAAACGAGTTCAGACTGGAAAACTGGGGGCAGGGCAAAGGCGCGGTATTGCCGATCATGGCCGTTTTCTACCTCAACGATACCGGCAAGGTCGCTGCGCAATACGACCAACGGGATTTCAAGACGCAAACCGGAATCTGGGTACCGATGATACGTATGACGCTTCCACAGGTTCAAACGAACGACGCGAAGTTTGAATTCATCCCCGCCGATCAGGCCATTTCCTCCTGAACAAAAAAGGGCGGTGCTTACCCACAAGCACCGCCCTTTTTTACAGCCCGTTCTTCATGCCACCGCAACTTCCGCCGGCGACACAATGCTGGTCTTGCCCCCACGGGACTTGCCGGAGCTCAAATACTCGGCAATCGACTCCTGAGTCACCTCCCCAAGAAACACCCGCTCGGCATCCATCACCGGCAACCATGACCGATTGAACTCGTACATCCGCGACAACAGAATCCGCAGATGCTCGTCGTACGCAGCGGTAGCGTTGAACTCCCGGAGGAACTGCGCACAGGTGCCGGTCTGACGATGCAGGTCACGACGGCGCACATAACCCAGCGCCTTGTTCTCACCGTCAGTCACGACGACATAGCGGCGGTCATGCTCGTCCATCAACTCCAGCGCATCGGTCACCGGAGTTTCCGGGCTGACGGACGGCGCGTTGTCTGCCGCGTCTTCGGCTTTTACCAGCAACAGACGTTTCAACGTGCTGTCCTGGCCGACGAAGTTGCTGACAAAGTCGTCTGCCGGATGGGCGAGCAGAGTGTCCGGATGGTCGATCTGCAACAGCTTGCCGGCGCGGAAGATCGCGATCTTGTCGCCGAGCTTGATCGCTTCATCGATGTCGTGGCTGACCATGATCACGGTCTTGTTCAGCGCGCGCTGCATTTCGAAGAACTCGTTCTGGATCATCTCGCGGTTGATCGGGTCGACCGCACCGAACGGTTCGTCCATCAGCAACAGCGGTGCATCCGCTGCCAGTGCACGGATCACGCCGATCCGTTGCTGCTGGCCGCCGGACAATTCGCGTGGATAACGATGTAGATACTGCTTGGGCTCAAGCTTGATCATGCTCATCAGTTCGCGGGCGCGGTCGTGGCATTTCTGTTTGTCCCAGCCGAGCAGTTTCGGCACCACCACAATGTTCTCTTCGATGGTCATGTTCGGGAACAGACCGATCTGCTGGATCACGTAGCCGATGTTGCGACGCAGGGTCACTTCGTCGAGGTCGGTGGTGTCTTCGCCGTTGATCAGGATCTTGCCGGAGGTCGGCTTGATCAGGCGGTTGATCATTTTCAGCGTGGTGCTTTTGCCACAGCCCGATGGCCCGAGGAATACGCAGATTTCGCCTTCATTGACGGTCAGGCTCACCGAGTCCACGGCTTTCACATCTTTGCCGTTGCTTTGGAAGGTCTTGCTGAGGTTTTGAAGTTCGATCATTTGAGTAATCCTTTTGGAGTCAAAGAGCGTTGCAGCCACTGCAAAAACAGGTCGGCGAAGATCGCCAGGAGACTGACCAGCAGCGCGCCGACGATCAGCATCGACATGTCGCTGCGGCTGATGGAGGCGAGGATCAACACGCCGAGGCCGCCGGCGCCGATGGTCGCGGCGATGGTCATCACGCCGATGTTCATCACCACGGCGGTGCGCACACCGGCGAGGATCACCGGCACTGCAATCGGCAACTCGACCATGCGCAGGCGCTGGCCGAAGGTCATGCCGATGCCGCGTGCGGCTTCGCGGATGCCCGGCTCGACACCGGTCAGGGCGAGGTAGGTGTTGCGCATGATCGGCAGCAGTGAATAAAGGAACACGGCGGTGATCGCAGGCATCGGGCCGAGGCCCTGGCCGAATTTTGAGTAGAACGGCAGCAGCAGGCCGAACAACGCAATCGACGGCACGGTCAGCAGCACCGTGGCGCTGGCCTGCAAGGGACCGGCGAGGCTCGGGAAACGCGTCATCAGAATGCCCAGCGGCACGCCGATGAGAATCGCCAGGCTGACGGCGATGCCGACCAGCGTGATGTGCTGCCAGGTCAGGTGCATCACCTGCTGCCAGTCGAGGTGGGAAAAGGCGTTCAGGAATTCCATGACTTTTCCTCCTTTAGTTCAATGGGTGCTGGCGCAGGAAATCGGCGGCGACTTTCGACGGGCTCTCGTGATCGACATCGACCCGCGCATTGAGCTGGCGCATGGTTTCGTCGTCGAACAATTCGGCCAGCGGCTTGAGTTGCTCCGCCAGTTGCGGGTGGGCGTCGAGGTAGGCCTGACGCACGACTGGCGCAGCGGTGTAGTCCGGAAAGTAATGCTTGTCGTCTTCCAGCAGCTTCAGGCCGAATGCGTTGAGGCGACCGTCGGTGGTGTAGACCAGACCGGCGAACACCTGGCCGTTGCGAAGTGCGGTGTAGACCAGTCCTGCGTCCATCTGCCGGATGTTCTGGCGGGTCAGGTTCATGTCGTACAGCTTGACCATGCCGTCCAGACCGTCCGAGCGGTTGGCGAACTCGGTGTCCAGCGCCACCAGATGATTGCGCTTGGCTTCGCTGCGCAGCACGTCGTTCAACTGGCTGATGTTGCTGATCTGCGGATATTGCTCAGCGACCTTTTTTGGCAGGGCGAGGGCGTAGGTGTTGCTGAATTTCGACGGCGTGAGCCAGACCAGACCCTTTTTCGCGTCGAGTTCTTTGACCCGGGCGTAAGACTGTTCGCTATCGAGCTTTTCGGTGACATGGTTGTAGGCCACCAGCGACACGCCGGTGTATTCCCAGAGCATGTCCAGTTGCCCGCTTTCGTGGGCGCTGCGGGCCAGGTTGCTGCCCAGACCACCGGTGATCTGCGCGTCGTAGCCTTTGCTGCGCAGGTATTGGGCGGTGATTTCCGCGAGCAGGGTTTGTTCGGTGAACACGCGGGCACCGAGGCGAATGAGCGGCTTTTCCGCCGCCTGGGCAAATCCTGCGAACAGCAGGGCACAGCTCAGAATCAAACTAAGTCGTTTCATGAATATTCCTTTGCCGAAGCCTTAAGACGGGCGCAAACCGCGTTCCAGCCAGAGACGGCTGGCGAGGGTGACCACGCCATCGAGCAGCAGGGCCAGCAGCGCGGTGCACGCGGCGCCGAGCAGCAGTTGCGGCTGATTGTTCAGGGCGATGCCGGGGAAAATCAGGCTGCCGAGGCTGTTGGCGCCGATCAGGAAGGCCAGCGGCGCAGTACCGACGTTGATCGCCAGCGCCACGCGCACACCGCCGACGATGATCGGCACGGCGTTGGGCAATTCGACCTGCCACAGCACCTGCTGCGGGGTCATGCCGATGCCGACGGCGGCTTCTTTCAGCGAGCCCTGGACGTTTTTCAGGCCTTCGTAGGTGTTGCGCACAATCGGCAAAAGAGAGGCGAGGAACAGGGCGAAGATCGCCGGGCCGCTGCCGATGCCGAGAACCCCCAGGGCAATCGCGAGTACGGCCAGTGGTGGCACGGTGTTACCGATGTTGAAGATCTGCATGAAGCGTTCGGCGCGGCCGACCATGGTCGGGCGGCTCAGGAAGATACCGGCGGGGATGCCCACGACAAGGGCGGCCAGCATTGAAGCGAGGACGAGAATCAGATGAGCTTGCAGGTAAAACAACAAATCGTCGCGGTAGTGTTCGATCGTGTTGATGCCGATCCAGTGGACCAGCAGGGCCAGGAGCGCGATCACCACCGCACCTCCCATCAGCCCTTTGCCATAGCGGATAGCCACAGGCGGACTCCTTTTTTATAGTCGGCGAACGCCGTCCCGAGTGGCATGCCATGCCTGGCTGCCGGGAAAATAACGTTCGCGAGAAGCAGCTCCCCCAGCACCGGCAACAGCGGTCTGAAAGCGAGCCATGAGCGCAGCCTCGTCAGGCTAACTTGCTGATTTTTCAGCCCCTGACGAAAAGTCGTAACAGGGGATGGACGTCTCCGTGCTTTAAAAGGTTCCCATCCACGGCAGCATTTGGCCACCCTTAATGTGCTCAACGGTTCGGTTATTGCGTTGACTTGGGCTATAATCGCGGCCCTTTTTTGAATCACCGCCAGGCGATTTCCCATGACCAACCAGGCCGCCGAAGTCGCGAAACGCCGCACTTTCGCCATTATTTCCCACCCCGATGCCGGTAAAACCACCATCACCGAAAAGCTCTTGCTGATGGGCAAGGCGATTGCCGTGGCCGGTACGGTGAAATCCCGTAAATCCGACCGCCACGCGACATCCGACTGGATGGAGATGGAAAAGCAGCGGGGTATCTCGATTACCACGTCGGTCATGCAGTTCCCGTATCGCGAACACATGATCAACCTGCTCGACACCCCGGGCCACGAAGACTTCTCCGAAGATACTTACCGCACCCTGACGGCGGTGGACTCGGCCTTGATGGTCCTCGACGGCGGTAAAGGTGTAGAGCCACGTACCATTGCGCTGATGGACGTCTGCCGTCTGCGTGACACGCCGATCGTCAGCTTCATCAACAAACTCGACCGTGACATTCGCGACCCGATCGAACTGCTCGACGAAATCGAAGCCGTCCTGAAGATCAAGGCTGCGCCGATCACCTGGCCGATCGGTTGCTACCGCGACTTCAAGGGTGTGTATCACCTCGCCGACGACTACATCATCGTCTACACCGCCGGTCACGGTCACGAACGCACCGAAACCAAGATCATCGAGAAGCTCGACTCCGACGAAGCCCGCGCACACCTGGGCGACGAGTACGATCGTTTCCTCGAACAGCTGGAACTGGTGCAGGGCGCCTGCCACGAATTCAATCAGCAGGAGTTCCTCGACGGTCAGCTGACCCCGGTGTTCTTCGGTACGGCGCTGGGTAACTTTGGTGTCGACCATGTTCTCGACGCCGTGGTCGACTGGGCACCGCGTCCGCTGGCCCGTGTGGCCAACGAGCGCACCGTGGAGCCGGTGGAAGAGAAGTTCTCGGGCTTCATCTTCAAGATCCAGGCGAACATGGACCCGAAACACCGCGACCGTATCGCCTTCATGCGTATCTGCTCCGGCAAGTACGAGAAAGGCATGAAGATGCGCCACGTGCGCACCGGCAAGGACGTGCGCATCGGCGACGCCCTGACGTTCTTCTCCTCCGAGCGTGAGCAACTGGAAGAGGCGTACGCCGGCGACATCATCGGTCTGCACAACCACGGCACGATCCAGATCGGCGACACCTTCAGCGAAGGCGAAAGCCTGGGCTTCACCGGTATCCCGCACTTCGCCCCGGAACTGTTCCGCCGAGTACGCCTGCGCGATCCGCTGAAATCCAAGCAACTGCGCCAGGGCCTGCAACAGCTGGCCGAAGAAGGCGCGACCCAGGTGTTCTTCCCGGAGCGCAGCAACGACATCATCCTCGGCGCCGTCGGTGTGCTGCAGTTCGATGTGGTCGCCAGCCGCCTGAAAGAGGAATACAAGGTCGAGTGCTCCTACGAGCCGATCACCGTGTACTCCGCGCGCTGGATCGAATGCGGCGACAAGAAGAAACTTGAGGAATTCTCCAACAAGGCTGTGGAAAACCTGGCACTGGACGGCGGTGGTCACCTGACCTACCTCGCTCCGACCCGCGTCAACCTGGCCCTGATGGAAGAGCGCTGGCCGGACGTGAAATTCCGTGCGACGCGTGAGCACCACTAAGCGCTGACCGGTGACGCCCGAAAGCCCACTGATAAAACAGTGGGCTTTTTTTTGCCTGTTGATTGAGTATGGGCGGGTCCATTTGATCCGGGTGCGAACCTGCGGCGAAGAATGATCAAGGAGGGATCAAGGTAATGACCGGTCGGTTGATTCATCTGCTGCGACTCGACGGTTACTTCAGCACCATGGCCTGGGTGCTGGCGGCGCTGTTGTTCATCAATCGGCT
Organism: Pseudomonas sp. GW821-FHT11G12; assembly: GCF_058808055.1. Taxonomy (NCBI): domain Bacteria; kingdom Pseudomonadati; phylum Pseudomonadota; class Gammaproteobacteria; order Pseudomonadales; family Pseudomonadaceae; genus Pseudomonas; species Pseudomonas sp. GW821-FHT11G12. The sequence continues at coordinate 170,451 of NZ_JBXARH010000006.1, forward strand.
GAGCAGCATGGTCAAGCTGTTCATGGCGCTGTATCTGCGTCAGGAACTGGGCTTCGCCATCGAGACCGTTGGCTGGCTGTTGGCGGCGTACGGCGGCGGGCTGTTGATCGGTTCGATGTTGGGCGGCTTGCTCAGTGACCATGTCCGCACCGCTCGGCTGACGGCGGCGCTGTTCTTCGTTTCAGCGTGGGTGCTGCTCGGGCTCGGGCTGGTCACGCAGGTGCCGTTGCTGGCCGGGCTGCTGTTGCTCAGCGGTACGATCGACGGCGCGATCCGTACGCTGCATCAACGCTTGATCATGGAGTATTGCGAGGTTGCGCAGCGCCCACGGGCGCAGGCCTTGAGCCGTATCGCGCGAAACCTCGGGATGGCCGCCGCCGGTATCGCGGGCGGTGTGCTGGCGCAGACGGATTTTCGCTGGGTGTTCTTCATCAGTGCGGCGCTGACGCTGGTGGCGTTGCTCTGGTTTGTCCGCACGACCTGGCGACGACCGATTCTTGTCCCGCAAGAAACACCTGAGACGCAGACCGGCTCCGGCCTGCCGTATCGCGACAAGCCATTCCTCTGGCTGCTGGCGGCGACCGTCCTGCTCGGCATGGCGTTCGACACGGTCTACAGCACGCTCGGCAACTACCTGCGCGATTACTATCGCTTGAGCACCGAGGCCATCGGCTGGCAGTTCGCGATCAACGCAGTCCTTGTCGTGGCGCTGCAGATTCCAATCTCGCATTGGGGCGAACGCTGGGGCTCGTGTCGGCCATTGATTGCCGGCTGCATACTGCTGGCGGTCGGGCTCGGCATGTTGCCGCTGGGTTCCGGTTTGTTTTATGCCTGCCTGTCGACGGTGGTCTGGACCCTCGGTGAAGCGCTGTTCATGCCGCCGCTGAATGTGCTGGTCATGCAGCATGCGCAACGCGGAAAAAGCGGTCAGTACTTTGGTCTGTTTTTCATGGCCTGGAGTGCGAGCGCGCTGCTGTCACCGGTGCTGAGCGGTCAGCTTTACGGGCAGTTCGGTGGTCACAGCGTCTGGGTGGCCAGTGCGGCGCTGGCGCTGATGTCCGTCCCGTTGGTGTATCTGGCGACCCGTTTGCGGGTGACGGGCAAGCAGCCCTTGCAAACCCGCAAGACCGCCTCGCTTAGCTGATCCGGTTATGGAGGTTATTCGAAAGCGGTCTGTCCACCCGCAGCAATTATGGGCATTGGTTAGCGTCCTATCTGGTGAACCCGGCTGATCGGAACTAGATTTTATTCAGCGCCGGATCGGCACTCTGGCTTCAATCACGAAAGGATGGAAACGCTCATGAGCATTTTTCAACGCATAGTGTTGTTGCTTAAGGTTTTGGTGATGCTGACGCTCGGCACCACGGCGGCATGGGCGAGTACTGGCGGCCCACCGCAAGGTTTTAACGCTACCCATGGCCACGCAGCGGTGATCATGCTCGCCAAGTCCGAGTCCGAACCGGGTGATCAGGATCAGGGCGGCAGCAAGGACGATGACGACTCGACCACCGACGAGCCGGATACCGATGATCCGGATGATGGCGACAGCCAGACGTAGATTGCAGACAAAAGAAAACCCCTTCTTCCCCGACTGATGCGCAATCGAAGAAGAAGAGGTTTGGTCAACGCTTGAACGACCCGCCCCGGCAACAGGGCGGGTTTTTTATGCCGCGCCGTCGAGGAACTGCTCGGCGTAGTGGCACGCTACCTGACGGGTGTCGAGCTGGCGCAGGGCCGGCTCTTCTGCGCTGCAACGTTCGGTCGCGTACGGGCAGCGCTTGTGGAACGCGCAACCCGGTGGCGGGTTCAGCGGGTTTGGCAACTCGCCGACGATTTTGATTTTCGGCTTGTCCGGATCCGGATGGATGGTCGGAGTCGCCGATAGCAGCGCCTGGGTGTACGGATGCAGAGGACGGGCGTAGATGTCATCCTTCGGACCGATTTCCACCGGGCGGCCGAGGTACATCACCATCACGTCATCGGCCACGTGCTGCACCACCGCCAGGTTGTGCGAGATGAACACGTAACCGGTGTTGAACTCCTGCTGCATGTCCATGAACAGGTTCAGCACCTGCGCCTGGATCGATACGTCCAGCGCCGAAGTCGGTTCGTCCGCCACCAGCACTTTCGGTTGCAGCATCATCGCTCGGGCCAGCGCGATACGCTGACGCTGACCGCCGGAGAACATGTGCGGATAGCGCTGATAGTGCTCGGGACGCAAGCCGACCTGCTTCATCATCGCCTGGACTTTCTCGCGACGTTCGGCGGCCGACAGGTTGGTGTTGATCAGCAGCGGCTCGGCCAGTTGATCACCGATCTTCTGCCGTGGGTTCAACGAGGCGTACGGGCTCTGGAACACCATCTGCACGTCTTTGCGCAGTTGCTTGCGCTGGGCCTTGTCGGCGCCGGCCACTTCCTGGCCGGCGATTTTCAGGGAACCGGACGACGGCTCCTCGATCAGGGTCAGGGCACGGGCCAGGGTGGATTTGCCGCAGCCCGATTCGCCCACAACGGCGAGGGTCTTGCCGGCTTCCAGTTCGAACGACACACCGTTGAGGGCGCGTACGGTCGCGTGGCCCTTGAACAGGCCACGGGAGACTTCGTAGTGACGGGTCAGGTCGCGGGCGGTAAGTACGACGGCCATTACGCCACCTCCTGGTTCAACGGGTAGAAGCAGCGGGCGAGGCTGTGGCTTTTCGGGTCAAGGGTCGGACGCTGCGCGCGGCAGCTGTCCTGCACGTACGGGCAGCGCGGCGACAGCAGGCAGCCTTGCGGACGGTCGTAGCGGCCGGGAACGATGCCCGGCAGGGTGGCCAGACGCTCGGCACCCTGGCTGTGTTCCGGAATCGCCTTGAGCAGCGCTTCGCTGTACGGGTGGGCCGGGATGTCGAACAGTTGCGGCACCTGACCGACTTCAACGGCTTGACCGGCGTACATCACGCACACGCGCTGGGCGGTTTCAGCCACGACGGCGAGGTCGTGGGTGATCAGCACCAGGCCCATGTTCTGCTCTTTCTGCAACGCCAGCAGCAGGTCCATGATCTGCGCCTGAATCGTCACGTCGAGTGCGGTGGTCGGTTCGTCCGCGATCAGCAGTTTCGGCTCGCCGGCAATCGCCATGGCAATTGCCACACGCTGGCTCATGCCGCCGGACAGTTGGTGCGGATAGGCGTCCATGCGGCTGGAGGCACCCGGGATTTCAACCTTTTCCAGCAGTTCGATGGCGCGCTTGCGGGCGGCCTTACCGGACATTTTCAGGTGCAGGCGCAGCACTTCTTCGATCTGGAAACCGACGGTGTAGCTCGGGTTGAGCGCGGTCATCGGGTCCTGGAACACCATGGACAGGTCTTTGCCGACGATCTGCCGACGCTGGCGATTGCTCAGCTTGAGCATGTCTTTGCCGTCGAAACTCAGGGAGTCGGCAGTCACGATCCCCGGGTGCTCGATCAGGCCCATCAGCGCCATCATGGTCACGGACTTGCCGGAACCCGATTCGCCCACGATGGCCAGGACTTCGCCCTTGTCCACTTTGAGGTCGAGGCCGTCGACCACCGGTGTGGCGTTCTTGTCGCCGAAGCGTACGTTGAGATTCTTGATTTCTAACAGTGACATGGGAATCTCCTCAGGCGGCGTTCTTGAGTTTCGGGTCCAGCGCATCGCGCAGGCCGTCGCCCATCAAGTTGATTGCCAGCACGCTGAGCAAAATGGTCAAGCCAGGCAGACTCACGACCCACCAGGCGCGTTCGATGTAGTCGCGGGCCGAAGCCAGCATCGTGCCCCACTCAGGGGTTGGCGGCTGTACGCCGAGGCCGAGGAAGCCCAGGGCGGCGGCGTCGAGGATCGCCGAGGAGAAGCTCAGGGTTGCCTGAACGATCAGCGGTGCCATGCAGTTCGGCAGCACAGTGATGAACATCAGGCGTGGCAGGCTGGCACCGGCCAGGCGTGCGGCGGTCACGTAGTCGCGGTTCAGTTCGCCCATCACCGCAGCACGGGTCAGGCGCACGTAGGACGGCAGCGAAACCACGGCGATGGCGATCACGGTGTTGATCAGGCCAGGGCCGAGGATGGCGACGATCGCCACGGCCAGCAGCAGCGACGGCAGGGCCAGCATGATGTCCATCAGACGCATGATGGTCGGACCGAGGATCTTCGGGAAGAAACCGGCCAGCAGGCCCATGAAGATACCCGGGATCAGCGACATCACCACCGAGGACAGACCGATCAGCAGCGACAGGCGCGAACCCTGGATCAGGCGGGACAGCAAGTCGCGTCCCAGTTCGTCGGTGCCGAGGATGAACTGCCATTGCCCGCCTTCCAGCCACACCGGCGGGGTGAGCAGGAAGTCACGGTATTGCTCGCTCGGATTGTGCGGCGCGACCCAGGGGGCAAAGATCGCGCAGAACACGATCAGGGTGAAGAACGCCAGACCGGCGACGGCGCCCTTGTTCTTGGCGAATGCTTGCCAGAACTCCTTGTACGGCGACGGATACAGCAGGCTTTGATCCACGTTCGAGGTGGCGGTGGCTACTGAGGATGTTGGAGTGCTCATGGGTATTGACCTCAGCGCTGGTGACGAATGCGTGGGTTGGCAAAGCCGTAGAGGATGTCCACCACGAAGTTGACCAGAATCACAATGCAGGCAATCAGCAAGATGCCGTTTTGCACGACCGGATAGTCCCGGGCGCCAATGGCTTCGATCAGCCATTTGCCGATGCCGGGCCAGGAGAAGATGGTTTCGGTCAGGACGGCGCCGGCCAGCAGGGTGCCGACTTGCAGGCCGACCACGGTCAGCACCGGGATCAACGCGTTGCGCAGGCCGTGGACGAACACCACGCGTGCTGGCGACAGGCCTTTGGCACGGGCGGTACGGATGTAGTCTTCGCGCAGCACTTCGAGCATCGAGGAACGGGTCATCCGGGCGATCACCGCCAGCGGAATGGTGCCCAGCACAATGGCGGGCAGGATCAGGTGATGCAGGTAGTCGAGCAGGGCGCCCGGTTCATCGCTGAGCCAGGTATCGATCAGCATGAAGTGCGTTTTGCGCTCAACGTCGATCAACAGGTCGTTCTGCCCGGAAACCGGCGTCCAGCCCAGGCTGACCGAGAAAAACATGATGAGAATCAGGCCCCACCAGAAGATGGGCATCGAGTATCCCGTGAGGGATATGCCCATTACTCCATGATCGAACAGGGACCCTCGCTTGAGGGCGGCAATGACGCCGGCCAGCAGCCCGAAGACACCGGCGAACAGCAGGGCAGCCATCGACAGTTCAAAGGTGGCCGGGAACAGTTGCGTGAACTCGGTCCAGACGCTTTCACGGGTACGCAGGGATTCGCCGAGGTCGCCGTGGGCAAGCTTGCCGATGTAATCCAGGTATTGGGCATACAGCGGCTTGTTCAGACCGAGGCGTTCCATTGCCTGAGCGTGCATTTCGGGATCGACCCGACGTTCGCCCATCATCACTTCCACGGGATCGCCGGGGATCATGCGAATCAACGCGAAAGTCAGCAAGGTGATGCCGAAAAACGTGGGGATCAACAACCCCAGTCGGCGGGCAATAAAACTTAACATCTTGTGTGGTACCTCATCGGCCGGTTAGGCGTGCCCGGCGACCCTGGGGTCAGGGAGGCCGGGAGTTTCTTATCTACTTCACCTGGGTGGTGGCGAAGTTATTGGTTGTCAGAGGGCTGATGTGATAACCCTCAACGTTGTTGCGCATTGCAGTGAACATCCGGGTGTGGGCCATGCTGATCCACGGCTGGTCCTGATTGAAGATGGCCTGGGCTTCTTCGTACAGTTTGGCGCGTTCGGCCGGATCTACTTTAGCCCGTGCTTCGTCGAGCAGGGTCTGGAATTTCTCGTTGCACCAGCGAGCGTAGTTTTCGCCGTTCTTGGCGGCTTCGCAACTGAGCATAGGCGTCAGGAAGTTATCCGGGTCGCCGTTGTCGCCCGCCCATCCGGCCGAAACCATATCGTGTTCGCCGGCCTTGGCGCGTTTGAGCATTTCGCCCCATTCCATCACGCGGATGTCGATCTTGATCCCGACTTTCGCCAGGTCAGCCTGCATCATTTGCGCGCCCAGCATCGGGTTCGGGTTGGTCGGGCCGCCGCCGTTGCGGGTGAACAGGGTGAACGTGGTGCCTTCCGGCACGCCGGCTTCCTTGAGCAGTTTGCGCGCTGCATCGAGGTCACGTGGCGGGTTCTTCAGGTCGTGGTTGTAGCCCAGCAGGGTCGGCGGGTACGGGTTGACCGCGACCGACGCATTGCCCTTGCCGAACAGCGCGTTGACATAGGCTTCCTTGTCGAAGGCGATGTCGATCGCTTTACGCACCCGCACGTCGCTGATGTATTTGTGCTGGGTGTTCATGGCGATGTAGGAGACGGTCATCGCGTCCATTTCATCGACTTTCAGCTTGTCGTCTTTCTTGATGCTCGGGATGTCGTCCGGCTTCGGATACAGCGCGACCTGGCACTCGTTGGCCTTGAGTTTCTGCAGGCGAACGTTGTTGTCGGTGGCGATGGCCAGAATCAGGGCATCAGCCGGCGGCTTGCCACGGAAATAGTCCGGGTTGGCCTTGAAGCGAACCTGGGCGTCCTTGTTGTAGCGCTGGAAGACGAACGGGCCAGTGCCGACCGGCTTGTTGTTCAGGTCGCCGGTCTTGTTGGCCTTGAGCAACTGGTCGGCGTATTCGGCCGGGTAGATCGAGGAGAACGCCATGGCGATGTCGGCCAGGAACGGCGCTTCGCGGCGGGTCAGGGTGAACTTGACCGTGTTGTCGTCGACTTTCTCGACGCTCTTCAGCAGTTCCTTGAAGCCCATGCTTTCAAAGTACGGGAAGCCCACGCTCGACAGCTTGTGCCACGGGTGATTCGGGTCCAGCTGACGCTGGAAGCTCCAGACCACGTCGTCGGCGTTCATGTCGCGAGTCGGCTTGAAGTATTCGGTGGTGTGGAATTTGACGCCTTTGCGCAGGTGGAACGTGTAGGTCAGGCCGTCGTCGCTGATGTCCCAGGACTCGGCAAGCGCCGGGATCACTTCAGTGGTGCCTGGCTTGAAGTCGGCCAGACGATTGAAGATGGTTTCGGCCACCGCGTCGGCAGTGACTGCAGTCGTGTACTGGACCATATCGAAGCCTTCCGGGCTGGCTTCGGTGCAGACCACCAAGGGTTTGGCCGAGACGCCGACAGCGACACTCAGCAACGCGGCAGCGATGGCCGCACGTAGGGGAAGCATTTTCATCAAGAACCCTCTGCAATCGGTTGAAGACAAAAGGCCGAACGGCCGACTCGTCACTGAGTCAGCCGTCGGCGTGCGTTTTTACAGGATGTTGAATGGTACGGTGGTCACGAGACGGAACTCGTTGATGCTGCCGTCAGCCTGGTTTTCGCTGGCGCGGTGAGCGGTGTAGGTACCACGGATGGTGGTGGCCTTGAGTGGGCCGCTCTGTACGGCGTAGGTTGCACCGATGCCGTATTCGTAGTGGTGCTCGCCGTCCATGTTTTTCACGTCATACGCAGTGCCGGTGTAGTGAGTACCGTCGATGCCCCAGCCGCGAGCCTGGTAGATGTTGAACTTCAGGCCTGGCACGCCGTATTCGGCCATGTTCAGACCGTAGGCGACCTGGAAGGATTTCTCGTTCGGGCCGTTGAAGTCGGACAGCAGGGAGTTGGCCAGGTAGATGCCGTTGGTTTCGTGCAGGTAGTCGAAGTACTCGTTACCGTTAATTTCCTGGTACGAGAAGGTCAGGCTGTGGGCCTGGTGGGTCAGACCGAACGACAGGGAGTAGGTGTCGTTGTCGATGTTGCCCATCTCTTTTTTGCCGGTATCGACAGTTTTGTAGTAGTTCAGGCCGGTGGTCAGGCTTACGACGTTGCTGTCACCCAGTTCGTGGGTGGCGCCGAAGTAGTACTGGTTCCAGAAGTCTTCAACCTTGGAAGCGTACAGGCTGGTCTTCAGGCTTTTCAGCGGCTGGTAGTTCAGGCCGACGATGCTCACGCGATCGGTCTCGGCGCTGTTGTTGGTGTACTCGGAGCGGAATTTCGACAGGCTCTCTTCGGTACGCGGCGATACGCGGTCGAAGCTGCCAGCGTCGAACGACAGGTTGTTCAGCTCTTCGCTGTGCAGGCTGACACCCTCAAAGCTCGAAGGCAGCGCACGGTTGCCGATGGTGTCGACGATTGGCGTGCTGAAGTTCTGGCGACCGGCGGTCAGCGTGGTGTTGGAAACGCGGAACTTGACGTTGGCCAGGCCCAGTTTGCTCCACTGGCCTTCAGCGTCGCCGCCTTCTTTGGTCAGCGTACGGTTGTTGCCTGCGCCTGGACGCGAACCCGGTGCGCCACCATTGTTGGAGGCCAGATCCTTGCGATCGCGCTCCAGGGCAACGGCGTTGTACGCGGCCACTTCAGTGCTGACACCGACGGTGCCCTGGGTGAAGCCGGAGGTGTAGTTGACGATGGTGCCCTGCACCCAGTTGATACGACGATCGGTCGGGGTCGCGACACCGTCTTTGCGGTAGGTGAACTTGCCGCCACGTTTCAGTTGCTCGTTGGCGTACCAGTTACGGGTCGTGCCGCTGATCTTGGAGCCTTCGAGGAAACCGGTGGCTTCAGCCTGGGCGCTCTGCTCGTTGACGGTAACCGGGGTGTACGCCTGGCTCTGTTCCTCGGCATAAGCCGTGGCGGTGATGCTGCTGATGGCCAGAGCCAGTATCGCGGTGCTGCTCAGTTTCATGGGTGAAGCTCCTTTACTTTCTTTTTATGCCGGCTTTTTTGGGTTGGCCGGTTTTTGGTTTTAGAACTCATTCACACATCGCAAACGTTTGCAAAACGCCTGATTGGCGAATTTCGGCAAAGCGCTTGCGTGAGGAGGTAGACGGCCTCCTCAGCGTTGCGGCTAGTCGGTTTTTTGTTTAATCGATGCTGACACCCGAAAACACGTTGCGACCGAAGGGGCTGACCTTGAATCCTTCGATCCTGGCGCTTAACGGCTGGTTGACCGTCGAGTGGGCGACAGGCGTGATCGGCACTTGCTGCTTGAGCAACTGCTGGGCCTGTTTGTAGAGCACGGTGCGCTGGTCGCGGTCGGTGACGACCTTGGCCTCCTTGATCAGCTTGTCGTAAGCCGGGTCGCACCACATGGAGTAGTTGTTGCCGCCAATGGCGTCGCAGCTGTACAGCGTGCCGAGCCAGTTGTCCGGATCCCCGTTGTCACCGGTCCAGCCGATCAGGCTGATGTCGTGTTCGCCATTCTTGGTGCGCTTGATGTACTCGCCCCATTCGTAGCTGACGATCTTCACTTTCAGACCGATCCTGGCCCAGTCAGCCTGGAGCATTTCGGCCATCAGTTTGGCGTTCGGGTTGTATGGACGTTGCACCGGCATGGCCCACAGGGTGATCTCGGTGCCTTCCTTGACGCCGGCAGCCTTGAGCAACTCCTTGGCTTTTTCCGGGTTATAGGCGGCGTCCTTGATCGTGGTGTCGTAGGACCATTGGGTCGGCGGCATGGCGTTGACCGCCAGTTGACCGGCCCCCTGGTAAACAGCGTTGAGAATCCCTTGTTTATTCACCGCCATGTCCAGCGCCTGACGCACTTCGAGCTGGTCGAACGGTTTGTGGCGCACGTTGTAGGCGATGTAGCCAAGGTTGAAGCCCGGCTTTTCGATCAGTTTCAGTTTCGGGTCGTTCTTCAGTGCCGGCACATCGGCCGGGCGCGGATGCAGAGTGACCTGGCACTCGCCAGCCTTGAGCTTCTGCACGCGGACCGAAGCGTCGGTATTGATCGCGAAAATCAGGTTCTTCAGCTTCACCCGGCTCTGATCCCAGTAATGCGGGTTGCCGGTGTAGCGGATGTTCGAGTCTTTCTGATAGCTCTTGAACACGAACGGGCCAGTGCCGATCGGCTTCTGGTTGATGTCGCTCGGCTTGCCTTCGGCCAACAGTTTGTCGGCGTATTCGGCAGACAGAATGGCGGCGAAGCTCATGGCGATGTTCTGGATGAACGCGGCGTCGACGCTGTTGAGCGTGAACTGCACGGTCAGCGGCCCGGTCTTCTCGACCTTGGCGATGTTCTTGTTCAGGCTCATCCCGTTGAAATACGGGAACTCGGTCGGATAAGCCTTACGGAATGGCTGTTGCGGATCGAGCATGCGGTTAAACGTGAACAGCACGTCGTCGGCGTTGAAATCGCGGGTAGGTTTGAAGTACGCCGTTGTATGAAATTTCACCCCTTCACGCAGGTGAAAGGTGTACTTGAGGCCATCCTCGGAAATATCCCAGCTCGTTGCCAGGCCCGGTACGACATTGGTCGCGCCCTTTTCGAACTCGGCCAAGCGGTTGTACAGCGGTTCGGCGGCGTCGTTATCGGTCGCGGTCGTGTACTGCGCGGTATCGAAACCGGCCGGGCTGCCTTCGGAGCAGAACACCAGACTGTCGCTGGCGGCAAAACTCGCGGACGTGGCGGCCAACAGGCCGGCGCCCAGCAATGCGGAAAAAACCAAGGTGTGGCGCATGACGCTCCCTCTTTTCTCAGTGTTTTTCAATGCGCCGCGATCCCTTCCAGGGAAGTTGTGGCGGCATTGAGCTCAAACCCACAGCAAACCGATAGCCCACGCAGTCACTGGTCAGAACCTGACGGTAGGGGCCGCAGGTCTGGCAGTAAATGCGCTGAGTCCTAAAGACTCGTAGGAAAAGGCGACACGTCCTAAACCAACCTGGTAAGACCAAGTGGAAATGGATGTAGGCAAATTCCTGACTATTCGGCAGAAAAAAACAGCGGCGACGCTGAAAACGTCGCCGCCGTTTTTTTACTTGATGCTGACGCCGTAGAAGGAGTTCAAGCCGAATGGGCTGATCTTGAAGTCCTGCACGTTGGCGCGCATGGGTTGATACACCGTCGAGTGAGCGATAGGTGTCATAGGGACTGCATCTTTGAGGACGTGTTGCGCCTCTTTGTAGAGTTCGGTGCGCTTGGCCTGGTCAGTGGTGCGCTTGGCTTCTTTCACGAGGCCGTCGAATTTCTTGTCGCACCATTTGGAGAAGTTGTTGCCGCTCAGCGAGTCGCAACCAAACAACACGTTGAGCCAGTTGTCCGGATCACCATTGTCACCGCTCCAGCCAATGATCATGGCCTGGTTCTCGCCACCTTTGGAGCGCTTGATGTACTCGCCCCACTCGTAGCTGGTGATCTTCACGTTCAGACCGATCTTCTTCCAGTCGGACTGGAGCATTTCGGCCATCAGTTTGGCGTTCGGGTTGTACGGACGCTGAACCGGCATCGCCCACAGGACGATCTCGGTACCTTCCTTGACGCCGGCTTCCTTGAGCAGCTGCTTGGCTTTCTCAGGATCGTATTTGGCGTCCTTGATGGTGGTGTCGTAGGACCACTGGGTCGGTGGCATGGCGTTGACGGCCAGTTGGCCCGCGCCCTGGTAAACCGAGTCGATGATCTGTGGCTTGTTGACGGCCATGTCCAGCGCCTGGCGAACGCGCAGGTCGGCCAGCGGGTTCGGCTCGTTGCTGCCCTTGACCTTGTCCATCACGTTGTAGGCGATGTAGCCCAGGTTGAAACCAGCCTGGTTTGGCATCTTCAGCGTTTTGTCTTCATTCAACGCTTTCAGGTCGGCTGGACGCGGGAACAGGGTGACCTGGCACTCGTTCTTCTTCAGCTTCTGGATACGTACCGACGGGTCGGTGGTGATGGCGAAGATCAGGTTGTCGATCTTCACGTCATCAGGCTTCCAGTAGTCCTTGTTGCCGGTGTAACGGATGTTGGAGTCTTTCTGGTAGCTCTTGAACACGAACGGACCAGTGCCGATCGGCTTCTGGTTGATGTCGGCAGCCTTGCCTTCTTTCAGCAGCTGGGCTGCGTACTCGGCGGACTGAACCGACGCGAAGCTCATGGCCATGTTCTGGATGAACGCGGCGTCGACTTCTTTCAGAGTGAACTTGACGGTGTGGTCGTCGACTTTATCGATCTTGGTGATGTTGGTATCCATCCCCATGTCGGTGAAGTACGGGAATTCGGTCGGGTACGCCTTACGGAACGGGTCATCCTTGTTAATCATGCGATTGAAGGTGAACAGTACGTCGTCGGCGTTGAACTCACGAGTCGGCTTGAAATACGAGGTGGTGTGGAACTTGACGCCTTCACGCAGGTGGAAGGTGTAAGTCAGGCCATCGGTCGAAATGTCCCAGCTGGTCGCCAGCCCAGGAATCACGGCAGTGCCGCCACGCTCGAACTGGGTCAGACGGTTGAACATGGTTTCGGCTGAGGCGTCGAAGTCGGTTCCGGTGGTGTATTGGCCTGGGTCGAAACCGGCCGGGCTGCCTTCGGAGCAGAACACCAGGTTAGTCGCAGCGGAAGCGAAAGGTGCGGAGGCTAACAAGCCTGCGCCGACTAAAAACGGAATGACCGCGTGTTTAAGCATGTTGGCCTCATGATTTGTTGTCATTTTTTAATATTGAGGTACGACCTCGTGAGTCGTGCCTGCGGATACTTATGCAGGGCCCATACCCAATGCAAGATCCAGAGCGCCCGGCGGCATCAAACGGTGGCACGAACGTACCTTAATGTCGCATCTGTATAACTTCTGACGCATTTGACCGTTTGCGGTCGGTTTTTACGGTGCAAACGAAGCCCCAAAACGGTGCATTGGTCACGATTTGCGCGCCGCCTTGGGGCTCGGTGTTACTTATTTATACCCACGCCATAGAAGGGGGTTAGACCGAACGGGCTGATCTTGAAGTCGGTGACTTCCTTGCGCAGCGGCTGGAACACCGTGGAGTTGGCGATCGGCGTGATCGGCACCTGCTGTTTAAGGATCAGTTGCGCCTGTTGATACAGTTTTACCCGTTGCGATTTATCGGTGGACACCTTGGCCTGCTGCACCAGTTTGTCGTAGGCCGGATCGCACCACTTGGCGTAGTTGCTGCCTTTCACTGCCGCGCAGCTGTAAAGCACGCCCAGCCAGTTGTCCGGGTCGCCGTTGTCACCTGTCCAACCATAGATCATCGCGTCGTGTTCACCATTCTTGGCGCGCTTGATGTACTCGCCCCATTCATAGCTGACGATGTTGGCTTTGATGCCGATCTTCTCCCAATCCTGCTGGATCATCTGTGCCGACATCCGCGCATTCGGGTTGGATGCGCGCTGCACTGTCATCGCCCAGAGGTTGATGGTTGTACCCGGCGCAACCCCGGCTTCCTTGAGTAGCGCCTTTGCTTTCACGGGATCGTACGGCGCGTCCTTGATATTCGGGTCATAGGACCATTGCGCGGGCGGCAAGGCGTTTTGTGCGAGCTGCCCGGCACTCTGGTAAACCGCCTTGATGATCGCCGGTTTGTCGATGGCCATGTCCAGGGCCTGACGCACCTTTAATTGGTCCAGAGGCGGGTGAGTGGTGTTGTAGGCAAGGAAACCGAGGTTGAAACCGGCCTGCTTCAACACGCGCAGGTTCGGGTCTTTTTCCATCACTTCGATATCGGCCGGGCGCGGGTAGCCGCTGACCTGGCATTCACCGGTCTTGAGCTTCTGCAGACGCACGGCGGCGTCCGGGGTGATCGAGAACACCAGGTTGTCGATTTTCACGTCCTCGGGTTTCCAGTAGTCCTTGTTCGCCGCGTAGCGGATCTGCGAGTCCTTCTGATAACGCTTGAACACAAACGGGCCGGTGCCGACCGGTTTCTGGTTGAGGTCGGCGGCGTGGCCTTCCTTCAGCAGTTGGGCGGCGTATTCGGCCGATTGCACCGAGGCAAAGCTCATGGCGAGGTTTTGCACGAACGCGGCGTCGATGTTGTTCAGGTTGAAGCGCACGGTGTTTTCGTCGAGTTTTTCCACGGATTTGATCGTGGTGTTCAGGTCCATGTCGGTGAAATACGGGGACTCGGCGGGGTAGGCCTTGCGAAAGTCGTTGTCCGGGTCGAGCAGGCGCTGGAAGGTGAACAGGACGTCGTCGGCGTTGAAGGTGCGGGTCGGGGTGAAGTAGTCGGTGGTGTGGAATTTTACGTTCTGGCGCAGGTGGAAGGTGTATTGGAGGCCGTCCGGGCTTACGTCCCAGTTGGTCGCCAGGCCGGGTTCGACTTCGGTACCGCCGCGTTTGAATTGGGTGAGGCGGTTGAAGAGGGTTTCGGCGGAGGCGTCGAAGTCGGTGCCGCTGGTGTACTGGCTGGGGTCGAAGCCGGCGGGGCTGGCTTCGGAGCAGTAGACCAAGGTCGTTGCTGCGTTTGCGAAGGGTGTGGTGGTTGCCAGGGCGAGGGTTATCAGTAGTGGTTTTAGGGTGAGTCTTTGCATGTCTGCCCCGGATGTTGGAGGTGGTTGTGGCGGGGGAGGTTAGCTGGGTGGTGGTGGGCGCGGAAATATCGTTTTTCTAGGTGAGGTGTCTAGTTCGGTATATCTGGGGTGGTTGGGTACATATCCGTTGTTGCGGTAACGGCCACTTAGGGTTCCGCCCTTACGGCGGGTCACTTTTTACAAACGCCTAAAAAGTAACCAAAAACGCTTGCTCCTACGTTCGGCCCGCTCGCTGAGGCTCGGGGTTCCTTCGCTCCGGGATTCATCCGGGGGGCATCGCCTACGGTTTGCTTCGCTGCACCTCCTCTCGATGTGTTTGGCTTCGCCAAACGGTCGCTGCGCTCCCACCCCCGGATAAATCCCTCCACTCAGCCTTCCGACGTCGCCTGTGGATCAAGATCAAAAGCTGCAGCCGAGCTAACGCTCATCCTGTTGAGTGGTGGAAGCAAAAGCAAAAGCAGAAGCAGAAGCGGGAGCTGATGTTGGTGTGGATGTGGATCTAGATCTAGTTCTGGAGGCAGAGGCAGAGGCAGAGGCAGAAGTGAAATCGTGTGTGTTTCAAAACCCGAATTCACCTCGATATCTCACGTCGGCGTACCTCCCCCAAACACCGCGGTCAGTCCCCTCTCCCTCCGGGAGAGGGCTGCTTTTGAAGCCGTTTAAATCTCAACAACAACCCAGGATCCTTCCCACAAGGTTTTCAGGTTGTCCGTCGGAAGCACGCTCTCTAGTCTTTGGTTGTCGCTGCCAATTCAGCGACCGGGAGTGAGATCCCGGCTATTCATTTGGATACTTGTGCGAGCCCCTTCATAATCGCCGCCAGCTTAGACTGTCAGCGATTCTCTATGGCGGCTGTGTGCGGGTGGACGAATGTCCTGCCGGGTGTCCATACCGGTGATCTCACCCCGTACATAGCTGCCACCTCTTCTTCGAGTGAGATCGGGAAAAAGTGGCTCCATAACCTGGAGAAATTGCTACATGGATAAGCTGATACCCGACCCACCCCTCGAAACACCCACGCCCCTCGAAGAAGCCATGCGTGCCGAAGACCTCGCTCGCAACCGCGAAGCCATCAAACGCGCCCTCGATTTCTATCTCTGCCCCAACCTTTCCAAACCACGCCCGCCGAGCACGATGTACATGGTCACTCCCAACGTCGATACCGAAAGCCTGCTGGCCAACGCCTGCGAATCCCTGGCGTCGGCCAGTACCATCGCCAGCAATTTCGCCAATGAGCTTTCGGGCCCGCAGCGCAGTACGGCGCTCGGTATCCAGCAGATCATCATGCTGGCCGAGCTCGCAGTGAACCGCGCGCTGGACCGGGTTGATCCGCAAACCTGATAACCCAAATCCCGGGCATAAAAAAACCGGCGATCATTTTCTGATCGCCGGTTTTTCATTCAGCCGTCATTCAATCACTGCATCAGCACTTCAATCGAGCCATCGGCCGTCAGGCTGACCTGGCTGGTGCCGGCTTCGACTTCAGGTGTGACCGGTGCTGCGTCCATGCCGGCGGCTTTCATCATCATCGGGGCGCGCATGTACGGTTGTGGGAAGCCGTTGCTGTTGAGGTTCAGGTTGACGATTTTGTAGCCCTTGCCGCCCAGGGCGTCGGTCGCCAGTTGGGCGCGGGCCTTGAAGGCGGTGACGGCTTCTTTCAGCAGTTTGTCTTCGCTCGCCTTGCGGGTCGGGTCGGCGATGGCGAAGTCCATGCCGCCCATTTTCAGGTCGGTCAGCAGTTCGCCGGTGAGTTTGGACAGGGCGGCGAAGTCGGCGCTTTCCAGACGCAGTTCGGCGCGCTCGCGCCAGCCGGTGATTTTCTGGCCCTTGGTGTCGTAGATCGGGTAGCTGTTGCGGCTGCCCTGGCGCAGGGTGATGTCTTTGACTTGCTTGGCCTGGGCCAGGGCCTTGTTCATGGTGGTGCTGACGTCGGCGGCGAGTTTGGCCGGGTCAGTGTTTTGCTCTTCGGTGTAGAGGGTCACGATCATCAGGTCGCGGGCCACTTCCTGGCTGACTTCGGCGCGCAGGGAAATCTGGTTGTAGTGCAGCTCATCGGCGGCCAGGGCCGGAAGGCTGGCGACGCTGCCGACGGTCAGGGCGAGAAGGGCGGCGCTGCGGCGAAATGTGTGCATGAAAGCTCCTTGATGAGGGCGCAGGTGATGGTTCGGGGGCCTGCGTGAAACCATCAGACTGTAGCTTTTATGATCCGGTTCGCCCAGTTACAACTTCTATACAGATGGGCCTTATAGCCGCCGCGAAGCTTTTTGCCATGTGGTCGTTTGCCGCACTTTCGCCTCTCAAGCCCGCGCCTTGGTTATACTCCGTGCGATCCGCCTGGAGCGCTCATCAGGAGAGCTCATGCTCGCCCCCGTACAACTGACTTCCGCCACTCGCCAGAACCTCTGGCGGCTGACTTTCATCCGCACGCTGGTGCTCGCCGCGCAGGCCGGTTCCGTGGGCCTGGCCTACTGGCTGGATTTGTTGCCGTTGCCGTGGGTGCAACTGGTGATGACCCTCGGCTGTTCGATTCTGCTCTGTGTGTTCACCGCCGTGCGCCTGCGCACTTCGTGGCCGGTCACCGAACTTGAATACGCGCTGCAACTGGCCTGCGATCTGTTTATCCACAGTGCCTTGCTGTATTTCTCCGGTGGTTCGACCAACCCGTTCGTTTCGTATTATCTGGTGCCGCTGACCATTGCCGCGGTGACGCTGCCGTGGCGTTATTCGGTGGTGCTGTCCGGCATTGCGCTGGCCCTGTACACCCTGATGCTGACGCACTTTTATCCGCTGGAAACCCTGCCGGTGGCCCGGGAGAACCTGCAGATCTACGGCATGTGGCTGAGCTTCGCGCTGGCGGCAGCGGTGATCACCTTCTTCGCCGCGCGGATGGCCGAAGAGCTGCGCCGTCAGGAAGAATTGCGCGCGATCCGCCGCGAAGAAGGCTTGCGCGATCAGCAATTGCTGGCCGTGGCGACTCAGGCCGCCGGTGCCGCTCATGAACTGGGCACACCGCTTGCGACCATGAGCGTATTGCTTAACGAAATGCAGCAGGATCATCACGACCCGATGCTTCAGGAAGACCTGAAGGTGCTGAAGGATCAGGTGAAGCTCTGCAAGGAGACCCTGCAGCAACTGGTGCGCGCCGCCGAAGCCAATCGCCGGATGGCGGTGGAGATGCAGGACGTCACCGAATGGCTCGACGAGGCGCTCAACCGCTGGCACCTGATGCGTCCCGAGGCCAGTTACCGCTTCCAGCGCCTGGGCCAGGGCACGTTGCCGCGTGTAGCACCGCCGCCGGATCTGACCCAGGCCTTGTTGAATCTGCTGAACAACGCCGCCGATGCCTGCCCGGAAAACCTTCAGGTGACGCTGGACTGGACCGCTGAAGACCTGACCATCAGCATCCGCGATCATGGCGCCGGTGTGCCGCTGGCCATCGCCGAGCAGATCGGCAAACCGTTTTTTACCACCAAGGGCAAAGGTTTCGGCCTGGGCCTGTTTTTGAGCAAGGCCAGCGTGACACGCGCCGGCGGCTCAGTGAAACTCTATAGTCATGAGGAAGGCGGCACGCTCACCGAGCTGCGCCTGCCCCACGGCGCCCGAGGAGAGCAACATGAGTGACGAAATCCAAGTCGAAGGCGAAGAACTGCCGCATTTGCTGTTGGTCGATGACGACGCGACCTTCACCCGGGTGATGGCCCGCGCCATGGCTCGCCGTGGTTTCCGCGTCAGCACCGCCGGTTCCGCCGAAGAAGGCCTGACCATCGCCCAGGCCGATCTGCCGGACTATGCCGCGCTGGACCTGAAAATGGACGGCGACTCCGGTCTGGTCCTGCTGCCGAAGCTGCTGGAGCTGGACCCGGAAATGCGCGTGGTGATCCTCACCGGTTACTCGAGCATTGCCACGGCGGTCGAGGCGATCAAGCGCGGCGCCTGCAATTACCTGTGCAAACCGGCCGACGCCGACGACGTGCTGGCGGCGCTTCTGTCCGAACACGCCGACCTCGACAGCCTGGTGCCGGAAAACCCGATGTCGGTGGATCGCCTGCAATGGGAACACATTCAGCGCGTGCTGACCGAGCACGAAGGCAACATCTCCGCCACTGCACGTGCTCTGGGCATGCACCGCCGCACCCTGCAGCGCAAACTGCAGAAGCGCCCGGTTCGTCGCTGAACCTGCGCTGAACGGCCATCGCCAGCCCTCGCGATAAAGCGCACCGATCAACTATGATCGGTGCGTGTCTGTTCTTTTCTTTATCGAGCCTTATCCATGAATCAGAACGCTGAATATTCCGCGGTCAACGATGCTGTGCGCGGGCAGTTTTTTCGCAAGGTGTGGGCCATGACCACGCCGTACTGGCGTAGCGAAGAGAAGGGCAAGGCCTGGACGTTGCTGATCGCCGTGATCGCGCTGTCGCTGTTCAGCGTCGGCATCTCGGTGTGGCTCAACAGTTGGTACAAGGATTTCTACAACGCCCTGCAAAAGAAGGACGAGGCGGCGTTCTGGCAGTTGATCCTGTATTTCTGCGGCATTGCGGCCGTGGCGATTCTCGGCGCGGTGTATCGCCAGTACCTGACGCAGATGCTGACCATCCGCTGGCGGGCGTGGCTCACCGAAAACCATTTCAAGCGCTGGCTCGGGCACAAGAACTACTACCAACTGGAGCAGGGCGGCTACACCGATAACCCTGACCAACGGATTTCCGAAGACCTGAATACCTTCACCAGCAACACCTTGAGCCTCGCATTGGGCTTGATCCGCACGGTGGTCAGCCTGGTGTCGTTCTCGATCATTCTGTGGGGAGTGTCGGGCAGCATTGAGGTGTTCGGCGTCGAGATTCCCGGTTACATGTTCTGGTGTGCGCTGCTGTATGCGGCGGTCGGCAGCTGGCTGACGCACCTGATCGGTCGACGCCTGATCGGCCTGAACAACCAACAACAACGTTTCGAAGCCGACCTGCGTTTCTCGATGGTGCGGGTGCGCGAGAACGCCGAGAGCATTGCGCTGTACAACGGCGAGCCCAACGAAAATCGTCGTCTGAGCAGCCGCTTCGGTCTGGTCTGGCACAACTTCTGGGACATCATGCGGGTGTCCAAGCGCCTGACGTTCTTCACTTCGGGTTACGGCCAGATCGCAATCATCTTCCCCTTCATCGTCGCGGCACCGCGTTACCTGTCCGGCAAGATCGAACTGGGTGAGCTGATGCAGATCAACTCGGCATTCGGCAACGTGCAGGAGAACTTCAGCTGGTTCATCTCCGCGTACTCGGACCTCGCCGCATGGCGAGCGACTTGTGATCGTTTGTTGAGCTTCCGTCAGGCCATGAGCGACAACGAAGACCGGGCACCGGCCATCGATGTACAGAATCACGGTGATGAACTGAAAGTACACAACCTCGGTCTGGACCTGGCTGACGGTCGTCACCTGCTGACCAGCGCCGACATGACCGTGGAGGCGGGTGATCGAGTGATGCTCAGCGGCCGCTCCGGCAGCGGCAAGTCGACACTGCTGCGGGCGATGGGGCATTTGTGGCCGGCCGGCCACGGCAGCATCCGTTTGCCGGTATCGCGCTACCTGTTTCTGCCACAAAAACCGTATCTGCCGATCGGCACCCTGCGTGAAGCCTTGAGTTATCCACAACCGGGCGACACCTACTCGCCAGAGCGTTATGCACAAGTGCTGGAAACCTGCCGTCTGCCGCATCTGGTGGCACGACTGGACGAAGCCAATCACTGGCAGCGCATGCTCTCGCCGGGTGAACAGCAACGTCTGGCCTTTGCTCGTGCGCTGCTCTACGCACCGCACTGGCTGTACATGGACGAAGCGACGTCGGCGATGGACGAAGAAGACGAGGCCACGCTGTATCAGGCACTGATCGATCAGTTGCCGGGCCTGAGCATCGTCAGCGTCGGCCATCGCAGCAGCCTCAAGCGCTTCCATCCACGGCATGTACGGATCGAC
Source organism: Pseudomonas sp. GW821-FHT11G12 (assembly GCF_058808055.1). Lineage (NCBI taxonomy): Bacteria > Pseudomonadati > Pseudomonadota > Gammaproteobacteria > Pseudomonadales > Pseudomonadaceae > Pseudomonas > Pseudomonas sp. GW821-FHT11G12. The sequence continues at coordinate 190,700 of NZ_JBXARH010000006.1, forward strand.
AGCGGGCATCTGGTCGAGCAGACCGTCACGGCTTGATGTGTACTGAATCTGTGGGAGCCTGCTCCCACAGAGGACGGTGATCGTACAACTCCCTTGGGCTATGATGCCCCTCTAGCCGAATTTTCGAGATAAACGCAGACCATGGAAAACCCGATCGACACCCCGCGCCTCCCTCGCAAGCGCCGCAGCCTGGCACAGGAACTGGTGACGGTGCTGACCGAGCAGATCCGCGACGGTCTGCTCAAGCGTGGCGACAAGTTGCCCACCGAGTCGGCGATCATGGAAGCCAATGGTGTCAGCCGTACTGTGGTGCGCGAGGCGATTTCCCGACTGCAGGCTGCAGGGCAGGTCGAAACCCGTCACGGTATCGGTACCTTCGTGCTCGACACACCGAGCCCGAGCGGTTTCCGGATCGACCCGGCAACCGTGGTCACCCTGCGTGACGTGCTGGCGATTCTCGAATTCCGTATCAGCCTCGAAGTAGAGTCCGCCGGTCTCGCCGCACAACGTCGCAGCACCGAACAACTGGCCGCCATGCGTGCCGCCCTCGATGCATTGAACGAAAGCGTGGCCCATGCCAGCGATGCAGTGGCGTCGGACTTCCAGTTCCACCTGCAAATCGCGCTGTCCACCGGCAACCGCTATTTCACCGACATCATGACCCACCTGGGCACCAGCATCATTCCGCGCACGCGGCTGAACTCCGCGCGCCTGGCCCATGACGACCAGCAGCACTACATGAATCGCCTGAGCCGCGAGCACGAGGAAATCTACGAGGCCATCGCCCGCCAGGATTCCGATGCCGCCCGCGCGGCCATGCGCCTGCACCTGACCAACAGCCGCGAACGGCTGCGTCAGGCGCATGAAGAAGCGCAGGCGCAGGGTTGAGGAATCAGGCTTCGACGTAGAGCTTCAGCGGCTCCGAACACGGTTCCAGGCTGGACTCATCGGCAAACTTGTAACGCAGTTCGACGGTGCTGTTCAGGTACTTTTCCAGCTCGAATCTTGGGATGCTCAGTTCGATCCCGGTCAGGCCGACCATGTCGTCGAGTGCGTCATCCCAGACGCCGGTCGGCTCCGACAGACCCAGCCATTCAGGCTCTTCTGGATCATCACCGAGGATCGGATATACATCCCAGTTCGGCGGTGTGTCCTGTCCATCGGGGACGCGGATGATCAGGTCGTCATCCAGGGCAGACAGGTGCAGGATGATCGAATCGCTGGCGTGATCGGGAAATTGCGGAAGGTGTGCAGCGGCAAACGTCATGCTTCGTTCTCCTTGAAAGATCTGCCGCGATCCTTCGCGGCAGTCGTCGCACTTTACCCGGCGAATCGGTGAGGCGCGCCGGGGCAATCTTGTCCGGGCATTTCAGCTCTTGGGCAGAATCGAACGATCGACCCTGACGGCGAGTTTGCCCGGGCCGGGCCTGACGTCGAACGTCGCCTGACCCTGGGCGTCCACCGACGCCCGGGCGATGGCCACGCCGTCGCGCAGCAATTGCAGCGGCGCACCTTTCAACGATTGGCCGGAAGCCAGTTCCACTTTCAATTTGATCGTCATCGAATCGCTCCTTAATTCGTGTTGCCGGTTGGGTGATAGTCCTTGAGCAGCAGGTAAGTGCTCCAGCCCCACCAGTCGTCGACGGTGGCGGTGTCGTTGAGGTTGTTCACGTCCTTGCGCCGCAGGACTTTGTTGCCCTGGAGGCGGAACAGTGGCGAGAAGTTGTTCGTCAGACTCATCACGAAAGTCAGGTCCGGCAACCGTTGCAGCGCGTTGAAGGTGGTCGGCACGTTGCCGCTGGAATACGCGACGTACACCTCGTCCGCCGAATCCTGTACCGCCTGATTCACCTGATTGCGGTTGTCGGCGTCCGTGGTGTCGAAGTAGCGCTTGTCGCCGAATGCACGCCATTGCTCGCCATGTCCGTTGCGCACCTTGAGCCCGAATTTGCTGTCTTCATCGTGCATGAAGCGAGTGATGAGTGAGCCCAGATCGCTCGGCGTCACTGCGGCGGCCATGGCCTTGCGGGGCACTCGCAAATGCCCGGAGGAGAACAGGTCAGTGAGGTAGTGATCGGCGAACGCGTTCATCGCGTAGGCCCGTTCCAGTTGCAGCTCGTCCTGACTGGCGTGGGCGGCAGCGGCAGTTTGCAGGGCGGCGGTGTGCCCGGCGATGTAGGCTTGGCGGGCCCATTCGCCGAAGTGGTCGGCATTGTTCGCCGCCAGTTTCAGGTAGCGACCGAGCGGGAACAGCGCCGAGACGAAACTGCCGCCGCCGGTGATCTTGTTCCACTCTTCCGACAACGTATCTCCCAGTGCGTCGTAGGCTTCGTGGGGTGGTTTGCCGTCCTTGATCGCCTGTTTAACGGCGTCGATCTCTTTTTGCATGATCGCGAGAATCTGTGGCGCTTCGGCCTTGGAAGCCGGCACGGCGGCGAGGGTGTCGAAAGCTGCCGTGAAGCGCAGCAGACGATCCGCCGGGGTGGCGCCTTCGTTGATCGGCCGGTCGACGACTCCGTAGAAATCACCGCCCAGCGCCAGCACCTGGCCATAGGTCAGAGCCAGTCCGTTCGGCAGATGCAAGGGCACGTTTTGCGCGAGCACCGGCTCGGCGTTTTCAACGAAGCGCAGCAGGGTGTTGTCGCCGATAGCCGTGTGTTCCGCACCTTCGAAGCGCAGCGGCGGCCGAGCTTTCATGGCCTTGCCGGGCAGGGCAGGGGCGGGTTCGACATCGCTGTGCGAGTCGGCAATGTGCAGCAACAGATGCGGATTTTCAGCACTGAAGGCGATGCCGTTGGGGGTAAAAAGATCATCGAAACGGGCGATTACCGGTGTGGGTTTTTCAAGGCATTTTGTTTGTAGACCGGACATTTCTTTCTCCTTGATATGTCGTCGGTGGATTCTTATTTAGCTGTATGTATATACAGTCAATTCGAGCCTAGTCGAGAAAACGCCTACGTCAAAAAGAAATCCTGTCCGACAAAAAATGCCCCCCAGCGATGAAATGCAGTTGACGGTTATCTTTTAAGTTGTACGATGACCTACAACTTCGGCGAAGGCTGAACGGTCCACTCACAAAAAAACGTTGCTACCAGGGTGTTCGAATAATGAATCCACAAGAACTGAAGTCCATCCTCTCCGCCGGCCTGCTGTCGTTCCCGGTCACCGATTTCAATGCCCAGGGCGATTTCAACCGCGCGGGCTACATCAAACGCCTGGAATGGCTGGCCCCGTACGGTGCTTCGGCCCTGTTCGCCGCCGGTGGTACCGGTGAATTCTTCTCCCTGGCTGCCAGCGAATACTCGGAAATCATCAAGACTGCCGTCGACACCTGTGCCAGCAGCGTGCCGATCCTCGCCGGTGTCGGTGGTTCGACCCGCCAGGCCATCGAATACGCTCAGGAAGCCGAGCGTCTGGGCGCCAAAGGTCTGTTGTTGCTGCCGCATTACCTGACCGAAGCCAGCCAGGACGGCGTTGCCGCCCACGTTGAAGCGGTGTGCAAATCGGTGAACATCGGTGTGGTGGTTTACAACCGCAACGTCTGCCGCCTGACCGCGCCGCTGCTGGAACGTCTGGCCGAGCGCTGCCCGAACCTGATCGGTTACAAGGACGGTCTGGGTGATATCGAGCTGATGGTGTCGATCCGTCGTCGCCTCGGTGATCGCTTCAGCTACCTCGGTGGTCTGCCGACCGCCGAAGTCTACGCCGCTGCCTACAAGGCCCTGGGCGTGCCGGTCTACTCGTCGGCGGTGTTCAACTTCATCCCGAAAACCGCGATGGATTTCTACCACGCGATTGCCCGCGAAGATCACGCCACCGTCGGCAAAATCATCGACGACTTCTTCCTGCCGTACCTGGACATCCGCAACCGCAAGGCCGGTTACGCCGTGAGCATCGTCAAGGCAGGCGCCAAGATCGCCGGCTATGACGCAGGCCCGGTGCGGGCGCCGCTGACCGACCTGACCCGCGAAGAGTACGAAATGCTCGCCGCGCTGATCGACAAGCAAGGTGCGCAGTAACCCAACCCTCTAAACAAGGCCGCTGAGCAATCAGCGGCCTTTTGCGTCAGGAGAATGATTCGTGACCAAGCGCTATGACAACTACATCAACGGTGAGTGGATCGCCGGCAACGATTATTCGGTCAACATCAACCCGTCCGAGCTGAGCGACACCATCGGCGACTACGCCAAGGCTGATCTGACTCAGGTCAATGCCGCCATCGACGCTGCTCGCGCCGCGTTCCCGGCGTGGTCGACCTCAGGCATTCAGGCTCGCCACGACTCGCTGGACAAGGTCGGTACTGAAATCCTCGCCCGTCGCGAAGAGCTCGGTACCCTGCTGGCCCGGGAAGAGGGCAAGCCCCTGCCGGAAGCCATTGGCGAAGTGACTCGCGCCGGCAACATCTTCAAGTTCTTCGCCGGTGAATGCCTGCGTCTGTCTGGCGATTACGTGCCGTCGGTGCGCCCGGGCGTCAACGTCGAAGTCACCCGCGAAGCCCTCGGCGTGGTCGGCCTGATCACCCCGTGGAATTTCCCGATTGCCATCCCGTCGTGGAAAATCGCCCCGGCCCTGGCCTACGGCAACTGCGTGGTGTTGAAACCGGCGGATCTGGTGCCGGGTTGCGCCTGGGCCCTGGCCGAAATCATCTCCCGCGCAGGCTTCCCGGCCGGCGTGTTCAACCTGGTGATGGGCAGCGGACGCGTAGTGGGTGAAGCGCTGGTCAACAGCCCGAAAGTCGACGGCATCAGCTTCACCGGCTCTGTCGGCGTCGGCCGTCAGATCGCGGTCAGCTGCGTGTCGCGCCAGGCCAAGGTTCAGCTGGAGATGGGCGGCAAGAACCCGCAGATCATTCTCGACGACGCCGACCTCAAGCAAGCGGTCGAGTTGTCGGTGCAGAGCGCGTTCTACTCCACCGGCCAGCGTTGCACGGCGTCGAGCCGCTTGATTGTCACCGCCGGGATTCACGACAAGTTCGTTGAAGCCATGGCCGAGCGCATGAAGTCGATCAAGGTCGGTCACGCGTTGAAGGCCGGCACCGACATTGGTCCGGTGGTCTCCCAGGCGCAGCTTGAGCAGGACCTGAAATACATCGACATCGGCCAGTCCGAAGGCGCGCGCGTGGTCAGCGGTGGCGGTCTGGTGACCTGTGACACCGAGGGCTACTTCCTCGCGCCGACCCTATTTGCCGATAGCGAAGCGTCGATGCGCATCAGCCGCGAAGAAATCTTCGGCCCGGTGGCCAACATCGTCCGCGTCGCCGACTACGACGCCGCGCTGGCCATGGCCAACGACACCGAGTTCGGTCTGTCGGCGGGTATCGCCACCACGTCGCTGAAGTACGCCAACCACTTCAAGCGTCATTCCCAGGCCGGGATGGTGATGGTCAACCTGCCGACCGCCGGTGTCGATTACCACGTTCCGTTCGGGGGCCGTAAGGGTTCATCCTATGGCTCACGTGAGCAAGGCCGCTATGCGCAAGAGTTCTACACCGTGGTGAAAACCGCCTACATCGGTTCGTAAGTCGCTGCACCCGCGCAGGGTTATTGCCAAGGCCCTGCGCGGCACAAGACCAAAGAATGTTTTACCCGCATAAAAATAATCAGTGGGAGTACATCTACATGCAATCGTCCAAGCCGACTCACGTCCGCTATTTGATTCTGCTCATGCTGTTCCTGGTGACCACGATCAACTACGCCGACCGCGCCACCATCGCGATCGCCGGTTCCAGTTTGCAAAAAGACCTCGGCATCGACGCGGTCACCCTCGGCTACATCTTCTCTGCTTTCGGTTGGGCCTACGTGGCCGGGCAAATTCCCGGTGGCTGGCTGCTCGATCGCTTCGGCTCGAAAAAAGTCTATGCCCTGAGCATTTTCACCTGGTCGCTGTTCACCGTGCTGCAAGGCTTCGTCGGTGAGTTCGGCATGTCCACGGCCATCGTCGCGCTGTTCATGCTGCGCTTCCTGGTGGGGCTGGCCGAGGCGCCATCGTTCCCCGGCAACGCGCGTATCGTGGCGGCCTGGTTCCCGACTGCTGAACGCGGCACCGCTTCGGCAATTTTCAATTCGGCCCAATACTTCGCCACCGTACTGTTCGCTCCGCTGATGGGCTGGATCGTCTACACCTTTGGCTGGGAGCACGTGTTCATTGTCATGGGCCTGTTCGGCATCGTGTTCTCGCTGATCTGGCTGAAGGTTATCCACAGCCCGCGCCAGCACCCGATGGCCAATGAAGCGGAAGTGAAGTTCATCGCCGACAACGGCGGCATGGTCGACATGGACCAGAAGCAAGGCAAAAAGGCTGACGGCCCGAAATGGGACTACATCCGTCAGTTGCTGACCAACCGCATGATGCTTGGTGTTTACCTGGGCCAGTACTGCATCAACGGCATCACCTATTTCTTCCTGACCTGGTTCCCGGTGTACCTGGTGCAGGAACGCGGCATGACTATTCTGAAGGCCGGTTTCATCGCTTCGTTGCCGGCGATCTGCGGCTTTATCGGCGGCGTCCTCGGCGGGGTGATTTCCGATTACCTGCTGCGCAAGGGCCATTCGCTGACCTTCGCCCGCAAGGCGCCGATCATCGCCGGCCTGCTGGTCTCCAGCAGCATCGTCGCGTGCAACTATGTTGAAGTGGAATGGATGGTGGTCGGTTTCATGGCCCTGGCCTTCTTCGGCAAAGGCGTGGGCGCGCTGGGCTGGGCGGTGGTCTCCGACACCTCGCCGAAACAGATTGCCGGTCTGAGCGGTGGCCTGTTCAACACCTTCGGCAACATCGCGTCGATCACCACGCCGATCGTCATCGGCTACATCATCAGCTCCACCGGTTCGTTCAAATGGGCGCTGGTGTTCGTTGGCGCCAACGCACTGGTGGCGGTGTTCAGCTACCTGGTGATCGTCGGCCCGATCAAACGTGTGGTACTCAAAGAGCCGCCAGCCAATGGCGGTTCCGAAGCCACCGGTAAATTGTCTCAAGCGCATTCCTGAGGAGCGGCGTCATGCAGTTGATTGAACATTCCGACTCGCCGCGCTACATCCGCCTGCACGAGCGGGACAACGTAGTGGTCGTGGTCAACGACCAGGGCGTTCCGGCCGGCACCGCATTCGCCGATGGCCTGGTGACGGTGGATTTCGTGCCGCAGAGCCACAAGGTCACCCTCGAGGACATTCCCGAGGGCGGTCAGGTGATTCGCTACGGCCAGATCATCGGCTATGCGTTGCAGCCGATTCCCCGTGGCAGTTGGGTCAAGGAAGATCAACTGCGCATGCCGACCGCGCCACCGCTGGACAGCCTGCCGCTGTCCACCGAAGTGCCGGCCGCGCAGGCACCGCTGGAGGGTTACACCTTCGAGGGTTATCGCAATGCCGACGGCACCGTCGGCACGCGCAACATCCTCGGGATCACCACCACCGTGCAATGCGTCACCGGGGTGTTGGATCACGCGGTAAAACGGATCAAGGATGAGCTGTTGCCGAAGTACCCGCACGTCGATGACGTGGTGGCGCTGACCCACAGTTACGGTTGCGGCGTGGCCATCACGGCCACCGATGCTTACATCCCGATCCGTACCGTGCGCAATCTGGCGCGCAACCCGAACCTGGGGGGCGAGGCGCTGGTGATCAGCCTGGGCTGCGAGAAATTGCAGGCCGGGCAGGTGATGCACGAGGATGACGCGTCGGTCGACCTGAGCGAGCCGTGGCTGTATCGCTTGCAGGATTCCAGTCACGGCTTCACCGAAATGATCGAGCAGATCATGGAACTGGCCGAAGTTCGCCTGAAGAAACTCGACCAGCGCCGCCGGGAAACCGTGCCGGCGTCCGAGCTGATCCTCGGCATGCAGTGCGGTGGCAGCGATGCGTTTTCCGGGATCACCGCGAACCCTGCGCTGGGTTACGCCTCGGATTTGCTGCTGCGGGCGGGGGCGACGGTGATGTTTTCCGAAGTCACCGAAGTGCGTGACGCGATTTACCTGCTGACCTCACGGGCCCAGACCAAAACCGTTGCCGAGGAACTGGTGCGCGAGATGGACTGGTACGACCGTTACCTGGCCAAGGGCGAAGCGGATCGCAGCGCCAACACCACGCCGGGTAACAAGAAGGGCGGGTTGTCGAACATTGTCGAGAAGTCGCTGGGGTCGATCGTCAAATCCGGCAGCAGTGCGATCAACGGCGTGCTCGGCCCTGGGGAGCGCTTCAAGCAGAAAGGTTTGATCTTCTGCGCGACACCGGCAAGTGATTTTGTCTGCGGCACTTTGCAACTGGCGGCGGGGATGAACCTGCATGTGTTCACCACCGGGCGAGGTACGCCTTATGGTCTGGCCATGGCGCCGGTGGTGAAGGTTTCGACCCGTACCGAACTGGCGCAGCGCTGGCCGGATCTGATCGACATTGATGCCGGGCGCATTGCCACTGGGCGCGCGACCATCGAGGAGTTGGGTTGGGAGTTGTTCCACTACTATCTGGATGTGGCGAGCGGCAAGCAGCAGACGTGGGCGGAGAAGCACAAGCTGCATAACGACATTACGTTGTTCAATCCGGCGCCGATTACTTGATGGTTGATCGTTCCCACGCTCTGCGTGGGAACGATCGGGGTGAAAGTGGCTTATCATTAGCCCCCTAACGACGCTCACCTCCAAGGCTCCCCGGCATGCTGGCAATCTTCCTCGAAACCCTGAACATCACCGCGCCGGTGTTTGCCATGCTGTTTCTGGGGGTGTTGCTCAAGCGCATCGACTGGATCAACGACAACTTCATCCACACGGCGTCGTCGCTGGTGTTCAACGTCACCATGCCGGCGCTGCTGTTTCTCGGCATCCTGCATGCCGACCTGCACGCCGCGCTGCAACCGGCGCTGCTGATCTACTTCGCCCTTGCCACGCTGGCCAGTTTTGCCCTGGCCTGGGGCTGGGCGATTTTCCGCTGCCCGCGTGAGGATCGCGGCATCTACACCCAAGGTGCGTTTCGCGGCAACAACGGGGTGATCGGTCTGGCGCTGGCGGCGAGCATGTATGGCGACTACGGGATTTCCCTCGGGGCGATTCTCGCGGCGCTGGTGATCCTCTTCTACAACACGCTGTCGACCATTGTGCTGGCGGTCTACAGCCCGGTGATCAAGTCCGATCCGTGGAGCATCTGCAAAAGCGTCATCAGCAATCCGCTGATCATCAGCGTGATCGCGGCGGCGCCGTTTGCCTGGTTCAAGATCGGGTTGCCGGGATGGCTGGAAACGTCGGGCCAATATCTGGCGCAAACCACATTGCCGCTAGCGCTGATCTGCATCGGCGGCACGCTGTCGCTGGCGGCGTTGCGCAAGAGCGGCAGCCTGGCGCTGAGTTCCAGTCTGGTGAAGATGATCGGCCTGCCGGTGCTCGCGACGTTGGGTGCGTGGCTGTGGGGCTTTCGTGGGGCGGAACTGGGGATTCTGTTTCTGTACTTCGGCAGCCCGACGGCGGCCGCGAGTTTTGTCATGGCCCGTGCAGCCCAGGGCAATCATGAACTGGCGGCGGCGATCATCGTGTTGACCACGTTGATGGCGGCGATCACCACCAACGTCGGGATCTTCTTCTTGCAGTGGGGCGGGTGGATCTGAGGACTGGCGGTTACTCAGGCTTCTGGTAACTGTCGATCACTTCCTGCGCCGCACGAAACGCATCGATCGCCGCCGGCACGCCGGCATACACCGCGCAATGCAGCAGCGCTTCACGGATCTCATCGACCGTGCAGCCATTGTTCAACGCACCGCGCACGTGGCCCTTCAACTCTTGCGGGCACTTCAACGCGGTCAGCGCGGCGAGGGTGATCAGGCTGCGGGTTTTCAGCGGCAAACCTTCGCGATTCCACACGCCGCCCCAGGCGTGTTCGTTGACGAAATCCTGCAGCGGTTGGGTGAATTCAGTGGCGTTGCCCAGCGCGCGGTCGACAAATGCATCGCCCATTACCTGGCGGCGGATTTCGACCCCGGATTTCTTCGATTCGGTCATGGCACATCCCTCTTGTGGTGTTGGCGGCGCCAGGCGCGCACCGACGTGATAAACAGAAACGTCAGCAGCGTCGGCAGGACATAAAACAGCATCAACCGTTCGAGCTTGCCGGCCAGCGGCATGCCGGTGGTGAACGACACCACGTGCAGTCCGTACGCCAGGTACAAACCGAGCAGCAACAAGCCTTCGGCCCGAGTCACGCGGTAGCCGGAATAGAACACCGGCAGGCACAGCGCCGCGACGCCGAGCATCACCGGCAGGTCGAAATCCAGTGCATTCGGCGACACGGAGAGTGGCGTTGGTGCGATCAGTGCGGTGATGCCGAGGACCCCGAGCAGGTTGAACAGGTTGGCGCCGATCACGTTGCCCACGGCAATGTCCCGCTGACCGCGCAACGCGGCGATCAACGAAGTGGCGAGCTCCGGCAGCGAGGTGCCGACCGCGACCACGGTCAGGCCGATGACGCGCTCGGAGAACCCGAGATCGGTGGCCACCGCTACCGCGGCGCCCAGCAGCAAATGCCCGGCGAACACCAGCATGGCCAGACCGGCGACGATCATCAGCAGGCTGGTGAACCAGGGAGCCGGCTGAGTCTGAGGATGATCGGAATGCGGCCGGGCCGAGTGGCGCGACTGGCGCAGCAGCAAGCCGAGATACAGCCCCAACGCGCTCAACAGCAGAACACCGTCGAAACGGCCGATCTCCTCATTCCAGGCCAGTACGAACACCAGCAGGCTGGCGCCGATCATCAGCGGGATGTCCAGACGCACCAGTTGTCGCGAAACCCGCAGCGGAATGATCAGCGCCGACAGGCCGAGGGTCACGAGGATGTTGAAAATGCTGCTGCCGATCACGCTGCCGACGGCGATGTCGGGGTTGTGCGTCAGGGTTGCTTGCAGGCTGACCGCCATTTGCGGGGCACTGCTGCCGAGGGCGACGATGGTCAGGCCGATGATCAGCGGCCGCACATGCAGGCGCGCAGCCAGGCGCACGGCGGCGCGCACCATCAGTTCGGCACCGGCGATCAGCAGGAACAGCCCACAGAGCAGTTCGATCACGTTGATCAGCGGTAAATCGGTCAGTCCGAAAATGGCGGGCGCTCCATCAGTCGTCGAGGGCCTGCACGCGAACCCGTGCCGTGCCGCTGCCAATCATGCCGAGACGTTCGGCGGCTTCGCGTGAAACATCGATGATGCGCCCACGGGTGTGCGGCCCGCGGTCATTGATGCGCACCACGCAGGATTTGTCGTTTTTCAGGTTGGTGACCTTCACCCGCGTGCCGAAGGGCAACTGGCGATGGGCGGCGGTCAGGGAATTCTGGTTGAACGCTTCGCCGCTGGCGGTGCGTTTACCGTGGTGTTTGGCTCCGTAATAGGAGGCGACGCCGGTCTGGTCGTAACCGTGCGGGTCGATGACATCGGTGCTGGCGCAACCGGCCAGCAGAGAGAGCAGGGCGCAGCTGATGAATAGACGCTTCATTCAAAGGTTTCCCGAAAACAGATGTGGGAGCCAGCCTGCCGGCTCCCACAGGGAATGGAGCCAGGCGTTGGAACTGGCCCCATTTTCATCAGCCTTCGAGCTTGCTTTTCAGCAGTTCGTTCACTTGCTGCGGGTTGGCCTTGCCTTTGGAGGCTTTCATGGCCTGACCGACGAAGAAGCCGAACATTTTGCCGCGCTTGGCTTCGTCTGCCGCACGGTATTGCTCGACCTGCTCGGCGTTGGCCGCGAGCATTTCGTCCAGCACTGCCGAGATCGCGCCAGTGTCGGTAACCTGCTTCAGGCCGCGTTTTTCGATGATCTCGTCTGCGCTGCCTTCGCCGTTGGCCATCGCTTCGAACACCACTTTGGCGATCTTGCCGGAGATGGTGTTGTCCTTGATGCGCTGCAGCATGCCGCCCAGCTGCTCGGCCGAAACCGGCGAATCCTCGATGTCCAGGTTCTGCTTGTTGAGCAGGCTGCCCAACTCGACCATCACCCAGTTCGCCGCCAGTTTGGCGTCGCCGCCGATGCTTGCGACTTTCTCGAAGTAGTCCGCCTGCTCACGGCTGGTGGCCAGCACGTTGGCGTCGTAGGCCGACAGACCGAACGCACTCTGGAAGCGCTCGCGTTTTTGCGGTGGCAGTTCCGGCAGGGTGCCGCGCACGTCGTTGAGGAACGAGTCCTCGATGACCACCGGCAGCAGGTCCGGATCGGGGAAGTAACGGTAGTCGTTGGCTTCCTCCTTGCTGCGCATCGGACGGGTTTCGTCCTTGTTCGGATCATACAGACGGGTCTGCTGGATCACTTTGCCGCCGTCTTCGATCAGGTCGATCTGACGCTGGATCTCGGAGTTGATCGCCTTCTCGATGAAACGGAACGAGTTGACGTTCTTGATCTCGCAGCGCGTGCCGAATTCAACCTGGCCTTTCGGACGGATCGACACGTTGCAGTCGCAACGCAGCGAGCCTTCGGCCATGTTGCCGTCGCAGATGCCCAGGTAGCGCACCAGCGCGTGGATCGCCTTGACGTAGACCACGGCTTCCTTGGCACTGCGCATGTCAGGTTCGGAAACGATTTCCAGCAGCGGTGTGCCGGCACGGTTCAGGTCGATGCCGGTGGCACCGCTGAATTCTTCGTGCAGGCTCTTGCCGGCGTCTTCTTCCAGGTGCGCGCGAGTGATGCCGACGCGTTTGACCGTGCCGTCTTCCAGGGCGATGTCCAGGTGGCCCTTGCCGACGATCGGCAATTCCATCTGGCTGATCTGGTAGCCCTTCGGCAGGTCCGGGTAGAAGTAGTTCTTGCGGGCGAACACGTTGTGCTGACCGATCTCGGCGTCAATCGCCAGACCGAACATCACCGCCATGCGCACGGCTTCCTGGTTGAGCACCGGCAGCACGCCGGGCATGCCCAGGTCGATCAGGCTGGCCTGGGTGTTCGGCTCGGAACCGAACGTGGTGGAACTACCGGAAAAGATTTTCGACCGGGTGGTGAGCTGGGTGTGAATCTCCAGCCCGATCACGACTTCCCATTGCATGTGTGTCTCCTCAGAAGCCGGTTGGGGTGCGGGTGTGCCAGTCAGTGTTCAACTGATACTGGTGCGCAACGTTGAGCAAACGGCCTTCCTGGAAATACGGAGCGAGCAGTTGCACGCCGACCGGCAGGCCGTCGACGAAACCGGCCGGCATCGACAGGCCCGGCAGGCCCGCGAGGTTGGCGGTGATGGTGTAGACGTCTTCCAGGTAGGCAGCGACCGGGTCGCTGTTCTTGGCGCCGAGTTTCCAGGCCGGGTTTGGCGTGGTCGGGCCGAGGATGATGTCGACTTCATTAAAGGCCGTCATGAAGTCGTTCTTCACCAGGCGACGGATCTTCTGCGCTTTCAGGTAGTAGGCGTCGTAGTAACCGGCGGACAGCGCGTAGGCACCGACCATGATCCGGCGTTGCACTTCGGCACCAAAGCCTTCGCCACGGGAGCGTTTGTACAGGTCTTCCAGGTTCTTCGGGTCTGCGCAGCGGTGGCCGAAGCGCACGCCGTCGAAACGCGACAGGTTGGACGAGGCTTCCGCCGGTGCGATCACGTAGTACGCAGGAATCGCGTGCTGCATGTTCGGCAGGCTGATTTCCTTGATCACGGCACCGAGCTTCTGCAGCTCTTTGATGCTGTTCTGGATCAGATCGGCAATGCGCGGGTCGAGACCGGCACCGAAGTATTCCTTCGGCACGCCGATGCGCAGGCCTTGCAGCGAGCCATTCAGACCGGCGGCGTAGTCCGGCACCGGCTCATCGATGCTGGTGGAGTCGTTCGGATCGAAGCCAGCCATGCCTTGCAACAAAATCGCGCAGTCTTCGGCGGTGCGAGCCAACGGGCCGCCCTGATCGAGGCTGGAGGCGTAAGCGATCATGCCCCAGCGCGAAACACGACCGTAGGTCGGTTTCAGGCCGGTGAGGTTGGTGAACGCGGCCGGTTGGCGGATCGAGCCGCCGGTGTCGGTCGCGGTAGCCGCAGGCAACAGACGAGCGGCAACGGCCGCCGCCGAACCACCGGACGAACCGCCCGGTACGTGTTCCAGGTTCCACGGGTTTTTCACCGCGCCGTACCAGCTCGACTCGTTGGCCGAACCCATGGCGAATTCGTCCATGTTGGTCTTGCCCAGAGTCACGGTGCCGGCGGCGGCCAGTTTGGCAACCACGGTGGCGTCGTACGGAGCCTTGAAGTTGTCGAGCATCTTCGAGCCGCAGCTGGTGCGGATGCCTTGGGTGCAGAACAGGTCTTTGTGGGCGATCGGCGCACCAAGCAGCGCGCCGCTCTCACCGTTGGCCCGGCGCACGTCGGCGGCTTTCGCCTGCTCGAGGGCCAGCTCTTCGGTGAGGCTGATGAAACTGTTGAGCTGCGGGTCGAGCTGGGTAATGCGCGCCAGCAGGACTTTGGTCAGCTCTTCGGAAGAAAACTTTTTATCGGCGAGACCGCGGGCGATCTCGGCCAGAGTCATTTGATGCATTGCAGGCTCTTTCCCTTTAGTCGATGACTTTCGGAACCAGATACAGGCCGTTTTCGACCGCTGGTGCGATGGACTGATAGGCCTCGCGGTTATTCGTCTCGGTCACGACGTCGGCGCGCAGGCGCTGACTGGCTTCCAGCGGGTGGGCCAGCGGCTCGATACCATCGGTATTGACCGCCTGCATTTCGTCGACCAGCCCGAGAATGCTGTTGAGGGCCGAAGTGATTTGTGGAAGATCGGCATCATTAAGGCCAAGGCTGGCCAGATGAGCGATTTTTTCCACGTCGGAGCGTTCTAGCGCCATCGGGTTTCTCCAGTGGAAAACAGGACGGACGGCGTCCGTGTGTTAGATTGTCGGAACACTACCGCACTTCTACGGTCATAAGGCCGCGATTGTGGGGCTTGGTGCACAGAAAAGCGGCCAATTTAACATATTGGCGCCTTGCCCAAAATCCCTGTCGTTGTTAGAGTTTGCCGCACTTTTTTACCCACGCGTTGCCTAGGGTCCCTTTCCCATGTTCAAGAAACTGCGTGGCATGTTTTCCAGCGATCTTTCCATTGACCTGGGCACTGCCAACACCCTTATTTACGTGCGCGAGCGCGGTATCGTCCTGAATGAGCCATCGGTTGTGGCCATTCGGACACACGGTAACCAGAAAAGTGTCGTTGCTGTCGGCACCGAGGCCAAGCGCATGCTCGGCCGTACGCCGGGCAACATTGCTGCCATTCGTCCGATGAAGGACGGCGTCATTGCCGACTTCAGCGTCTGCGAAAAGATGCTGCAATACTTTATCAACAAGGTTCACGAAAACAGCTTCCTGCAGCCTAGCCCTCGTGTGCTGATCTGCGTTCCATGCAAGTCCACCCAGGTTGAGCGTCGTGCCATCCGTGAATCGGCCCTTGGTGCCGGTGCGCGTGAAGTGTTCCTGATCGAAGAGCCGATGGCTGCTGCGATCGGTGCCGGCCTGCCGGTTGAAGAAGCACGCGGCTCGATGGTCGTGGATATCGGTGGTGGTACTACCGAAATCGCGCTGATCTCCCTGAACGGTGTGGTCTACGCCGAATCCGTCCGCGTTGGCGGCGACCGCTTCGACGAAGCGATCATCACTTACGTGCGTCGCAACTACGGCAGCCTGATCGGCGAATCCACCGCCGAGCGCATCAAGCAGGAAATCGGTACGGCCTACCCGGGCGGCGAAGTTCGCGAAGTCGACGTTCGCGGTCGCAACCTGGCCGAAGGCGTTCCACGCGCATTCACCCTGAACTCCAATGAAGTGCTGGAAGCTCTGCAAGAGTCCCTGGCAACTATCGTTCAGGCCGTGAAAAGCGCCCTGGAGCAATCGCCGCCGGAACTGGCTTCCGACATCGCCGAGCGTGGCCTGGTGCTGACCGGTGGTGGCGCGCTGCTGCGTGACCTCGACAAGTTGCTGGCCCAGGAAACCGGTCTGCCGGTGATCGTTGCCGAAGACCCGCTGACCTGTGTTGCTCGCGGCGGTGGCCGTGCATTGGAAATGATGGACAAGCACACCATGGACCTGCTCTCCAGCGAATAAGTCGCGGATTGCATTACATGGGTGAGCGCGCAGGCAGCACTTTGCAGTGCTGCCTGTTGGCGTTTATCTTCTGTCAGTCTTCATCCAGGCCGGTTTGATGCCGTATGAATAAACAGAACATTTGCCTGGGAGGAGCGGCCTATTAAACCGCTTTTCGCCAAGGGCCCCTCACTGGGCGTGCGCTTGTTGGTGCTGGCCGTGCTGTCGGTCGCGCTGATGGTGGTCGATGCCCGTTTCAGCCTGCTCAAGCCTGCCCGCAGCCAGATGTCGCTGGTGCTGATGGACGCTTACTGGATCACCGACCTGCCCGGCAGGCTGTGGGAAGGTGTCGCCAGTCAGTTCGGCAGCCGCACTGAGCTGGTCGCCGAAAACGAAAAACTCAAGACCGAGAACCTGCTGTTGCAGGGCCGCATGCAAAAGCTTGCCGCCCTCACCGAGCAGAACGTCCGTCTGCGCGAGTTGCTCAATTCCTCCGCGCTGGTCAACGAGAAGGTCGAAGTGGCCGAGCTGATCGGCATGGACCCGAATCCCTTCACCCATCGCATCATCATCAATAAAGGTGAGCGCGACGGCGTGGTGCTCGGTCAGCCGGTGCTTGATGCACGCGGCCTGATGGGGCAGGTGGTCGAACTGATGCCGTACACCTCCCGTGTCTTGCTGCTGACCGACTCGACCCACAGCATTCCTGTGCAGGTGAACCGTAACGGTCTGCGGGCGATTGCCAGCGGCACCGGTAACCCTGAGCGTCTGGAACTGCGCCATGTGGCCGATACGGCCGATGTCAAAGAAGGCGATCTGCTGGTCAGCTCCGGCCTGGGCCAGCGCTTCCCGGCCGGCTACCCGGTGGCGACGGTCAAGGAAGTGATCCACGATTCCGGCCAGCCATTCGCCATTGTCCGCGCCGTACCGACGGCTGCGCTGAACCGCAGCCGCTACCTGTTGCTGGTGTTCAGCGACAACCGTACAGCTGAAGAGCGTGCCAACGATGCGGCGCAGGCTCAGGAAAACCTTGATGCGTTTGGTGGTGGCCCGATCATTCCAGCCACTGTGCCGAAAACGGTGAATACACCGGCTCAGGCTCAAGCACCTGCTGCGGCCAGCACACCTGCTGCACCCGCTGCTGCTACGCCAGCCAAACCCGCCGCGAGCAAACCGCCAGCGACGCCGGCCAAACCACCCGCAGCGACGCCGGCAGCCAGCAAGCCGCCAGCCGCTCAGCCTGCCAGCGCACGGCCGGCCGCCAAACCGCCTGTCACTGCGCCGGCTACCACTGGGGGACGAGAATAATGGTCGGTGTCAAAGCCTCCCGAAACGGCTGGATCGTCTGGCTGACGTTTCTGATCGGCATGCTGCTCAGCGTGTCGCCGCTGCCGCAATTCATGGAAATCCTGCGCCCGCTCTGGCTGGCCCTGCTCCTGGCATTCTGGGCCTTGGCCCTGCCGCAGAAGGTCGGCATGGTCACCGCATTTTGCCTCGGGCTTGCTGAAGACGTGCTGTACGGCACGCTGCTGGGACAGAACGCGTTGATCCTGACGCTGATCACGTTCCTGGTGCTGTCGTTGCAGCAACGCCTGCGGATGTTCCCGATGTGGCAGCAGTGCCTGGTCATCCTGGTGATCTTCGGTCTCGCGCAGCTTGTGCAATTGTGGCTCAGTGCCCTGACCGGCAATCGCCAGCCGACCCTGGCGCTGGTGCTGCCGGCACTGGTCAGCGCCTTGCTCTGGCCGTGGGTCAGCTTCGCTTTGCGTGGATTGCGCCGACGCTACAAAATCAACTGATTCGGTCAGGCATGGGCCCGTACCGGTGCCATGAGGCAGGGCACTCAACAGGGAGATGTTTGGATGAAGTCGCTTTACCTCGCCTCTGGATCGCCGCGTCGGCGTGAGCTGCTCACGCAGATCGGCGTTCCGTTCACCGCCATCAGTGCGGACATCGATGAAACCCCTTTAGCCAATGAATCCCCAACGGCCTATGTCGAGCGCCTGGCGCGCGGCAAGGCCGAGGCCGGGCGGTGCTCTGTCGTCTGCGACACGCCATTTTGCGTGCTGGGCGCCGACACTGCCGTGGTGCTGGACGGCAAAATTCTCGGCAAACCGGTGGACGAAGCCGATGCATGCGCCATGCTGATGATGTTATCCGGCAAGGAGCACGAAGTGCTGACCGCCATCGCCGTGCTCGATGGTGAGCGCTGCGAGTCGCAAGTGGTACGCAGTCTGGTACGGTTCCGGGAGATCAGTCGCGAAGAAGCCGCCGCCTACTGGGCCAGCGGCGAACCTCGGGACAAGGCCGGCGGTTACGGTATTCAGGGGCTGGGCGCAGTGTTTGTCGCCGGTCTCAACGGCAGTTATTCGGCTGTCGTGGGATTGCCGGTGTGCGAAAGCGCAGAACTGCTCGGCCATTTCGGCATACCCTGTTGGCAAAACCTGAGTGCGCAGTAAGCGTCGAACGGAACAAGATGCGGCCATTATCGTGAACATGCCTGAACGAGACCCTGCCATGAGTGAAGAGATTCTGATCAACATCACGCCGATGGAATCGCGCGTGGCGGTGGTCGAAAACGGTGTGCTGCAAGAAGTGCATGTCGAGCGCACGCAAAAACGCGGGATCGTCGGCAACATCTATAAAGGCAAGGTAGTACGGGTATTGCCGGGCATGCAGGCGGCATTCGTCGACATCGGCCTGGACCGTGCGGCGTTCATTCACGCCTCGGAAATCTCTCTGCGCGAAGGCCCGGCAGTGGAAAGCATCAGCGCCCTGGTGCATGAAGGTCAGAGCCTGGTGGTGCAAGTCACCAAGGATCCGATCGGTTCCAAGGGCGCGCGGTTGACCACGCAACTGTCGATCCCGTCGCGCTATCTGGTGTACATGCCGCGCACCGCCCACGTCGGCATCTCCCTGAAGATCGAAGATGAAGCCGAGCGCGAACGCCTGAAACAGGTGGTCAGCGATTGTGTGGCCAAAGAAGGTATCAAGGAGGCCGGTGGTTTTATTCTGCGCACCGCCGCCGAAGGTGCCGGGGCCGATGAGATCCTGATGGACATCCGTTACCTGCGACGCCTGTGGGATCAGATCAGCGAACAGATCAAGACCATCGGCGCGCCGAGCGTGATCTATGAAGACCTCGGTCTGGCATTGCGCACCTTGCGTGATCTGGTCAGCCCGAAAATCGAGAAGATCCGCATCGACTCCCGGGAAACCTTCCAGAAAACCACGCAGTTCGTCGCCGAACTGATGCCGGAAATTGCCGATCGTCTGGAACACTATCCGGGTGAACGGCCGATTTTCGACCTGTACGGCGTCGAAGACGAAATCCAGAAAGCCCTTGAACGCAAGGTGCCGCTGAAGTCCGGCGGTTATCTGGTGGTGGATCCGGCTGAAGCCATGACCACCATCGACGTCAACACCGGTGCGTTCGTCGGGCATCGCAACCTCGAAGAGACCATCTTCAAGACCAACCTCGAAGCGGCCACCGCGATTGCCCGGCAGATGCGCCTGCGCAATCTGGGCGGGATCATCATCATCGACTTCATCGACATGGAAGATGAAGAGCACCAGCGCCAGGTACTGCGTACCCTGGAAAAACAGCTGGAGCGCGATCACGCCAAGACCAACATCATCGGTATCACCGAGCTGGGTCTGGTGCAGATGACTCGCAAGCGTACCCGCGAAAGTCTGGAGCAAGTGCTGTGCGAGCCTTGCAGCAGTTGTCAGGGGCGGGGCAAGCTGAAGACGCCGGAAACCATTTGCTACGAGATTTTCCGCGAGATCCTGCGCGAGGCCCGGGCCTATCAGGCCGAGGGTTATCGTGTGCTGGCGAACCAGAAAGTCGTCGACCGGCTGCTCGATGAAGAGTCCGGTAACGTCGCCGAGCTTGAAGGGTTTATCGGGCGCACCATACGCTTCCAGGTGGAAACCATGTATTCCCAGGAACAATATGACGTGGTGCTGCTCTGATCCCCTGCGTCACCTATTTCCTGAAACGGCTGGCCTCAGCTTTTTGCAGTATTTTTGCCATGGGAGCCAACTGACATGGAACGTCTGACACGCATTCTGGCCGCACTGACCCGTTGGGGTCTGGGCCTGTGCGCGTTGGTTCTGGTGTTGATGGCGTTGTACGTCAGCCTCGGCCGGGAACTCACGCCACTGGTGGCCGAATACCGTACCGACATCGAAGACAAGGCCAGCGCAGCCTTGGGCATGCCGTTGCAGATCGGTGAGCTGGAAGGCAACTGGAGCGGATTTGCGCCGATCCTGCTGGCCCACGACGTGATGGTCGGCGACGGTGCCAATGCGCTGCGCCTGGATCGGGTGCGTGCCGTGCCGGATCTGTGGGCCAGTCTGCTGGCTCGCGAAGTGCGTATCGCGCACCTTGAACTCAATGGTCTGAAGATCAGCCTCAAGGAAGGTGAAGATGGCCAATGGGCGCTCGAAGGATTGCCGGTGCAGCAGGATCAGCCCATGGATCCCGAGCAACTGTTCAACCGTATGCAAATGGTCCAGCAACTGTCGGTGCTCGACAGCCAGGTGACCTTGCAACCGCGGGAGCAGGCGCCGCTGACGTTCACTTATGTCGGGCTCAATCTCAAGACCGGTCTCAATCGCCAGCGCCTCGACGCGCGACTGACCTTGCCCGACGGGCAACCCGTTGCACTGAGCCTGCGTACGCGGATTCGTGCCAGCCAGTTGCAGGACAGCGCGGTCGAGGGCTACGTCAGCCTGCCGCAAAGCGACTGGGCCAAATGGCTGCCCGAGCGCCTGACCCAGCAGTGGAATTTCTCCGAGATCAAGGCCGGCGGCGAGTTGTGGGTCAACTGGAGCGAGGGCGCGTTGCAAAGCGCCGCCA
The DNA here is from genome assembly GCF_058808055.1 of Pseudomonas sp. GW821-FHT11G12. Lineage (NCBI taxonomy): Bacteria > Pseudomonadati > Pseudomonadota > Gammaproteobacteria > Pseudomonadales > Pseudomonadaceae > Pseudomonas > Pseudomonas sp. GW821-FHT11G12. The sequence goes on from NZ_JBXARH010000006.1 coordinate 211,547, forward strand.
TTCGCCTCAACGCTCCGCAACTGACTGGTGCCTACGCCGAGCGCAAGCCGATCCAGATCAACAATCTGGCGCTCAACGGTTACTTCCAGCGCAGTGCCGAGGGCGCGACTGTCACCCTCGATTCGCTGGCGATGAATTTTGGCGAGACCCGCTGGGAGTCCCGTGTTCAGGTCAAGCAGACCGCCGCCACCGACAAGGTCGATGAGCTCTGGCATCTGCAGGCCGATCGCCTCGATCTGACGCCGATCACTCCGTTGCTCAATGCATTGGGCCCGCTGCCGCAGGGCTTTGCCACCGTGGTCGAGCATCTGAAAGTGACCGGTGGCTTGCGCAATGTGCTGCTGGATTTCCGGCCCAACGCCACCGACGACAGCAAATTCAGTTTCGCCGCCAACCTCGATCAGATCGGTTTTGACGCCTATCACGGCGCGCCGGCCGCGCGGAATGTCAGCGGCAGCCTGACCGGCAACCTCGGCGGCGGTGAGTTGCGCATGGACAGCAAGGACTTTGTCCTGCACCTCGATCCGATTTTTGCCAAGCCATGGCAATACATCCAGGCCAATGCCCGATTGACCTGGAAGCTCGATAGCGAAGGTTTCACGCTGATCGCACCGTACCTGAAGGTGCTCGGCGAGGAAGGCAAGATCGCCGGCGACTTCCTGATCCGCCTGCATTTCGACCATACCCAGGAAGACTACATGGACCTGCGGGTCGGGCTGGTGGAAGGCGACGGTCGCTACACCGCCAAGTACTTGCCCGAGGTACTGAGCCCGTCTCTGGACGAATGGCTGCGTACCGCGATTCTCAAAGGCGCGGTGGATCAGGGGTTCTTCCAGTATCAGGGTTCCCTGAACAAAGGCGCCGCAGATGCGGATCGCAGCATCAGCCTGTTTTTCAAGGTGCACGATGCCGAACTCGCATTCCAGCCTGGCTGGCCGCACGTGAGCAAGGTCAGCGGTGATGTGTTCATCGAGGACAGCGGTGTGCGGATCGTCGCCAGCAAAGGCCAGTTGCTCGACACTCAGGTCAGCGACGTCTTCGTCAATATCCCCCACGTGCCGAGCGGCGAGCACAGCCATATGTACCTCGACGGCGGGTTTGCCGGCGGACTGGGCGACGGCTTGAAAATTCTCCAGGAGGCGCCGATCGGCACCGCCGACACCTTCGCCGGCTGGGAAGGCGAGGGCGACCTGCAAGGCAAACTCAAACTGGATGTGCCGTTGGCCAAGGGCGATCAGCCGAAGATCCTCGTGGACTTCAAGACTGCCAATGCGCGACTGAAACTGGCTGAGCCGAAACTGGAGTTGAGCCAGCTCAAGGGTGACTTCCGCTTCGACAGCGCCAAGGGTCTGAGCGGGCAGAACATCAGTGCCCGGGCCTTCGACAAACCAGTCACCGCGCAGATCTTCGCCGATGGCGGCCCCGGCAAGCTCAAGACCCGGGTAGCGGCGTCGGGGCAGGTCGAAGTCAAGAAACTCACCGACTGGCTCGGCGTGACTCAGCCGTTGCCGGTGTCCGGGACGATTCCCTATCAATTGCAAGTGAACCTGGACGGTGCCGACAGCCAATTGATGGTCAGCTCCAACCTGAAGGGTGTGGCGGTGAATCTGCCCGCGCCGTTCGGCATGACCGCCGATGTCGGGCGTGACACGGTGTTCCGCATGACGCTGCAAGGTCAGGAGCGGCGTTACTGGGTCAATTACGATCAACTGGCCAACTTCACCTTCGCCGCGCCACCGAGCAATTTCGCCGATGGCCGTGGCGAGTTGTTCCTCGGTACCGGTGAGGCCGTGTTGCCGGGAAACAAAGGCCTGCGGATACGCGGTGTGTTGTCCGAACTGGACGTCAAACCCTGGCAGGATCTGGTGGACAAGTACGCCGGTCAGGATCCGGGCGGCAGCGCCAAGCAACTGCTCAGCAGCGCAGATTTCAAGATCGGCAAACTCACCGCCTTCGGCACCACGCTGGATCAGGCGGCGGTGCAACTGGATCGCAAGCCCGGCGCCTGGGCGCTGGCCCTCGACAGTCAACAGGCCAAAGGCACGGTCGGCATTCCCGACGCCAAAAGCGCGCCGATTGTGGTGAACCTTCAATACGTGCGTTTGCCGGCACCGGACCCGACGGTGCAGGCCGACGATAACGCACCTGACCCTCTGGCCTCGGTCGATCCAACCAAGATCCCGGCGCTGGACATCACCATCAATCAGCTGTTCCAGGGACAGGACCTGGTCGGTGGCTGGTCGCTGAAAGTCCGTCCGACCGCCAAGGGTATCGCCCTGAACAACCTCGATCTGGGTCTCAAGGGCATTCTGTTGCAGGGCAGCGGTGGCTGGGAGGGGACGCCCGGTGCCACCAGCAGTTGGTACAAGGGCCGGATTGGCGGCAAGAATCTCGCCGACGTGCTCAAGGGCTGGGGCTTTGCGCCGAGCGTGACCAGCGAAGAGTTCCACATGGATGTCGACGGCCGCTGGCCGGGTTCACCGGCGTGGCTGGCGACCAAGCGCTTCTCCGGCACGCTCGATGCGTCGCTGAACAAGGGGCAGTTCGTCGAAGTCGAGGGCGGTGCTCAGGCGCTGCGAGTGTTCGGTCTGCTCAACTTCAATTCCATCGGCCGGCGTCTGCGCCTCGATTTCTCTGACCTGTTCGGCAAAGGTTTGAGCTATGACCGGGTCAAGGGATTGCTGGTAGCGAACAACGGCGTCTACGTGACGCAGGAGCCGATCAAACTGACCGGGCCATCGAGCAATCTTGAACTCAACGGCACGCTGGATCTGGTCGGCGATCAGGTCGATGCCCGGTTGCTGGTGACCTTGCCGGTGACCAACAACCTGCCGATTGCCGCGTTGATCGTCGGTGCACCGGCGGTCGGCGGGGCGCTGTTCCTGATCGACAAACTGATCGGTGATCGCGTCGCGCGGTTCGCCAGCGTCAAATACACCGTCAAAGGCCCGTGGAAAGAGCCGAAAATCACCTTCGACAAGCCTTTTTGATCAGCCAGGCCGCAAACCGATGGAGTAGCATGGCTGCCTACCTCTTGCGGAGTTCGCCATGTCTTTAGCGGTGATTCAAATGGTCAGCCAGAGCGACGTGCTGGCCAATCTGCGCGATGCCCGACGCTTGCTCGAACAAGCGGCCAACGCTGGCGCGAAGCTGGCGGTGCTGCCGGAAAACTTCGCCGCCATGGGGCGTCGCGACATCGCCGATATCGGCCGTGCCGAAGCACTTGGCGAAGGACCGATCCTGCCGTGGTTGAAACAGACCGCGCGCGACCTCAAGTTATGGATAGTGGCCGGCACCTTGCCGTTGCCGCCGGCGGGGCAACCCGAGGCGAAGTCCCATGCCTGCTCGTTGTTGGTGGACGATCAGGGCGAAATCGTTGCGCGCTATGACAAGTTGCATCTGTTTGATGTGGATGTTGCGGACAATCGCGGCCGTTACCGTGAATCCGATGACTATGCTTATGGCAGTGGCGTGGTGGTTGCGGACACGCCGGTCGGTCGAATCGGTCTGACGGTGTGTTACGACCTGCGCTTCCCGGAGCTGTACAGCGAATTGCGGGCTGCCGGGGCTGAACTGATTACCGCGCCGTCGGCCTTCACCGCGGTGACCGGTGCGGCGCACTGGGACGTGTTGATCCGTGCGCGGGCGATTGAAACCCAGTGCTACGTGCTGGCGGCGGCCCAGGGCGGGGTGCATCCGGGGCCGCGGGAAACCTTTGGCCGTGCGGCGATTATCGATCCGTGGGGCCGCGTGCTGGCGCAACAGGAACAAGGCGAAGCCGTGTTGCTGGCCGAGCGCGACAGTGACGAACAGGCGTCCATCCGGGCGCGAATGCCGGTGACGGGTCATCGGCGGTTTTTTTCGCAGGGCGCACAGCGACCTGCTTCAGAACACGAATTTAAGGCGTAAAACCTATGAGCGAGTTGTTGTCCTCAGTCAGTGATCACCTGTTGGCGCCTGGCGGCGTGACGATCGAGAGCCTGCAAGGCGTGCTCGGTGATCTGGCGGGTCCAGGCATCGATGCGGCCGACCTGTATTTCCAGGGGCAGATTTCCGAGTCCTGGTCGCTGGAAGACGGCATCGTCAAGGAAGGCAGTTTCAACCTCGATCAGGGTGTTGGTGTGCGTGCGCAGTCCGGCGAAAAAACCGGTTTTGCCTACAGCAACGCGATCACCCTCGAAGCCCTTGGCGCGGCGGCCCGTGCGGCCCGTTCGATTTCCCGTGCCGGGCAGAACGGCACCGTGCAGGCGTTCAGCACGCAGGACGTCGCCCAGTTGTATGCGCCGGACAACCCGCTGGAAGTGCTGAGCCGCGCCGAAAAAGTCGAACTGCTCAAGCGCATCGATGTTGCCACTCGCGCCCTCGATCCGCGTATCCAGCAGGTCAGCGTGAGCATGGCCGGGGTCTGGGAGCGGATTCTGGTGGCCTCCACCGACGGTGGCCTGGCTGCCGACGTGCGTCCTTTGGTGCGATTCAACGTCAGTGTGATCGTCGAGCAGAACGGTCGTCGCGAACGAGGCGGCCATGGCGGCGGCGGGCGTACCGACTACCGTTATTTCCTCGCCGAAGACCGAGCCATGGGTTATGCCCGTGAAGCGTTGCGTCAGGCGCTGGTGAATCTGGAAGCGATTCCGGCACCGGCCGGCACCTTGCCGGTTGTTCTGGGTTCGGGTTGGTCCGGCGTGCTGCTTCACGAAGCGGTCGGCCACGGTCTGGAAGGCGATTTCAACCGCAAGGGCAGCTCTGCCTACAGCGGGCGCATGGGCGAGATGGTTGCTTCCAAGCTCTGCACCATCGTCGATGACGGCACGTTGGCCGGTCGTCGCGGTTCCCTGAGCGTCGACGATGAAGGCACGCCGACCGAGTGCACCACGCTGATCGAAAACGGCGTGCTCAAGGGCTATATGCAGGACAAGCTCAATGCGCGCCTGATGGGCGTGGCCCGCACCGGCAACGGTCGCCGCGAATCCTACGCGCACCTGCCGATGCCGCGGATGACCAACACTTACATGCTAGGTGGCCAGAGCGATCCGGCGGAAATCATTGCGTCGGTGAAGAAGGGTATCTACTGCGCCAACCTTGGTGGCGGTCAAGTCGACATCACCAGCGGCAAGTTCGTGTTCTCCACCAGCGAGGCTTATCTGATCGAGGACGGCAAGATCACCGCGCCGGTCAAAGGCGCGACGTTGATCGGCAACGGTCCGGAAGCGATGAGCCGGGTGTCGATGGTCGGTAACGATCTGGCGCTGGACAGCGGTGTGGGGACTTGCGGCAAGGATGGGCAATCGGTGCCGGTGGGCGTAGGTCAGCCGACGCTGAAAATCGATGCGATCACCGTGGGTGGCACGGGCGCATAAGAAGGGATGGAGCTTCGGGTGGCGCGCAGTGCGGCCACCCGGTGGCGAATATCAACGCAGACCGCGTTGAGTCTCGTCCAGCTCACGGATGTACTTGAAGATCTTGCGGCTCGAGGCAGGAGGTTTGTTTTGCGCAACCTCGTGCTGGGCCTGACGGATCAGGGAACGCAGTTGCTGGCGGTCGGCGTCCGGGTACTCGACGACGAATTTCTCCAGCACGGCATCGTCACCGCCGATCAGGCGGTCACGCCAGCGTTCGAGGTTGTGGAAACGCTCGTTGTACTGACGGGTAGAGGCATCGAGTTGATCGAGCAAGGTGAGAATGGCGTCAGTGTCCTGATCGCGCATCAGTTTGCCGATGAACTGCAAGTGCCGTTTACGCGCGATGTTCGCGGTGTGCTTGGGCGCATCGGCCAGGGCCCGGCGCAAGGCGTCGGTCAATGGCAGTTTCGCCTGCAAGTCGGGCTTGAGCGTTGTAAGGCGCTCGCCAAGGTCAACCAGAGCATGCAGCTCGCGTTTGACCTGGGATTTGCTTTTTTCTCCCGTATCGAGGGAGTCGTCGTAAGAATCAACCATGGTGGCAGTCCGCAAAGAAACGCCGCCATGATAACCAGTCGGGGGCCGCTTGTCCGGCCCGGTCGCTCGAAGGCCCCAGCCGAAAGCAGAATTTGAGTGGAGATGAGCATGAGTGCAGTTGAAAGCGTCGGCCCACAGGCATTGCCGGCACTGCAGGAACAGGTCGAGCAGATCATCGCCGAAGCCAAGCGTCAGGGTGCCAGTGCCTGCGAAGTAGCGGTGTCGCTGGAGCAGGGCCTGTCGACGTCGGTGCGTCAACGTGAAGTCGAAACGGTCGAGTTCAACCGCGATCAGGGCTTCGGCATCACGCTGTATGTCGGCCAGCGCAAGGGTTCTGCCAGCACTTCCGCCACCGGGCCCGATGCGATTCGCGAGACCGTCGCTGCGGCGCTGGCGATTGCCAAGCACACCTCCGAAGACGAAGCTTCGGGGCTGGCCGATGCCGCGCTGATGGCCAGGGATATTCAGGATTTCGACCTGTTCCACCAATGGGACATCACCCCGGAACAAGCCATCGAGAAGGCGCTGCTCTGTGAAGCCGCTGCGTTCGACACCGATGCGCGGATCAAGAATGCCGATGGCACCACCCTCAGCACTCATCAGGGTTGCCGCGTGTATGGCAACAGCCACGGTTTCATCGGTGGTTACGCCTCGACTCGACACAGCCTGAGCTGCGTGATGATCGCCGAGGCCGATGGCCAGATGCAGCGTGATTACTGGTACGACGTGAACCGCCAGGGCAGTTTGCTGGCCGACCCGGTGAGCATCGGTCAGCGCGCTGCACAGCGAGCGGCGAGCCGACTGGGCGCGCGCCCGGTACCGACTTGCGAAGTGCCGGTGCTGTTTTCCGCCGAGCTGGCGGGCGGGTTGTTTGGCAGTTTCCTGTCGGCGATTTCCGGCGGCAGCCTGTACCGCAAATCGTCGTTCCTCGAAGGCACGCTGGGGCAGAAGCTGTTCCCTGAATGGCTGACCATCGACGAGCGTCCGCACCTGATGCGCGCCATGGGCAGTGCATCGTACGACGGTGACGGTCTGGCGACCTATGCCAAACCGTTCGTCGAAAAGGGCGAGTTGGTGTCGTACATCCTCGGCACTTATTCCGGTCGTAAACTCGGCATGCCGAGCACCGCCAACGCGGGCGGGGTGCACAACCTGTTCGTCACCCATGGCGATGAAGACCAGGCAGCACTGTTGCGACGTATGGGCCGTGGGTTGCTGGTCACCGAGCTGATGGGCCATGGCCTGAACATGGTCACCGGCGATTACTCGCGTGGTGCGGCGGGTTTCTGGGTCGAGAACGGTGAAATCCAGTTCGCGGTGCAGGAAGTGACCATTGCCGGCAACATGCGCGACATGTTCAAGCAGATCGTCGCGGTCGGTAACGATCTGGAGCTGCGCAGCAACATCCGCACCGGTTCGGTATTGATCGAGAAGATGACCGTCGCGGGCAGTTAAGCCCCAGGCACGTACACAAAAGGCGCGCCATCCGATTGGGTGGCGCGCCTTTTTTTGTGTCCGCAAATCTTTCGGGCCGATCAGGCCAGCTAAAAAGCTGCTCTTGTTTTGGTTCTCATTATCATCTAATAATAAATCTCATTATCGGATGAGCCCAGGATCATGAGTTCTGCCTTGCACGAGCAGCCGTACCTCGAAAGCTGGCGCTGGATGAGTCGCCAGATCCGTTGCGCCATGGATCCCGACGAACCGCGTCTGATCGAACACTACCTGGCCGAAGGCCGGTATCTGGCCTGCTGCACGGCGACCTCGCCCTGGACTGTCGCTGAAACTTCTTTCCGTCTGCTGCTCGACACGGCCACCGACATCGCGTTGCCGTGGCACTGGCGCAGCCTCTGTCTCGATCAAGCCTGGCGTCCATTGCGTGAAATGGAGCGCCTGTCCCTGTGCAAATGCCGGCTCAAACGCTGGCAAAGCTACACCTGGCAGCTCGCCACTTGCGAGTTGCAACCCTCGATTCCTCTCATTGAATTAGTCCAAGGATTTACCGATGACCAAGACACGTATTGAGCGCGACAGCATGGGCGAACTGCAGGTGCCGGTGGACGCTCTCTACGGCGCGCAAACCCAGCGCGCAGTGGACAATTTCCCGATCAGCGGCAAGCCGATGCCGACCCAGTTCATTCGCGCCCTGATTCTGGCCAAGGCCGCTGCAGCCCGGGCCAACGTCGAACTCAACCAGATCAGCGCTGCGCAAGGCAAAGCCATCAGCGACGCGGCCCAGGGTCTGCTTGAAGGCGACTTCATGCAGCATTTTCCGGTGGATATCTTCCAGACCGGTTCCGGCACCAGCTCCAACATGAACGCCAACGAAGTGATCGCCACGCTGGCCAGCCGCCTGCTCGACGAGCCGGTGAACGCCAACGATCACGTCAACTGCGGGCAGAGCAGCAACGACATCATCCCAACCACCATCCACGTCAGCGCCGCGCTGGCCCTGCATGAACAACTGCTGCCGGCGCTGCTGCACCTGGTGCAAGTGATCGAACGCAAGTCTGAACAAGTCCACCACCACGTCAAAACCGGTCGCACCCACCTGATGGACGCCATGCCGGTGCGCATGAGTCAGGTGCTCAATGGCTGGGCGCAGCAGCTCAAGGCCAACATCGGTCACCTGCAGGACTTGTTGCCAAGCCTGCAATCCCTGGCTCAGGGTGGCACGGCGGTCGGCACGGGGATCAATGCACATCCGGAATTCGCCGCGCGATTCAGCCGCCAGTTGAGTCAATTGACCAACGTGCAATTCACCCCCGGCAAGGATCTGTTCGCGCTGATCGGCTCGCAGGACACTGCCGTGGCCGTGTCGGGTCAGCTCAAGGCCACCGCCGTATCGCTGATGAAAATCGCCAACGACCTGCGCTGGATGAACTCTGGCCCGCTCGCCGGCCTCGGCGAAATCGAGCTGGAAGGCCTGCAGCCGGGGTCATCGATCATGCCGGGCAAGGTCAATCCGGTGATTCCGGAAGCCACCGCCATGGTCGCCGCGCAAGTGATCGGCAATGACTCGGTGATCACCATCGCCGGTCAGTCGGGCAATTTCGAACTGAACGTGATGCTGCCGATCATCGCCCAGAACCTGTTGAGCAGCATCGAATTGCTGGCCAACTCCAGCCGTCTGCTGGGTGACAAGGCGATTGCCAGCTTCAAGGTCAACGAGTCGCGCCTCAAGGAAGCGCTGTCGCGCAACCCGATTCTGGTGACCGCACTCAACCCGATCATCGGTTACCAGAAAGCCGCCGAAATCGCCAAGCAGGCCTACAAACAGGGCCGTCCGGTGATCGACGTCGCGCTGGAGCACACCGACCTGTCGCGCAGCCAACTGGAAGAGTTGCTCAATCCCGAGAAACTCACCGCCGGCGGCGTGTAAACACCGCAACCGCTTTGGAGACTCATCATGGAGCACTGGAAACGCACGATCGAACGGGCCAATCGCTGCTTCATGCTGGGCGAGCTGATCGACGCCCGCGAGGCCTATCTGCAAGCGCTGGCCCTGGCTCAAGTGCTGTTCGAGCGCTGGGCCGATGCCGACGAAGCGGTGGCGGCCTGCGTCATCTCCCATCACAACCTGGCCGACCTGCATCTGCGCCTGAACCAGCCGGAGGAGAGCGCCGAATATCTGTGCGCGATCCACCAGCGCCTGTTGCAGACCATGCAGAACGAGCGCCTGCGCCCGGCCCTGCGTGAGGCGGCGTTGCGCCAGAGCAGCAAGACCTATGTCGAACTGCTCAATTTCATCAGCGAACACGGCGAATACCCGCGCACCCAGCGTCTGCTGCACCCGGATACCGGCAATGCGCGTCGCGTGCCTGCCCAACATCACCATGGAGTCCACTGAAATGGCTTTTACCCTGCCAGCCTTGCCTTACGCCTACGATGCACTGGAACCGCACATCGATGCGCAGACCATGGAGATCCACTACACCAAGCATCACCAGACCTATATCAACAACCTGAACGCCGCGGTCGAGGGCACGGAGTACGCCGAATGGCCGGTGGAAAAACTGGTGGCCAGCGTCCAGCAACTGCCTGAAAAACTGCGTGCGGCGGTGATCAATCAGGGCGGCGGGCATGCCAACCATTCGCTGTTCTGGGAAGTGATGGTGCCAGGCGGTGGCGGCAAGCCGGACGGCGCGCTGGCCAGGGCGATCGATGAGCAACTGGGCGGCCTCGACAGCTTCAAGGATGCTTTCACCAAAGCCGCGCTGACCCGTTTCGGCAGCGGCTGGGCCTGGCTCAGCGTGACCCCGGACAAAAAACTGGTGGTGGAAAGCAGCGGCAACCAGGACAGCCCGCTGATGGGCGGCAATACGCCGATTCTCGGACTTGATGTGTGGGAACACGCCTACTACCTGCGTTATCAGAACCGCCGCCCGGAATACATCAGCGCGTTCTACAACGTGATCAATTGGCCTGAAGTCGCTGCGCGTTATCAGGCTGCACTGGTTTAAGTCTCCTATAAAAACAATCCAAGGCTGACTATGGGCACTGAAACACTGGCGATCGGAAGTGGGCGTATGTTTCGTTACGCATTCGGGTCGCTGCTGCTGTTGGCGGGCATGGCCTTGCTGGTGGCTCACGGACTCGAATGGCTGGACCTGGAGCCGAAACTGTCCCGGGCATTGCAGGGCGGTGCAATCTGCGCGCTCGGCACGGCACTCGGGGCGGTTCCGGTGCTGGTGATCCGCAACATGCCTCAGGCATTGGGCGACACGCTGCTGGGGTTTGGTGCCGGCGTGATGCTGGCGGCGACTGCTTTTTCGCTGATCGTGCCGGGGATTGCCGCCGCAGAAAGCCTTGGCCTGAGCCCTTGGGGTGCCAGTGGTCTGATCTGTTTCGGCATCATGCTCGGTGCTTTCGGTCTGTATCTGGTGGACCGCAAGGTGTCCGGCGCTTCACCGGAAATGCTCATCGGCACCGTCGAGCATCCAGTGATTCCCCCGCGGATCTGGCTGTTCGTGTTTGCCATCATTGCCCATAACATCCCGGAAGGCATGGCCGTCGGCGTCTCCGCGGGCGGCGGCATGCCGGACGCTGACAGCCTGGCGATGGGCATCGCCTTGCAGGATGTGCCGGAAGGGTTGGTGATTGCGCTGGTGCTGGCCGGAGCAGGGATGTCGCGGGTCAAGGCGTTTCTGATCGGGGCGGCATCGGGGCTGGTTGAACCGGTGTTTGCACTGCTGTGTGCATGGCTGGTCAGCCTGGCGGAGTTGCTGTTGCCCCTCGGATTGGCGCTGGCGGCCGGGGCGATGTTGCTGGTGGTGACCCACGAAGTAATCCCGGAGTCGCGACGCAATGGTCACGACAAACTGGCGAGCCTGGGATTGTTGATCGGGTTCTGTCTGATGATGGTGATGGACACGGCGTTGGGATGAGAGGGGGGAGGGAAGCTTGCTCCCTCGCCACCAAAGGCTTTCAACCGCCTTCGTCGAAGTAGTTGTTGATCAGTGCCACCAAGGCATCCAGGGCTTCCTGTTCCTGATGCCCTTCGGTGCTCAGGAAGATTTTGGTGCCCTTGCCGGCAGCGAGCATCATCATCGCCATGATGCTTTTGCCATCTACCGTGGTTTCCGGGGTGCGACCCACTCTGATCGTGCAGTCGGGATACTGCCCCGCCACGCCAACGAACTTTGCCGACGCCCGGGCATGCAGGCCCAGCTTGTTGATGATTTCGATTTCCAGAGCAGGCATCGCGGTGTGAATCCTTTAGCTGAGGTCGCGGTGGCGAACCTGGACGTTCTTCAGGGTTTTCTGCAGGGCCTGACCCAGGCGTTCGGTCAGGTAGACGGAACGGTGATGTCCGCCGGTGCAGCCAATGGCAATGGTGACGTAGGCGCGATTGCTTGCAGCGAAGCGCGGCAGCCATTTGAACAGATACGCATAGATGTCCTGGAACATCTCTTCGACTTCCGGCTGTGCCGCCAGGTATTCGGCCACCGGCTCATCGAGCCCCGATTGCGCGCGTAGTTCCGGTTTCCAGTACGGGTTGGGCAGGCAGCGTACATCGAACACCAGATCCGCATCCACCGGCATGCCGCGTTTGAAACCGAACGACTCCACCAGAAACGCCGTGCCCGGCTCCGGCTGGTTCAGCAGCCGCAGCTTGATGGTGTCGCGCAACTGGTACAGGTTCAGATTGGTGGTGTTGACCTTCAGGTCGGCCAGATCGGCGATCGGGCCCAGCAGGGCCGTTTCATCGTTGATGGCTTCGGCCAGCGAACGATTGGCGCTGCTCAGCGGGTGGCGACGACGGGTTTCCGAAAAGCGCTTGAGCAGGGTTTCTTCATCGGCGTCCAGATACAGGACGTCGCACTGGATGTGCCGGCTGCGGACTTCTTCAAGCAATTCCGGAAAGCGCGAGAGATGACTGGGCAGATTGCGCGCATCGATCGATACCGCGACCAGTGGCTGAGACAGTTCCGTATGAATCAGTGCGCGCTCCGCCAGTTCCGGGAGCAGGCCGGCAGGCAAATTGTCGATGCAGTAGTAGCCGTTGTCTTCGAGGACATCCAGAGCGGTACTTTTGCCCGAGCCGGAGCGGCCACTGACGATGATCAAGCGCATGTTTAGTGCCCGTTTTGCTCGTCCAGGACAACCTGATACAAGGCTTCGTTGGTGGTGGCGCGACGCAATTTTTCGCGTACGTCCTTGCGGTCGAGCATGCTGGCGATCTGGCGCAGCAGTTCCAGGTGCGCATCGGTGGCGGCTTCCGGGACCAGCAGCACGAACAGCAGGTCGACCGGTGCACCATCGATGGCGTCGAAATCGATGGGCGCTTCAAGGTGCATCAAGGCGCTGATGGGGGATTCGCAACCCTTGAGGCGGCAATGGGGAATGGCGATGCCGTTGCCAAAACCGGTCGAGCCGAGTTTTTCACGGGCAATCAGTGCCTCGAAGACATCTTGCATCTCCAGATCCGGTACTTCCCGGGCGATCAGGTTGGCAATTTGTTCGAGGGCTTTCTTTTTGCTGCCGCCCGGCACGTTCACGAGGGAACGGCCGGGGGTCAGGATGCTTTCAAGTCGGATCATGGGGGTGGGGGTTATCGACCGGTAGCGCCCTGAAGCAGGCTCTGGGTCTTTTCCTTATGCTTTTTGAGTTGTTTATCAAGCTTGTCGGTCAGCGCGTCGATCGCTGCGTACATATCGGTATGTTCCGCGTTTGCGACGACCTCGTTACCGGGAATATGCAGCGTGGCTTCGATTTTCTGCTTCAGCTTCTCGACGCACATCGTGACTTGCACGTTGGTGATCTTGTCGAAATGCCCCTCAAGCCTCTTGAGCTTTTGCTCAACGTACTCACGGAGAGGTTGGGTAACTTCCAGTTGGTGTCCACTGATGTTGACTTGCATACAGCTTCTCCTTCGTTGCCAGTGCATAAAGCGGCAGGCCGAAGAGCCTGCCACTGGAACGCTGTAACGTGGCTTACATCAACCGCTTGCGTTCGCTCGAAGGCGCGATCCCGAGGGATTCGCGGTACTTGGCGACGGTGCGGCGAGCCACCTGAATGCCTTGTGCCTCCAGTAAACCAGCGATCTTGCTGTCACTCAACGGCTTTTTCTGATTTTCCGCGGCAACCAGTTTCTTGATGATCGCGCGGATCGCCGTGGACGAGCATTCGCCGCCTTCGGAGGTGCTGACGTGGCTGGAGAAAAAGTATTTCAGTTCATAAATGCCCCGGGGGGTATGCATGAATTTTTGCGTGGTCACCCGGGAAATCGTCGACTCGTGCATGCCCACCGCTTCGGCGATGTCATGCAGCACGAGAGGCTTCATGGCTTCGTCGCCGTATTCAAGAAAGCCGCGCTGATGCTCGACGATCTGGGTGGCCACTTTCATCAGGGTTTCGTTGCGGCTCTGCAGGCTCTTGATGAACCAGCGGGCTTCCTGCAACTGATTGCGCATGAAGGTGTTGTCGGCGCTGGTGTCGGCGCGGCGCACGAAACCGGCGTACTGGGCGTTGACCCGCAGGCGCGGCACCGATTCCTGGTTCAGTTCGACCAGCCAGCGCTCGTTGTCCTTGCGCACGATGACGTCAGGCACCACGTACTCGGCTTCGGTGGACTCGATCTGCGAACCGGGGCGCGGGTTGAGGCTCTGCACCAGTTCGATGACCTGGCGCAGTTCATCTTCCTTGAGCTTCATGCGGCGCATCAGCTGGCTGTAGTCGCGGCTGCCGAGCAGGTCGATGTAATCGGTGACCAGACGCTTGGCTTCCGCCAGCCAAGGAGTCTTGGCCGACAGCTGGCGCAATTGCAGCAGCAGGCATTCGCCCAGGTTGCGTGCGCCGATGCCGGCAGGTTCGAATTGCTGGATGCGGTGCAGGACGGCTTCGATCTCGTCCAGCTCGATGTCGAGCTCCGGATCGAAGGCGTCGAGAATTTCTTCGAGGGTTTCGTCGAGGTAGCCCTGATTGTTGATGCAGTCGATCAGGGTGACGGCGATCAGGCGATCGGTGTCGGACATCGGCGCCAGGTTCAGTTGCCACAGCAGGTGGCTTTGCAGGCTCTCGCCGGCGGAGGTACGGGTGGTGAAGTCCCACTCGTCGTCATCGCTGCTCGGCAGGCTGCTGGCGCTGGTCTGGTAGACGTCTTCCCAGGCGGTGTCGACGGGGAGTTCGTTGGGGATTCGCTCGTTCCATTCGCCATCCTCTAGATTGTCGACCGTCGGTGCGGTCTCCTGATAGGAGGGTTCCTGGATCTCGGTGTTGGGCTTCTGTTCGGCGTTGTCGGCCATGGGATCGGAGTTGTCGAAGTCGTCGCCGTCTTCCTGGCGTTCGAGCATCGGATTGGATTCCAGAGCCTCCTGGATTTCCTGTTGCAGATCCAGGGTCGACAATTGGAGCAGGCGGATGGCCTGTTGCAGCTGCGGTGTCATCGTCAGCTGCTGGCCCATTCTCAAGACTAGCGATGGTTTCATGGCAGGGGCTTAACACCTTATTCGCCGGCGCTATGCGCCATCCACTACAGGGCGCCGAAGCGCCAAACTTAAGCAAATTATATGCCTGAAACTGTCGTGTTTGCCTAGAGCGCTGTAACAATAAAAGCGTATAAAAGTGCGCTTCAACGTTACAGCACCCGGACGGCTGGTCGAATGCTGTCGCGCTTACAGGCGGAACTCGTGACCCAGATACACTTCCTTCACCAGATCGTTGGCGAGGATGGTCGCGGAGTCGCCTTCGGCGATCAGTTGGCCGTCATTGACGATGTAGGCCGTTTCGCAGATATCCAGCGTCTCGCGGACGTTGTGGTCGGTGATCAGCACACCGATGCCCTTGGCCTTGAGGTGGTGAATGATCTGCTTGATGTCGCCCACGGAGATCGGGTCGACACCGGCGAACGGTTCGTCGAGCAGGATGAATTTCGGTGCGGTGGCCAGTGCGCGGGCGATTTCCACCCGGCGACGCTCACCACCGGACAGGCTCATGCCGAGGTTGTCGCGGATGTGGCTGATGTGGAATTCCTGCAGCAGGCTTTCCAGCTCCTTGCGACGACCGGCCTTGTCGAGCTCCTGACGGGTCTCGAGGATGGCCATGATGTTGTCGGCCACCGACAGTTTGCGAAAGATCGACGCTTCCTGTGGCAGATAGCCGATACCGGCCTTGGCGCGACCGTGCATCGGCTGGTGGCTGACGTCCAGGTCGTCGATCAGCACGCGACCCTGATCGGCCTGCACCAGGCCGACGATCATGTAGAAGCAGGTGGTCTTGCCGGCGCCGTTGGGGCCGAGCAGGCCGACGATCTGACCGCTGTCGATCGACAGGCTGACATCGCGCACGACCTGGCGGCTTTTATAGGCCTTGGCCAGGTGCTGGGCTTTCAGAGTTGCCATTACTGGGATTTCTCGTCGGTTTTCTTCTTCGGCTGGATCACCATGTCAATGCGCGGACGCGCTTCGGTGACCTTGTTGCCGGTGGCACGACCCGCGCTGGCCAGCTTTTTCACCGTGTCATAGACGATTTTCTCGCCCTGAGTGGTGTTGTTGTCCTTGTCGACGACTTTCGCCTTGTCGATCAGCACAACGCGGTTTTGCGCGGCGTGGTACTGGATGGTCACGCCCCAGCCCTGTACAGGCTTGGTGTCGCCAGCCGTCTGCAACTGCTCGAAGTAGGCAAGGTTGCCCACCGAGGTCACGACGTCGATATCGCCGGTCGGGGTGCGGGTGATGGTCACGGTGTTGCCTTTGACGATCATCGAACCCTGAGTGATGATCACGTCACCTTTATAGGTGGCAACGCCATTCTTGTCGTCCAGCTGGGCATCGTCGGCCTGAATGCGGATTGGCTGCTCTTGATCGTTCGGCAGAGCCCAGGCGCTCACGCTTCCCAGTGCTGCGCCCAGACTGAGCAAAATAGGGAGGGTTTTAACGAGCCTCATACTGTCCTCTTACGTTCGATAGCAGGTGTATCCTGCTTTCCTTCAAATACGCTTTCATTCCCACGCCGGTCGATACACCGCCAGCGCCGTCGATTCTAACGGGTTGCTGGGTCTGCGCATATTGTTGCTGCGGGAACACTGTCATGCGAGTGGAGGTGATCAGGGTGTCGCGGTTCTTTTCATCGGTGCGCTTGACGCGAACCGAGTCGATCAGCTCGACCTCGGTGCCACCGGAATTCACTTCACCGCGCTCGCTGGTCACGTGCCACGGGAAGTCGGTGCCGCGATACATGTTCAGGTCGGGCTTGGTGACCAGTGTAATGTCGGTCGCCTTGACGTGCTCGGCCTTGTCGGAAGTCATTTCGTACTGCACCTTGCCGTCTTCCAGGTATTGCAAGGTGTGGGTGTTGGTCGCATACCAGTCGATCGGGCTCTCTTCTGCCGAGACAGGAGGCTTGTCGAGGAAGCGTTCCGGGCTGATGTTCCAGTAGCCGACCGCGCCGAAAATGGCCGCGATGCAACCGAACAGCAGTATGTTGCGAAACTTTTTGCTAAACATGGTTTGACTCACAAATACGCGTTATTGGCGGCATCGAGGCTGCCCTGGGCGCGCAGGATCAGTTCGCAGAATTCGCGGGCGGCACCCTCGCCACCACGGGCCTGAGTGACGCCATGGGCGTGCTCGCGCACAAAAGCGGCAGCGTTGGCCACCGCCATCCCCAGCCCCACCCGGCGAATCACCGGCAGGTCGGGCAGATCGTCGCCGAGATAGGCGACCTGTTCATAGCTTAGGCCCAGTTGCTCGAGAAGGCCGTCGAGGACGACGAGTTTGTCTTCACGACCCTGAAACAGGTGCGGAATGCCCAGGTTTTTCGCCCGGCGTTCGACCACCGGGGTCTTGCGACCACTGATGATGGCCGTTTGCACGCCGGCGTTCATCAACATCTTGATGCCCTGGCCGTCGAGCGTATTGAAGGTCTTGAACTCGCTGCCGTCTTCAAGGAAGTACAGGCGCCCGTCGGTGAGGACGCCGTCGACGTCGAAAACCGCCAGCTTGATGGCTTTGCCGCGTTGCAGCAGATCGGTGCTCATTTACATCACTCCTGCGCGCAGCAGGTCGGAGAGGTTGAAGGCGCCGATCGGGCGATCGTCCTCATCCACGACGACAAGCGCGTTGATTCGATGGTCTTCCATGATTTTCAGGGCCTCGGCGGCGAGCATTTCGGCGCGGGCGGTCTTGCCGTGCACGGTCATCACCTGGTCGATGGTGGCGCTGCGTATATCAATGCTGCGATCCAGCGTGCGGCGCAAGTCGCCGTCGGTGAAGATCCCGGCGAGTTTGCCGTCGGCTTCAAGAATCACGGTCATGCCCAGCCCCTTGCGGGTCATTTCCATCAGTGCGTCCTTGAGCAGGGTGCCGCGTTGTACCTGCGGCAGCTCCTGGCCGGCGTGCATGACGTTTTCCACTTTCAGCAGCAGGCGTCGGCCCAGTGCGCCACCCGGGTGGGAAAAGGCGAAATCCTCAGCGGTGAAACCGCGGGCTTCCAGCAGCGCCACGGCCAGGGCGTCGCCCATGACCAGTGCGGCGGTGGTCGAGGAGGTCGGTGCCAGGTTCAGCGGGCAGGCTTCGTGCTCGACGTGAACGTTGAGATTGACCTCGGCCGCTTTTGCCAGAGGCGATTGCGGGTTGCCGGTCACGCTGATCAGCTGGATGCCCAGGCGCTTGATCAGCGGCAGCAGGGTGACGATTTCGTTGGTGGAGCCGGAGTTCGACAGGGCCAGGATCACGTCGTCACGGGTGATCATGCCCATGTCGCCATGGCTGGCTTCGGCCGGGTGCACGAAAAATGCCGGGGTGCCGGTGCTGGCCAGGGTCGCGGCAATCTTGTTGCCGATGTGCCCGGACTTGCCCATGCCGACCACGACGACACGGCCCTTGCTGGCCAGAATCATCTCGCAAGCGCGTACGAAATCGGCGTCGATATGGGGCAACAAGCCTTGTACGGCTTCCACTTCGAGGCGGATGGTGCGTTGTGCCGATTGAATCAGGTCGCTGGTTTGGCTCATGTCAGAAATCGTATAGCCCGATGAAAAGGCGGCGATTATAGCGGTTATGTTGAAAAGCCTCACGCAAGTTCGTCGTGCTTTGTCATTCCTCGTTACCAAAACCCTCTAATAGAAGCCCTGGGCCTGTCATATCGCTGAACGCGGCCGGGGAGAGGCCTTGGGCGCTTGGCCTTTGCAGTGATATAGTTCGCCGCCAGTTCGGCCTGCCCGGGATGTAGGGGCTTTCTTCAGAAAGCCAGGCGTCCGAGTGAGAGGCTGCATCGCAAGGAGTTTAGATGAGTGCCGATAACGCCTACGCGGTCGAGCTGAAGGGAGTCTCCTTCAAGCGCGGTGCGCGGAGCATTTTCAATAACGTCGATATCCGCATCCCGCGCGGCAAGGTCACCGGCATCATGGGGCCTTCCGGGTGTGGCAAGACCACGCTGTTGCGCTTGATGGGCGCCCAGTTGCGGCCTTCGCAGGGTGAGGTCTGGGTCAACGGCCAGAACCTGCCGAAGCTGTCGCGCAGCGATCTGTTCGATGCACGCAAGCACATGGGTGTGCTGTTTCAGAGCGGCGCGCTGTTCACCGATCTCGACGTGTTCGAGAACGTCGCCTTTCCCCTGCGCGTTCACACCGAATTGCCGGACGAGATGATCCGCGACATCGTCCTGCTCAAATTGCAGGCAGTCGGCCTGCGCGGCGCCATCGAACTGATGCCCGACGAGCTGTCCGGCGGCATGAAACGTCGTGTGGCGCTGGCCCGGGCGATTGCGCTGGATCCGCAGATTCTCATGTACGACGAACCGTTCGTCGGCCAGGACCCGATCGCCATGGGCGTTCTGGTGCGCCTGATCCGTCTGCTCAACGACGCGCTGGGGATCACCAGCATCGTGGTTTCCCACGATCTGGCGGAAACCGCGAGCATCGCCGACTACATCTATGTCGTAGGTGATGGCCAGGTGCTGGGGCAGGGTACGCCGGACGAGTTGATGAACTCGGACGAGCCGCGTATCCGTCAGTTCATGACCGGCAACCCCGATGGCCCGGTTCCGTATCACTTTCCAGCGACGGATTACCGCGCAGATCTTCTGGGGAAGCGCTGATGCGCAGAATTTCATTAATAGAACGCGTGCGTCGATTCGGCGAGTCAGCCATCGATGCTGTCGCGGTATTCGGTCGGGCGACCCTGTTCCTGTTCCATGCCCTGCTGGGCCGGGGCGGCATCAGCGGTGGTTTCGGCCTGCTGGTCAAGCAATTGCACTCAGTCGGCGTGATGTCGCTGGTGATCATCGTGGTGTCCGGGATCTTCATCGGCATGGTGCTGGCGCTGCAAGGCTTCAGTATTCTGTCGAGCTATGGTTCGGAGCAGGCGGTGGGGCAGATGGTTGCCTTGACCCTGCTGCGTGAACTGGGTCCGGTGGTGACGGCGCTGCTGTTCGCCGGTCGTGCCGGTTCGGCGCTGACGGCGGAAATCGGCAACATGAAGTCCACCGAGCAGTTGTCCAGCCTGGAAATGATCGGTGTGGACCCGCTCAAGTACATCATTGCCCCGCGTCTGTGGGCCGGTTTCATTTCCCTGCCGGTGCTGGCGATGATCTTCAGCGTGGTCGGCATCTGGGGCGGTTCCTGGGTCGCGGTCGACTGGCTGGGCGTCTATGAAGGCTCCTACTGGGCGAACATGCAGAACAGCGTGAACTTCTCCAGCGATGTGCTCAATGGCGTGATCAAAAGTATCGTTTTCGCCTTTGTCGTGACCTGGATCGCCGTATTCCAAGGCTATGACTGTGAGCCCACTTCCGAGGGGATCAGTCGTGCCACCACCAAGACCGTAGTGTTTGCCTCGCTGGCAGTGCTCGGCCTGGACTTTATTCTGACCGCTTTGATGTTTGGAGATTTCTGATGCAAAACCGCACCCTGGAAATCGGTGTCGGCCTGTTCCTGCTGGCAGGGATCCTGGCCTTGTTGCTGCTGGCCCTGCGGGTCAGTGGCCTGTCTCCGACGTCCACCACCGACAGTTATAAACTTTACGCGTACTTCGACAATATCGCCGGTTTGACGGTCAGAGCCAAAGTGACCATGGCCGGTGTGACCATCGGCAAGGTCACGGCGATCGATCTGGACCGCGACAGTTTCACCGGTCGGGTAACGTTGCTGGTGGACAAGAAGGTCGACAACCTGCCGACCGACTCCACAGCGTCTATCCTCACCGCTGGCCTGTTGGGCGAGAAGTACATCGGTATCAGCGTGGGCGGGGAAGAAACCCGCCTCAAGGATGGTGGAACCATCCACGACACGCAGTCGTCACTGGTACTGGAAGACCTGATCGGTAAATTCCTGCTCAATACCGTTAGCAAAGACGCCAAATGAGGAGCTTTTGAATGATCTCTACCTTGCGACGTGGCCTGTTGGTGTTGCTGGCGGCACTGCCGCTGGTGGCTAACGCCGTGGCGGCGCCTTCGGCGCACGACCTGGTTCAGGACACCACCAAACGGATGTTGGCCGATCTGGCCGCCAATAAAGAGAAGTACAAGCAGGACCCGAACGACTTCTACGCGGCGCTGAACAGCATCGTCGGACCGGTCGTGGATGCCGAGGGCATTTCCAAGAGCATCATGACGGTCAAGTATTCGCGCAAGGCAACACCGGCGCAGATGAAGACTTTCGAGGAAAACTTCAAGAAAGGCCTGTTCCAGTTCTATGGCAACGCCTTGCTCGAATACAACAACCAGGGCATCACCGTTGATCCGGCCAAGGACGAGTCGGGCGATCGCACCAGCGTCGGCATGACCGTCAAGGGCAGCAACGGCGCGATCTACCCGGTGTCGTACACGCTCGAGAAGATCAATGGCGAGTGGAAACTGCGCAACGTGATCATCAACGGCATCAACATCGGCAAGCTGTTCCGCGATCAGTTCGCCGATGCAATGCAGCGCAACGGCAACGACCTGGACAAGACCATCAACGGTTGGGCCGGGGAAGTGGCCAAGGCCAAGCAGTCGGCTGAACAGAACGGAAAGCCTGCCCAATGACCGAGTCGGCCATTCGTCTGGACGCCGCCAGTGAGCTGCAACTCACTGGCGTGCTGGATTACCGCACCGGTCCCGGCCTTCGGGAGCAGGGCCGGGCGCTGATCAAATCGTGCAATGCCCCGGCATTGGTGATCGATTGCTCGGCGGTGGAAAAGTCCAGCAGCGTCGGCCTGTCGTTGCTGCTGTGCTTCATTCGTGATGCGAAAGCCGCCGGCAAGGCCGTCAGCATCCGCGGGATGCCCGAAGACATGCGTGAAATTGCTCAGGTCAGCGAGCTGACCGAGCTGTTGGCGCAACCCTGAACCCGCATCTGTAAAGAAGCCCCCCGTCAGAGTCCTGCGCAGCGGGGTTCGCAGGCGCGGGGCTTTTTTGTATGATGTCCGACCCGTGCGCACAGGGCGCCGATTGAGGTTGAGCATGCAGGCCGTAGAAGTGAAGAGCTTCCTTGAAGCAAATCTGCCCGGAACCCGGGTGGAAGTTGAAGGCGAAGGCTGCAACTTTCAGCTGAACGTGATTAGCGATGAACTGGCGGCGTTGAGCCCGGTCAAGCGTCAGCAAAGCATCTATGCCCATTTGAACCCATGGATCGCCGATGGCAGCATCCACGCGGTCACTATGAAATTTTTCAGCAGCGCGGCCTGGGCCGAGCGCACCTGAGCCCTAGGGCGTCGAGATTGTTATGGATAAATTGATTATTACCGGTGGCGCTCGTCTTGATGGCGAGATCCGCATTTCCGGGGCGAAGAACTCCGCCCTGCCGATCCTGGCTGCCACCTTGCTGTGCGATGGCCCGGTCACCGTCGGCAACCTGCCGCACCTGCACGACATCACCACCATGATCGAGCTGTTCGGTCGCATGGGCATCGAGCCTGTGATCGACGAGAAGCTCAGCGTCGAAATCGACCCGCGCACCATCAAGACCCTGATCGCCCCGTACGAACTGGTGAAAACCATGCGTGCGTCGATCCTGGTGCTGGGCCCGATGGTTGCCCGTTTCGGTGAAGCCGAAGTGGCTTTGCCTGGCGGTTGCGCGATTGGTTCGCGTCCGGTCGATCTGCACATCCGTGGCCTGGAAGCCATGGGTGCGATCATCGACGTCGAAGGCGGCTACATCAAGGCCAAGGCCCCTGAAGGCGGCCTGCGCGGTGCACACTTCTTCTTCGATACCGTCAGTGTGACCGGTACCGAGAACATCATGATGGCCGCTGCTCTGGCCAAGGGCCGCAGCGTGCTGCAGAACGCCGCCCGCGAGCCTGAAGTGGTCGACCTGGCGAACTTCCTGAACGCCATGGGCGCCAAGGTTTCCGGCGCTGGCACCGACACCATCACCATCGATGGCGTCGAGCGTCTGGGTTCGGCCTTCTACAAGGTCATGCCTGACCGTATCGAAACCGGTACTTACCTGGTGGCCGCCGCAGTTACCGGTGGCCGCGTGAAGGTCAAGGACACCGATCCGACCATTCTCGAAGCCGTTCTGGAAAAACTCCGCGAAGCCGGTGCAGAAGTCACCACCGGTGAAGACTGGATCGAGCTGAACATGCACGGCAAGCGCCCGAAAGCGGTCAACGTGCGCACTGCGCCGTACCCGGCGTTCCCGACCGACATGCAGGCGCAGTTCATCTCGCTCAACGCCATTGCCGAAGGCACTGGTGCCGTGATCGAGACGATCTTCGAAAACCGTTTCATGCACGTGTACGAGCTGCACCGCATGGGCGCCAAGATCCAGGTCGAAGGCAACACGGCGATCGTGACCGGCACTGAAATCCTCAAGGGCGCGCCAGTGATGGCAACCGACCTGCGAGCGTCGGCCAGCCTGGTGATCTCGGCCCTGATGGCCGAAGGCGATACCCTGATCGACCGCATCTACCACATCGACCGTGGTTACGAGTGCATCGAGGAAAAACTGCAGATGCTGGGCGCCAAGATCCGTCGCGTTCCGGGCTAGTCGCTGCATCTGGACACAGGGAAGTGTCCGTTGAATTCGTTTTGATCGGGGGTGGTAACGCCCTCGATGTATGTCCGGCGCCGATTGCGACCGGACATGAGTACCTTGATAAGGACTGACGTTTCCCATGTTGACCATCGCACTGTCCAAGGGCCGCATCCTTGACGACACCCTGCCGCTTCTCGCCGAAGCGGGCATCGTGCCGACCGAGAATCCGGACAAGAGCCGCAAGCTGATCATTCCCACGACTCAGGAAGACGTACGCCTGTTGATCGTGCGCGCCACCGACGTGCCGACCTATGTCGAGCATGGCGCGGCCGACCTCGGCGTTGCCGGTAAAGACGTGCTGATGGAATACACCGGGCAAGGCCTGTACGAGCCGCTGGACCTGCAGATCGCTCAGTGCAAGCTGATGACCGCCGGCAAGATCGGTGCTGTCGAGCCCAAGGGCCGTCTGCGCGTTGCGACCAAGTTCGTCAACGTTGCCAAGCGTTACTACGCCGAGCAGGGCCGTCAGGTCGACATCATCAAGCTGTATGGCTCGATGGAGCTGGCACCGCTGATCGGTCTGGCCGACAAGATCATCGACGTGGTCGACACCGGCAACACTCTGCGTGCCAACGGTCTGGAACCCCAGGAACTGATCGCCACGATCAGCTCGCGTCTGGTGGTCAATAAAGCTTCGATGAAAATGCAACACGCCCGAATCCAGGCGTTGATCGACACCCTGCGCAAGGCAGTGGAGTCTCGACACCGCGGCTGATGTACCTGCGCGACCTTGAGTCGCGCCCGTCTATCCGCCTCATAGCCAGAATCTCAGGTGCCCAAGCGGAAACGACTGCTAAGTTAGGGCGCCTGAGTTTTTGCCATTCCTATGAGGCTCTCGCTATGACCGCACCGACTGCAATTCGCCGACTCAACGCTGCTGACCCGGATTTCGCGCATCATCTGGATCATCTGCTGAGCTGGGAAAGTGTGTCTGACGACTCGGTCAATCAGCGGGTGCTGGACATCATCAAGGCTGTGCGCGAGCGCGGTGACGCGGCGCTGGTCGAATTCACCCAGAAGTTCGACGGCCTCGAAGTCGCCTCGATGGCGGACCTGATCCTGCCGCGCGAGCGCCTGGAACTGGCCCTGACTCGCATCACCGCACCGCAACGCGAAGCGTTGGAGAAAGCCGCCGCCCGCGTTCGCAGCTATCACGAAAAACAGAAGCAGGATTCCTGGAGCTACACCGAAGCCGACGGCACGGTGCTGGGCCAGAAAGTCACGCCACTGGATCGCGCTGGTCTGTACGTGCCGGGCGGCAAGGCGTCGTACCCGTCGTCGGTATTGATGAACGCGATTCCGGCCAAGGTTGCCGGCGTCACAGAAGTCGTGATGGTGGTACCGACCCCTCGCGGTGAAGTCAACGAGCTAGTGCTGGCGGCAGCGTGCATCGCCGGTGTCGACCGGGTGTTCACCATCGGCGGCGCCCAGGCCGTTGCGGCGCTGGCCTACGGTACTGAAAGCGTGCCGCAGGTGGACAAGGTCGTCGGCCCGGGCAACATCTATGTGGCCACCGCCAAGCGTCACGTATTCGGTCAGGTCGGCATCGACATGATCGCTGGCCCGTCGGAAATCCTTGTGGTGTGCGACGGCCAGACCGATCCGGACTGGATCGCCATGGACCTGTTCTCCCAGGCCGAGCACGACGAAGACGCCCAGGCGATTCTGGTCAGCCCGGACGCCGAGTTCCTCGACAAGGTGGCGGCCAGCATCGACAAACTGCTGCCGACCATGGATCGCGCCACCATCATCGAAACTTCGATCAATGGTCGCGGTGCACTGATCCACGTGCGCGACATGGCCCAGGCCATCGAAGTCGCCAACCGCATCGCCCCGGAACATCTTGAACTGTCGGTCGCCGACCCGCAGGCCTGGCTGCCGCAGATTCGCCACGCTGGCGCGATCTTCATGGGCCGCCACACCTCCGAAGCGCTGGGCGACTACTGCGCAGGTCCGAACCACGTGTTGCCGACCTCCGGTACCGCGCGTTTCTCCTCGCCGCTGGGTGTGTACGACTTTCAGAAACGCTCGTCGATCATCTTTTGCTCCGAGGCCGGTGCTTCCGAACTGGGCAAGACTGCATCGATCCTGGCCCGTGGCGAATCGCTGAGCGCCCACGCTCGCAGCGCCGAGTACCGCATCAAAGACGAAGTGAAGGGGAACTGAACATGAGTAAATTCTGGAGCCCGTTCGTCAAGGATCTGGTGCCGTATGTGCCGGGCGAGCAGCCGAAGCTGACCCGCCTGGTCAAACTCAACACCAACGAAAACCCGTACGGCCCGTCGCCAAAAGCCCTGGCGGCGATGCAGACCGAACTCAACGACAACCTGCGCCTGTACCCGGACCCGAACAGCGACCTGCTGAAAAACGCCGTCGCCAAATACTACGGCGTGCAGAGCAATCAGGTGTTCCTCGGCAACGGTTCGGACGAAGTGCTGGCGCACATCTTCCACGGCCTGCTGCAACACGATCAGCCGATCCTGTTCCCGGATATCAGCTACAGCTTCTATCCGGTCTACTGCGGCCTTTACGGCATCAAGTTCGACGCGGTGCCGCTGGACGCGCAGTTCCGGATCAACCCGGCCGACTACGCCAAACCGAACGGCGGGATCATCTTCCCCAACCCGAACGCGCCGACCGGTTGCCTGCTGGCACTGGAAGCGGTCGAGCAGATCCTCAAGGCCAGCCCGGATTCAGTGGTGGTGGTCGATGAGGCCTACATCGACTTCGGCGGCGAAACCGCGATCAGTCTGGTGGACCGTTATCCGAACCTGCTGGTGACTCAGACCTTGTCCAAGTCCCGTTCGCTGGCAGGCCTGCGGGTCGGTCTGGCGGTCGGGCATCCGGACCTGATCGAGGCGCTGGAGCGGATCAAGAACAGCTTCAACTCCTACCCGATCGATCGCATGGCGAACGTCGGTGCGGCGGCAGCGTTCGAGGATCGCGAATACTTCGACAAGACCTGTGCACTGGTCATCGAGAGTCGCGAATGGGTGGTTGCCCAGTTGCAGGCCAAAGGCTTTGAAGTGCTGCCGTCAGCGGCAAACTTCATCTTCGCCCGGCATCCGCAACACGATGCGGCGGGGCTGGCGGCCAAACTGCGAGAGCAGGGTGTGATCGTGCGCCACTTCAAACAGGAACGGATTGCCCAGTTCCTGCGGATCTCGATCGGCACGCCGGAGCAGAATCAGGCGTTGATCGACGGTCTCGGCGAGCTCTGAAACGACGCTGATCCCTGTGGGTTCCGTCCCGCAGGGATCAGCGTTGATTCATTCGTGATGCGGTTCGCCCAGGAACGTCAACGAACTGAACAACCCCCGACTGCTCACCTCTGCACTGCCCTTCACCGGCACTTCCACCTGCGCCGCAATCACATTCAATCCCTCATTACGCACCAGTACCTGTGCGCGACCGTCCTTGTCGGTTTCGGAGCTCAAGGTATTCGGTGCGTTGCGGTAGTCACCGATCAACTTCACGCCCGCTGCCGGTTTGCCATCCAGCAACACCCGCACCGGCAATGATTTCCCAGGCCCTACGGTCAGTGGATCGACCTCCGGCAAAATCAGCAATTTGATCTGATCCAGTTTGGGAAGCTTCGCTCCCGACTGATAAATCGCCAGGCTGTACTTGAGGGTCTCGGTCGACTCGATGGCTCCCGGGACTTTGCTGCGCCCCTCGTTGATCCATTTCTTGTCGGCGGTTTGCGACCACATGCCGTTGTTCAGCGCCACGGCCAACACCGCTGGCGGTTTCAACGGTTGCAGGCGGGCGTGATCTGCAAGGCGCTGCACACTGACGGGAATCATCTTGCCGCCCGCGTCAAAGGCCCACGCCCCGCTGACTTTCTGCGGTTTGAACGCATTGTCTTCGGCACCGTGGCCGTAGACGACTTCGATATTGCCGCGCCGTTGTTCGGTCCATAAACCATGGGCCGAAGCGTGAGTGGCGAACAGCGCGGCGATGAGCAGCAGGAATTTGCCGTATTGCATGGTGACGTCCTTTTACAGGTTAAGTGTCAGGCTGATCGTGAAATTGCGCGGCTCGCCGGGGTTGACCCAGTAATTGCTGTACGAGCGCTCGTAGTACTTTTCGTCGAACAGGTTGTTCAGGTTCAGGCCGACGGTGATGTTGTCGCTGGCCTTGTAATGGGCCAGCAGGTCGATGGTGTGATAGGCCGGCAGTTCGAAATCGCTGCCGGACTCACCCGAGCGGTCACCGACGTAGGTGAACGCCGCGCCGAAATCCGAGCCGCGCAAGCGGCCGTCCTGAAACTCGTAAACCCCCAACAGACTGCCGCTGCGTTTGGCCACCCCGAGGATGCGGCTACCGGCAGGAATCGCGGCATCACCCTTGGTGACTTCGGCGTCAATCCAGGCGAAGGCGCCGATCACTCTGACGGCGTCGGTCACTTGCCCGGTGACTTGCAGGTCGAAACCCCGACTGCGGGCCTTGCCCATGGCGCGGCTGGTGTCGGTGTCCGGGTCGAGGGCGAGGACGTTTTCCTTGTCGATATGGAAGAAGGCGAGGGTGCTGCTTAAACGTTCGTCGAACAGCTCGTTCTTGATGCCGATTTCGTATCCCACGCCTTCTTCCGGATCGAAGGGTTTGCCAGCCGCATCGAGGCCGTTGTTCGGTTTGAATGAGGTCGAGGCGTTGGCGAACAGACCGGTGTCCGGGGTCAGTTGATAGAGCAGGCCTGCACGTTGAGTGAGCGCGTCGTGGGTCTGGCGGCTGGTGGTGTTGCGGCTGTGGTCATCGATGTTTTGCTCAAAGTGCTCGAATCGCACACCGAGCATCCCGCGTAGTTTTTCGTTGAAGACGATTTGATCCTGCAGGTTCAGCGCATGGCTTTCGACGTGTTCGAAGAAGTCTGTGCCGGAGCGTGCACTGTCGGGCTTGGGCTGGCCGTACACAGGGTTATAGATGTCGATGGCGTAGGGGCCGCCGGCGATGGTGGTGACGCGTTCGTTCTTGCGGAAGTTCTCGTATTCGCTGCCGATCAGGAGTTCGTGTTGCCAGCTGCCGAGGTCGAACAGGCCGCGCAGTTCCAGTTGGGTGATGCTGTCATGCCAGTTGGTATCGCGTTCGCGATAGCGGCGGTTGACGGTGTGGCCATCGGCGTTCAGCGGGCGGTTTTCGGAGGCGAAACCCCAGAGTTTGCCTTCCTTGTAATGGCTGGCCAGGCGCAGTTTCCAGGCATCGTTGAGGTGGTGTTCAAGCGTGGTTTGCAGCTTGTTGTTGTGGTTGTCGATGTTGCCGTCGTTGGGCTCGCCGAGGAACGTTGAGCGCGAAACACCGCTCCATTTATTGTTTGGCGCAACGATGCCGCGGTCGAAGGTCGAGCTATGGCGCACGAATTCGCTCTCCACCAGCAGACTGGTGTCCGGGCTCAGTTGCCAGCTGAAGGAGGGGGCGATGAAGACGCGTTTGCTGTCGACGTGGTCGCGAAAACTGTTGTTGTCCTCGACCGCGAGGTTGATTCGCGACAGAACGTTACCCTGCTCATCGAGTGGTGTGTTGACGTCCAGTGCCGTGCGGTAGCGATCCCGACTGCCGGCGCTGGTTTGCAGGGTGGTGAAGGCCTCGGGCTGCGGTTTTTTGGTGACGATGTTCACCGTGCCACCCGGATCGCCTCGGCCGTACAGGCTGGCGGCCGGTCCCTTGAGCACTTCGATGCGCTCGATGTTGGCGGTGTCCGGTGTGCTCGGGTAACCACGGTTGGCGCTGAAACCGTCCTGGTAAAACTCGGAGGTGGTGAAACCGCGCACGCTGTATTCGTAAAGCGTCAGGCCACCGAAGTTGTTTTGCTTCGACACGCCACCGGCGAAATCCAGCGCACGTTCGACGCTGGTGCTGCCCAGATCCTTGAGCACGTTGGCGGGCACCACACTGATGGCCTGCGGGATATCGCGGATCGCGGTATCGGTTTTGGTGGCGCTGGACGAGCGGGTGGCGCGATAGCCCTTGACCGGCCCGGTAGGGGATTCGTAGTCAGAAGTGACGCTGATGGCGTCGAGTTCGAGCGTTTGCGGTTCATCGGCAAACGCGGGATCGCCCAGCAGCCCAAGGGTCAGGCCGAGGAGGGAGGCCTTTTTTCGAGACGACATGTTATGTTGTTCCAATGCGTTAATTGAAACAATATAACATGCCTGTTGAGAATGTCTGTTATTCGCGCCATTGGCGCGAACAAAGTCTTACTCTTCTTTTTCCTGCACCGGCGCGGGTGGCGGACGCAGACCAATTTCAGCGGTCAGCTTCAACTCCTTGCCATTGCGCATCACCTGAATCGTGACCTTGTCGGTCGGTTTGATCCGCGCCACCTGGTTCATCGACTTGCGGCCATCGCCCGCAGGCTCGCCATCAATGCTCAGAATCACGTCACCCAGTTGCAGGCCGGCCTTCTGCGCCGGGCCGTCGCGGAAAATCCCCGCCACCACAATCCCCGGACGCCCCGACAGACCGAACGACTCCGCCAGTTCCTGAGTCAGCGGTTGTACTTCGATCCCCAGCCAGCCACGAATCACCTGACCGTGCTCGATGATCGACTTCATCACTTCCATCGCCAGTTTCACCGGGATCGCAAAACCGATCCCTTGCGAACCACCGGACTTGGAGAAAATCGCAGTGTTGATCCCGGTGAGGTTGCCGTTGGCATCCACCAGTGCGCCGCCGGAGTTGCCCGGGTTGATCGCTGCGTCGGTCTGGATGAAGTCTTCGTAGTTGTTCAGGCCGAGCTGGTTACGGCCGGTGGCACTGATGATGCCCATGGTCACGGTCTGGCCGACGCCGAACGGGTTGCCGATGGCGAGGGCGACGTCGCCGATGCGGATGTTGTCGGAACGGCCGACAGTGATCGACGGCAGGGTTTTCAGGTCGATCTTCAAGACGGCGAGGTCGGTTTCCGGGTCGCTGCCGATCACGCGGGCCAGGGTTTCACGACCGTCCTTCAGTGCCACGACAATCTGGTCGGCGCCGGTGGTGACGTGGTTGTTGGTCAGGATGTAGCCTTCCGGGCTCATGATCACGCCGGAACCGAGGCTCGACTCCATGCGTTTCTGCTTCGGCGAGTTGTCCCCGAAGAAACGACGGAACTGCGGGTCTTCGAACAGCGGATGGCTCGGCTTGTTGATGACTTTGGTGGTGTAGAGGTTGACCACCGACGGCGCGGCGATGACCACGGCGTCGGCATAGGACACCGGCCCCTGCTGCGTGCTGGTGGTCTGCGGGGCCTGGTGCAGGTTGACGTCGAGGCTCGGAAGCCCGACCCACTGCGGGTAACGCTGAATAATCAACAGAGCGATAAGCACGCCGGCCAACAGCGGCCAGCCGAAAAAACGCAGCGCCTTGAGCATTAAGCACGTCCTGGAAAAGTTGCAGGCGGGGTCAGACCGCCCATAATGTCGCGCATTATACGAGGCCGCGCGTGCCTCTGAACGGGATATTTAGGAGTCTTTCATGGCCGTCGCCCTGAGCACCCTGGTCGAAGAAGCCGACCGTTACCTCGGCAGTGCGAAAATTGCCGATTATTGCCCCAACGGCCTGCAGGTCGAGGGCCGCCCGCAAGTGATGCGCATCGTCAGCGGCGTCACGGCCAGCCAGGCGCTGCTCGATGCCGCCGTCGAAGCCGAGGCCGATCTGGTGCTGGTACACCACGGTTACTTCTGGAAGGGCGAGAACCCGTGCGTCACCGGCATGAAGCAGCGGCGCCTGAAAACCTTGCTCAAACACGACATCAGTCTGCTGGCGTATCACCTGCCGCTGGATCTGCACCCGGACGTCGGCAATAACGTGCAACTGGCCCGGCAGCTCGACATTACGGTCGAAGGGCCGCTGGATCCGGACAACCTGAAGATCGTCGGCCTGGTCGGCTCGCTGGACGAGCCGGTGACCGCCCGCGACTTCGCCCGTCGTGTACAGGAACGCATGGGTCGTGAGCCGCTGCTGGTCGAGGGCAGTGCGATGATCCGTCGGGTCGGCTGGTGCACCGGCGGCGGTCAGGGCTACATCGACAACGCCATCGCTGCCGGCGTCGATCTGTTCCTCAGCGGTGAAGCCTCCGAGCAGACGTTCCACAGCGCCCGGGAAAACGACATCAGCTTCATCGCCGCCGGCCACCACGCCACCGAACGCTACGGCGTGCAGGCGCTGGGTGACTATCTGGCGAAGCGTTTCGCCCTGGAACACATCTTCATCGACTGCCCGAATCCGATCTGACTTTTCCCTGAAAAGCACCCGAACGAGCGGGCATATTCATATGCCCTTTCGATCTAGTTGGCGTCCTGATTAGAAGGGGTCGCTGTGCTAGGATTCCCCGCTCGAACACGGCCCGCTGGCCGTTCATAAGAAAGCTTTCGTGAGTAGCCATGGTCGACAAACTGACGCATCTGAAACAGCTGGAGGCGGAAAGCATCCACATCATCCGCGAGGTGGCCGCCGAGTTCGACAACCCGGTGATGCTGTACTCCATCGGTAAAGACTCCGCCGTGATGCTGCATCTGGCACGCAAGGCGTTCTTCCCGGGCAAACTGCCGTTTCCGGTGATGCACGTCGACACGCAGTGGAAATTCCAGGAGATGTACAAGTTCCGCGACAAGATGGTCGAAGAGCTTGGCCTGGACCTGATCACCCACGTCAACCCGGATGGCGTTGCGCAGGGCATCAACCCGTTCACCCACGGCAGCGCCAAACACACCGACATCATGAAGACCGAGGGCCTGAAGCAGGCACTCGACAAGCATGGTTTCGACGCCGCCTTCGGCGGAGCCCGTCGCGATGAAGAGAAGTCCCGCGCCAAGGAGCGCGTCTACTCGTTCCGCGACAGCAAACACCGCTGGGACCCGAAGAACCAGCGTCCGGAGCTGTGGAACGTCTACAACGGCAAGGTCAACAAGGGCGAATCCATTCGTGTGTTCCCGCTGTCGAACTGGACCGAGCTGGACATCTGGCAGTACATCTATCTCGAAGGCATCCCGATCGTTCCGCTGTACTTCGCCGCCGAGCGCGAAGTGATCGAGAAGAATGGCACGCTGATCATGATCGACGACGAGCGCATCCTCGAACACCTGTCCGACGAGGACAAGGCGCGCATCGTCAAAAAGAAAGTGCGTTTCCGTACCCTTGGCTGCTACCCGTTGACGGGCGCGGTGGAGTCCGAGGCCGAAAGCCTGACGGACATCATTCAGGAAATGCTCCTGACGCGAACTTCCGAGCGCCAGGGCCGGGTCATCGACCACGATGGCGCAGGCTCGATGGAAGATAAAAAACGTCAGGGTTATTTCTAAGGGGTTGTCATGTCTCACCAGTCTGATTTGATCAGCGAGGACATCCTCGCCTACCTGGGCCAGCACGAACGTAAAGAGCTGCTGCGCTTTTTGACCTGCGGTAACGTCGACGACGGCAAGAGCACCCTGATCGGGCGCCTGCTGCACGACTCGAAGATGATCTACGAAGATCACCTCGAAGCCATCACCCGCGATTCGAAGAAAGTCGGCACCACCGGTGACGACATCGACCTGGCATTGCTGGTCGACGGCCTGCAGGCCGAGCGCGAGCAGGGCATCACCATCGATGTCGCGTAC
Source organism: Pseudomonas sp. GW821-FHT11G12 (assembly GCF_058808055.1). Classification (NCBI taxonomy): domain Bacteria; kingdom Pseudomonadati; phylum Pseudomonadota; class Gammaproteobacteria; order Pseudomonadales; family Pseudomonadaceae; genus Pseudomonas; species Pseudomonas sp. GW821-FHT11G12. The sequence continues at coordinate 244,516 of NZ_JBXARH010000006.1, forward strand.
CGCTATTTCTCCACCGCCAAGCGCAAATTCATCATCGCCGACACCCCCGGCCATGAGCAGTACACCCGCAACATGGCCACCGGTGCATCCACCTGTGACCTGGCGATCATTCTGGTCGACGCCCGTTACGGCGTGCAGACCCAGACCCGTCGCCACAGCTTCATCGCATCCCTGCTGGGCATCAAGCACATCGTTGTCGCCATCAACAAGATGGACCTCAAAGGCTTCGATCAGGGCGTGTTCGAGTCGATCAAGGCCGACTACCTGAAGTTCGCCGAAGGCTTGAAGATGAAGCCGACGAGCATGCACTTCGTGCCGATGTCCGCTCTGAAGGGCGACAACGTGGTGAACAAGTCCGAGCGCTCGCCGTGGTATACCGGCCAGTCGTTGATGGAAATCCTCGAGACCGTGGAAGTGGCGGGCGACCGCAACTTCACCGATCTGCGTTTCCCGGTGCAGTACGTCAACCGTCCGAACCTGAACTTCCGCGGTTTCGCCGGCACCCTGGCCAGCGGCATCGTCAAGAAGGGCGACGAAGTCGTGGTCCTGCCGTCGGGCAAGAGCAGCCGCGTGAAATCCATCGTCACCTTCGAAGGTGAACTGGAACACGCGGGTCCTGGCCAGGCCGTGACGCTGACCATGGAAGACGAGATCGACATCTCCCGTGGCGACCTGCTGGTACACGCCGACAACGTACCGCCGGTGACCGACAGCTTCGAAGCGATGCTGGTGTGGATGGCTGAAGAGCCGATGCTGCCGGGCAAGAAATACGACATCAAACGCGCCACCAGTTACGTGCCGGGCTCCATCGCCAGCATCGTCAACAAGGTCGACGTCAACACCCTCGAAGAAGGCCCGGCGAGCGCGTTGCAGCTCAACGAAATCGGCAAGGTCAGGATCGCGCTCGATGCGCCGATCGCCCTCGACGGTTACGACAGCAACCGCACCACCGGCGCGTTCATCATCATTGACCGTTTGACCAACGGCACCGTTGGCGCCGGCATGATCGTCGCGCAGCCAGTGACCCATGGCACGGCTACGCACCACGGCAAGCTGGCCCATGTAGCGACCGAAGAGCGCGCTCAGCGTTTCGGCCAGCAACCGGCGACCGTGCTGTTCAGCGGCCTGTCCGGCGCTGGCAAGAGCACTTTGGCGTACGCAGTCGAGCGCAAACTGTTCGACCTCGGTCGTGCGGTGTTTGTACTCGACGGCCAGAACCTGCGTCATGACCTCAACAAGGGTCTGCCGCAAGATCGCGCCGGTCGTACCGAGAACTGGCGTCGTGCCGCTCACGTGGCGCGTCAGTTCAACGAAGCCGGTCTGCTGACGCTTGCTGCGTTTGTGGCGCCGAGTGCCGAAGGTCGTGAGCAGGCGAAAGATCTGATCGGCAAGGAGCGTTTGCTGACGGTCTATGTCCAGGCTTCGCCGACTGTTTGCGCAGAGCGTGATCCGCAAGGGTTGTACGCTGCGGGTGGCGATAATATTCCGGGTGAGTCTTTCCCGTATGACGTGCCGTTGGATGCTGATCTGGTGATCGATACTCAGTCGTTGTCGCTGGATGAAAGTGTGAAGCAGGTGTTGGATCTGTTGCGTAAGCGTGGCGCGATTTAAGCGTTAGCTGCTGATAAAAAAGCCCGCCGGTGAGTGATTATCGGTGGGCTTTTTTTTGGGGTGTTTGGGGTGAATATCCGTTGCTGCGGTAACGGCGGCTTATGGTTTCGCCCTTACGGCGAGTCACTTTTTTCAAACGCCAAAAAAGTAACCAAAAACGCTGGGCCCCGGCGTTCGGCACCTCGCTTTGGCTCGGTGTTCCTTCGTTCCGGGATTCATCCGGGGGCATCGCCTACGGTTTGCTTCGCTGCACCTCCTCTCGATGTGTTTGGCTCCGCCAAACGGCGCTGCGCGCCCACCCCCGGATGAATCCCTCCACTCAGCCTGCCGAAGGGGCCGGCACGTCAAAAGCGGTACTCGAGCTAACGCTCATTGTGTTGAGTGTTGGGAAGCCAAAAGCTAAAGGCGAACTGCTTTCCTGTGGGAGCCAGCCTGTTGGCGATGGCGGTCTGACGGCTGGCCGGCCTGTTTCTGTCGGGGGCTCCCTCAGGGGGATCAGCGTTGGTTTGGGTATTCGCGGTGCATCTGCTCCAGCAGCGCATCCTTGTCTTGCCACAGCTGGTTGATCCAGCCCTGGAATTGCAGGCGGTATTCGCCGTCCTGGTCGTAGTTCTTGCCGATGAACTGCGCAGGGATTTTCAGTTCTTCAAAGTGCACCACTACATCCCGCACGTTGCCGCACAGCAGGTCCCAGAAGCCTGGACGCCCGCCCGGGTAGTGGATGGTCACGTTGACGATGGATTCCAGCTGTTCGCCCATCGCATCGAGCACGAAGGCAATGCCGCCGGCCTTGGGTTTGAGCAGGTATTTGAACGGTGACTGTTGCTGCGCGTGCTTGCCTTCGGTGAACCGTGTGCCTTCGACGAAGTTGAAGATGCCCACCGGGTTGTCGCGAAATTTCGCGCAGGTCTTGCGGGTGGTTTCCAGGTCTTTGCCTTTCTTTTCCGGGTGCTTCTCCAGGTACGCTTTCGAGTAGCGTTTCATGAACGGAAAGCCCAGCGTCCACCACGCCAGACCGATCACCGGGACCCAGATCAGTTCCTGTTTGAGGAAGAATTTCAGCGGCTGAATTTTCCGGTTGAGCACGTATTGCAGCACCAGGATGTCGACCCAGCTCTGGTGGTTGCTGGTGATCAGGTACGAGTGCTGATAGTCCAGACCTTGCAGGCCGCTGAGGTGCCAGCGGGTGCGGCGGACCAGGTTCATCCAGCCTTTGTTGTTGCTGATCCAGGCTTCGTGGGTGTGGCTCATCAGCCAGCGCGAGGCACGGCGTGCGAGGTCGAACGGCAGCACTTTGATCAGCGCCACGAGAAACAGGAACGAGCACAGCAGGATCGTGTTCAGCGCCAGCAGCAGCGCGGCGATCACGCCGCGCAGGGTGGCAGGGAGAAAAGCCAGCATCAGGTCAGATATCCAGAGGTCGGTTGGCAGCTTGAATCGCGGTCAGGGCGATGGTGTAGACGATGTCGTCGACCTGCGCGCCGCGCGGCAGGTCGTTCACCGGTTTGCGCAGGCCTTGCAGCATCGGGCCGAGGCTGACGCAATCGGCGCTGCGCTGCACGGCTTTGTGCGTGGTGTTGCCGGTGTTCAGGTCGGGGAACACGAATACCGTGGCGCGACCGGCCACCTGGCTGTTCGGCGCCAATTGCCGGGCCACGGTTTCGTTGGCGGCGGCGTCGTACTGCAACGGCCCGTCGATCAGCAGCGAGTGCTGTTGTTCGTGGGCGAGCAGGGTGGCTTCGCGGACTTTCTCGACGTCCTCGCCGGTGGCCGATTCGCCGCTGGAGTAGCTGATCATCGCCACCCGTGGCGTGATGCCGAACGCGGCGGCCGAGTCGGCGCTTTGCAGAGCGATCTCGGCCAGTTCGCTGGCGCTCGGGTGCGGGTTCATCACGCAGTCGCCGTAGACCAGCACTTCTTCGGGGAACAGCATGAAGAATACCGACGACACCAGCGTGCAGCCCGGCGCCGTCTTGATCAGTTGCAAGGCCGGGCGGATGGTGTTGGCGGTGGTGTTGATGATGCCGGAGACCAGTCCGTCGACTTCATCCAGCGCCAGCATCATGGTGCCGATCACCACCGTGTCTTCCAGTTGCTGCTCGGCCATCGGCGCGTTGAGGCTTTTGCTCTTGCGCAGGGCGACCATCGGTTCGACGTAGCGCTCGCGGATCAGGTCCGGGTCGAGGATTTCCAGCCCCGGCGGCAACACGATGCCCTGGGCTCGGGCCACGGCTTCGACGTCTGCCGGTTTGGCCAGCAACACACAGCGGGCAATCCCGCGTTCCTGACAGATCGCCGCCGCTTGCACGGTGAACGGCTCGCTGCCTTCGGGCAGCACGATGCGTTTGTTGGCGGCCTGGGCGCGTTGAATCAGTTGGTAGCGGAACACCGCCGGTGACAGGCGCATTTCCCGCGGCGTGCCGCAGCGCTGGTGCAGCCAGTTGGCATCCAGATGACTGGCGACGAAATCGGTGATGATCTCCGCGCGCTCGCGGTCGTCGACGGGGATTTCCTTGTTCAGGCCGTTGAGCAGGTTGGCGGTGTCGTAGGAACCGGTGCTCACCGACAACACCGGCAAGCCAGCCTGCAACGCGCCACGGCACAGGTCCATGATGCGTGGATCCGGCAGGGTGTCGCTGGTCAGCAGCAGGCCGGCCAACGGTACGCCGTTGATGGCCGCGAGGCTGACGGCGAGGATGATGTCGTCGCGATCGCCGGGGGTCACTACCAATACGCCGGGCTTGAGCAGGTCCACGGTGTTGCGCATGGTGCGCGCGCAAATGATGGTCTTGGTCATGCGCCGGGTTTCGTAGTCGCCGGCGTTGAGCACCTGGGCGCCCATCAGGTCGGCGACGTCTCGGGTGCGCGGGGCATTGAGTTCGGGCTGGAACGGAATGCAGCCGAGCAGGCGGAAATCACCACTGCGCAGCAACGGCGAATGCTCTTTCAGGCGCGCGGCGAAGGCGTCCATGCTTTCGTCGGTCTTGACCTTGTTGAGGATCACGCCAAGGACTTTCGGGTCTTTCGGGCCGCCGAACAGTTGCGCCTGCAACTCGACGCGACCGGACAGTTCGGTCAGCACTTCGTTTTCCGGCGCCGAGACCAGAATCACCTCGGCGTCCAGGCTCTTGGCCAGGTGCAGGTTGACCCGCGCGGCATAGCTGGCGCTGCGGGTCGGCACCATGCCTTCGACGACCAGCACGTCTTTGCCGATGGCCGCCTGCTGGTAGAGAGCGATGATTTCTTCGAGCAGCTCGTCGAGCTGACCGTCGCCGAGCATCCGCTCGACGTGGGCCAGGCCCAGTGGCTGCGGCGGCTTCAGGCCGTGGGTGCGGGCCACCAGCTCGGTGGAGCGCTCAGGGCCGGTGTCGCCCGGATGCGGCTGGGCAATCGGTTTGAAAAAGCCGACTTTCAGCCCGGCCCGTTCCAGCGTACGCACCAGCCCGAGGCTGATGGAGGTCAGACCCACACCAAAATCGGTGGGCGCGATAAAAAAAGTTTGCATGCGGATTCTCTAAGGGTGCATGGCAAGGGCGTTGGCCTATGGCTGGCCTTCCACCGGTTTTTCAGGCGTCAAGGTTAGCGCTAACCGAGCCTTGAGCGCACCAACCGCAAGCAAAGGGTTGGCCTATTTTTTCAATACGTTGCGTTGCGTCCAGCACCCATGCCCGTGACTGCCACGGCGGCTGGTGACGCAGGTGCTGGGTATGGCCGCAGGAAAGTTCGGCCACCCAGTGACCGTCCTCGTCCTGATGGAAGCCTGTGATCGTCGAATCCCGTTTGTCAGGGTTGTGTTCGCTTTCGAGCGATTGCTTCGCTAAACTTGGCCTTTCTATATTCTTATGCAAAAGGTCTCGCCCCATGCTGATCGCCGCCAATAAGGCTGTCTCCATCGACTATACCCTGACCAACGACGCTGGTGAGGTCATCGACAGCTCCGCCGGCGGCGCTCCGCTGGTTTACCTGCATGGCGCAGGCAACATCATCCCGGGCCTGGAAAAAGCCCTGGAAGGTAAAACCGTTGGTGACGACCTGCAAGTTGCAGTCGAGCCGGAAGATGCCTACGGCGAATACGCTGCCGAACTGGTCAGCACCCTGAGCCGCAGCATGTTCGAAGGCGTTGACGAGCTGGAAGTCGGCATGCAGTTCCACGCTTCGGCGCCGGACGGCCAGATGCAGATCGTCACCATTCGTGACCTGGACGGCGACGACGTCACCGTCGACGGCAACCACCCGCTGGCCGGTCAGCGCCTGAACTTCAAAGTGAAGGTCGTTGCCATCCGTGACGCCAGCCAGGAAGAAATCGCTCATGGTCACGTCCATGGCGAAGGTGGCCATCACCACTGATTTTCTGCGCTAAGCTCAGAGAACTGGAGAGGCGCCCGAGGGCGCCTTTTTAGTCCGCGGCTGTCCTTGGTGGCCTCGCCAAGTGGCTGTTTCGAGTAGAAAACGGGAATCTGGAGTTCGTCATGAGTGCTTTTCACGACCTTAAGTTGACAGCCCTGGATGGTCAGGAGCTACCGCTGGCACCCTTCAAGGGCCAAGTCGTGCTGGTGGTCAACGTCGCCTCCAAATGCGGCTTGACCCCACAGTACGCGGCGCTGGAAAACCTCTATCAGCAATACAAAGGCAAAGGCTTCAGTGTGCTGGGCCTGCCGTGCAACCAGTTTGCCGGTCAGGAACCGGGCAGCGAGCAGGAGATTCAGGAATTCTGCAGCCTCAACTATGGCGTGAGTTTTCCGTTGTCGAAAAAGCTCGAAGTCAACGGTCACGATCGCCATCAGCTGTACCGCCTGCTGGCGGGCGAGGGTGCCGAATTTCCCGGTGACATCACCTGGAATTTCGAGAAATTCCTGCTCGGCAAGGATGGTCGTGTACTGGCCCGCTTCTCGCCGCGCACGGCGCCGGATGATCCTTCGGTGATTACGGCGATTGAAAAAGCCCTGAGCTGAAACGCGAAAATCGCAGCCATCGAGCTGCGATTTTTTTTGCCTGTCTTTTGACCCTTAATCATTCAGATCAATAATGCTTTCGGCTGGTTGAAACTCCGCATATTATCGCCGTCATATGAATCACCTGCCCGTCGATGACCTTTTCGTGGAGCCTCCCATGCCTGTTCAAGCCTTGTTCAAACCGTTCCAGCTCGGTGCCCTCGAACTGCCGACCCGTGTGGTCATGGCGCCGATGACCCGTTCGTTCTCTCCGGGTGGCGTACCCAATTCCAAAGTGATCGAGTACTACCGTCGTCGTGCGGCGGCCGGTGTCGGCCTGATCATTACCGAGGGCACCACCGTCGGCCACCAGGCCTCCAACGGTTACCCGAATGTGCCGCAGTTCTTCGGCGAAGCGGCACTGGCCGGCTGGAAGAAAGTTGTCGACGCGGTGCACGCCGAGGGCGGCAAGATTGTCCCGCAACTGTGGCACGTCGGCAGCGTTCGTCGCATCGGTACCGAGCCGGATGCCAGCGTGCCGGGCTACGGCCCGACGGAGAAACTCAAGGACGGTCAGGTCGTGGTGCACGGCATGACCAAGCAGGATATCCAGGACGTGATCGCAGCTTTCGCCCAGGCTGCCAAAGATGCCCAGAGCATCGGCATGGACGGCGTGGAAATCCACGGCGCCCACGGTTACCTGATCGACCAGTTCTTCTGGGAAGGCAGCAACCAGCGTACCGACGAATACGGTGGCAGCCTGGCCAACCGTTCGCGTTTCGCCATCGAGCTGATCCAGGCCGTGCGCGCTGCCGTGGGTGAGGGCTTCCCGATCATCTTCCGTTTCTCGCAGTGGAAACAGCAGGACTACACCGCACGTCTGGTGCAAACCCCGGAGGCGCTGGGCGAGTTCCTCAAGCCGTTGTCCGACGCTGGCGTGGACATCTTCCACTGCTCGACGCGTCGTTTCTGGGAACCGGAATTCGACGGTTCCGAACTGAACCTGGCCGGCTGGACGCGCAAACTGACCGGCAAACCGACCATCACTGTCGGCAGTGTCGGCCTCGATGGCGAGTTCCTGCAGTTCATGGTCAACACCGACAAGGTCGCACAACCGGCCAGTCTGGAAAAACTGCTGGAGCGTCTGAACAATGACGAGTTCGATCTGGTGGCGGTAGGTCGCGCGCTGCTGGTGGACCCGGACTGGGCGCAGAAAGTGCGCGAAGGCCGCGAGCAGGACATTCTGCCGTTCAGCCGTGAGGCGTTGATGACGCTGGTTTGATTGCAGTGGGGGGCTTGTCGCGCAGGTCGCGGCAAGCTCCCTGCAAATGGTTTTCAAACTGCTCGATGATGGCCGCCCAGCCTTGGCGACTGGCATGCTGGCGGGCGTTCAATCTGACGCAACGCAAGGTTTCATCCTCTTCCAGCAGCCACTGCGCTGCATCGCAAAACGCCTCTTCATCCCCCGGCATCGCCAACACGCCGTTGTAGCCGTGGCGAATATGCTGCGCAGCCGCTGCCTGATCGTAGGCCACCACGCCAAGACCCGAGGCCAGCGCCTCCAGCACGACGTTGCCGAACGTCTCGGTCATGCTCGGAAACAGGAACAGGTCGCCAGACGCATAGTGCGCTGCCAGCGCTTCGCCGCGTTGTGAGCCGCAGAAAATCGCCCCGGGCAATTCTTTTTCCAGGGCCACCCGCTGCGGTCCGTCCCCGACGATGATCAGCTTCAGATTGCGCTGTGGATAAGCACTGGCGAGCTTGTCGAAGCAGCGCTTGAGCAGGCCGAGATTCTTTTCTGGCGCCAGGCGTCCTACGTGAATCACCGCGATGTCCTGCTCGCTCAGTCCCCATTGCTCACGCAGGGCGTTCAGGCGTTTGGTCGGGTGGAACAACTGACTGTCGACCCCTCGGGACAGCAGTGCGAGACGATCGAAATGTCGTCGTTCCAGTTCCAGACGCTGGCTGACGCTCGGCACCAGGGTCAGCGCCGACCGATTGTGGAACCAGCGCAGATAGTGGGTCAGCAATCGTGTCAGCAGGCCGAGGCCGTACTGGTTGGTGTACTGCTGGAAATTGGTGTGGAAGCCGCTGACCACGGCGATGCCCAGGCGGCGCGCGGCTCGCAGTGCCGACAACCCGAGCGGGCCTTCGGTGGCGATGTACAGCACATCCGGGCGCTGGCGTGTCCAGCGGCGCAGCAACTTGTGCATCGACGACTGACCCCACTGCAACCCCGGATAACCCGGCAGCGGCCAGCCTCGGCACAACAGCAGCGCATCGTCTTCACTGCGCTGCGGATCGTCACCCTGACGTGGCCGCACCAGTTCCACCCGATGCCCGCGCGCGCGCAAACCGTCGCACAAGCGGCCAAGGGTATTGGCCACCCCGTTGATTTCCGGTGGGAAGGTTTCGCTGATCAGAGTGATGTGTAGAGCTGTCGTCATGGCCTCAGTGTCGGCTGAGGCCATGTCGTGGTTGTGACGTTCGGATGATGGATTTGTGAACGCGACTTCAGCGTTGCGTCACGAGGTTTTCGGCACCGCGCTCACGCACCCAGAACAGCGTAGCCCCGGCCACGGCGGCCGGCATCATCAGGATGTTCACCACTGGAATCAGCAACGCCAGGTAAACGATCCCGCCAAAGCTCATGCTCTGCCAGCGCTTCTGCCGCAGCCAGGCCAGCATCTCGTTCCAGCCCAGCTTGTGGTTGTCCGCCGGGTAGTCGATGTACTGGATCGCCATCATCCACACGCCGAACAGCAGCCACAGCGGTGCGGCGACGATGTTTACCATCGGGATGAACGAGAGGATGAACAGGCCGATGGCGCGCGGCAGGAAGTAGCCCAGTTTGCGCATTTCACGGGCGAGGGTGCGCGGGATCATGGCGATCAGTTCGCCCCAGCTGAAGGCCGGGAAGTCGTCGGTGCCGCGCACCACGACTTCGACTTTTTCTGCGAGAAAACCATTGAACGGCGCCGCGATCACGTTGGCCAGCATGGTGAAGGTGAAAAACACCATCAATGCCACCAGCACCACGAACAGCGGCCACAGGATGTAGCTCAGAAAGCTCAGCCAGTCGGGGAGCGACGGCATCAGGGTATCGACCCACAGGCTGAACTGGTGGCCGGCGAAATAGATCAATCCGACGAACAGCACCAGGTTGATGGCCAGCGGCAGCAGCACAAAAAGGCGCAGGCCAGGGCTCAAGACCAGTTTGAGGCCTTCACGCAGGTATTGCGGGCCAGACATGACAGGGGCGGGCATAAGGTGCTCCGAGCAAGGGAAATCGCGCCGACCTTACCGACTTTGCATAACCTGTGAAAGCGCGGCAGCGGGATCGACATTCACTGTAACAAAGACGTCCATCTCGTCAGTGTGTCGGCATAGAGACCACCTATGAGCTGGATTGTTAAACCGTATTTCCTTAATCTTGCCCCCCTCGATACGCTGCACCCAACTTTTTACAGGACTGTCGAGCTCATGCCTTCCCCAAGGTTATCCACAGTCCTTTTTTATTCTCGCCGGCAGTCCGGCGTCCGCGCCTGATGTATTGGCCGGTCAACAGGAGACAGGTTCATGTCTGAAGTCCGTCATTCGCGAGTGATCATCCTCGGTTCCGGCCCTGCCGGTTACAGCGCTGCTGTCTACGCTGCCCGTGCCAACCTCAAGCCGCTGCTGATCACCGGCATGCAGGCCGGCGGTCAACTGACCACCACCACCGAAGTCGACAACTGGCCGGGTGACGTCCACGGTCTGACCGGTCCGGTGCTGATGGAGCGTATGCGTGAGCACGCCGAGCGTTTTGAAACCGAGATCGTGTTCGATCACATCAACGCGGTGGACTTCGCTTCCAAACCGTACAGCCTGACTGGCGACAGCGGCACCTACACCTGCGACGCCCTGATCATCGCCACCGGCGCCAGCGCTCGTTACCTGGGCCTGCCGTCGGAAGAAGCGTTCATGGGCAAAGGCGTTTCGGCCTGCGCGACCTGCGACGGTTTCTTCTATCGCAACAAACCGGTGGCCGTGGTCGGTGGCGGCAACACCGCTGTCGAAGAAGCCCTGTACCTGGCCAACATCGCCAGCAAGGTCACCCTGATCCACCGTCGCGAAACCTTCCGCGCCGAGAAGATCCTGATCGACAAGCTCAACGCCCGTGTGGCCGAAGGCAAGATCGAGCTGAAACTGAACGCGACCCTGGACGAAGTGCTGGGCGACAACATGGGCGTGACCGGTGCACGTCTGAAGAACAACGACGGCAGCTTCGACGAAATCAAGGTCGACGGCGTGTTCATCGCGATCGGCCACACCCCGAACACCTCGCTGTTCGAAGGTCAGCTGGAATTGAAAGACGGCTACCTGGTGGTTCAGGGCGGCCGTGAAGGCAACGCCACTGCGACCAGCGTCGAAGGCATCTTTGCTGCCGGCGACGTGGCCGACCACGTTTACCGTCAGGCCATCACCTCGGCCGGCGCCGGCTGCATGGCGGCACTGGACACTGAGCGTTACCTGGACGATCTGCAAAACGCTTCGTTCTAAGATTGCAGACATAAAAAAACCGGCCAATTGGCCGGTTTTTTTGTACCCGCGATTCGCTAGGGAATCAGCGGCGGATCAGCGGCTGCGCTTCGAACTTCACACCGGCCAGACCGTGCTGGATCAGCGCACGGATATTGCCGTGGTCGCTGCCTTCAGGCGTCGCCACGACCGAACGGTAGTGTTCGCCGAATGCCAGCAGCGCTTCTTCGTCGTTCAAGCCTTCCAGCAGCGCCAGACCCAGCGTCTTGCACGAACCTTCATTCTGCCCGGCCGCGTTTTCCACGCCGCCGTTGTTGAACGCCTGAGGCTGGTAGTCGTAACCGGCGGCGACAAACGCCAGGGTGTCGGCAAAAACGTGTTCGCCGCTCTTGAGGCTGGCGCGCAGGGTGTTCAGATCACTCATTGGGTTTTCCTTTGGCGAACGCCGCTTGTTGTTCGGCGCTGGCTTCTTGCTGATATTGGGCTTTCCACTCGGCGTACGGCATGCCGTAAACCACTTCGCGGGCATCGTCGAGGCTGACGTCGATCTGGCGCTCGTCGGCGGCGGCCTTGTACCACTTGGACAGGCAATTGCGGCAGAACCCGGAGAGGTTCATCAGGTCGATGTTCTGCACATCCTTGCGGCTGTCCAGGTGGGCGACCAGCCGGCGGAAGGCGGCGGCTTCGAGTTCGAGGCGTTGTTGCTCGGTCATGATGGGCTCTGTGCAGTCAAATCGTGGCGCGGATGATAAAAGTCTGACGCTTGAAGCGCCAGACGCACTCAGCGGCTGGCGGCGAGGGTGATCGACACCGACTCGGCAAAACGCAACGCGTGCGGCTTGTCGACTTCGACCTCGGCGTACAGCACCGATTCGTTGACCATCACCAGATCCAGCAATTCCTGGGTCAGGCGTTCGAGCAGCGCGAAGCGGTTGCCTTCCACGTGGGCGATGATCGCCTTGGTGATGGTGCGGTAGTTCAGCGCGTGGTCGATGTCGTTGTCGCGCACCGCTTCCTGCGCGGCGTACAGGATGGTCAGGTTGATCAGCACATCCTGCTTGTTGAGGATTTCGTCCTCGTTGATCCCGATAAAGGTGCGCAGGCGCAGATCCTTGACCCGGATGCGCGCCATTCCCGGTTGAAGTTGTGGCATTTACTTGCTCCGTCCAATCAATTGCAGGAACTCCTGGCGGGTGTTGCTCGACTCGCGGAAGGCGCCGAGCATGACCGAGGTGTTCATGGTCGAATTCTGTTTCTCGACACCGCGCATCATCATGCACATGTGCCGGGCTTCGATGACCACCGCGACACCGGCGGCATCGGTGACTTGCTGGACCGCCTCGGCGATCTGCCGGGTGAGGTTTTCCTGGATCTGCAGGCGGCGGGCGAACATGTCCACCAGCCGTGCGATCTTCGACAGCCCCAGCACCTTGCCCGTCGGAATATAAGCCACATGGGCCTTGCCGATGAAGGGCAGCAGGTGATGTTCGCACAACGAGTAGAGCTCGATGTCCGCGACGATGATCATCTCGTCGGTGTCGGAAGCAAACAGCGCACCATTGACGATCTCGTCGACGCTCTGTTCGTAGCCGTGACACAGATACTGCATGGCCTTGGCCGCCCGCACCGGTGTGTCGAGCAAGCCTTCACGGTCGGGATCTTCACCGAGGCCGATCAGGATCTCGCGGTAGTTTTCGGGCAGGGAACGGGTCATGGAGCATCCTCGCGGGGGCGTTTTACTTGACGTGCCGCCCGCCGTTGACGGTCAGGGTCGTGCCGGTGACATAAGGGTTGTCGAGCAGGTAGCGCAGGCTCTGATAGATCACTTCGCTGCCGGGTTCAATGCCCAGCGCGGACTTGGCCAGCGCCTTGGCGCGGTATGCCGCGTCGTCGTCGGGATTGAACAATAGCAGGGCCGGCGCGATGCCGTTGACCTTGATTGACGGGGCGTAGCGCGCGGCGAAGGACAGCGTGAGACTGTCGAGCCCGGCCTTGCTGGCGCAATAGCCGATGTGTTTGCTGCTGCCCTTGCGGGTGACGTCGTCGCTGATGTGGATGATATCGGCGGGGTTCGAGCGTCGCAGCAGGTCGGCGCAATGCAGATTGATCAGGTACGGCGCCAGCATGTGGATGTTGAACATGCGGGTGAAGGCTTCGGCTTCGTCGTCCCCGTTTTCCGCCAGCCACTCGGAGGCGTTGTGGACGATGGCTCGCAGGCTGTCGGTGTGGGTTTTCAGTTCGGCGATGAACGCCAGGATGGAAGCTTCACTGGAAAAGTCCGCGAACACGCCGATCGCGCCCAGGTCCTTCAGCGTCTTCACGCCCGGACGTTCGCTACGGTAAGTGAAGATGACCCGGTGACCGTCCTCCAGCAACCGCTGCGCACAATGCAGCCCGACGCGCTGGCCGGCACCAGTGATGAGAATGGGAGCTGCAAAAGAGGTCATGAACGGCTCGCGTCGAGGTCAGAGCAAAAACTATAACAGCGACGCGAGCGATGGTTTCAGCGATTTTGCGTGGACGCCGCGCCAGGCAGTGGACGGGGTGGGGAACTGTTGAGCCAGCCGGCCAGCAGGCGTGTCGACAGTGGAATGAAGAAATAGACCATCAACGGCGTCAGGCACAGTGTGCTGATGAACACGCGGGGCAACAGGCTCATTTCACCGAGCAGCGGACCGAGCACGAAGTTGAACAGCAGGGAAACCGGGAAGAACGCCAGCCAGATGGCCACGGCCTGTTTCCAGCGCGCAGGTCGCACGCCGGCTGCACCGAACCAGCCTTCGATGCCGCTGACCCGATGTTCGGTCGGGTGGGCAAACAGATCACTGCCACGGGCCAGCCACGCGGTGCGCGAGGCCGAGTGCTCCCAGGCGTGCAGGGTCTGTTCGTCGACAAAGCGGAAAATGATCTGGAACTCATCGTCGCCGGGAGGCGGAGCCAATACGCCGGAACCCAGGTAGCCGGGAAAGTCGGTGGCCAGTTGTTCGCCTTCGCGCAGCCAGGCGATCAGGTCCTGATAGCGGCCATCGGCGACGCGACGCGCGACCATCAGCGTGACGGGGGAAGTAGACATCGTGTATCTCCGTATTACGTTTGCGTCGTTCCGGGTAGGAACTTCGCCTGACGCAGCGCCGGGGTAGAGGGCTGCGCTTTTCGACAAGCAAGGATTATTCCTGATTATTGTGACGAAACCAGAGAGTTTCGTCCCGTTTCATCGCTTGAACCGACAAGGGGCATCCGGAGTAGAATGGGATCCAACTACGCTAACAACGCCAACAAGGACGTGCCCGCACACATGCCTGTCATTACAGACGTTCGCCCTGCTTCGCAGGCATCTGTTGCGCTTGAGCGCGAGGAGCTTTTCCCCATACGTGAAGTGGCGCGTCTGACCGGAGTGAACCCGGTCACGCTGCGCGCATGGGAGCGACGTTATGGTTTGATCCAGCCGACACGCACCGAAAGCGGGCACCGGCTGTATTCGATGACCGATATCGAGCGCGTTCGCAGCATCGTCGACTGGATTGATCGTGGTGTCTCGGTGAGCAAGGTCGGCAGGATCCTGGCCAAGACCGAGCCGATGAAAGCGCTGGCGCACATCATTCCCAATGACATGGTGCAGGCCGACTATCTGCAATGGCAGGATCAGGTCCAGCGCGCGGTCAGTTCATTCGATGACCAGGAACTGGATCGGGTTTACGGGCAGATTTTCTCTTCCTACACGCTGCCTGTGGTGTTCCAGGACATCCTCATGCCGCTGTGGCTGCGCTTGTTGCAGCGCCAGGATTCATTCGGGCAAACCAGCGAGTGGCTGTTCCTTGATGGTTTCCTGAGGGCGCGGGTGCTGCAGCGAATTGTCGTGTTGCGTGGCTCGCATCCGCGCAAGGTGATTGTCAGCGCCCTGGCGGGGCAGTGCCGCGAACTCGAATTACTGGTGGCGGCGCTGTTTCTCAGTGGCAATGACACGGGCGTTCGTGTGTTGACCACCGGCCAGCCGTTCGATGAGCTGACGCTGGTTTGCGAAAAAATCAAACCGCAGGCGCTGGTGCTGTTTTCCAATCACGCCCCGACTACCGAATTGCCCCGGCGTCTGAACCGCCTGGCCCTGAGCCTGGATTGTCAGTTGATGCTGGCAGGCGATGCGTCGGATCTGGCACAGGACAGCCTGGCCGGTTCATCGGTGGGCTGTCTGGGCAATGAAGGTTCGACCATGCGCCAGCGCCTGAACCAGTTTCTCGCGGGGACGCTGGATACCTGAGGTTCAGGTGTGCAGGGCAGGGTGAGTCAGGCGATGTTGCTGAAGGATGAACTGGCGCAGGCGCTCGGTCTCGTCGGCGTCGCTCTGGCTCAAGTCGTAGGCGTAGAAACCACTTTCGGTTTCCCGTTCGAAGGTGCCGCGGAGGGAAATCCGCTCATAGCCTGAAGGGCTGAACCACAGCGCGAAATGCTTCGGTGGCTTGGTCTTGTTGCGCACTTCCAGCAACACGCCTTTGTGCGAAACCTCGTGAACCCACAGCATGCCCGGTTGGCCCTTGGCATTCTCCAGCGCTACCGGTTCTTCAAGGGCCAGACGCCATGGGCGCACCATCGGCCCGTCTTCATAAATGCTTGGAACACCCAGGCGCAAATGCAGGGCGTGGAATTCGTCTTCCACCAGATGCAGCGGAAAAGTCATCTGCTGGTTTTCGAAGTTGGCCTGGATGGTGACTTGTTCATGGGCCGCCAGGCGCGTGAGCAGATCACGGATTTGCGAACCACCATTGACCAACAGGCTCGACGTCGCATCCCGCACATTGAGCTGCGGGTTGTGTTGCATGGTCTGGATGAAATCCAACTCGTCCTGGGTCAGGAGGGCGTCGCGTTGCATGGCTAGCTCGAAATAAATAATTACAAAGTCATTGGTGATTGTAGTTAATGACACTTAGTTCGCTGTTTTGTTTGCGCCGTTCGTCGCTTTGATGGCTGCCAGCTCTGCCTCGAGTGCCGCGACCTGGGCTTCCAGCTGCGCCACTCGCTGCTGCGCCTTGACCTGAACGGTCACGTCCTTTTGCACGCCGACGAAGTAAGTCTGTCCATCGTCAGCGTTTTTTACCGTCGACAGCGACAGCTCGTTCCAGAACGGTGTGCCGTCCTTGCGGTAGTTACGCAGGATTTCGCGGCACGAACCGTTATTGCGCAAGGTCTCTCGAATGAGGGGCAGGTTGTCCTGGTCCCGGTCTCCGGCCTGCAGAAAACGGCAATCCTGATACAGGATCTCTTCACTGGTGTAACCCGTCAGGCGTTCGAAAGCCGGGTTCACGTAAATCAGGATGTTGTCCTCTTTACCTTCCCGTTCGGCCACCACGATTCCATCGTTCGACGCGTTGATCACCATCTGCAGCAGGCTGGCATTGATCATCTTTGAATCCTTTCAAGGGTGTCGGTGGCAGGCATTCTAGAAGATCAATCGGCGCTGTCTACTGGCCATCAGCGCTTATCGAGAGCCAATCGCAACATTGCGCCGCCGGCTGTTACTATCGCCGCTCTTTTTTTCAGTTTCAGGATCAGATTGATGAAAGTCGCCATCCTCTCCGGCTCGGTGTACGGCACGGCCGAAGAAGTCGCCCGCCACGCCCAGAGCCTGTTGAAAGCCGCCGGTTTTGAAACCTTCTACAACTCGCGTGCCAGCCTCGCCGACCTCCAGGCCTTTGGCCCTGAAGCCTTGCTGGCCGTGACCTCGACCACGGGCATGGGCGAGTTGCCGGATAACCTGCAACCCTTGTACTCGACCCTCCGCGATCAGCTGCCGGCAGCCTGGCGTGGCTTGCCTGGCGCGGTGATCGCATTGGGCGACGCCAGTTACGGCGACACTTTCTGCGGCGGCGGCGAGCAGATGCGTGAGCTGTTCGGCGAACTCGGCGTGCGTGAAGTGCAGGACATGCTGCGCATCGACGCCAGCGAGAGCGTCACCCCGGAAACCGACGCCGAGCCTTGGCTGGAGCAGTTGATCGCCACGCTCAAGGGCTGATCCCGCGTTCGCGCAACAGCGCGAGCCAGGCTTGTGCAGCCTTCGACAGATACGCGCCCCGGCGCCAGATGAAGGCGATGTCCCAGCGCAGGTAATCCGGCGCGTTCAAGGTCAGGCGAACCACGCCTGGCCGCACCAGACCGCGTGCTACCACGCTCGGCAGCAGCACCACGCCTTGCCCGGCGGCCACCAGCGCCGCGAGGAAATCCGCCTGGCCGCTACGGCCACCTTCTTTCGGGGTGAAGCCCATCTGCTGGCACGCCTGAAGCAAACGATCGTTGAGCACGAAACTGCGCTGATACAAAAGGAACGGCGTCTCAGCCAATTCCTCCAGAGCGATCTCGCCTTTTGCCGCCAGCGGGTGATCCACCGGCAGCAGCGCATCGAGCGGTTCATCGCAGAAGGGCTGGAAGTCGAACTGTGGGTCTTTCGGCCGCAGACTGCCGCCCAGTTCCAGTTCACCGCTCAATAGCGCCTGTTCGATATTGCGGCTGCCACCTTCGAGCAACTGCACGCTGATGTTCGGGTAACGCCGCCGGTACTCGGCGAACAGCCCGGCAAACAGTGCATCGCTGCCCAGCAAGGGCAAACCGAGACGCAGCTCGCCGCGCGCCAGTTGGCTGAGGTCATCCAGTTCACTGAGCAATTCATTGCGCAGGCGCAGCATGCCTTCAGCCCGTTGCAACACCACGCTGCCGGCGGCGGTCAGGCGTAGCTGCGAGCCCAGTCGTTCGAGCAGCGGCGTGCCCAGGCTCTGTTCGAGCTGAGCGATCTGCTTGCTCACGGCGGACTGACTGATGTGCAGGGTTTTTGCCGCCTGGGTGAAACCGCCCTGATGCATGACTTCGACGAAGCTTTTGAGCTGTTTGAATTCCATGGCCTGATTCCAAATTGGAATGGCTTTGAGTCTAACAATTCGCTTCGGGGATGGCAGTCCGGTTCGTAAAATAGGCACCTGAAAGGAGCCCAACCATGAACGCCTCAACACTCAAATATCTCTCTCGCCTGCTGGCCGAACTGGCCGTGCTGCTCGGTCTCTATCTGCTCGGCTGCCAACTGGCTGCGTGGCTGGCATGGCCGATCCCCGGCGGCGTGATCGGCATGGCGTTGCTGCTGTTGGCTTTTGCGTTCGGGTGGGTCAAGCCGGCGGCGCTGCAAATGGGCGCGGGACTGCTGATGGCCGAGATGCTGCTGTTCTTCATTCCGGCCTTGATGAGCCTGCTGGATTACGGTGCATTGCTGCGTGACGACGGCTGGCGAATCCTGTTGGTGATCGCCGCCAGTACGCTGATGGTGATGCTGGTGACGGCGTTCACCGTGGAACTGGCCGTGCGTCTGAGGCGGTCCCATGAAGCTTGAACTGATGCCGATGTTCTGGCTGGCATTCACGCTGCTGGCCTACTTGTTCAGTCGCTGGCTGTATCGTCGGACCGGTCGCTACGTGCTTTCGCCACTGATTCTGGTCCCCGCATTATTGCTGGCCCTCGCCGTGCCGCTGCATACCGCCTACGCCGAATACTCCAGCAACACCCATTGGCTGATGCTGGTGCTCGGCCCGGTCACCGTCGCGTTTGCGGTGCCGATCTGGCAACAGCGGCGTCTGCTGGTGCGTCACTGGTCGGCGTTGCTGCTGGGCATGCTCGCCGGCAGTACGGCGTCGATTGCGACTTCGTTTGGCCTGGCCAGGGCCTTGGCGCTGGACAGTTCGGTAACGCTGTCACTGGTGCCGCGCTCGATCACCACGCCGTTTGCCATGCCGCTGGCGCAGGATCTGGGTGGTGTGCCCGAACTGACGGCGGTGTTCGTGATGTTCACCGGGGTGTTCGGCGCGATGCTGGGCGGGGTGTTGCTCAAGTGGTTGCCGCTGCGCAGTGCCCTGGCGCGTGGCGCCCTGTTTGGCGTGGGCGCTCATGGTGCGGGCGTCAGTCGCGCCCATGAAGTGGGGGGCGAAGAAGGTTCGGTGGCGGGGCTGGTCATGGTGCTCACCGGACTGCTCAATCTGTTCGCCGCGCCTTTGTTGGCGTCGTTGCTTTGACATGGATCCAAGCGGCTGGCGTGGCTGACTCGTTCAGTCATCAAGCTGGCTGCCAATGCAACTACGCGATCCCCCGGGGCTGACTAGACTGCTGACACCTGCCGAAAAAAACAAAAACAGAGGTGCATACAGTGAGCGTAGCCCCCGTCCCTTCTTCCTTGAATGTCAAAGACCAGGTCAGTGCTGCGGAGTGGCAGACCCGGGTCGATCTCGCCGCCTGTTATCGACTGGTCGCCCTGCATGGCTGGGACGATCTGATCTTCACCCACATCTCGGCCAAGGTGCCGGGCACCGAAGACTTCCTGATCAACCCGTTCGGCCTGATGTTCCATGAGATCACTGCGTCCAGTCTGGTGAAGGTCGACCAGGCCGGCAACAAGCTCATGGACAGCCCTTACGAGATCAACCCCGCCGGTTACACCATTCACAGTGCCGTCCACGAAGTGCGGCATGACGTGGCCTGCGTGCTGCATACCCACACCGCTTCCGGCGTTGCGGTGTCGGCGCAGAAACAGGGCGTGTTGCCGATCAGTCAGCAATCGTTGTTCGTGCTGTCGAGCCTGGCCTTTCACGCTTATGAAGGCGTGGCGCTCAATCACGAAGAGAAGGCCCGGTTGCAGGCCGACCTCGGCGAAAACAATTTCTTGATGCTGCACAACCACGGCTTGCTGACCTGCGGCGGCACCATCGCCGACACGTTCCTGATGATGTTCACCTTTCAGCGTGCCTGTGACATCCAGGTCATGGCGCAAACCGGCGGTGCCGAACTGATCGCCATCGAACCGCAGATTCTGGCAGGCGCCAAGGCGATGATCGCTGGCGTCACCAAAAGTGCTCAAGGGATGGGCGGCGCACTGGCCTGGCCGGCACTGCTGCGCAAACTCGATAAACAAGACCCGGGGTATAAACTGTAATGCCTCTCGCCGAGATTCCTCTGAGTGCCTGGCGCAAACGCAGCCAGACGTTTGTCTTTCGTGGCCAGCCGATCCGCTACTGGACGGCCGGGCAGGGCGAACCGCTGCTGCTGATCCACGGTTTTCCGACGGCCAGTTGGGACTGGCATTACCTGTGGCAGCCACTGTCCCAGCGCTACCGGGTGATTGCCTGCGACATGCTCGGCTTCGGCGACTCTGCCAAACCGCTGAGTCACACCTACAGCCTGCTGGAGCAGGCCGATCTGCAACAGGCCTTGCTGGCGCATCTGCAGGTCGAGCAACCAGTGCACATTCTGGCTCACGACTATGGCGACAGCGTTGCCCAGGAACTGCTGGCCCGGCATTACGATGACCTGATCGAAGTCGCCAGTTGCGTGTTCCTCAACGGTGGTCTGTTTCCGGAAACCCATCGGCCATTGTTGACGCAAAAACTGTTGCTCAGCCCGTTGGGCTGGATGATCGGCCGCGCGTTTACCCGCGATGCACTGGTGAAGAGTTTCCATCAGATCTTCGGCCCGGACACCCGGCCCAGTGAAAGTGAGATGGATGATTTCTGGAGCCTGATCGAGTGCAATCGCGGGCCGCGAATCATGCACAAACTGATCACCTACATCCCCGAACGCCGGGTGCAGCGTGATCGTTGGGTCGCGGCGATGCAGCGCGGCGAGGTGCCGTTGCGGGTGATCGATGGCGAAGTCGATCCGATCTCCGGTGCACACATGGTCGAGCGTTATCGCGAGCTGATTCCCGACGCGGACACCGTGCTGTTGCCGGGCATCGGTCATTACCCGCAAAGCGAAGCGCCGGTGCAGGTGCTCAAGCACTACCTCGAATTTCGCGATCACTTCGTGTTGCCGCCGCGCAAGGTGGCGTGTTCCTGATCGCAGGGCGGAGGCGCTTTGCGCCTCTGCACGGTTTCATCATCCCCCAGCCTTATCGCGCACCATTCAGCCTCAGCCGTGTTCGTTGTGACCGCACGCTCTGTGCCTGACACTCAGGGACACTGTCCCTCAGGCCTGCTGGAGTTGCCTCGATGAATGAGTCTGTGCGTTTCGAAGATAAAGTCGTGATCGTCACCGGAGCCGGCGGTGGCCTGGGACGCGCACATGCTTTGCTGTTCGCCAAACAGGGCGCCAAAGTGCTGGTCAACGACCTCGGCGGCTCGACCCAGGGCGAAGGCGCCAACGCCTCGGCCGCCGACCGCGTGGTGGCGGAAATCCGCGAGGCCGGCGGCATCGCCGAGGCCAACCATGATTCCGTCACCGACGGCGATAAACTGGTGCAGAACGCCCTGGACGTGTTCGGCCGCGTCGATGTCGTGGTCAACAACGCCGGGATCCTGCGCGACAAGACCTTCCACAAAATGGAAGACGCCGACTGGGATCTGGTCTACCGCGTCCACGTCGAAGGCGCCTACAAAGTGACCCGCGCCGCATGGTCACACCTGCGCGAGCAAAACTATGGCCGGGTGATTTTCACTGCATCGACCTCGGGCATCTACGGCAACTTCGGCCAGTCCAACTATGGCATGGCCAAACTCGGTCTTTACGGTCTGACCCGCACCCTGGCCATCGAAGGTCGCAAGAACAACATCCTGGTCAACGCCATTGCCCCCACCGGCGGCACGCGCATGACCGAAGGCCTGATCCCGCCGCAAGTGTTCGAACAGCTCAAACCGGAACTGGTCAGCCCGCTGGTGGTTTACCTGGCCAGCGAACAATGCCAGGAAACCTCGGGACTGTTCGAAGTCGGCGGCGGCTGGATGGGCAAGGTGCGCTGGGAGCGCAGCCTGGGCGCCGGGTTCGATCCGCGCGTGGGGTTCTCACCGGAAGAGGTGGCGGCGCACTGGCAGCAGATCTGTGATTTCGAAGGGGCGGCGCATCCGAAGGACAATATCGAGGCGCTGAAGGAAATGATGGCGAATTTGCAGAAGTATTCGTTGTAATACATAGAGAGACGAGCAGGCATGAGTTGCCTGCTCGTTGTTTGCTTTCTATTCTTCGTTTTTAAATCCGGGTTTTCCGTTGGCAGCGCGCCAAGCCTTGATGGTTTCTAAAACTCCTGCCGGACTGTCGTCCGTACCCTCTTCCGGGTAGTAAAGAACGTCCGTTCCATTTGGGTGCTCCGAGGTTTTTACAATGTTGTCGACGATAGCGTCATGCTCTTTTTCTGATGAGTAATCACCTTCGACCAGCCGATTAATAAGTGCTACATATTCGGCTTCCGTATATTCCTCAAATTTATTCTTGAATTTCATTTTTTTGTTTTCTCATTTCGGAATGGGTTTCAATGTGTCGTTTTGGAGTTAATACACGAAGATTGTCTAGATCGTAAACCGAACCACCTTCAGCGATAGGTACGACATGATGTATATCCAGTTTTGTTTTTCCACCCACTTGTTCTGACCTGGGAGCTGTTGGTGAGAGGCCCTTTTTTATGTCAAATTTACTGAAAGGGGTGAATTGTTCAAACAACGCTTGATCATTCCCTACCGCCTTCCAAAACGCCTTGCGAAATGCCCTGAAACTCGAAAACTCCCTACCTCTGAGCTTATCCGCAATTTGCGTCGGAATCGGCGCACCTTGCTGCGTCGCAGCTGTTCCCAACCAATTGCCTGAAACCGTTTGCCCTATCCCACTGGCGATACCGGGATCCTGCCGCCGATCCCGAAACATCGTGAAAATCGGCGGTATTCCAGAGTCGATCGGGAAAACCGTAACCCATCCATCAAACCCGTACTGATCAAGCTGAGGAAATGGATCGATCCGTCCGCTGTCAGGCGTGACATCGGCGCCTTCGTAGTTCGGCAAGTCTGTGTCGGCGACTGGCAAATCTGTCGAAGGATTCAGCGGTTTTACCAACGGCGTCCAAGTGACGACAGGGCCTTTGGAGTCGCTTGCATTAGCAGTGGAAATGTAAGTGTTTTTCTGTACGTCAAAGCGTGCGAGTACCACCGGCACTTTGCTGGGGACTGTCACGCCATCGGTGCTGACGACGACAACTTCGACTCTGTTACCTGACGTTCTGGAGCCAAGCCTGACCGGCAGATCGACTTCACCGCCGGTCGTCGCCAGTTCGTACAGGTCGGTGTCCAAATCAGGCGCAAGTTCTGATAGCGGGACACTTGCAGCAAACAGGTCGCCGTTCCCAAGTTCCGAAGGAGCGAGCAAAGCGGCGAATCCGACGATCACTGGTGCAGCCGCTGTGGAGATGGCCGCCAGCGCCAGGGACACCGCCGTTCGCAGCGACGTTCTGAGTGCCAGCGTGGTTGCCGGGTTGTTGCCAAAAACACCGAGCGGCCCGGTAAAGGTCGGGCCGAATGCGGCCATCGATCCGGCATTGGCAAAGATGGGAGATTGTCCGCTCAGGGCGTTTTCTGCTTGCCGTCGGGCTTGTTCCCTGGCGTTCTTGCGCGCTTTTTTACGGCGTCTTTTCTGTGCCTTTCGCAGCGCTTTCTGCTGTTTTTCCTGCCGTGTTTTTTCAGCCAGCAGCCGGCGCTCTTCATTGCGGCGCTGAGCATCGGCTTGCGCTTGCAGACGTGCCTGCTCGGCAGCAACCTGTTGCGCGGCAGCGTCGGCGGCGATTTGCGCCTGCTCAGCGGCGAGCCGTTGTGCTTCAGCCAGCGCTGCAAGGCGCGCCTCTTCACGAGCCTGGATTTCCTCTTGTTCCTTTTGCTGCCGTGCCGCCTCTGCGAGTGCTTGCTGACGGTGTTGTTCGGCGGCAACGCGCTCTCGCTCGGCCACTACGCGTGCAGCTTGTGCCAGCGCTTCAAGTCGAGCTTGTTCATTGATCCGCGCCAGTTCGGCAGCAGCTCTCTGCGCTTGTTGCTCTGCAGCGATTCGCGCTTGATCGTTGGCCTGAACGGTCGCCAGCCAGTTGAGCACATTGACTTGTTGCTGGTTGAGCATCTGCAACGATTGCGACAACAGCCTCGCTTCGTGAGCGGCCCGGTATGAGAACGACCAGGTCTGAAAGGCAATGCCATCAGGCTTGAGAGGGCGCTCCATCGTTCGCGCCCGCGCGGTGAAATCGTTCAACGGGCGGTTCAGGGGATCGCTGCCATAAAACGTGTTGCCCAAGGCGGTCTGGCGATGAAACTCGGCCGTCTTGCGCGCCATCAGCGTATTGCGAACACCGAGCTCGCGAATGATTGCCTCGGCGGGCGGCAGAGGGTGAGTTGAAACTTCAAGTCTGGCGGCGGCAAGTTCATGTTCGAGGGTTTGTGCAAGTTGACTTGCTCTGGCCTGAAACTCCTGATCCAGAACTTGAGCGGTGCCTTTCACGATATGTACGTTGCCCGCAAAGGCAGGCGGTCTTTGAAAGGCGCCGCTGCTGCTGATATCGAATGTCGTTGCCGGTAACGGGTTGTAGCCGGGAGGCGCTGGTGCTGTCGTGTGGACAGGCTCGGTCAGCTCCCATGCTGGAGGCCTTTGCATATTCATATCCTTTTGAATGTGCGCTGTTTAAAAGTGATGAGTTGTTCTGCCATTAGAAGTTACAGGTGAAACGTCGGGCGCGGGTCCGAGAGTCCTGTAGGCAGTTACAGAAGAGTGCGGCAGAAAATTCGGTGATAAATAACGAATAGAAGTTGTTCGTTATTTCAATAAGGAAGTTTCCGAAAAGGATTCAGGAAGCATCTGACAGTGGCGAAGGGAGTGACTGATTGCTGACTCGGCGCGATAAACCATCGCCCATAAAAAAGGCCGCTGCAAACGCAGCGGCCAAGGTAAGACGTTGGATCAAGGAGCTACAAATCAACGTCAGTGAACACCAGGGTGATGGAGCGAAAAACGCTTCGGTCCATCAGAAATCGGTTGCCGACGACTCGGTCGCGGACTTTGTGCTTCGTGGCGGTCTGCCTTGAAAGCCCGCTCAGAATAAGGGCTTGAAGCCAAAGGAAAAATAGCGATTCCGGACATGCACTGTTACGGGGCATGTAACAGTG
Source organism: Pseudomonas sp. GW821-FHT11G12 (assembly GCF_058808055.1). Lineage (NCBI taxonomy): Bacteria > Pseudomonadati > Pseudomonadota > Gammaproteobacteria > Pseudomonadales > Pseudomonadaceae > Pseudomonas > Pseudomonas sp. GW821-FHT11G12. The sequence continues at coordinate 269,498 of NZ_JBXARH010000006.1, forward strand.
CTGCGTCTTGAGGTGGGCATCATCCGTTGAATTGATCATGGGTTATCCAGCTTGCCCATGCCTCGCGGCAAGCCCCGTTCCAGGCGGGGATTCATCCTTTCGGGCGACAGCGCGAATACCTCCTTGGTGCGCTTATCGTCCCCGTGTGGCGGCAGTAGGGTGGGGCCTTCTGTCACTCACCGGGGAAGACGCATGACAAAAACAACAATGCGCGCCATCTTCAAACCGCAGGCGCTGGCGGCTGCGGTCGCCTTGGGTTGCTGTGCCCAGGCCCATGCGATCGATTTCAACATCGGCGAAATCGAAGGCACGTTCGACTCATCGCTGTCGGTCGGCGCGAGCTGGGGCATGCGCGATGCGGACAAGTCGCTGGTCGGCACGGTCAATGGCGGTACGGGCCAGTCTTCGACCGGTGATGACGGGCGCTTGAACTTCAAGAAGGGCGAGACCTTTTCCAAGATCTTCAAGGGCATCCACGACCTTGAATTGAAGTATGGCGACACCGGTGTGTTCGTACGTGGCAAGTACTGGTACGACTTCGAACTCAAGGACGAAGACCGCGAGTTCAAGCCCATCAGCGACAAGGGCCGCAAGGAAGGCGCCAAGTCTTCCGGCGGGCAGATTCTTGATGCGTTCGTCTATCACAACTATTCCATCGCCGATCTGCCGGGCACCGTGCGTGCCGGCAAGCAGGTGGTGAGCTGGGGCGAAAGTACCTTCATCGGCAACTCGATCAACAGCATCAACCCGATCGACGTTTCGGCGTTCCGCCGGCCCGGCGCGGAGATCAAGGAAGGCCTGATTCCGGTGAACATGCTGTTCGGCTCGCAAAGCCTGACGGACAAACTTTCGGTCGAGGGCTTCTATCAGCTGGAGTGGGACCAGACCGTTCTCGACAACTGCGGCACCTTCTTCGGTGTCGACGTCGCGGCGGATGGTTGCAACCATGGTTACACCGTCGCCAATCCGGCAATCGCCCCGCTGGCACCGGTGGCCGCCGCTTTCGGACAACCCATCGAAGTCACTCGCGAAGGCGTCGTCGTGCCCCGTGGCGGTGATCGCGATGCACGGGATTCCGGGCAGTGGGGTACGGCGCTGCGCTGGCTCGGCGACGATACCGAATATGGCCTCTATTTCCTCAACTACCACAGCCGTACGCCCACGGTGGGCACCACCACGGCGGGCCTGTCGACTCTGGCGGCGCTGCCGGGGATGGTCAGCACCGCCAATCGCCTGGCCCCCGGCAGCGGTTCCGGGCTGGCGCAAAGCGTGATGCTCGGACGCGGTCAGTATTACCTCGAATACCCGGAAGACATCCGCCTGTATGGCGCGAGTTTCGCCACCACATTGCCCACCGGCACTGCGTGGACCGGCGAGCTCAGCTACCGCCCCAACGCCCCGGTGCAGGTCAACACCAACGACCTGACCCTGGCCTTGCTCAACCCGATTGCCGGCGGCGCGGCGTCGCCGCTGACTACGTCGCCGGGGGCCGACAACAAAGGCTACCGGCGCAAGGAAGTGACGCAACTGCAGAGCACGCTCACGCACTTCTTCGATCAGGTGCTGGGCGCCGAACGCCTGACCGTGGTCGGTGAGGCGGCGGTGGTCCGGGTCGGTGGTCTGGAGTCGCGCAGCAAGCTGCGTTACGGCCGCGATTCGGTGTACGGCCAGTACGGTTTCGGTGGTGACACCGGCGGGTTCGTCACGTCGACCTCTTGGGGCTATCGCGCCCGGGCCATCCTCGACTACGCCAACGTGATCGGCGGGATCAACCTCAAGCCTAACCTGTCCTGGTCCCACGACGTCTCCGGTTACGGCCCCAACGGGCTGTTCAACGAAGGCGCCAAGGCAATCAGCGTCGGGGTCGATGCCGACTACCGCAACACCTACACCGCGAGCCTTAGTTACACCGATTTTTTCGGCGGCGATTACAACGTCCTCACCGACCGTGACTTCGTGGCCCTGAGCTTCGGCGTGAACTTCTGATCTGCCCGAGAAGGATGAAATCAATGCGCAAGATGATTCTGCAATGCGGTGTCCTGGCCTTGAGTCTGCTGGCCGCCAACGTGATCGCGGCGGTGTCGCCGCAAGAGGCCGAGAAACTCGGCACCAGCCTGACGCCGCTGGGCGCCGAAAAGGCGGGTAACGCCGATGGCTCGATTCCGGCCTGGACCGGTGGCATCCCGAAAAACGCCGGGGCGGTGGACAGCAAAGGTTTTCTCGCCGACCCGTTCGCCAGCGAAAAACTACTGTTCACCATCACCGCGGCCAACGTCGACCAGTACAAGGCCAAGCTTTCCGAAGGCCAGGTGGCGATGTTCAAACGCTATCCCGACACCTACAAAATTCCGGTCTACCCGACCCACCGCACCGTCGCCGTGCCGCCGGAAATCTACGAGTCGGCCAAGCGCAGCGCACTGAACGTGACCTCGATCAACGACGGCAACGGCCTGGCCAATTTCACCGGCAATCGCTACTACGCCTTCCCGATTCCGAAGAACGGTGTCGAGGTGCTGTGGAACCACATCACCCGTTACCACGGTGGCAACCTGCGCCGGATCATCACCCAGGTGACCCCGCAGACCAACGGCAGCTACACACCGATCCGCTTCGAGGAAGAGATCGCCGTGCCGCAGTTGATGAAGGAGCTGGATCCGGAGCAGGCGGCCAACGTGCTGACCTTCTTCAAGCAGTCCGTGACTGCCCCGGCGCGTCTGGCCGGCAACGTATTGCTGGTGCACGAAACCCTCGACCAGGTGAAAGAACCGCGTCTGGCGTGGATCTACAACGCCGGTCAGCGCCGGGTTCGCCGTGCGCCGCAAGTCGCCTACGACGGCCCGGGTACCGCCGCCGATGGCCTGCGTACGTCGGACAACTTCGACATGTTCTCCGGCGCGCCGGATCGTTACGACTGGAAACTGGTTGGCAAGAAGGAAATGTACATTCCGTACAACAGCTACAAACTCGATTCGCCGAAGCTCAAGTACGACGACATCGTCAAGGCCGGGCACATCAATCAGGACCTGACCCGTTACGAACTGCACCGGGTCTGGGAAGTGATCGGCACGGTCAAGCCAAGCGAGCGGCACATCTACGCCAAGCGTCACATGTACATCGACGAGGACAGCTGGCAAGTGGCGCTGGCCGATCACTACGACGGTCGCGGACAGTTGTGGCGGGTGGCCGAAGGTCATGCCCAGTACTACTACGATCACCAGGCCCAGGCCTACACCCTGGAAGCGCTCTACGACATCATTGCCGGTCGCTACATTGCCCTGGGCATGAAGAACGAGGAGAAGCACAGCTTCGAATTCGGCTTCGAAGCCAAGGCGGCCGACTTCACTCCTTCGGCCCTGCGCGCCGAGGGCGTCCGGTAAGGGGAGCGATACACGCGCGAGACAAAAGGCGACCGGTTGGTCGTCTTTTTTATGGGCAGCAATCAGCGTACTGAATACTCGTCAACAAGCATCGGGGAGAGGGCTAGGGTGAACGCACAACGATAAAAAGGCGCACCCGATGACCGCCATGACACCCCGTCTGGATCGAGCAGATTTTTTTCCGAGACTTTCTTCCCATCACCTGCCACGTCCGCGACTTTGCGATGCACTGCTTGAGTCGACGGCACGGGTCAAACTGATTTGCGCGCCGGCCGGCAGCGGCAAAACCGCGCTGCTCACCGAATGCCTGCTGCAAGCGCCCGTCAATTGCACCGTCTGTTGGTTGCCGCTGGCCGGTGCATCCTTGAGCGCTGGCGAATGTTGCGAACGACTCGCGCAAGCAATGGGGCTGACAACCTCGGACGAAGCGTCACTGCTGTATGAACTGGCGCGACGGTCTACGGTGACCTGGGTGCTGATCGACGATTACTGCCGATCCCCGGAGCCGGCGCTGGATGCATTGCTCGACCGGATGCTGGCGATCAGCAGTCCGGCCGTGGCGTGGTGGATCGGCACGCGACGGCGCCCATCCTGCAATTGGCCGCGCCTGCTGCTCGATGACGCCTTGTACGAATGTGAAGGCGCGGCGTTGGCACTGACCCGGGATGAAATCGCAGGAGTGCTGCGTCATTTGCCTCCCGCCCAGGCCGACAGTGTGGCGGGGCGTATCTTTCAGCGCAGTGGTGGCTGGTGTGCCGGGGTGCGGATGCTGTTGATGCAAAAATGCGACTGGTCGCAAAAGACCTTGCCGCAGCAACGCATGGACACCTTGCTGGACTACCTGCAACACGAACTGTTCAGCGGTCTGAGTCCGGAGCTGGCCGAGGCCTGGCGGGTGCTGGCGCATTTGCCGCGGTTCAATGCCGGCCTTTGCGACCATCTGTTCGGTGCTGGCGACGGGGCGCAATGGATGCGCAGTCTGCAAACCCTCGGGTGTTTTATCGAGCCCTGGCAAGGGGCGCCGGACTGGTTGCAGGTGTGTGCCCCGCTGTCGCGTTTGATGCGCGACGAACCCTGGCCTGCCGGACGTTCCTGGCATCGCCGGGCCTGTCAGTGGTTTGCTGCCGGACAGCATTGGAAATGTGCGTTCGAGCAGGCGTTGCTGGCCGAAGAGTACGAGGTTGCGGTGAGCCTGTTGCAGCACTTCACTTTCGAGCATCTGTTCGAGGAGCAGACGGTTGTGCTGTTGCTGCGTCTTTATGAGCAACGCGGTGAAGAACTGCTGCTGAGCTCTGCGCAATTGGTCGGTTTGATCACGGCGGCGTTGCTGTTCGCCGGGCGATTTGCGCAGGCTGCAGATTGCATCGGGCAACTTTCGCGCTTTTTGCCGCCACCGTCGGCTGACCAGCAACGGCAATTGATCGCCCGCTGGCAGGCTCAGCAAGGCTGGCTGTCGCATCTGCAAGGACGGATGGAGGAAGCACGCGATCACTTCGAGCAAGCCTTGAACGATCTGTCGCCGCAGGCCTGGACGGCACGCCTGCTTTGTCTATCGGGCCGCACTCAGCAGGCGTTGCTGTGCGGTGATCTGGAGTTGGCTCATTCGATCAATCGTGAAGCACTGTGCCTGGCCCGGGCTGAGGGTTCTCTGTTGTTCGAAGCGTTGCTGGAGCTTGATCATGCCCAGCTGCTGGAGCAACGAGGGGCATCGGCCAGAGCCGAAGAACTGCTGTCCGGCCTTTGCGAAATGCTTGGTTCGTCCGTCGAGCGACCGACGCCGCTGCTGGGGCGGATCGCCCTGCGCCGGGGGCGGCTGGCATTGAGCATGGGGCAACCAGGCCCGGCGGCCGAATTTTTCCAGCAAGGGCTCGACGACTGCCTGTGCAGCTTTGACAAGCGAGTGCTTTACGGATTTCTCGGTCAGGCGCAACTGGCCGCCAATCAGGGCGATTACGCTCAAGCCTTCATGCGACTGCGGGACGCCGAACGGTTGATGCAACAGCGACAGATTCCGGACACGGTCTATCGCGGTGTGCTGTTGCAGGTCAGCAGCGAATTCTGGTTGCAACAAGGACGCCCCGAACTGGCTCACGAGGCATTGAGCCGGGTGCTCAGACATTATCGTGGCCCACATGCACGGCAGGCACCGCCGGCGACGCTTGAGCTGATTCCACGCATCGAATGTTTGCTGGTTCTGGCCGAGACCCGATTGGATCAGATGCAAACGCCTCTGATCCGGTTGGGTGCCTTGCTGGCGTCGGCTCAGGCTCTCGGGCTGACCAGGCTGGAGGCCGAGTTGCTGTTGACACTGACCGAAGTGGCGCTGGTTCTCGGCGAGCCGGCCCAAGCCAGAAAGTTCTTCGAACAGGGCTGCCAGATCATCAAGCGTTGCAACCTGCAGCAAATGTTGGCCGAGCTCTACGCCCGGTGCGCGGAGATTCCCTTGCACTGGCGCGCTGTTGAAACAGCGGTACCTGTGGAAGAACAAAGTACGCCGCTCAATCCCCTCAGTCAGCGAGAACTTAAAGTCCTGGAGTTGATTGCCTTCGGTGATTCCAATCAGCAAATTTCCGAGAAGTTGTTCATTTCATTGCATACAGTTAAAACTCATGTGCGACGCATACATGGGAAATTAGGCGTTGAACGCCGGACTCAAGCAGTGGCCAGGGCGAAGTTGCTAAATTTATGTTGAGTAATTAAGGCTGGGTGTTGCTGTATAGATATGTTGAAATAAGCAGCGTCTTTAGATTTTAAATCAGATGAGTAATCGTTGATCCTGTAAGGAAGTGGCATGAGGCTATTTCCACATAGACGAATTTACAGGATGTATCCAATGGGTGTGATGTTCAAAAGTTCAACGGCCGACGCCGTTCTGAAAAATGCGGATGGTCAGGTAGCGCTGGAGAACGTACAGCGTGCGGGGGATGAATTGAGAGCGGTGCTGGAACGTTCTCCGTCCTTGAGGGATATCTTGCGGAAAAGACTCTCGGAACGATTCGAACGACTGGGAAAGTCTATTGATGTAGAACGTCTATATATTAATTCCGGTGATGATCCGTATGAGATTTTGAACAGGCCGTCCGGTTCGATACTTGATGTTTTTTTTGATTGTCTGGGGCGCGGTGCTTATACGTCTTATGTACTTGGTCTTGATTTTGTCTATTCGCGCCCGGATACAACAGATGCGCGCTTGAGAGTCGGAAATGTCAAGATTTCAGATGTCGAGGATGTTTTGATTCAGGCGTTGCAGCAGGTGGCAACTGATCAGGCGAGTGCACTCCGTCAGTACTGGAACAGTCCGGCCCGCAGCGAATCCGGGGAATCGACAACTCAAAAGGCATTGTTGGAAGTTGCCTTTTCCGAAGCATTGCAGGCCGAGTTGGCCCTGACGGAAGTGGCGGGTTCGCTTAAAAGCTTCCAGGCTCTGCGCGCTAACGAGTTGCTGAAGGCGAAGTTATCCGGGGCCTACAAAATCAGTCTCCGTCAGGCGTCTGGCATTGAGCGGGATCTGGTATCCGGTTTTGTCATGCCCTATTCGAGCATCACAACTTCCGAAATCAAGTTGTCCGGCGACGCTTACGGCTGGTTCCTTTACACGCCGGACAACGGTTTCGAATACTTCTCCAGCAGTGCCGACCTGCATGCAGCAATGTGCAGCCGGCTGGCAGTTGCTCCTGATGCAATCAGGTATCCGGCATTGTCGGTCAGCGTGTTCTCGCACTGTGTGGGCAGCCGACTCAGGGATCAGGAGGCACAATTTGCTGCGCGCATCAGATCCGGTGAGCCACGCAAAGAGGGATTTGTCCGCGAGCTGGAGAATATTCATCAGGTTTTTCCGATGCACTCTGACCTGTACCAGCGGATCAGGGCGTTGCGCATACTGGTCAAACGCCTGGAGTGGCCAGACTGGTTAAAGTCGGCCGGTGAGGCGATACGCGATACCTACGAATCCCTTGAAACTTCGAAAGAGGGATATGAGTTCGAATATGCCCAAGTATCCGATCGGCTGTTTTCGCTACACGACTATGCCGTAGAGCACTTCGGTCGCTGGTGTGACAGCGCTTTGGGAATGCGGCCTGACCCGGATGCAATCAAGGTCCATAGCCTGTACCGGATAGAAGTCGGCGGACGTACGATCCAGCAGGAAGATATTCGCACGTTAACCGAGTTCATGGTTATCGGCCTGCATGATGCTGGCAACCGCGCGACCCTGCGTATCGAAGGCGCTCCGGCGGACAGCGGGTTGACCGTTGCCAAACTGGAAGGTTGGTTGGCCAATCGGGATCTGCGTGTGGAGTTCAGCAGGTCCCTGCCTTCCAGTACTCCGCAGGAGTTTCGCGAGGCTTATTTCAACTATCTGCGTAGTCAGGCGGAGTTCGCGCTGTTCGTTGCCCAACACTCTGCACGTTTCAATGCCACAGACGTTGCGTTGATCCAACGCACCTTGAAAGGTGATCCCTCCGTGGAAATACGGGGAGTGAAACTGAAATACCGGCCAGTGGTATTGCAAAACGTGCTGCTGTTCATGCCGCGCACAGCAACAACTCGTTATGCACTGATGAAGATGCCCCACGGCCAATTCGACTATGTGAAGTTCGCCGACATCTACCAGTTCAATCGTTGGATGGAGTCCATGCTTTCCGATAATCGTGCTTATGCCGAATCGTTGATCCCGCCTGACGATCTGGCTGCTGTCGGTGTATTGAGGGGGGGAGGAACTACGCCGTTACACTACATGTATGAATTGGATTTGGTGCCGGGACTCATGGCGTTGAATGCCGGTGAGCCGTTGTTCAGTCATAGTGAAGTGGCTTACGCGGGTGAGGCCGCTCGTGTCCGAGTGTTGGCGCCGGCTGCCTACTTCTCTGCCGGATCACTGGCGCGGCAAAGATACGCCCGCCTCAGTACTGAACTGAAAGCATTGTCGATGGTGGATTCCCGGGAGAACGGCTATCCGACTTTCGAGCAGTTTTCCCGTGATCTGATCAAGCAGCGAATTGAAGAAGTGTTGTTGTCACGTGGTCAGAGGGTTCAGGTCGATCCCGACAAAATCATGATTCAGACCGACGATTTCCATCTGGATCTGACCACTGTCCTGATTGAGGGCCGCCACTTTGAAGTCCCGGCGACGCCTGGCCGGTCGATTGATGAGAATCCGAAGTTCTACGTGACGGGTGGGCATCCGTCGATTGAAAAACTGGATATCAGGGATCTTTCCAGTTGGTCGAAAACCTTGCGTCCCGGGGACCACTACACCCGGTTTTTACAAAGCGATTACCTGGATCGCAATCACCCGGGCTATGAGTTCAAGCGGGCGGTGCATGCCACGAAAGTCCGCTGTGAGATGCACTACGACGCCTGTCATCAGTATTTCTCCGGGCAGCTTTCTACGGACGTTTTCAAAGGGATTCAACGCCTGGTCGACAACCTGAGTGAGACCGCAGGCAATGACGCTTCTCCTTTTCCATCGAATACAAACGAGGGGATCTACAAGTTCCGCCTGCAGAGCCGTCGAATTGTCGAAGGAGTCTATATTTTCCGGATGTCCATTTATGGGAAATTTCTTGACTATCTTTACACGCCCAACGCGCCTGACGATGTGGCTTTCCGCTCGGTCGACGAGTTTGTCGGTTCCATTCGTTTCCGCTACGGGCCGTTCCGCGATTACTACATGGCGCGAGTGAAGATTGATGATCGCAAGGTTGTGAATGATTACTTCGACAATCTGGTTGCCACGGTCAACACCGTCGCCCCCCCTCAACCGGAAGGCGCTGTGCGGATGCTGGGCTTCTCTATGCTTCATGACGACAGGATCTATCGCATTCTCAGCGACATCGACGCACGGACCACAAGTCTGAATGAGGTGATAGCCGGTCTGGTTTATGACAACGTGATTTTTGCCGCCAACATCATCAGTCTGGTGATTCCTCCGATCGGCATAGCCGTCACCGCCGTGGAGGTGTTCAAGAGCCTTTACGACGGTGCGAGAGCGTATGAGCGGGGTAATTACTCTGCCGCCCTTGATCATGGAAAATCCGCGCTGATCGGACTGGTGAGTCTCGGAAAAGCAGCCGCAGCCGGCAAGCCGGTCAAGGTTACGCCTGCTCAAAAGACCTTGTTTGACCTGGGCAAGGATGCCAGAACTGTGGTGGGCTGGATGTCCCAGGCCACGGGGCAGACGCTGGGAGAAAAGCGTCTGGTCGAAATCATCGAGCAATTGATGAAGGATAATCAGAGCCGCAGTAGTCAGACCACAGTGCACTGATAAGGCGATCGAGCCTCAAGCATTCAGGCTTGAGGCTCATGGCCCATCCGCCAACTCACGGCCCGTGTCGCCGCCAGCAACCGCTGCGCCGCCGGGCCGTTTTCGTCGGCGTGGAACAGCGAGGTCGGGCCGACGATGGTCAACACTGCCGCGATCTGCCCGAGGGCGTTGAACACCGGTGCCGACAGGGCATCGACGCCGGGCATCAGCAAACCGTGCACATGATGCAGACCGCGTTCGCGGATCTGTTCGCATAACGCCGCATAGGCTTTTTCGTCCGCCAGCGGATGGCCGCCACTGGCGATTTCCTGTTCGCGCAATTCGTCGGTTTCCCGGTGCGGCAGGTAGGTGCTGAACACCAGACCGGTGGATGAACTGAGCAGCGGCAACACCGAGCCCAGTTGCGTCACGACCGTCACCGCGCGCACCGCCGGTTCGATGTGCACAACGGTTGCGCCCTGATTGCCCCACACCGCGAGGAAACAGGTTTCGTTGAGTTCGTCGCGCAGTTCGGCCAGCGGCAGGGCGGCGACTTTCAGCACGTCCATACTGTTGAGTGCGGCCAGGCCCACGCGCAGCGCTTCACGGCCGAGACCGTAATGGTTGGTGGCGGTGTTCTGCTCGGCGAAACCGCTGGCGATCAAGGCCTGCAGATAGCGGTGAACCTTGCTCGCCGGCATCTGCACATGTTCGGCCAGGCGCGACAGCGAAGTGGAGGGCGACAACTCGGCCAGGGCCTTGAGGATGTCGGTGCCGACTTCGGCGGAGCGGACTTTCTGTTTGCCGTTGCTGTCGCTGGTTTTTTCCATGGTGCTGCCGTGTCCCGGAACGAATGGGCGTCTTTATAGCTTGACGCTGGATAGCGAGCAAATTACGTTATGCGTAATTGAATTACGATAAAAATAACCCCGGCGTGCCAAGACCTCTGATCCAGAGCGTCCGGCCATGCCGACTCCCTGTTCAGGAGGCTCCATGAACCTCGATTCAGCCCTGGCTTACCAGTCCGGTTTCGGCAACGAATTCAGCTCCGAAGCGTTGCCCGGCGCACTGCCCGTCGGCCAGAACTCCCCGCAGAAAGCCCCGTACGGTCTCTACACCGAACTGTTCTCCGGCACTGCGTTCACCATGACCCGCAGCGAAGCGCGGCGTACCTGGATGTACCGGATCCAGCCGTCGGCCAACCACCCGGCATTCGTCAAACTGGAGCGGCAACTGGCGGGCGGCCCGTTGGGTGAAGTGACCCCCAATCGCCTGCGCTGGAACCCGCTGGAGATCCCGGCCGAACCGACCGATTTCATCGACGGTCTGGTGAGCATGGCGGCCAATTCCGCTGCCGAGAAACCGGCCGGCATCAGCATCTATCACTACTGCGCCAACCGTTCGATGGAACGGGTGTTCTTCAACGCCGACGGCGAGCTGCTGCTGGTGCCGCAACTGGGGCGTCTGCGCATCGCAACCGAGCTGGGTGTGCTGGAAGTGGCGCCGCTGGAAATCGCCGTGTTGCCACGGGGCCTGAAATTCCGCGTCGAACTGCTCGACCCGCAGGCGCGCGGTTACGTCGCCGAGAACCATGGCGCGCCGCTGCGCCTGCCGGATCTGGGGCCGATCGGCAGCAACGGCCTGGCCAATCCACGGGACTTCCTGACCCCGGTCGCCGCCTACGAAAACCTGCAACAACCGACCACCCTGGTGCAGAAATTCCTCGGCCAGTTGTGGGGCACCGAACTCAATCACTCGCCGCTGAATGTGGTCGCCTGGCACGGCAACAACGTGCCGTACAAATATGACCTGCGCCGTTTCAACACTATCGGCACCGTCAGTTTCGATCATCCGGACCCATCGATCTTCACCGTGCTCACGTCGCCGACCAGCGTCCACGGTCTGGCCAACCTCGACTTCGTGATCTTCCCGCCGCGCTGGATGGTGGCCGAGAACACCTTCCGTCCACCATGGTTCCACCGCAACCTGATGAACGAGTTCATGGGCCTGATCCAGGGCGAATACGACGCCAAGGCCGAAGGTTTCGTGCCTGGCGGCGCGTCGCTGCACAGCTGCATGAGTGCTCATGGCCCGGACGGCGAGACCTGCACCAAAGCCATCAACGCGGACCTGAAACCGGCCAAGATCGACAACACCATGGCCTTCATGTTCGAGACCAGCCAGGTGCTGCGCCCAAGCCGCTTTGCCCTCGACTGTCCGCAACTGCAATCCACTTACGACGCCTGCTGGGCCACGCTGCCCGCCACGTTCGACCCGACCCGGAGATAACCCATGACTCAGAATTCCATCACCCGCAGTTGGGTCGCTTCGGCCAACGGCCACACCGATTTCCCGTTGCAGAACCTGCCGCTGGGTGTGTTCAGCCTCAACGGCTCGGCACCGCGCGCGGGCGTGGCGATTGGTGAACACATCTTCGATCTGCAAGTGGCGCTGGAGGCCGGGCTGTTCGACGGCGTCGCGCGCAGTGCAGTCGAAGCCATGCACGGCGGCCAGTTGAACGCATTCTTCGAACTCGGCCGCGAAGCTCGCGTTGCCCTGCGCGAACGACTGCTGGAGCTGTTCAGCGAAGGCAGCACCCATCGCGGCAATATTGAAGCCCAGGGCGCAAAACTGCTGCCGCTGGCCGCCGATTGCCAACTGCACCTGCCGGCGCGCATCAGTGACTACACCGACTTCTACGTCGGCATCGAGCACGCGCAGAACGTCGGCAAGCTGTTCCGTCCGGACAACCCGTTGCTGCCGAACTACAAACACGTGCCGATCGGCTACCACGGTCGTGCGTCCACCGTGCGTGCTTCCGGCACCGACGTGCGTCGCCCGAAAGGCCAGACCCTGCCGGCCGGTGCGACCGAGCCGACCTTCGGCCCGTGTGCGCGTCTGGACTATGAGCTGGAGCTGGGGATCTGGATCGGTCAGGGCAACGAGATGGGCGAGTCGATCGCCATCGGCGATGCCGCTGAACACATTGCCGGTTTCTGCCTGCTCAACGACTGGTCGGCCCGTGACATCCAGGCCTGGGAATACCAGCCGCTCGGCCCGTTCCTCTCCAAAAGCTTCATCACCAGCGTCTCGCCATGGGTAGTGACCGCCGAAGCGCTGGCGCCATTCCGCACCGCGCAACCGGCGCGCCCGGAAGGTGATCCGCAGCCATTGCCGTACCTGTTCGACAAGCGCGATCAGGATGGCGGTGGTTTCGATATCGAGCTGGAAGTGCTGCTGCTCACCGAGAAAATGCGCGAGCAGAACCTGCCGGCCCATCGCCTGACTCTGAGCAACACCCGCTACATGTACTGGACCGTCGCGCAAATGGTCGCGCACCACAGCGTCAACGGCTGCCAGTTGCAGGCCGGTGACCTGTTCGGTTCGGGCACTTTGTCCGGCCCTGAAAACGGCCAGTTCGGCAGCCTGCTGGAAATTACCGAGGGTGGCAAAAAGCCAATCGAGCTGGCTTCCGGTGAGGTGCGCAAATTCCTTGAAGACGGCGACGAAATCATCCTGCGCGCTCGCTGCGCCCGCGAAGGTTTTGCCTCGATCGGTTTCGGCGAATGCCGTGGCACTGTGCTGGCGGCGCGCTGACAGGAGCGGTTCATGGATCTCTATACCTATTACCGTTCCACTTCGTCCTACCGGGTACGGATCGCGCTGGCACTCAAGGGCCTCGACTATCAGGCGTTGCCAGTCAATTTGATCGCGCCGCCCGGCGGTGAACATCGGCAACCGGCGTACCTGGCGATCAATCCCCAGGGCCGGGTGCCGGCGCTGCGTACCGATGACGGCAAGTTGCTGATTCAGTCGCCGGCCATCATCGAGTACCTGGAGGAACGTTATCCACAGGTGCCGCTGCTGCCCGAGGACCTCGTTGCCCGCGCACAAGTGCGCGGCGTGGCGGCTGTGATCGGCTGCGACGTGCATCCGCTGCACAACGTCAGCGTGCTCAATCGCCTGCGCGGTCTGGGCCATGACGAGCCGCAGGTGACCGAGTGGATTGGCCACTGGATCGGTCAGGGGCTGGCGACGGTGGAGCAGTTGATCGGCGACAGCGGTTTCTGTTTCGGCGAGTGGCCGTGCGTGGCTGATGTGTACCTTATCCCGCAGTTGTACGCGGCCGAGCGTTTCAACGTTTCGCTTGAGGCGTATCCACGGATCCGTCGGGTGGCCGCGTTGGCTGCTGAACATCCGGCGTTCATCGCGGCGCATCCGGCGAATCAGCCGGACACGCCGAAGTAGCATTTGATGGCTCCCGTGCAGCGCACGGGAGCCATTCCGGTTACCCGCAAAAAACATAAAAACAAAACAGGTACCTTGCGATGCATAACCAGATTGCCAGCTTCCGGGCGGCACTCGACGCCCGTCCTGTGTCCCGTTTTCAGTGGTTGCTCCTGATTCTTCTCGCCTTGTTGCTGGTCACCGACGGCTATGACGCCCAGGTGCTCGGCTATGTGGTGCCGGCGCTGGCGCAGGACTGGGGCCTGGAGAAATCGGCGTTCGGCCCGGTGTTCAGCGCCAACCTGTTGGGCCTGACTCTAGGCTCGCTCGCCGTGACGCCGCTGGCCGACCGTTTCGGCGTACGGCGGATTCTGCTCGCCTGTGTGCTGATCTACGCCAGCCTCACGGTGCTGATGGTATTCGCCGATTCCCTGAATACCTTGATGATCGCGCGCTTCATTTGCGGCATCGGCATGGGCGGCGCAATGCCCAGCGCCATGGCGTTGATGTCGGAATACTCACCGCCACGGCTGCGTACGTTGATGGTGACGCTGGCGGCCTGCGGCTTTTCCTTCGGTGGTGCGGCGGGTGGTTTTGTTGCGGCCGGGTTCATCGATCGATTCGGCTGGCAAGCGGTGTTCCTCGCTGGCGGCGTTACGCCGTTGCTGCTGTTTCCGTTTCTCTGGTGGATGCTGCCGGAATCCCTGCCACGCCTGCTGCGCGATGCGCCACCGTATGCGCGGCTGCGCAAGGTTACCGCGCGGATGTTGCCGGACTGGCAACCGCCCGCTGCCTCGGTCGAACAGAACGAGCGCGAGCAGGGCAGCAAACTGACGGTGGTGGAACTGTTCCGCAATGGCTATGCACGCCCGACCTTGCTGATCTGGGCGACGTTTTTCGTCAGCCTGATCCTGCTTTATTTCATGATCAGCTGGCTGCCGTCGCTGCTGCTGGAAAGTGGCCTGAAACTCAATGAAGCGAATCTGGTGACGTCGATGTTCCTGTTCGCCGGCACCTTGGGCGCCATCTGCATGGCGTGGTTCGCTGATCGTCTGAAGCGCAAGGTACGGTTGCTGTCCGGTGTGCTGGCCGGCGCGGCGGTCTGCACGATCCTGCTGGGCCTGAATCACGACAACCCACGCTATCTGGTGGCCTGTGTGTTTGCGGCGGGCTTCTGCATCATTGGCGGGCAACTGACGCTCAATGCGTTTGCCAGCAATTTCTATCCGGCGCACGTGCGCGCCACCGGCACCGGTTGGGCGTTGGGAGTGGGGCGTTTCGGCTCGATTCTCGGGCCGCTGTTCGGCAGCCTGCTGCTGGCGATGCACATTCCGGTGGAGCAGATTTTCTTCTTCTGCGCGATTCCGGCAGTGATTGCGGCGTTGTTGATCATTCAGGTGCGTTCGCCTGCTGCGGCGTCAGTCAGTGCACCACCGAATTGGGCGGCAGATGCCCCAGCCGCTCCGTCAGGCGAAGTCGCTGAATCGGGTCGTCACTGAGCAGCAGCGCATGTTCCAGGTCGAAACGCTCGGCGTTCGGGCAGTCGAGACGCTGGTACAGGCTGGCGCGGGCCAGGTAGTCGGCGGCGCTGGCATCGCCCATTTCGAGTACGCGTTCGGCATCGATCAGCGCGGCGATGAAGTCATCGTGGGTCAGGTGCAACTGGCGCAGGTTGCGCGACAGGCGTTGAAGCATCTGTAGCGGTGTGGCGGCCAGCAGGTGGTCGGCGTTGAGTTGCATCTGGTGGCCGTATTGGCGATGCAGCAGTTCGCGGCAATCGTTCGGGTACAGGCGCCGCCCACCGCACGGATCGAGCAAGTGATCAGCCCCGGGCACCTTCAACAGGAAATGCCCGGGGAAGTTCACACCGACCAGCGGGATCTCCAGTCCACGGGCCAGTTCCAGCGCGATCAGCGCCAGGGCCAACGGTTGGCCGCGCCGGGTCTGCAACACCTTGTTGACCATCGCGGCTTGGGGACGCAACGGCGCAAAATCATCCTGTGCAAAACCCAGATCGGTCATTCGCCGCAGGAGCGGCTGCGCCAGTTCGCTGACCGGCAACAGTGGCAAACCGGAACTGACGCGCTGTTGCAGTTCCTTGAAATCCTGCAATAGCGCTTCGGGGTCGACGTGTTTGTCATGCTCGGCAGCCATCCACAACGCCGCCTCGAACAGCGCGGGCGGTGAACGGTGCAGACAGTCGAAAAAACGTTGGCGCGGACTCATCAAAATCTCCGGGGAATGCCTCGTTTTAGCCCCGTCTCTGTCATTCGTCCAGTGCCGCGCCGCTCTGCCACCGGGTTATGCCGCAACGCATTGGTCGCTGTCGGGCCTTATTCCCGTGCGCTTCAGCAATTTTTGGGCGCAAGCCTATACTGGCGTCTACCAGAAGTGATTCGGGGGCCTGCCGATGTTCGCTCTCATGCAAAGCACTCGCCTGGAATCGCTGCACCTTAGCGTTGATCCGGTCTCCGGATTGAAGGCGGTCATTGCCATCCATAACAGTCGCCTCGGGCCCGCCCTGGGCGGGTGTCGTTATCTTGCCTACCCGAACGACGAATCCGCTGTCGAGGACGCCATACGCCTGGCCCAGGGCATGAGCTACAAAGCCGCGCTGGCCGGTCTGGCCCAGGGTGGCGGCGTCGCCGTGATCGTGCGCCCGGCCCATGTGGAAAACCGCGCTGCGTTGTTCGAAGCCTTCGGCCGTTGCATCAATCAGCTCGACGGCCGCTACATCACTGCCATCGACAGCGGCACCTCGGTGGCGGACATGGATTGCATCGCCCAGCAGACCCAGCACGTCACCAGCACCACCTCGGCCGGCGACCCGGCGCCACACGCGGCAATGGGCGTGTTCACCGGAATACGCGCCACGGCCATGGCGCGGCTGGGCAGCGACAACCTCGAAGGCTTGCGCGTGGCGATTCAGGGGCTGGGCAATGTCGGTTATGCCCTGGCCGAACAACTGCACGCCGCTGGCGCCGAACTGCTGGTCAGCGACATCGACCACGGCAAGGTGCAACTGGCGATGGAGCAGCTCAACGCCCACCCGATCGCCAACGACGCATTGCTCAGCACGCCGTGTGACATTCTTGCGCCGTGCGGCCTGGGCGGTGTGCTCAACAGCCACACCGTCACCCAGTTGCGCTGTTCGGCGGTGGCAGGGTCGGCCAACAATCAACTGACGCATCTGGATGTGGCCGATCAACTGGAACGGCGCGGCATCCTGTATGCGCCGGATTACGTGATCAATGCCGGTGGCTTGATCTACGTTTCCCTCAAGCACCGTGGCGAAGAGCTGACGACCATCACCGCGCACCTGTCGAAGATCAGTTCGCGGCTGACGGAAGTGTTTGCTCACGCCCAGGCAGAAAAGCGTTCACCCGCGCGGGTGGCGGACGAGTTGGCGGAGAAGGTGTTGTACCGCTGAGGTTTTTCCGGACATGAAAAAGCCCCTGAGTCGTTCAACTCAGGGGCTATTCAATTCAGAGGCTTCAATTCAAGTGTCGATTACTTTGCAGCCTTCGCCGCTTTGGCGGGTTTGGCTGGGGCTTCTGCCGGCTCAGCCGCGTCTGCCGTCTCAGTCGCCACAACCGGTTCGGCCGGTGCGTTGATCAGCTCCGACAGGGCATCAGGCTGGCTCTTGAACGCTCGGGCGAACACGTCGCGGTTCTTCGCCATGAAGATCCCGACTTCTTCCACTTGCTGCTCGCTCAACGATGGAACGGCTTTTTCCAGCACTTCGGCCAGTAACTCGGCCAGTTCGAGCATTTTGTCATGACGGTCAGCTTCGGCTTTATCCATGAACAAGCGCTCCAGATCTCGGCTGCTGCGGTATACCACTTCGACGGCCATTCACCACCTCACATGCCTTCACATTAAGTTGTCTTAGCGACTACTGTATCTATATACAGCTAAAAGGATAAGCGAATCCCTGCGCTTTGGGTAGTGGCTTTTTAATGTAGACCGGATTCGGGTTTTGTCAGGCCTAATGCGCCGCGCAGGTGCGACCAAACGCCACGGCGCGGGTTTCGCGGCGCCTCGCCATGATGGCGTGGCCTCTTTTCTGCATGCATCCGTGTGCGTGCGCAATAACCGTCACATCCAAGCGTGCAACATCCGCTCGAACCGGGCTAAGGAACCTTCATCGTGAAAATCAACTGGGCCGAGAAACTGCGGCAAAACGTGCACCAACTGGCCGAGTCTCTGGGCAACCTGTTCGTCGAGACCTTCCACTACCTGGCGCTGTTCGCCATTGGCGCGGTGACCGCCTGGGCGGCAGTGATGGAATTTCTCGGGATGCTCGAGGAAGGGCACATCAAGATCGATGACATTCTGTTGCTGTTCATCTATCTGGAACTGGGGGCGATGGTCGGGATTTACTTCAAGACCAACCACATGCCGGTGCGCTTCCTGATCTATGTGGCGATCACCGCACTGACGCGCCTGCTGATCTCCAACGTTTCGCACCACAACCCGCCGGACATGGGCATCATTTACCTGTGCGGCGGGATTCTGCTGCTGGCGTTCTCGATCCTGGTGGTGCGTTACGCCTCGTCGCAGTTCCCTTCGGTGAAAATCGAGAAGCCGCAACGCAAGCTCGGTGCGGGTTCTGGTGAACACCCCGAGATCGAGAAGGGCGAGCTCTAAAGACCGATCGATGGCCGATGCTGGCCCTTGATCTGGCGCGGTGGCGGGGTGAGCCCGTCGCCGCGGGTCATGGCTTCCAGGATCGCCATGGCGCTGTGGCCCTGTTCGATGGCGATGCCGAACTGAATGCTCTGCACCAGTCGTTTGAGGCGCTTGGGGTCGTTGCGCTGGTCGGCGCTGATCATCCGTTTGGCGACGATCCGGCCGCTGTTGGAAAGGGTCAGCATGATGCTGCCGTCGAGGCCCTGAATGCTCAGGTTGATCTGATAGTCCGGCGCGAAGGCATCGGTAATGATCTGAAAAGGATTGTCCATGATGCGTCACCGCCTGATTGAACGTGCAGTTGTTGACCGGCCTTGATCGGGTTGGTTCGCCAAACCTGACCGTCGGCCATTCCGTGGTCCTGTCTCCTTCAGGGATGTAGCAAGGGACATGCCGGGAATTTTGTCGAACAATGAAACCGGCCAAAAAGAAGGCGAGCCCATGGCTCGCCTTCTTCGTTTGCGGCCCGTTTCAGGGCAGAACCGAGTAGATGATCGCTGACAGTGCAATCAGGCCGATCAGCACCACGAACACGTTCGACACCTGGCCCGAATACTGGCGCAAGGCTGGCACACGGCGGATCGCGTACATCGGCATCAGGAACAACAGGCAGGCAATCACCGGCCCGCCGAGGGTTTCGATCATGCCGAGGATGCTCGGGTTGAAGGTCGCCACGGCCCAGCAGCTGAGGATCATGAACAGCGCCGTCGCACGGTTCAGCCAGCTCGCCGACATCACCCGGCCACGGCCGCGCAGGCTTTTGACGATCATGCCCTGGAAGCCTTCGCTGGCGCCGATGTAGTGGCCGAGGAAGGATTTGGTGATCGCCACCAGCGCAATCAGCGGCGCGGCGTAAGCGATGACCGGCGTCTGGAAGTGGTTGGCCAGGTACGACAGGATCGAAATGTTCTGCGCCTTGGCCGCTGCCAGATCAGCCGGCGACAGTGCCAGCACGCAGCTGAAGCAGAAGAACATCACGGTCACCACCATCATGCCGTGGGCCATGGCGAGGATGCCGCTGCTCTTGCGTTCGGCCTGGTCGCCGTAGCGTTGTTTCTGCTCGACGGCGAACGCGGAAATGATCGGTGAGTGGTTGAACGAGAACACCATCACCGGGATCGCCAGCCACAGGGTCTTGAAGAACACCGACATCGGCATCGCTTCCTGGGCGCTGGCGAAGAACGCGCCGTTCCAGTTCGGAATCAGGCTGATGCCGAGCAGCAGCAACGCGGCGACGAACGGATACACCAGCACGCTCATGGCTTTGACGATCACGCTCTGACCGCAACGCACGATGGCCATCAAACCGAGGATCAACGCCAGCGACAACACTGCGCGCGGCGGCGGGGCGATGTGCAACTGGTGTTCGAGGAAGCTGCTCAGGGTGTTGGTCAGCGCCACGCTGTACACCAGCAGGATCGGGAAGATCGCGAAGAAATACAGCAGCGTGATCAGTTTGCCGGCACCGACGCCGAAGTGTTCTTCCACCACTTCGGTGATATCACCGGAGCGGCCCGACAGCACGAAGCGGGTCAGGCCCCGGTGCGCGAAGAAGGTCATCGGGAACGCCAGCACCGCCAGGATCAGCAACGGCCAGAAACCGCCGACACCGGCGTTGATCGGCAGGAACAAAGTGCCGGCACCGATGGCCGTGCCGTACAGGCCAAGCATCCAGGTGGTGTCGAATTTGCTCCAGCCCTTGTGGGCGATTTCGCTATTGCGTGTGCGGTCTACAGCGGGGTTTTCGGCAGCAGGTGTGCGTACATCGGTCATCGTTTTTGCCTCGTTATTATTCTTGCTCGGGCTCACGTGTTACAGGCGGTCAGGGAGCGCTCCTCAGCACTCCACCCAGCTCACGGCCAGGCCGCCTCGTGAAGTCTCTTTGTATTTGTCATGCATGTCGGCGCCGGTATCGCGCATGGTGCGGATCACCCGGTCGAGGGAAATGAAGTGTTTGCCGTCACCGCGCAGGGCCATTTGTGTGGCGTTGATCGCCTTCACCGCAGCGATGGCGTTGCGCTCGATGCACGGCACCTGCACGAGTCCGCCGACCGGGTCGCAGGTCAGGCCGAGGTTGTGCTCCAGGCCGATTTCGGCGGCGTTTTCCAGTTGCTCCGGGGTAGCGCCGAGCACGTCGGCGAGACCAGCAGCGGCCATGGCGCAGGCAGAGCCGACTTCACCCTGGCAGCCGACTTCGGCGCCGGAAATCGAGGCGTTTTTCTTGCACAGGATGCCGACCGCTGCCGCGCCCAGAAAGAACGCGACCACGTCATCGTCGGACGCGTCCGGATTGAATTTCATGTAGTAGTGCAGGACGGCCGGAATGATCCCGGCGGCACCGTTGGTCGGCGCGGTGACCATGCGCCCGCCGGCGGCGTTTTCTTCGTTGACGGCGAGGGCGAACAGGTTGACCCACTCCATCGCCGACAGGGTCGAACTGATGACGTTCGGCTTACCGATTTCCAGCAGGCTGCGGTGCAATTTCGCCGCACGACGCGGAACATTCAGACCACCAGGCAGCACGCCTTCGTGACGCAGACCTTGCTCGACGCATTCGCGCATCACCGACCAGATATGCAGCAGGCCCTGACGGATTTCGGCATCGCTGCGCCAGGCCCGTTCGTTGGCCATCATCAGTTCGGAAACACGCAGGTTGTGTTTGTTGCACAGCGACAGCAGTTCCGCAGCGCTGGAAAAGTCGTACGGCAACACCACGTCGCCGGCCGGTGCTACACCGGATTCGGCTTCGGCCGCTTCGATGATGAAACCGCCACCCACCGAGTAGTACGTCTGCTCGAACAGTTGCCCGGATGCACCGAAGGCTGTCAGCGACATGGCGTTGGGGTGGTAGGGCAGGCTCTCGTCCAGCAGCAGGAGATCGTCTTGCCAGTTGAAGGCAATCGAGCGTGTACCTGCGAGGGACAGTTGGCCGGTCTCGCGCAGTTGCTGGATGCGCGGTTCGATGGTCGACGGATCGATGCTGTCCGGCCATTCGCCCATCAGGCCCATGACCGTTGCACGGTCAGTGGCGTGACCGACGCCAGTGGCCGAGAGCGAGCCGTACAAACGGATTTCCACCCGCTGTACGTCGAGCAGCAAATGCTGGTCGATCAGGGCTTGGGCGAAGGTCGCGGCGGCGCGCATCGGGCCGACGGTGTGGGAACTGGACGGACCGATGCCGACTTTGAATAGATCGAAAACACTGATAGCCATGCTAAACCCTTACAAGCAATGGAGTAGGAATCGCTGCCATTTTTTGTAGGACAAGCGCAATGTCGGCGATACTGCCTACCTCGCTTCAACGTGACTAACGAAACTTCCTAAGTAAGCCTTTAGCAGGACTAAACCATGAGTCGTCAATTGCATGCCCAGACTTACGTCTGGCTGCAGGTGTTTTCCTGTGCCGCGCGGCACCTGTCATTCACCCGTTGTGCCGAGGAGTTGCACATCACACCGGGGGCGGTGAGTCAGCAAATCCGACAGCTGGAAGAGCGTCTGGGTTTTCGCCTGTTTCACCGTCGCGCACGGGGCGTGGAGCTGAGTGCTGAAGGACAGCGACTGGCGATTACGGTCAACGAGGCTTATGGCAGCATCGATGCTGAGCTGCGTCGTCTGGATGCGGGGATGATCAGCGGGATTCTGCGGGTGCGTTCGATTCCATCGTTCCTCAGCAAATGGCTCACCCCGCGCCTGCCGCGCCTGCAACAGCGTTACCCGGATATCCAGTTGCGGCTGGTGGCCGAGGACAGCAGCGTGCCGTTGCATGAAGGGGATTTCGACCTGGCCATCGACTTGAACGACGGCAGTTATCCGGGATTGTTATCCACAGCCTTGCTCGACGAGCAGATTTTCCCGGTGTGCGCGCCGAGCCTGTTGCGCGGACGACCGCCGCTGCACGGGCCGGCGGATCTGGTGCACTTCCCGCTGCTGCACGACATCACGGCCTGGCGCGGCAGTTATGAATACGCGGAGTGGGAGTTTTATCTCAATGCCATCGGATTCGATGGCGCCGACGTACGGCGCGGGCACACGTTCAATCGTAATCACTTGACCATCGAAGCGGCGATTGCCGGCATGGGTGTGGCGATTGCCCGGCGCACGCTGCTCAACGACGAGCTGGAGCGGGGGACGTTGATCGTGCCGTTCGGGATTTCGGTGCCCAATCACAAGCGCTATGTCTTGCTCTACGCACCAGGGGCGCTGAGCCATCCGGGCGTGCGGGCGGTGCATGACTGGCTGGTGGAAGAGGCGGGGATTTTTCGTAGCCTGCACCCGTTGGGTGATGGCCAATTGTGAGCAAATTTTGCAGGGGAGTGAGGCGACCCAACTCCCGACCTTACCAGCGCTTCACTCGGTTGTCCGGCTTTTTTTGCGTATGAATATTTATCTTTTTTCAGGGGTTGAAATGTTCGTCACACGGGCCGATTGTTGTAATCAAGAGGTCACGAAATCCTGTTCAAGGCCTCTTGCGAGCTAGCTGAAATAAGGGATGAACTATGCAAATCCAAGTCAACAGCGACAACCATATTCAAAGCAGCAAACGACTGGAGGAGTGGGTACGAACCACAATTGAGAGCACGCTCGACCGTTATGAGGAAGACCTGACCCGTGTCGAAGTCCATCTGAGCGACGAGAACGGTGACAAACCGGGTCCCCATGATTTGCGCTGCCAACTGGAAGCGCGGCCAAAAGGCCATCAACCGATTTCCGTCACCCACAAAGCCGATTCGCTGGAACAGGCGATCGATGGTGCAGCCGAAAAACTGGAGCACGCGCTGGAGCACCTGTTTGGCAAACTGCGGGGCAAACCGCGAGCCGCAGTGGTGCCATTTACCAGCAAGGCGAATGACGCGCTGCTGGAGGAAGAATTTCTGGAAAACGAACAGGCAGCGATCAACAGTTGATACGCTGATTTTATAAGTCACCCAATGAGAACGGGCCTGCAATTGCAGGCCCGTTTCGTTTCTGGTGGGTTTCGTGAGTGGATCAGATATGAACCCCCTCTCCCTTCGGGAGAGGGCTGGATGCATGTAGATCTCAGAAGGCAACGGAAGTCTGCACATACACCGTGCGCGGCTCACCCACGTATTTGCCCTTGTTGTTGTCATCGAACGAACGGGTGAAGTACTGGGTGTTGAAGATGTTCTTCACCCCCACCGCCACGTTCAGGTCCGACAGCTGCGGGCCGAAGTCATAACCGGCGCGGCTGCTGAACAGCATGTAGCCCGGAATCTTGCCGGTGCTGCCATCGGCGCTTTCTTTCGAGGTGTTGGCGTTGTCGGCGAACTGGTCGCTCTGGAAGCTGCTGTCCAGGTTCAGCTTCCACGGCCCTTCGGTGTAACCGACGCCGATCGTGCCTTTGTGTTTCGAGGAGAACGGCACACGATTACCCTTGTTCGGACCGTCTTCGCGGATGGTCGCGTCGACATAGGCGTAAGTGGCGTAGACATCGAAGCCGGCCAGCGCCGGGCTCAAGTCATCCAGCGCGTAATTGACGCTGGTCTCGATGCCCTGATGGCGGGTTTCGCCACGGGCGATCACCGAATCGTTGGTCTGATTGCTTTCGTACTGGTTGTCGAAGTTGATCAGGAACGCGCCGATTTCCGCTCGCAGGGCACCGTTGTCGTAACGGGTGCCGAGTTCCCAGGTGCGGGCCTTCTCCGGTTTCACTTCACCGCTGCTCACGCGGTTGGGCATCTGGCTGTATTGCACGCTGCCGAACGAACCTTCGGTGTTGGCGTACAGGTTCCAGGTGTCGGTCAGGTGGTACAGCACGTTCAACGCCGGCAGCGCGGTGTTGTAGTCACCCTTGTATTTGACGTTGGTCAGATTGTTGGTCTGCTGCGACTCGATCATCTCGTAGCGCACGCCCGGGGTGATCGTCCACTTGCCGATGTCGATGCGGTCATCGACGAAGAACGCATTGGCTTCGGTACCGCCACGGGTGTCGCGGTCGTTGCGGCTGTTGGTGGTCGGGTATTCGTTGCTGGCGATCGGGGTGCGATAGCGCAACTCGTGGCCGGCCTCATTGATGTAGCGATAGCCGACGCCGACTTCATGGCTGGTCGAGCCGAGGTCGAAACCTTGAGCGAAACGGGTTTCCAGACCGCGAACCCAGTATTCGCGCGGCGACAGCGACAGGAATGTGCCCTGATCCAGATAACCGCTGCGCAGGGTCTTGGTGAAGAAGGTGTTGGCGGTGAATTCGCGGCGATCTTCCTGATAGCGGTAGCCGAAATTGAACATCGTGCGACGGCCCCAGAACTGGTCTTTCGGTCGGGTCGACTGATACGGATCGGCATCGTAGTCGGCGACATTCAGACCGCCGGGCATGTCAGCCTTGCCTTCGTAATACTGGGCCATGGCGTTGAAGCTGTTGGCTTCGTCGAGCTGGTATTTGCCCTTGAGGATCAGGTCGTCGATTTCCGTGTCGCTGTGTTCGCGCCAGTCGCCACCGCGAGTGCCGGAGTACAGCAACGCGCCGCCCAGACCGTTGGCATTGGTGCCGCCGGCCAGCAGGTTGGCGCTGGTCTTGAAGCCGTCATGGCTCGACGAAGGACTGGTTTCGGTCTGGAAACCGCCCTTGACGGTCGGCTCGTCAGGAATCGCCCGGGTCACGAAGTTGACCACGCCGCCGACGTTCTGCGGGCCGTAACGTACGGCGCCGCCGCCTCGCACGACGTCCACCGCGTCCATGTTGCCCATGCTGATCGGTGCGAACGACAACTGTGGTTGCCCGTAAGGCGCGAATGGCACCGGGATGCCATCCATCAACACCGTCGAACGTGCGGCCAGGCGCGGGTTGAGGCCGCGAATGCCGAAGTTCAGCGCCATGTCGTGACTGCCGGTGCCGTTGTTTTCCGGCGCGTTGACGCCGGGAATGCGGTTAAGCACATCGCGGGCCTGGGTCGCGCCCTGGCGTTCGAACTCTTCGCGGCGGATCACGTCACGGGCGCCGGGATGTTCGAAGACGTTGACCTGTGCGGCTTCACCCAGCCAGTCGCCGACCACTTTCGAGGTGTCCAGCTCCAGGGCGCTGTCGCTCGACGGTTGCAGGCTGAAGGCATTGCCGCCCTCGGCGCGGGCTTGCAGGCCGGTGCCTTCGAGCAGCGCGTTCAGACCTTGTTCCGCTGTGTAGCTGCCTTCCAGCCCACGGCTTTGCACACCGCTGGTGACCTGCGAGCCAAAGGAAATCAGCACCCCGGCTTCACGGCCGAACTGGTTGAGGGCGTTTTCCAGCGACGACGGAGCGATGTGGTAAGCCTTGGTGTCGGCAGCCAGCGCATGGGGCATGGCGCTGAAGCTCAGGCTGGCGCCGAGGACGAGATTGCGCAGGGTTCGGGCCAGCGGCGTGAGGCGGGTGGGGAGCATGGAGGACGGTCCTGAGAAGGTTGAATCAAGGGGGGCTTTCCTTCTCTGTCACGCCAGATCTGAAAAACGGCTCATTTATTTTTACGGTTGATCAAACCTTGGCTTCGACCGTCACCCAGTAGCGAGTAAAACGCTTCACTTTTACCGGCAGGCTGATTTCCAGCAGATCGAGAATCCGCTCGCTGTCGTCCAGTGGATAAGTCCCGGAGATCAGCAAGTCAGCGACTTTTGCATCGCAATTGAGCTGCCCGCGACGGTAGCGACCGAGTTCGTCGAGGAAGTCGCCCAGGCGCATGTGGGCGGCCACGAGCATGCCGTCGGCCCAGGCGCCGCTGTTGGCGTCCAGCGGTTTTGCTTCGCTGATGGAGGTGGCGCTGAAGCTCAATTGTCGGGCGACCGGCAGCAACATCGGCGAGCGACCTTGTGCGTTCAACTCGACCCGACCTTCAAACAGCGCAACCTGCGTGCGGTCGGCAAACTGCCGCACGTTGATCCGCGCACCTTGAGTTTTCAGCACGCCTTGCGCGGTTTGCACTTCGAAGGATTGAGTGGCGGTCAGCAGCATTTCGCCTTCGAGCAGACGGATCAGTCCATCTCCCCGGACATCCGCCGCACTCGCGGTGTTGAGCTGCAACTGGCCACCCGCGCCGAGCGATATCTTGCGGCGCTGACCGACCGGGCTGCGGTAATCGGCCAGCAGCGACGGCAACGGATTGTGCTCGCGCATCCCCCAGGTGACTGCCGAACCGGCGCCGAGAAGCAGCAACAATTTGAGAGCCTGACGCCGACTGCCGGACTTTGGCGCGTTCAACGCGGCATGGGCCAGTGGCGATGACAAACCCCGCAACCGCGAATTGACCCGCTGAATGTGTTCCCAGGCGCGGCGATGTTCGCTGTGAGCGTCGATCCACTGTTGCCAGGCTTGTTGTTGACGCGGATTCAACGGGCCCTGCTGCATTTCCAGCAGCCAGTGCACCGCTTGCTCGGCAACCTGCGCGGAAAAATCCATCGGCGGATTCACAGAGCAAAGTAGCAGCGCATCGCTGCCTTGTTCAGATGACGTTTGACCGTGGCCACGGAGATACCCAGTTCGGCGGCGATCTGCGGATAGGTCAGGCCATCGACCTGCGCCAGCAGAAATGCGCGTTTGACGGCGCGCGGCAGGCCATCGAGCAACTGATCCAGCTCCATCAGGGTTTGCAGGATGATCGCTTTCTCTTCTTCCGAAGGCGCGACGACTTCCGGCATCTGCGCGAGGGTGTCGAGGTAGGCGCGCTCCAGGTCCTGGCGGCGGTAATGGTTGAACAACACACGCTTGGCCAGCGTGGTGAGGAACGCCCGGGGTTCGATGATCACCGGCGGTTCTCGTGCGGTCAGCACCCGAATGAACGTGTCCTGGGCCAGATCGGCGGCGCTGTCCGGGCAGCCGAGTTTGCGCCGCAGCCAGCCAGTGAGCCAGCTGTGGTGGGCCTGATACAGCGATTCGACGGGATGGGCGGACGACAACGGCATCACTCCGGGCGCATACAGGATGCGTTAGAGAACAAGAATGGTTCGCATTGTAGGGCCGTGAATGCATGCCGGCAATCAGACTCTTTTGCGTATGAGAATATTTATCATTAATATTGCATTCCTGTCGTCTCGGCCTGTTGGCCGGGCGTTAACCGTTTCAGGGTCGAAACATGAAAGCCAAACTCGCCACACTCCCCATGTCCTATCGTCTGGCCGTCACTTCGCGGGTGCTCGCGGCAGTGTTTGGCGGCTATCTGGTCGCGGCGCTGGCCAGTGTCACGCTGACTCTGTGGTTGCCGCTGAACCGCGCCGAAGCGGTCATCACCGGCATGACGGTTTCGTTCCTCGTGTATCTGGTGGCCGTGCTCTGGTGCTTCGCCTGCCGTAGTGCCTGGGCGGCGTGGGTCGGTTTGCTGGTGCCGAGCGTGATTCTGGCGACGATTTCCGGCGCCGCTCGGGGTCTGGGTTACGCATGAAAGAGGGTTTCCGGCAGGCGATGGCCTGGCTGCACACCTGGACCGGGCTGGTCTTCGGCTGGCTGCTGTTCGCGATTTTCCTGACCGGGACGCTGGCCTATTTCAAGGACGAGACCAATCACTGGATGCAGCCGGAAATCCCGTCGCGTCCGCTCGATGCCGAAGCGAGCCTGACGCTGGCGCAAACCTATCTGCAGCAGCGCGCGCCCGATGCGCCGAGCTGGCAGATCACGCTTCCCGATACGCGCGAGCCCGGGATCTCTGTCGGTTGGCAAGCCCCGACCCAACCCGGCCAGCGCGGCCGATTCACCGAAAAAATCCTCGACGCCCAGACCGGTGCCGAAGTGCCCGTGCGCAAAAGCTTCGGCGGCGAATTCTTCTACCGCTTCCACTTCCAGCTGCAAATGCCTTATCCGTGGGGCCGCTGGCTGGCGACCAGCGCGGCGATGGTGATGTTCATCGCACTGATTACCGGGATCATCACCCACAAGAAAATCTTCAAGGACTTCTTCACCTTCCGCCCGCACAAAGGCCAGCGCACCTGGCTCGACGGGCACAATGCGGTGGGCGTGCTGGTGCTGCCTTTTCACCTGATGATCACCTACAGCAGCCTGGTGATCTTCATGGCGATGGTTATGCCGGCGAGCCTTTTGGCGTCCTACGGCAGCGGTCGCAGTGCGTTTTACGATGAAGTGTTTCCCGAAACGCCGGCCCCGGAGCGCGCAGGCATACCCACCATGTTGCCGCCGATGGCACCGCTGCTGGCACGTGCAAGTGAGCACTGGGGCGGCGGACATGCCGCGCGGGTGACGGTGAATAATCCCGGCGACGCCAATGTCTCGGTGCAGGTGTCGCGTGCCAGCTCCGACAAGATCACCTACGAATACGGCAGCGACGTGGCTTTCAATGGCGTGACCGGACAAATCCTCGGTGCGACCCCGGCCAAACCGCTGCCGATGACGATTGCCGGCAGTTTCTATGGTTTGCACATCGGCCATTTCGCCGGCCCGGTGCTGCGTTGGCTGTATTTCATTTGCGGCTTGGCCGGCACGGCAATGATCGGCACCGGACTGGTGATCTGGCTTGGCAAACGTCAGCTCAAACATGCCAAGACCGGGGTCATGCCGTTCGAGTTGCGGCTGGTCGAAGTGCTGAACATCGCCAGCATGGCCGGGCTGGTCAGTGCGGTGGCGGCGTTCTTCTGGGCCAACCGTCTGTTGCCACTGAGTCTCGACGGCCGGGCCAAGTGGGAAGTGAACGCGTTCTTCATCGCTTGGGCTTTGAGCCTGGTGCATGCCTTGCTCCGACCCGGTCGCAAAGCCTGGGTCGAACAATTGACACTGGCAGCGCTGCTGTTCACCACGGTGCCGTTGCTCAACGCATTGACCACTGCGCATCACCTCGGCGTCACGCTGGTCCAGGGTGACTGGGCCTTGGCCGGTTTCGACCTGACCTGCCTCGGCACCGGTCTGTTCCTGGGGTGGGCCGCCTGGAAAATGCAGCGTGCCGGCCACACCGTCCGCGTGAAAAAGACACCTCGCGAAACACCCCGGCCGATCACGCTTGAGCAGGGGACGCACTGATGCTGCTGGCGCTGTTGCTGTGTTACGCCGGATTTACTGCGCTGTGTCTGTCGATGCCGCGACATCACGATGAGCTGCTGGGTCACAAGCCTTCAAACCGACGCGCAAAAAGTCTGAAGCTCGCCGGTTGGTTGCTGCTGTGTCTTTCACTCTGGGCCGCCGTGGCTGCCAACGGCTGGGGTTTCGGTCTGGTCGACTGGTTCGCTGTGTTGATGATCAGCGCATTGTTGCTGGTGCTGCTGATGCCCTATCGACCGAAACTGGCAATGGCGATGGCGGCGTTGAGCCTGTTGGCGACGCCGGTCGCCGCATGGGCGTGGTGATGCAATGCTGATCGGTCATCCCCCGGAATCCCGCGACGACGAACCGAGCGGCGCGCGCGCGCATTTTCTTCAGGTGTTTCTCTCGCAGCGCCCGCAAATGGAAGCGCTGGTGAACCGTCGCGTCGGTTGCCGGGCGACGGCAGCGGACCTGGTGCAGGATCTGTTCCTGCGATTCTGGCGCCGGCCGCTGGTGCAGGTTGAAGAGCTCAGCACCTACCTGCTGCGCTGTGCCGGCAACATCGCCATCGACCATTTGCGCAGCGAAGGCACGCGGGTGCGGGTCAACGAAGGCTGGCAACCGGATGAGCCGGACAGTAGCGCCAGCGAACCGCAAGCGGCACTCGAAGCAGGCAATGATCTGCGCCACGTCGAAGCGGCGTTGCGTGCATTGCCCGAGCGCACGCGGCAGATCTTTTTGCTCAATCGCATCCACGGGCGCAAGTACGCCGAGATCGCCAAGGCTATGGGCCTGTCCCAAAGCGCCGTGGAAAAACATATGATGCGCGCCCTCGAGGCCTGCAAGGCCAGCCTGCGCGAACCCGCGCCACGCCTGCCAGGGAAAGCACCGTGAATCACACCGACCGCGTCATCCCGACGCCCGCTCAGGAGCAGGCGGCTTTTGCCTGGCTGAGCCTGTTGCACGACCGCCCCAGCACCGGTGACCAACTGACCTTCAGCCAATGGCTGCGAGCCGACCCGGCCCACGCCGAGGCATACGCCCAGGCGCAAGTCATCTGGGAATTGAGCGAAGGGCCGGCCCGCACTCTGGCGGATGAAGAGGCATTCGCCTTGCAGGGCTATCTGAATGCGATGGACCGGCCGCGCCGTCCGCAGATTCGACGTTGGGCCGGAGCGCTGGCAATGGCGGCCTGTCTGTTGTTGATGATCAGCCTCGGCACCGGTTGGCAGCCGCAGCGTTGGGTCGATGATCTGGGCGCCGACTATGTTTCGGCACCCGGCGAAATCCGCACCGTGACCTTGGCCGATCAGTCGCAAGTCACGCTGGATGCCGACAGCGCCATCGCCGTGGATTTCAGTCATGGCGAGCGGCATGTCCAGGTGCGTCGGGGCGCCGGTTTTTTCAGCGTGACTCACACCGGCGAGCCGTTCGTGGTCGAGGCTGAAAAGGGCCAGGCGCGGGTGCTCGGCACGCAGTTCGAAGTGCGCCTGCAACCGCATGGCGCACAAGTCACCGTGTTGTCCGGGCGCGTTGGCGTGACGGCGGCGCGGGATGCCGAGCAGCAGATTCTCACCGCCGGCCAGCAAGTGGCATTTGGCAAAGGCATCGCGGAAAAACTGCACGCCGTGGACAGCGAAGCGCAACTGGCCTGGCGTCAGGGCTGGCTCACTTACTACAAGTCGACACTGGCCGATGTGGTGCAGGATCTGCGGCGTTATTACCCGGGACGGATCGTGTTACTCAATGACGAATTGGGCGCGCGCAAGGTCAGCGGAAGCTTTCCGAGCAAGGATCCGCAAGCCGTGCTGAATTCGCTGCAGGGAGTTCTGGGATTCGAGCAGCATCAGGTGCTGGGCAAGCTGATTATCCTGCGCTGAAAATATTTTCAAATTTGTGGTGAGGTAAATCCCGACGCCATCCGTGTAGTGACTGAAACTGCGAGTCATTCGCATCCGTTGCGGTTCTACACAGGTCATGAGCAATGAAGTCCAGGGCAAAATCGGGTTCGGTCAAACAGTGGTTCGGTGCCTCGGCGCTGAGTTTTGCGGCGTTGGCGTTGTTGCCGATGAGCGTGGCGCAGGCCGCCGAAAGCAACAGCAGCCAGCCACAGAAACAGTTCAGTTTTTCCCTGGCCGCCAAACCGCTGCCGCAAGCCTTGAGCGACTTCAGTCGCGTGACCGGCCAGAGCGTGGTCTACACCGTTGAAGCGCCGTACGGCCTCAACGCCCCAGCGGTCAACGGGCAGATGAGCGCGGAACAGGCGTTGCAACGTCTGCTCACCGGATCCGGCCTGACCTTCCGCCGCACCGACAGCCATACCCTGGCACTCGAACCGCAACCGACCGCAGGTGCGTTGAACCTCGGTGCGACCAACATCACCTCGGTTATGGATCAACCGATGAGTTACCAGCCACCGGAAACCAGTTCGGTGATGCGTTCCTCGGCCTCGCTCCAGGAAATTCCGCAGACCGTCAACGTGATCCCGGCCCAGGTCATTCGCGACCAGGCGCCGCGCAACCTCGATGATGCACTGGCCAACGTCAGCGGTATCACCCAGGGCAACACGCTGGGCAGCACCCAGGATTCGGTGATGACCCGGGGCTTCGGCGACAACCGCAACGGTTCGATCATGCGCGACGGCATGCCGGTGGTGCAGGGCCGTGGCATGAACGCGACCGTGGATCGCGTCGAAGTGCTCAAGGGCCCGGCCTCGCTGTTGTACGGGATTCAGGACCCTGGCGGCGTGGTCAACATGGTCAGCAAAAAGCCCGAACTGACCCAGTACAACGCCCTGACCCTGCGCGGTTCGACCTACGGCGATGGCAAGAACGGCAGCGGTGGCTCGTTCGACAGCACCGGTGCGTTGGGTGATTCCGGACTGGCCTATCGCATGGTGCTCGATCACGAAGACGAAGATTACTGGCGCAATTTCGGTACCCACCGTGAAAGCCTGATCGCGCCGTCGCTGGCCTGGTACGGTGAGCGCACCAAGCTGTTGTTTGCCTATGAGCATCGGGAATTCCTGACGCCGTTCGACCGTGGCACGCTGATCGATCCACGCACCAACCATCCGCTGGACATCTCGCGCAACGAACGTCTCGACGAGAAATTCAACGACATGGAAGGGCGCTCGGACCTCTATCACTTCGAGGCCGACCACGAACTCAACGACGACTGGAAAGCCCATTTCGGCTACAGCTGGAACCGCGAAACCTACGACGCCAGCCAGGTCCGCGTGACCGCGATCGACACCAAGAAAGGCACGTTGACCCGCAGTATGGACGGCACCCAAGGCGCAATCAGCACCGACCGTTTCACCACCGCCAGCCTCGAAGGCAAGGTCAACGTACTGGGCATGCAGCATGACCTGGTGTTCGGCGTCGATGACGAGTACCGCAAGATCTACCGCGCCGACCTGATCCGTCAGAAAAGCCTGAGCACCTTCAGCTACGTCAATCCGGTCTACGGCCGCGAAGTCGCCGGCACCACTGTCAGCCCGGCGGACAGTGCGCAGACCGATCTGCTGCGCAGTGATTCGGTGTTCCTGCAGGACTCGATTCACCTCAACGATCAGTGGATTCTGGTGGCCGGCGGGCGCTTCCAGGAATACGACCAGTACGCCGGCAAAGGCGTGCCATTCAAGGCCAACACCGACAGCAACGGCCAGAAGTGGGTGCCGCGTGCAGGCCTGGTGTATCGCTACACCGACGCGTTGTCGTTCTACGGCAGCTACACCGAATCGTTCAAACCGAACTCGACCATCGCCCCGCTGAGCGGCAGCAGCACCGTGCTCGACGGTAGCATCGCGCCGGAAGAAGCCAAATCCTGGGAACTGGGCGCACGCCTTGACATTCCGGGGCGTGTCACCGGCAACATCGCCTTGTTCGACATCAAGAAACGCAACGTGCTGGTGGCCAACGCCGAAGGCCCGACCACAATCTACAGCGCTGCCGGCGAAGTGCGTTCCCGGGGCCTGGAAGTGGACCTGACCGGCCAGCTCAGCGACCGCTGGAGCATGATCGGCAGCTACGCCTACACCGACGCCGAGGTCACGGAAGATCCGGACTACAAAGGCAACAAGCTGCAAAACGTGGCGAAGAATACCGGCTCGCTGTCGGCGGTCTACGACTTCGGAAGCGTGATCGGCGGCGATCAACTTCGGGTCGGTGCCGGTGCGCGGTATGTCGGTGAACGAGCGGGTAACGCGGTGAATGATTTCGATCTGCCGAGCTACACCGTGGCCGATGCGTTTGCCACTTACGACACCAAGGTTGAAGGGCAGAAGGTCAAGTTCCAGCTCAACGTGAAGAACCTGTTCGACCGCACTTACTACACCTCGGCGGCGAGCCGGTTCTTCGTGTCGATGGGCGACTCGCGGCAGATTTCGTTGTCGAGCACGCTGGAGTTCTGATCAGCGCAAAAACGCCTGGCGATACTCGCCGGGCGTTCCACCCAGCACCTGGCGAAAGCGGTTGGTGAAGTGGCTGGCACTGGCAAATCCGCACGCCAGGGCAATCTCCCCCAACGGCAACGCCGTCCCTCGCAACAACTCCCGCGCCCGGCTCAAACGTCGCGCCAGCACATACTGATGCGGCGGCAAGCCGAAGCTCACCCGGAACATCCGCGCAAAGTGGTATTCCGACAACGCACACAACCCGGCCAGTTGCCCGAGGCTGATCGGCTCGGCCAATTGACTGTCGATGAACTCCACCAGTTGCCGGCGCTGATGCGGTGCCAATCCACCTTTCAGACGCAAACCCTGACGCACGCCGACCTGGCTGAGCAAGGTATGGCTGATCAATTCGTGGGCCAGGCTGCTGGTCAGCAAGCGCTCTGCCGGCTCGTCCCAGTTCAAGGTAAGTAACTGGCGAAACCGTCGGGCCTGTTGCGGATCTTCCAGAAAAGTCTGTTCGCGCAGCTGCATTTCCCGGGGCTCGCGATCCAGCAGGGTGACGCAACCCAGGGCAAATTGTTCGGCGCTGAAATACAGGTGAGCGAGGCGAATGTCGCCGTTGATCACCCAACCCGATTCGTGGTCGGCCGGCAGGATGCACAGCTTGTCCGGGCCGCCCTTGTGGCCGGGTTCGCCACGGCGGAAGGTGCCGGTGCCGCCAGCGATGTAGCAGGAGAGGGTGTGATGGCTTGGCGCTTCGTATTCCTGGGCGTCGTGGTGATTGGTCCACAAAGCTGCAGACAGGCCGTCACCCAACTCGGCGCTGTGCACAAGGCGTGCATTGGGCGAATTGTTGAGGGCTTGAAAGACTTGCAGGGTATCGATGGCGGCCATGATCGGTTCTCTTCAACGCCTTGCATCCTACTCCGTAGATTTCGCGCTGCCAGCCTGCGGTCCGACAAAAGCGCAAGTTTATGCAAGCGCGGGCAGAGGGGACGGGCGGACACTGAAACCCAATCGAGGAGTGTCTGCCATGAACCTGTCGTTGTATTTGTTGACCGTGCTGATCTGGGGCACCACCTGGATTGCCCTGAAGTGGCAACTGGGCGTGGTGGCGATTCCGGTGTCGATCGTCTATCGCTTCGGTCTCGCCGCGTTGGTGTTGTTCGCGCTGTTGCTGCTCAGCCGGCGGCTGCAACCGATGAACCGGCGCGGTCATTTGATTTGTGTGGCGCAGGGCTTGTGTCTGTTCTGCGTCAACTTCATGTGCTTCCTGACTGCTAGCCAGTGGATTCCCAGCGGTCTGGTGGCGGTGGTGTTTTCTACCGCAACGTTGTGGAACGCGCTGAATGCGCGGGTGTTCTTCGGTCAACGCATCGCGCGCAATGTGCTGATGGGCGGGGCGCTGGGGCTGGGCGGTCTGGGCCTGTTGTTCTGGCCGGAGCTGGCCGGGCATCACGCCAGTCCGCAAACCTTGCTCGGTCTTGGCCTGGCACTCTGCGGCACCTTGTGTTTTTCGGCGGGCAACATGTTGTCGAGCCTGCAACAGAAGGCCGGCCTCAAGCCGCTGACCACCAATGCCTGGGGCATGGCTTACGGTGCCGCGATGCTGTCGGTGTGGTGCCTGGTCAAAGGCATTCCGTTCGAGATGGAGTGGACGTCGCGCTACATCGGCGCGCTGCTGTACCTGGTCATCCCCGGTTCGGTGATCGGTTTCACCGCGTACCTGACCCTCGTGGGTCGCATGGGTCCGGAACGCGCCGCGTATTGCACAGTGCTGTTCCCGGTGGTGGCGTTGAACGTTTCGGCGTTTGCCGAAGGGTATCAATGGACGGCGCCGGCGTTGGCGGGGTTGGTGCTGGTCATGCTGGGCAACGTGCTGGTGTTTCGCAAACCCCGCGCACCGATACTGCCGACTCAAGGCAAACTGGCCTGATGCACACGAGCGCTGAATGTTCAGCGCTCCACTTTTATAACGATGTATATCAATAACGGAAATATGAAATCGACAATGTGTCGGGCCCAGTCCTTGGCATTCCATGTTTGTGAAGTGTCCATATCGAACCATTCAACACCGATGGTTTGCAGGCCGACGTAATAAACGAACATGGCGATCAATAAACCAATGATCGAAAGTTTCTTCGCCTCATGGAAGGCTTCCGCTGATTCGTTGATTTTCCGAAAGAGGTGATAAGTGCCCAGCAGGCAGCAAACGGTATAAATCACTTCCAGGGTAATGATCAGCCAGTAAATTCGATGGTGCAGCATGGGTGAGGTAATTGCCCGATAGCGTATGTTCTCGTTGATCTGAGTGGTGTCCATACTGAGGATGTGCCCGACATATTCATAGTTTGACGGGTAGTCGGTGAAGTTGCTGTACATCACGAAAAGGCCGAAGATGCTGATGTAAGCCATGAGTATGACTTTGCTGTGGCGGACAAGTTGATCGGTGGTCAGGTTTTTCAAAGTGGGTGCTCTCCATAAAGTTTTAACTTCTGGAGAGTCTATAGCGGCAGTGTCTGTTTCGTTATTCAGTTCAATTGCAAGTTATGTGTGCCGGATAAAAGATCGGGCAAGTGCAATACACACTTGCCCGATTTTTTTAACCGCGCCAGACCTGCGGATTGACCAGGTCCTGCGGCCGCTCACCGAGCAGGGCGCTGCGCAGATTGGCCAGTGCGCGGTTGGCCATGGCTTCGCGGGTTTCATTCGTCGCCGAACCGATGTGCGGCAAGGTCACTGCGTTTTTCAACTGGAACAGCGGCGATTCGGCCAGCGGTTCCTTCTCGTAGACGTCGAGGCCGGCGCCGCGAATGCGGTTGTTCTGCAGGGCTTCGATCAGTGCCGGTTCATCGACCACCGGGCCGCGGGAGATGTTCACCAGAATTGCGCCCGGCTTCATCAATGCCAGTTCGCGATGGCTGATCAAGTGGCGGGTCTTGTCGCTGAGCGGCACCACCAGGCAGACGAAATCCGCTTCGGCCAGCAGTTGGTCAAGGCTGCGGAACTGCGCTCCGAGTTCCTGTTCCAGTTCGGTCTTGCGGCTGTTGCCGCTGTAGATAATCGGCATGTTGAAGCCGAAGCGTCCACGTCGAGCGACGGCGGCGCCGATGTTGCCCATGCCGACGATGCCCAGGGTCTTGCCGTGTACGTCGCACCCGAACAGTGGTGCGCCGACGCTGGCCTGCCATTGGCCGGCCTTGGTCCAGGCGTCCAGTTCGGCGACGCGGCGGGCACTGCTCATGATCAGGGCGAAGGCAAGGTCAGCGGTGCTTTCGGTGAGGACGTCCGGGGTGTTGGTGAGCATGATCCCGCGCTCGTTGAAGTAGGCAAGGTCGTAGTTGTCGTAGCCGACGGAGACGCTGGAGACCACTTCAAGTTTCGCGGCGTTTTCCAGTTGGGCCTTGCCGAGTTTGCGACCGACGCCAATCAGGCCGTGGGCGTGGGGCAGGGCTTCGTTGAACTGGGCGTTGATGTCGCCGTTTTTCGGGTTGGGGACGATGACGTCGAAGTCCTGTTGCAGGCGTTCGATCATGGGGGGGGTGATGCGGCTGAAGGCCAAAACTGTTTTTTTCATTGGCTTGGGCTCGGCTGGGCGGCTGATGTGATTGCCAAGCAAGCTAACATTTTCTGTTTGGGGTTGTCTTGGCGGCCTCTGGGCCGACCAGGTTTTGGGTTGTTTTGTGTGAATATCCGTTTCTGCGGGTGCTGCCGCTGGCGGTTCCGCTCTTACAGCGGCTCACTTTTCCAAACGCCGAAAAGTAAGCAAAAGGCTTGGCCCCGGCGTTCGGCACCTCGCTTTGGCTCGGTGTTCCTTCGTTCCGGGATTCATCCGGGGGCATCGCCTACGGTTTGCTTCGCTGCACCTCCTCTCGATGCATGCGGCTTCGCCGCACGGCGCTGCGCGCCCCCCCCCGGATGAATCCCTCCACTCAGCCTTCCGATGGGGCCGGCACGTCAAAAGCGGTACTCGAGCTAACGCTCATTGTGTTGAGTGGTGGAAAGCCAAAGCAGAAGCGGATTGTGTGCTTTTTTAATACTTGAGTTCGACTCGGTCTTTCACGTCGGTGTACCTCTCCCAAACAACTCGGTCAGTCCCCTCTCCCCCGGAGAGAGGGCTAGGGTGAGGGGGTAGCGCTCTCCATACCACCCCATTTTCAGGAGGACCAACTCAATTCGCCACCCGCGCCCCCGCCAGACTCCCGCTCATCTCATAAGCGGCCAACTCCGCCTGATGCCCCGCCAGAATCTCCGGCAGCGATCCACGCAGGTACTCGACCCAGGTCTTGATCTTCGCATCCAGGTACTGCCGCGACGGGTAGATCGCATACAGGTTCAGTTCCTGCGAGCGGTAGTTCGGCATTACCCGTACCAGCGAACCGTTGCGCAAGCCTTCAATCGCGGCATACACCGGCAACACACCGACCCCCATCCCGCTGGTGATCGCGGTTTTCATCGCGTCGGCGGAGTTCACCAGAAAGGGCGAGCTATTGATGGTGACCATTTCCTGGCCTTCCGGGCCGTCAAAGGCCCATTTTTCCAGAGGGATCACCGGGCTCACCAGGCGCAGGCAGGCGTGGTTCAGCAGGTCGCTGGGTTTTTGTGCGCAGCCGTTGGCTTTCACGTAGGCCGGGGAGGCGCAGACGATGCTGTAGGTGATGCCCAGGCGTTGCGAGACGAAACCCGAATCCGGCAGTTCGCGGGCGAGGACGATGGACACGTCATAGCCTTCGTCGAGCAGGTCCGGTACTCGGTTGGCCATGGTCAGGTCGAAGGTCACGTCCGGGTGGGTCTTGCGGTAGCGGGCGATGGCGTCGATCACGAAGTGCTGGCCGATACCGGTCATGGTGTGCACTTTCAGTTGTCCGGCCGGGCGGGCGTGGGCTTCGCTGGCTTCGGCTTCGGCCTCTTCGACGTAGGCGAGGATCTGCTCGCAGCGCAGCAGGTAGCGTTTACCGGCTTCTGTGAGCGCGATGCGCCGGGTCGTGCGGTTGAGCAGGCGGGTTTGCAGATGGGCCTCAAGGTTGGAGACCGCGCGCGAGACGTTGGCGGTGGTGGTGTCGAGTTGCACGGCGGCGGCGGTGAAGCTGCCCGCTTCGGCCACACAACTGAAGGCGCGCATGTTTTGCAAAGTGTCCATGGGGTGCTCTCAAGGGAGATGGCAAATTGTGACACGAAGTTTCAGGGGCTGAGACCCCCGACCAAGGGATTATCTCGTTAACGGTAACAAAGATTCACAGGAATCCCAGCTTATCGCCGTAAGGGCGCCCCCCTAGAATTGCGCCCACCTCGAAACATCCCCCACCTCAGGAATTCGCAGCAGTGCCGCGTCGCATCAACAGAGCGCTTTTGCCGCTCAGTGTTCTGGCTTTTACGTTAGGTCTCAGCGGCTGCATCGGAACCGGAGGGATTGCCCCGCAGGGCAAGGCTCTGGAGGCCAATGAACTGGCCACCGACGAAGCCATCGCCCACGCCGCCCGTGACGCAAACTGGCCCACCGCCCAATGGTGGCAAGCCTACGGTGACCCGCAACTCAATCGCTGGATCGACCTCGCCGTGCAAGGCAGCCCGACCCTGGCCATGGCCGCCGCGCGAGTGCGTCAGGCCAGGTCGATGGCCGGCGCTGCCGAAGCCGCCGAGTCGTTGCAGATCAATGGCGAGTCGACCCTCAAGCGCCACAACTGGCCGACCGACCAGTTCTACGGCCCCGGTGAGCTGGCCAACAGCACCACCTGGGACAACAACGCCGCGCTGGGTTTCAGTTACGCCCTCGACCTCTGGGGCCGTGAAAGCAACAGCACCGAGCGGGCTGTCGATCTGGCGCACATGAGCGCTGCCGAGGCGCGGCAGGCGCAGCTCGAGTTGCAGAACAACATCGTGCGCGCCTACATCGAGCTCTCGCTGCATTACGCCCAGCGCGACATCGTCGCGGCGACGCTCAAGCAGCAACAGCAGATTCTCGAGTTGGCGCAGAAACGCCTGAACGGCGGGATCGGCACGCACTTCGAAGTCAGCCAGGCCGAAACGCCGCTGCCGGAAACCCATCGGCAACTGGATGCGCTGGACGAAGAAATCGCCCTGAGCCGCAACCAGATCGCGGCACTGGCCGGCAAAGGCCCAGGCGCCGGCGCGCAATTGCAGCGTCCGACCCTGTCCCTCGGCGCGGCGCTGAAGTTGCCGTCGGCATTGCCCGCCGAATTGCTCGGTCAGCGTCCGGACGTGGTCGCCAGTCGCTGGCAAGTGGCGGCGCAGGCGCGCGGGATCGAGGTCGCGCATGCCGGGTTCTACCCCAACGTCGATCTGGTCGGCAGCCTCGGCTACATGGCCACCGGCGGCGGGGCGCTGGAGTTCCTGACCGGCAAGAAGCTCAACTACAACGTCGGGCCGGCGATTTCGCTGCCGATTTTCGACGGCGGGCGACTGCGCGCTGAACTGGGTGAAGCCTCGGCGGGTTATGACATCGCCATCGCGCATTACAACCAGACCCTGGTCAATGCGCTGAAGAACATCTCCGACCAGTTGATCCGCCGCGAGTCGATGGACAAGCAGCAGACGTTCGCCGCCGAATCGGTGGCCACGGCGCAGAAGACCTACGACATCGCGATGATCGCCTATCAGCGCGGGCTCACCGATTACCTCAACGTGCTCAACGCCCAGACTTTGTTGTTCAAACAGCAACAGGTTCAGCAGCAAGTGCAGGCGGCGCGGTTGAGTGCCCACGCGGAACTGGTGACAGCATTGGGTGGTGGTCTTGGCGCGGGTAAAGACGTACCGACCGCCGAGCAGACCGCCGCACCGAAAACCCCGGCCCTTCTTCAAGCCCTCGACCACTGAGCAAGATTCAATGACTCCCTTGCCCGCACCTTTGCGCTGGCTCTACTCCCTGGAATGGCGCCGGGGTTTCTTCGACTGGGCGCGCAGCGACGGCGTGACCTGGGTCTACATCTTCAAGGTGTTGATCGCCGCATTCCTGACTCTGTGGCTGGCGATGCGCCTGGAGCTGCCGCAACCGCGCACGGCGATGATCACCGTGTTCATCGTCATGCAGCCGCAGAGCGGTCAGGTGTTCGCCAAGAGTTTCTATCGCTTCCTCGGCACCCTGGCCGGGTCGGCGATGATGGTCACGCTGATTTCACTGTTCGCCCAGAACACCGAACTGTTCCTCGGTTCGCTGGCGATCTGGGTCGGCATCTGCTCGGCCGGCGCCGCCCGTTGCCGCAACTTCCGCGCCTACGGTTTTGTGTTGGCCGGGTACACCGCCGCGATGGTCGGCCTGCCGGCGCTCGCCCATCCTGACGGTGCGTTCATGGCGGCGGTGTGGCGAGTGCTGGAAATCTCGCTGGGGATTCTCTGCTCGACGCTGGTCAGCGCCGCGATTCTGCCGCAAACCGCCAGCGCCGCGATGCGCAACGCCTTGTATCAGCGCTTCGGTGTGTTCGCTCTGTTCGTCACTGATGGCCTGCGCGGGCGCAGCAAACCGGAGTCGTTCGAGGCCAGTAACGTACGCTTCATCGCCGAAGCGGTGGGCCTGGAAGGGCTGCGCAGCGTGACCGTGTTCGAAGACCCGCACATGCGTCGACGTAACGGTCGGCTCAGTCGCCTGAACAGCGAGTTCATGGGCATCACCACCCGTTTCAACGCCTTGCACCAGTTGCTTGAACGCCTGCGCCGCAACGGTGCCGATCATGTGGAAGCGGCGATCAAACCGGGCCTGCAGGATCTGGCCGAAGTGCTCGACGGCTTCAGCGGCCGCGCCCTGACCAGCCCGGATGCGGCGCGCCTGGTGCTGGCGCTGACGGCGTACAAGGAAGGCTTGCCGGCGCGGGTGCGCAGCCTGCGGGCGATCTTCCAGGAGAGCGAGCCGAGCGACGCCGAGCAACTGGATTTCCACACCGCGTATGAGCTGCTCTATCGCTTCGTCGATGACCTGCACAGTTATGCACAGACCCACGCCTCGCTGGCCGATCACAGTCACGAACGCGAGCGCTGGGACGAGCCGTTTACCCCGCAGACCAGTTGGTGGGCGGCGGCGGCTTCGGGGATTCGTGCCACGTTCATCCTGGTCGTGCTCGGCAGTTACTGGGTCGCCACGGCGTGGCCGAGCGGTGCGACCATGACCCTGATTGCCGCTGCCACCGTGGGCTTGTCGGCGGCGACACCGAACCCGAAACGCATGGCGTTCCAGATGGCGTGCGGCACGTTCCTCGGGGCGTTGATCGGCTTCGTCGAGATGTTTTTCATCTTCCCGTGGATCGACGGTTTTCCGCTGCTGTGCGTGATGCTCGCGCCGGTGATCGTGCTCGGTTCGTTCCTCGCGTCGCGGCCGCAATACGCCGGTGTCGGCCTCGGTCTGCTGATCTTTTTCAGCACCGGTTCGGTGCCGGACAACCTGACGATCTACAACCCCTACACCTTCATCAACGACTACATCGCCATGGTCATGGGCATGCTGGTCTGCGCGGCAGCGGGCGCGATCATTCTGCCGCCGAACAGCCGCTGGTTGTGGCGCCGCCTGGAGCAGGACCTGCGCGGGCAAGTGGTGTACGCGATCAGCGGCAAACTCAAGGGCCTGGCGTCGAGTTTCGAAAGCCGAACCCGCGACTTGATGCATCAGGCTTACGGTCTGGCAGCCGGTCAGCCACTGGTGCAGAAAAACCTGCTGCGCTGGATGTTCGTGGTGCTGGAAGTCGGCCACGCGATCATCGAGTTGCGCAAGGAACAGGCGATCCTGCCGGTGCACCCGGCGTATGCCGAATCCCAGCCGTGGCGTCAGGCAATCCGGGTCATGGGGCGTTCGCTGGTGCGGCTGTTCCTGCAACCCAATTCGAGCAATCTGGAACGCGCACTGGTTGCGGTCGATCACGCGATCAGCCGTGTCGCCGCCACCGATGAGCCGTTCGCACCGCACTTCGATACCTCGGCACTGCGTCGGGTGAAAAGCTACCTGCACTTCATCCGCACCTCGCTGCTCGACCCGCAATCGCCACTCGCTGCCTACGCCATCGCCAAGCCCGAAGGACTTGCCCATGCCTCGTGAAATCGCCTTCCACGGCGTGTACATGCCGACC
Organism: Pseudomonas sp. GW821-FHT11G12; assembly: GCF_058808055.1. Classification (NCBI taxonomy): domain Bacteria; kingdom Pseudomonadati; phylum Pseudomonadota; class Gammaproteobacteria; order Pseudomonadales; family Pseudomonadaceae; genus Pseudomonas; species Pseudomonas sp. GW821-FHT11G12. The sequence goes on from NZ_JBXARH010000006.1 coordinate 312,444, forward strand.
ATGACCCTGATGTTTTTTGTCGCCGCAGCACTGGCCTGGGCGCTGGACCGTTTCCTCTCGGGGTTTGATCTGTATCGCTTCTTCTGGCACCCGGCGCTGCTGCGCCTGAGCCTGTTTACCTGTCTGTTCGGCGCGATGGCGCTGACTGTTTACCGTTGAGTCTGAGAATTGTCCCGATGAAAAAGTTTTTCAGCCTGCTCGCGACCCTGCTGGTGTTGGCCCTGGCGCTGTGGATCGGCCGCACGTTGTGGGAGCACTACATGAACACCCCGTGGACCCGCGACGGTCGGGTGCGCGCCGATATCATCAACGTCGCTGCCGACGTCACCGGTGAAGTGGTCGACGTGCCAGTGCGCGACAACCAATTGGTGAAGAAGGGTGATCTGCTGATGCAGATCGACCCCGAGCACTATCGCCTGGCGGTGAAGCAGGCGCAGTCGCTGGTCGCATCGCGCAAGGCCACGTGGGAGATGCGCAGGGTCAACGCCCATCGCCGCGCTGATATGGACGCATTGGTGATCTCCAAGGAAAACCGCGACGACGCCAGCAACATCGCCGACTCGGCACTGGCCGATTACCAACAGGCCCAGGCGCAACTTGAAGCGGCTGAACTCAACCTCAAACGCACCGAAGTGCGGGCTGCGGTGGACGGCTACGTGACCAACCTCAATGTGCATCGCGGCGACTATGCGCGCATCGGCGAAGCGAAAATGGCCGTGGTCGACATGAACTCGTTCTGGGTCTACGGCTTCTTCGAAGAAACCAAGCTGCCCCACGTGCGCGTCGGTGACAAAGCCGACATGCAACTGATGAGCGGCGAAGTCCTCAAGGGCCACGTGGAGAGCATTTCCCGCGGCATCTACGACCGTGACAACCCGGAAAGCCGCGAGCTGATCGCCGATGTGAACCCGACCTTCAACTGGGTGCGTCTGGCGCAACGGGTACCGGTGCGGATTCACATCGATGAAGTGCCGGAGGGTGTGTTGCTGGCGGCGGGGATTACCTGCACCGTTGTGGTGAAGCAGGACGCTGTCGAGTAACCCTTGGGGCGAGGGAGGATGCTCCCTCGCCGGATTGGCTCGTTGTCAGCCTTGGCAAAACGTCTCGTGCAGATGCCGCCAGATCACCCGCCCGGATTCGGTTTTTTCAAACACCACAGTCGAACGTCGATCCGTGTGCAACCCGCTCGCATCAGTCTGCTGTTCGCGGTAACTCACCGTTGCACCCCGCTCATGCAGGGCAATCCCACAAAGCTCGCGGAGCTCGATCCTGAACCCGCTCTTCTTCCCGCCCGCCATTTGAAACAGCGCACGCAACGCCTCGAAATCCAGCACGCGTCCCAGCGGCGTCACCATGGAAAACCGTGGCGAAAACCGCGTCAGCAATCGCTCCAGTGCAGCCTCGTCTTCCTCCACCGCAAACCATCGTTCGATGGCCTCGTGAGCCTGGATCACTTCGTCAAAGTAGTCGGTGTAGTCAGTCATGTGGATTGTTCCTGAAGGGCAGGTGAGCTCAGCAGAGCGAGTACTTTTGTCGAGTCGAAACGCAGCACGGCGGCCATCGGCAACAGCGTCAGCAACGCGGCGGCGAGAAAGCAGTATTTGAAACCGTTGGCGCCCAACGAGCCCAGCAATGAACTGAGCAACGCCGCGCCGAGGCAGAAGCCGAGTTGCCGGTTGATGTTCCACAAGGCGCTGGAGTGGCCCATTTTCTCTGGCGTGATGCCGACAAATGCCAGGGTCTGCGCTGTGACGCTGCAAAGACTGCCGCCCAGCCCCATCAAGGCGTAAGCGAGGATCAACGGGACGCTTGCGGGCTGGTCGAGCTGCATCAGCACGACGATGCCAAGGCATTGCAACAGCATGCCGGCGATCAGCAATGGCTTGGGACCGATCCGGTTAAAGCTGCGTTTGCCCAGCATGATCGCCACGCCCGAGGCGGCCGCCCAGGACAGCATCAGCGCCCCGATGTGTGCTGCGCCGAAACCGAGGTCATGCAGGTACAACACGGCAATCATGTTGGTGCCGGTGAAGATGCCGGGCACAAACAGGTAGATCAGCATTGCCAGGCGCAGGGACGGGTTTCTGATCAGTTGCAGATCCAGGACGGCACCCGGTTTGCCCCAACCATCGCGCAGGTAGACCCACAGGGTCACGGCGCTGAGCAACAACACACCGCCTGCGAGGTGACGGGTTTCGGGTTCACTCGCCAGGCTGACGGCAATCAACAACAGACTCAGCGCAGACACGGCCAGCAGCAGGCCACGTGCGTCCAGTGTCGGACGTTCGCTCGTTGGCTGATCCGCTTTCAAACAGAGCAGGCCCAGACCGAAAGCAAAAAGCGCCACCGGCAGGTTCAGGTAGAAAATCCAGCGCCACGACAACGCTTCTACGATCAAACCGCCCGCCGCCGGCGACAGGGCCGGCACCATCAGCGCCACCAGCAGAACCACACCGGTGAAGTGCGCACGTTGTGTCGCCGGAAACTCCCGATAGGCCAGCGCCTGACCGACCGGAAGCAGCAACCCGCCACCGAGTCCTTGCAGCAATCGCCAGCCAATCAGGCTTTCAATCGAACTCGCCTGAGCGATGAGCCCGGAGGCGACCCCGAACACCAGCAACGAACCGAGGATCAACCGCCGCTCGCCCATCCGTGCCGCCAGCCACACGCTCATCGGAATGATCAGCGTCAGTCCGAGCATGTAGGCGTTGGTGATCCACGCCAGTTGCGTCACCGAGGCGTGCAACTGTGCGGCGATGTCCGGGTAGGCGATGCTCGCGGCGAACATGTTCAGCAGGTCGAGGGCGAACCCCAACAGATACACCAGCGCGACTTTCGAGCGATAGGCCATGGCAGCTTCCCTGTGATGAAGCGTGCAGGGTAGGGCGCTTGTGGCGATAGAAATACGCTGGTTTGGCTGCTAGTTTGTCAAAATTATTTTGACAGTGAGCGCAGCGAATATGGTCAGTCTGGATCGATTCGATACTTTCAAAGCTGTGGTCGAGGCCGGCTCTCTGACCGCGGCCGCCGATACGCTGGGACAGACGCGTGCGGTGGTGAGCTTCAACCTCAAACGTCTTGAGGAAGAGTTGGGCGTCACCTTGCTCACTCGCAACACCCGGCAATTGGCTTTGACCGATGCTGGCGAACGTTTTTACCGACGCTGTCGGCGCACCCTGGACGAAGCGCGGTTGGCGATCGAGGAAGCACGTTCGGAGCACTCGCAGCTCAAGGGCACGTTGCGCATCACCACGACCGTGGAGTTTGCCCTGGCTCAGGTGGTGCCGGCGCTGGAAGTGTTTCGTCAGCAGCAGCCGCAACTGAATATCCACCTGTCCACGTCCTCGACCCATGCCGATCTGATCTCCGAACGCTTTGACATGGCGATCCGCCTGGGCCGCATGCACGACTCCAATCTGCGCGCGGTGCAGTTGTCGACGTTCGAGGTGTTTGCCGTGGCGGCGCCGGGGCTGGTCGAGGGTTTTACTCCGGTAAACACCTTGGCGGTGCTGGAGTCGATGCCGACACTGGGACATGGGCGAGTGCCGGAAATGACGGTCACCGACCCGGCCGGCACCGAGCATCTCTACCAGCCGAAACCGGGAACCACAGCCATTGTTGCCGACAACTCGGCAACCCTGCGTGCCTTTGCGTTGACCGGGCAAGGCGTGGCGATTCTGCCGCAATGGTTGATTCAGGAAGACCTCGACGCCGGGCGATTACAGCGTCTGTTGCCGGATTACCGTTTCGCCCAACAAGGCGTGTACGCACTGTACCCGGACACCCGGCACCTGCCATTGAAGGTGCGGGCGTTCATTGATTTCATGAAGGGCTGGGGCTGAGATTTTGTGTTGGCCGTTCTGGCCCTTTCGCGGACAAACCCGCTCCCAAAGAGAACCTCTGCCGTTGCGAGGATTCCTGTGTAAGCGGGTCCGTCATGGAAAGCATCGACGCAATCTGTTTCGCGAGAGACCTCAGCGCCCTTGATTGCAAAGTGCAAGTGACGCTTTATTTGTAAAACTTGCTGACCACCAACAGGCCGGACTCGATGGTTTCGTCGACCGATAACTCTTCATCTTCCATGAGGGAAACAATGCGCTGGTCATTCGCGATATTCGCATCAGGTTTTTTCAGCAGCGCGGCGCGATTGATCACGATGTAGCTCATCACATCCCCACGACTTTTGGTGAACGGCTGCTCGATAGCGGTAAGCATGGTTTGCTTCACGTAGTCGTAGCGCTCTGCTGACGACAGACCTTTGAAGGTATCCGGATAGTGCTGATAGATATCGGCGGAATAACGGCCGACATCTTCTTCACGCGCTTCATCTCGCAAAGTTTTCTTGCTGGTGACCTGTGTGAGGAGTTCGCTGTAGAGCTTGTCGCCCTCAGCGATCTGTGCAGCGGTCATCTTCGCTTTCAGGTCATCGCCAGACGTGGCGTCTTCGGCCTTGGCCATGATTCTGGTCCAGGCGTAGGCGGCGCTCAGGTTGTCCTGCTGTGTGTATTGCTCGATCAATATCTGCTGGGATTCGGCATAGCCGTGCAGCGAGGATCGCTCCAGCCAGCGAGTGGCGAGTGCAGTATCTTGCTTGGCCCCGACCCTGCCGTATTTGTAGCTTTCATACATACCGTATTCCGCGCACCAGTCATTCTGCAGCGCCGCGTAAGCCATGTAGTTGAAGGCTTCGCTGTTACGTTGATCGACGGTCAGGGTTTCGTCATAACGGGCAATCATCGACAGGTAGCAAAATGCGCGCGTGTGTTTCGGGGCTGCCATGACCATGCAGGTTTTGGCGTCCTTGAACTCTCCTTCCTCGTACAACTGGTAGCCGATGCCATACATAATGTCGCTGTCTATTTGTGCGTTGCAGTGCGCGTTGGCAGTGACGGTCGGCAATACGCTTTGCAGGGTCAGTTTGGGCAGCGTGTCATTTAGAGAAGGGGCTTGAGATGCGCAGCCTGCCAGCAAAGTGAACAGTGCCAGTGGCAGTACGTTGAAGACTTTCAAAAGGTGTTTCCTGATCTGAATTGAAGCGTGTGAGCAGGGCTCGCGTCAGGCAGGTCAACAAAGCAGCGATGGCTCCGGGCGGGAACAATCGAGAGAGGGGAGATAAAAGTTCAGCAAATCCCTTGCTTGGAAGCTTGCCCCGGCGACTCCATGCGCTAGCGGGTTCACTTGAAGCGTCGGACGCTTCAAGTGCGGGGCATTCTACGTGGATCGACCGAATTGGCAATTTCACCGCTTGTAATCAAAGTTGTCCGCGCAACCCGAACCGCTTCATCAACGTCGACTCCAGCAACCCTTTCGGCAGCAAGGTCGCCAGCAATGGCAACGCCCGGCTGCCATTGCCGATGCGGATCAGTCGTGGCGGCTTGCTGTGTTGCACAGCCTTGAGCAACTCGGCGGCAAATTCGCTGGCCGGTGTGGGTTTGTCCTGGGACGCCTTGGCCCGTGCTCGAATGCCTTCGCGCAGGGGAAACCACGGCGATTGTTCGTTGATCAGTTGTTCGGCCTCATGGCCGGCATTCTTGGCGAAGCTCGATTGAATCGCCCCCGGCTGCACTTCCATCACGCGAATCCCGAATGGCGCCAGCTCCATGCGCAACGCATCACTCAGCGCGTGCACCGCCGCTTTCGACGCACAATAGGCGCCGGCAAATGGCGTGACCAGAACCCCGGAAACACTGCCGACATTCACCACCAGGCCTTTCGCCCGGCGCAGCACCGGGAACAGCGCGCGGGTCACGCCGACAATCGAAAAGACGTTGGTTTCGAACTGGCGCTGCATGGCCGGAACACCGCCGTCGAGCAGCGGGCCCATGGCGCCGTAACCGGCGTTGTTGATCAGCACGTCGAGGCCGCCATGTTGCTGGTTGATACGCTCGGCGAGTTGTTCCAGCGCTGCGTTGTCATTGACGTCGAGCTGCACGGCGGTGAATCCGGCGATGGCGAGTGCGGTGACATCTTCAGCCCTGCGCGCACTGGCCCAGACCTCAAAACCGGCCGACTTGAATGCATCGGCGAGGGCGCGGCCGATGCCGCTGGAACAACCGGTAATCAACGCAACGGGCATGGCGCATTCCTTGTGCAAAAGAGTGGAAGAGGGGATCAGTCGGAGAAACTACCCTGCAATCGCTCGGCGCGAAACTCCAGGGTTTGCGGGCGATATCCGGGACGTAGCGGCGGCATCGGCAAGCAGTCTTCCCAATTGCCGCCGGCCTGCAGTTCGCCGGGGCCGCGATAGCGTGGGGCGGCGTATTGATTGTCGGCCAGATTCACGGTGTCGCCCGGCGCGTACGCCGCAATGCGCCAGCGCAGTTCGGTCAGCGGCACGTCGTTGCCGTTGTTCATCTTCAGCTGCAACGGGCGATCCGCCGGGCACTGTTCAGGCGCATACGTGATACGCAACTCAAGCCGCGCCAGTTGCTTGATCTCGCGGTTGTCCAACCACACCACCCACATCGCCACCAGCCCGAGCCCGACAGCGGCGGCCATGGACACCGGCAAGGCCTTGGCCGGGTAGCGCAACAGCAGGATCAGCCAGGTGATGACCAGCAAGACGCCGATGAACATGTCGCGAAACCTCGTGGGCAGGGAAGGTTCATCCTACCTAAGCCTGGATGAGGTTGGCGAAAAAAAAAGCCCCCGCCCAACCCACTGCGGATAGGGGACGCAGCGGGCCGGGCGGGGGCTTTTAATTACAGAGCGATCACTGCGCGATGGTTTTCACCGACACGCCGCGTTCGATCGGGGTGGAGCGACCGTAGATATCTTCGAAGCGCTCGATATCGTCTTCGCCCAGGTACGAACCCGACTGCACTTCGATGATTTCCAGCGGGATCTTGCCCGGGTTGCGCAGGCGATGGACCGAGGCGATCGGGATGTAGGTCGACTGGTTTTCGCAGAGCAGGAACACGTTCTCGTCGCAGGTCACTTCGGCGGTACCGCTGACCACGATCCAGTGTTCGGCGCGGTGGTGGTGCATCTGCAGCGACAGGCATGCGCCCGGTTTGACCGAGATGTGCTTGACCTGGAAGCGCCCACCCATGTCCACCGAGTCGTAGGAGCCCCACGGACGGTAGACCTCGCAGTGGTTCTGGGTTTCGCTGCGGCCCTGCTCGTTGAGGGTGTTGACCATCTGCTTGACGCCCTGAACCTTGTCCTTGTGGGCGATCATCATGGCGTCTTTGGTTTCGACCACCACGATGTTTTCCAGACCGATCACCGACACCAGTTTGCCGTTGCCGTGGATCATGCAGTTCTTGCTGTCCTGGATCACTACATCGCCCTTGCTGACGTTGCCGTTGGCGTCCTTCTCGTTGACTTCCCACAGCGACGACCAGCAACCGACATCGCTCCAGCCGGCAGTCAGCGGCACTACGCAGGCGCGCTGGGTTTTTTCCATCACGGAATAGTCGATGGAGTTGTCCGGGCAGCAGGCGAAGGTGGCTTCGTCGAAGGTGATGGTGTCGGCGTCCTGCTGGCTGCGCTCGAGGGTCAGCAGGCAGGTGTCGTAGATGTCCGGATCGTGCTTTTTCAGCTCTTCGAGGAAGCGGCTGGCACGGAACAGGAACATGCCGCTGTTCCAGTAGTAACCACCGGACTCGACGTACTCGGTGGCGCGTTTGACGTCGGGTTTTTCCACGAAGTGCGAGACACGGCTCACGCCCTCGGGCAGCAGCGAATCGCCGGTGGACTTGATGTAGCCGTAGCCGGTTTCCGGTTTGGTGGCCGGTACGCCGAACAAAACCATTTCGCCGTTTTCGGCGGCGACGGTGGCCAGGGCCAGCGCGCGTTGCAGGGCTTTCTGGTCTTCGAGGACGTGGTCGGCCGGCAGCACCAGCATCAGTTCGTCGCGACCTTCATTGACCAGCATCATCGCGGTCAGCGCCACGGCCGGCGCGGTGTTGCGGCCGAACGGCTCCATCAGGATGCGCTGGCATTCCAGCTTGCGATTGGCCAACTGCTCGTTGACGATAAAACGGTGATCCTTGTTGCAGACCACGATCGGGGTGTCCATGCCTTCGAACACCAGACGCTCGAGGGTTTGCTGGAACAGCGTGTGTTCGCCGGTCAGGGCGAGGAACTGCTTGGGAAACTGCTTGCGCGAAAGCGGCCAAAGACGTGAACCGCTACCACCTGACAAGATCACCGGAATCATATTGTTTACTCCATAAAATCGATTGGGTCAGAGCCACGAACGTTGTGTCGTTTCACTCTTGTTGTTATTCCGTGCCGGGCAGCGACGGCTGCCCGGTTTCATGTGCTTAGCGGGTCGATACCGGGCGTTTCACCCAGACTGGCGACAGGTTGCTGCCGTTGCCGGTGACGTACAGCACTGCGGCTTCACCGCGTTCCAGCGCAACCGGTTTCACGTCGCCGACTTTCTTGTCGCCTTCGTACAGCGCGAGGCTGACTTTCACCGGGTTGATTTCACGCTCGCCACGGCCCTTGGCGGCCACGTTCGGCACCACGTCGGTCTTGCCGTCGGCGGTCTTCAGGGTCAGCGGCTTGTCGCTGAGGTTCTGCACGCGCACCAGGGATTTCTGCTTGTTCTTGAACGGCGGTTCTTCGATCAGTTGCGGCGCGCCGGAAGCGTTGTTGACCAGGGTGTAGTAGTGATCACCGGCGAGTTTCACCGGCAGGGTCTGGCTGCCGACCTTGGCGCTGTAGTCGCCGCCCGGCATGAAGCTGAAGTCGCTGCTGGCCAGCGGCGCGACGTCGGCAAGGTTGGTGCTGCCGACGGTGGCGCTGACTTCAGCGTTGCTGGCGTTGTAGATGCGCACGAAGGTTGAGCCTTTCGGTGCGGTCGGGCCGTACAGTGCAGCGTCGCCACCGGCAAACGCCTGGACCGACAGCACGCTGAGGCCAGCGACCAGTGCGAAGCGTTTAGCGAGACGACGAGGAGTTGTAGTGAAAGTCATGGTGTACCTCTCTTTCAGTTTTGCGCCCGATCGGGCGTCTCGGATTTAGTGTTGATTGCTACGTTTTGTTGGCGCGCGCCGGCTTGTTTAAGCTCTGCGACCCACTGCGGGTCGGCGTCGCCGATTTCGTTGTTCACAGGCAGATATCGTTCGGGAAACTCCCAGATCAGCACCTGTGGCGGGCTGTTCTTGAAGTCATCGCTTTTCAGGTAGCTGAGCATCGGCAGGATCGGGCCGTGGCCGTCCTCGGCGTAGTTGACGACGTCGCTGTGCAGCGCTTGCTTGAGCGCACCGACGAAGTTCCAGTTGGGGTTGGCGCTGTAGCTGGTGCCGATCAGCGCGACCGGCACTTCGCTGTTGGCGAACAGCGCGTCGTCACCGGCAGGCTGCTCGGCGGCGGCCACGGTGTTGCGCTTTTGCAGCGGCTCTTGCGCCGGCATCAGGTTTTCGAACAGCGGATCCAGCGGCAGGAACAGACGCAGGTCGCCCTTGTGCGTGACCTTCTCGGCAGGCGTGGTGACGAAACGCTGCGGCTCGCCGCTGAGCGGGAACTTGTCGGCGATGGTCTTGGCCAGGGTGTTGGCGGCGATTTCCGCGCCTTCCGGGGTCCAGTGGGTGTCGGTGCGCAGGAACACTTGCTGACCGTTCTGCTTGGCCTTTTGCAGCGGGCCGAGCAGGTCCGGGGCGAGGATCCTGTCCGCCGCGACACGGGCGTGGAAGTCCTGATAGAGGTTGGCGTGGATGCTCGCCGGTTTCACTTCACCCAGGTGTTCCGGGTACAGGCGAACCTTGGCCGGCACGATCGCCATCACCAGTTTCACGCCTTTCTCCTTCAGGGTCTGGCGCACGCCTTCGACCAGCGCGTAGTTGCCTTGCAGGTTCAGCTCTTCGTTGACGATCGGGTTGAATTCCTCATCGCTGTACAACCACTGATCGCGACCGAGCACCACGCCCGGACGACCTTCGTTGAACAGTTTGAAATCCAGCGCGGCCCAGAGGTTGGTGCCCAGACGCTTGATCGGGAATTCATCGTCGTAGTGGGTTTCCACGGCTTTGGTCCAGCGGCCGTTGAGCACCGTCGCGTCGGCATTGGTGCTGAAGCCAAAGAAGCTGCGCACCGACCACAGACCGAGCACCAGCAGGGTCACCAGAAACAGCGCGATGTAGAAGATGCGTAATGAGCGGGTCATGTCAGATCCCTCAGAACTGGAAGTAAAGGAACGGCGAGAAGCTTTGCGCCGAGAGTTTGAGAATCGAGGCGATGAACAGCAGCAGGATCAGCCCGCGCATCACGTAGCGCGACCAGTCCGCCGTCCAGTACGCCGGTTGCACCTGGGCGTCGACGCCGACGGTGTAGCCAGGTTCGTGGATGCTGGCCGGGTTTTCTCCCGGAGCAGCCTTGATCAGACCCGGTTGTGCGCCGGCAGGGCCGTCGCTTTCGACGTTCACTACAGGTTTGGTCTTGGCCGGAGGCTGATGGGTGTACAGATCACGCAGGCCGAAGAACGCCAGGGTCACGTAAGCCACCACCAGAGTCGCGACTTGCAGACCGGTGAGGCTGGCCTGGTTGAGTTCCGACAGCGACCAGTCGCCGAAGCTGAACATCGCACCGTACATGCGACCGGCAACGTGCAGGTTCTCGGCGCGGAAGATCACCCAGCCCATGACCACCAGCAGGAAGGTCAGCGCCCAGCGGATCGGATTGAGGCTGCGCGGCGAGGTGTTGAGGCCGAGCATTTTCTCGATCGCCAGCCACATGCCGTGCCACGCACCCCAGACGATGTAGGTGATGTTCGCGCCGTGCCACAGACCACCGAGCAGCATGGTCAGGAACAGGTTGCGATAGGTCATCAGCGTGCCTTTGCGGTTGCCGCCGAGGGTGATGTAGAGGTAGTCACGCAACCAGGTCGACAGGCTGATGTGCCAGCGGCGCCAGAACTCGGTGATCGACTGGCTGATGTAAGGCTGCTTGAAGTTTTCCATGAAACGGAAACCCATCATCAGGCCCAGGCCGATGGCCATGTCGCTGTAGCCGGAGAAGTCGAAATACAGCTGCGCGGTGTAAGCCAGCGCGCCGAGCCAGGCATCGCCCGTGGTCGGGTTTTGCAGGGCGAAGCAATGGTCGGCCACCACGGCGAGGGTGTCGGCGATGAAGACTTTCTTGATGAAACCCTGCATGAACCGTGTGCAGCCCTCGGAGAACTTGTCGAGGGTGTGGGTGCGGTTGTTGAACTGGTCGGCCAGGTCGCGGAAGCGCAGAACCGGACCAGCGATCAGGTGCGGGAAGATCGCTACGAACGCCGCGAAGTCGATCAGGTTGCGGGTGGCCGGGGTGTCGCCGCGGTAGACGTCGATGATGTAGCTGATCGACTCGAAGATGTAGAACGAGATACCGATCGGCAGCAGTACGTGGGTCAGGATGAACGGCTCGAGACCGACCGACGTCATCATTGCGTTGATGCTGTCGACGCCGAAGTTGGCGTACTTGAAGTAGCCGAGGATGCACAGATCCACCGCCACGCCGAGCAGCAGCCAGCGCTGGGCCGGTTGGGTCCGCACACCGGCGGCGCCGACTTTCAGGCCGATCCAGTAGTTCCACAGGGTGACGCCAGCGAACAGCGCCAGGAAGTCCACCCGCCACCACGCGTAGAACACGTAGCTGGCGATCAGCAGCAGCAGATTGCGATAGCGTTGCCCGCTCAGGTAGTACAAGCCGAGAAAGATCGGCAAGAACAGAAACAGGAACACGTTGGATGAAAATACCATCCCGATCTCTCCATGTTTGAACCAACAGTCAAGGGCCAAAGCCCCCCCAAACCCCCCGTGGTGCTGGAGGGGTGAAACGGTGTTTCTTCGAAGGCTGTGGGTGGCCTAGCGACCGCAGCCCTCACCCCCCGCCCTCTCCCGGAGGGAGAGGGAGCCTGATCTCCATGGTTTTCAAAAATGGAGATCGAATTGGTATTTCTATGCAGCCTGATCTCGGTTGTTTTCAAAACCTGAGAACGACTCGGTATGTCATTTCGGTGCAGCTAGCACAGCCACCTCGATCAGTCCCCTCTCCCTCCGGGAGAGGGTTAGGGTGAGGGGCTTTTGCTTTTGGCTTCTCAAGACCCCTTGTTGCCCTTTTCGTGGGACGGGTCATAAACCTTGGTCAGGTCGCCCCCAAGCCGAAACGTCTTGAACGGTTGCATCCCGTGCTTCTTCTCGATCACATCCGGCGAGCAGGTGTAGAGGGTGCAGAACGGCTCAAGCCAGGCGAATTTCATGTCCTCTTTCAGATCGGTCATGTCCTGTTCCTTGCCATTCTTCTTCTCGAAGTCCTCGGGATCTTTCACCCCGGCCAGCACCCGATCACCCAGGCGTTTCAGCGCGCCGTTGTTTTCCTGACGCAAGTCGACACCGTTGACCTGCGCAAAACTGGCGATCATCGCCAGCGGCGGCAGGGCGTAGTTGTGGTAGGCGAGGGCGCGTTGCTGGCGCTTGAGTTCGTTCGGCAGGTAGCCGTCGGCGTCGATCTGATTGGCGCCGACCTTGTATTCCTTGACCGCCCAATCGAACAGGTCGCGGCGGTTGGTGGCGATGGACGTCGCCATCACCGACCAGGCGGCCCAGTACGAGTGGTTGTTGGTTTTTTCCAGTGGCAGGTTGTCCCAGTCGCTGACCACCTGATCGGCCATCTTGCTGAACCAGGCTTCGATCAACTGCGCTTCCTGCTGATGCTGGGCCAGCGGATGGGAGTCGGAGAACTTCAGGCGAATGTACGAAGAGGCCATGCTGCCCAGCGCCCATTTGCGCATCGACTTGCCGGTGTGGTTGAAGTCTTTCGACATCAATGCATCCGCCCGAGCCCAAGTAGCCAGCCAGTTCAGTGTGCAGTCGAGCTGTTCCGGACGACCGTCGCGCATGAACTGCATCACCCGTTTGGCGGTGCCGCGTTCCAGCGTGGTGATGTCTTTGGTGGTGTCGCGAAAGGCTTTTTCCGACTGCACGTTCAGCGTCGCGCGGGCCTTGTCCGAGCCTTCGTATTTGCTGCGAAATTGCAGCGGGCCAGTGTACGGTGCCGGCATCGCATCGCAGCCTTCACTCTTGTCGCCGGTCTTGAATTTATCCACAGGCGCAAAATAGCCCTGAGGCGGACGCAATGGCGCGGCGGCCTGAGTGGCCCCGGCGAACATCGCCAGGCTCAGCAGTGTGGGGGCCAACAGATTCTTGAGTTTCGGATTTCGCATAGCAGACCTCATTGCCCGACCTGAGCGGTTTGTTGCCCAGCGCCCGGGAATACGTTGCGTTTGCAGATTTTCGCTTCGACTTTCTGTGGCGCGGTGCCCGCATCCGGGCCCTGGACTTCGACGGCCAGCAGATTCTGCGATGCCCAGTCTTCGTCCGTGCGCAACTCAAAAGCGAAACGACCGTCGGTGTCGGAGGTTTCCGGTTTCTCGATCTTGATGTCCTCGTGGCGACCGTTCATGTACCAGAGGGTGGCTTGCAGTTTTTTCACCGAGGGGTCGGCGAAGCGGATGTCGACCTGATGGCTGCTGTTCTGCAGGTTCAGGTTCTTGCTGTTGACCAGCAGTTCCTGTTTGCCGCCAGGCTTGAGTGTGGTGCTGGCGGAGATTTGGGTTTCCTTGCCTTCGCAACCGTTATCCAGCAGCGCCATCATCTGGCGGTAGATGGTTTCCTGGTCGAGGCGGTACAGCGGCGAGAATTCCCAGATGAGAATCTTCGGCGGCGTCTTCTGGAATTCGTCGCTGCCCAGGTACTGCAACATCGAGCCTTCCAGACCGCCGCCGGGGAAGGCGACGTTGAGGATGTCGGCGCCGATGGCTTCTTCGAGGAACCCGGCGAAGTTGTAGTTCTTGCCGCTGTGCGAAGTACCCACAAGGGTGATCTGCGGATTGCCGGAATCGCCGAACAGGTCGCCGTCACCGGCCTCGCCTTTCGGCTCGGTGGTGAACTGGTCCATGTACTGGATCGCGTAACTGGTGCCGCACAGTTGCCCGGCCATGTTGTGCAGGGTGCCGGTCTTGCCCATGCGCCCGGAGCGTTTGGTTTCGAATTCACGCTTGGGAATATCGGCGAAGGCCGGGATCTGCTTGACCTTCTCGGCGACGATTTTCGCCGTGCGTTGCGCGCCGTACGGCGTCCAGTGCTGGTCGCCACGGAAGTAGAAATCGTGAGCGGGCAGGGTGTCGGGCAGCGATTCGTTGGTCAACGGTGACAGGTCCGGCACCACGTAACCCATCTGCGCGAAACGGCCGAGCATGGTCTTGTAGTTGCCCAGCGCTTTCTCGTAATCGAACGCGGCTTTTTCCTGCGGGTTGAGCTTGTTGCGGTTCACCAGACCACGGGTGGGCTGGTAGACAATCACCAGTTCGACACCTTTGGCCTTGAACGCATCGTGCAGCTGTTGCAGGCGCTTGTAGCCGGCCGGGGTGGTGTTGAACTCGGTGCGCAAATCTTCCTGGGTCCGGAACAACCAGTCGCCCTGGGCCTGCACCAGGGTGGTGAAGTTCTGCTGGTAACGGGTGGTGTAGTTCTTCGCGTCATGCGCCGCCGGGCACAGGTTGCAGCACGGTTCGGCGCTGAACTTCGGCGGTGTGGCGCCGGCAGTTTCATCGGCGCGCGCACCATTGCTGGCCGCCAGAATGCCCACGGTCAGGGCCGACAGGCTGAGTAACTTGATCAGGTGTGGGTGCATAAAATTGTCCTCAGTCCCGCATTTCGGTCTGGCGTTCGACAGGGTCGATCAGCACGGCTTTCTGCTGGCGCACCAGCAGGTCGAGAATTTCATCCTGACGCTCGCCAAGGATGCCGTTGAAGCTGATGCCGCTGGATTTGGTCGGCGCCAGCATCGACACGCGATACAGCTCGACACTCAAGGGCGAATCGATCGACAGCGGGCCGCTGCCGTTGGCGGCCAGCTCACCGCCGACCACGATCAGCGAAACCTGAGCGTCGAACGGGTCGAGCTTGATGTCACGGTCGGTGTCGGTCAGGTCCTTGATGTGGCCGTAGACGCCGGTCAGGCCGTTGGCCATGGCGACGTTTTCGTAGAGGCGGATGTTCACGCTGTTACGAATGCGGATGCCGTGGCGCTTGTTGCTGATGACCTTGTTGCCCCACAGCAGGTTGTCGGCGGACTCGTAGAGGGTGATGCCGTCGGTGTGGTTCTTGTAGATCTCGTTGTAGGCAATGATGTTGTTTACGCTGTTACGGTCGATCACCAGGCCCGAGAGGTGGTTGTCGAAACTCTTGTTGTTGAAGATGAAGCTGTCGTTCACCTCACGGGAAATGATGATCCCGTGCTTCTTCTTCGTGCCGTACACCGTGTTCTCGGCAATGATCAGACCGTGGGAACGGTCGTGGGGGTCGATGCCGTAGACGATGTTGTCCTTGTAGGTGTTGCCCTTGACCACGAAGTCGCGGGTCTCGTAGCAGTAGAAGCCGTACCACATGTCCGAGAACTCGGAGCCGACGATCCAGCCGGTCGGCTCGGGACGCTTGAGCACCTTGGCCATGTTCGGCGTGTACTGGGAAATACTCACGCCGTAGGACTTACTGTTGGCGTAGCCGAAGCTGGCCATCTTGCTGTTGACGATATAGGTCTCGGTGCCACCCCAGGCCAGCAGGAACGGGCGGAATTCCTTCGGCGAACGGAACGTCGCCGGGCCGTTTTCCTTCTCGCGCCAGCCAGTGATCCTGGTATCACGCACGAACAACTGACCGTCGTTGACCAGGAACGAACCGGCCTCCTGGGACAGGCGCAATTCCTGGGTCTGGCCATCGATTTCGAGGATGCCTTTGCGGCCGACCACGATCGGCAACTTCGCCAGGTACACGCCCGGCGAGGTTTCGCTGAAATACTGCTTGGGCAGTTTCTGCGCCAGCTCTTTCAGGTTCAGGTAGCCGTCGTCGACGAAGATCGCCTGTGGGATGCCGTGCTGACGCACCACCCATTCGGCCATCTTGTTGTCGCCGCCGATGAAGTCCTTCAGGGCGTCTTCCTGCATCATCCGGCGCACGCTGATCTTGCCCGGTTTGCTGCGCACGATTTTCGCGGCAGCGGCTTCGGCGGTGAAACCGGAGAGGTCGGGCAATTTCGGCTTGGCCAGTTCCAGCGCTTCGGTCGGGGCGCTGCTGACGGTGTAGGTCTTGGCCTGTTGCAGCTCTTTCGCCGTGGTCACAGGTTTGCCTTGTTGAGGGGCCGCCGGCTCAACGTTGGCGAAGGCCCCAGCCGAGGCCAGCAGCAGGGCGCCGGCCAACAGGCTGAGCGAGCCTTTCCTTGGGTTGTTCATGTCGGGCACTCCCTTCGCGGTTTGCATCAGAAGCGCCAGATCACGTCGATGAACGCGCGGTGCATGTACGAATCGACCTGGCTGCCATAGGCATCACCCGGCTTGAACACGCCGCCACGAAAGCGCACCAGCGCCGCAGGCTCGTCGATTGACTGGCTCAGCGCCGCTGGCAGCAGGCCTTGCTTGAAGTACTTGGTGACCACCAGATCCATTTCCTGGCCGAGGTCTTTCTTGCCATCGTCCAGTGGCAGGGAGGTGCTGGAAAGGATCGCGCCGGTGACGTCGTCGGTGTTGTTTTCCACGGCGTTGATGCCGTTGCTGCCCACCGGTTTGTTGCCGTCCACACGCCAGAACTTGTGGTAGATCAGACTGGCGTCGTACTGGTCGTTGAGCATCCACGAACCGAACAGCGTGGCGGTCTGCATGTTGTTCATTTCGCCACGGAACGCTTCGCCGAAACGGTGAACGCGGGAGCGAGTACCGGTGTAGTTCGAGCGGTTGCTTTCCAGGCCGTTCTGTTGGTAATCGGCGCTGGCACGGGCATACGCCGCACCGACCTGCCACTGCGGATCGAGGCGCAGACGCACGCCGATGTCGGTGGCCCAGCCGTTGATGTCTTCACTGCGCTTGGCTTGTGCCGGACGGCTGCCATCGGCGTTCAGCGGGTTGACCGTGTCGCGGTCGCCGCTCATGCCGGTGATGCTGCCCCAGTAGTTGACGGTGTTGGTGTTGCGCCAGTTGTACGCGTCGCTGTCGGCGGTCAGGCCGAGCCAGCTGATGTCCCCGTTCTGGGTTTTGTCGAGGGTGTCGCGGGGCACACCCGGTTCGGCGTAATCGAGCTTGCCGTCATCATGGGTGTGGTGACCACGGATGCCGACCCAGTTGCCCGGCGTCCACTGGTAGGAGGCGTCGGCGTAGGCGTGCAGGCGGTCCTTGTCTTTCGGCGCCAGCTCTTTGAGGTCGGTGCGGTATTCGCTGAAGCGTTCGGCAACACCGGCGTTGGCGCGCAGCAGGGTGGTGTCGAAGGTCCAGTTCAGCGCTTCGATGTTGGTGTCGCGCCACTGGCCGTCGTCGTTGCGCAGGCGCTGGCGACCGAACTTGAGGATCTCGCCGGGGTAGGGCGTGAAGCCGCTGTAGCCGACCCAGAACTCGCGCATCGCCAGGTAGTTCTTCTTGGTCTTGCGATCACCGCTGTCGGTGTTTTCGGCACCGTCGGACTGCTGCAGGGTGTCGGTTTCGATGATGTCGCTCGAGGCGACCGCCTGACCCATGGCGTAGGCGCTCCACGCACCACTTTCGCCGTAGACCCACGGGCGCAGGTCGAGGCCGACGCCGTTGACGTCGCCACCCTTGGCAGTGCCAAGGTCGCGGTCGTCTTCGGATTGGCCGGTGATTTTCACTTCGAGGCCGAAGTTCTTGGTTTCAGTGATCGCGGCCAGTGTCGGGCAAGACCAGATCAGCGCGAACGAAAGGCCAAGGCCGGCCTTCACGAATGGATTCAGCTTCATAATTTTTCCTCGCCGTCTTCTTCTTGCAGGGCGTGCAGTTGCAGCGTGTTCTGGTTCAGGGCGCCTCGGCTGGCCTGTTCCTGCTGCAACAGACGCTGGGCTTCGGCCAGGCGCTCGGGCGGCAATTGCGCCGCGAGGGTGGTCGCCAGCTCATCGGCTTGCGGGGTGTTCTGCGCCTTGGCCAACTGGCTGAATACGTAGGCGTTGAGTGGGTCGGGTTTGGTGCCCTTGCCTTGGGAGAACAGCTGGGCGATGGCGAAGTCGGCACTGTTCTGGCCGTTGCGCGCAGCGGTCAGCAGATGGTCGAGGGCCTTCTGCGGATAGACCTTGCCGAGGTAGCCACGGCGGTAGATCTGGCCGAGGTAGTAATCGGCGGCGACTTCGCGGCCGACGGCTTTCTGGAAATGTTCCTCGGCGACTTTGGCGTCGGCCGGCACCAGTTTGCCTTCGTAGTAGAGCTTGCCCAGCAACAGTTCGGCGCGCGGCTGGTCGGCGGCGCGGCCGTTGTCCAGGTACTTCATCATCTGGTCGGTGTCGCCGAGTTCCGGGAAGTCGTAGAGCAATTGCGCAAGAGTGACCCACGACGCCGGGTAGCCCGGAGCGATCGGCTCGAGCAGCGACTGTGCGGTTTTTTCGTCGGTCTTGCCCAGGGTCGAATCGGCGAGCACACGGGCAACGGAATCCACGCGCTGGGCGCTGACGCTGCCACGGCTGTGAGCAGCCTGCAGTTGTTTGATCAGCTCGGCCTGTTGCTCCGGCGCGCCACGTTTCTGATAGACCGTGGCCAGTTCGACGTAGCAGATGTCGGTGGTGTTGAGCGCGGCCTTGCAGATCTTTTCCACTTCATCCAGATGCTGGTCGTAAGTACCCTGGGTGCGATACAGCAGCACCTGCGCCAGGCCGGCTTCCGGGTAGCCGGATTTGCGCCACTGGTCGATCTGCTGCTGGGCGTTGATGTTCGGGAAGCTGTGCGGGTATTGCAGGTACAGCATCGCCAGCGGGATCAGCGTGTTGCCTTCGCCGTTGGCGGCGGCTTTCTTCAGCAGGGTTTCGGCTTCCTGATGCTCGGCCTCGGTGGCGCCGGGCTTGGCCACCAGCAAGCGACCGAGACGCGCCTGGGCGCGCGGCGAAACATCGGCCGCTGCGCGGTAGGTCGCCTCAGCCTGTTTGATCTGCGCGGGGTCACGGCTGTCGACCTGAATGTCGGCCAACCCGACCTGAGCTTCGCTGTAACCCAGGTCGGCCAGTGCACGGTAGTTCTGCGCGGCGGTCGCGGTGTCACCGCGCTTGAGCGCTTCGTTGGCCAGACGCTGGTCGGGCAGGCCGGCGCAACCGGCCAGGGCGATTGCCATGGCCATGGCCAGGCTCAGCGGGGCCGGCGGGATTCTGATAGGGCTCGTCATAGGCATGTCCTCGACTTAAAGACCGGCAGCCATGGCTTTGTCGATCAGCCAGTTCAGGTTCGGACCACGGTCGCTGTTCACTTCCACCGGGCGGCCGGCGAAGCTGCTGTCCAGCGGCTCGTCAGGCTGGATCTGCACACGGATGTCGGAGGACAGGTCGGCGCTTTTCAGGCTGGTGCTGCTGACGATCTTGCCGGTGCGGGTCTTGTCTTCGCCGGCGATCTGGAAGCTCACCGGGGTGCCCGGGCGCACGTCGCCGAACTGGCGATAGGAGAAGCGTGCATCGACGGTGGCCTGGGTGTTACGCGGCACCAGCGAGAAGATCACATCGCCTTTGCTCGCGTACTGACCGTCAGCCACCAGTTGCTGGGCCACGGTGCAATCGCAAGGCGAGGTGAGGGTGCCGGTCATCTGCTTGCCGAACAGTTCTTCAACCTTGGCCGGTTGCAACTGGTCTTCGTCCAGATGTCCCTTGAGCACGTCGAGCATGCTGGTGCTGAATGTCGCCAGCGGTGCGCCTTTGGCGGCGACGCCGTCGGATTTCACCAGGCTCTGTACGGTGCCGTCGCGCGGCATGGTGATGTTCATGCCCGGCACGCTGACCAGACCGGCCTGTGCGTGGCTGACGAAATACATGCTGTACACCGATTTGAAGACGAAACCCGCTGCCACGAGGCCGATCGCGAAAATGCCGGCGCTGAAGGTCACGGCTTTCAGGCGCCCGAACGGGGTCATGCCGTGGCCGCCGTCCTTGACCTTGCGCGCCTTGGTGAAGTTGTCGCGCTGCAGGGTTGCCAGCACTTCGCCGATGCTGACGATGTCGCCGGCCAAGTGCGAAGTGATCAGGTGGCGCAGGGTCGAGATGTCCTGCGGTTCGAGGTTCTGGAACTGGCAGCCGGCGCGACCGGTCTGGCGGTCGTAGGAGCGCACTTGCAGTTCAACGTCCATGGCGATGCCGAGGTTGTCGATGACGAATTGCAGGCGCGCCTTGCGCACCTCGCCAATCGTCAGCGGCAACTGACCGGCATTGAACGCCAGACCACCGGCAGACAGGTCGATGACCCGTGCTTCGACCGGTGTCCGGTCGGGACCGAAGAACCGCAGCTTAGCCGGGATTTTCACCCGGGCGTGCTGACGCTGGGCTTCGGATTCATGCACTACGTTGGCGTTGACGGCGGTATTCATAGGGGCGATTTCCTTGTTAATTCAAGAGGGGCGGGTCAGACCATCATCAGCAGCACGGCGACGAAAATGCTGCCGGCGGAGAAGGTCATGGTCCGAGACGACCAGGTGTTGAACCAACGTTGAAAGCTGGCGAGGTCACGGGTCAGGGAAGTGGGCTGGCGAGTCCAGGATTGTTGGTCGAGGCGGAAGAACACGTAGATCTTCACCAGCGCACCGACGATCTGGTTGTAATAGAGAATCACCGGGTACGCCGGGCCGATGCGGTGGCCGGAGCAGGACAGCAGCAGCGTCAGAATCAGGCGGGTGATGCCGATCCACAGCAGGTACGCGAGGATGAACGCGCCGCCGTATTTGAAGCTGGCGATGAGCGCCACGGTCAGTCCGAGCAGCGAGGTCCACATCGACACGCGCTGGTCGAACAGCACCACCGAGGTGAAGGCGCCGAGGCGTTTCACGCCCAGGCCCAGAGCCCGGGAGTTCTGCCGCAGGTTGTTGCCGTACCAGCGGAACATCAGTTTGCGACTGGCCTTGATGAAGCTCTTTTCCGGCGGATGTTCAACGGTGTTGATCGCGGCATCCGGCACGTAGAAGGTGTCGTAGCCCAGACGCATCAGGCTGAACCAGCTCGACTTGTCGTCGCCAGTCAAGAACTTGAAACGGCCCAGACGCCAGTGTTGCAGTGAGTCGCTTTCAACGTCGGCGATAAATTCCGGGTTGGTGACCACGGTGGCGCGGAACACCGACATCCGGCCGGTCATGGTCAGCACGCGCTTGGACAGGGCCATCGAGCACATGTTGATGTGGCGCTGGGCGAAGCGCAGTTTGTGCCACTCGCTCATGATGTAGCCGCCGCGCACTTCGCAGAATTCGTTGGTGGTCAGGCCGCCGACGTTGCCGAACAGTTGGAACCACGGCACGGTCTTGCGCACGGTGCCTTCGCCGAGCACGGTGTCGCCGTCGATCACGGCGACCACGGCACGGTCGTCCGGCAGGTGACGGGAGATCGCGCGGAAACCATAAGCCAGGCCGTCGCGCTTGCCGGTGCCGGGAATGCGCACGAAGTCGAGCTTCACCCGCTCTGGCGGATTCATTCGCGCCCACAGCGCCTTGACCAGCAGCTCATCGGACATTTCGACGATGGAGCAGACCACGGTGGTCGGCAGTTCGCAGTCGATGGCTTCGCGGATCACCGAGCTGTAGACCTGCGCGGTGGTCAACGCGTCGATACGGAAGCTGGTGACCATCAGAAACACATGCGACGGGTCCGCCGCCTTACCCAGCTTGCGAACCTTGCGGCGCAGGTGCGGGTAGACGATGTAGAGAAAAATCATGCCGCGCACAAAGTGCGTGGCACCCATCGAGTAGCGCCAGATACCCACGGCGCCAATCAGGAAAATGAAGTCCTTCGACTCGGAGTCGAACGTGGACGTGGGCAGCATCAGGGCCAGGCCCATCAGCAGGCTCAGAAACAAAAGCCAGCCGGCGGATTGCAGAAAAAAATGTTTGAGCTTGGACATGACCGTCATCCGAAGGTGATGGGGGCTTCAAGCCGCCTGCCGATTCACGGCGTGCGGCTTGAAGCTCGAGGCTTGCTGCTGCGTTACCAGCAGATGCCTTCGGTGCGGGTGCCGGCATCGGTGGCTTTGGCCATGAAGCCGACCAGGTCGATGACCTGTTTGCCGTGCGGTGCCTGCTGGGCCAGCGCGCGGAACTTCTCGTCGCGGTTGCCGAGGATGATCACGTCGGAGTTGTCGATCACCGAATCGAAGTCCGCATTGAGCAGGGACGACACGTGGGGGATCTTCGACTCGATGTAATCCTTGTTCGCGCCGTGGACACGGGCGTACTGGACGTTGCTGTCGTAGATGCTCAGGTCGTAACCCTTGCCGATCAGCATTTCGGCCAGTTCCACCAGCGGGCTTTCGCGCAGGTCATCGGTGCCGGCCTTGAAGCTCAGGCCGAGCAGGGCGACTTTGCGTTTGTCGTGGCTTTCAACGATGTCGAAGGCGTTCTGCACTTGCGATTCGTTGCTGCGCATCAGCGAGTTGAGCAGCGGCGCTTCGACGTCCAGGGAACCGGCGCGGTAGGTCAGGGCGCGCACGTCTTTCGGCAGGCACGAACCGCCGAAGGCGAAGCCCGGGCGCATGTAGTACTGGGACAGGTTGAGGGTCTTGTCCTGGCAGACCACGTCCATCACTTCACGGCCATCGACGCCCACCGCTTTGGCGATGTTGCCGATCTCGTTGGCGAAGGTCACTTTGGTCGCGTGCCAGACGTTGCAGGTGTACTTGATCATCTCGGCGACGGCGATGTCCTTGCGGATGATCGGCGCGTCGAGTTCTTCGTACAGCGATTGCAGAACGTCACCCGAAGCCTTGTCGAATTCGCCGATGACGGTCATCGGTGGCAGGTCGTAGTCGGCGATCGCGGTGGATTCACGCAGGAACTCAGGGTTCACGGCTACACCGAAATCAACGCCGGCCTTCTTGCCGGAGCAGTCTTCGAGGATCGGGATCACCACGTTGGCCACGGTGCCCGGCAGCACGGTGCTGCGCACGACGATGGTGTGGCGGGTGGATTTTTCACGCAGGACAAAACCGATCTCGCGGCACACGGCTTCGATGTAGTTCAGTTCCAGGTCGCCGTTCTTCTTGCTCGGCGTGCCGACGCAAATCATCGACAAATCGGTGTCACGAATCGCCTCGGCGAAGTTGGTCGTGCCGCGCAGACGACCGGTCTCGATTCCTTTCGCCAGCAACTCGCCCAGGCCCGGTTCGACAATGGGGGATTTGCCCGCGTTGATCATATCGATCTTGTCTTTGGCAACATCGACGCCAACCACGTCATGGCCCCGTGCAGACAGGCAACCGGCACACACTGCGCCGACGTAACCCAAACCAAATATGCTGATGCGCATCGCAATTACCTCTGTATATATCAGGCCGTTAAAGGGCCGGAGTTAATGGTGTTCAGCGGTCTTAGTGCACTCGAAAGTGTGACTTGCAGGCGCCACAATGCCGTGTGCAGGCATACTAAGTTTCGAGTGTCTAAATAAGTGCACTCAAGATGTGCGCAACCAGGCCTTATTGTTGTGACGTGCCCTGTTATGCAGCTGATCCTCTGGCAAGAGGACTCTTGTGCAATCTCGTATTGCGCGCTCGATGTCAGGCGCAGGCCTGTGGATCGGGCGGTTGGGTGCTCAGGCGAGCACGTTTATAAGGGCGCGGCCTTGGCCTTGTAGGGGATATTGATGGTGCGTATCTCCTGTCCTTCGATAGTTGTCCAGAGTTGTTATCCATTCAGGCAAGTTGCTGTGACAACTTGGTTACATGGTTTTGATCTCTGCGTAAGTTATCTCGTACATGTTCGGCGAGAATCGTTACCGGTGGTATGAGCTATGCATTTGGACATAGTTCCGGTCCGCCCATCGCCAAATCTGAAATTTCTTGAAATATTGAGAAAGATGGCACTGCTCTCATATTGATAGCACTTTCGATTTCGCCCTTTATTGATAGGCAGATAATCGCGTTAGATGGTTTTGTGCCACTACCGGTAAAAAATTTACGTGCCACTACTGAAAAAAATGACAACTGTCGAGTGAAAGAAAAGATAGAAATCGAGGCGATGTTTTTATGGCGCCAATAAATCGGCGAAAAGGGGGGAGGTTTTTTTGACGTCGTGCGAGCTGCACGACTCTCACTATTAAGAGTCGTGCAATGAGCATGCTTTATTCCGGGGCGTGGTCGCGCAGAAACACCAGATTGTCCGGTTTCGACTGTTCGGCACTGTAGCGATAACCCTGAGCATCGAACTGTTTGAGAGCGGCCGGATCGTTGATGCGCTCCTGGATCACGAAGCGACTCATCAGGCCGCGGGCTTTCTTGGCGTAGAAGCTGATGATCTTGTACTGGCCGTTCTTCAGGTCCTTGAACTCGGTGTTGATGATCCGCGCGTTCAGGGCTGAGCGTTTGACCGCCGAGAAGTACTCGTTGGAGGCCAGGTTCAGCAGCACGTCATCGCCCTGATCGGCCAGCGCTTCGTTCAGCCATTCGCTGATGCGCGTGCCCCAGAATGCGTACAAGTCCTTGCCCCGGGCATTGGCCAGTTTGGTGCCCATTTCCAGACGATACGGCTGCATCAGGTCGAGCGGGCGCAGCAGGCCGTAGAGACCGGAGAGCATGCGCAGGTGCTGTTGCGCGTAATCGAAATCGGCTTCGCTGAAGGACTGGGCGTCGAGCCCGGTGTAGACGTCGCCCTTGAAGGCCAGCAGCGCCTGTTTGGCGTTCTCGGGGGTGAACGCCGGTGTCCAGCTGCCGAAACGCGCGGCGTTGAGGCCGCCGATCTTGTCGGAGACGTGCATCAGTTCGCTGATCTGCGCAGGTGTCAGCTCGCGCAATTGCTGGATCAGCTCCTGGGAATGGTCGAGGTATTGCGGCTGGGTAAAGCGCTGGGTCGCCGGCGGTGTTTCGTAATCGAGAGTCTTGGCGGGGGAAATCACCATCAGCATGAAGTCGTCTCCTTTAATCGTGGGGGCGATTCTAGGGGGTTGAGGCGGATGACTCCAGCTATCAGGTCCATAGGTGATCGGCGGTTTGCGAGCCGGATCGGCTATAGTGCCGCGCGGGTTTTGTTATGGAGACACCCCTTTGCGCATTGTTCTTTTATTCACGGTGTGGCTGTTGAGCTTCGGGGCCGTTGCGGCGCCGGGCGATATTGCCACGCTCGATCGCAGCACCTGGCCGGAGAAACTCGACAACCCGACCCTGTTCGACGTCGCCTCGCGGGCAGAAATCCTGATGTTCGCCCGGGGCCTGCTGGGCAGCGAGTCGCTGGATGAGGCCGCTCTGGCCCAGCGTCTGGGGCTGCGCACGGTCAATCTGGAGGCGATCAACAGCCTGCGTGAGCGTCTGTGGCAGCGGCTGCTCGCCAATTACAACTTCGCCCAACAGAGCTGCGATCAGGACGCCTCGTTCTGCTTCCTCGTCGAAGACCTGCCGACCCTGCGCGAGCAGGCGACCAAGTTCGTGGTCAGCGACGAAAGCTATTACACCCAGTGGGCCGAGCCGAGCCGGATCTTCCATCTGCAATACCTGGACGAACTGATGCGCAAGGCGGCGCTGTCGCCGCAGACCACCAGCGAAGTCGATCATTTCGGCGACTACGAGCGCAACGGCGACGAGATGCATGACCGATTGTTCCTGCTCAGTTTCGACAGCGCTGCGAACCTGCAGCCGGACAATACCGACTGGATCGCCGACTACCTGCGCAAATCCAGTCTGAGCGGCACCTTCTTTTTGCTCGGCAAGGATGTGCAGGCGCGGCTGGCGGATCGCTCGGTGAATAACCTGCAATCGGAATTCTCGAAACTCTGCGTGGGCGTGCAGGGCTGGGAGTTCCGCTCCCACAGCCACTGGCAGGACTGGCAGGACTCGGTGCGCCGCAGCAGCGATCTGGTGAAGAACAAGCTGCCGGAGAACTACGTGCCGCTGTTCCGTCCACCAGAGGGGCAGCGCCGCAGTGATGCCGGCAGTTTCTTGCGCAATCAGGGCCTGCAAGTGGCGCTGTGGGACATCGACGCCCAGGACGGTGCCGGCAAGCTCAAGGGCAATCCGAGCGCACAGCGGGTGCTGACCCTGATGCTGTTGTGGCGCCACGGGGTGATCAATTTCAACATGAAGCAGGATGCGGTGAAGACGGCGTTGCCGTGGCTGATCACGCAAACCGCGCAAAGCGGCATCGGCTGGGAAGACTGTCAGGACGCTTTTCGCTGACAAGCGTCGAGAGCCCGGAAACATTGGGCTTGGGGTGAATTTTTTGCAAAATTCGATGCAGGCGGACTTCCGACTCTAACGGGGGCGGGGCGGTCCGCCAAGGGCTTTTCGTCACTTTGCAAAATAAACTTCAAAAAAGCGTCAAAGTGCTTTTTTCTGTCACGGGTTTTGGAGTATTACGAAGTCAGACCGCCGAAACCTGCAACACAGGTGGCGTCTTCCAAGACCCATTTTGTGTGCGGTTCACCTGCTATCCCGACAAAAGCTGTGCAGGTGGATTCGGCAGTCACTTCGAGGCGCAGCACCGTCCAGGTATTGCGTCGAATGGCTCCCACAAAGGTGACCGAGTATGGATGATCACGGACGTAGCCCTTCCTCCAACCAGCCAATCCTTTATGTACTCGATACCAACGTACTGATTCACGATCCAAACGCCCTGCTGAATTTCGAAGAACACCACGTCGCGATCCCGATGACCGTGCTTGAAGAGCTGGACAAGCTCAAGAGCGGGCATCACAGCGTGGCCGCCGAATGCCGCCAGGCCATCCGGCTGATCGACAAGACGCTGGGCGATGCCTCGCCCGAAGACGTCGAGCAAGGGGTGCCGATCCAGCGCGGAAAGAGCGGGCCGAAGGGGTTGCTGTCAATTCTGATGAGCAAGCAGGCGGAGTCGAACCTGATTCTGCCCGAGCACCTGAACGACAACAAAATCATCAACCAGTTGATCGATCTGCACACCCGCGACCCGAAAAAACCGGTGGTGCTGGTCACCAAAGACATCAACATGCGCCTCAAGGCGCGCGCCTGCGGGATTGCGGCCGAGGACTACAGCACCGACCAGTTGGTCGACGACGTGTCCCTGCTGCCCAACGGCTACCACAACATGACCGGCTCCTTCTGGGACCGCGTGAGCAAGGTCGAAACCCGTCAGGACCATGGCCGCACCTGGCACCAGGTGCAATTGATCGACAACCTGCCGGCCGTGCACATCAACGAGTTCATCATCGATGAGCAGGGGTTCGTCGGCTGGATCAAGGAGATTGAAGAAGACCGGCTGCTGATTCTCGATCTGCACCAGGAACCGCTGCTGCATCAGGAAGCCTGGGGCCTCAAGCCGCGTGACATCTATCAGAGCCTGGCGCTGTACGCCTTGCTCGACCCTGACATTCATCTGGTCAACCTGTCCGGCGCCGCCGGTTCCGGCAAGACCATCCTGGCGCTGGCCGCTGCGATCGAGCAGACCATGGTCAGCAAGCGTTATCGCCGCATCATCGCCACCCGCAGCGTGCAGGGCCTGGACCAGGAAATCGGCTTCCTGCCCGGCACCGAAGCGGAAAAAATGGAGCCCTGGCTGGGGGCCATCACCGACAACCTCGAAGCCTTGCACATGGATGACGAAAACACCCATGGCAGCGTCGACTACATCCTCAGCAAAGTGCCGCTGCAGTTCAAATCGCTCAACTACATTCGCGGTCGCAGCTTCCAGCAAAGCCTGATCCTGATCGACGAATGCCAGAACCTCACGCCGCACCAGATGAAAACCATCATCACCCGGGCCGGCGCCGGTTCCAAAGTGGTGTGCCTGGGCAACCTGGCACAGATCGACACCCCTTACCTGTCCGCGACCAGTTCCGGGCTGACCTATCTGACCGAACGTTTCAAAGACTTCCCCAACGGTGTGCACATCACCCTGCAAGGGGTGCCGCGTTCGATTCTGGCCGAATACGCCGAATCGCATCTGTAACCCTTACAAAGGAACCGGGCGACTGCAAAGTCGCCCGGTTTTTTATGTGCGGAAATTTGACCCGCAGGTTTACAATCGGTGCTCCTGATCAGGAGTAATCCCGTGCTGACTCATCTCGATTCCCAAGGTCGCGCCAACATGGTCGACGTCACCGAAAAAGCCGTGACGTTCCGCGAGGCGACGGCCCAAGCGCTGGTGCGCATGCTGCCCGACACTCTGCAGATGATCGTCAGCGGCGGCCATCCCAAGGGCGACGTGTTCGCCGTGGCGCGCATTGCCGGCATTCAGGCAGCGAAGAAAACCAGTGATCTGATTCCCTTGTGCCATCCGCTGATGTTGACCGGCGTCAAGGTCGAACTCAGCGCCGAAGGTGACGACGCCGTGCGCATCGTGGCTCGCTGCAAACTGTCCGGGCAGACCGGCGTCGAGATGGAAGCGCTGACCGCCGCCAGCGTCGCCGCCCTGACCATCTACGACATGTGCAAGGCCGTGGATCGCGGCATGACCATCGAAAGCGTGCGTCTGCTGGAGAAAGTCGGCGGCAAGAGCGGGCATTTCCAGGCGGAGCAGCCATGAACCTGACCGTGAAGTTTTTTGCCCGTTACCGTGAGGCGCTGGGCGTGGATTCGGTGAAGGTGGAGGGCGATTTCGCGACGGTCGACGATGTACGTGCGTTGCTCGCCAAGCGTGATGGCGCCGAGGTGCTGAGCGAACAGAACCTGATGTGCGCGCGCAACGAAGACCTTTGTCAGCTCGACGAACCGGTGGTCGATGGCGACGAAGTGGCGTTTTTCCCCACCGTGACCGGAGGCTGAGACATGGCGATTCGTGTGCAGTCCACGGCGTTCGATCCCGGCGCTGAAGTCAACGCGATGCACGCGGCCAATGTCGGCGTCGGGGCGGTGGTGAGTTTTGTCGGCTACGTGCGCGACTTCAACGATGGCCTCGATGTTGCCGGAATGTTTCTGGAGCACTATCCGGGCATGACCGAAAAGGCCCTGGGCAAGATTGCCGTCGAGGCCGAACAGCGCTGGCCACTGTTGAAGCTGGAAGTGCTGCACCGCATCGGCGCGCTGGAGCCGGGCGAGCCGATCGTGTTCGTCGGCGCCGCCAGTGCCCACCGCCAAGCCGCGTTCGACGCCTGCGCCTTCGTCATGGATTACCTGAAAACCCGCGCGCCGTTCTGGAAGAAAGAGAACACCAGCGACGGCCCGCGTTGGGTCGAAGGTCGTGACAGCGATCATGCGGCGGCGGATCGCTGGAAGCAGTAATTCCTCTCCTCAATCAATCTCCCCTCGACTCCCGACCATCGGCTGACGCCGATGGCGTTTGTCCAATTGACGGCATGTACGTAAAAGTCCAGTATGGATTTACAAGTACAAATAAAGCTTTTCCCTGTTTCAGCTCTTTCTTCTGTCTTGCCAAACCAACAACAACCCGCGAGAGAACGAACATGAAGAAATTCCCCCTCATCACCGGTCTGGCGCTGAGCCTGTTGGCGTGCAGTAGCGTGTTTGCCGCCGAGAAAACCCTGCGCATCGGTATCGAAGCGGCGTATCCGCCCTTCGCCTCAAAGACCGACCAGGGTGAAATCGTCGGTTTCGACTACGACATCGGCAACGCTCTGTGCGCGCAGATGCAGGTCAAGTGTGTGTGGGTCGAGGGCGAGTTCGACGGTCTGATTCCTTCCCTGAAAGTGAAGAAAATCGACATGGCGCTGTCGTCCATGACCATCAACGAAGATCGCAAGAAGTCGGTGGACTTCACCCACAAGTACTATTTCACCTCGTCGCGGCTGGTGATGAAGGAAGGCGCGAACGTCGATGACCAGTACGCCAGCCTCAAGGGCAAGACGGTCGGTGTGCAGCGCGCCACCACCACCGATCGCTACGCCACCGAGGTGTTCGAGCCCAAGGGCATCAACGTCAAGCGCTATGGCAACAACGAAGAAATCTACATGGACTTGGCGGCCGGGCGTCTCGACGCGATTTTTGCCGACACCATTCCACTGACCGACTTCCTGTCGATGCCGCGCGGCAAGGGTTACGCGTTTGTCGGGCCGGAACTGAAGGATCCGAAGTACGTGGGCGAGGGCGCCGGGATCGCGGTGCGCAAGGGCAACACCGAACTGGTCAGCCAGTTGAATACCGCCATCGACGGCATTCGTGCCAGTGGTGAGTACCAGAAGATTTCCGAGAAGTACTTCAAGTCGGACATCTACGGCGACTGATCTTGAAAACCGTGCAGCCTTTGCAGGCTGCACGGCTTCAGCCCTTCAATTCCTTCAAGTGTTTGTACACCGTCGCCCGCCCCATGTTCAGCACATTGGCCACATAGTTCGAGGCGCTCTTGCCCTTGAACGCCCCCTCGGCGTGCAGCGCCAGTACCAGTTCACGTTTGTGGTCGCGGGTCAGCAGATTCAGGCTCAGTTGCCGCTCGCGCAGCCAGGCATGCAGGAAGGTGTTGATGCGCTCTTGCCAGTCATCGCGAAACAGTGAGTCCGGTTGCGGGATCAGCTTGCTCGGCGAGAGGAACAGGTCCAGCGCAGCCTTGGCGTTCTCGAACAGCGAAATATTCAGGTTGATGCACAGCACCGCCAGCGGATGCCCTTCGCTGTCCCGCAGCACAGTGCTCAGGCTGCGAATCTTCTGACCGTCCCAGTTGAGCTTTTCGTACGGGCCGATGTTCCGTTCGCTGACGTCGTCGCTGAGCATGTCTTCCAGCGACGATTCATCGCCGATCACCCGTTTCGACAGGTTGTTGGCGATGTAGTCGACCTTCTGCGTGCGCAGGTCATGCAACACCACTTCGGCGTGGGGAAAGAACAGGGTGGCGATGGCGTCGGCGATGGCGTGGAAGTTATCCAGCGCGGCGTCATTCAGCTCGGGAGATTGTTCGGGGGCGGTCATAACTGTGGAGCTCCAGGCAACGTCAACGCCCCCGTGGTCCGGGGGCGTTGCGAGTGTGCCGCAATCCGTTGGGCGAGTCATCCGGGGGCGGTCAGGCCAGGCGGGCGGGGGAGAGCATGGCGGCGGACAGACCGAACTGCTTGAGGTGCTCGGGCAGCGACTCACCGCGCACCAGCGCCGCGCTGGCCTGGCCCATCGCCGGCGAAGTCTGGATGCCGTAACCGCCCTGGGCCGCGACCCAGAACAGCCCCGGCACCTGCGGATCGAACCCGGACAACAAATCCCCATCGGCCACGAAGCTGCGCAGGCCGGCCCACGTACGGGTCGGGCGGCGGATGGTCAGGGTCGTCGCTTCTTCGATCTGGTAGATGCCCATGGCGATATCCAGTTCTTCCGGCTGCACGTCGTGCGGTTCGACGGGGTCGGCGTTGGCCGGCGAGCCGAGGAACATGCCGGCGTCGGGCTTCATGTAGAACGATTCGTCGAGGCTGACCAGCATCGGCCAGTGGTGAATGTCCACGCCTTCGGGGCCGGCGAAGATGAACGCGGCACGGCGTTTTGGTTGCAGGCCCAGCGTCCGGGCGCCGGCCAGGGCACCGATCTTGTCGGCCCAGGCGCCTGCCGCGTTGATCACGATGGGCGCGCTGAAGGTCTGGCCGTTGGTCTGCACTTGCCAGACGCCGTCGGCATCACGGCTAAGCCCGAGCACTTCGCGATCGGTCAGGACTTGCCCATTGTTGCGACGGATACCACGCAGATAGCCTTGGTGCAGAGCGTCGGTGTCGATGTCGCTGGCGGTCGGGTCGTAGATCGCGCCGTGGACTTTTTCCCGGCGCAGGATCGGCAGCCGCACGCAGGCTTCTTCCGCGCTGAGCAGTTGTATCTCCGGCACCGTGGCCTTGGCGCTGAGGTATTGATTGTTCAGTTCGGCGGCGTCACCGGTGAAATCCACAGTCATTTCGCCGCGCGGAGTCAGTAGCGGGTGTTCACAGAAGCCGCTGGGCGGGTGATCGAAAAACGCTCGGCTGGCCTGGGTCAGCGCCCGAACCTGCGGGGTTCCATAAGCGGCGGTGAACAGCGCGGCCGAACGTCCCGTTGAGTGATAGGCAGGGTGCGATTCGCGCTCCAGCACCACGACCTTGCCATGTTGCGACAGCCAGAAACCGGTGGACGCGCCGGCAATTCCGCCGCCGATGATGATGAAATCTGCATGACTCATGAAAATCTCCGGTGTCAGCGCTGCAATTGATAAACGGCGTTGGCCAGGGCGATGTCTTCCAGACCCAGACCGATGGAGCGGAAGAACACGTGACGGTCGTAACCCGGACGCTGCACTTTCTCGCTGAGCAGATCCGCGAGGTCACCGATGATCGCGCTGTTGTCCCAGCCATGCTGTTCGGTGGCGATCAGCATCTCGCCGGCCGAACCCGGTGTGGTCAGACGATAGTCGCAGAACACCTGCATGTCGTTGAGGCTCTGCGGCGGCACTTCGTGGGCGCGCGGTGCGTTGGTGCTGATCGAGGTGATCAGCGCCGGTTTGTTCAAGGTTGCCGGGTCGATCACAGGTCCTGCGGACGAGGTGCAGAGCATGATCACGTCTGCGTCGGCAATGGCGGCTTCGCGGCTGTCAGCGATGCTCACGCGCGGATCGAGGGTTTGCAGCAGGCGGGCGGTTGCCGGGTCTTCATTCAAGGTGGGCGAGTACACGCGGATGCTCTGCCATTCGCGCAACGTCTTGACGTAATGCAGGTGCGCCTGGGCGACCTTGCCGCTGCCGATGATCGCCAGGCGCGAGGCTTTCAAAGGGGCGAGGGCGTCGACGGCGACAGCTGTGGTTGCCGCCGTGCGTGCGGTGGTCAGTTCGCCAGCATCGCAGAGCAACAGCGGCTGGCCGGTCTGCATCGACATCAGCAGCGTCCACGCCGTCACCAGCGGGCCCTGTTCGCGAACGATGTACGGCGAGGTCTTGACCCCGTACACGCCGTCTTCGGCCAGCACGCCCAGATAGTTGATGAAGTCCCCGGCGCCCTGGGGGAATTCCACCAGTTGCTGCGCCGGTTGCACCGCGTGCCCGGCCGCCAGATCGCGGAACAGCTTGCGCAGGATCTGCGGCACATCGATCCGGGCCAGAAGCTCACGGGCCTGGGTTTGGTCGATCACGTAAGGCGTACTGGACATGTCGGACTCCGGAGACTGTATATAAACTAATTTGTCCATTATGGACTTTTAGTTTTATTGAACAATATCCGGGCGAAAAAAAAGCGCAGTCCGTTGCTGGCTGCGCTTCTCTTTATGGCGTCGCTTACTGTGGGCGCTTGCGCTCAACCGCCCGCAACAGATGCGTTGGTGGCGTTTCACAGCTGATCTTGCGACCGAGTTTTTCTTCGATGGACGGCAACTGATAGGAGTCGTCTTCACCGGCGAAGCTGATCGACACGCCATCGGCACCGGCCCGACCGGTACGGCCGATGCGGTGCACGTAGTCGTCCGGGACTTCCGGCAGGGTGAAGTTGATCACGTGGCTGATGCCGTCGATGTGAATGCCGCGACCGGCCACGTCGGTGGCGACCAGTACGCGGATCTTGCCTTCGCGGAAGCCTTCCAGCGTCTTGATCCGCTTGTGCTGCGGCACGTCGCCGGACAGTTGCGCGGCGTTGATGCCGTCGCGTACCAATCGTTCTTCGATGCGCCGCACTTCATCCTTGCGGTTGGCGAACACGATGACCCGCTCCCAGCCGTTGTCGTTGACCAGGTTGAAGAGCAGTTTGTATTTGTCAGCCCCGGCCACCGCGTAGATGTGCTGTTCGACGTTCTCGTTGGCCACGTTGGTGACTTCGATTTCGACGATGGCAGGGTCGGTGGTCCACTGCTTGGCGAGGTTCATCACGTCTTCGGTGAAGGTCGCGGAGAACAGCAGGGTCTGGCGTTCGCTTTTCGGCGGGGTCTGGCGAATGATCTGACGCACTTGCGGGATGAAGCCCATGTCGAGCATGCGGTCGGCTTCGTCCAGCACCATCACTTCGACCATGTCCAGGTGCACGTCGCCACGCTGGTTGAAGTCGAGCAGACGGCCCGGGGTGGCGACGAGGATGTCACAGTGGCGGGCTTCGAGGTGCTTGAGCT
This sequence comes from Pseudomonas sp. GW821-FHT11G12, assembly GCF_058808055.1. Classification (NCBI taxonomy): domain Bacteria; kingdom Pseudomonadati; phylum Pseudomonadota; class Gammaproteobacteria; order Pseudomonadales; family Pseudomonadaceae; genus Pseudomonas; species Pseudomonas sp. GW821-FHT11G12. The sequence continues at coordinate 346,309 of NZ_JBXARH010000006.1, forward strand.
GCTTGTCGAAGTCCATGCCGCCGACGAACGTCATGACGTTGAGGCCGGTGTACTTGGTCAGGTCGGCGGCGTCCTTGGCGATCTGCACTACCAGTTCACGGGTCGGCGCGATGATCAGTGCCCGTGGCTCGCCCATGTAGCGCTCTTTCGGCGGCGGGGTCTGCAACAGCTGGGTGATGATCGAGATCAGGAACGCGGCGGTCTTGCCGGTACCTGTCTGGGCGCGGCCGATGGCGTCTTTGCCGGCGAGGGTGAAACCCAGCACCTGCGCCTGGATCGGCGTGCAATACGGGAAACCCAGGTCCTGGATGGCGTGCATCAGTTCCGGGGCGAGTTTGAAATCGTGGAAACGGGTCTTGCCTTCCTGTGGCTCGACGACGAAGTCTTCGAGTTTCCAGGGAATGACCGGCGCCTTGGGCTTCGGTTCGCGGCGTGGTTTGGCCGGTTTGGGTGTTTCGCTGCGGGCGCTTTCTGGAGCGGGAGCGGAAACAGCAGCGGGTGCCGGTTCGCGTTTCGGTGTGGCTACGGGAGCCTGGCGGTCCGCCGGTTTGGCATCGCTGCGATGACCGGGGGCGTGCGACGGCGCACTGGGAGCTGGCGCGAGCTGCTCAGCCTCGCTTTTTCCGAACATCTTCTTGAGTGCTTTGAGCACGGTCATCTCATCAATTGGTTAAGGAATGTACGCCGGCCAGTGTAATGCAAGAAACGGGCGCGGCGTAGTGGGATGATCAAAGGGGCCCGACCACTGGAAAATCGAGCCCCGGACGATCAGCGCAGGCGTTCGCTCAGCCACACGCCGATGTCGCGAATTTCTTCGGGTAACACTTCGTGCTCCATTGGGTATTCCTGCCATGTCACGGTGACACCATGGGCCTTGAGATACTCATACGCCGTGCGGCCCATCGAGTTTTGCACCACGTTGTCGAACTGGCCGTGCAGCGCCAGCACCGGAATCCGTTGCTGGCTGGCGGACAGCTCCAGTTCGTCGCTGAACGTCGGCGCGTAGGTCGACAACGCCAACACGCCGCCCAACGGCCCCTGCCATTTCAGAAACGCGGTGTGATAGACCACGGCGCCGCCCTGGGAAAATCCGGCAAGGAAAATCCGCGAAGCGTCTATTCCGCTGGCGCGCTGTTGTTCGATCAATTCGATGACGTGATCGGCGGACGCTTCCAGCTCATCGCGGTCGATGGCACGAGCTGGGCTCATCGCCTTGATGTCGTACCAGCTCGGCATGGCATAACCGCCATTTATTGTCACCGGGCGGGTCGGTGCCTGGGGCAAAACGAAGCGCGTGCTCAGCAGGCTTTCCTGCAAGGCCTCGGCCACCGGCAGAAAGTCATAGCGGTCGGCGCCGAGGCCGTGCAGCCAGATCACGCAGGCGTCGGCTGCCTTAACAGGCTGAAGAATCAAGGGCTCGGTCATGGCTGCTCCAAAAATGTGCGGGCGCTCTCATTAAGTGCGTGATTGGGGTGCGCGCCCGGCTGATCCGTTAAGAAGATGTCGCAAGGCTACAAGTTTTGCTATTGACCTGTCGCTCAATCGCTTCAGCGAGCGGTGTGGTACGGGCTTTGCTATGAGGTAGTCGTGCAATCGATCTCGCGCCTGGCGGTAACACTATCAGTGAACGCCCGGCGACGGGATAGCAAAGAATCCGGTGATGGATGTTCGCCAATGGCCGCAATGGGCTTCGCGAACGTGAAAGGGCTACAGCCCGTTCGGCCGACTGGTGAGAAGTGAGTTGTCCATGATGTGGATTTTCTCCTACTAGACTCATAGCGAAGGTCCTGCGTCGGTTGACCCCATAAAAAGCCAACACGGGTCAACAACGCCTCAAAAGGGTGCGACTGGACTCAAGCTCCGACACAACAAGAGCAAAACTGGAGGTTTGAATGAAGATGTTGAAATCCACTCTGGCGGTCGTGACTGCTGCAGCAGTCCTCGGCGTCAGCGGGTTCGCTCAGGCGGGTGCAACCCTGGATGCGGTACAGAAGAAAGGTTTCGTGCAGTGTGGCGTCAGCGACGGTCTGCCGGGCTTCTCCGTACCGGATTCGACCGGCAAGATCCTCGGCATCGACGCCGACGTCTGCCGTGCCGTGGCCGCTGCCGTGTTCGGCGATGCGACCAAGGTCAAGTTCAGTCAGTTGAACGCCAAGGAGCGTTTCACTGCTCTGCAGTCCGGCGAGATCGACATCCTGTCGCGCAACACCACCATGACCAGCTCCCGTGACGCGGGCATGGGCCTGAAATTCCCTGGCTTCATCACTTACTACGACGGCGTGGGCTTCCTGGCCAACAACAAGCTGGGCGTGAAAAGTGCCAAGGAACTCGACGGCGCGACCATCTGCATTCAAGCCGGTACCACCACCGAGCTGAACGTCTCCGATTACTTCCGCGCCAACGGCCTGAAGTACACCCCGATCACTTTCGACACCTCCGATGAAAGCGCCAAGTCGCTGGAATCCGGTCGTTGCGACGTGCTGACCTCCGACAAGTCCCAACTGTTCGCCCAGCGCAGCAAGCTGGCCTCGCCGAAGGACTACGTGGTTCTGCCGGAAACCATTTCCAAGGAACCTCTGGGCCCGGTCGTGCGTAACGGCGACGACGAGTGGCTGGCGATCGTTCGTTGGGTTGGCTACGCGCTGCTCAACGCTGAAGAAGCCGGCATCACTTCGAAAAACGTACTCGAAGAAGCCAAGTCCACCAAGAACCCGGACGTTGCCCGTCTGCTGGGTGGCGACGGCGAGTACGGCAAGGATCTGAAACTGCCGAAGGACTGGGTCGTGAAAATCGTTTCCCAGGTGGGTAACTACGGCGAAATCTTCGAGAAAAACCTCGGCAAGAGCACTCCGCTGGAAATCGACCGTGGCCTGAACGCGCTGTGGAACAACGGCGGCATTCAGTACGCACCACCAGTGCGCTAATGGTTCTATCACCCGGCGGGCCAACCGCCGGGTGATGTTCTGTTCCATTTCTTGCGGGGCACTTCATGCAAAATTCAATCGGCGCACCAAAGCAGAGGTTCAGCCTCAGCGATCCACGTGTGCGTGCGTGGCTATTCCAGATCATCACCGTTGTGGCGGTGGTCGCCATGGGCTGGTATCTGTTTGACAACACCCAGACCAACCTTCAGCACCGGGGCATCACGTCCGGGTTCAGCTTTCTGGAGCGCAGTGCCGGGTTCGGCATCGCTCAACACCTGATCTCCTACACCGAAGCGGACAGCTATGCCCGCGTGTTCGTGATCGGCCTGCTCAACACCTTGCTGGTGACCTTCATCGGCGTGATCCTGGCGACCCTGCTGGGCTTCATCATCGGTGTGGCGCGGCTGTCGCCGAACTGGATCATCAGCAAGCTGGCGACCGTGTATGTGGAAGTCTTCCGCAACATTCCGCCGCTGCTGCAAATCCTGTTCTGGTATTTCGCGGTGTTCCTGACCATGCCGGGGCCGCGCAACAGCCATAACTTCGGCGACACTTTCTTCGTCAGTAGCCGTGGCCTGAACATGCCGGCCGCGCAGATGGCCGACGGCTTCTGGGCGTTCGTGGTCAGTGTCGTGGTGGCCATCGTCGGCATCGTGCTGATGAGCCGCTGGGCCAACAAGCGCTTCGAGGAAACCGGCGAGCCGTTCCACAAGTTCTGGGTCGGCCTGGGAATCCTGCTGGTCATTCCGACGCTGTGTGCGCTGATCTTCGGCGCGCCGCTGCATTGGGAAATGCCGAAGCTGCAAGGCTTCAACTTCGTCGGCGGCTGGGTGCTGATCCCGGAACTGCTGGCCCTGACCCTGGCCCTGACCGTGTACACCGCGGCGTTCATCGCCGAGATCGTGCGTTCGGGGATCAAGTCGGTCAGCCATGGCCAGACCGAAGCGGCCCGTTCCCTCGGCCTGCGCAACGGCCCGACCCTGCGCAAGGTGATCATTCCGCAAGCGCTGCGCGTGATCATTCCGCCGCTGACCAGCCAATACCTGAACCTGGCGAAGAACTCCTCGCTGGCGGCCGGTATCGGTTACCCGGAAATGGTTTCGCTGTTCGCCGGCACCGTGCTGAACCAGACCGGTCAGGCGATCGAAGTCATTGCCATCACCATGAGCGTGTACCTGGCGATCAGTATCAGCATTTCCCTGCTGATGAACTGGTACAACAAGCGCATTGCGCTGATCGAGCGGTAAGGAATAGCGCATGAGTACTCATACTTTCAAACCCGACATGCCACCGCCGGCCAAGGTCTTCGGCCCGATGGCGTGGATACGCGCGAACATGTTCTCCAGCTGGCTCAACACCCTGCTGACCCTGTTTGCGTTCTACCTGATCTACCTGGTGATTCCGCCACTGCTCAGCTGGGCGATCTTCGATGCCAACTGGGTCGGCACTACCCGCGCCGACTGCACCAAGGCGGGCGCTTGCTGGGTATTCATCGAGCAACGTTTCGGTCAGTTCATGTACGGCTACTATCCGGCGGATCTGCGCTGGCGCGTGGACCTGACCGTGTGGCTGGCGGTCATCGGTGTGGCTCCGCTGTTCATCAAGCGCGTGCCGCGTAAAGCGGTATACGGGCTGAGCTTCCTGGTGGTGTATCCGATTGTTGCCTGGTGCCTGCTGCATGGCGGCGTGTTCGGCCTGAGCGCCGTTGCCACCAGCCAGTGGGGCGGCCTGATGCTGACCCTGGTGATTGCCACCGTCGGCATCGCCGGCGCGTTGCCGCTGGGGATCATGCTGGCGCTGGGACGGCGTTCGAACATGCCGGCCATTCGTGTGGTCTGCGTGACGTTCATCGAGTTCTGGCGCGGCGTGCCGCTGATCACTGTGCTGTTCATGTCTTCGGTGATGCTGCCGCTGTTCCTGCCTGAAGGCATGAACTTCGACAAGCTGCTGCGGGCGCTGATCGGCGTGATCCTGTTCCAGTCGGCCTACGTCGCCGAAGTGGTGCGCGGCGGTCTGCAAGCGATCCCCAAAGGTCAGTACGAAGCCGCTGCCGCGATGGGCCTCGGTTACTGGCGCGCCATGGGCCTGGTGATTCTGCCGCAAGCCCTGAAGCTGGTGATTCCCGGCATCGTCAACACCTTCATCGCGCTGTTCAAGGACACCAGCCTGGTGATCATCATCGGCCTCTTTGACCTGCTCAACAGCGTCAAACAAGCCGCTGCCGATCCGAAATGGCTGGGCATGGCCACCGAAGGCTACGTGTTCGCCGCCCTGGTGTTCTGGATTTTCTGTTTTGGTATGTCGCGCTATTCCATGCATCTGGAACGCAAGCTCGACACTGGCCACAAGCGTTAGGAGTTTTTTCGATGAGCGAAGCAATCAAAAAGCCAGTGGGCCCTGAAGGCATCATTCAGATGCAGGGCGTGAACAAGTGGTACGGCCAGTTCCACGTGCTGAAAGACATCAACCTCAACGTCAAGCAGGGCGAGCGTATCGTGCTGTGCGGCCCGTCGGGTTCCGGCAAGTCCACCACCATCCGCTGTCTGAACCGTCTGGAAGAACACCAGCAGGGCCGCATCGTGGTCGATGGCGTGGAGCTGACCAACGACCTCAAGCAGATCGAAGCGATCCGTCGTGAAGTCGGCATGGTGTTCCAGCACTTCAACCTGTTCCCGCACCTGACCATTCTGCAGAACTGCACCCTGGCGCCGATGTGGGTGCGCAAGATGCCCAAGCGCAAGGCCGAGGAAATCGCCATGCATTATCTGGAACGCGTACGCATTCCGGAGCAGGCGCACAAGTTCCCCGGGCAACTGTCCGGCGGTCAGCAACAGCGTGTGGCGATTGCTCGCGCGCTGTGCATGAAACCGAAAATCATGCTGTTCGACGAACCGACCTCGGCGCTCGACCCGGAGATGGTGAAAGAAGTTCTGGACACCATGATCGGCCTGGCCGAAGACGGCATGACGATGCTCTGCGTGACCCACGAAATGGGCTTCGCCCGCACCGTGGCCAACCGCGTGATCTTCATGGACAAAGGCGAAATCGTCGAGCAGGCGGCACCAAACGACTTCTTCGACAATCCGCAGAATGAGCGGACGAAGTTGTTCTTGAGTCAGATTCTGCATTGATATCTGATGCATAAAACCAACCCGGCCTTGTGCCGGGTTTGTTTTTTGGGGATCAGGACACGGTGAGGGTTTCGTGTTCTTTGTGGACGGTGTGCGTGAAGCCTCTCAAGTCTGCCCCTTCACCGAGAGACTTTGCATCGGTCAGCAAGTACGGGTAACGATCCAACAGTCGCATCAGCAGTATCAGTGCTTTGGGCGGCAATATTTCGCCGCGCTCGTAGCGAGAGAAAGCGTTATGTCCACCACCCGACAATAATTGCACCGTCTCTTTTTGCGTAAGGTGCAATTTTCGACGGATACGCCTCATCTCGTCACCGATCATTTGCCTGGCAGCGAATACCAGTTCATCCCCTGCTTCCCCAAAACGTTCTGCGCTGTCAGTGTCGAAGTCCCACTCAACCTCACCGCACTTCTGGCACTCCCAGCCAGAAAGATTATCTACACGGCGCTCCATGCCTTTGACACTCAAGGTTTCGGCGCGACCCTCGAAATGCCTCATTCCCTCACGTGCACCGCAGCTGACACATTGCTGGGTTTTCATGGGTTTTTCTCCTTGAAGGAAATTACCGGTGGGCCGCCTGGGCGGTAGGTCACCTTGATGTAAATCTCCTGATCTTGTGAAGTGATGTGATACACGTCCTGCCAGACTCGATGATCGTCATAAGTGGTCATGGATTTGTACAACATCCTGTTCTGTAACTCGAAAACGATCTCTTGCATCTCTCTGAAGCTAAAGCCGAGCTTCTCACCGGATTTTGCCGAAGACCTGGTGAAGGCTTTTTTGCCAAGTCGCCTGACCTCAGCCTTGATCACCACCAAGTCGTAATGGGGTGTGTTCTTTTCCATAAGAAACCAAAACCCTATCCTTGAAATTACCCTTAAAGGGTAATTTTGACCAATCGAAAATCCCGCTTCATTTGCCTCCTAATCAACCTAGGTGGTTGCCGTCCTACACGGAGCTGACTAACATGTCAGAAAATTCATCCCATGATTGGATGAAAGGGCGAATCCTATGTCAGACATTTCTCCACTCATTAAGCGATCCCTGGTCGATCAGGCCCTGGATCTATTGCGACAGCGCATCACCGACGGCACCTGGCAGGTCGGTCAGCGCTTGCCGACAGAGCCCGAGCTGTGTGCCGAACTCGGTATCAGCCGTAACACCGTGCGCGAGGCGATGCGGGTGCTGGCGTTTTCCGGATTGATCGAGATCCGTCAGGGCGATGGCAGTTATCTGCGGGCGGTGGTCGATCCGATGGACACGCTCAAGGCGCTGTCCAAGTGCTCACTGGATCAGGCTCGGGAAACCCGGCACATCCTTGAAGTCGAAGCCATCGGTCTGGCGGCGTTGCGCCGCACCGATGAGGATCTGGCGGGCCTGCGCGAGGCGCTTGGCGTTGCCGGCAGCCACTATCACGGCGATCTCGACAGCTACATCGCCTGTGACCTGGTGTTTCACCGCCGCCTGGTGGACGCCGCGCACAACCCGACGCTCAGCGAGCTGTATCGCTATTTTTCCAGCATTGTCGGCGCGCAATTGCGCCAGACCCTGAACATCGTCCCTCGTCGACAGGAAGTCTTCGATTTGCACATCGCCCTGTTCGAAGCCGTCGAACAGCGGGATCCGGAACGGGCCAAAGCCCTGTCGAGGCAATTGATCAATGAACCCTGAAACCGAGAAAACCATGTCCCGCCCTGAAGCCGTCAACGCCCCGAAGCGCACCGCCGAACTGGAGGAGTTGCTGATCGATGCCGAGGCCGACGACGAGCAGGTGCAGCAAAGTCATCCGCTGGTACGTCGCCCATGGCTGTTGCTGTTGGGCCTGATTCTGGTGGCGCTGAACCTGCGCCCGGCGCTGTCGAGCATGGCGCCGCTGCTCAGTGACGTGTCGAAAAGCCTTGGCTTGTCCGCCGCTCAGGCGGGGTTGCTGACGACGTTGCCGGTGTTGTGCCTCGGTCTGTTCGCCCCTTTGGCTCCGGTGCTGGCGCGACGTTTCGGTGCCGAGCGGGTGGTGCTGGGGATTCTTCTGACACTGGCCGGCGGCATCATCCTGCGCAGCAACTTCGGTGAAATCGGTCTGTTCGCCGGCAGCGTGCTGGGTGGCGCGAGTATCGGCATCATCGGCGTCTTGCTGCCCGGTATCGTCAAACGCGACTTCGCCAAGCACGCCGGCACCATGACCGGTGTCTACACTATGGCCCTGTGCCTGGGCGCGGCGATGGCGGCGGGTTCGAGCGTACCGTTGAGCGAACACTTCGATCACAGCTGGGCCATGGGCCTCGGCTTCTGGGTGATTCCGGCGCTGGTTGCTGCGGTGTTCTGGCTGCCGCAAATCGGTCAGAAGCATGGTGCACACAATGTTGCCTACCGGGTGCGCGGCTTGCTGCGTGATCCGCTCGCCTGGCAGGTGACCTTGTACATGGGCCTGCAATCGTCGCTGGCTTACATTGTGTTTGGCTGGTTGCCGTCGATTCTGATTGGACGCGGGCTGACGCCGACCCAGGCCGGTCTGGTGCTGTCCGGTTCGGTGATCATCCAGCTTGCCAGTTCCCTGGCAGCGCCGTGGCTGGCTACGCGTGGCAAGGATCAACGGCTGGCGATCGTGGTGGTGATGGCACTGACCCTCTGCGGTCTGTTCGGATGTCTCTACGCGCCGATCGAAGGGCTGTGGGGCTGGGCGATCCTGCTGGGCCTGGGGCAGGGCGGTACGTTCAGTCTGGCGTTGACCCTGATCGTGCTGCGCTCGCGCGATTCCCATGTCGCAGCGAACCTGTCGAGCATGTCCCAGGGTTTTGGCTACACCCTCGCGTCCATGGGGCCGTTCGCGGTCGGCGTGGTGCATGACTGGACCGGCGGCTGGAACGCCGTGGGCTGGATCTTCGGCATCGTCGGTGCGGGTGCGATCCTTGCCGGCCTCGGTGCCGGGCGCGCGCTTTACGTGCAGGTCGAAAGCGAAAAGGTCTGACGCGCACACACTGTCGGTATTCGGAATGCGAATGCCGATAGTGTTTCGGGCGTTTGCGGATTATCGTGCTGGCAATCTGTACCTTTCCTGGAGATTGCCCATGAGTGAAGAAGCCCACAGCGCGTTGATCACCCGTTTCTATCAGGCTTTCCAACGCCTCGACGCCGAGGCCATGGCCGCCTGCTACACCGACGACGTGGTGTTCAGCGATCCGGCCTTCGGCGAACTGCGCGGCCGCGATGCCGGCGACATGTGGCGCATGCTCACCACTCGGGCCAAGGACTTCTCCCTGACTTTCGATAACGTCCGCGCCGACGAGCGCAGCGGCGGCGCCCACTGGGTGGCGACTTACCTGTTCAGTCAGACCGGCAACATCGTGATCAACGACATCCAGGCACGCTTCGTCTTTCGCGACGGCAAGATCTGCGAACATCACGACCACTTTGATCTGTGGCGCTGGTCCCGTCAGGCTTTGGGTTTCAAAGGCCTGCTACTGGGCTGGACGCCACTGGTGCGCAACGCAGTCCGCGCCCAGGCGCTGAAAGGGCTGAAGGCATTTCAGGCGAGTCGCTGATAAGATCGCAGCCTGTTCCTCACGCGCCTTTATTTTCCCGTGACCAGCCTCAGCGAAAATCCTCTCGAAGCCGACGTTCCAGTGAGCAAATCCTGGTTCGTCTACCTCGTGCGCGCCGCCAATGGTTCGCTGTACTGCGGGATCAGCGATGATCCCGTGCGCCGCTTCGCCAAGCACCAGAGCGGCAAGGGCGCGCGATTCTTTCTGTCCAGCCCGGCGATGGCGCTGGTCTATACCGAGCTGTGCCGCGACAAGAGTGATGCGTTGCGTCAGGAGCGGTTGATCAAGAAGCTGCGCAAGAGCGCGAAGGAATGCCTGGTGGCGTCTTATCGGCCTGATTGATCAGGTGTTTGCGAGCGGTAGAAATCACTGCACGTTGAAGCGGTGTCCTCAGACAAACGACAGGCGAAAAAAAACCGCCTTTGCGGGGCGGTTTTTTCTGTAAGCCTCGGTTTGCGGCCGGGTTTACTGCGTCTCACTGGACACACTAGCGTGGACGAAGATTATTCGTCTTTATGCCATCGAGCAAGTCTAAAAGCACTCGTTCAGAAAAATGCGTTTTTTGATTCATTTGTTTAAGCAGTGTGTCAGAAACCCGATTACGATCTGTCCGCTCGCATGACAGTGCAACTAATGAGGTCTGGCCGATTGGCGTAACGGTTTAATGCCCTCTGACACGGAGTTGCTCCCGTGCCGGAATGATTTTTCAGAGGGTGTCACAACCGGCCGCCTCACTGGACACACTAGCGTGTCTTCCGAAGGCGTACGTGGTCCGGTAAGCACGCTGGAGGTTTGGCCCCCAACCGGAGGCCAAAACGTATGAAGCTTTTGCTACGTACTCTGAGCCTCGTATGGAGGTCGTTCAAAGCGTTTCGCTTTTACGAGTTCCTGCGAGATCACTTCGATGACCTGATGTAAGGATTGTCGATGTGAGAACAACCGTCTCGGTTTCGGCTGAGGCGGTTTTTTCATCCTGGAGTTTTCGGTCGTCTTATCAACCTGACTGATCAGTTCCCATCAGCCGGATCCGTAGGCCGCCAACGAATTGCGCGCTAAGCTGCTGATTCACTTTCTGTGCGGCGGAGCCGAGCATGTCCGAGTTGATTCTGCATCATTACCCGACCTCTCCATTCGCCGAAAAGGCCCGGCTGCTGTTGGGTTTCAAGGGTTTGTCCTGGCGTTCGGTGCACATCTCGCCGGTGATGCCGAAACCTGACCTGACCGCCCTGACCGGGGGCTACCGCAAGACCCCGGTGCTGCAGATCGGCGCCGACATCTATTGCGACACGGCGCTGATCGCCCGTCGCCTTGAGCAGGAGAAGGCCCAGCCTTCGTTCTTCCCGGAAGGTCAGGAGATGATTGCCGCCAGTTTCGCCGCCTGGGCCGATTCGGTGGTGTTCCAGCATGCGGTGAGCCTGGTGTTTCAGCCAGAGTCGGTGGCGGTGCGTTTCGGCAAGTTGCCGCCGGAAGCGATCAAGGCGTTTCTGGCCGATCGTGCCGGGCTGTTCAGCGGTGGCAGCGCGACCAGACTGTCGGCCGAGCAGGCCAAACATCAATGGCCGACCATCATGGCGCGCCTGGAGCAGCAGTTGCAGCGCGAGGACGGAGACTTCCTGTTCGGTGAGCCATCGATTGCCGACTTCGCCATGGCGCATCCGCTGTGGTTCCTCAAGGCTACGCACGTCACCGCACCGCTGGTGGATGACTACCCTGCAGTGTCAGCGTGGCTCGGGCGGGTGCTGGGCTTCGGTCACGGTGCAGCCAGCGCCATGAGTTCCGAAGAAGCGCTGGAGGTTGCTCGCCATTCGATGCCGGCGACTTTGCCTGATGAGCAGTTTGTCGATCCGAACGGATTTGCAGCGGGTCAGCAGGTCGTGATCGCGGCTACTGATTACGGCGTTGATCCGGTCGCCGGGGAACTGGTATTTGCCGGTCGTGAAGAGCTGATCCTGCGCCGTGAAGATGAACGCGGTGGTGTGGTGCATGTGCACTTCCCGCGTTTCGGTTTCCGTATCGAGAAACGCTGAAACAAATGAGGGAGCTCAATGGCTCCCTCGTTCATTTCAGTGCAGCAAGAATTTCGTCCGGATCAAACCCGCGAATCAACGTGCCATTGACGTCGATCAGCGGAATCCCGCGCCCGCCCAGCGCTTCGTACGCCTTGCGCGCCTCGGCGTCCTTCTCGATATCGAATTCCTGGAACGCAATCCCTTTCTGATCGAGAAAGCGCTTGGTCTGCTTGCAGTAACCGCACCAGTCCGTGGTGTACAGCACGACTTTGGCGTTGGCGCGGACCTGCTCGGACGCCATCTGCGACGGGTTGAACACCCGCTCGATCTTGCCCCAGTTCTGATAGACCACGACCACCAGCAGAACCAGTGCGACCTTTTTCAGCACATTGCCCAGCATCAGTTGCGGCGCTTCAGCTGATCGGTGAGCGAGGTTGGCAGGCCTTTGATGACCAGCGTGCCGGCTTCTTCGTCGTATTCGATCTTCGAGCCCAGCAGGTGCGCCTCGAAGCTGATCGACAGGCCTTCGGCGCGGCCGGTGAAGCGCCGGAACTGGTTGAGCGTGCGCTTATCCGCCGGGATCTCCGGCGACAGGCCGTAATCCTTGTTGCGGATGTGGTCGTAGAAGGCCTTCGGGCGTTCTTCGTCGATCAGCTCCGAGAGTTCCTCCAGGCCCATCGGTTCGCCGAGCTTGGCCTGGCTGCTGGCGTAGTCGACCAGGGTCTTGGTCTTCTCGCGGGCGGAATCTTCCGGCAGGTCTTCGCTCTCGACGAAGTCGCTGAAAGCCTTGAGCAGCGTACGGGTCTCGCCCGGGCCGTCGACGCCTTCCTGGCAGCCGATGAAGTCGCGGAAGTATTCCGAGACCTTCTTGCCGTTCTTGCCCTTGATGAACGAAATGTACTGCTTGGACTGCTTGTTGTTCTGCCACTCGGAGACGTTGATCCGCGCCGCCAGGTGCAGTTGACCAAGGTCGAGGTGGCGCGACGGGGTCACGTCCAGTTGATCGGTCACGGCCACGCCTTCACTGTGGTGCAGCAGGGCGATGGCCAGGTAATCGGTCATACCTTGCTGGTAGTGGGCGAATAGTACGTGGCCGCCGACGGAGAGGTTCGACTCTTCCATCAGCTTTTGCAGATGCTCGACCGCGACTTTGCTGAACGCGGTGAAGTCCTTGCCGCCTTCCATGTATTCCTTCAGCCAGCCGCTGAACGGAAACGCACCGGACTCCGGATGAAACAACCCCCAGGCTTTGCCCTGTTTGGCGTTATAGCTCTCGTTGAGGTCGGCGAGCATGTTCTCGATGGCGGCGGATTCGGCCAGTTCAGAGTCACGGGCGTGCAGAACGGCGGGCGTGCCATCGGGTTTTTTGTCGATCAGGTGGACGATGCAATGACGGATCGGCATGGGCTTCTCGGCAAGTGGAAGGGAGGAGGGCGGGCTCCCCCGAAAAAGCGCCCAGTGTACCGCAACCACTGGTTTTGGCGCGGGCTGAAGGGCAATTCGGGGTCATGGGGTGGCGCTTATGCATTTATTTACCGATTTAGCGCAATAAACCTGACCATTTGGCTAGCTAGAGGCGGATATTTCCTTGTCTCTGTGCTAGTTTTGCCCGGTCTTACGCGTAGTCACTGCGTTAAGCGTGCATTCAGCATTTGTCAGGTCGAACCAAACCCTGATTTCGGCATCTATAACCCCGACTCGTCGTGGTTATCGCCGAGGGTGCCAGATCCAGAAGATCGGGCTCGATGGCTGACACTGCACTCTGCAATCCATATGAATTTGATAGGGAAGGAACACTACATGGCTCTTACTAAAGACCAACTGATCGCCGACATCGCTGAAGCTATCGACGCGCCGAAAACCACCGCGCGTAACGCTCTGGACCAACTGGGCCAAATCGTTGCTGATCAGCTGGAAAACGGCGGCGAAATCACCTTGCCAGGTATCGGCAAGCTGAAAGTGACCGAGCGTCCTGCCCGCACTGGCCGTAACCCATCGACTGGCGCTGCCATCGAAATCCCTGCCAAGAAAGTGATCAAGCTGGTTGTGGCCAAAGGCCTGACCGACGCTGTGAACAAGTAAGACGCAGCGATAAAAAAACCGTGCGCCGGAGTGATCCGGGCACGGTTTTTTTGTGCCTGCCGATTGTGATTCAGCAGAAGTGGCGGCTGCTTTGCGATCAAGCGCCGCCCCAGTTGAAACGTATTACTTGCGAACCCAGCGTTCGCGACGCCAGATCTGCTGCTCGGACTTGGTCTGGAAGGTCCAGGCGACGAAGCGGCTCTGCTTCTGGCCCTGGGACATTTCCACTACCTGGCTTTCCAGCGCGCCGACCTTTTTCAGCGCGGTTTCGATGGCAGGCAGGTTCGAGGCTTTCGAGACCAGGGTGCTGAACCACAATACCTTGTGCGCAAAGTTCGCACTTTCGGCGATCAGTTGCGTCACGAAGCGCGCTTCGCCGCCTTCACACCACAACTCGGCTGATTGACCGCCAAAGTTCAGCACCGGCAATTTGCGTTTCGGATCGGCCTTGCCGAGGGCGCGCCACTTACGCTCGCTGCCCTTGGTGGCCTCTTCCATCGACGCGTGGAACGGCGGGTTGCACATGGTCAGGTCAAAACGCTCGCCGGGCTCCAGCAGGCCGATCAGGATGTGCTTGCGGTTCTCTTGCTGGCGCAGCTTGATGACCTTGTTCAAGTCGTTGGACTGGACGATGGCTGTTGCGGCAGCCACGGCCGTCGGGTCGATTTCCGAGCCCAGGAAGTGCCAGCGGTATTCGCTGTTACCGATCAGCGGATACACGCAGTTGGCACCCATGCCGATGTCCAGCACGTTGACGATGGCGCCGCGTGGAACCACGCCGTCGTTGTTGCTGGCCAGCAGGTCAGCCAGGAAGTGCACGTAATCGGCACGACCCGGTACTGGCGGGCAGAGGTAATCGGCCGGGATGTCCCAATGCTGGATGCCGTAGAACGACTTGAGCAACGCCCGGTTGAACACGCGCACCGCGTCGGGGCTGGCGAAGTCGATGCTTTCCTTGCCGTACGGGTTGGTGATCACGAACTTCGCCAGCTCCGGCGTAGTTTTGATCAACGCCGGGAAGTCGTAACGACCCTGATGGCGATTGCGCGGGTGCAGGCTGGCCTCTTTGCGCGGCTCCACGGGCTTGGCCGGGGTAGCGGAGTCAGGCTTCTTGCGCGCGGGGCGAGGTGTGCGGGGGGCGTTCATGGGCGTGGTCGATTCGGGTATGGCTGAAAGTGGCGGCTATTGTCCCACAGGGAACCGGGTTGTAGGCCGGAAAAGTGCCGTGTCTAGTCCTGAAATAGGTTTACACCTGTTTCACTCCAGCGCCCGATGCATCGCATCGGGCGTTTTGTATTTCAAA
>NZ_JBXARH010000007.1:0-301645 GCF_058808055.1 Pseudomonas sp. GW821-FHT11G12
CGCCGGGGGTCGCGGGTTCGAGTCCCGTCCGCTGCGCCATATTCGGTAACCTGGAACACTGAACGCCAGGTCACCACAGAAAGCCCGCCCAGTGCGGGCTTTTTGCTGTCTGGCGATTGGCTTTTTGCTCGTCCGGGCATGAAAAAAGCGACCTGCGGGTCGCTTTTTTCGTTTCTGCGGTTTGTTACTGGCTGGCGTTGCGACTGTGCCGGTAATCACTCACCGCTTCATACACCGCTTTACGCAGACGGTTGATCCCGCCAATCGGGCGGTGGGCCTCGATCCCAAACCATGGATTGAACGACAGGTTGTCGCATTGCAAGTTCAGAGCCGGGGTGTCGAAGTCCTGTGGGGGCAGGGTGATTTTGGCTACGGTCTGAAATGGACTGTCCTGTTCGCGCCATTCGATGCTGGTGTCTTCGATCGGCATGAACCGATTGGCGTCCTGACGCTGGATCTGCAACACAAAACACGCGGGCACCCGATCCGTGGACAGTTGCTGATTCAGCGCACTGCGCAGGAAATTCGGCAGATCCTGGTTTTGCTTCGGAAGCGTGTACGCCGGGCAGTTGTCCGGATCCGGCATCACCCGAAACTTCGCATTGGCCTCACCAAATTTGTAGGGCGATACCGAAAAGTAGGTCGTGCGTGTCGGGCTCTCTGGTGGCGGAGAAAGCGTCGCCAGCGCAATGAACAAATGCCTGATCTGCCAGTTTCGCGGGTCCCAGCCCGGAAAAAACGCCATGACCTTTTTGCCGTCAGCCTGCGCCGCCACATTCTGACGATATTCAGCGACGTCGCTGACGAAGAAATTCGGATGGCTGAACATCACGAAATCCTGTTCGTGCAGGCCCTGACGGTCACTTAGCAACTGTTTGCCCGGCACATCGAGCAATTTGATCGCCATGCCCCGGGCATCACGGATGCTGTCGAACTGCGGATAGGCGTTGCCGTTGGACAGGCGCATCGTCGCCTGCCAGAGCTTGCCCGGCTCGCTGAAAACACCTCGGCGCAGATCCTGAGCCAGATCCGGCAGCACCTGCACGTCGGCCTTCAAACAACCGTGGGCCTTGGCATGGGCGTCACGCAGGAAACGCGTACTTTCCCGGTGCTGGTCGACAATTCGCACAGCGGTCTGGATCACGTCCTGCGTCATCGCTGCTTCGCCGTCCGGAATCTGCTCCGTCGCCGACACTGGGCCTCGGTGTTGCCAGGCAAACCAGGCGGTTGCCAGAGCCCAGCCGATCAGGCCGACCACCAGCAAAAACAGCAGGGTTTTGCCCAGCAACCGCCCCAGCCACAACCAGAAACGCGCCAGCATCGATGGTTTCTTGAACGAATTGAAGATCATGGCAGTTGCGCCTCCAGCGGGCCGCCCAGCACTTTCAGGTATTCCAGCAGCGCCCAGCGTTCCTCGGGCTGCAGCAACCGTCCGATAACCCCGTTGCCGCGCTCGCCGGCGCGGAATTCATGGCCACTGTTGTGGTTGCCGGTGATGCGTGTGTCGAACAGGAAAGCGTTGGTAAAGGCTTCGGTGCGATAACCCAGATGCCGAGGGTCATATTCGAAGGTGCCCTTATAGAAAGTGGTGGCGCGTTCATCCTGAGGCGACAGCAACTGATAGAGACTCGGCACCGAGCCGTTGTGCAGGAAGGGCGGTGTAGCCCACACGCCTGCCAGCGGCCGGGCCTTGTAGGCCACTTTTTCCCGGACACCGATCGGCAGGCCAAAGCCGTCGAGCTGAGGTTTTTCAGCGGCAGTGACGCCAGCCTCGCGATAGGCGCGGTTTTCAACGAACGCCGTGACGTAAGCCAGGCCCTTGGCCACGGATAACTGGCTGAGGTCGAGTTGTTCTTTGGGAGTGGGGTGCAGCTTTACGTCCATCTGCTCCAGCTCTGCTGGATTCCATTGCAGGGCTGTCAGGTCGAAACGGTGGTTGGCGATGTTGTTGGCCGCGTTCGGATCGGTGCCGATGACGTCGACGGGCAACATGTGCAGGTGCTGGACCCAGCGTTCACCCTCTTGCGTCACCCGTGGGACGTGGCAGCCAGCGCAGTTTTCGGCAAATAACGCTCGACCCTTGGCCGCCAAAGGTTTGTCGACCTTGCCCAACAGCTCCTCTGGCCAGGCGGGTGGCTGAAGTTTTTGCAGGGTTTCTTCGATCTTGTGCAGATCGCGCACACGCACGCTTGATGCATAACGTTCATCACCCTGTAGCGGCTGGCCATTGGCATCGAAGAAATTCAGGGTAGCGCCTACCCCCAGCGCCTCGCCGATGTTGCGTGCCATCGGCTGCTGCGCCGAGCCGTTCCACTGCACCCAGTCGAACGTCCACATGTCCCACAGTTGCGGGTAATCCACGGGAGCGTTGGCCACGCGATAGTTGGCGGGGGAGATCGCATCGCCGAAGGTTGCGTTGGCGATTCGTCCGAAAGCATCGGTTCGGCCAGGGCCTTCCTCGGTGGGGTAGAGGCCGCGATGGGTGTCGTTCCACGCCACTTTGAGGAAGGTATTCAGTGAGCCTTTGAAGTCTTTGCGCAGTTGTTCATGGCGGGCGTCATAGTCGTTGCCCAGTACGTTGCGGGCGAACCGCTCGAATTTCCACGGGTTGTAGTAAGTGGAGGCCAGACTGGCGACCAATGCCTGTCCGAAACTGCCCCCGCGCAATGTAGGAACGCTGGAAGGCAGCACATGCTGCGCCGAGCCGCCGTCGATGCGCACGGCATGGCCATTCAGGTGCAACTCGCCGGTGTGGCAGGCCGCACAGGTGATGTCCAGATATTGCTCAGAGCTGCCGGGATTCTGATGGCGGGCGAAACCCACTGGCAGATTCCCCGGGTTGTTCGACGTTGCTTTCTGCTGTGGGTCGATCAGAAAGCCGAAGCGTGCAAGATATTCCGGAGAGGCAAAGCGTTGCTGCGAGAACGGCAGCTCCAGGGCCTGGAACCACTCATAACGCAGGCCTTTGACCTGGGTGCCTTGCGGCGTGAAGTAGTAGGTCTGGCGCTCTTCGTCAGTCCATTGTTTGAGGTAGTGGACCTGTTTGGCGGGCGTCGGGAAGGGCAGTTTCGGATTGGCGACATAGTAGAGAATCACCGCCAGGACCAGTCCCAGCAGTACCACGATCAGCGTCAGCACACGGAATATGAGGCGCAAGATGAACATCCTTGTCGAGTTGTTGCGCTGTTATGCCTGAGCCGAGCCGTGTGCGGCAAGTGGCCATTACGCCAAGTGTTGTGGGAAGGGGCATCGGTTAATGTCAGATCAAGATGACAGAAGCTTCATCATGCCTTTGCCCAAATGCTTTTTAATCCCTGAACTTATCGGAAGATTCCTGCTCTCATGCCGGTAGCCATTGGTCGTGGCGGCCTGATAAGCTCGCGGCTTTACTCGATTGCCCTTTCGGCGCATGAACAAGGAAATAGCATGAAACAGCATCGGTTGGCGGCGGCGGTAGCCCTGGTTAGCCTGGTACTCGCGGGTTGTGATTCGCAGACCAGCGTAGAGCTGAAAACCCCGGCGCAAAAAGCTTCCTACGGTATCGGCCTGAACATGGGCAAAAGCCTTGCTCAGGAAGGCATGGATGATCTGGACTCCAAAGCGGTAGCCCAGGGCATCGAAGATGCCGTCGGCAAGAAAGAACAGAAGCTGAAAGATGAAGATCTGGTCGAAGCCTTCGCTGCACTGCAAAAGCGTGCCGAAGAGCGTATGGCCAAGATGAGCGAAGAGTCGGCAGCCGCCGGCAAGAAATTCCTCGAAGAAAACGGCAAGAAAGCCGGCGTGACCACCACTGCTTCCGGTCTGCAGTACGAAGTGGTCAAGAAAGCCGACGGCCCACAGCCTAAGCCTACCGACGTAGTGACCGTTCACTACACCGGCAAGCTGACCAACGGCACCGTATTCGACAGCTCCGTCGAGCGCGGCAGCCCGATCGATCTGCCGGTCAGCGGTGTGATCCCGGGTTGGGTCGAAGGCCTGCAACTGATGCACGTTGGCGAGAAGTACAAGCTGTACATCCCTAGCGATCTGGCTTACGGCGCACAATCGCCAAGCCCGGCAATCCCGGCCAACTCGGTTCTGGTCTTCGACCTCGAACTGCTGGCCATCAAGGATCCAGCCAAAGAAGACGCTGCCGCCGCCAAGTAACAAGCGTCGGTACCGGCTTCAACAACAACGCCTCGCTTATGCGGGGCGTTGTTGCATCTGGGGCACGGCGAGCGTAAACAGACCGAACCGATACGCATCGCGACAGTCCTAGACTTTGAGGCCGCCCGCGCTAGACGCCCTGAGCTGCCAAGTCAATGAAATAATGGGGTTTTTTATGTGAGTAAAAAACGCCCGATCTGAGCGCAGCCCTTATGAACCGGGGCTCTCAGCGTCGAAATGCAGCTCTGTTCACAAGGTTATCCACAATTTGTGTGGATAACATTTCAACGGGAGAAATAGATGAAAGCTCCATGGAATTTCGCCCGATTCCTGCCGTTGGCCGGACGACTCCTGGCCCGTGGCCGTTTGCCGACGCTGTTGTTCGCCGTGGCCAGCAAAGGTGCCGCCCAAGGCAATCGTCTCGGTAAACTGAAGGATGACCTGCGATTGCTCCAGGCGCTGTGCCTGGCGTACTGGCGCGGCGAATATCGCGCGATCAGTCCCAAGGCGATCGTTTCGGTCGTTGCGGGCTTGATGTATTTCCTCAGTCCGGTGGATGCGATCCCGGATTTCATTCCCGTTTTCGGCATGCTCGATGACATCGCCGTCCTCGCCTGGCTGATGAAAACCCTCGACGACGAGCTCACTGCGTTCCGTCTGTGGCGTCAGCGTCAGGCGCCGGAAAAGCTCAGGGTTGTCGAGCGCCTGCCCGATACGCCCGAACAACTTCAGCTTCAGGGTCCGAAAAAGTCCTGAATCGCGACAGCCTCTTATACAGATAGATACCCCCCACGACCTTGGCCGCTGTTAGGATTACACTTCTAGGGAAAAGTGCCGACTCGCTAAGCGTTGTTGTCCTACGGGGTAGTCATGGATATTCAGATAATTGCACGCGATGGCGAACCCGAATATGCGGTTCTGCCATGGGCTCAGTATCAGGCTCTACTGAAAGCAGCAGGCATTAACGAAGCACCGTCGCAACCGGCTCCAGCGCCGCTTGCGGCCACACCGGACCCGATTCTTCCAGGTCTGGATCAGTTACGCAGTTTGCGCGAAGGGAAGGGCATCGCCATCGAGGCGCTCGCCCGCACGGTAGGCATCAGCCCGTCTTACCTGGCCATGATCGAAAGCGGTGAGCGTCTGCCCGACGCTGCGATTCGCCGCAGCCTGGCCTGGGAGTTGACGGTGCCAGGGTGGAGGGAACAATCGTGAGCGTACGCATCAGTCGTCAACATTGGGACGGATTGCTGGGGGAGCTGGACCAGGCGCGCAGGCAGCGCCATCTTCTGACCTATCGAGCCTTGCTCGAGCGTCTGCAACTGCCCACGCCGGCGATGCAGACATTGACCGCTGCACTGGAGCATCTCGCTGCGCTGGACGCGAAAGCCGAACAACCGTTGCGCAGTTCGCTGGTGATCAGCCAGGGCGCCAGTCGCCTGCCACGCACCGGTTTTTTTGAGTGTGTCGAGCGTCTGGGGCGTTTTTCCGGGCCGTCCGATGGTGTTGCCGCAGCCTCATGGCACGCCTCGGAAGTGGTGCGGGTCTTTGAATACGAATACCCTGAATCGGCGGAGGCCTGAGTGTTTTTACGACTCAAGGCGCGGGCAAGTTACTGGCTGGCCCGTAGGCTGTTTCACTGGTCGTGGTTTGTCCGTCAGCCCCGAGGCTGGCGCTGGCTCGAAGGGCAGTTTGCGCGTATGGCCAACCTGGGCGATGTCGGCGCGCAAAGCTTTTACGGGCACATCCTGACGTTTCGCGGCGTTGGCCTGGGCGCGCGTGAGGAGGGTGTTCGATTGCTGCGGCTGGCTGCGCTGGCCGGAGATGGCAAGGCGGCGTATCAGGTGGGTGTCATCAGTCTTGCAGGTACGCCCAGTAAAGCGCCGGATCCTTCGGAAGCCGTTCGCTGGTGGACCATGGCCGCCAAGGCCGGGCATCCGCTGGCTGAGCTCAAGTTGAAAGAGCTGGCCGGTCGGGATCATTCTCGGTAAGCGATTTTTGTGTTCCCTGAACGGGGCGTGAGGGAAACCTCCCGCCCCGTTTTTGCGTCTGCTGTTCGATAAAGATCAGTTACAGACTTCTCCTACATCCATCGCCTACTCGCCTGACTTCTTTTCTGTTTGATCCCCCGCAAAGTCCTTCGCCTGATTTTTGCGCGAGGGAACGCACATGTTCGACCCGGTTTTTCATTTCGTCATGCGCCTGGGAATGCGCTGATGGAAGCCATCACCCGCATCGAGCAAGCACTCGATAGCTTTCCCCACACCCTCGATCTCTATCGCGAACAGCTAAGGCACTGGTTCAGTCGTTCGGCAGACAGCGTCAGTCATGCGGCCGATCTGCCGTCGCTGATGGGGATGGAGCGGATCATCCGTTTCGGCGAACACCGCACGGCAGTCGCCATTGACGACGGCCGTTTCTCTTCGGCTGTCGTGCAATGCCCGGAAACCGGGCGAATGGAGATCGAGAGCAAGTTTGAGTCGGTATACGACATTCCGTTGGGCGACATCGTTGTCGATGTGGTGGCGGTGGATGGCGGCAAGGTCAAGTCCGTCACGCTCGATGCTCAGGGCAAGGGGTTGTTCACCGGAGAGGCGGGCAAGTTCTATCGGGTGTTAGTGCACAGCGAGGCCAGCGAGAAGCAGGTCGACGCGCTTTTCGATTCCTACGATGGCCTGACCCGGCAGCTCGACAGTTGGCTGCGTAGCGAATGGCAGGGCTTCAAGCCGCAGTGGTCACAGTCGGTGGCCACTGCTGCCGGCAACGGCCTGCTGGCCGGCAGTTGGGCGGCGATTGAGGGCGTGTGGGACAGCATCGGGTTGCTGTCGGAGATTCTCAAGGATCCCGGAAAGTTTGCCGAGCGGTTGGGCAGTGGCGCCGCACAGTTGATCGCGCTGGCAGAAACAGCGCCTGAAATGATGGAGAAGCTTCAGTTACTGGTCAGTGACGAGGCGGCGCTGTGCCTGTTGCTGCGTACCGCCAGCCTCTGGCTGGAGATGCTGCCGCCCACTGAAATTGCCGGAAAAACCGCCGAGGCCGTCTCGATGGTGGTAGTGCAACTGCTGATCGATGTGTTGATCGGCGTTGTACTGACCTTTGTCGGCGCCGGGGCGGGGATTGCGTATCTGACCTTGCGTCTGGCGGATCGCGGCGCTCAGTTATTGTCGGCGGTAACGCGTCTGGTGAAGGCGATGTTCGGCATCGTCAGCACCTTCATCGGCTATGTGAAGCACTACAAATCCGTCGCCGCGCGAGGCATCGCCGCCGGGGTGAAAAAGGGTCGCATGCAGTTGCGCTGGGACGCCCGACGGAACACCTCCCTGAAGAAAGACGAGCACCACGACGACAAGCCTGATCAGGCGACAAATCCTAACGGCGACAGTGCCGATTGCGCATCGTTGACCTGCACCAATGGCTGTCCGGTGTCGATGGTCACTGGCGAGGAATTGCTTACGCTGACCGATGGCGTGCTCGATGGGCTGCTGCCGTTCGAGTTCAGCCGGTTGTATCGCACCAGCGCGGCCGAGATTGATGTTGGGCTGGGGTTTGGCTGGAGCCATTCGCTGGCGCATCGGCTGGAGGTCGAGGGCGACGGCGTGGTCTGGGTTGATCACGAGAACCGACGCACGCGGTTTCCGTTGCCGAATGTCGAGCGGCCGGCGATTCACAACAGCTTGTCGCGGGCGGCGATTTTTCTCGGGGATGAGCCGGAGGAGTTGATTGTTGCGCTGGCGGGGGACGCGGCGCGGTTTTATCACTTTCGGGCTGGGCGTCTGACGCTCATTTGCGATGCGTACGGCAACCGGCTGCGGATTACGCGTGATCGTCAGAATCGGGTTGAGCGGCTGGATAACGGCGTCAGTCGTTCGCTGTTGCTGCGCTATGAGCGGGCGCATCTGGTCGCGGTCGATTATCAGGTTTTTCGGGAGTCTGCCTGGCGCACCGAACAGACGCTGGTCAGCTACCGCTTTGATGCTCGCCATCGATTGATCGAAGCGACCAACGCGGTCGGCGAAAGCGAGCGTTACGACTACGACGACCAGCACGTCATCCTGCAGCGGCAACTGAGCGGCGGCGCGAGCTTCTTCTGGGAGTGGGAGCATTCCGGCAAGGCGGCGCGTTGCGTGCGGCACTGGGCGTCGTTCTCGCAGATGGATACGCGTTACGTCTGGGATGACGCCGGCAGCGTTACCGTGCAGTACGTCGACGGCCGCGAAGAGGTTTACGTCCACGACGACACCGCGCGGCAGGTGCGTCAGGTCGCCGCTGACGGTGGCGAGCAGCTCAAGGCCTACGACGCGCAGGGCCGCTTGGTCGCCGAGCAGGATGCGCTCGGAGCGGTCACCGAATACCGCTACGACGAGGTCGGACGGCTGATCACGCTGATTCCGCCGGACGATGCGCCGACGTCCTACGAATACCGCAACGGTTTCCTGCACAGCCGCTCACGCGGTGATGCGCAGTGGACCTACCGGCGTAATGCCCAGGGCGATGTCACGGAAACCGTCGACCCCGACGGCCATGTCACCCATTACCACTACGACCCGCAAGGACGGTTGCTGTCGATCCGTTATCCGGACTCCGGCCGGCACGTGTTCGTGTGGAACGACCTTGGGCAACTGGTCGAGGAAAGCCTGCCCGACGGTGGGGTGCGGAAGTTTTCCTACGATGCGTTGGGGCGGCGGATTACTGCGCAGGATGAACACGGCGCGGTTACCCGTCACACCTGGGACGCCGTGGGCCGACTGATCCAGAGCACCTCACCGACCGGCGCTACCCGCGCCTGGTCCTACAGCGCCTACGGCCAGATCACCGCCGAACGCGATGAACTGGGGCGCATCACCCGCTACGAGTATGACGACGACCTGCACCTGCTCAGCCGGCGGATCAATCCTGACGGCACACGACTGCAGTATCGCTACGACCATGCGCAGCTGTTGCTCACGGAAATCGAGAACGAGTCGGGCGAAAAGTATCTTCTGGACTACACGCCCACCGGACTGATCCGACAGGAAACCGGTTTTGATGGACGGCGCACCGCGTACGCCTACGACCGCAACGGTCATTTGCTGGAAAAAACCGAGTACGGCGATGACGGCTCGACGCTGGTCACCAGCTACCAACGTGATGCTGCCGGGCGTCTGCTGCTCAAGACCCTGCCCGACGGCAGTACGGTCGAATACCGCTATGACCGTCTCGGCCGTTTGGTCGGTGTCGATGACGGTCAGAATCACCCACTGGCTTTTGAATACGACCTGCAGGACCGGCTGGTGCGCGAGCATCAGGGCTGGGGCACCTTGCGTTATGCCTACGACGCCTGCGGCCAGCTCAGCCGGATGCGTCTGCCGGACAACAGCAAGCTCGATTACCGCTACGCCAAGGGCGGCGCGCTGACCGCGATCGACCTCAACGGCGCCTTGCTCACCCGGCACGTCTATCAGTCCGGTCGTGAACAGCAACGCCAGCAGGGGCTGCTGCTCAGCGAATATGCCTACGACGAACAGGGTCGTTTGCGTTCTCACGCTGTAGGCCATCAACGCAGTGCACTGTACCGCCGCGACTTTGCCTACAGCGCCAACGGCAACCTCGAACACATCGCCGACACCCGTCACGGTCAGCGCAGCTACCAGTACGACGCCCTCGACCGGCTGATCCGCGTACGCCACACCCGCGACGATGTGCCGGAAAACTTCGCCCACGACCCGGCCGGCAACCTGCTGCTGCAGGACCGTCCGGGCCCCACACAGATCAAAGGCAACCGCCTGCTGATGCAGGGCGACCGTCATTACGACTACGACGCCTTCGGCAACCTGATCCGCGAACGTCGCGGCACTGCCCAGCAACTCGTCACCGAATACCGCTACGACAGCCAGCACCGCCTGATCGGCCTGACCCGCCCGGACGGCAAAACCGCGACCTACCAATACGACGCCTTCGGCCGACGTATCCGCAAAACCGTCGACGGCCAGAGCACCGAGTTCTTCTGGCAAGGCGACCACCTGATCGCCGAAAGCAGCCCGACTCAGCACCGCAGCTTCATCTACGAACCCGGCACCTTCCGCCCCCTCGCGATGCTCGACGGCAAAGGCCCGAAACGCGCCTGCCCGTTCTACTACCAGCTCGACCACCTCGGCACCCCGCAGGAACTGACCGACTACAGCGGCGACATCGTCTGGTCGGCCAAATACAGCGCCTACGGCAAGGTCACTTCGCTGGAGCTGGCGACCGAGGATTACCTCGACCAGCCGCTGCGCTTTCAGGGGCAGTACTTCGATGCGGAAAGTGGGCTGCATTACAACCGGCACCGGTATTACGACCCGGAGCTGGGGCGGTACCTGACGCCGGATCCGGTGAAGCTGGCGGGTGGGTTGAATCAGTACCGGTACGTGCCGAATCCGACGGGGTGGGTGGATCCGTTGGGGTTGAGCTCCAACTGTCCGCCGCCTAATAAGCCGGGTTGTTCGGTGCCGGATGGGGTGAGTGGTTCAGTTGTTGATGAGGGTGAGCCAGCGCTGCCGAAGATGACGGCGCAAGAGCGGAGGGCGAGAATTGATGAGTTAACAGAAAATATTGCATTAAAAGAGTTGAAAGATATGGAAAGCGCTAACAAAAAATCTCATTTTTTACAAAAACATGGCGCCCAAACCACTCTAGCTTCGCAGCAAGAGCGTCTGCAATATGCTAAAAATCCTACTACGGGAAAAGTTGAGATGAAACTAAATAAAAAAACTAAGCTTATGGAACCAAGCATTCCACGAGCTGCAACTAGATTTATAAGTCATAGAGATCAGTTGAATGCAATTAATCGTGCTAAATTAATTTTCCGACGGACTGGGAGTCTATCGCTCTCATCGCTCCCAGTGGAGATGGGAAGAAAGGTTGGAGAGGGGTATAGGGGGAAACAAGTGGAATATATAGAGCCAACAAGAACTGTCGTTATACTCGATAGTCATGGTGAGGCTATAACGGCTTATGTGGATTGATATCAAATGAAACCTAATCCAAAGCTTTCAATTTTGCCTGGCTTTCTATTTGTCTTTGACATTGACTATCCTCACGAAGGGGCTGTTGAAGAACTAATATGTTTGGCTGATGTAAATGATTCTTCTGATTTGATTAGAATTTTTGATGCTGTTCTGAAACCGGAGTTTGTTGGGTACTCTGAATCGGATAGGTGTTGGATAATTGATACGATTTCCTATTATTTGGAAAGGGGAGAAACATTTGTTGAGGTTTTGGAAAAGAGAAGTTTTTTATTTTCTGACGAGATAGTCGATGGGCGTGGCTTTATGCGCGTGTTGCTAGAATGTCTTTCTTTATATGAGGGTGAGATAGGTAAGGTTAAAGATCTATAGAGTTACATTCTATGCTTGAGGTTTTTATGTGTTTTGGGTTTTGGGCGGGTTGGTTGTTTTATTGGTTTTTATAATGAAGATGAAAATTGTGGGAGCTGATTTGTTTGGCCAAAGCCGATTCGCCACGTTTCCGATCGAGGTGAAGTGATGTTGAGGGATCCGTATTTGAGTGAAGAGTTTGAACCGGACTTGACGTGGCTTATAGGTGTTTTCGATGTTTATGATCGGGAAGAAACTCGAGGTTTGGAACTCGAGGATTACAACCCTAATGACTCTGCTGATAGAGAGCTTCTTGTTAGAAAGTATTGCCTGAATCTGCCATGCCTTTCCTATAGACATAAGCTGGTGCTGTTTGGAAATTTGGAAATGATACTTCAGGATCCAAATTATGAGTTTCAAAAACTATTCGAGATCGATGAATGCGAAGCAGCAAGTTGGCCGCGGGGAGAATGGTATTCTCTAGAGGATCCACGCGGCTTCTTCCAAGATATCTATAAGTTTGCGAAGGAAGCTTGGGGGGAGGATCTTGCGAAAGCCGCTGGAGAGGATCGGTCCACATGGTAGTTACCGAGCTTTTACATTAGCGATGACCTGAAACGAGCGCCTCGTTAAAAGGTAGCGCACGTATGCTGTCGATAACATGCACACTATACCCCGGAACATTCTTAGCATGATGCTTCGCCTGCGAAGCCATCTCCGCCAACTGACTCGCATCCAGTTGCGCACAAGCTTCAGGATGCAAATGCACCACGCCAATGGACAGTGACAGCAACGGAAATTCCTGGCGAATCCCTTGGCGGTTTGGCGCAACAAAACACCCAGCCTCAAGGTGTTCCGGTCGATAAAACCGTCGGCATTGACTCTGGAAGTCATCAAGCAGTTGATTAAGACGCTTGCGCCAATCCTCCGGGCCAAGCACCAACAGAAAATCGTCCCCCCCAATATGCCCGACAAAGTCGCGAGAAGGATCAACGCGTTCATTCAAACACTGCGCCAGACACAACAACACCTCATCCCCCCGCCCATACCCATAGATATCGTTAAAGGGCTTGAAGCTGTCGATGTCGACATAGCAAATAACTGATTCCCGCCCCTGTTGCAGCAACCGCGTCAGGCATTGCTGAATCGGCACATTGCCGGGTAGCAGAGTCAGCGGGTTGGCATAGCGAGCCTGCTGGATCTTCAGCTCGGTAATCAGCTTGAGCACGTCAATCACCCGACCCAGGCCCAGGTAGCTGCCGTTGAGGGTGATGATGAAGTCTTCTTCGATGCGCTGCCGGGCGCGGCTGGTGATCAGGCGGCTGACTTGTTGCAGCGACTGGCTCATTTCCACGGCGAGGAAGTCGTCGTTCATCAGGCGGCTGATGGGTTTGCGGGCGAACAGGTCGGTGGCGAACGGTTTGAGCAGGGCATCGGACAATGAATGACGATGCACGATGCCGCAGGGCTGGCCTTGCTCGTCGAGCACTGCCAGCGAGTTCAGGTTGGCTTGACGCCGGAAGGCTTCGAGTACGGTGGCGGTCGGTGTGTCGCGGTCGACGGCCGGTTGATCGTTGAGCAGGGCGCTGAGGTCGCTGCCTTCATCGTTCAGCGCCACGGCACTGCTGTCGTGCTTGGGCATCAAGGCCCGTGCGTCGCGTGGCGGGTGTTCCTGAGGGCGCCCGAGCAGGTAACCCTGCACCAGATCGACACCCATTTCGGTCAGCACCGCCAGTTCTTCCGGCAACTCGATGCCCTCGGCAATCACCTGCGCCCGGGAGGCCTTGGCGATCTGCAGGATCGATCCGACGAACTCTCGCTTCAACGCGTCCTGGTGAATGCCGTCGATAAAGTGCCGATCAATCTTCACGTAATCCGGCCGCAGCTCCGACCACAGGCGCAGGCTCGAATAACCCGCGCCAAGATCATCAAGTGCAATCGAAAACCCCATGGCTCGGTAGTGATGCAGCGCGGTTTGCAGCAGCTGGAAATCGTCGATCGGCGTCTGTTCGGTGAGCTCGATCACCACCTGGCTCGGTGGAATGCCGAAATCCTGAAGCAGTTGCAGCGTACGCCCCGGCTGGTGCGCGGCTTCGAGCAGGGATTCGGGAGAGACGTTGAGAAACAGCTTGCCCGGCAATTGCTGTTCGTTGAAACGGCGGCAGGCACTTTGGCGGCAGGCGATTTCCAGTTCGCTCAAGCGCCCGGCCTGGCGGGCCACGGCAAAGAGGGCGATAGGGGAGTGCAGCGGACTGTTGGACGGGCCGCGAGTCAGGGCTTCATAACCGAGAATGCGTCGTTCAGAGAGGCAAATGATCGGCTGGAACAGGCTGTGCAAACCGCTTTGAGTCAGGATCGAGCTCAAGGCACTCAGCTGTTCGGTCGTGGTCATGGCATTCTCTGGCGATAAAAAAAGGACTGGGAGCGTTCTCGATGAAGAGAACCGCTCCCAGTCCTTTATTGCACGACAGAATGATGACTGTTTGATGACGATCCGGGGATCGTCAGCATTAAATTGCCATCACCTTACTTCTTGGCCACCTGATTGCTCAGCTTCAGGTAATCCAGCAGCACGCGCCCGGTCTCGCTCAGGTAGGCGTCGTCTTCCGGTTTGACCTTGTCCGGCTCGGCTGCCGCGAGGGCGTCGTCGTCTTCTTTCTTCAGCTCTTTGAGCGGTTCTTCGCCTTTGGCCTTGCGACGGATGTTTTCCATCGCCAGTTGCTTGGCGTCGATATCGGCGTGCTGGGCACGGCGATCGGCTTCATTGAGGCTGACGGTTTTCTCTTCCATCAATTTCTGCGCCAGGGCCAGCTTGTCGCGAATGAACACGAACTCTGCGTCTTTTGCCGAACGTACATCGTGCTCCGACTTGAGCTGAGCGATGTACGGTTTGAACGGGTCAACCGCAGGCTTGATGGCCGGTTTGATGGTGTCCCATGGCATGGCTTCCGGCAGGGCGCTCTCGCCGATTTCCTTGGTGTCGATGATCGACGGGTAATCGATGTCCGGCAGTACGCCCTGATGCTGGGTGCTCTGACCGGAAACCCGGTAGAACTTGGCCAGGGTCAGTTTCAGTTCGCCATGGTTCAGCGGCTGAATGGTCTGCACGGTGCCTTTGCCGAAGGTCTGGCCACCGATGATCAGCGCGCGGTGGTAGTCCTGCATGGCACCGGCAAAGATCTCCGAAGCCGACGCGGACAGGCGGTTGACCAGCAGCGCCATCGGGCCTTTGTAGAACGCACCCGGGTTTTCGTCTTCGAGCACATCGACCCGGCCATCGGCGTTACGCACGAGCACGGTAGGGCCCTTGTCGATGAACAGGCTGGTCAGCTCGGTAGCTTCTTGCAGGGAGCCGCCGCCGTTGTTGCGCAGGTCGATGACCACGCCGTCGACTTTCTCTTTCTGCAGTTCGGTCAGCAGTTTCTTGACGTCGCGAGTGGTGCTCTTGTAATCCGGATCGCCGGCACGGAACGCCTTGAAGTCGAGATAGAAAGCCGGAATCTCGATCACGCCGAGCTTGTAGTCCTTGCCGTCCTGTTTCAGGCTCAGGATGGATTTCTTCACGGCCTGGTCTTCGAGCTTCACCGCTTCACGGGTGATCGGCACGATCTTGCTGGTCTGGTCGTTCGGCGCATTGCTCGCCGGGATGACTTCCAGACGAACCACGGTGCCTTTCGGACCACGGATCAGCTTGACCACTTCGTCCAGACGCCAGCCGACCACGTCGACCATCTCTTTGTTGCCCTGAGCAACGCCGATGATCTTGTCCGCCGGGGCGACCTGCTTGGTCTTGTCGGCCGGGCCTGCCGGCACCAGGCGCACGACTTTCACCTGGTCGTTGTCGCTCTGCAACACGGCGCCGATGCCCTCGAGGGACAGGCTCATGTTGATGTCGAAGTTTTCCGCATTATCCGGCGACAGATAGTTGGTGTGCGGATCGTAAGACATGGCGAAGGTATTGATGTACGCCTGGAAGATGTCTTCGGCACGGGTCTGGTCCAGACGCGCCAACTGGTTCTTGTAGCGCTTGGTCAGGGTTTCCTGGATCTGCTTTGGATCCTTGCCGGCGATCTTCTGCCGCAGCACTTCGTCCTTGACGCGTTTGCGCCACAGGTCGTCAAGTTCGGCGGTGGATTTGAGCCACGGGGCGTCCTTGCGATCGATCAGCAAGGTTTCCTTCGTGGAGAAGTCCATCTTGTCGACGCCTTTGTTCAGCTCGGCAATGGCGAAGTCCAGACGCGCTTTCACGCGGTCCAGATAACGCTTGTAGATGGTGAAGCCGGCGTTGAGGTCGCCGCTCTTGAGGAAGTCGTCGAACTGGGTCTTCCACTTGTCGAATTCGGCGATGTCGCTGGCCATGAAGTAGCTGCGCGACGGGTCCAGCAGCTTGATGTAGCTGTCGTAGATGATCACCGAGCGCGCATCGTCGAGCGGTGGCTTGCTGTAGTGGTGACGTTTGAGCAACTCGACGACGTTCAGACTGGCGATCACTTCATCGCGATCAGGCTGCAACTTGTCCCAGCTGTTGGCTGCGAATGTGGTGCCCGACACCGGCAAGAGGCCGATACCGATGAAAAGAGCGAGGGCGGTGCTGGGGAGCAAATGCTTCATGCTGATTCGACGCGGGGACAATTGATAACGCATATTAGGCCGTCTTTGAAGTCGCCGGTACCTCTACGCTCTGTACGATAACTGCTGTTCAGCGTTCGTTCAGACCCCAGGGCCGGTCGCATAATGCAAAAAGCCCGGCGCTTCAGCTTCGGGCTCAGTCCAGACTCACTATGGAGGCACTGTGAAGGCATTGCAAGGCGTTGAAGGTCAAGTGGCATGGGTTGATGAGCCGAGTCCTACGTGTGATGTAGGACAAGTTCGCATCCGGGTGGCGGCAGCCGGCCTCAATCGCGCGGATTTATTACAGAAGGCGGGCCTTTATCCACCGCCGCCGGGTGCCAGTCAGGTGCTCGGTCTTGAGTGCTCCGGGGTGATCAGCGAAGTCGGCGCCGGTTCTTCCTGGCAGGTCGGTGATCGTGTCTGCGCCTTGCTGGCCGGGGGCGGGATGGCCGAAGAAGTGGTCGTCGACGGGCGGCATGTGCTGCCCGTTCCGGAAGGCGTGTCGCTGATCGAAGCGGCTGCACTGCCTGAGGTGTACGCGACCGTCTGGCTGAATATTTTCCAGCTCGCTGCGCTCAAACCGGGTGAGAAAGTTCTTCTGCATGCCGGGGCCAGTGGTATCGGTTCAGCCGCCATTCAACTGTGCAAGGCGTTTGGCAATCCGTGCTGGGTCAGCGTCGGTTCGACCGAGCGCTTGGCCTACTGTGAAGCACTGGGGGCGCAAGGTGGCGTGGTGCGCACCGATGATCTGGAGAGCCTGCGGGACTTCGGGCCGTTCGATGTGATTCTGGATCCGGTCGGTGGCAATTATTCCGCATTGAATCTGAAGCTGATGGCTCAGGACGGACGTTGGGTGCTCATCGGTCTGATGGGTGGCCGCGAAGCGAAACTCGATCTGGCCCAGGTGCTGGCCAAGCGCGTGCAACTGCTGGGTTCGACCTTGCGCAGCCGCAACGATCAGTTCAAGGCCGATCTGTTCAGTGATCTGAGCCAGCACGTGTGGCCGCTGTTTTCCGAGGGACGCTTGAAGCCGCAACTGGCCAAGACCTTTGCGATCAAGGATGCCGAGGCGGCGTTCGCCGAACTGGCGAGCAATACTGTGGCGGGGAAGCTGGTGCTGGTGATCGACGAAAGCCTGAGCTGATCGTCGATGCTTGTGGGAGCAGGCCTGCTCCCACAAGGCAATCGCTTACTTCCAGAGGTGGATCGGCCAGCCGGACTTCTCGGCCTCTGCAAGCAGTACCGGATCCGGATTGACCACATGCGGGTAATCCACTTTCAGCAGCAGCGGCAGATCATTGCGTGAGTCGGAATAGAAACTCGCGCCTTCAAGGTTTTCCTCTTCGGCATCCAGCCATTCCAGCAAGCGGGTGATCTTGCCTTCGCGGTAGGTCAGGGTGCCCACGGTGTGGCCGCTGTATACGCCATGTGCCACTTCCAGTTCGATTCCCAGAATCTCGTCGATGCCCAACCGCTCGGCAATGGGTTTGACCAGGTGCGTGCCCGAGGCCGAGATCACCAGAATCCGGTCGCCGGCTTTGCGGTGGGCGGCGATGGTTTTGGTCGCGTCGCTGAAGATGATCGGCTCGATGAAGTCTTCCACCCACGGGCCGACCAGATGTTCGACTTCTTCCGGGGTTCGACCGATCAAGGGTTCGAGGCTGAACTCCATGAAGTCTTCCATGCGCAACTTGCCATGGCTGTAGGCGTCCATCAGCTCGTTGTTCTTGCGCATGAACGACTCGGGATCGACCCAGCCCAGGCGCCCCATCTGCTCGCTCCAGAGGGTGGCGCAGTCGCCGTGGATCAGGGTTTCGTCCAGATCAAAAATTGCCAGAGCCATCAGTGCAGTTCTCTCTTCAACGTCAGCAAAGTCATCAGGCTACCTCACACAGGGCCGTCGGATCGATGGAAAGTGCCAGGCGCTGACCGTCGGGATGCAGGTCCGCCGCCGAACGGTTGAGGACATCCACCACCAATTCCACGCCCCGGGCTTCGATGCGATAACGGATCACGTTGCCCAGCAGGCTGTGGCTTCGAATCTGTGCGTCGAGTTCGCCGTTCAGGCTCAGTTCGATGGCCTCCGGGCGAATGGCGATGCGATGGTTGATCGGCCGCTGCAACAGCTTCGAGGCACTGTCGGCGTCCAGCAGGTTGTAGTTGCCGATGAAGCCGGCAGCGAATACGTCGACCGGGGCGGTGTAAAGGGTTTCGGCGTCGCCGCTTTGTACGATCTTTCCCTGATTCATCAGGAAAATCCGGTCAGACATGGTCAGGGCTTCTTCCTGATCGTGTGTGACGAAAATCGTGGTCAGGCCGAGTTCGCGCTGGATCTGACGGATCTGCTCGCGCAGGTGTTTGCGAATCCGTGCATCGAGGGCCGAGAGCGGCTCATCCAGCAGCAACAGGCGCGGACGGGTGACCAGCGAGCGGGCGAGGGCGACACGCTGGCACTGACCGCCGGAGAGCTGGTGCGGATAACGGCTGGCGAAATCATTGAGTTCAACCAGTTTCAACACTTCGGCGACGCGCTTGTGGCTGTCGTCGGCGTTGACCTTCTGCATGCGCAGGCCGAAGGCGACGTTCTGCTCCACGGTCATGTTGGGAAACAGTGCGTAGCTCTGGAACACCATGCCGATCCCGCGTTTCTGTGGCGTCAGCGGCACGATGTCGACGCCGTCGAGCAGAATCTTGCCGCCATCCACCGGCGTCAGGCCGGCGATGCAGCGCAGCAGGGTGGATTTGCCGCAACCGGACGGGCCGAGCAGGGTGACGAATTCACCCTTCTGGATTTCGCAGTTGATGTCGCTGAATACGGTTGTACCCGCGTAGTTCTTTTGAAGATGTTGGACGCTGACATAGCTCATTCGCTTTTGTCCTTGTTCAAGATGTTGGCGACCCAGGTCAGGACCAGCACGAAAAAGAAGTAGGAAATCACCAGCGCACTGGTGAAGTGGCCGCTGCTGTTGCGCATGTTGTTGAGGTAGACCTGCAGGGTTTCATAGCGGGTGCCGACCAGGATGTTGGCGAACACGAACTCACCGAACAGGAACGAGAACGACAGCAGCAACGCCACCATCAGACCTTTGCGCAGGTTCGGCAGCACCACCAGGAAGGCTGCCTGAAAAGTGCTGGCGCCGAGCAGTTGCGCGGCGTCCATTAGGTCGCGCAGGTTGATCGCTTGCAGATTGTTGGTGATCGCCCGGTACATGAACGGCAGCGCCACGGTGAAGTAGCAACCGATCAGGATCCACGGTGTACCGACCATCGCGAACGGCCCGGAGCCGTAGAGCTGCAATAGCCCGACCGACGACACCACTGGCGGCACCGCGAAGGGCAGCAGGATCAGGATGTTCATCAGTGCATCGAGTTTCGGGAAGTGGTAATGCACCACGAACAGCAGCGGCAGGATCAGCACCACCGACAGGATCAGCGCGCCGACGCACACCAGCAGCGACTGGCCGAAGGCGTGGAGGAAGCGCGGATCGCTCCACAACTGGATGTACCACTTGAAGGTGAAACCGCTGGGCAGGATAGTGGCCGACCAACTGCTGGCGATCGAGTAGATCAGCGTGCCCACCAGCGGCAGTAGCAGGATGGCGAACAGCAGGTACACCACGACGCGGTGGTAGACGCCGGCCGGGCCGGATTCAGCGCGAGACATGGTAGCTCCTCTTCAACAGCAGTTGATGCACGACGGTCACCAGAGTCATCAGCGCCACCAGCACCACGGCCAGGGCACTGGCCAGGTTCGGATCGAGGGAAATGTCGCCGGAGACCATCGCGGCAATGCGGATCGGCAGCACGTTGAAGTTGCCGGTGGTCAGCGCATACACCGTGGCGTAGGCGCCGAGGGCGTTGGCCAGCAGGATCACGAAGGTGCCGAGCAGGGCCGGGGTCAACACCGGCAGGCCGATGTGGCGCCAGAACTGCCAGCCGTCAGCACCCAGCAGTGCGGCGGATTCACGCCAGTCTTCGCGTAATGCGTCGAATGCCGGGTACAGCAGCAGGACGCCGAGGGGAATCTGGAAGTAGGTGTAGAGGATGATCAGCCCGGTTTTCGAATACAGGTTGAAGTCCTGAATGATCCCGGCCTGTTTCAGCATGATGGTGATGCTGCCGTTGAAACCGAGCAGGATGATGAACGCGAACGCCAGAGGCACGCCGGCGAAGTTGCTGGTCATGTTGGCGAAGGCGTTGACGAAGTTGCGCAGCTTCGAATCGACCCGACGCAGGGAGTAGGCACCCAGCACCGCGATGATGATCCCGAACACACTCGACCAGAAACTGATTTCGAGGCTGTACTGGATCGCCTGCAGATAGAACTTCGAATTGAAGATCTTGCTGAAGTTGGCGAAACCCCAACCGAACTCTTCCGATTGCAGGCTGTTGATCATCACCCAGACCAGCGGGGCGATTTCGAACACGATAAAGAACAGGGCGAAGGGCACCAGGCACAGGGCGGCCAGCCATTTGCCGCGAGTCATTGAGTTCACTTGAGCAACTCCCGGCACACAGGTTTGTCGTGAGGTACGCCGAGCAGCTCACAGACGGTGCCGCAGATGTCGGTCTGCTTCGGTGTGGCGTCGGCGTTCAGGCTGAAGGCGTCGCCGAGCACAAACAGTGGCACCTGGCGTTCTTCCGGCAACAGGCCGTTGTGCGAGCGGTCGTTGTTCATGCCGTGGTCGGCGGTCACAAGCACTTGATAACCGGCGTCGAGCCAGCCTTGCAGGTAGTCGGCAAGGATGATGTCGGCGCTGCGCGCGCTGTTACGGTATTGCGGGGTGTCGAGGCCGTGCTTGTGCCCGGCGTCGTCGATGTTCATCGGATGGATCAGCAGAAAGTCCGGGGCGTGGCGCAGGCGCAGGTTTTCGGCGTCGGCGAACAGGTGCGAGTCCGGATAGTGATCGTTCCAGTAGAAGTGGCCGTGCTGGATCGGTAGCGCCGGGTCATCGGTGTGACGATCCCTGGCGGCCACGAACGGCGAGCGGTTGTAGAGCTCGCTGACCCAGTGGTACGCCGCGGCGGCGGTTTTCAGACCGGCATCGCGGGCGTAGTGATAGATGCTGCGCTGATTGGACAGGCGCGAGACGTTGTTGTGGACAATGCCGCTGTCGATGGGCGGCACGCCCGTGAGGATGCATTCGTAAAGCGGTCGGGACAGGGCCGGCAGCTCGCACTCCAACTGGTAGAGCGCGGCGCGTCCTGCGCCAACGTAAGCCTGCAGATGCCCCATGGCGTGACGCGCGACTTCGTAATTGAGGCCGTCGAGCACGACAAGGATGACGTTGTGCTTCATAGGGGCAAAAACTCCGCGAAACAGATCAGATTTTGAATTCAACGCAGATTCCCCTGTGGGAGCGAACTCGCTCCCACAGGGGATCTTCAGTAACCCCGAAAACGGGATCTACAGCATCACTTCATTTCTACGATGACTTCTTCGTTCCACTTCTGCGGCAGAGCCTTGGAGGTTTTCTCCCACGCATCGGCGTCCTTGATCGGCGTGACCTTCTTGTACTGCTCGTTCGGCAGCAGTTTGGCTTTCACGTCTTCCGGAAGGGTCAGGTGCTCGGCGCGGATCGGACGGGCGTTACCGCGGGCGAGGTTGGTCTGGCCGGCGTCGCTGAAGATGTATTCACGGGTCAGCTTGGCGGCGTTCGGGTTCTTCGCGTATTTGTTGATGATGGTGGTGTAGCCGGAAATCACCGAGCCGTCGGACGGGATCAGCACCACGTAGTCATCCGGGTTGGCCATCTTGGCCTTGTAGCTCAGGCCGTTGAAGTCCCAGACCACGCCGACTTCGATCTCGCCTTTTTCCATGGTGGCGATGGTCGGGTTGGCCATCGACAGGCGACCCTGCTTGGCGATGTCTGCGAACAGCAGCAGGGCAGGCTGGATGTTTTTCTCGTCGCCGCCGTTGGCCAGCGCAGCGGCGAGTACGCCGTTGGCAGCCTGGGCCGCGGTGCTCACGTCACCGATGGAGACCTTGTATTTGCCGCCCTTGAGGTCAGCCCATTTGGTCGGTACTTCGGAGCCGTGCAGCAGCTTTTTGTTGACGATGAAGGCGATGGTGCCGGTGTAGGCCAGTGCCCAGTTGCCGTCCTTGTCCTTGGCCCATGCAGGCACTTGATCCCAGGTGGTCGGCTTGTAGGGTTGCACGACACCTTGTTTGACCGCGATCGGACCGAAGGCCGCGCCGACGTCGCCGATGTCGGCGGTGGCGTTGTCTTTCTCGGCGGCGAACTTGGCGATTTCCTGGGCCGAGCTCATGTCGGTGTCGATGTGTTTCAGGCCGTAGGTCTTGGCCAGGTCTTCCCAGGTGCCTTTCCAGTTGGCCCAGTCATCGGGCATGCCGACGCTGTTGACGGCGCCTTCCGCTTTCGCAGCGGCTTCGAGGGTTTTCAGATCATCAGCCGCCATGGCGGCGGTGCACATGGCAATGGTCGAGCCTAACAGTGTTGCCAGGAAAAGCTGTTTCATTCCGAAGCTCCTTGGTCGTGTTCAACGCTGCGATTGCGGTTTGTGTTGGTCTAGGTCAGCAATACCTGAGCCAATGTAGGGGGGCTGGATGACACTTTGATGTCGGCGAATACCCGACCCGCGTTTTATTTCTCTGGTATCGACGGCTGCCCGATAAGCGTAGACCACCCTCAAAGTCCCGGTGGGCAAGGGACTTGGCCGATGTATTGCAAGTTGTCAGGACGACCGTTCGGTAGTTTTGTCATCTATCGGTCATCTGCACTGCCTAGG
This sequence comes from Pseudomonas sp. GW821-FHT11G12, assembly GCF_058808055.1. Lineage (NCBI taxonomy): Bacteria > Pseudomonadati > Pseudomonadota > Gammaproteobacteria > Pseudomonadales > Pseudomonadaceae > Pseudomonas > Pseudomonas sp. GW821-FHT11G12. The sequence goes on from NZ_JBXARH010000007.1 coordinate 22,839, forward strand.
CTTGCAGCACGACCGAACGGCGCAATAGTCGTGCGGTTTTGCCCCGAAACAGTGCTGGTCTAGTCCAGATAGGTAACGTTGATGCGCGATGAGGCAACAAAAGCGGTGACAGCCATTGGCCAGATCCTTCAGGAGCAACTCGACCACGGCCTTCTCGCGGCGGGGAGCAAGTTGCCGGCCGAGCGCAAGCTCAGCGAGTTGTTCGGCACGACCCGGATTACGGTACGGGAAGCCTTGTTGCAGCTGGAGGCGCAAGGGCAGATTTATCGCGAGGAGCGTCGGGGCTGGTTCGTGTCGCCGCCGCGCCTGGCCTATAACCTGATGCAGCGCAGTCACTTTCACGCGATGGTCAGTGCGCAGGGGCGGGTGCCGTCGACCGAGGTGATTTCGGCGCGGCTGCAACCGGCGTCAGCGGCGGTGTGTGCGTGGTTGCAGTTGCCGGCGTTGTCGAGCGTGATTCAGATTTGCCGGTCGCGGCGGATCGATGGGCGGTTGGTGTTGTATGTGGAGCATTATCTGAATCCGCAGTTTTTTCCGGGGATTCTGGAGTTTGATCTGAATCAGTCGATTACCGAGCTGTATGCGCGGCATTACGATTTGCACTATGGGCGGGTGCGGTTCGAGATTGTGCCTACGTCTTTATCGGTCGATGCGGCGGCGGCGTTGAGGGTGTCGGTGGGGAGTCCGGGGTTACGGATTGCTCGGGTCAATTATGATCAGTTTGGGCGGTTGATTGATTGTGATCTGGAGTTTTGGCGGCATGATGCGATTCACGTCGGTGTTGATGTGGTTTGATTTTTTTGGGTGAATATCCGTTGCTTCGGTAACGGCTTCTTATGGTTTCGCCCTTACGGCGAGTCACTTTTTTCAAACGCCAAAAAAGTAACCAAAAACGCTGGGCCCCGGCGTTCGGCACCTCGCTTTGGCTCGGTGTTCCTTCGTTACGGGATTCATCCGGGGGCATCGCCTACGGTTTGCTTCGCTGCACCTCCTCTCGATGCATGCGGCTTCGCCGCACGGTCGCTGCGCTCCCACCCCCGGATAAATCCCTCCACTCAGCCTGCCGATGGGGCCGGCACGTCAAAAGCTTTTCTCGAGCTAACGCTCATCGTTTTGAGTGGTGAGGGGCTGGTTTATTCCTGTGTTTGGCCGCCGCCTGCTGTGATCACCTGCACATTCATCCTCGGCGTCGCCAGGTCCAGCCCCGCCTCATCCAGATGCCTTTTTAGCGACAAATTGAACGCCCGTGAAACTTCCCACTGTTTGATCGGTGCGGTTTTGAACCGGGCGCGCAATATCGCATTACCCGATTCAAAACTTTCCACCCCCTGAATTTCCAGTGGCGACCAGATGTTGCGGCGCTGCAATGGGTCGGTGCGCATTTTCTGGCCGACTTCGCGCATCAGTTTGATGGCTTCGTCGATGTTCATGTTGAACGGCACCGCCACGCGGAAGATCGCGTAGCCGAATTCCCGGGAGTAGTTTTTGATGCTTTTGATTTCGCTGAACGGGATGGTGTGGACGATGCCGTCGATGTCCCGCAGGCGTACGGTGCGGATGGTCAGGCCTTCGACGGTGCCGAGGTGGCCGCCGACATCGACGTAGTCGTCGATAGCCAGGGAGTCTTCGATGATGATGAACAGGCCGGTGATCAGGTCGGCCACCAGCGACTGGGCGCCGAAGCCGATCGCCAGGCCGATCACGCCGGCACCGGCCAGCAGTGGCGTGACGTTCATGCCCATGTTCGCCAGCGCGACGATCAGGGCGATGATGAAGATCGCCACGAACAGCACGTTGCGGATCAGCGGCATCATCGTTTGTGCGCGGGCGTTGGCCAGGCCTTTGCGTGAGCGGGTGAGGGCGTGGTGGACGGCGGTGTCGCTGAGGATCCAGATCAGCCAGGCGAAGATCAATGTGCCGATCAGGCTGAACAGTTTGACGCTGACGTCGTGGCCTTCGCCTTCGGTGAAGCCGATCAGTGACATGCCCCAGACCCGCAGGCCGAGTTCGATGAACGCCAGCCACACCAGCAAATGAGCGAGGGTGTAGAAGAAGCTTTTCAGGCGTTCGGAATAGAACGCGTGGCGTTTCGGGCCGCGTTGCGGTTTGAGGGCGTGGCGGCGGACGAGGCCGTTGATCACCATGCACAACACCAGCAGTACGGTGCAGATCAGCGACTGGCGCAATGCCGTGCTGGTGTCGCCGGCGGAGACGAAGGTGGCGAACAGGGAAATCCCCACCAGCACCAGCGCCGGCACGTACCAGAAGGTACCGAGAATTTCGATGGTGTCGCTGAGGGCGCGGCGGGTCAGGCGGCGGGACAGCGGCTGGTTGCGGATCAGGTGGGCGATCGGGCGGCGGAAGCGCAGGATGAACAGGCCGGTCGACAAGGCCGCGAGCACATTGGCGACGGTGGCGGCGGTGTGCGCCAGGTGCACGCCGAGGCCGGCCACCAGTCGCGGGTCGTTCAGGGCTTCGCCGAACGCGGCGAAGCTGCCGATCAACCACAAGGGGCGGAAGGCCTGATGGCGCAGGATGTACAGCGCGCGATGGCGGTGCGGGCCGTCGAGTACGGAGAAGGCAATCACGCAGATCGCCGAGAAACAGGTACCGACCACCAGCGCGTAGGCCAGAACCATCGCCAGGCTTTTGCCCAGCGACGACGGCAGCGCGTAGCTCATGTAAACCGTGATGGCCAGGGCAATCATCCATGGCCCGAGCTTGCGCAGGGCGAAGCGCAGCATGTCGAGGGCCCGGGGGTTTTGCGGCAGCTCTTCGGTCAGGCCGAAGCGCATGCGCACCCGGTGGCCAAGCCAGATCAGTGCGGCGGCGAGCAGGCTCCAGACGGCGAGAATCACGGCGAAGGCGAAGATGATCGGCAGCCATTCACTGGCCGGCAGCATCAGGTCAGACAGTTCGTCTTTGGCCAGATCGAATTCGGCGGACCAGCGATTGAGCGGGCTGTCACTGCCGGTGAATTGTTTTTCAAAAGTGGCGAGGGTGCCGCCAATCAGGCCCAGCACGCCTTCTTCCGGGGTGGCCTGGGCTTTTTTCGTGGCGTCGCGCAGTTTTTTCAGATCGCTCAGCAACTGGGCGCGTTGCTTGTCGTTTTCCAGCGACTTGATGACTTCGTCGAGGGACTGGCCGAGGGGTTCCTGGGCTTCGGGTTGCGCCTTGTTCGATCCACTGAGCAGGCCGGGCAGGCTCACCGCGTGGGCAGGCGCCAACGGCAGCAGCGTCATCAGGCAGATGAGGAACAGGCAGGGCAGGGCAGAAAGACGAGCGAACACTAGGCGGTCAACCTCGCAAGGGGCGGATCGGGCGAGTGTACGAGCCCGTCAAAATCAATGCGAGCCGAGCGCGGATTTATTCGTTGAGTTTGGCGAGGATCTTGTAGACCACGGTAGCCAGGATCAACAGCATGCCGATCCACATGGCGAACACTCCGGCGTTCTTGTCGCGGAAGTTGAAGCCGATCGCCAGCAGAATCATTCCGCACAGTATCGGAATGAGCATGGCGTGGAACGCAGACATCGAGATCATGGCGACAGCCTTGTCGTAGGGGATGATTTAAGTCTAGGTGGAATTTTGCCGACCGGTGGTGATGTGTATCACAGTCACTGCGCAGTCGCCGTGGCGAGGGAGCAAGCACCCTCGCCACAGAACCGGTTACGGCAATTCGCGGCTGGCGTAGAACGCGCTCAGCACTTTGACCAGGTGGGCCAGGTCATGGCTGCCGCACAGTTCGCGGATCGAGTGCATGGCGAACGTCGGCAGGCCGATGTCGACCGTGCGCACGCCCAGGTGGCTGGCGGTGATCGGGCCGATGGTCGAACCGCAACCCATGTCGCTGCGTACCACGAAGCTTTGCACCGGGACTTCTTCGGCCATGCACAGATGACGGAAGAACCCGGCGGTTTCACTGTTGGTGGCGTAGCGCTGGTTGCTGTTGACCTTGATCACCGGGCCGGCGTTGAGTTTCGGGCCGTGGTTGGCGTCGTGCTTCTCGGCGTAGTTCGGGTGCACGCCGTGGGCGTTGTCGGCCGAAACCAGCAGGGATTTCTGAATGGTGCGTACGAATTCGTCACCTTCCGGCAGCAGGCGACGCAGGGTCTGTTCCAGCATCGGGCCGTCAGCGCCGCACGCCGAGCAGGAGCCGACTTCTTCGTGGTCGTTGCACACCAGCACGCAGGTTTCTTCGGTGTCGGCGGTCAGCAGGGCTTGCAGGCCGGCGTAGCACGACAGCAAGTTGTCGAGGCGGGCGCCGGCGATGAAGTCACCGTTCAGGCCGATGACGGCGGCGCTTTGGGTGTCGTAGAAGCTCAGCTCGTAATCGAGCACCACGTCGGCATTGAGGCCGTGCTCGCGGGCCAGTTGATCGGTGAGGACTGCGCGGAAGTCCACACGCTCGTCACCGGCGAACTGCGCGAGAATCGGCGGCAGTTCGGTCTGGGCATTGATCGCCCAGCCCTGATTGGCTTCGCGATTGAGGTGGATGGCCAGGTTGGGAATGATCGCGATCGGGGCCTTGAAGTCGATCAACTGACTCTCGACCTTGCCGTCGCGGCGGAAGGTGACGCGGCCGGCCAGCGACAGATCACGGTCGAACCACGGTGCCAGTAGCGCGCCGCCGTAGACTTCGACGCCCAGCTGCCAGAAACCCTGGCGCTGCAATTCAGGTTGCGGCTTGACTCGCAGGCACGGGCTGTCGGTATGGGCGCCGACCAGGCGGATGCCGTCGTGCAGCGGAGAGTTGCGGCCCATCTTGATCGCGACGATCGAGGAGTCGTTACGGGTGACGTAGTAACGGCCATTGGCTTCGGTGTGCCAGGTCTCGCGCTCGTCGAGGCGCACATAACCGGCGGCCTCCAGGCGTTGAACAAGGCTGGCGGTGGCGTGAAACGGGGTAGGGGAGGCCTTGAGGAAGTCGATCAGGCCTTGGTTCAACTCTTCGCGCATAAGAAGCTCCAGACAGCAATGGGCGGGAGTTTAACGCATGCCGGTGCGCAGGCCACAATCGAAATCGAATGTAAAAGGAGATCCACTGCGGGGGCAGGCTCCCGCAGTGGACAGTGTGGGTCAGCGGACGGCGGCCACGCGTTTTTTCAGGTAGTTCATGATGATTTTTTCATCTTCAGGCCGCTCCGGGCGCGGCAGTTGTTGCGGCCATCGGCTCTGGCTCAGGAGCTTTTTCTGACGGCTCTCGTCCCAGCGAAGAATCTCCCGCGAGGCACATTCCCACCATTCATGACGACAGGCGCTGTAGTACGGATGATCTGGCGCGGCGCTGCCGTACAGCAGATCGCGGCCGACCTTGCGCATCGTGCCGCTCTGGTTGCGCAGCTTCCATTTGATTTTCAGGCGCTGCCAGGCGGACGGAAACGGCTTGACCCTCGGCACGTCTTTGCACAGATCCACCAGGCGCTGGCTGAACTTCTCGCCGTGCTGGGAGAAGAAGAACGCCTGCATCGCATGGAAAAAGCGCTTTTCCGCGAAGTAGTGATAGATGTACTTGCGCGCCTCGACCACCGGTCGCTTGCGCAGGGCGAACGACAGAGCGATCTGTTCGATGGTATGGATCTCGAAACCGTCGGCCGTCCATTCGTCGATCAGACGGATCGACTCTTCGAACAATTTCCCGTCGCTGTCGGTTACGCCGCACAGCCCGCTGTTGTAGAGCTTGAAGCCGTTGTCCGGGGTTACGCCGTGGGCGCTGAGGTCGCGACCGAGCTTCAGGTAGTCGTCGCGCTCGAAGACGTCTTTCCAGTCGTATTCGAAACGATCCATCACTGATTGCCCGGGGGTGATGTGCTGGAACAGCCGATTCGGGTCACTGGTGAACAGGGTGTCGGTGTCGACGAACAAGGTTTTTTCGGCCAGTTGCAGGCCGGCGGCAATCGCGCAAGCCTTGCGTCGGTGGTGATAGCCGTTTTCGCCTTGCCAGCGGGTCAGGGTCGGCTCGTCGAGCAGCACGGTGTCGACCGGCCAGCCTTCGTAGTCCTGCGGCCGGTCGGTGAGAATCCTGATCGCCGGACGTTTGCCGGTCTTGGCCTGAGACAGGGCGGTCAGGATGCTGAACTTGGCTTCGCGCCGGTAAACATCCTGGTTGCCGTAAATCAGGTAGAGCAGTTGATGACGGGTCTTCTTGACGGGTGTTGCCAGGGAATCAGTACAACTCATCCGGAACAAAATCCTTTAAAACAGGCGGCTGCCGGTCAGGCAGTGCTTAAAACGGAGCCGGGCATTCGAAGCGCAAGCGCTCGCCGGACTGTGGGTGGGTAAAGCTGAGCATGCTCGCGTGCAGGCACAGGCGCGGCCAGGCGGCGAGGGCTTGCTCATGAGCATAGAGCCCGTCACCGAGCAGCGGGTGACCGATGGACAGCATGTGCACGCGTAGCTGGTGCGAGCGGCCAGTGATCGGCGTCAGCTCGACGCGGCACCAGTCGCCGCAACGTTCCAGCACGCGCCAGAAGGTCAGGGCGTGTTTGCCGAATTCGTGGTCGACCACGTGGCGTGGCTTGGTTGGCGGGTCGTAGCGCAGAGGCAGGTCGATGCTGCCGCTGTCCAGTTCCGGCTGACCCCAGCACAGGGCGGTGTAGGCTTTTTCGGTTTCGCGGTCATGAAATTGGCGCGACAGTTCGCGGTGGGTGTCCGCGTCGCGAGCCAGCAGAATGATGCCGGAGGTTTCCCAGTCCAGACGATGGACGATACGCGCTTCCGGGTAGCCGTTTTCCTGCAGGCGAGTGATCAGGCAGTCCTTGTTGTCGTCGGCCCGGCCGGGCACCGAGAGCAACAGGGTCGGTTTGTTCACCACCAGAACGGCGGCGTCCTGATGGATGATGTGGATGTTGGACAGCGGCATTAAAACAGCCTCGTAACAAATGCCAACGGCGGCTCAGGGCCCCTCCGGTGTCGGAAGGGCCCTGAGCCGCCGTCGTTCCTGCCGGATCGACTCAGCGATCTGGCAGGGTGATGTTGAGTTCCAGAATCGAGCAACTGCCCTGGCTCTCCAGTGCAACATGTACGTCGTCGTTGCCGATATTGACGTACTTGCGGATCACGTCCACCAGTTCCTTCTGCAAGGCTGGCAGGTAATCCGGCGTGCTGCGCTGGCCGCGCTCATGCGCCACGATGATCTGTAGACGCTCTTTCGCTACCGAGGCAGTGCTTGGCTTTTTGTTGGCACGAAAGAAGTCAAAAAGGTTCATTACCTACCTCCAAACAGGCGCTCGAAGAATCCCTTCTTCTCGACATCGAGGAACCGGTGTGCTTTGTCTTTGCCCAGCAGGCGGTCGACGGTGTCGCTGTAGGCCTGGCCGGCATCGCTCTGGTCGTCGAGGATGACCGGGACGCCCTGGTTGGAAGCCTTGAGCACCGCCTGGGATTCCGGGATCACGCCCAGCAGGGTCACCGAGAGGATTTCCTTGACGTCTTCGACGCCGAGCATTTCGCCCTTTTCAACGCGCTCCGGGTGGTAGCGGGTGATCAGCAGGTGTTCCTTGATCGGGTCTTCGCCACGTTCGGCGCGACGGGACTTGCTGGCCAGCAGGCCGAGCATGCGGTCCGAGTCACGTACCGAGGAGACTTCCGGGTTGGTCACGACGATCGCTTCGTCAGCGAAGTACATGGCCAGGTGGGCGCCTTTCTCGATGCCTGCCGGGGAGTCGCAGACCACGAACTCGAATTGTTCCTTGAGCTCCATCAGGACTTTTTCCACGCCTTCGACGGTCAGCGCGTCTTTGTCGCGGGTCTGGCTGGCGGCCAGCACATAGAGGTTTTCCAGGCGCTTGTCTTTGATCAGGGCCTGTTGCAGGTTGGCTTCGCCGTTCACGACGTTGACGAAGTCATACACCACGCGGCGCTCGCAACCCATGATCAGGTCAAGGTTACGCAAGCCCACGTCGAAGTCGACGATCACTGTTTTGTGGCCGCGCAGAGCGAGGCCGGTACCGATAGCGGCGCTGGTGGTGGTCTTACCCACACCACCCTTGCCGGATGTAACCACGAGAATCTTGGCCAAGGTGTTTCACCCCTAAGGAAGAAGGACTGTTCAGCCCCTGAAAAACATCTCTTGAAAACTACTGCAGTCGGACAGCCTTGGCTGGAATTTGGCTTTTGGCCTTTTTCCTACTTCGTTTGAGCCGTTTTCGCTACGTTTTAGAGATGCTTGGAAAATGCGGCAGTATCCGTTAAAGCCGAATGATGTTCAACACGTCGCCCGATAGGCTGACCTGTACACCCGAACCCCACATCGGATCGCGACGCAGGTCTTCGGAAACCTTGTAATGGCCTGCGATGGAGATCAGTTCAGCGCTCAATTGCTGACAGAAAATCCGCGCCTTGGTGTCGCCCTTGACCCCGGCCAGCGCACGACCGCGCATCGGGCCGTATACATGGATGTTGCCATCGGCGAGAAGTTCCGCCCCCGGGCTGACCGAGGAAACCACCACCAGATCGCCACCCTGGGCGTAGATCTGTTGGCCACCACGTACTGGCGTGGTGATGACGCGGGTCTGTTTGACGGTCGGCTCAGGCGGTTTTTCCGGCTTCTTCGGTGCGACGGGTTCAGCGGTTTCCAGCGGTCGCTCGCGGGCGCCGGACGGCGGCAGCACCGGAATGTCGATGGCGATGGCGGCGGCGATGTCTTCGATGCGGCTGGCGCGGATCGCCAGGGTGCGCAGACCGTGCTGGCGGCACACGCGCATCAGGCCTGGCAGGTCGACGGCGCCTTCGCTCGGCGGCAACTTGTCCAGCGCCAGAACCAGCGGCGCGTTGCTGAAGAAATTCGGTGCCTGGGCGACTTTGGCGGCCAATTGCCGATCGAGGCTGTCCAGGTCGTTGCGGGACAGTTCCAGCACCGTAATGGCGAGCATGCTGCCCTTCAGCTGGAACACGGGATCTTGGTCTGGCGATTCGGTTTGGCTCATGTCGGCATACAACGGCTTGTCACTAAAAGTGCCGAGACTTATAACGAGAACGCCCGCCAGCCGCAAGCCGGGTCGAACGATGTAGAATGCGCGGCCACTGTATTTACGGAAGCTTTAATGGATCGCCCGCGTTTTCGAAAAGCATTTCTTGCTCCACGCTTCTGGCCGCTCTGGTGCGGCCTGGGGCTGTTGTGGCTGATCGTGCAGCTGCCGTATCCGGCATTGCTGGCCATCGGTCGCTTTCTCGGTGCCTTGATGTATCGCTTTGCCGGCGACCGGCGGCGCATCGCCAAGCGCAATCTGGAACTGTGTTTCCCGGAAAAATCTGCTGCCGAGCGCAAACGCCTGCTCAAGGAAAACTTTGCCTCCACCGGCATCGCCTTCTTTGAAATGGCGATGAGCTGGTGGTGGTCGCGTCAGCGACTGGCGAAACTGGCCCACGTCGAAGGCCTGGAGCACCTGCAACAGGCCCAGCGCGAAGGCAAGGGCGTGATTCTGATGGCGGTGCATTTCACCACCCTGGAAATCGGCGCAGCGCTGCTCGGCCAGCAGCACACCATCGACGGCATGTACCGCGAGCACAAGAACCCGTTGTTCGACTTTATCCAGCGTCAGGGCCGCGAGCGGCACAATCTTGATTCGCTGGCGGTGGAGCGTGACGACGTGCGCGGGATGCTCAAGCTGCTGCGTTCCGGGCGTGCGATCTGGTACGCACCGGATCAGGATTACGGCGCCAAGCAAAGCATCTTCGTGCCGTTGTTCGGCATTCAGGCCGCGACGGTCACCGCCACCAGCAAGTTCGCCCGGTTGGGCAAGGCACTGGTGGTGCCGTTCACTCAGGAGCGTCTGGCCGACGGTAGCGGCTATCGTCTGGTGATCCATCCGCCGCTGGAAGGTTTCCCGGGCGAGACTGAAGAAGCCGACTGCATCCGCATCAATCAGTGGGTAGAAGGCGTGTTGCGCGATTGCCCCGAGCAGTACCTGTGGGCGCATCGTCGCTTCAAGAGCCGTCCGCCGGGCGAGCCGAAGCTGTACGCCAAACGTCGTTGATCCACCCAATCCCATAAGCACCACGGAGCGTTGCGATGAGCCCAGCTGAACCGGTCACAGGTTTGATTCTTTCCGGCGGCGGGGCTCGGGCGGCGTATCAGGTGGGGGTGCTGGCGGCGATTGCCGAACTGCTGCCGCTGGGCGCGGACAATCCGTTTCCGGTGATCGTCGGCACCTCGGCCGGGGCGATCAACGCGGTCAGCCTCGCCAGCGGCGCCACGGACTTTCGCGCCGCCATCGAACGCCTGACCCTGTTCTGGCAAGGCTTTCGCAGCCATCGCGTGCTGCGCAGCGACTGGCCGGGGGTGATCCGCCAGGCCAGCCGTTTCGTCAGCCACAGCCTGCTGGGCATGGGCCGGCAACTGCCGGTGGCGCTGCTCAACAGCTCGCCGCTGCGCCATCTGCTCAATGAAAAACTGCACATGCCCGGCATCGCCGAATCCATCGCCCGCAAGCAGTTGCATGCGGTGGCGGTGACTGCATTCGGCTACGAGTCGGGGCAAGCGGTGACCTTCTATCAGGGCGGCGGTAGCATCGATGCCTGGCTGCGCCATCGACGCATTGGCGTACCGACGCAATTGACCGTGGAGCATCTGCTCGCGAGTTCAGCGATCCCGCTGTTGTTCGCGCCGGTGAAAATCGGCGAGGAATTTTTCGGCGATGGCGCGGTGCGGCAGTCGGCACCGATCAGTCCGGCCTTGCACCTGGGTGCGAGCCGGGTGCTGGTGGTGGGCGTCAGCGGCAACCCGCGCGGGTTCGACCCGGCACAACCGCTGGAGCGCACTTACACCGGTCAACAGCCGACACTGGCGCAGATCGGCGGGCACATGCTCAACAGTACGTTCATTGACAGCCTGGAAAGCGATATCGAGCTGCTTCAGCGTCTGAACCAGTTCAGCCATCTGATGCCCGACGGAACGCCAACGCGGGCTTTGGGTGTGGCGCCAGTGGAAGTGCTGGTGATCTCGCCGAGTCAGCCAATCGATGAAATCGCGGCGCGGCATCGTCAGGAACTGCCGGCGGCGTTGCGGCTGTTTTTACGTGGTCCGGGGGCGACCAAAACGAGCGGGGCAGGGGTGTTGAGTTATTTACTGTTCGAGGCGGGGTATTGCAGTGAACTGATCGACCTGGGGCGGCGCGATGCGTTGGCCAAGCGCGATGAGCTGTGCCGGTTTCTCGGAATCAGCGAGGCGGTGGTTCCGGCCTGAAACAGATGGCGCCCTGGCGGGCGCCATCCGCAGCACTATCAGAAGTGGAACTTCACCAGGAAGCTGGTCACGTTCTGATTGGTGGTGAAGGCACGGGTGTCATCGATCCCGTACTTGTCTTTCCAGTAGTCGTATTCAACACCGACGTACAACTGCTTCTCGCCGAAATTCAGCGCCTTGCCCAGGTCGTATTTGACCTGTGGGTTGAAGTGCAGGTTGGCGTGGTATTCGCCTTTACTGTTGACGTCGTTGTCGACCACCCAGTCCATGTAGCCGTCGATCAGCACGTTCGAATTGCCGACCGGAATGGTGTAGGACCAGACTGGGGTGATCTGCCAGACGTTGTCACCCGGACGCGAGCCTTCGGTGTGACGCTGGTAGAAGTTCAGCTGGAAGTAATCGAAGCCCGGAATCGCCAGGTCGAAGCCTGGACCGATCAGGTAAGACTCGACGTCGCCTTCACCGAACTCGTAAGTCATCGCCAGCAGCACGTCTTTGATCGGTCCGAATTCGATCTTCTGGTCGAGGATCTTGCCGAGCGACAGGCGTGGGCTGAATTCGCCGTAATAGGTGTTGTTGCCGACGCCGCCGTCTGGCTTGCCGTTGTAGAAGATCTTGTCGATGAACAGGAAGTTGTCCCCATACTTCCATGCATCGGCGTGCTCGAAGGTGACCGTCTGCTGGATGGCCGGGTTGACCTTGAAATCCTTGCCGTAAAGGTAGGTCAGGCTGTTGTTCTGCCATTGCAGCAGACCGTCGGCCATGGCCTGACCCCCGGCCAGCATGGTTCCCGCAAGCATCAGGCTGGTGCTCATACGTTTCATTCGGTTGCTCCCAAAGTAGGTGTTCCACGTTTATTTTTTTGAGTCGGCGCTCTGGTGTGGCGCCTTTTTTCGTTGCTGCAAAAATCATCCATCCGGTCAGCTTTCATGCTGTTAGCAAGAGCTGAGCCAAGGCTTTTCGAAAAGCAAAAAAACGCCCGTCGGCTGCTGAAAAACAGTCGACTGAGCGTGTTTTCGGGACGCCTCGGTACTGACCGGGGCCGGGATAAGTTGGCCCGTTGGTCAGGAATTAAATCCGGGCTTTTTTTTAGACCGAATTCAGAAGGCCGCGGAGAATACTGACTCAACGGCCAGGTCTCAAGTGCCCCGCAACAGAGCACCGACGACAGGTAGGGGGCACGGTTGCGGGTCATCTTAGAAGTGCACCTTCACCAGCAGGCTGGCGGTGTTCTGATTGGTGTCGAGGTTGTGGCTGCTTTCGACCCCGTATTTGTTCTTCCAGTAGCTGTATTCGGTGCCGACATACAGCTGCTTCTGGCTCCAGCCGAGGGCTTTGCCCAGGTCGTATTTGATCTGCGGATTGATGTGCAGGTTGGCGTGATAGGTGCCGCGCGAGTTTTCGTCGTTGTCGACGACCCAGTCGAGGTAGCCATCGATCAGCACATCGGAATTGCCCACCGGAATGCTGTAGGACCAGCCCGGGGTGATCTGCCAGACACCATCGCCCGGGCGCGGGCCTTCGGTCTGGCGGCGGAAGATGTTCAGGGTGACGTAGTTGAAGCCCGGCACTTTCAGGTCGAAGCCGGGGCCGATCAGATAGGCCTCGCTCTCGCCTTCGCCGTACTCGTAGGTCATCGCCAGCAGCACGTCCTTGATCGGGCCGAATTCGAGCTTGCGGTCGAAGATCTTGCCGAACGAGAAGCGCGGGGTGAATTCGCCGTAGAAGGTGTGCGGGCCTTTGTTGCGGTCTTCCTGGCCGTTGTAGAAGATCTTGTCGACAAACAGGAAGTTGTCGCCGTACTTCCACTTGTCGGCGTGCTCGAACGTCACCGTCTGCTGGATCGACGGGTTGATCGCGAAGTTCTTGCCGTACAGATAGCTCAGGCTGTTGGTCTGCCACAGCAATAAATCGCCGGCCATGGCTTGTGATGCGGCCAGCAGGCCGCCGCTCAACAACACGTTGGTTTGAGTCCGGATCATCTGTTGCTCCCTCTTGTTTTTATTGTTTGAGGCAAAGCTGTCGCGAGGGGGCTGGCGTTGGCGAGCCCCTCTTTTACTCTTCGGATCAGTGCGGGTGTGCGTGACAGTCGTTGATGGCCGCGCGTTCGGCGCCGCCCAGGATGTTGAACAACAGGTTCAGCGTCAGCGCGCTGAGGGTGGCCATGGCGATGCCGCTGTGGGTGATCGGGCTCATCCACAATGGCAAGTGGGCGAAGAATTCCGGGCGCACCACCGGGATCAGGCCCATGCCGATGCTTACCGCTACCAGCAACTGATTGCGCCGGTCGCCGATGTCGGCCTCTTGCAGGATCTTGATACCGGTAGCCGCCACCATGCCGAACATCGCAATCGCCGCGCCGCCCAGCACTGCCGGTGGAATCGACGCCACCAGGAACGCCGCTTTCGGCAACAGGCTCAGAACGATCAGCAAGCCCCCAGCGACGATGGTCACCGAGCGGCAGCGCACACCGGTCATCTGCACCAGGCCGATGTTCTGCGCGAAGGAGGAGTGGGTGAAGGTGTTGAAGAACCCGGCAACGAACGATGCGCCGGCATCACACAGCAAGCCGCGACGCAGCATGCGTGGGCAGACTTCCTGGCCGGTGATCTTGCCCAGTGCGAGGAACATCCCGGTGGACTCGACGAAGATGATCACCACCACCAGACACATCGACAGGATCGGTGCCAGTTCGAACTTCGGCATGCCGAAATGCAGCGGGGTGACGAATTGAACCCATGGCGCGTTGGCCATGCCGCTCAGATCGACCATGCCGATGGCGCCGCAGAGCACGTAGCCCAGGCACATGCCGATCAGCACGGAAATGTTGACCCAGAAACCGCGCATGAAGCGGTGGATCAGCAGAATGGTGGCCAGCACCAGCGCAGCGATGGCCAGATAAATCGGTGAACCGAATTGAGCGGCGCCAGCACCGCCACCGGCCCAGTTCACGGCCACGGGGAACAACGATAAACCGATCGAGGTGATGACCGTGCCGGTCACGAGAGGAGGGAAGAAGCGCACGACCTTGGACATGAACGGCGCGATGATCATGCCGAAGAACCCGGCGGCGATGGTAGCGCCGAAGATCCCCTGCAGACCGATGCCGGGCATGCCGGCCATGGCGACCATGCTGCCGACAGCGGCGAAACTGGCACCCATCATCACCGGCATGCGAATGCCCATCGGGCCGATCCCTAAGGATTGCACGATGGTGGCGATACCGGCGACCAGCAGGTCAGCGTTGATCAGGAAGGCGATTTCTTCACGACTCAGGCCAGCGGCCTGTCCGATGATCAGCGGTACCGCGATGGCGCCGCCGTACATCAGCAGAACATGTTGCAAACCGACCAGGATCAGTTGCAAAAGGGGCAAACGCTGAATGGCGGGTGCGTCGGGGATGCGCGCTTTGGACAGCTCGGACATGCAACACCTCGGATCTTTTTTATTCTTGTGATTGAACAGCTGCCGGGTTGCTCACAGCTGTCCTTTTGCATCAGGTAAACCGCGTTGCGGCTAATCGCAGGCAAGCCAGCTCCCACAGGATTGTGTGAATCCCTGTGTGAGCGGGCTTGCCCGCGATGCTTTTATTGCTTAGTTGGTCTGGGCTCCCTGCGCGATCCATGCACCGATCAGGTCACGTTCCTGCTGGGTCATCTGCGTGATGTTGCCCAGTGGCATGATCTGCGTAGTGATGGCTTGCGCCTGGATCCGCGCCGCGTTCTGGCGGATCTGCTCGGGGGTGTCGAACATCACACCGGCCGGTGCCGCGCTGAACAGCGGGCTGGTCGGTTTGGCCGAATGGCAGACCGCGCAGCGTTCCTGGATCACGTTGTGCACCTTGTCGAACGCAGGGCCGGTGTTGGACGCCTGAGCCGGAGCAGCGGCCGGTGCAGCAGGTGCGGCCGGTTGTGCCGCTTCAGCCGGTTTCGCGCCACCACCCAGGGCCGTTTCCGGCAGCGGCTGGTACTCGATTTTCGCAGGTGCCTTGGCCACTTCCGGCGCGGTCGGCATCGGCGCAGGGCCGGTGACGTAAGCCAGGGTGATCATGCCTACCGCTGCCACTGGCAGAGTCCAGGCAAACTTGTGGCTGTCGTGACGGGTGTTGAAGTAGTGACGCACCAACACCGCCAACACGGCGATCCCGGCCAGGATCAACCAGTTGTACTGGCTGCCGTAAGTGCTCGGGAAGTGGTTGCTGATCATGATGAACAGCACCGGCAGGGTGAAGTAGTTGTTGTGACGCGAACGCAGCAGGCCTTTGGCCGGCAGGGCCGGATCCGGCGTGCGGTTCTCGGCGATCGCAGCCACCAGTGCGCGTTGCGCCGGCATGATGATGCGGAACACGTTGCCGACCATGATGGTGCCGATGATCGCGCCGACGTGCAGGTACGCACCACGACCGCTGAACACCTTGCTGAAGCCATACGCCGCGCCGATGATCAGCACGAACAGGATGAAGCCGAGCAGGGCAGGTTTCTTGCCGAGGGGCGAATCGCAGAGGAAGTCGTAGATGAACCAGCCGGCGATCAGCGAACCGATGCCGATGGCCACGCCTTCAGGGCCGGTCAGGCCGCTGCCGGGTGCCACGAGGTAGAGCACGGGGTTGGAGTAGAACACCACGCACAGCAGCGCGATCCCCGACATCCAGGTGAAATAGGCTTCCCATTTGAACCAGTGCAGGTTCTCCGGCATCGACGGAGGGGCCAGTTTGTATTTTTCCAGGTGATAGATACCGCCGCCGTGGATCGCCCACAGATCACCGGCAAGACCGGTTTTCGGGTTGACGCGGTTGAGGTTGTTCTCCAGCCAGACGAAGTAGAACGACGCGCCGATCCAGGCCACGCCAGTGATCATGTGAACCCAGCGCACGCTCAGGTTCAGCCATTCCAACAGATGTGCTTCCACAGTCTTTACCTCTCGCCTGTCACTCTTGTTGTCGAGTGATCAGACCTTCTCTTATTGGTGGGGGGCGAGGATCAAACGCTCATCCTCTTTGAAAAAATGCTCATCGCAGTTATTGCCTGTGCCACTGCGATCAACCACCAGGAAGTCATCCCGCTTTTCGATCGTCAGCACCGGATGGTGCCAGACGCCGCGATGGTAATTGATGCCCTGCCTGCCGTTGGTGACGAAGGCGCGGACCAAGCCTGATACAGGTTCATCGCCAAGTGGCGCGACCACGATCAGAAAGGGGTTGCCGAGCAGCGGAATGAAAGCCTGGCTGCCCAGCGGATGGCGTTCCAGCATGCTGACGGTCAGCGGCATGTCCTGCGCGTCGGCGCGGAAGATGCTGATGATCGCGTTGTCCTCAGGCGTCGCGGTTTCGACCGTCGCCAGTTTGTGGAAGCGCATGGTCGAACCGTTGTTGATCATGAAGTGATCGCTGCCGTCGGTTTCGATCACGTCACCGAAAGGGGCGAAGGCTTCTTTGGTCAGCGGTTCAATCGTCAGTGTGCGCATGCTGTTCTTCTTAATCTCTTGAAAATTGATCGTTCCCACGCTCTGCGTGGGAACGCTGCCATGGACGCTCCGCGTCCACTGTGACGCGGAGCGTCACGGTATGCATTCCCACGCAGACGGTTCGACGCCTCGACGTGGGAACGATCGGGTGTTACTTCGCGACTTTGCCCAGTACGCGCAGGCGGCTCACACCACCGTCCGGGAACACGTTCAGACGGATGTGGGTGATCGGGCCCAGTGCCTTGATCTGCTCGACGAAGGTGTGTTCGGCGTGCATTTCCAGCTTCTGGCTCGGCAGCAGTTCGCGCCAGAACAGCGACTGGGTTTCGATCTGGCTGTCGGTGCCGCCCTTGACGAACGCGCCCTGGATCGAGCAGGTGTCCGGGTAGTTGCCCTTGAAGTGCAGGGTGTCGACGATGATTTTCTCGATCTCGCCCGGGTGGCCCAGCGCGACGATCACCCAGTCATTGCCCGGGGTACGACGACGCGCGGTTTCCCAGCCGTCGCCCATGTTGATGCCACGGCCCGGGTTGAGGATGTTGCTCATGCGGCCGAAGTGTTCGTCGGAGCAGGCGAGGGCGCGGCCACCGTTGAGGGCTGCTGCCAGGTCCACTTGCTCGTTGTCGCCAACAGCCGACCAGTCGCGAAACGGAATGCCGTACACGCGCAGACGGGCAACACCGCCGTCCGGGTAGATGTTGAAGCGCAGGTGGCTGAACGCCTTGTCGTTGCTGATTTCGTGGTAGTGGTGGCTGTTGCCCTGCAGCTCGACGGCCGACAGCACTTCAGTCCACTGGGTGTTTTCGTCCGGCTCGCCCGAGGCCAGGAAGCACGCTTCCAGAGAGGCCGATGGCGGGAAGTTGCCGGTGAAGAATGAAGTGTCGATGTCCACGCCTTTGATCGAACCCGGTACGCCCAGGCGGATTACCGCGCTGTCGTAGCCTTCGAAGCGCTTGCGGCGCGATTCCCAGCCGTCCATCCACTTGCCGTTGTCATCGAACACGCCCTCCTTCCACACGGCCGGGGTCGGCTGAAACAGACGATTGGCGTCTGCGAACCAGTCATCGGTGACCGAGATGATTTTGGTGCCCAGACGGGCATCGGCCAGGTTGACGAACTTCTCGAAAGGTACGGCGTAAGCTTTCATTCTTCTTGTCTGCCTTTAAATAAGTGGCTTGGGATGCTTGCGAGGCCCTGGGCGTTCTCCGCGTCTGACACGCTCGGGCCATGCTCGCTAAAGAGTCAGTAAACGGAACAGGGCGATCTTGTTGATCTCCGCCAGCGCGCATTTGAACTCGGTGTCGACCGGGTTGTGAATGCGCGTTTCGAACGCCGCGAGGATCTGATGCCGGTTGCTGCCTTTTACCGCCATGATGAAGGGAAACTTGAACTTGGCCTTGTAGGCGTCGTTCAGCTCGGTGAAGCGAGAAAACTCTTCGGCCGTGCATTGGTGAATACCGGCGCCAGCCTGTTCATTGGTGCTGGCTTCGGTCAACTGGCCCTGGACGGCAGCTTTGCCGGCCAGGTCCGGGTGAGCGTTGATCAGTGCCAGCTGACTGGCGTGATCGGCGCTCAACAGGATGTCGCTCATGCGCTGGTGCAGGGTTTCGATCTGGTCGATCGACGCGTCCTGACCCAGGTCGAAGGCCTTCTCGGCCACCCATGGCGAATGTTCGTAGATGTCGGCGAAGGCGTTGACGAAGGCGTCGCGGCTCAGGGTCGACGGTTTCAGGGTTTGAAAGGTGCTCATTTGGCAGCCCCTTGGTACGGGTGGGTTTCGTGCCAGTGACGCGCGATGTCGACGCGACGGCTGAACCACACCTGTTCATGACTTTTGGCGTATTCGATAAAACGCTTGAGCGAAGCCAGACGCGCCGGACGGCCCACCAGACGGCAGTGCAGGCCGATCGACAGCATCTTCGGTGCTTCGGCGCCTTCGGCGTACAGCACATCGAACGCGTCTTTGAGGTATTCGAAGAAGTCGTCGCCCTTGTTGAAACCCTGGACCTGGGTGAAGCGCATGTCGTTGGTGTCCAGGGTGTACGGGATCACCAGGTGCGGCTTGCCGGTCGGGTTGTTCGGTTCCCAGTAGGGCAGGTCGTCGTCGTAGGTGTCGCAGTCGTAGAGGAAACCGCCTTCTTCCATCACCAGACGACGGGTGTTCGGGCCGGTGCGACCGGTGTACCAGCCCAGTGGGCGCTCGCCGGTGAGTTCGGTAAGGATGCGGATCGCTTCGAGCATGTGCTCGCGTTCCTGCGCCTCGTCCATGTACTGGTAGTCGATCCAGCGGTAGCCGTGGCTGCAGATCTCGTGGCCGGCCTCGACCATCGCGCGGATCACGTCCGGGTGGCGCTGGGCGGCCATGGCCACGGCGAAGATGGTCAGCGGAATGTCGAATTCCTTGAACAGTTTCAGGATCCGCCAGACGCCGGCACGGCTGCCATACTCGTAAAGCGATTCCATGCTCATGTTGCGCGCGCCTTGCAGAGGCTGGGCCGCGACCATTTCCGAGAGGAAGGCTTCCGATTCTTTGTCGCCGTGCAGAATGTTGCGCTCGCCGCCTTCTTCGTAATTGAGTACGAAGGACAGGGCGATCCGGGCATTGCCCGGCCAGTGTGGGTGAGGAGGGTTACTGCCGTAACCGATCAGGTCGCGTGGGTAGTCAGCGCTCACTGCAGTCTTCCTTCTTATTCGTTGACAGGTTGTGTAACGGCCTGCACAGGCTGGCGTCACAGCGATGGGCTGATTGTATACAACTTTATTCTCAATTTGTAAGCCTGAATTTTCGCATTTTTCACCGGCTGTCATCTTTTACTGCTAATGGCGTGAGCCTGCAAGAAACCTGCCTGACCAGTCAGCTAATGGACTGGGGGTTCAATGAATGCATGGTGCAAGGGCAGATCACCGGGAAATCGGAGGATGGCGGGGGTAAGAGGAAAAATGTCGTTTTTATTGTGTACAATTTTTTTGAAAAGTGTCTTAATCAATCGCTCGCCGCAGCTTTTCGTGCTCCGAAACGGTGCGGTCTCCTTTTCAACTGACTTCGGGAGGCGCGAAGTCTGACTGCTCCACGCAGGCAGGCGCGCAGAATCAATGGGACGTTTGACAACACACGTTTTGGACGCTGCACACGGTTGCCCGGGCAGCTCGATCAAGGTCGAGCTGTACCGTGTTGAAGGTTCGCACCTGGAATTGGTCGCCAGTGCGCTTACCAACAGCGATGGCCGGGTCGATGCGCCGCTGCTGCAAGGCGATGACTACCGTACCGGTGTCTATCAGGTTCAGTTCCACGCCGGCGATTACTACCGCGCCCGTGGCGTCCAGTTGCCGGAGCCGGCATTTCTGGACGTGGTGGTGCTGCGGTTCGGCATCTCTGCCGAACAGGATCACTACCACGTACCGTTGCTGATCTCGCCTTACAGCTATTCCACCTATCGGGGCAGCTGACCCCCAAGCAGCTGCCCCTACCGGGAAGCGACTGCGCATATAGCTTCTTTGGTCTTTCGCCCGCTCACACTGCGGGCTTTTTTTCGTCGGTCATTCAGCAACCTGCGATCACAGCCGCGCGTGTCCGTCGCGCACGATAAACACCGTGTCGTCAGCGTTCGCCAGCGTCTGCGGGCCGCCCCTGAGCCAGACGACTTTGTGGGTGGCGTGTGCTGCAATAACCGCCGCTGCCGCCGCTGCACCCACCTGAATGTGCAGGCGCAGGCTGGCGCTGTGCTGATCGACATTCAGCGTCTGGTTGATCTTGCGACCCCGGATGCGATGCAGGCTGATGAAAAACACGTAGTCATGCCCGGTGCGTTTGAACACCAGCGCCGGAAAAGAGTTGGACGGGCTGGGATCGAACACGGCGTAGCCGTTACGGGTCAGCAGCGTCGCCATGAAACGTTTGAGATCCACCGCCGATTGAGTGTTGGTCGAATACAGCCATTCCTGGCGAAACAGCGCCGGATCGAAATCCAGTCGCTGCAATGGGCCACCCGGTGTCGGTGTCGGCAGTTCGATGACGCGGATCGCTCCACCACCCGACGTCGGCAGAATCGGCAGCATCAGCAGTGGGTCAGCCAGTTGCGGGCGTGGATGGGAATTTCCGGTTTTCCAGTCGTTGAAGGTTTGTCGCAGCAGGGTCAGTCCCGAGCCGGTGGCGATGTTGGCGCCATTCGCCAGTACAAACTGATGGAAGGCGATGTTCTCCAGTGAGGTCGCCGATAACTCCGGAAAGTATTGGCTGACGTAATTCGTCAATGGGCGTTCGAACGGTAACGTCGGATCAATTTGCCAGTGCTGGGCCGGTGGAACCTGAATGGCGCCTCGCGGCTGTTGCTGCGGGTCCAGTCTGAGTGTGCGGTCCAGCAGGTCGAAGTCGTAGATCAGATGATTCGGGTTCTTGATGTAGACGATCGGATCGTTCGCGTTGCCGCGTGGAATGACTTTGTACTGAATCCCGTCGACGCGGATGTCGCCCGGGGTGGCGTGTTGCGGGTCGATGCTCCAACCGTTCCACGGCGTCTCCTCAAGGCGTGGGCGTTTTGACGGTACGGCGGACGGTTCATCATCCGGCACTCGGTGGCGTGAAATGAACAATTGCGAGGTGCCGGCGTCCGGCGCATTTCCCGTCAGGACCGGACGCCACACCAGCGTCCCCTCAACCCGTTCCAGCAACGGACCGGACGCGAGGAGCTCGTTCGAAAGCCTGGCTCTCATTCCATTCTGTGCATCCGGTCCGATCTGCACCGTTCCGCCCTCGACAAGATCGACATAGGCATGGCGGCCCGCTGAACGAATGCCGTTCAGCAGGTCGGGAGGCGGCAGTCGGTTGACCAGCCCGGGTGCGAGAAAATAACTGCCGATCGGCCTTTGTACGGTGCTGTCCCGGACGTGCGTCTCGGCAGGGAGGTCGTAGATTTCGATCATCTGCCGGCGGGTCACAGGTGGCGCAGGCAACTGCCAGGCCGGGTGGCTCAAGGTCGGATCGATCAAGGTGTCGGGCATCAGGCGCGGTGGTGTTGGAGTGTCCGGCGGGGTGTCCCGTACGACAGGCGTGGTATCCGGCGTATCTGTTTTCGGTCGGGTGGGGCGTTTGGGGCTCATTGATTGTTTGGCTCTGTCAGGCAATCGATTATCTGGAGGGCACCGCCTCCGTGCGCCAGATGAGGCGCACGATGCGCAGAAATGATCGTCAAGCCGGGGTTTTGACGGGTGGTACATATGTATAGCGAAGACAGATGGACCCGATCGGGCAATCGTTCATCAGAAGAGGCGAGGGGGTTTAGCGAAGCGTCTGCCACCCTCGCATGGCGATTCGAGGGCGGCAGTCAGTTGCAAATCTGGGCAGTCAGGACGCGATATTTCAGTGACCGCTCAGCAGCGATGCGGTACCTGCGCCGCCAAACAGACCGGCGCTGATCCGGTTGAACCAGCTCTGACCCTTGCCGCTGCGCAGGTAGCGCGCCGCACCATGGGCACCGAGCCCGTAGGTCAACTTGCACAGCAGATCGAGCACCGTCCAGGTGGCGATCATCACCAGCAGTTGTGGGAGGAACGGTTGTTGCGCACTGAGGAACTGCGGCAGAAACGCGGCAAAGAACAAAATGTCTTTCGGATTGCTCGCGCCCAGCACGAAGGCCCGGCTGAACAATGCGCGGAATTTCGGAACCGGTGCCGCTTGCGGAACCTCGGCGCCGGTCGATGGCTGGCGTGATTGCTGCCAGCTCTGCCAGGCGAGGTAGAACAGGTAGATCGCGCCGATGATTTTCAGGGCGCTGAACAGTTTTTCGGACGCCAGCAGCAGGGCACCCAGCCCCAGCGCCGAGGCACTGAGCAGGCAGATCGATGCGAATACGCCACCGAGAAATGCCGGGTATGAACGGCGCAAACCGTAATTCAGACTGTTGCTGATCATCAGCAATGACAGCGGCCCCGGAATCAGGATCACCACAAGCGCAGCGCCGCTGAACAGCAGCCAGGTTTCCAGACTCATCACTTTCTCCTTTTTATCGTTATCAAGAATGTGCAAAAGCCCCACCCGCAAGGGTGAGGCTGTTTTGACGCTCGAACCGCGTGACGCTTACAAGAAGATGAACTTGGCGATGAAGATCGCGCAGAGCACCCACAGGCTGACGGAGATCTCTTTGTATTTACCGGTGCCGGCCTTCAGCGCGACATAGGTAATGAAGCCCAGCGCGATACCGTCGGCGACCGAGAAGGTCAACGGCATCATGATCGCGGTGACGATGGCCGGAATACTGTCGGTCGCTTCGTCCCATTCGATGTGCGCCATGCCGCCCATCATCAGCATCGCTACATAAATCAGCGCGCCGGCGGTGGCGTAGGCGGGAATCATGCCGGCCAGCGGTGCAAAGAACATCGCGGCTATAAATAGCACACCGACGGTGACTGCGGTAAGACCAGTCCGACCACCAGCCGCTACACCGGCGGCACTTTCCACATAGCTGGTGACCGGCGGAACGCCGACGACTGCACCGAATACGCTGGAGGCGGAGTCGGCTTTCATGGCGCGGGAGAGGTTTTCGATGCGGCCGTCAGCGCCTACCAGATTGGCGCGCTGGGCAACGCCCATCAGGGTGCCGGCGGTGTCGAACATGTGCACGAAAAGGAAGGCGAGCACGACGCTGATCATGCTGACGTTGAACACGCCGGCGACGTTCATGGCCATGAAGGTCGGCGCCAGGCTTGGTGGGGCGGACATGATGCCCTCGTAGTGCACCAGACCGATGCCCCAGCCAGCCAGGGTCACGGTGATGATGCTGATGAGGATTGCACCGAACACTTTGTGGTAGCTGAGGATCGCGATCATCAGGAAGCAGATGGCGGCGAGCAGCGGGCCGGGTTCACGCAGCGAGCCAAGCTTGATCAGCGTGGCCGGGCTGTCGACGACAATGCCGGCGGTCTTCAGGCCGATCAGCCCGAGAAACAGACCCACACCGGCACCCATCGCAAAGCGCAGGCTGACCGGAATGCTGTTGAGCAGCCATTCGCGAATCCGCGAAAAGGTCAGGATCATGAACAGCACACCCGAGACGAACACCGCACCGAGCGCGGTTTCCCAGTTGTAGCCCATGGTGCCGACCACGGTGTAGGTGAAGAACGCGTTGAGGCCCATGCCCGGCGCCAGGCCCACCGGCCAGTTGGCGTACAGACCCATCAGCAGGCAGCCCAGCGCGGCGGCGATACAGGTGGCGACGAAGGCCGCACCGTGATCGATCCCGGCATCGGCCATGATGTTCGGGTTGACGAAAATGATGTAGGCCATGGTGATGAAGGTTGTCAGACCGGCGATCAGCTCGGTCTTCACCGTGGTGCCATGCAAGCTGAGTTTAAAGAGGCGCTCAAGCAGGCCATTGCGTAACGGCGGCGAGAGTTCCAGCGTCGATGCTTCGGATTTGCGGCTTTCCACAGCGAGTACTCCTCAAGAGTTTTATTGTTATTTCCAGGACCGGACCCTATGAGGGGGTGGCAGCGGTCCTTTGAGGCATACGCGAATTTGTTGACCATGCGGTCAGGAACTCGCACGCTGTGGATTATGCTTTTGTATACAAATAAAGCAAATAATGTTTTTGGTTTTGTCGACGAAAGTTTTGAGGATCGGGCTATATCACTCGGCGGCGCGGTTTTTCCCCAACGACAGATTCACCGCCAGCCAGCCGTTGACCGCCGTTTCGCCCGCTTCGGCAAACACTCGCTCCAGCAATTTCACCTGCTCGCGGCGCAATGCCTGTTCAAATTTCGCGCCTTCGACGGTCAACGTCAGAAGTCGTTTCCGTTTGTCTTCTTCGGACGCCACGCTGTCCACCAGGTGCATTTCCTGCAACTGACGCAACGGCATGTTCAGTGCCTGTTTGCTCACACCGAGCAGCGCGAGCAACTCCTTGACGCTCAGGTTCGGGTAGCGGGCGATGAAAAACACGATGCGTTGATGCACGCGGGACAGGCCGCGACGCTCAAGCATTTCGTCAGCCTTGGCGGTGAACGCCTGGTAACCGAAGAAGAACGCTTCCATGGCTTGTTGTTGGCTGGCGCAGTTTTTAAGGTCAATCATATTGACGTTTCCGCTGAGGTTGTCGTAATTTCAGTCAATAAGTTTGACTCATTTTTCTCATGCCTCGCTAGCGGTGACTTCCATGGCTTTTTCCGAACGTGTCTCGCGTCTCAAAAGTTCTCTGATCCGTGAAATCCTGGCCGCAGCTCAGCGCCCGGAAGTCATGTCCTTCGCGGGCGGTTTGCCTGCTGAAGCCATGCTGCCGAAGGTCGAATGGGCCGACATGCCGCTGTCTCTCGGCCAGTACGGCATGAGCGAAGGCGAGCCCGCGTTGCGCGAAGCCCTGGCGGCAGAGGCGAGGGCGCTGGGGTTGCCGTGTGAGGCGAGTCAGGTGTTGGTGGTCAGCGGTTCCCAGCAAACCCTCGACCTGGCGGCCAAGCTGTACATCGACAAGGGCACCGAAATCCTGCTCGAAGCGCCGACCTATCTGGCGGCCTTGCAGATATTCCAGCTGTTCGGCGCCGATTGCCTGACCGTGCCGCTGGAGGCCGATGGACCAAATCTGGCACAACTGCGCCAGCGCCTGG
This sequence comes from Pseudomonas sp. GW821-FHT11G12, assembly GCF_058808055.1. Lineage (NCBI taxonomy): Bacteria > Pseudomonadati > Pseudomonadota > Gammaproteobacteria > Pseudomonadales > Pseudomonadaceae > Pseudomonas > Pseudomonas sp. GW821-FHT11G12. The sequence goes on from NZ_JBXARH010000007.1 coordinate 48,079, forward strand.
AGCAGCATCGCCCAGCGTTCATCTATTTGATTCCGACCTTCCAGAACCCGTCCGCCGTGCGCTACAGCGAAACCAAGCGCGAGGCCGTCGCAGCACTGCTCGACGAATTCGGCGTAACCCTGATCGAAGACGAGCCTTACCGCGAACTGACCTTCGACGGCGGCAGCGCCCAACCGATTGCCGGTCGTTTGAAGAAATCCAACTGGATCTACACCGGCACTGTGTCGAAAACCCTGTTGCCGGGTCTGCGCGTCGGCTACCTGATCGCCAGCCCCGATCTGTTTCCGCACCTGCTCAAACTCAAACAATCGGCGGATCTGCACACCAACCGCATCGGCCAATGGCAGGCGTTGCAGTGGATCGGCAGCGAGAAATATCAACAGCACTTGAGTGAATTGCGCGGCTTCTACCGTCAGCGTCGCGATGCTTTTCAATCAGCGCTGGAAACTCACTTCGCCGATCTGGCTGACTGGAATATACCCCAGGGCGGGCTGTTTTTCTGGCTGACGCTGAAGCAGCCGCTGGACACACGTACGTTGCTGAACACCGCGCTGGCCAACGATGTGGCGTTCATGCCGGGCGAGCCGTTTTTCCCCGACCCGGATCGCAACCACGGTCATCTGCGCCTGAACTTCAGCCACATTGACCCCGCCCGGCTGGACGAAGGCCTCAAGCGTCTGGCAGCGGTGGTGCGCCACGCGCAGGCCGCACAGGCGGCATAAAAAAACCGGCCATCAGGCCGGTTTTATTATTCAGACTGCGGCGAACCGCTTGTTCAGATATTCGATGATCGTGTTGGACTCATACATCCAGGTGGTCTGACCGTTCTCTTCGATGCGCAGGCACGGCACCTTGATCTTGCCACCCTGTTCCAGCAGGGTCTGGCGATCCTGCTCGTTGTTTTTCGCATCCTTCAGGGCCACCGGCACATTCAGGCGACGCAGGCTGCGGCGGGTCTTCACGCAGAACGGGCAGGCGTGGAACTGATACAGGGTCAGGTCTTTCGCGGCGGTATCCACCTGAGCCTGGGCAGCGGCGGGGCGCTGTTTCTTGCCCGGGCGGGTCAGGAAATCAACGAAGATGATCAGTTGGCCGAGGCCGACACGAAGCGCTTTGACGAACACGTTACAAGCCTCACAGGGACATTGAAGAAGGCGCGCAGCTTACCCGATTTTTCACGGGCGAAAAAAAACCGGCGATCAACGCCGGTTTTTTTGTGTCACGAATTACTTGATCAGGCTGAGAAACTCGCTGCGGGTCGCCGCGTTTTCGCGGAACTCACCGAGCATCACCGAGGTGATCATCGACGAATTCTGCTTCTCCACACCGCGCATCATCATGCACATGTGCTTGGCCTCGATCACCACGGCCACGCCCAGCGCGCCGGTGACCTGCTGGACCGCATCGGCGATCTGGCGGCTGAGGTTTTCCTGGATCTGCAGGCGGCGGGCGTACATGTCGACGATCCGCGCGACCTTCGACAGGCCCAGCACTTTTCCGCTCGGGATATACGCGACGTGGGCCTTGCCGATGAACGGCAGCAGGTGGTGTTCGCACAACGAGTAGAGCTCGATGTCCTTGACCAGCACCATTTCGCTGTTGTCGGAGCTGAACAGGGCACCGTTGGTGACCTCTTCGAGCGTCTGTTCATAACCGCGGCAGAGGTACTGCATGGCTTTGGCGGCACGCTTTGGCGTGTCGAGCAGGCCCTCGCGGGACACGTCCTCGCCCAGTTGGCCGAGAATCGCGGTGTAATTCTGTTCCAGGGACATGAAACTACCTGTGGGGATTTTCGCAAAGGGCAAGGGTACGGTGGCGGACACGACCCTGCAAGTTCGGTGTGACGGGATTATTCGTCACGGCCTTCCATCATGGTGCGTTTGAGCATCACGTAAACCGCGCCGGCGCCGCCGTGTTTCGCCTGGCACGAGCAGAAACCGAGCACTTGCGCATGCTGGCGCAGCCAGGTGTTGACGTGGCTCTTGATCATCGGCCGCTTGCCGTCCAGCCGCACAGCCTTGCCGTGGGTGACGCGCACGCAGCGGATTTCGAATTTGGTCGCTTCGGCGAGAAACGCCCAAAGGGTTTCCCGGGCCTTTTCGACGCTCATGCCGTGCAGGTCGAGGCTGCCTTCGAACGGGATCTGCCCGACCTTGAGCTTGCGCATCTGGCTTTCCTGCACCCCGTCGCGGGCCCACATCAGCTCGTCTTCGGGCCCGACGTCGATCACGAACTGATCGGACAGACCGTCAACAGTGGTGGTTTCGGTACGGATGGTCGCGGACTGGCGCAGCTTGGCGATCTGTGCACGGTCAGCCTTGGGTTTGCCGGTGTCGGCGCGGTCGTGCTTGATCGGCTTGACGCCTTGGATCGCACTTTTGAACAGGGAAAAATCGTCGTCTTGCATATCAGCCTCCGCGAAGGGCGGCCAGTTTACCCAAACAGACACAAAACGGCCCGGCAAAAAGCCAGGCCGTCGATTCAGTCGTGTTTTTTCATCAGGTGCGGGGACATGTTCAGTTCCCGCGATTGCCGTGCGCGACGCCGGCAACGACGCCACAGGGCCACGCCGAAATACAGGAACAACAGGCCGACAGCGAGAATGATCGCCGAGCCCATCGGAGTTGCGTTCAAGTCGCCGAGTGCCGGTGGGTGCCCCAGCAGGCTGGCGGCCCCGGCCAGAGCCAGCAGCACGCCGAACGTCGCCAGAATGGCGGCGATCGCTGCGCCGAAACGAAAACGCCAGTTGCTTTGGCCTTTGGGCCGCAAGCGGCGTGCGTCAAATCCATCGGATAACTTCATTCCGACCTTCCTCAATGGGTATCGGCCCTTCGACCGGGAGTTGACCGGGTTGTTCCTGAGGCTAGGGTAATTGAAGCAAATGCGAGGTCTTTGCAGATGAGCGGCGGGCTGAGCCGCTCATTTACGCTCGATCAGATCAGATCCTGGGTCAGCGCGAGGGTGGCGAAGTTGTCGGCCATGATCGCCATTTCCGCCTCCTGAACCTGTTCGGCACTGAGCACGCGACCCTTGAACGGCAGGTCACGGGTGGCGCAGGCGTCTTCGACCAGGGTGCAACGGAAACCCAGGTTCTTCGCTGCGCGCACGGTGGTGCTGACGCTGGAGTGGCTCATGAAGCCGCAGACGATCAGGTCCAGCGAACCGATGGTTTGCAGACGATCGTAGAGTTCGGTGCCGTGGAAAGCGCTCGGCAGCAGTTTGCCGATAATGGTTTCATCGCCCAGGGGTTCCAGGCCGGGGATGAATTCGCCGCGTTCGCCTTGCGGGTCGAACAGACCGCCGACGGTGCCGAGGTGGCGTACGTGCACGATCGGACGGCCGGCTGCGCGGGCGGCGGCAACCAGTTGTTTGATGTTCGCGACAGCCGCGTCCATGCCGCTCAGGGCCAGCGGGCCGCTGAGGTACTCTTTCTGGGCATCGATGATGACCACGGTGGCATGGCTCAACGTGGCCGCTGCGTAACCGCGACCGCTGAGTTGAAACATCGTTTTTGGAACGGACATTCTGGGGCTCCTTGGGGTGGGGCTTTTGCGACATTGTCCTCTGGCTGAGCGGTTCTGTGAATCGCTACCATCGTAGGCACCGTCGTTACTGGCCTGCAGCCTCGTCAAGTTACACGTTCTGTTCAATAGCTGATAAAGAATTCGGAACACTCCTACCGTCGCCCCGGGATTTTTCCTGCGTCGTCGTGGCGCGTTTTGGCTGGTAGAATCGCCAGTCGTTTTTTCTGGAGTTCTGCCCCGTGATCACTTCCCGACTTCGTACCCTGCGCGACCACATCCGTTGGGCCGTCAGCCGCTTCCATGGGGAGGATCTGTTTTTCGGCCATGGCACCGACAATGCCTGGGACGAAGCCCGGCAGCTTGTGCTCGGCGCTTTGCACCTGCCATGGGAAATCGCCGACAGCTATCTGGACTGCGCGCTGGAAGACGACGAACTGGTCAACCTGCAACGCCTGCTCAAGCGCCGCATCGAAGAACGCATTCCGACCGCTTACCTGCTGGGCGAGGCGTGGTTCTGCGGCATGTCGTTCATCGTCGATGAGCGCGTGCTGATCCCGCGTTCGCCGATTGGTGAGTTGATCGAAAACCGTTTTGCACCGTGGATCGGCGACGAGCCGGCGCGGATTCTCGACCTGTGCACCGGCTCCGGCTGCATCGGCATCGCGTGCGCCTACGAATTCCAGAACGCCGAAGTGGTGCTGGCGGACCTGTCGTTCGAAGCGCTGGAAGTGGCGAACCAGAACATCGAGCGTCATGGCGTCGATGAGCGTGTGTTCACTGTGCAGGGCGATGGTTTTGAGGGTTTGCCGGGTCAACGTTTCGACCTGATCGTGTCGAACCCGCCCTACGTCGACGCGGAAGATTTCGCCGACATGCCGGACGAATACCAGCATGAGCCGGAACTGGGTCTGGCCTGCGGCGATGACGGTTTGAACCTGGTGCGCCGGATGCTCGCCGAAGCGGCGGATCACCTGACCGAGAAAGGTTTGCTGATTGTCGAGGTGGGCAACAGCCAGGTACACGTCGAAGCGTTGTACCCGGAAGTCGATTTCGCCTGGCTGGAATTCCAGCGCGGCGGGCATGGCGTGTTCATGCTGACCGCCGAACAGTGCCGCGATCATCAGGCCCTGTTCGCTTCCCGCGTCTGACCTGAACCGATCGTTCCCACCTTGGTGGGAACGATCATTGGCTTAGCGGTGTGTGGCAATCCAGATCAGCAAGCCGGCCTGGAACACCGCAAACGCCACCAGACACGTAATGGTGAAGCGCAAACCCGCGTCTTCACGCTTGAACTTGCTGACCTTGTCTTCCTGCTTTTTCAGCTTCACTTCCTGCTCGGCCAGGTTCTGCTCGGCCTGCTGCAACATTTGCGCGGCCTCGAGAATCTCGACGATCTGCAGCTTTTCGCTGTTCCAGTCGCCCAGCAAGTCGCCGACCTGCACTTCCTTGACGCTGCCCTTCAAATGCTGGGCGTCGGCGTAAACCACATCAAAGCCATGCACGCGCAGAAAGTGATCGCGGCGCAGGCGCGTGTCTTCGTTCAGCGCGTCCTTGTTGTTCAAGTCCATGCCGTCGACGGTGTAGGTGGGCCAGCGCTTTTTCGCCCAGTTGATGCCCTGGGCGGCCATGAAGCGGCCGATGCCACGGTTCAGCGGTTCGATCTGCAGACCGCTGTCCGGACCGAAGTGCACGCGTTTGGTCTTGTGGTCGACCCACACGTCGAGCTGGTTCTGCTCTTTGCGCACACGCTGCGCCGGCAGTTTGATCGACATGCGCATCAGGCTGTGTTCTTTGCTGTTGCGCTCGGCGTAACCGAATTCGACAAAGCGCAACGGCCGCCCTCCGGTGTTGCGATCGGTCTGCAACGGCGCCAGGCGGAGCATCTTGTGGTGCTCGACGTGGACATCCGCCCATGGCAGCTCGACCGCTGGCGGTGCGTCTTTTTCAGCGGTGGTGTCGGGTGAAGTCTGGGTATCAGTCATAACGGCGAGATCCTGTCCAAGCTGCTTGCCGCCAGCCAGTACGCTGGCGACAAAGGCTTATCGGCCGTTTTCTACAGGACTAGAGGGCAAAAAGAGCTTAACGGGTGCGAAGTCCGTCAATAAATTCGAGGATGCGTGTCCCCAATTCCGCCGCCAGCGGCAAATTCGGGTCCTTGTAAGAGGCCATTTGCCGCTTTACGTCGTTGGGCACGATGCGCATCACGTGGTTCATGCCTTCGATCAATGCCAGCGTCGCGTCGGGTTTTGCCGCCTTGAGCAGGTTGGCGTCATCGACTTGAACCTGAATGTCGTTGCTGCCCTGAACGATCAAGGCCGGCATTTTCAGATGGGCGAAGGCTGCGGACGGATCCTGACGGAACAACGAAATCAGATACGGCTGCACGCTAGGGCGAAATATTGGCTGCAAGGGCGCCGGGACATTGTCGTCGGTGTGGCCGGCCTTGAGGCTGTCGAGCAACTCGTTGCTGCGCTGCATCAGTGGCGGCGGAAGACTGCGGGCCAGTTGCCGGCGCAACACCTGATCGATTGGCCGAGCCGTGCCGGACAGCGAAATGACCGCAGCGGCGTCGACTTTCGGTGCGGCCAGGCTGGCAATCAGTGCGCCCTCGCTGTGACCCAACAGGATCAACGGGCCGAAACGCGGATCAGCCTTGAGCTTCTGGCCCCAGGCCACGGCGTCCGCGACGTAGGCATCCACCGACAGATTGCGCTCATCCGGCGTCGCGGCGAGGCTTGCGGCCACCCCGCGCTTGTCGAAACGCACGCTGGCGATATTGTGCTTGGCCAGCACCCAGGCCAGTCGCTTGAGGCTGTCGTTGCGCCCGCCGTCCGGGTTGTTTCCGTCACGATCCGTAGGACCCGAGCCAGAAAGAATGAGGACAACCGGCACCGGATTGTCAGACTTTGGCAGTAACAGCGAGCCGAAAAGTTCGCCGCTGCCGGTGTCCAAAGTCACCGGGCGTTGCAGGACGGTCGCCTGGACAAAGCCAGTAAACAGGGTAAGGCTCAAGATCAAAACTCGCAGCATCATCACGCCATCATTTGCAAAGGTGCCGGTTGGACTCACCAACACCGCCAAGGTTCGAGGATGAACTACTCGGTTAGCCTGCGTATACTGGCGCGCATCATGAATTTGGGTTTGATTTCACGGAGCGTCCTGCATGTCCGGCAATACCTACGGCAAGCTGTTCACTGTCACCACCGCGGGCGAAAGCCATGGTCCGGCGTTGGTCGCCATTGTCGACGGCTGCCCGCCGGGCCTGGAGATTTCCCTTGAGGACCTGCAACGCGACCTCGATCGCCGCAAGCCGGGCACCAGCCGCCACACCACCCAGCGTCAGGAGGCCGACGAAGTCGAAATCCTCTCCGGCGTGTTCGAGGGCCGCACCACCGGCTGCTCCATCGGCCTGCTGATCCGCAACACCGACCAGAAGTCCAAGGACTACTCGGCGATCAAGGATCTGTTCCGTCCGGCCCACGCCGACTACACCTACCACCACAAATACGGCGAGCGCGATTATCGCGGCGGCGGTCGCAGCTCCGCGCGGGAAACCGCGATGCGCGTGGCGGCCGGTGCGATTGCCAAGAAATACCTGGCGACGCAGGGCATCGTCATTCGCGGCTACATGAGCCAGCTCGGCCCGATCGAAATCCCGTTCAAGACTTGGGAATCGGTCGAGCAGAACGCCTTCTTCAGCCCGGACCCGGACAAGGTTCCGGAACTGGAAGCCTACATGGACCAGTTGCGCCGCGATCAGGACTCGGTCGGGGCCAAGATCACCGTGGTCGCCGAAGGTGTGATGCCGGGTCTGGGCGAGCCGATCTTCGACCGTCTCGATGCCGAACTGGCCCACGCGCTGATGAGCATCAACGCGGTCAAAGGCGTGGAAATCGGCGCCGGTTTCGCCTCAGTCGCCCAACGTGGCACCGAGCATCGCGATGAAATGACTCCGGAAGGTTTCCTCAGCAACAACGCCGGCGGCATTCTCGGCGGTATCTCTTCGGGTCAGCCGATCGTGGCGCACCTGGCGCTGAAGCCGACGTCGAGCATCACCACGCCGGGCCGTTCGATCGACATTCATGGCAACCCAGCGGAAGTGATCACCAAGGGGCGTCACGATCCGTGCGTCGGCATCCGCGCCACGCCGATTGCCGAGGCGATGATGGCCATCGTGCTGATGGATCACCTGCTGCGTCACCGTGGTCAGAACGCCGACGTGCGCGTGAGCACGCCGGTCCTGGGTCAGCTCTGATGGGTCTACTCACAGCCGCTGCGGTCTGACCGTGGCGGCGCTCCCGTACTGGCGGCTGTCCAGTTTCTATCTGTTCTATTTCGCCTTGCTCGGCTCGACGGCGCCATTTCTGGCGCTGTACTTCGATCACCTCGGATTCAGCGCCGCACGCATCGGCGAGCTGGTAGCGATCCCGATGCTGATGCGCTGTGTGGCGCCGAACATCTGGGGCTGGCTCGGCGACTACACCGGCAAGCGCCTGGCCATCGTGCGCTTCGGCGCGGTGTGTACGCTGCTGACCTTCTCGCTGATTTTCGTCAGCAAGACCTATGCCTGGCTGGCGATGGTCATGGCGTTGCATGCGTTCTTCTGGCACGCGGTGTTACCGCAGTTCGAAGTCATTACCCTCGCGCATCTGCAGGGCCAGACCTCCCGCTACAGCCAGATTCGGTTGTGGGGTTCCATCGGTTTCATCATCACCGTGGTGGCGCTGGGGCGATTGTTCGAGTGGCTCAGCCTCGACATCTATCCGGCGGCGCTGGTGCTGATCATGGCCGGCATCGTGCTCAGCAGTCTGTGGGTGCCGAACGCGCAGCCGCCTCAGGGCAATCGGCCAACGGGCGAAGGTTTTCTCAAGCAGTTGCGCAATCCCGGAGTGCTGGCGTTCTACGGTTGCGTGGCGCTGATGCAGATGAGCCACGGGCCGTATTACACGTTTCTGACCTTGCACCTCGAACGCCTAGGTTACAGCCGTGGTGTGATCGGCATGCTCTGGGCCGTTGGCGTGGTGGCGGAAGTGCTGATGTTCATGGCCATGAGCCGGATTCTTGCGCGTTTTTCCCTGCGTCGTGTGCTGATGGCGAGTTTTCTGCTGGCGGCGCTGCGCTGGTTGCTGCTAGGTTCGTTCGCCGAATTCCTCTGGGTGCTGCTGTTTGCCCAGGTGCTGCACGCCGCGACGTTCGGCAGCTTTCATGCCGCTGCCATCCAGTTCGTGCAACGTAGTTTCGGCGCTCGTCAGCAAGGGCAGGGCCAGGCGTTGTACGCGGCACTGGCCGGAACCGGCGGTGCGCTGGGCGCGTTGTATTCCGGCTACAGCTGGAATGCCCTCGGCGCGACATTGACCTTTAGTATTGCCAGTCTCGCGGCGCTCGCTGCTGCCGTTATCATTGCCACACGTATGCAAGAGGACAGGCCATGAGCCTTACGCGTGAACAGCTTGCCCAGCAAATCGTCGACGCCGGGCGTTTTCTTTACGGTCGCGGCTGGTCGCCGGCCACCAGCAGCAACTACTCGACGCGCCTGTCGCCAAGCGAAGCGCTGCTGACCGTGTCCGGCAAGCACAAGGGCCAGTTGGGTCTGGACGATGTGCTGGCCACCGATTTGTCTGGCAACAGCCTGGAACCGGGGAAAAAACCGTCCGCGGAAACCCTGCTGCACACCCAGCTCTATAGCTGGCGTCCGGAAATAGGTGCCGTGCTGCACACCCACTCGGTGAACGCCACGGTGCTGTCGCGCCTGACGCCGGAAGATTTCATCGAGTTCGAAGACTACGAACTGCAAAAAGCCTTCAGCGGTATTTCGACCCACGAATCCCGGGTGCGGGTGCCGATCTTCGACAACGATCAGGACATTGCGCGCCTCGCCGCCAAGGTGCAGCCTTGGCTCGACGCCCATCCCGATTGCGTCGGTTATCTGATTCGCGGTCACGGCCTCTATACCTGGGGCGCGCAGATGAGCGACGCGTTGCGCCAGATCGAGGCCTTTGAATTTCTGTTTGAATGCGAGTTGAAGACCCGCAGCGTCATGAACCGCCAAGGCTGACTTCACCAGAACCAGCCCATTTGCCTGATGAATGCAGTGCCCGACCGGTCTCGAAGAACCGGACGGCAAGGCCGATACCGAGGAATTGCCCCCATGAGCAGCCTGTCCGTCTATCACGTTTCCAGCCCTGAAATTCCGAACAAGGTGCTGACCCATTTCGAAGACATCGCCTCGACCCTGGCCGAGCAGGGCGTGCGCTTCGACCGCTGGCAAGCCGCCGCGAAGATTCAGCCCGGTGCCAGCCAGGAAGAAGTGATCGGCGCCTACAAAGAGCAGATCGACAAGCTGATGACCGAGCGTGGTTACATCACCGTCGATGTGATCAGCCTCAACAGCGATCACCCGCAAAAAGCCGAATTCCGCGCCAAGTTCCTCGAAGAACATCGCCATGGCGAAGACGAAGTACGCTTTTTCGTCGCCGGCCGTGGCCTGTTTACCCTGCACATCGACGATTACGTTTACGCCGTGCTGTGCGAGAAGAACGACCTGATTTCGGTACCGGCCGGCACCAAACACTGGTTCGACATGGGCGAGAACCCGCATTTCGTGGCGATCCGCCTGTTCAACAACCCTGAAGGCTGGGTCGCCAACTTCACCGGCGAAGACATCGCCGGCCGCTTCCCGCGCCTGGAGGACTGAGCCGATGTCGATCAAGGTCATTCTCACCGACATCGAAGGCACCACCAGCGCGGTGAGTTTTGTGTTCGACGTGCTGTTCCCGTATGCCGCCAAACACCTGCCGGACTTCGTTCGCCAGAACGCCACCCGCGCCGATGTCGCCGAGCAACTGGACGCCGTGCGCCGTGACAGCAACGAATCGCAGGCCGACGTTGAACGGGTCGTGGAAATTCTGCTGGCCTGGATCGCCGAAGACCGCAAAGCCACGCCGCTGAAAGCGTTGCAAGGCATGGTCTGGGAGCAGGGTTATCAGGCCGGGCAGTTGAAGGGTCATGTTTACCCGGACGCCGTCGAAGCGCTCCAGCGCTGGCATCAGGCCGGGTATCAACTGTTTGTTTATTCGTCTGGTTCGATTCAGGCGCAGAAGCTGATTTTCGGCTGCTCGGAGGCGGGGGATCTGACACCGCTGTTCAGCGGCTATTTCGACACCACGTCGGGCCCGAAGCGCGAAGCGCAGTCGTACAGCACTATTCAGCAGGCCATCGGGGTCGAACCGCAGGAAATCCTGTTCCTGTCCGACATCGTGCAGGAACTCGACGCCGCCCAGGCCGCCGGCCTGCAAACCTGCGGCCTGGCCCGTGAGGGTGGAGAGCTGGAAGGCCATGTGACCGTCGACAGCTTTACCGGGATCGAACCGGAAGCGTTCTGATTCCACACAATCGATGCGCAAAAAAAACAGGCCGTGAAGCGAAAGCTCCACGGCCTGTTTGTTTATGCGGTGTTTACATCGAGTGATAGGTCGGCAGGGCAAAACGCTGCTGACTTTGCAGCATGCCGATTTGCGGCAGCTCGCTGGCTTGTTCGGCCAGGTCACGACGGATCGCGCTGATCGCCCACGACAATTGGTCGCCGGCATGCAGTTGCTGATAAGTGAGCGCACGTTTGAACACTTTGCCGTCGGCACTCTTCAGCGTCAGCAGGATCCCGCCATCGGGACGCGGTTGGGTGGTGACGTTGAAGTTGGAGAACAGGGAGGTAAATTTTTCTTGGATCAGGCTCATGTCTTTCAGCTCCGTATGCACTTGAATGGCAAGCATGCAGAGGGAGTTGCAGTGATTGTGCCAGTATTCTGTTTTTATAAAATCGTTATAAATCAACAAGTTAGAAATTATGCAAATTCAAGTCGTCGTGCAATCTGCATGAATGGCCATCGTGCATCCTGCATTTTGCGGGATCGCTGTCGATCCGATGGAACCATTCCATCCGGCTGCAATCGCGTTTCGCCTTGTAGCGTTGGCGGATACAAAACATTGCAAAAACCGCGTGTACAGCCCGCGAAGCGCTGACGTATTTTCGGCCTCGACCCTCGCTCAAGAAGCGCCGGTTGCCTTACCCGATTGCCCGACAATAAAAAATCCGGCCTGCACGCCAAGGTCGAACGGGAGCTGCCATGAGCCACGCGCCTAGCGACACGATTACCTGGAGCATGATGCTCCGCAAACTGCCGATGATTGCCAAAGCCATCCCTCGGGTGGTGAAAGGCATGAAGGTGGCCAACGTCAAGGATCCGACCCAAACCTGTGGCCTGGGCTGGACCTTCGAGCAAGCGACGCTGCGCAATCCCGAGGGCCCCGCGCTGCTGTCGGGTGAGGTGGTGCTGAGTTATTCACAGGTCAACCAGTGGGCCAACCGCATTGCCCACTACCTGATCGGGCAGGGCATCGGCAAAGGCGATGTGGTGGCGGTGTTCATCGAAAACCGCCCGGAACTGCTGGTGACGATTCTGGCGCTGGCCAAGGTCGGCGCCGTCAGCGCGCTGCTCAACACTTCGCAGACTCGCGACACGCTGATTCACAGCATCAATCTGGTGGCGCCGGTGGCGATTGTCGTCGGTGAGGAATTGCTGCCAGCCTTCACCGCGGTGCGCGAGCAAGTGACGATTGCGCCGGCCCGCACCTGGTTCGTGGCGGATCAGGACACCTTCAGCCAGCCGGGCATCGCCCCGGAGGGTTACACCAATCTGATCAGCGCCAGCGCCGATGCGCCAAGCGACAACCCGGCCAGCAGCCGGCAGATTTTTTTCGATGACCCGTGCTTCTACATCTACACCTCAGGCACCACCGGTTTGCCCAAGGCCGGCGTGTTCAAGCACGGACGCTGGATGCGCAGCTCGGCGAGCTTCGGCATGATCGCCCTCGACATGCGTCCGGACGACATCGTCTATTGCACCTTGCCGCTGTATCACGCCACCGGGCTTTGCGTGTGCTGGGGCTCGGCGGTCAATGGCGCCTCGGGTTTCGCGATTCGCCGCAAGTTCAGCGCCCGGCAGTTCTGGAGCGACGTACGCCGCTACCGCGCAACCACCATCGGCTACGTCGGTGAATTGTGCCGTTATCTGGTGGATCAGCCGGTCAGCAGCGATGACAGCCGCCATGACGTGCGCAAGATGATCGGCAACGGTTTGCGGCCCGGTGCCTGGGCCGAGTTCAAGACCCGGTTTGCGGTGGATCACATCTGCGAACTGTACGCGGCGAGCGACGGCAATATCGGCTTCACCAACATCCTCAATTTCGACAACACCATCGGATTCTCGCTGATGGCCTGGGAACTGGTCGCCTACGATCAGGACAGCGGCGAACCGATTCGCGGTGCTGACGGGTTCATGCGCAAGGTCGGCCGGGGTGAGCGCGGCCTGTTGCTGGCGCGGATCGACGACAAGGCGCCGCTGGATGGCTACACCGATCCGCAGAAAACCGCGAAAGTCGTGCTGCAGGACGTATTCACCAAGGGCGACCGCTTCTTCAACACCGGCGATCTGCTGCGCAACATCGGTTTCGGTCATGCGCAGTTTGTCGATCGCCTCGGCGACACCTACCGCTGGAAGGGCGAAAACGTCTCGACCACCGAGGTCGAGAACCTGTTGCTCCAGCATCCGCACATTTCCGAAGCCGTGGCCTATGGCGTGGAAATTCCCAACACCAACGGTCGCGCCGGCATGGCGGCGATCACGCCGGCCGAGTCTCTGGCGACGCTGGACTTCACCGAGCTGCTGGCCTTCGCCCGCCAGCGCATGCCGGCCTATGCGGTGCCGTTGTTCCTGCGGGTCAAAGTGAAAATGGAAACCACCGGCACCTTCAAATACCAGAAGACGCGCTTGAAAAACGAAGGCTTCGACCCCGGCCAGACAGGTGATGACCCGATCTATGCCTGGCTGCCGGGTACTGAAACCTACGTGCAGGTCACGGATGAAATCCTGGCGGACATCCGCGCCGGCAAGTTCCGTTATTGATATTGGCTATCGACTGTCTTGGAAAAAAGGGGGTGACAGCTATCGCCGCGCTCGGGAAACTATCGGCTTCCGATTGACCGAAAGTGGAGTTGCCCCATGTCCGACCAAAGCCGCCAGATGACCCCCGAAGAAGCTGCCGAATTCACCGAGCAGGTATTCAACAAGGCGCGCGACGGCGATGCGGCGATGCTGGATCGCCTGATCACGGCCGGTCTGCCGGTCAACCTGACCAATAGCAAGGGCGATACCTTGCTGATGCTCGCCAGTTATTACGGGCATGTGGACGCGGTACAAGTGCTGCTCAAGCACAAGGCCGACCCGGAACAACGCAACGGCAACGGCCAGAGCCCGATTGCCGGCGCGGCGTTCAAGGGTGACCTGGCGGTGGTCAAGGCATTGGTGGCCGGTGGGGCGCAGATTGAAGGCGCTTCCTTCGACGGCCGCACGGCGCTGATGATGGCGGCGATGTTCAACCGGGTTGAAATCGTCGAGTTCCTGATCGACCAGGGCGCGGACCCGAAAGCCAAGGACGCCAACGGCATCACCGCGCTGGACGCGGCCCGCACCATGGGCGCTGTGGACACCACCGCGCAGCTGGAAAAACTGCTGGGCTGAACCGTCGGGCCGGAACCCGCTCTGTGGCGAAGGCGAGAATGCGCTATCCTTCGCGCCCTCAAAATTCTCTTCGCCACAGGATCCGCCCCCATGAAAGCCGCACTCGCCGAACTCATCAGCAAAATCAGCTCCGGCTGCATGGGCGACGACGAGATTCAGAAGGTCGCTGATGAAGCGGCGCAGGCCTACGCCGATGCCGACGCTTTTCTGACCGCCAATCCGGACATCAACTACGACGACACTTTCCCGATTCCTTTGGGCGAATGGGTCGTGGTCGGCAGTCTGCCGGAAACCGTGCTGTTCCAGGCCGACACCTACGTTGACCTGTTCGCGCAGATCGTGGCTTCGTTCGGCCCGGGCGTGGAGTTCAACCTCAAGCCCAAGCAACTGGCCAAGACCGAAGCGCTGACCGCACTCAACCGCATCCAGGTGCAGATGAGCAGCATGAACAAGGAAAACGGCGGCTACACGCTGATGAACTTCAGCCAGTTGCTCGACGACGAACTGCAAGTGGTGCTGGTCTACGGCAACGACGTGCCGCGCGTGCTGGAACTGTGTGCCGAAGTCGGCATCGCCGCTGCGCCGTCGCTGGAAGCCTTGAAGGTCGCCGTTCACGTCTGAGCGCAATAAAAGGGAACCCTGCGCGCGACCGTCTATCCTAAAAGTGCATGCCACTATTCTGGAGTGACACCATGGGTTCCACGTTCAACAGCCTGTTCGCCCTGATTGTTTTCGCACTGGACATTTGGGCCGTCATAAATGTCTTGAAAAGCGGCGCCGAGACCGGGATGAAAATCCTCTGGGTGCTGTTGATCATCTTCCTGCCGGTGCTGGGCCTGATCATCTGGGCGATTGCCGGGCCGCGGGGCAATGTGCGGATCTGACCGTTCGCGCCAATGGATTGTGCCGAGCCGATGAAGTGAGGTTCGACCTGTCATCTTCGGCAACGTAGAATGCGCGCCTTTCCCGGGCAATCGAACCTGACGATTGGCGCCCGCGCATTCATCGGAGCACTTCACCATGACCGTCACCAAGACCAGCGAATACCTGGAAACCCTCTACGAAGGCTACGGCCAGCGTTTTCGCATGGAAAAACTGCTGCACGAAGTGCGCACCGAACACCAGCACCTGGTGATCTTCCAGAACCCGCGCATGGGCCGGGTGATGGCGCTGGACGGCGTGATCCAGACCACCGAAGCCGATGAATTCATCTACCACGAAATGCTCACCCACGTGCCGATCCTCGCCCATGGCACCGCCAAGCGCGTGCTGATCATCGGCGGCGGCGACGGTGGCATGCTGCGCGAAGTGACCAAGCACGCCAGCGTCGAGCACATCACCATGGTCGAAATCGACGGCACCGTGGTCGACATGTGCAAGGAATTCCTGCCGAACCACTCCAAGGGCGCCTACGACGACCCACGCCTGAACCTGGTGATCGACGACGGCATGCGCTTCGTCGCAACCACCACTGAAAAGTTCGACGTGATCATTTCCGACTCCACCGACCCGATCGGCCCGGGCGAAGTGCTGTTCTCGGAAAACTTCTACCAGGCCTGCCACCGCTGCCTGAACGAGGGCGGCATCCTCGTGACCCAGAACGGCACGCCGTTCATGCAGATCGAAGAAGTGAAAACCACCGCCGGTCGCCTGCGCAGCCTGTTCCCGGACTGGCACTTCTATCAGGCGGCCGTGCCGACCTACATCGGCGGTTCGATGACCTTCGCCTGGGGCTCGACCAACCCGGCCTACCGCAAGCTGAGCCGTGAAACCCTGCAACAGCGTTTCATCGGCAGCGGCATCGTCACCCGTTACTACAACCCGGAAATCCACATCGGCGCCTTCGCCTTGCCGCAATACGTGCTGCAAGCGGTGAACAAGCCAAGCAACGACTGATCACTCAGCCGTTATCACTGCGGGAGCGAGCGGCTTCGTTCCCGCAGATGAAATGTTTTTCATGTTTCATCGGTGTAAAGCTTTTGAACGATCAATCCTGACAAAAGTCGAGATAGATATGAGCCCATTTGCGGGTTTGTTCGAGGAGGCACCAATGCAAAAGTGGAAAGTCACTTTCGTGGATGATCACGGTGAAATTGTCGATGAAATCTTCGAGCGCGCGGAATGCCCCAGCGACGATGAGGCCGCTCGATTGATCAAGGAACGACTCCTTCCTGTCGCCGCCGCACTGGATCTGAACGATCTGGAAGGGCGCACCTCCGATGCAGGCGCGAAAAGCCTGAAAACCCAGAACAGCATCGAAATCCGCAGCATCACGCCCATCTGAAAATCTTCTTGTCCGTAACGTACCAGGCCTTGGCAGCGGCTCTATCTTGGGGCTACTCTGCAAGCGAGATCAGCGAACGGATCGCTAAGGTCTGGTCTTGTCAGCTACATGCTTGTTTCCCGCCGGCAACACGGTTGTCGTAGCGCTTGAGCCGTTCGGCCAGGTGCAGGGAATACGGAAAGTCTATCCATCTATGCGAGGGGGACGTTCATGAGCACAGCCTATCAAGAAGACATCAGCAGCAGCGTGCTGCGCCGCATGAAAGAAGGCGGTTTCGATTTTTCCCGATTCCATCCCATCGAGTTCTACGCCATTTTCCCGGACGAGGAGCGGGCGCGCAGGGCGGCAGGCAAATTTCGCGGTGAATCCATCAATGCCCAGGTCAGCGCGCGCGACGACGGCGCGTGGTCCCTGGAATTGAGCAAGGTGATGTACGCAACCTACGACGACATTGGCGATTTCGAACAGGGCTTTTCGGCGGTGGTCGAGCCCTTGGGCGGCATCATCGAAGGCTGGGGCGTGAAGCAGGAGGTGCGCAACCGCCATCGTTTGAACTGATAACCCTCGCAACACGTCGAGCAACGGCTGACCTTCGGGTCGGCCGTTGTCGTTTCTGCACCCTGAACATCGCCCGGCAAAACCCTGAAACAAGAATCCGGCGCAAAAAAAAGCCACCGGGAGAGGTGGCTGAAAGGGAAGACCGGAAGGAGAGGAAACCGGTCAGGGTTACGGCCGGTAGGGCTGCCAGGGCAAGCCGGATCAGTTGGGCTGCGCACTTCGTCAGGGACGTTTCGCAGCGGATGTGCGGATTATCCGCAGGCGGCGCCGGGCAGTGAAATCAACTCTGACTATGCTGGTGATAGGCGACTGCACTGCGTCGCAATGAGGCGGGGGCGATCAGGTTGGGGCATTTGCCGCACAGGAATGGTGCGGTGTTTGTGGCGTGAATATCCAACTGATTGAAATCAAAGCGTTTATGCCGATGGCACGGGCCTTGCGAAGGCCTGTATGTCCGGGGTGACAAGGAGTACGGCATGATCCGCACCTATTTTGATGAAATGTACGATGCCGGCGGCCAGGTCCGCCCGCATTACCGGGAGTTTGCCCGCTGGCTGGCCGATACGCCTGACGAGCTGTTGGCCCAGCGGCGACGCGAGGCCGATCTGCTGTTCCATCGTGCCGGGATCACTTTCACGCTCTACGGGGACGAGCAAGGGACAGAACGCCTGATTCCCTTCGACACCATTCCGCGCAGCATTCCCGCCAGCGAGTGGCGGATCGTCGAGCGCGGCTGCATCCAGCGCGTCAAGGCGTTGAACATGTTCCTCGCCGACCTCTATCACGAGCAGCGCATCATCAAGGCCGGGATCATTCCCGCCGAGCAGGTGCTGGCCAACGAGCAATACCAGTTGGCGATGCAGGGGCTGGATCTGCACCGCGATATCTATTCGCACATCTCTGGCGTCGATCTGGTGCGCGACGGCGACGGCACGTATTACGTGCTCGAGGACAACCTGCGCACGCCCAGCGGCGTGAGCTACATGCTCGAAGACCGCAAGATGATGATGCGCCTGTTCCCCGAGCTGTTCGCGGCCCAGCGCATCGCCCCGATCGACCATTACCCGAACCTGCTGCTCGACACCCTGAAAAGCTCAAGCCCCATCGACGACCCGAGTGTGGTGGTGCTGACGCCGGGCCGGTTCAACAGCGCGTTTTTCGAGCATGCGTTCCTGGCCCGGGAAATGGGCGTCGAGCTGGTCGAAGGTGCCGATCTGTTCGTGCGCGACGACAAGGTCTTCATGCGCACCACTGACGGCCCGAAAGCGGTGGACGTGATCTACCGCCGGCTCGACGACGCGTTCCTCGACCCGTTGGCCTTCCGCCCGGATTCGATGCTCGGCGTGCCGGGACTGTTGTCGTCGTATCGCTCCGGCAATGTGGTGCTGGCCAATGCGATCGGCACCGGCGTGGCGGACGATAAGTCGGTGTATCCGTTCGTCACCGAGATGATCCGTTTCTACCTTGATGAAGAGCCGATCCTGAAGAACGTGCCGACGTGGCAATGCCGCAATCCGTCTGAACTTTCCCATGTGCTGGCCAATCTTCCGGATCTGGTGGTCAAGGAAACCCAGGGCTCCGGCGGTTACGGAATGCTCGTGGGGCCGGCGGCGACGACAGCGGAAATCGATGCGTTCCGCGAGCGGATCAAGGCCAAGCCCCACGCGTACATCGCGCAACCGACGCTGTCGCTGTCGACCTGTCCGACCTTTGTCGAAAACGGCATTGCGCCGCGCCATATCGACCTGCGTCCGTTCGTATTGTCCGGCCGCGAAACCCGGGTTGTGCCCGGCGGTTTGACCCGTGTCGCCCTGCGTGAAGGCTCTCTGGTGGTGAATTCATCCCAGGGTGGCGGAACCAAGGACACCTGGGTGGTCGAGGATTGAAGGAAGCCTGCCATGTTAAGTAGAACTGCCTCGGATCTGTACTGGATGTCGCGTTACCTGGAGCGGGCGGAAAACCTCGCCCGCATGCTCGATGTCAGCTATTCGCTGTCGCTGATGCCGCAGGACGGCCGTGGCGATGGTCTGCACGAACTGGCGATGCCGCTGTTGATCACCGGCACGCTGGACGACTACCTGGAACGCCACGGCGAGCTGCATGCCGAGCGATTGCTGCACTTCTTCGCGCTCGACGCGGCCAACCCGGCGAGCATCTATAGCTGCCTCGGCGCGGCGCGAGCCAGCGCCCACGCGGTGCGCGGTCGGATCACCGCCGACATGTGGGAGAACATCAACGCCACTTGGCTGGAGATCCGCGGGATCGCCAACCAGGGCCTCAGCCGCTATGGCATGAGCCGTTTCTGTGAGTGGATCAAGGAACGTTCGCACCTGTTCCGCGGGGCGTCCTACGGCACCATCATGCGCAACGATGCGTTTCGTTTCATCCGGTTGGGCACGTTCATCGAGCGGGCCGACAACACTTTGCGCCTGCTAGACGCCCGCTATGAAATGGCCGGCGATCAGGCCGAAGCGGTCAGCGACGGCACCGCCCACGCCTATTACCAATGGAGTGCCTTGTTGCGGGCCTTGTCCTCGTTCGAGGCCTACACCGAAATCTACCGCGACGCGCCCGGCGCCCGGCATGTCGCCGAGCTGCTGCTGTTGCGTGCCGACGTGCCGCGCTCGCTGCGGGCCTGCACCGAGGAGATCGACCAGATCCTCGCGCAACTGCCGGGGGCCAACGGTCGTCCTGCGCAACGACTGGCGGCGGAAATGGACGCACGCCTGCGTTACACCGGCATCCACGAAATCCTCGAGGAAGGGCTGCACGCCTGGCTCACCGAGTTCATCCCGCTGGTGCGCCAGTTGGGCAACGCCATTCACAGTTCCTACCTGGAGGCCGCATGAGACTTTCCATCAGCCACGAGACCACCTATCACTACGAAGATCAGGTGCGGGCGAGCATCCAGTACCTGCGCCTGACACCTCACGACAGCGAGCGTCAGCATGTGCTGAGCTGGCAGCTCGACCTGCCGCGCCCGGTGCGCGCCCAGCTCGATCCGTTCGGCAACATTCTGCACGTGCTGACGATGGACGAACCCCACGAAGCGATCATCATCGGTGCTCGTGGGCAGGTCGATATCGACGAGTTGCGCGAGGCGGAACACGAGAGCCAGTCGGCGCTGCCATTCCTGCGCTTCACCCGCCTCACCGAGGCTGACGAGGCGCTGCGGGCGTTTGCCGAGAAGTCCTGCAAGCAACGACGCGACCGCAATGCATTGATCGACCTGATGCATGGCCTGAATCAGCACATGACCTATAAGCCTGGCTCCACCGAAGTCGACACCAGCGCCGCCGAGGCGTTTGCCGGGCGGGCGGGTGTTTGCCAGGATCACGCTCACGCGTTTCTGGCCTGCGCGCGCAGCCTCGGTGTGCCGTCGCGGTATGTGTCGGGTTATCTGTACAGCGAGGATTGCGAGCATCTGGCCAGTCACGCCTGGGCCGAGGCCTGGATCGATGACGCCTGGTACAGCTTTGACGTGACCAATGAACTGGCCCGGCCGGAGCGGCACCTGAAACTGGCGGTGGGCCTGGATTACCTCGACGCCTGCCCGGTGCGGGGCATGCGCCGGGGCGGCGGGTCAGAGCAGATGCACGCGAAAGTGCTGGTGTCGCCGACACCAGCGCCAATCATCTCGGTGCAACAGCAGTAAACGACGTAGTCGGGTTACTTGGCGGGCGCAACCTTGCGCCCGGCCATGTGCTGCAAGTACCCCACCAGTTTCTGTAGATCCGCATCCGGTAATACCTCGGCGGAAAACCCTGGCATCTTCGCTTGCGGCCACTGGCGCAAACTCTGCGGATCGCGGATGTAGCGCTTGAGGAAGTCCGCGCCGAAATACTCGGTCGGGTTGTAAGGAATATTCAAGTCCGGTCCGAATTGCGCATCCCCCGCACCATTCAGACGATGGCAGGCCAGACAGTTCTTCTGGAACAGCGCAAAACCCTGATTCACCGGGTCATCGGCCTTCAACGCAGGATCCGGCAGCAGGGCAGGGAAGCGCTCGGCCACCGGCGCCATGCGTTTGATGCTCGCCACTTCGAACGGCCATTGTTCCGGGCTGATATGGCCGGCCTGCGGATCGGTCCACACCAGATAGAACGGCCCGGCGCTGTGCTTGCCTTCCGACAGCGGCGGCCATGGGTGAGCGGGGTCTTCGATGGCCAGCCAGGCGCGGGAACCTTTGGTGTTCAGCAGCGGCGCGGCAGACAGTTCGGCGGCAAAGCCATCCAGTGCTACGGCTTGCAGGTGATCGTCCGGTTTGATGCCGGTCAGCAATGCGGCTACGGGCACGGCGCGATAGGTCATGTCCTTCTTGTAGGACACATCATTCTTGATCGTGAGGGTTTGTACCTGAGGATGCTTGAGCAATTCCTCGGTCTGCCAGTTGCGGCTGTTCGCGCCCAGCTCCAGATTCAGCTGTGCGGCAGACAGGGGCAAGCTCAGCAGCATGGCCCCAAACAGAATGAGCGTTTTCAATTGATCGCCGTCCATGTCGTGGAAGTGCGCAAAGGTTGGCACAGCCACGCTGGCCCGGGTAGCGGGCCAGTCACATTTTCAGTGGCGATGAGCAATACCTGTCGCTTGAATCAGCCGATGACCTTGGTCAGATTCGGCAAAATCAACAACAGCGTCGTGGCGAAAAGAATGAGCCCTGCTTGACGAACTTTCGGTTGTTTGAACATGGCTTGACCGCCTTTTTTGTTATTTCCTGATGCCTGCCTGCATATCCATGATGGCAAGCGCTGCACTTCCTGTTGAAGAACGCCTGCCTCGGCAAAACCCGACGACAACGACGTACATGTTCACCTTAGGGCCCGCGTCACGCTTGGCTTAGATCCATTTCATATGTATTTGCTGCTGAACGCGATTAAAAAGGCATGAGGCCCATTGCCAGCTTCTTTGCCGCCCTTTTGCTAGACAGCTCGCTGACCTGAACCGGTTAACCTGGTCGGGAATGACCGTCCGTCTGAGCGTGCGCGTCAACGTCATTGAGCGCTGTGGTCATTGAATCCGTGACCGTCCCGGCCAAGAGTGGAGGCACGAATTTCACTCACCGCACAGGTTCGAGAACGCCATGACCCAAGCTTTGATTTTCGACGCGTTACGCACGCCCCGTGGCCGGGGCAAGGCCGACGGTTCGCTGCACAGCGTCAAACCGGTGAACCTGGTGGCCGGGCTGCTGACCGCTTTGCAGGCGCGCACGGCGCTGGACACCAGCCAGGTCGATGACGTGGTGCTCGGTTGCGTCACGCCGATTGGCGATCAAGGCTCGGACATCGCGAAAACCGCCGTGCAGGTGGCCGATTGGGACGTCAGCGTTGCCGGCGTGCAGATCAACCGGTTCTGCGCCTCGGGCCTGGAAGCGGTGAACCTGGGGGCGATGAAAGTGCGCTCCGGGTTCGAAGACCTGGTGGTGGTTGGCGGTGTCGAATCCATGTCCCGCGTACCGATGGGCAGTGATGGCGGTGCCTGGGCGCTGGACCCGCAGACCAACCTGCACAGCCATTTCACCCCACAAGGCGTCGGCGCCGATCTGATCGCCACGCTTGAAGGCTTCAGTCGTCAGGACGTCGATACCTACGCGCTGCACTCGCAACAAAAAGCCGCCCGGGCTCGGGCCGACGGTTCGTTCAACAAGTCGTTGGTGCCGGTGCAGGATCAGAACGGCATCATTCTGCTCGATCACGATGAGTTCATTCGCGCCGAGTCGACCCTCGAAGGCCTGGGCAAGCTCAAGCCGAGTTTCGAAATGATCGGCCAGATGGGTTTCGATGCCACGGCGCTGCGGGTCTACAGTCATGTCGAGCGGATCAACCATGTGCACACGCCGGGCAACAGCTCGGGCATCGTCGACGGTGCGGCGCTGATGCTTATCGGTTCCGAAGCCAAGGGCCGGGCGTTGGGCCTGCAACCTCGGGCGCGGATTGTCGCCACGGCGGTCACCAGCACCGACCCGACCATCATGCTCACCGGCCCGGCGCCGGCCACTCGCAAGGCGCTGGCCAAGGCCGGGCTGCGGGTCGAAGACATCGACCTGTTTGAAGTCAACGAGGCGTTCGCCTCGGTGGTGCTGAAATTCATCAAGGACATGGCCGTCGACCCGGACAAGGTCAACGTCAATGGCGGCTCGATTGCGATGGGCCATCCGCTGGGCGCCACCGGTTGCGCGATTCTCGGCACCTTGCTCGATGAACTGGAAGCTCGGCGCCTGCGCTATGGCCTGGCGACGCTGTGCGTCGGCGGCGGCATGGGCATCGCAACCATCATCGAACGCCTCTGACCCCAAGGAATCTTGTCATGACCCAAGCCATTCGTTACGAAAAAGGCCAGGACGGCATCGTCCTCCTGACCATCGACATGCCGGGCCAGAGCGCCAACACCATGAACGCGGTGTACCGCGAGGCCATGGCCGACAGCGTCGCCCGACTGCTCGCGGAAAAAGATGACATCGCCGGCGTGATCATCACTTCGGCCAAAAAGACCTTCTTCGCCGGCGGCGACCTGAATGAACTGATCAAGGTCGGCAAGCCCGAAGCCAAGGCTTTCTACGACATGGTGCTGACGCTCAAGGGCCAATTGCGCACCCTGGAAACCCTCGGCAAACCGGTGGTCGCGGCGATCAACGGCGCGGCGCTCGGCGGAGGCTGGGAAATCTGTCTGGCCTGCCACCACCGCGTGGCGCTGGACGATGCTTCGGTGCAGCTCGGCCTGCCGGAAGTGACCCTCGGCCTGTTGCCGGGCGGCGGCGGAGTGGTGCGGATGGTACGCATGCTCGGCATCGAAAAAGCCCTGCCGTATCTGCTCGAAGGCAAGAAAGTCCGTCCGCAGCAGGCGTTGCAGGCCGGTTTGATCGATGAACTGGCGGCGGATCGCGATGAACTGCTGGCCAAGGCCCGGGCCTGGATTCTGGCCAACCCTGCGGCCGTGCAGCGTTGGGATGTGAAGGGCTATCAGATTCCCGGCGGCACACCGTCGAACCCGAAAGTCGCGCAAATGCTGGCGATTGCGCCGTCGATCCTGCGCAGCAAAACCCAGGGCACGTTGCCGGCGCCGGAGAGGATTCTCTGCGCAGCGGTGGAAGGCGCGCAGGTGGATTTCGATACCGCACACCTGATCGAGACCCGTTACTTCACCGAACTGACCACCGGCCAGATCTCGAAAAACCTGATCGGCACCTTCTGGTTCCAGCTCAATGAAATCAATGCCGGCGGTTCGCGCCCGCAGGGTTTTGCACCTTACGTGACGAAGCGCGTGGGCGTCCTCGGGGCGGGCATGATGGGCGCCGGCATCGCCTATGTCAGCGCCTCGGCCGGGATCGAGGTGGTGCTCAAGGACATCAACCTCGCTGCCGCCGAAAAGGGCAAGGCGCATTCGGCGGCGCTGCTGGACAAGAAAGTCGCTCGCGGGCAAATGTCTGCGCAGCAGCGTGAAGCGGTGCTGGCGCGGATCAAGACCACTGAAAGCGATGCCGATCTGGCGGGTTGCGATCTGATCATCGAAGCGGTGTTCGAGGACCGTCAGCTCAAGGCCAAAGTCTCGGCAGCGGCGCAACAGGTGGTCGGTGCCGACGCGGTGATCGCCTCCAATACTTCGACCTTGCCTATCACCGGCCTGGCGGCTGCGGTGCCGGATCAGAGCAAGTTCATCGGCCTGCACTTCTTCAGTCCGGTGGAAAAAATGCCGTTGGTAGAAATCATCAAAGGCGCGCAAACCAGCGATGAAACCCTCGCACGCGGGTTCGATTTCGTCCTGCAAATCAAGAAAACGCCGATCGTGGTCAACGACAGTCGCGGCTTCTTCACCTCGCGGGTGTTTGGCACCTTCACCAACGAAGGCATTGCCATGCTCGGCGAAGGCATCAGTGCGCCGATGATCGAAACCGAAGCACGCAAGGCCGGCATGCCCATCGGGCCTCTGGCGATCTCTGACGAAGTTTCCCTCAGCCTGATGAGCCATATCCGTCAGCAAACGGCCAAAGACCTGCAAGCGGAGGGGAAACCGCTGATTGAGCACCCGGCGTTCGCCGTGATTGACTTGCTGCTCAACGAATACAAGCGGCCGGGCAAGGCGGCGGGAGGCGGTTTTTACGAGTACCCGGCGGGAGGCCAGAAACACCTGTGGCCCGAGCTGAAATCCCGCTTCGAGACAGCCGACGGGCAGATTTCGCCGAAGGATGTGCGTGACCGGTTGCTGTTTGTACAGGCCATCGAAACCGTGCGCTGTGTGGAGGAGGGCGTGCTGACTTCGACGGCGGACGCCAATGTCGGCTCGATCTTTGGCATCGGTTTCGCGGCCTGGACGGGCGGCGCGTTACAGTTCATCAATCAATATGGCGTGAAGGACTTTGTCGCGCGGGCCCAGTACCTGGCTGAGCAATACGGCGAACGTTTCGCGCCGCCAGCGCTGCTGCTGGAAAAGGCTGCGAAGGGCGAGTTGTTCTAACGGGCGGGGACGCATTTCGGGGCTTGCCTTGCCGGGTGGTTTCAAGGCAGGCTCTGGGGTGTGCATTATTCCCATCACGTGTCAGGTATTTTTTATGTCGCTACGCATCTGCATTCTGGAAACCGACATCCTGCGTCCGGAACTGGTCGATCAATATCAGGGTTACGGGCAGATGTTCCAGCGCCTGTTCTCGCAACAGCCGATCGCCGCCGAGTTCACGGTATACAACGTGATGCAGGGCGACTATCCGAGTGATGACCTGACGTTCGATGCGTACCTGGTCACTGGCAGCAAGGCCGACTCGTTCGGCACCGACCCATGGATCCAGACCCTCAAGCAGTACCTGCTGACCCGCTATGAGCGTGGCGACAAACTGCTCGGCGTGTGCTTCGGCCATCAACTGCTGGCGCTGCTGCTGGGCGGCAAGAGCGAGCGCGCGACCCAGGGTTGGGGCGTCGGCATTCACAACTACAAACTGGCGGCCAAGGCACCTTGGATGAGCCCGGTGCGCGAAGAGCTGACGCTGCTGATCAGCCATCAGGATCAGGTCACGGCGTTGCCGGAGAACGCCACGGTGATCGCCTCCAGCGATTTCTGCCCGTTC
Organism: Pseudomonas sp. GW821-FHT11G12; assembly: GCF_058808055.1. Taxonomy (NCBI): domain Bacteria; kingdom Pseudomonadati; phylum Pseudomonadota; class Gammaproteobacteria; order Pseudomonadales; family Pseudomonadaceae; genus Pseudomonas; species Pseudomonas sp. GW821-FHT11G12. Next base: position 74,074 of record NZ_JBXARH010000007.1, read on the forward strand.
GCCGCGTACCACATCAACGATCAGGTGCTGTGCTTCCAGGGGCATCCGGAATTCATTCACGATTACTCGCGGGCACTGCTGGAACTTCGCCAGGAAGCGTTGGGCGAGCAGATCTACAGCAAGGGTGTGGCCAGCCTTGAAAACGATCACCACGGCGCTACGGTGGCCGAATGGATGATGCGTTTCGTGGCGCACAAACCGAACGCCGCTTGAACCCAAACGCCCCTGTGCCGTACACGGGGGCGTTTTTTTAACCTACAGCCAGCCCGATTTCTTGAAGCTCGCCCACAGTCCCACGCAGCCCACCGTGATAAAGCTCAGTACGGCGAAATAGCCGTAGTGCCAGCTCAGCTCCGGCATGTTCTGGAAGTTCATCCCGTAGATCCCGGCGACCGCCGTCGGGAACGCCAGAATCGCTGCCCATGCCGCAAACTTGCGCTGCACCACGCTTTGGCGTGACGCCTCCAGCAACACACCGATCTCGATGGTCTGGCTCGCAATGTCGGCCAGGGTGGTCAGGTCTTCCATCTGCCGCGTGACATGGATCTGCACATCCCTGAAGTAAGGACGCATGTTCTTGTCGATGAAGGGGAAGCTCAGCTTCTGCAACTCTTCGCCGATTTCCACCATCGGCGCCGCGTAACGACGCAAGCGCAGCACATCGCGGCGCAGGCCATGAAGCTTCTGGATGTCGTGCTCGTTCAGCGCGCTACACAACACGTTGCGCTCCAGTTCATCGATCTCGGCGTGGATCGCTTCACCCACCGGCTGATAGTTTTCGATCACGAAATCCAGCAACGCATACAGTACGAAATCTTCCCCGTGCTCCAGCAACAGCGGCCGCGCCTCACAGCGCTGACGGACATGGGCGTAGGACGCCGAATGGCCGTTGCGGGCAGTGATGATGTAGCCCTTGCCGGCGAAGATGTGGGTTTCGATGAACTGCAGAATGCCGTGCTCGCGCACGGGGGAGTAGGTGACGATAAACAGGGCGTCGCCGAAGGTTTCCAGTTTTGGACGACTGTGTTTTTCCAGGGCGTCTTCGATGGCCAGTTCGTGCAGGTTGAACTGGCGTTGCAGGTTGGCCAGCTCCTGGGCGTTCGGCTCTTCGAGGCCGATCCAGACGAAGTGCCCGGTCTTGGCGGCCCAGGCGGCGCCTTCATCGAGGGAAATATTGGTGACTTTCTTACCGGCGCTGTAAACCGCAGCAGCAACAACTCGACCCATGGTGGTGGTTCACTTCTTATTGGCAGATGGCAGGGGAGACATGGCTTCAGCTTAGCCGTGTCGCTGCTTGAGAGTCAGTGAAATCTGCACAGTTCACCGGGCAAAAGAAAACCCGCACAGGGCGGGTTTCTTTTTCACGCAGCTTGAAGTTGCCGATCCATTGCATCGATGCATTCGCGCATCTGCTCGCGGCACTGGGTGATGAGCATGGGCATGTCGTCCATGGTCAGGCCGGCGGTAGGAATTGCCGGCAGCGAACGGATGAGAATTTTCCCGCTGCGCCAGCGGTTCAAGCGCATGTGCTTGATGTAGCTGCTGACACACACTGGAACGATCGGCACACCGGCGGCGATGGCCATCTGGAACGCGCCTTTCTTGAACGGCAGCAGTTCTTCACCCAGGTTGCGCGTGCCTTCCGGGAAGACCCAGATCGAGGTGTCTTTGTGCTGCAAGGTGTCGGTGGTCGTCAGCATCGACTGGCGCGCCTTGTGCGCGTTCCCACGATCGATCAACACGTTGCCGGCCAGCCAGAACAACTGTCCGAACAACGGCACCCATTTCAGACTCTTTTTGCCAATGCACACGGTCCGTCGCGGCACCACATTGCCGAACACGAACAGGTCGTAGTTGGACTGATGGTTGGCGATGATCACGCAGCTGTCAGGCTTGCTCATCAGCTGACCGACGTCGGCCTTCACTCGCAGGCGCAGGATGCACATGGCCGGCAGTGCGTACAGTCGGGCGCACAGACGACTGTTGTCCGGATTGAATGGTCGGCACAGCCCGAGGATCACCCCGAGCACACCCGCCAGAATAAAGTGCAGGCCCATCAATAACATACGAAACACAAACAGCATTTTCAGGCCCTACCGGGACAAAAGGTGGCGCAGTGTACGGATGTGCACTGTTTTCGGCAATTGCCGCTATAGAGTCAGGAGATGGGCGATGTTTAAGCGCATGTTTCCGACTTGTCGGTCAGAGGCGTCCTAGAGCAGCTGCGGAGTTTTGAAACGTGCGTGCAAGAAAAAGCCCGACACGACGGTCGGGCTTTTCTATAAAGGAGCGAACCGGGTTCAGCCCAGGTGTTCCTGATCCTGAATGATCGCGTTGTCCAGGGTTTCCAACAGCGCTTTGCGTACTTTCAACTTGGTGTTCTTGTGCGCGGTCATGTTGATCTTCTTCAACTGACGCGCAGCGGCGAGGGCGGCACCTTGCAGCTCTTCGGCCGAAACCACCTTGTCGAGGAAACCGGCATCCACAGCACTTTGTGGATCAAACATTTCGCCATTGATCACCGAGCGATGAAACGCCGAGCGGCGCAGGCGATCACGGGCCAGCTCGATGCCGGCGTGGTGCATGGTCATGCCGATCTGCACTTCGTTCAGACCAATGCTGAACGGACCGTCGACGCCGATCCGGTAATCGGCGGACAGTAGAATGAACGCGCCTTTGGCCACGGCATGACCCGGGCAGGCAACGATCACCGGGAACGGGTGCGACAGCAGACGACGAGCCAGAGTCGAACCGGCGGTCACCAGCGACACGGCTTCTTTAGGGCCGGCGGTCATCACCTTCAAGTCGTAGCCGCCGGAGAGAATGCCCGGCTGGCCAGTAATGATCACAATGGCGCGATCCGCCACCGCCTGATCCAGCGCCGCGTTGAAGGCCGCGATCACGTCCGGGGAAATGGCGTTGACCTTGCCGTTGCTCAGGGTCAGGGTCGCGATACCGTCTTCGAGGTGGTAGGCAATCAGGTCGCTCATGGCGCAATTCCTTATAAGAAAGATGGGCAGACGTTACCCACCGTCGCCGGTCAGGTAAAGCACTGTGACTGACCCGCCGGTCACCCTCGACCGGCTGATGCACCGCAACGCGCCCCGCGGCAAACGCCTCTACGCCTATATAGAAGGGCCGAGCCCACCCGAGATTGGCCGGATCGCCATGGCCCATCGGCAGCAGAAACGACTTTTTCTCTTAACCGCATGAAAATTCTGAAAAAAAGTTTGCCATCAGAAAAGCTTTCGACTACATTAACGCGCCTCGACAGACAGAACATGTTTGAAGAGATACGGTGAAGTGTCCGAGTGGCTTAAGGAGCACGCCTGGAAAGTGTGTATACAGGAAACTGTATCGAGAGTTCGAATCTCTCCTTCACCGCCACATTCAGTAAACACAAACCCCTGATTTTCCTAGAGAAAGTCGGGGGTTTGTGGTTTTTGGCGTCTGGAAAAAGGCGATATGGGAACAGTATGGGACTGGCGCACCATTTCGCTGAGTAAAAAGCAGGCGCGGCTTTTGAGTTTCCAATGAATGTGGGTGAAATTCCCGCGTATCGTCAGTTCCCTTTGGTTATGTTTCTGCGCGATAGTGGCGTTTTGTTATCGACTTCAGGAAACGCTACTTGCCTGGAAGGTCATCGGCAGTTCAACGCAGGAAGCGCAGTGAAGACAATAGTCACGATGGTTCTATTTTTGGGGTTGTGTGGCTGCGGCTCCGACTCTCGCAGTTCTGCGCCGACACTCTGGACAGACGGCATCATGCTCGAGCAGAAGAAGGTTGTCGTCGATGATCAGCACGCCAAAGTGATCATGCAGGCATCAGGCGATACGGCCAATCCGGTAGATTTTGAAGTGATCCGAGGTAATGACCCGGACAGGCGTCCTGATCATTTGGGGACGGTAGTCAAACCGTTTCGCAATAAAGTCGGCGAATGGTTCAGCCGTCTCGACAGCGCGGTCTCCAAGCGTTTTCCCCAATTGGAAATGCAGGCCGATGCTGGCCAGATTCTGCAAGTGGGCGGCTCATCGACGATCAGCAGTCAGGTTCCGGCACCGGGCTATCGGACTCTTTATAACGAAGACTATGTATTCAACCCGTCGAAGAACAAGTATGAGAAAAAGCTAACCGCCAATCCGACCGTCCCGTCGTCTTACTCCTGTGGGCCGATCACAAGTGCCTTTATTCCCGAGAAACAAAAGGTCTATCTGGCGGAGTTTGTCTTCGTGGATCGGGGGGACGGTTGTGAACTGCAGCTCTATGACATCACGCAACCCGAACTGCGTATCCCCGTCGTTGCCATCAAAGGCACGCAGCCCTCGTCCGCCAGGTCGTTCCGTTACCCATAAGTTCATAAACAAACCCCCCGGTTTCGCAAGAAGCCAGGGGGCTTGTGCATTCTGGTGTCCGGATTTCTTTGGTCACAGAGATGGGTTCGGCTTCATTTTGCCGGGGCGGTACAATCGCGGTTTTATCTGTATGTAAAAGGACGACTTCCATGATCATTTCCACTACCCACTCCATCGAAGGCCGGCAGATCACGGCGTATCTGGACATTGTCAGTGCCGAGTCGGTGCAGGGCGTGAATGTGATTCGCGATATGTTCGCCGGGATGCGGGACTTTTTTGGCGGGCGTTCGCAGACGCTGGAGCGGGCGTTGAAGGAGGCGCGTGTTCAGGCGACTGACGAGATCAAGGAGCGGGCGCGGGCCTTGCAGGCGGATGCGGTGGTCGGGGTGGATTTCGAGATCAGCATGCCGGCGGGGAAGGGCGGTATGGTTGTGGTGTTCGCGACCGGCACAGCGGTCAAGTTGCGCTGAGCATCGGTTTCCGCTTGTGAGCCCATTCAAGTGAATGGGCTCGTTGCTGACAATCAGCCCTGCGGCTTGAGCAGGACGGTGCCTTTCGAGTCGTAGGTCAGTGGAGTGTCGATCGCGACGAGTGGAGTGCCGGTGGACTGGCCAGGCTGAATCGGGTCTGGATAATAGATGACGCCAGGTTTGCCAGGCTGCACCGGACTAGGTCCGTCCAGCGGCTTGATGACGATCTCACCTGAGGCAAGCTTCTCCTTGAATTTTTCCGCCGCGGCTTTACCGGCGGCGATCTGCTCGTCCGTGAGCTTTACAACAGGCATCGGTGGGAATCCTTTGATTTCCATGTTCTCTCCTTGAGATTCATTGCGTAGGAAAAAGGGCAACGGCCAGTCATCGAGAATCTTTAGCTCTGTGGGACCAGCGGTTCATCTTCGCGCCGAGCTTTTTGTAGGCCATTCGTCGGGCTCTGGGCGATCTGAATCACAAGTCCAGGAATGACCGGCTAGTCTCAAAAGCCTTGGAGGTCGATATTTTTTCAGGCAAAAGGGTCTTGCCGGTATCGACCCGCTTTTGAAAGGGGTGAAGAGATGACTGATCCGTACATCGAAGACGACGGGGCTGAATTTCCATTCAACAATTGCGTGCGCTGTGGCCAGACCGAGTACCAGGCGGGCTTTGGCGAAGATCCGGTGCAGACCGGCAAGATCAAGTCGACAGCACCCAAGGGGCCGAAAGCGAAATTTCTGCCCAAGGTGACGACACGTTCCAGGAAGTAATCCGGATGCGAAAGAACCCCGCCAATGAGCGGGGTTTTTTATCCGTGTTTTTCAGAAAGAAACGTCCTACAGAAATTGCGGATTCGTCTGGTTTCTTTCACAAACTTTTCACACCGGTCTACGTAGGGTGAAGCCATCCGTTAGAAAGCAAGTCTCCAGCCCGTCTCCCCAGCGGGCTTTTTTTTGCCTGCCATAAAACCTTTTCCATAATCGCTGTCCAATCGGCGCCAAGTGCGTTGCGACGCTGGACTTTACCGCGGCAACAGCATTCAATCTGCGCCCTTTTTTCTTCCTTCTGTTGAGGTTTTCGTCATGCGTTTAACTCTGCCTGCTCTGGTTCTGGGGCTTCTGGTTGCTCAAGGTGCAATGGCTGGCGACGGTACCGCCGCACTGGGTGGCGGTCTGGGGGGCGCGTTGGGTAATGTGGTCGGCCAGAAAATGGGCGGCAGCACCGGTGCAGCGATTGGTGCTGGTGTAGCGGGTGCGGCCGGTAGTGCATTGGCTGCCAAGAAAGGTGCCCGTACCAAAGCGGCCATTGGCGGCGGTGTCGGCGCGGCAGGTGGTTCGGTGATCGGTAACAGCCTGGGCGGCAAGACTGGCGCAACCATCGGTGCCGGCCTGGGTGGCGCAGCTGGCGGCGCGGTAGGCAGCAATCTGTCCAAAGGTCACAAGCGTCACTGATTGCGAATGCATGTCTGAAAAGGCCCGGCTTGATGCCGGGCCTTTTCGTTGCTGAACGTTTTCCCTGAATGCGCCTCCAATCTCACATAGCCCCTCTCCGGGCATACCGTCCCGATCCGGGACCTGTGAGGTCTGTATGCGCTCGACTTTAACTGCAACTGCGTTGGTTATTGGACTGCTCGTGGCTCAAGGCGCCATGGCTGCCGGCGATGGTTCCGCGGCTGTCGGTGGTGGGCTGGGCGGTGTGCTGGGTAATGTGGTCGGCGGTCAGCTCGGCGGCAGCACCGGTGCGGCGGTTGGTGCTGGCGTGGGCGGTGCGGCCGGCAGTGCCGTCGGGGCGAACAAGCGCAATCGTACGGAAGCCGCGATTGGCGGTGGTCTCGGCGCCGCTGGTGGCTCAGTGCTCGGCAACAGCCTCGGCGGCTCCACCGGTTCGGCCATCGGCGCAGGATTGGGTGGCGCAGCGGGTGGCGCGGTCGGCAACAACCTGGGTGACGATGGTGGTAGATCGCACTCTGGGGGCGGCCATAAGCACAAGTACAAACACAAGAATCGTCATCATTGAGTGACCGCTTCTACATAAACCCGGCTTGATGCCGGGTTTTTTGTGCCTGCGTGTCAGGCGCAGGAACGATTAGCGACCATACTTTTCGAACGTCGTATACGAATGCGATTGACGAGGTGCGCCATGACTCCCGAAACCGAAGGCAAGGAAGAAAAAGGTCCGAGTGGATTGCCGTTTATCAATGATCCGGGGAATGAAGATCCGGGGTCGTTGATGGATGACGCGACGGTTCCGCTTTGGGAGGGTGAGGGAGAGGAGCTTGAGTATGAGGATTTTGATGATGATGAGTGATTTGATTTTTATAAATTATTAGGGCCTGGATTTCAGGCCCTATGGTTAATGATTTTTTAGGACTTTATCCATTCAAGGTAAAAGGATCGTTGTTTTTCTGGATCGTTGGTTAGATTTTGATCTTCGTAGTCAAAAATAAACACAATATCCTCTAGGTTGGACTCTTTCCCAATTGTGAGTTCGTAAGCCTTTAGTCCGAGTGACATTTGTGATGACATGCTTGAGGTGTGGACGTTTAGTTTTGATCCTTTGCAGAAAAATGTAATTTCTGGGTTGTCTTTTCGTAGTGAACCAAAACATTTGTAGAAGTCGCTACCCACGTATGTTTTGCAGTCGTTATCTTCGAGATTTAAAGTTATGGTTTTCGCCTCGCTATTGCATATTAGCTCTGCGTGTTTTTTTTCATTATGAACGCCTATGCATATGGTAAACCGCGAAATCATTTGTCTATTATCCTGTAAGGGTTGGGAATCGAATAACCGAACTCTCTGCCGTCGTCAATGATAAGAGTAGCTCCCAGAATGTCTTCCCTTTTGATTTCTTTTGGGATAGCAACCTCTTGCTCCCTCCCAAACCTATAAGCCGATCCCAGCTCATTTTTTAGATCATGTCCTGGGATCATTTTAAGTGTGTAAAGAAATCCAGGTGTTGTGAAGCTGGATGTCGCAAATTCTTTGCCCATATCCCTAGATAGCGATGTGCTAATGAAGTTGCTGGGAGGGTAGTCACTATCAATTGAGTGAAGTAGCAAATCATTACTGTCTCCCTTGCTTTTAAATCCGTTTTCAAAAACTTGTGTAGGATCTTTTTGGTCTCCACGGTACAAGTACCTACGCTGTATTTGTGGGGCTGGAACGTTAAGGGGGAGTTCGCCGCCTTGAATTGTTTTTGTCGGATCATCTTGTTCAAATGATGGTTCGTTACACCCGTCACCTCCTGGACAATTACTCAACCCCAACGGATCCACCCACCCCGTCGGATTCGGCACGTACCGGTACTGATTCAACCCACCCGCCAGCTTCACCGGATCCGGCGTCAGGTACCGCCCCACCTCCGGGTCGTAGTACCGATGCCGGTTGTAATACAGCCCGCTTTCTTCATCGAAATACTGCCCCTGAAAGCGCAGCGGCTGGTTGAGGTAATCCTCGGTCGCCAGCGCCAGCGAAGTGACCTTGCCGTAGGCGCTGTACTTGGCCGACCAGACGATGTCGCCGCTGTAGTCGGTCAGTTCCTGCGGGGTACCGAGGTGGTCGAGCTGGTAGTAGAACGGGCAGGCGCGTTTCGGGCCTTTGCCGTCGAGCATCGCGAGGGGGCGGAAGGTGCCGGGTTCGTAGATGAAGCTGCGGTGCTGAGTCGGGCTGCTTTCGGCGATCAGGTGGTCGCCTTGCCAGAAGAACTCGGTGCTCTGGCCGTCGACGGTTTTGCGGATGCGGCGGCCGAAGGCGTCGTATTGGTAGGTCGCGGTGGTGCCGTCCGGGCGGGTCAGGCCGATCAGGCGGTGCTGGCTGTCGTAGCGGTATTCGGTGACGAGTTGTTGGGCGCGGCCGCGGCGTTCGCGGATCAGGTTGCCGAAGGCGTCGTAGTCGTAATGACGGTCGCCCTGCATCAGCAGGCGGTTGCCTTTGATGCTGGTCGGGCCTGAACGGTCCTGTAGCAGGTTGCCGGCGGGGTCGTGGGCGAAGTTTTCCGGCACGTCATCACGGGTGTGGCGCACGCTGGCCAGACGGTCGAGTGCGTCGTAGTAGTAACGGCGTTGACCGTGACGGCTGTCGGCGATAGACGCCAGGTTGCCGTTGACCGCGTAGCTGTAGTGACGCAGGTACAGTGCTCGGTCATGTTGATGAACCGAATGCACTCGCAAACGGCCCTGTTCGTCGTAGGCATATTCGCTGAGCAGCAGACCCTGCTGGCGCTGCTGTTCGCGACCGGACTGGTAGACATGACGGGTGAGCAAGGCGCCGTTGAGGTCGATCGCGGTCAGCGCGCCGCCCTTGGCGTAGTGGTAATCGAGCTTGCTGTTGTCCGGCAGGCGCATGCGGCTGAGCTGGCCGCAGGCGTCGTAGGTGTAACGCAGGGTGCCCCAGCCCTGGTGCTCGCGGACCAGTCGGTCCTGCAGGTCGTACTCGAAGGCCAGCGGATGGCCCTGGCAGTCATCGACCCCGGTCAGCCGACCTAGGCGGTCATACCGATAGCTGACTTCAACCCCGTCCGGCAGGGTCTTGAGCAGCAGACGCCCGGCGCTGTCGCGCTCATAAGTGGTGACCAACGTGGTGCCGTCGTCACCAAACTCGGTCTTTTCCAGCAGATGGCCGTTGCGGTCGTAGGCATAGGCGGTGCGCCGACCATCGAAGCCGGTTTCCTGTCGGATCAGTCCGGTGGGCGTGTAGTCCAGAAGATACTTGTCGCCCGACTCGTTCTCGATTTCCGTCAGCAACAGCTGCGTATGGTCGTAGCGGTACTGCAGCCGCGTGCCGTCAGGGTTGATCCGCCGGCTGACCAGGTGCAGGTCGTCGTCATACTCGTAGCGGGTGATTCGCCCCAGCTCATCGCGCTCGGCGGTGATCTGGCCGTAGGCGCTGTAGGACCAGGCCCGCGTCGCCTCGGTTGGAAGCGTCGTCTGGATCAGTCGGCCAACGGCGTCCCAGGCGTGACGGGTAACCGCGCCGTGTTCATCCTGCGCAGTAATCCGCCGCCCCAACGCATCGTAGGAAAACTTCCGCACCCCACCGTCGGGCAGGCTTTCCTCGACCAGTTGCCCAAGGTCGTTCCACACGAACACGTGCCGGCCGGAGTCCGGATAACGGATCGACAGCAACCGTCCTTGCGGGTCGTAGTGGTAATGGGTGACATGGCCGTCGGGATCGACCGCTTCGGTGACGTCACCCTGAGCATTGCGCCGGTATGTCCAGATGGCGTCACCGCGCGAACGGCTGTGCAGGAAACCGTGGCGGTATTCGTAGGACGTCGGCGCATCGTCCGGCGGAATCAGCGCGATCAGCCGTCCGACCTCGTCGTAGCGGTATTCGGTGACCGCCCCCAGCGCATCCTGCTCGGCGACCAAGCGGCCCTGCGCATCGTAGGCCTTGAGCTGCTCGCCACCGTCAGCGGCGACCTGACGCACCAGCCGCGCCGTGTCGTCGTGGACGTAAACCTCTTCGCGACCGTCGACGTACTGCACGGTAACGCTGCCGGCGTCGTCCCAGACGTAGCGCGTATCCATCTGCGAAAACGACGCCCAGTGCCGCACGCAACGTGCCGCCTTGCCGGCACGCTCCCACTCCCAGAAGAAACTCGCGCCGCCGCTCAGTTGCCGCTGCAGGATGACGTGCTGGTCGTCGTAGTCGTAACGCTCGCACTCACCGACGGCGTTCGACGCTTCGATCAACCGGTGGCGGGCATCAAAGCGGTAGCTGACCAGCGTCTGCTCGGTGCGCCAGGCCGCATCGCGCCAGACTTGATAATCGACCGCCACCAGATGTGCCCGGTCGTAGCGCAGCAACAAGGACCGACCGGCCCCGTTATCCAGTCGCTGAATCCGGTCGGAAAGATCCCGATGCACCGTCAGGCGATTGCCGTACGCATCGCTGACAACCGTCAGACGCCCGCCCCGAAAGTAATAAAACCGCGCCGCCTCACCCGCCAGCGCAACGATCAGTTCCTCCGGCTCATCCCCAAGAAAGATCGCCGCCCGCGACAGACTGTTGTGAATCGCCGGCCGCTCGACACTCGGCAACGGAAACCGCGTGCGCCGGTTTTCGTGATCGATCCAGACCAGGCCATCGCCCTCGACCTCCAGCCGATGCGCCAGCGAATGGCTCCAGCCAAACCCCAGCCCGACATCGATTTCCGCCGCACTGGTGCGATACAGCCGGCTGAACTCGAACGGCAGCACCCCGTCGAGCACGCCATCAGTCAGGGTCAGCAGCTCTTCGCCAGTGACCATCGACACCGGACAACCGTTGGTGCAGGTCCTGGGCACACAGTCGGCACTGTCACCGTTGGGATTCTTCGCCTGAGCCGAAGCATCGTCGCGAGGCTCATGCCGCTCCATTCGCGTCGTGCCGTGGGACTTGTTACGTGCAATGGCCGCCGGATTGGGCACCGTCAGTACCAGCGCATCCGCCGTGCGAATCTCCAGCGGAATGGCAGGTGTCGGCCGCAGCGGTGCCGGACGTGCATTGATCATCAGCGGTTTCAAAGCGCTCGCATGCCGGGTCAGATCGGGCGCCGAAGTCAGCTCCGCCAACCGTAACGCCGACGCCGCCAGCCACTCCCGGGCACGCGGCGACTTGACCTTGCCAAGTACCTTGGCACTCAAGCGCAGCGGCACACCCATGCCACCCGACACGCACATCAGCAGAAAACTGACCAGCAACTCGGCCCGAACTTCAGCCACCACCTCGGCCAGATACTGCGGGGGCAACATCTTCAGCCAACTGGTGAAGGCCGCCAGATGGATGAACAGCAGCGGCTCGTCGCTGAGCATCAGCAAGCCATTGGCGATGGCCTCGGAAGAGGCCTCGAGCAAGGTTTCCAGCTCGACGCTGGACAGGTACTGCAGAAGTTTTTCGCTGTTGGCCTGCCAGTCGGCGAGCAGGGCGAACAGTTGCTTCACGTCATCCCAGACACCGTTCAGGGCCGTTTCGAAACCGCGCCAGTCAGCCTGTTGCAACTGCCCGTAACGCTCGGTGAAACCGGCGCTGGAAAACTCCGTCCACTGCGGTTGAAACCCTTTCCATTCCTCACGTAGCCAGCCTTCCAGACCATCGATAAGGCCCTGATACGAGGCGTACAGCGTCTGGACATGCGAACTGGAAACATCGGGAAAGAAGGTGATGCGATAACGCTGGCCCCGGTCGCAATCGTCGATCTTGAGAATGCCGCTGGGGCCAATGGTGTAGTGCCGTGGTTCGCCAAAACCCAGAATGCCGTCGACATCGGAAATGACTGGTTCAAGGACCACCGGCGTGTCACCGATCGGAACGAAGCGCGCGGCTTCGAACATGTGCACCAGCGTCAGGGAGCCAGTGGCGGAACACATGGCCACGGAGGAACTGATGGGTTTTCGGCTGGCAACCGGTGCACTGAGCCGAACATCGTTGCCGACCTCGAACACCTGGTCGACATCCAGCGCTGTTCCTGTCCAGAACTGCTCCGCCCAGCCTTCATAGTCGTTGAGGCAGAGGCGGAACTCCTGAAACAGCGTTTCGACGTCGGGCTGGTCAGGGTTCAGCGCAGCGACCACCAGCAAACCAATGCTGTTGTTCAGGTACAGGAGCCGATCGGATGGAAGCATTCGCAGTCACTCGCGCGCATCAAGGGGATGGCGCGAAACTTTGCGGGGGATCAAACAGGAAAGAAGTCAGGCAAGTAGGCGATGTCTGTAGGGCAATTCTCTAAATGTGCCTGGCAACGTTCGGCGGACAACCGACATTGCCCGTTGCTCAACCTCGGCGGCGCTCGTTATGCTGCTGAACCCTTTAATCAGATCCGAGCAGCGGTACCCGATGCCGCCTGGGATGTTTTTGATAACGGATCCGATGATGAATGCACCGCTGAAGGCGTTCGGCCCGATCAAGGCCGTGATTTTCGATATGGACGGTTTGCTGCTGGACACCGAGGGCATCTACACCGAGGTCACCTCGCTGATTGCCGAGCGTTACGGGCGGACTTTCGACTGGAGTATCAAGCAGAACATCATCGGGCGTGGCGCCGGCGATCTGGCCCGTTATGTGGTCGAAGCGCTGGACCTGCCAATCACCGCCGAAGAGTTTCTGGTGATTCGCGAGCCGCTGATGCGCGAGCGTTTTCCGACCGCGCAAGCGATGCCTGGGGCCGAGGAACTGATCCGCCATCTCAAGGCGCACAACATTCCGATTGCCGTCGGCACCAGTTCGTCGCGACAGTCGTTCGGTCAGAAAACCACGCTGCACCGTGATTGGTTCGCGTTGTTCGACTTCATCGTCACAGCGGATGACCCGGAAGTTGGCGCGGCCAAACCAGCCCCGGACATTTTCCTCACCGCCGCTCGCCGTCTCGGTGTGGCGCCGGAAGATTGCCTGGTGTTCGAGGATTCGCCGTTCGGCGTGACGGCAGCGAAAGCCGCGGGCATGACCGCCATCGCGATTCCCGATGCGGCCATGGCCGATGAAAAATACGCACACGCCGACGGGATTCTTCGTACGTTGAAAGCGTTCACACCGAGTGCATGCGGGTTGCCGGCGCTGGACTGGGCCTGATCAAACCGCAGACAAAAAAAACGCCGCCCCTCAGTTAAAGGAGGGGCGGCGTTTTTCGTTATCGACAATCTGATCAATCAGGCGCCGAAACCACCGTCGATGCTCAGGCTGGCACCGGTGATGTAACCGGCTTCCGGGCCTGCGAGGTAGGCGACGAAGCTGGCGATTTCCTCGGCTTTGCCGTAACGACCGACCGCCATCAGCGGAATCAGGCTTTCGGCAAAGTCACCGTGGGCCGGGTTCATGTCAGTGTCCACCGGGCCGGGCTGCACGTTGTTGATGGTGATGCCCCGTGGGCCGAGGTCGCGGGCCAGGCCTTTGGTCAGGCCGACCAGCGCGGATTTGCTCATCGCATACACGCCGCCACCGGCGAAGGGCATGCGGTCGGCGTTGGTGCTGCCGATGTTGATGATGCGTGAGCCTTCGCCCATGTGTCTGGCGGCTTCCTGACTGGCGATGAACACGCTGCGCACGTTGATTGCCAGGGTCTGGTCGAAGTCTTCCAGTTTGAAGTCTTCCAGCGGGGCGACGGCCAGTACACCAGCGTTGTTGACCAGGATGTCGAGGCGGCCAAAGGTTTCGACCGTCGCGTTCACGGCGTTGCGGATGGCGCTGGCGTCGGCGCTGTCAGCCTTGATCGCCAGGGCTTTGCCGCCGGTGGCGGTGATGCTGTTTTGCAGTTCTTCAGCCTTGGCAGCGGAACTGACGTAAGTAAAGGCAACTGCGGCGCCTTCAGCGGCCAGGCGTTTGACGATGGCGGCACCGATGCCGCGAGAGCCGCCTTGAATCAGAGCGACTTTACCGCTGAGGTGTTGAGTGGTCATGTTCGATCTCCAGAAATTTCAAGGCAGGCTGCCTTGTTGTGGTGTCGAGTATCTGCCCCTCGCCAATAGGCGGGTAGACCGTGGTTGCTATAGTCTGTGTAAACCAAAAGTTTATAGTGGCGGCCATGGAAACCTTCAGCAGTATCGAATGCTTCGTACGCAGTGCCGAAGTCGGCAGCTTTGCCGAGGCCGCGCGCCGCCTGAGCCTGACACCGGCCGCGGTGGGTAAAAGCGTGGCGAAACTGGAAGCGCGCCTCGGCGTGAGGCTGTTCCAGCGTAGCACCCGTCGGTTGACCCTGACGGAAGCGGGGCAACTGTTTCTGAGTGAGGTCAGCGGCAGCCTTACCACCATCCAGAACGCGGTGAACAATCTGGCCAGTGCCGGTGGTCAACCGGCGGGCACGTTGAAGGTCAGCATGGGCACGGTGTTCGGCCGCTTGTACATCGTGCCGTTGCTGGGTGAGTTCCTGACAAGGTTTCCGGCGATCAACCCGGACTGGCACTTCGATAACCGCCAGGTCGATCTGATCGGCCAGGGTTTCGATGCGGCGATTGGCGGTGGCTTCGAGCTGCCACAAGGCGTGGTGGCGCGCAGGCTGACGCCGGCACATCGAGTATTGGTGGCTTCCGCAGATTATCTGGATCGGCATACGCCGATCAGCGAACCGGACGATCTCAAGCTGCACGAGGGCATCCTGATCCGCTCTCCGCAGACCGGTCGCGTGCGCTCCTGGCAGTTGACGCATCGCACCCAGCAGCACAGCCCGCTGACCCTCAAGGCGCGAATGACCATGAGCGATTCCGAAGCCGCCTGCGCCACGGCGGCGCAGGGGCTGGGGATTGCACTAGTCAGCATGCCGTTTGCCGTCAGTTATCTTGAGGCGGGAACGTTGCAGCGAGTCTTGCCCGACTGGTACGTCGACGACGGCAATATCTCCATCTATTACGCCGAACACAAACTGCTGCCGGGCAAGACCCGGGCATTCGTCGATTTCATCATCGAGCAGTTTTCAACGCAGAGGCTGGCGGAGCGGTTCAACGCGCAAAACGTGCTGGCCAGCCGATGATGGTTTTCGGACGTGGCGTCGCATAGGTCCGCACCTTGGACGTCGACAGGCCCAGGCGCACCAGTGATTCGGCGATGGTCACAGCGGCGGTGACGCCATCGATCACTGGCACGCCGGTACGCTGACGGATCTTCTCATCGAGCCCGGCCATGCCACCGCAACCGAGGCAGATCACTTCAGCTTTGTCCTGAGTCACCGCCAGTTCGGCCTGATGGACGATTGCTTCCAGCGCCCGCTGCGGTTCGTGTTCCAGCTCCAGAACGGCAAGACCACTGGCACGCACCGAGGCGCAGCGATCCCACAGGCCGGACAGTTTCAGTCGATCCTCAATCAGCGGAACGGTGCGATCCAGCGTGGTGACCACTGAGTAGGCGTGGCCGAGAAACATCGCGGTGCTGGCGGCGGCATCGGTGATGTCCACCACGGGCACATTGAGCAACTCCTGCAAACCTTCACGACCGTGCTCGCCGTACCCGGCCTGGATCACCGCGTCGAACGGTTGTTCGTAGGACATCACCCGGTCCATCACGGCGATGGCGGCCAGGTAACTTTCGAAATTTCCTTCGACTGAATCAGCCCCGAAGTACGGCGTGAGGCCGACGATCTCGGTGCCGGGGGAAGCCACAGCCTGTGCCGAGCGGGCGATGGCCTGGGTGATGGATTCGGTGGTGTTGACGTTGACCACGAGAATACGCATGGGAAGTCCTTATTACGGTTGGTTCTGCGGCCCCGCGAAGGGCCGCCAAAAAATTCAGTGGCTGACGTTTTCGACGGCGATGGCTTCACCGTCCACATCGGCGTAGTGCGGTTGGCGTTTGGCGATGATCAGGTAGAGCATTCCGGCGATCCCGGCACCGATCAGCCAGGAGAAGGGCGAAACGCTGTGGAAGCCCGGCACCAATGCCAGGACGATGGCGATCAGCGCGGCCGGAATGAACGCCGCCACCGCCCGCAGATTGACCCCGCGGCTGTAGTAATACGCGCCGTTCGGGTCTTCGCTGTACAGCTGCGGTACGTGGATCCGGCCTTTGCGGATCAGCCAGTAGTCGACCATGATCACGCCGTACAGCGGGCCGAGCAGGGCGCCGAGGCCGGACAGGAAATACACGATCACCAGCGGGCTGTTGTAGAGATTCCACGGCAGGATCAGTACCGCAATCGTCGCGCTGATCAGCCCAGCGCGGCGAAAGGTCAGGTACTTCGGCGCCAGGTTACTCAGTACGAAGGCCGGGGCGACAAAGTTGGCCATGATGTTCACCGCCACGGTGACGATCAGGAACGCCAGGCAACCGAGCACCAGGAAGAACGTGTTGGGGATCGAGGCGATGATTTCGGTCGGGCTTTCGATAATCCGGCCGTTGATCTGAAATTGCGCACCGCACAGCAGGACGGTGATCCCGGCGAACACCAGAATATTCACCGGCAGGCCCCAGAAGTTTCCGACCTTGATGGTTTTGCGGCACGGCGAAGAACGGGCGAAGTCGCAGAAGTTGAGGATCAGCGTGCCGTAGATCGCCAGCCACAAAGCGCCGCCGGCAAAGATATTGCGCCACATCTCGCCGCCGGTCAGCGGTTCGCGGATCGACCAGGCAATGGTCGCGTTGGCCTGGGTGTACATCCACGCGGCGAGGCAGGCGACGGTCAGCAGAATCACCGGCCCGGCGAAGGCTTCGTAGCGACGAACCATCTCCATGCCGTAGGCCAGAATCCCCAACTGCACGAACCAGATTGCCACGAAACACACCCAGCCCAGGCTCGACAGGCCGAGGATCGAGTTGTGGTCGTAGTTGGCGAAACCGGGGTGAACTGCCGTGAGCAACACGCGAAACACCACCGACGCCAGGTACGTCTGAATCCCGAACCAGGCGATGGCGATAATTGCCCGGATCAACGCAGGAATCTGCGCCCCGTGGATACCGAAACTGATCCGGCTGATGACTGGAAACGGCACCCCGGTTTTCTGCCCCATGTAACCGGACAGGTTCATGAAGAAATACACCAGCGCCGCGCCGATCCCTAGCGACAGCAGAATCTGCCAGCCGCCCAGACCCAGGGCGTAAAGGCCGATGGCAAACGAGTAGTTGGCGATGTTGTGCACATCGTTGGTCCACAGGGCAAAAATGCTGTATTTGCCCCAGCGACGTCCTTCGACCTTGGTCGGTGCGAGGTCACTGTTGTGCAGACGCGGGCTCAATTGCAGCGGTTCGGCGATGCCATCACCGGGCACGGTGTGATCGAGGGTTGAGGAGGAGGGCAGATTCAGCGCGATGTTGTTGTTCGAGAGACTCGTACGCATTCCGGCAGGCTCCTGATGTTCGGGCCGCGATGACTGTGCATGAGCGCTCTGGCCCGGCAGATCTTCGTCGCGGCGGTGAAACATCACTGGTTACGGGGCATCTGCAGCCTGTACGGGATAGGGCGCTTCAGGCTTGCGGATCAAAAGTGTGGGTTCATGTTTCGCAGTTTTGTATACAAAACATGTATGCACTAAAGCCAGATCTGTGCCAGTCAGCGATCTATGAAAATCGCCGTTGATTTCGAATAGTTATTGAATGGCGCTAAGTCGCTGAAATTCAGGTGATATAAATTGACCGTTTGAACAGGTATTTATTTTTCGGGAGGGATTTTGGCGGACGTCGGAAGGGATCGCTTTGGAAGCGGGATGTAACTTTTCAGGGCGCAGAAATGAAAAGTGCACACATAAATGGCACCGATGGTGACATTCGTGTGTACACATTTTTCATGTCTGGCAGAGACAACTGTGGGTCGAACGGTTTACGCCTTGCTGATGATATTCCCGGCATGCAACCCGCATTCTTTCTGGGTCGCTTCTTCCCACCACCAGCGGCCTTCGCGCTCGTGCTGGTTTGGCAGCACAGGGCGGGTGCACGGTTCGCAGCCGATGCTGATGAAACCGCGCTCATGCAGGCTGTTGTACGGCAGCTCCAGCATGCGGATGTAGCCCCAGATTTCCTCGCTGGTCATCTGCGCCAGCGGGTTGAACTTGTACAGGGTGCGCTCCGGGGTGGAGAACGCGCTGTCGATTTCCATTACCGCGACCGCGCTGCGGGTGCCAGGGCTCTGGTCACGGCGCTGGCCGGTGGCCCAGGCTTTGACACCGGACAGTTTGCGGCGCAGCGGCTCGATCTTGCGGATGCCGCAGCACTCGCCATGGCCGTCCTTGTAGAAACTGAACAGGCCTTTTTCCTTCACGAACGGTTCGAGTTTCGTGTAGTCCGGCGAGACCAGTTCGATGTCGATCTTGTAGTGCTCGCGCACCTGATCGATGAATCGGTAGGTTTCCGGGTGCAGACGGCCGGTGTCGAGACTGAACACCTTGACGTTCTTGTTCAGCTTCCAGGCCATGTCCACCAGCACCACATCCTCGGCGCCGCTGAAAGATATCCACAGGTCATCACCGAACTCGGCGAACGCGAGCTTGAGGATGTCTTGCGCGGATTTGTTGGCATAGGTCGTGGCGAGTTCCACGACGTCGAACGTTGGGCTCATCAGGGCGGCTTCCTACAGGTCGGTGGCGCTGGGCGCTCTATATGGCGGCGATGTTAACAAAAAGCGGCGCAGGCCGGGGGCCACTCTGCGTTGCGTGGCCCGGAACGAGCCGCTAGAGTTCGGGCTCGCTCGACTCAATAAACATTACAAACGGAGTGTCCTGTGGAAATTGCCTGTCTTGATCTTGAAGGGGTGCTGGTACCGGAAATCTGGATCGCCTTCGCCGAAAAAACCGGAATCGAATCGCTCAAGGCCACCACCCGGGACATTCCCGACTACGACGTGCTGATGAAACAGCGCCTGCGCATCCTCGACGAGCATGGCCTCAAGCTTTCAGACATTCAGGAAGTGATCGCCACCCTCAAGCCGCTGGACGGTGCGGTGGAGTTCGTCAACTGGCTGCGCGAGCGGTTTCAGGTGGTGATTCTGTCGGACACGTTTTATGAGTTTTCCCAGCCGCTGATGCGTCAACTGGGCTTCCCGACCTTGCTCTGCCACCGTCTGATTACTGACGAAAGCGGGCGGGTGACGAGCTATCAGTTGCGTCAGAAAGATCCGAAACGTCAGTCGGTCCTGGCCTTCAAAAGCTTGTATTACCGGGTGATTGCGGCGGGGGATTCCTACAACGACACCAGCATGCTGGGCGAAGCGGATGCGGGGATTCTGTTCCATGCGCCGGATAACGTGATTCGGGAATTCCCGCAGTTTCCGGCGGTGCACAGCTTTGGCGAATTGAAGCAGGAGTTTCTCAAGGCTTCGAATCGCGACTTGAGCCTGTAAGTCATACTGTGGCGAGGGCGCAACCACCCTCGCCGCAAGCGTCAGAGGTTCTGCAAGGTTTCGAGCAGGACCCTGACCTTGGTGATCGACTCCTGATACTCCGCCTCCCAATCCGAGTCGGCCACAATCCCGCCACCGCCCCAGCAACACACCTGCCCATCCTTCACCAGCAGACTGCGAATGGCGATGGAACTGTCCATCTCGCCGCGCACATCCAGGTACAGCAACGAGCCGCAATACAACCCGCGTCGGGTCGGTTCCAGTTCGTCGATGATCTGCATCGCGCGGATTTTCGGCGCTCCGGTGATCGAGCCGCCGGGGAAGCTGCCGGCAATCAGGTCCAGGGCATCGCGATCATCCGCCAGTTCGCCGGTCACGCTGCTGACCAGGTGATGCACGTTCGGATAACTTTCCAGGCTGAACAACTCCGGCACTCGCACGGAGCCGATTCGGCAGGTGCGGCCCAAGTCGTTGCGCAGCAGGTCGACGATCATCAGGTTTTCCGCGCGATCTTTGGGGCTGGCCAGCAGTTCGGCGGCGTTGGCGGCGTCTTCGGCCGGGGTCGCGCCTCGGGGGCGGGTGCCCTTGATCGGGCGGGTTTCCACCTGACGCTGGCTGACTTTGACGAAGCGCTCGGGTGACAGGCTTAGTACTGCGTTACCGTCAGGCAGGCTCTGGAACCCGGAAAACGGTGTCGGGCAGGCCTCGCGCAATTTGCAGTAGGCCAGCCATGGATCGCCCTGGCACGGCGCGCGGAAACGCTGGGCGAAATTGACCTGATAGCAGTCCCCGGCCTGGATGTATTGATGAATGCGTTCGAGTGCTTGGTGGTACTCATCGGCCGAGAGGTCGGCTGCCATCGGGCTGTTCAGCTTGAACGGGGTCAGCTTGCCGACTGCCGGTTGGCTGAACACATCGATCAGGCGTTGTTTTTCGCTAGCGCTGACCGACGGGTGAAACACCAGCTGGCTGGTGGCCTTGTGGTGATCACTGATTAAAGCCCAGTCGTACAGACCAAAACGCGCATCCGGCAGCTGCAGATCATCCAGCGCCTGACTCGGCATGTTTTCCAGATGCCGGCCGAAGTCGTAGCTCAGGTAACCGATCAATCCACCGGCGAACGGTAGTTCATAGGCGTCAGGCAATTGCGCGTCGCCCAACCGCGTCAGATTATCCCGCAGGCGTTGCAGGAAACTCTCGCCGCGCTCGTCCGGCAACACCGCCAGTTGTTCCAGCGGCCAGGCGCTGAGCAGGTCATAACGGCCACGGTCGGCACTTGGCCGGCCACTGTCGAGCAGCACGGCGCCGGGCGCATGGCGGACGGCCGCGAAATAGTCGGCGGGGTTGGCGCGGTAGGGCAGCGGGTGTACGGAACAGGTCAACATGGGCGGGGCAGATCGGCCATCGAGGCGGGGTGGGGATTGTAGTCCCCTCGGGGAATTGCTCCTAGAGGGGATGTCGGGGATTGGCAGATCAGAGGCCGGTAACGCGACTCAGCCCTCAACAGCCGGAATATGCCCAAACAACTCCTGAGCAAACGCCACGCGCTCTTCAACCGTTTCAGTCACACCACGTGCCTTGAGGTCTTCCAGATGCGCTTCCACCGCATGGGTGCGCGAGGTCAGGCCGCAGTCGTTGGCAATCTGGATATTCAGCCCCGGTCGCGCATTCAGCTCGAGAATCAGCGGGCCTTTCTCCTGGTCCAGCACCATGTCCACGCCGATGTAGCCCAGCCCGCACAGCTCATAGCAACCGGCCGCGAGCCTCATGAAACCGTCCCAGTAGGGCAGTTGCACGCCGTCCACCGCGTTGGTGGTGTCCGGGTGTTTGGCGATGATGTTGTTCAGCCAGGTGCCGCGCAATGTCAGGCCGGTCGCCAGGTCGACCCCGACGCCGATGGCGCCCTGGTGCAGGTTGGCCTTGCCGCCGGACTGACGGGTCGGCAGGCGCAGCATGGCCATCACCGGGTAGCCCATCAGCACGATGATGCGAATGTCCGGCACGCCTTCGTAGCTGATGCTCTTGAAGATCTGGTCCGGGGTCACCCGGTATTCGATCAGCGCCCGGTCACGGTGGCCGCCCAGCGAATACAGGCCGGTGAGGATGCTGGAGATGTGATGCTCGAGCTCTTCGTGAGTGAGGATCTTGCCCGATACCGTGCGATAGCGACCCTCGAAACGGTCAGCGATGACGATGATGCCGTCACCGCCGGCGCCCTGGGCCGGCTTGATCACGAAATCGCTGCGCCCGCCGATGATCTCGTCGAGATTGTCGATTTCCTTCTCCGTGGAAATCACGCCATACAGTTCCGGCACATGAATGCCGGCCTTGATCGCGCGTTCCTTGGTGATGATCTTGTCATCGACGATCGGGTACAGGCTGCGCTTGTTGTACTTGAGCACGTAGTCCGCGTTACGCCGATTGATGCCCATGATGCCCCGGGCTTCCAGGGCCTTCCAGGTCTTCCAGAAACCGAACATCAGGCGTCAGCCTTCTTCAGGAAAGCCTTGAAGCGCACCAGTTCGGTCAGGCGATAACCGCGATAGCGACCCATGGCCAGCATGAAGCCCACCAGGATCAGCAGGATCGCCGGGAAGGTGAACACGAAGTACACCAGCTCCGGAACGGTCATGATCAGGTGCGCCAGGGACGCCGCGAACAGCGTGCCGATCGCCACTTTCAAGGCATGGCTGGCGCCGCGTTCTTCCCAGGTGATCGACAGGCGTTCGATGGTCATGGTCAGAATCACCATCGGGAACAACGCCACCGACAGGCCGCGTTCCAGGCCGAGCTTGTGGCTGAACAGGCTGATCGCCGCGATCAGCACCACCACGAACGTCAACACCACCGACAGGCGCGGCAGCATTTGCAACTTCAGGTGCTCCAGATACGAACGCAGCGACAGGCCCAGCGCCGTAATCACGGTAAACAGCAGGATGCCGAAGCCCAGCTGTGTTTCGCGGAAGGCCAGGGCGATCAGCACCGGAGTGAACGTGCCGAGGGTCTGCAGGCCGATCAGGTTGCGCAGGATCAGGATCACCAGCACGCCGATCGGGATCATCACCATGATCATGAACGTCTGCTGGGTTTGCAGCGGCAGGCCGTACAGCGAGTATTCGAGGAAGTTGGCGTCGGTGTTTTCGTCAGTCAGCTTGGCCAGACGAATCGCGTTCATCTCGCTGTTGTTCAGGCTGAAGGTCACGTTGGCTTTCTTGCCGCCGTCGACGGTGATCAGGTTTTCATCGCCGCTCCACCACAGCAGGCGGTCGGTCGGCAGGCCTTGTTCGCCGGTTTCCGGGTTGAAGTACAGCCAGTCGGTGCCATTGAAGCTGCGCAGCCACAGTTCAGGGGTTTGCGGCTGATCGGCGACGAGGCGGATGGTGTGGACCTTTTCCACCGGCACGTGGGCGATGGACAGCAGCAGTTCGACGATTTTCGCCTTGTGCGGCGTCGACGGATCGCCGGCCAGCAGCAGTTTCACGTTGTCGTCGTTGACGTTGTTGACGCGTTTGATTGCCTCGCCAATAAAGGTTTCGACGTCGGCCGAGTGTTGGCGGATCGGCGCGAGCAGGGCTTCGGCGGCGATTTTTTCCGGGCCTTCGATGGCGATGCTGTCGCGGAAGGTCGGGCCTTTGATCTTGGTTTTTTCAGCGGTGTAGCGCTTGGTCAGCACCAGACGGTAATACAGGGTCTGGTTGCCCTTGGCCCGGCGCGCCGACCACGTGACCTTGCGGTTGCCGTCGACACGGTTGACCGCCACGCCGTAGTTGTTGGAGATAAAGCTTTCATTGAGGCTGACGTAATCGCGGCTCAGGGGCGGCACGAACATCTGGATCTTCACCGGATCCTTGGTGCTGGCGACGAACTCGACCTTGGCGTCGATGTTCCACAAGTCGTCGGTGGCATCTTCGGTCACCGGGATGCCGAGCACGAAAATCTGATAGGCCGTAACCGAAACGCCCAGGAGCACCAGAATGGTGATCAGGATTTTCAGGTGGAAGGTTAGAGAACGCATGGAAATTACTCGGCGGTATGAGCGGCGATGGCGCAGGCGGGTTTGCCGGCAGCGTATTTAAGACTGGGATCGACCAGCGCATCGAAGCGTTTCAGCGCCTCGGAGCCGATCAAAAGCGGGTATTGGAACGCACTGCGGTCGGTCAGGTTCACTTCGATGCTGCGCATTGCCGTGCCCATGCAGATATCCAGCTCGATCACCGGGCGGGCGGTGTACTTCTTGCCTTCTTCCGGGTCGTAGTCGCCGGCGCGGCGCTTGATCTTGCTGACCCGGGCCAGCGGCCGTTCGATCGGGTGCGAATGCGCGGCGTCGATGGCCAGGTAGAAGCGCACCCAGGACTCGCCGTTGCGCTTGAAGCGTTTGATGTCGCGAGCGCTCAGGGAGGCGGTTTTCGCCCCGGTGTCGAGTTTGGCTGCCACTTCCAGGTTGATCCCGTCGAGGGCGGCGTATTCGTTGAGGCCGTACACAGTCTTTTCCCCCGCCACAGCCAGGCTGGGCAGGCAAAACAGATAGAAAAAGGTGGGGAAGGGCTTGAGTCTCATAAATCCTGGCGAGCAGCGGTCCGTTCTCGGTTCAGGGCCACGGCGTCAGGAGATCCTGTCTGCGCGCGCCTTCGTGTGCCTATCAGCTTTTTATGACAAGCCGTGCAAGTGACCAGCAAATGCGGGCGGCATTCTAGCACGGTGGTTTTATGGCGCCAGCGCCCGAGCGGGTCTATAACCCTTGGGGTTGATGCTGGGGGTTATTAGACGATTGTCGACAATATCCATTTATCCTTTGACTGATGAAGGCTGATTCGCTAGTTTTTGCCGCATTGGTTTTCAAGGTGTCGACAATATGCTGGATCAACTCGATCCCCCGGTCATCAGCGGCGACGATTCGGAAACCCTGTCCGAAAACGTCTTCCGACGTATCCAGGCCGCCATCGTCAAAGGCGAGATCGCCCCGGGCAGCAAGATCTCCGAGCCGGAACTGGCGCGCACCTACGGCATCAGTCGCGGGCCGCTGCGCGAGGCCATTCACCGGCTCGAAGGCCAGCGCCTGCTGGTGCGCGTGCCGCACGTCGGTGCGCGGGTGGTGTCGCTGAGCCACGCCGAACTGCTCGAACTCTACGAAATCCGCGAATCCCTCGAAGGCATGGCGTGCCGTCTGGCGGCCGAACGCATGAGTGTCGAAGAAATCGACGAACTGCGCCGGGTGCTGGAAACCCATGAGCGCGATGCGGCTTTTCAGGCCGGCGTCGGCTACTACCAGCAGGAAGGCGATTTCGACTTTCACTACCGGATCATCCAGGGCAGCGGCAACCGCACCCTCACGCAGATGCTCTGCGGCGAGCTCTATCAACTGGTGCGCATGTACCGCATCCAGTTTTCCACCACGCCTAATCGCCCGCGCCAGGCCTTTGCCGAACACCACCGGATTCTCGATGCCATCGCCGACCGTGACGGCGAACTCGCGGAATTGTTGATGCGCCGCCACATCGGCGCCTCGAAACGCAACATCGCCCGTCATTACCAGGACGGCGCCGACAATAAGACAGCCACTGAACGAGGTGAGTCATGAGTTTCAACAAGAGCACTCCAGGCCAGCGTTTCCGCGATGCGGTCGCCAGCGAACATCCGTTGCAAGTGGTCGGCGCGATCAACGCCAACCACGCGCTGCTGGCCAAGCGCGCCGGCTTCAAGGCGATTTACCTCTCGGGTGGCGGGGTGGCCGCCGGCTCCCTCGGCGTGCCGGACCTGGGCATCACCGGCCTGGATGACGTGCTGACCGACGTGCGCCGCATCACCGATGTCTGCGACCTGCCGCTGCTGGTGGACGTGGACACCGGTTTCGGCGCCTCGGCGTTCAACGTGGCCCGCACCGTGAAGTCGATGATCAAGTTCGGCGCCGCGGCGATCCACATCGAAGACCAGGTCGGCGCCAAGCGCTGCGGCCACCGTCCGAACAAAGAGATCGTCACCCAGCAGGAAATGGTTGACCGCATCAAGGCTGCCGTCGATGCCCGTACCGACGACAGCTTCGTGATCATGGCCCGCACCGACGCGCTGGCCGTTGAAGGTCTGGAATCGGCACTGGATCGCGCCGCCGCGTGCATCGAGGCCGGCGCCGACATGATCTTCCCGGAAGCCATCACGGAGCTGGACATGTACAAGCTGTTCGCCAGCCGCGTGAAAGCGCCGATCCTGGCCAACATCACCGAGTTCGGCTCGACGCCGCT
Organism: Pseudomonas sp. GW821-FHT11G12; assembly: GCF_058808055.1. Classification (NCBI taxonomy): domain Bacteria; kingdom Pseudomonadati; phylum Pseudomonadota; class Gammaproteobacteria; order Pseudomonadales; family Pseudomonadaceae; genus Pseudomonas; species Pseudomonas sp. GW821-FHT11G12. The sequence goes on from NZ_JBXARH010000007.1 coordinate 99,859, forward strand.
GTACACCACCGAGCAGTTGGCCGGTGCCGATGTGTCGCTGGTGCTGTACCCGCTGTCGGCGTTCCGCGCGATGAACAAGGCCGCGGAAAACGTCTACACCGCGATCCGCCGCGACGGCACCCAGCAGAATGTCATCGACACCATGCAGACTCGCATGGAGCTCTACGATCGCATCGATTACCACACCTTCGAGCAGAAGCTCGACGCGTTGTTTGCGGCGAAGAAGTAAGCCGCAACCGTACTCCCTAACAAATTCAAGATTGGAGACAACAATGGCCGAAGCAAAAGTACTCAGTGGCGCCGGGCTCCGGGGCCAGGTTGCCGGGCAAACCGCACTGTCCACCGTGGGCCAGGCCGGTGCCGGGCTGACCTATCGCGGCTACGACGTGCGCGAACTGGCGGCAGACGCACAATTTGAAGAAGTCGCGTACCTGCTGCTCTACGGGGAGCTGCCGACCAAGGCACAGCTCGCCGAGTATCAAGGCAAGCTGAGCAAGCTGCGTGACCTGCCGCAAGCGCTGAAAGAAGTGCTGGAACGCATCCCCGCCGACGCCCACCCGATGGACGTGATGCGCACCGGTTGCTCGTTCCTGGGCAACATCGAGCCGGAGAAAGACTTCTCCGAGCAGCGCGACAAGACCGACCGCCTGCTGGCCGCGTTCCCGGCGATCATGTGCTACTGGTATCGCTTCAGCCACGACGGCAAACGCATCAACTGCGTGACGGACGAACAGTCCATCGGCGGCCACTTCCTGCACTTGCTGCACGACAAGAAGCCGAGCGAATTGCACGTCAAGGTGATGAACGTGTCGCTGATCCTCTACGCCGAACACGAGTTCAACGCTTCGACCTTCACCGCTCGGGTGTGCGCTTCGACCCTGTCCGACCTGTATTCCTGCGTCACGGCGGCCATCGGTTCGCTGCGCGGCCCGCTGCACGGCGGTGCCAACGAAGCGGCGATGGAAATGATCGAGCGCTTCTCGTCGCCGGAAGAGGCGATCAAAGGCACCCTCGGCATGCTCGAGCGCAAGGACAAGATCATGGGCTTCGGCCACGCGATCTATAAGGACAGCGATCCGCGCAACGAAGTGATCAAGGGCTGGTCGAAAAAACTCGCCGACGAAGTGGGCGACAAGGTGTTGTTCGCGGTTTCGGAAGCCATCGACAAGACCATGTGGGAGCAAAAGAAACTGTTCCCCAACGCCGACTTCTACCATGCCTCGGCGTACCACTTCATGGGCATCCCGACCAAGCTGTTCACCCCGATCTTCGTCTGCTCGCGCCTGACCGGCTGGGCGGCGCACGTGTTCGAACAGCGCGCCAACAACCGCATCATCCGTCCAAGCGCCGAGTACGTCGGCGTCGAACAGCGCAAGTTCGTGCCAATCGAACAGCGCTGACCGGGGAGGGCGCCGGTACAGGCGCCCCCTCTTTGAAACTACCGTGACCGAGTCCTGACCGATGAACACAGAATTTCGCAAGAACCTGCCCGGCACGCCGCTGGACTTTTTCGACGTCCGCGCGGCTGTCGATGCGATCCAGCCCGGCAGCTACGACACCCTGCCGTACACCTCTCGCGTGCTGGCGGAAAACCTCGTGCGTCGCTGCGACCCGGCCACGCTCACTGATTCCCTGAAGCAACTGATCGAGCGCAAGCGCGACCTCGACTTTCCGTGGTTCCCGGCCCGCGTGGTGTGCCACGACATTCTTGGCCAGACCGCGCTGGTGGATCTGGCCGGCCTGCGTGACGCGATTGCCCAGCAGGGCGGCGACCCGGCGCAGGTCAACCCGGTGGTGCCGACGCAACTGATCGTCGACCACTCGCTGGCGGTGGAAGCGGGCGGTTTTGACAAGCAGGCGTTCGAGAAGAACCGCGCCATCGAAGACCGCCGCAACGAAGACCGTTTCCACTTCATCAACTGGACCAAGAAGGCGTTCAAGAACGTCGACGTGATCCCGCCGGGCAACGGCATCATGCACCAGATCAACCTGGAGAAAATGTCTCCGGTGATTCAGGTGCGTGACGGCGTGGCGTTCCCGGATACCTGCGTCGGCACCGACAGCCACACCCCGCATGTCGATGCGCTGGGCGTGATTGCCATTGGTGTCGGTGGTCTCGAAGCCGAGAGCGTGATGCTCGGCCGCGCGTCGTGGATGCGCCTGCCGGAAAGCGTCGGCGTCGAACTGACCGGCAAGCTGCAACCGGGCATCACCGCCACCGACATGGTGCTGGCGTTGACCGAGTACCTGCGCAAACAAAAAGTGGTCGGCGCGTGGCTGGAGTTCTTCGGCGAAGGCGCTTCCGCGCTGACCCTCGGCGACCGTGCGACCATCTCCAACATGGCCCCGGAATACGGCGCCACGGCGGCGATGTTTTACATCGACCAGCAGACCATCGACTACCTGAAACTCACTGGTCGCGAAGACCAGCAAGTGCAGCTCGTCGAGCAATACGCCAAGCAGGTCGGTCTGTGGGCCGACAGCCTGAAAGGTGCGCAATACGAGCGCGGTTTGACCTTCGATCTGTCTTCGGTGGTGCGCAACATGGCCGGCCCGAGCAACCCGCACGCCCGCGTGGCAGTGTCGGATCTGGCGGCCAAAGGCATCGCCGGTCAGTGGGAAGACGTGCCGGGGCAAATGCCCGACGGCGCGGTAATCATCGCCGCCATCACCAGTTGCACCAACACCAGCAACCCGCGCAACGTGATCGCCGCCGGCCTGCTGGCGCGCAACGCCAACCAGCTCGGGCTGACCCGCAAACCCTGGGTCAAGTCGTCGCTGGCGCCGGGCTCGAAAACCGTGGCGCTGTACCTCGATGAAGCAGGGCTGACCACGGAGCTGGAGCAACTCGGTTTCGGCGTCGTCGCGTTTGCCTGCACCACCTGCAACGGTATGTCCGGCGCGCTGGACCCGGTGATTCAACAAGAGATCATCGACCGCGACCTGTATGCGACCGCTGTGCTGTCCGGCAACCGCAACTTCGACGGCCGGATTCACCCGTACGCCAAGCAGGCGTTCCTCGCTTCGCCGCCGCTGGTGGTGGCTTACGCGATTGCCGGCACCATCCGTTTCGACATTGAAAAAGACGTGCTCGGCGTGGTCGACGGCAAGGAAATCCGTCTGAAGGACATCTGGCCGAGCGACGAAGAAATCGACGCAGTGGTGAAATCCTCGGTCAAGCCCGAGCAGTTCCGTCAGGTCTACATCCCGATGTTCGCCATCCATGAAGACACCGGCCCGAAAGTCACGCCGCTGTACGACTGGCGCGAAATGAGCACCTACATCCGCCGTCCGCCGTACTGGGAAGGCGCGCTGGCCGGGGCACGTCCGCTCAAAGGCATGCGCCCGCTGGCGGTGCTGCCGGACAACATCACCACCGATCACCTGTCGCCGTCGAACGCGATCATGCTCGACAGTGCCGCCGGCGAATACCTGGCGAAAATGGGCCTGCCGGAAGAGGACTTCAACTCTTACGCGACCCACCGTGGCGACCACTTGACCGCGCAGCGCGCAACGTTTGCCAACCCGAAACTGTTCAACGAAATGGTCGTGGAGAACGGCAAGGTCAAACAGGGTTCGCTGGCGCGTGTGGAGCCGGAAGGCAAAGTGATGCGCATGTGGGAAGCCATCGAAACCTACATGGAGCGCAAGCAGCCGCTGATCATCATCGCCGGCGCCGACTACGGCCAGGGTTCGTCCCGGGATTGGGCGGCCAAAGGCGTGCGTCTGGCGGGTGTGGAAGCGATTGCCGCCGAAGGTTTCGAGCGCATTCACCGCACCAACCTGGTGGGCATGGGCGTGTTGCCGCTGGAGTTCAAACCGGGCACCGACCGCAAGACTCTGGGCATCGACGGCAGCGAAACCTACGACGTGATCGGCGACCGCAAGCCACGCGCTGACCTGACGCTGGTGATCCATCGCAAGAACGGCGAACGCGTCGAAGTGCCGGTGACCTGCCGCCTCGACACCGCCGAAGAAGTGTCGATCTACGAGGCCGGCGGCGTGCTGCAACGCTTCGCCCAGGACTTCCTCGAAGAGTCGGCGGTTGCCGTTTAAATCAATCGATGTGGGCATGGGACTTCAAGTCCCATGCTTTCGTTAAGGAGCACCATGGCTCACGCACCGCAAATAAAGATCCCCGCCACCTACATGCGCGGCGGCACCAGCAAAGGCGTGTTTTTCAGTCTCAAGGACCTGCCCGAAGCGGCGCAGATTCCCGGCCCGACTCGCGATGCGCTTTTGCTCCGGGTGATCGGCAGCCCCGATCCGTACGACAAACAGATTGACGGCATGGGCGGCGCCACGTCCAGCACCAGCAAAACCGTGATCCTGTCGAAAAGCATCAAGGCCGATCACGACGTCGATTACCTGTTCGGTCAGGTGTCCATCGACAAGCCGTTCGTGGACTGGAGCGGCAACTGCGGCAACCTGTCGGCGGCGGTCGGCTCGTTCGCCATCAGCAACGGTCTGGTGGACGCCAGCCGCATTCCGCACAACGGCGTGGCGGTGGTTCGCGTGTGGCAGGCCAATATCGGCAAAACGATCATTGCCCACGTGCCGATCACCAACGGCGAAGTCCAGGAAACCGGTGATTTCGAACTCGACGGCGTGACCTTTCCGGCCGCCGAAGTGCAGGTCGAATTCATGGACCCGGCGGCGGAAGAAGAGGGCGGCGGTGGCTCGATGTTTCCCACCGGCAACCTGATCGATGAGCTGGAAGTGCCGGGTGTCGGTACGTTCAAGGCGACCATGATCAACGCGGGCATCCCGACGATCTTCGTCAATGCCGAAGACATCGGTTACACCGGCACCGAACTGCAGAGCGCGATCAACAGCGATCCGAAAGCCTTGCAGATGTTCGAGACCATTCGTGCCTACGGTGCGTTGCGCATGGGCCTGATTTCCAATCTGGATGAAGCGGCCAAGCGTCAGCACACGCCGAAAGTGGCCTTCGTCGCCAAACCTGCGGATTACGTGGCGTCCAGTGGCAAGGCGATTGGGGCCGGGGATGTGGATTTGTTGGTGCGGGCGTTGTCGATGGGCAAGCTGCACCACGCGATGATGGGAACCGCCGCAGTGGCGATCGGCACCGCCGCAGCGATCTCCGGCACCTTGGTGAATCTGGCGGCCGGCGGTGTTGAACGCAATGCCGTGCGGTTCGGGCATCCGTCCGGGACGTTGCGTGTGGGGGCTGAGGCCAGTCTTGAAAACGGCGAATGGGTTGTGAAGAAAGCAATCATGAGCCGTAGTGCGCGGGTACTGATGGAAGGTTTCGTCCGCGTGCCTGGAGATTCGTTCTAACGCACAGTCGCTGAGAGCGAACCTGATCGCTCTCAGCGCTTTACGCATTTCAATAACAAGAAAAATTAGCCCTGAACCGAGGTCCCATCAACGAACCACTTCCAAGAGTGAATCGAACATGAGCGCCAACGTCGACCTGAACAACCGCCCCGACTACGACCGTGTCCTGCAGGACATCGCCGATTACGTCCTCACCTGCAAGATCGAATCTGCCGAAGCCCTCGACACCGCCCGCAACTGCCTGATGGACACGCTGGGCTGCGGCCTGCTGGCTCTGCGTTTCCCCGAATGCACCAAACACCTTGGCCCCATCGTCGAAGGCACCGTCGTGCCGTTCGGCGCGCGAGTCCCCGGCACGTCCTATCGCCTGGACCCGGTAAAAGCCGCGTGGGACATCGGCTGCATCGTGCGCTGGCTGGATTACAACGACACCTGGCTCGCCGCCGAATGGGGGCATCCATCGGACAACCTCGGCGGGATTCTCGCGGTGGCCGATCACCTGTCGCAGAAACGTCTGGCCAATGGCGAAGCGCCGCTGACGGTGCGCGATGTGCTTGAAGCAATGATCATGGCCCACGAGATTCAGGGCGTGATCGCGCTGGAAAACTCCTTCAACCGTGTAGGCCTCGACCACGTGATTCTGGTGAAAGTGGCTTCAACGACGGTTGTCGCCAAACTCATGGGCGCCAATCGCGAACAACTGTTGTCGGCGTTGTCCCATGCGTTCGCCGACGGTCAGGCGTTGCGCACTTACCGCCATGCGCCGAATGCCGGTTCACGTAAATCCTGGGCGGCAGGGGATGCATCGAGCCGGGGCGTACGGCTGGCGGATATCGCGATGCGCGGCGAAATGGGCATTCCCGGCGTGTTGACGGCCAAACAGTGGGGTTTCTACGACGTGCTGTTCAGCCACACCAATAACGACTTGGCGCTCAAGCCTGAAGACAAACGCGCCTTCAGCTTCTCGCGACCCTTCGGCAGTTACGTAATGGAAAACGTGCTGTTCAAGATCAGCTTCCCCGCCGAATTCCACGCGCAAACTGCCTGCGAAGCCGCCGTGACCCTGCATCCGCAGGTGCGCAATCGTCTGCATGAAATCGATCGGATCGTCATCACCACCCACGAATCGGCGATCCGCATCATTTCCAAGGTCGGGCCGCTGGCCAATGCCGCCGACCGCGACCACTGCATCCAGTACATGACCGCCGTGCCGCTGGCGTTCGGCAATCTGGTGGCGGAGCAGTACGAAGACGATTTCCACGCAGCCCATCCGGTCATCGATGTGCTGCGCGAGAAAATGGTCATCGTCGAAGAGCCGCGTTTCACCCGCGAATACCTCGAAGCCGACAAGCGCTCGATTGCCAATGCGGTGCAGGTGTTTTTCAAGGACGGTTCCAGCACCGAAAACGTGGTGGTGGAATACCCGATCGGTCACCGTCGGCGCCGGGCCGAGGGCATTCCGTTGTTGGAGGACAAATTCAGGGCGAACCTGGCCACGCGTTTCACCGGCCAGCGCAGCGCCGAGATCCTTGCGCTGTGCAAGGATCAGGCGCGGCTTGAGGCGACGCCGGTGAACCGTTTTGTTGACTTGTTCGTGATCTGAATCGCCGGGATGGTCGAGGGCTACAGGCTGCCCTCGACGTCCTCCAGGCTGAATGTCTCCGTATGGTCGTCGTAAGAGAAAATCTCCGCGTAACGGCCCCAGGCAATCACGATCTCCAGGTTTTTCTCGACGAAGGCTTCAGTCAGCGAATCTTCCAGTTCCTGCTCGAAACGCACCCGTGGCGCCCGGTGGCCGTTGCGTTCCAGCAACACCTGGCGGATGCGTGCGGCCAGCGGTATGTAGCGGATCAGATGTTCGGCAAACAGGGTCTTGCGTTCCTGGGTGCCGTAGTCCGCAAACAGTTTGCCGGCGTCGGTCAGGGTGATGTCGGCGCCCTTGAGTTCGGCGAAGCCCAGGTATTCGAGCATCTCGGCCACCGGAAACAGGTCGTCCACTTCCAGCAAGCGCCGCTCGGCCACGGTGGGCAGGCCGGCGTGGCCGTTGTAGGGCTCGGCCGCGAGGGTTTCGATCAGGCCGGCCATCAGGTTGGTGGACACTTCCTGCAGCGGGCTGCTGATCTTCAGCTCGGGTTTGCCGGTGCTGGCGTCGGCACTGCGGCGGTCGGTCATCTGCGCGTAAATGTCATCGACCATCTGCCGGAAAGCCGGGTCCAGACGATTGCGCGGATGGGCGAAGGGCACCTTGATTTCCGCCACCAGCCGCCCGGGGTTGGACGACAGCACCAGAATGCGGTCGCACATCAGCACCGCTTCTTCGATGTTGTGGGTCACGATCAGGATCGATTTGATCGGCAGTTGCTTGCCGCTCCAGAGGTCCAGCAGGTCGTTCCTCAGGGTTTCGGCGGTCAACACGTCCAGCGCCGAGAAGGGCTCGTCCATCAACAGCAGTGTCGGGTTGACCACCAGCCCGCGAGCGAACCCCACGCGCTGGCGCATGCCACCGGACAATTCGCGAGGGTAGGCGTTTTCGAAACCGTCCAGGCCGATCAGGTCGATGGCGGCCAAGGCACGCTTGCGCGCTTCCTTGCGTTCGACCTGCAGGGCTTGCAGGCCGGCTTCGACGTTTTCCAGCACGGTCAGCCACGGGAACAGCGCAAAGGTCTGGAACACCATGGCCACGCCTTCGGCCGGGCCGTCCAGCGGTTTGCCGTGGTACAGGACTTCGCCGGACGAAGGCTCGATCAGGCCCGCGATGATCCGCAGCAGGGTCGATTTGCCCGAGCCGGAGCGGCCGAGCATGCCGACGATCTCGCCTTCGTGCAGGGCCAGGTCGACCCCGCTGAGCACTTGCAGCTCGTCCTTGCCCTTGCCAAACAGCCGGTTGACGTTGGTGAGCGAGTAGATTTCGGGTGTGGCGCCAGCGTGTTCGGTAAAGGTATTCATCACATCGAATCCCGTCAGTTCAGGCGAAGTTTGTTTTCGGCCATGGCGTACATCGGCCGCCAGACCAAGCGATTGAAGGCCACGACAAAGAACGACATCACCACCACGCCGAGGGTGATTTTCGGGAAGTCACCGGCAGCCGTGGTTTGCGCGATGTAGGCGCCGAGGCCGTGGGCGACGACCTTGTCCTGCCCCCAGGACACGAATTCGGAGACGATGCTGGCGTTCCACGCACCGCCCGAGGCGGTGATGGCGCCGGTCACGTAATACGGGAAGATCCCCGGCAACATGACCTTGCGCCACCACAGCCAGCCGCGAATGCGGAAGTTGGCGGCGGCTTCCTTGAAATCATTGGGGAAGGCGCTGGCCCCGGCGATCACGTTGAACAGGATGTACCACTGGGTGCCGAGCACGATCAGCGGGCTCAGCCAGATGTCCGGGTTCAACTGGTAACGCAGGATCACAATGACGAACACCGGGAACAGCAGGTTCGCCGGGAACGCCGCGAGGAACTGCGCCAGCGGCTGGATCTTTTCTGCCAGCGCCGGTCGCAGGCCGATCATCACGCCCAGCGGCACCCAGATCAGCGAGGCGATGAAGATCAGTCCGGCCACCCGCAGCAGGGTAAACAACCCCATCAACAACACATGCCCGACCTCGGCAAACGTCACTTCGGTGCCGACGTACAGCGCGATGTGGTAGAGCGCATAGGCGGTCAGCAACCCGATAAACGAGCCCCAGATCCAGTCAATGGCCTTGGTGGTGGCGGGACTTTCCGAGGCCATGACCTTGCGCGCCGAACGCGGCAAGCTCAGGCGCATGTTGCCGAGCCGGCCGATGACGCGGGTGACGGGGCGCAAAATGCGCTGGATCAACCGGGTGCGCTGGATCAGATTCAGTACCCAGGACTCCGGCGCGGCGGTCTGCGATGCGGTGTTTTCCATGCGGAACTTGTCGGCCCACGCCACCAGCGGGCGGAACAGGAACTGGTCATAGATCAGGATGACCACGACCATCGTCAGGATGACGTAGCCCACCGCGTGCATGTCTTTTTGCGCGATGGCCATGGCCAGGAACGAACCGATCCCCGGCAGGGTGATGGTCTGGTCGCCGACGGTGATCGCTTCGGACGCCACCACGAAGAACCAGCCGCCGGACATGCTCATCATCATGTTCCAGACCAGTCCGGGCATGGCGAAGGGTACGTCGAGCTTCCAGAATTTCTGCCAGCCGGACAGTTGCAGGTTGGTCGATACCTCCACCAGATCCCGCGGCAGCATGCGCAGCGACTGGTAGAAGCTGAAGGTCATGTTCCATGCCTGGCTGGTGAAAATGGCAAAGATCGCGGCGAGTTCCGCGCCCAGCACCCGGCCTGGAAACAATAATAGAAAGAAGGTCACGGTGAAGGAGATGTAACCCAGCACGGGCACCGATTGCAGGATGTCCAGCACCGGCACCAAGAGTTTTTCGGCCCGACGGCTTTTCGCCGCCAAGGTGCCGTAAAGCAGGGTGAACACCAGTGCCGCGACCATCGCCGCGAGCATGCGCAGGGTGGTGCGCATGGCGTATTCGGGCAGGTTGCTCGGGTCGAGGGACACCACCTCACTTTGCAGGGAGCCGATCGGGGCCCAGGTTTCCCGGGCACCGATGGAGAAAAACAGCAAAAAGCCGATCACCAGCGGCAGGGCGATCAAGTCCCAGCGATTGGGCAGCAGGCGCCGTGTTGTGGCCGGGATGTAGTGACGGAACACTTTATTCATAAGCAGTGAGTCCTGCAGCGTTCTGAATGGAGGCGCGGCTGTCTGAGCGTAGCTTCTGTCTGCATTGCGCACCCGGGAACGAGCGGGCGCTCATTCCATGACTTCAAGCAGGAAGTGGATGCTGCGGACCCGGTGAATTCACCGGGTCGAGAGGGTTGGCGCATCCGGTTTCGGGCCGGATACGCAACTTGCGCGGATTGTATATTTCGGAATGTTACAGGGGCGTAAAAAACACCGCCCGCGAGGACTTTGCGTTAGTTCATTCAGCGTGCGTACAGGTTGAGGAACCAGGGGGTTACTTGAACCGCCGCTCCACACCTTTTTCCACCAGGATCTTCGCCGAAATCTCTTCCACCGAAAAATGCGTGGAGTTGATGTGCGGGATGTTCTCGCGGCGGAACAGGTTCTCCACTTCGCGTACTTCGAATTCGCACTGGGCGTAGCTCGAATAGCGGCTGTTGGGCTTGCGCTCGTTGCGGATCGCGGTAAGGCGGTCCGGGTCGATGGTCAGGCCGAACAGCTTGTGCTGGTGGGCGCGCAGGGCAGCCGGCAGTTGCAGGCGTTCCATGTCGTCTTCGGTCAGCGGATAGTTGGCCGCGCGGATGCCGAACTGCATCGCCATGTACAGACACGTCGGCGTCTTACCACAACGCGACACGCCCACTAGTATCAGGTCGGCCTTGTCGTAATAGTGGGTGCGGGCGCCGTCGTCGTTGTCGAGGGCGAAGTTCACCGCCTCGATCCGCTCCATGTAATTGGAGTTATGACCGATCGAATGGGATTTGCCGACGGTGTAGGAAGAATGCTCGGTCAGTTCCTGCTCGAGCGGGGCGAGGAAGGTCGAGAAGATGTCGATCATGAAACCATTGGAGGTTGCGAGAATCTCACGAATGTCCTGATTGACGATGGTGTCGAAGATGATCGGCCGGAAACCGTCGGTTTCAGCGGCTTTGTCGATTTGTTGTACCATGGCCCGCGCTTTTTCCACGCTGTCGATGTAGGGCCGCGTGAATTTGCTGAAGGTAATGTTTTCGAACTGCGCCAGAAGGCTTTGACCCAGGGTTTCGGCGGTGATGCCGGTGCCATCGGAGATAAAGAAAGCAGATCGTTTCATTTGCACCTTGGGCCTTAAGCTAGTGACGAATCTTGGATATGATAGGCGCGATTTGCCGGCCGCCATTGGCCCGCATTCTCACTTATTTTCCAGGTCCAGGCCATACAGCCGGCCAACGCTCCCCCGAGCCGCCGGTTTCTGAGCTTTTCCAACACAGTTAGTGGAGAGATCACCTTGGTAGAGTACGTAGTTTCCCTCGATAAGCTCGGCAAACACGATGTTGAGCATGTGGGGGGCAAGAACGCATCCCTGGGCGAGATGATCAGTAACCTGGCCGGTGCCGGTGTTTCGGTCCCCGGCGGCTTCGCCACGACGGCGCAGGCCTATCGCGACTTCCTGGAACTGAGCGGTCTGAACGATCAGATCCACAAGGCCCTCGATGCCCTGGACGTCGATGACGTCAATGCCCTGGCCAAGACCGGCGCCCAGATCCGCCAATGGATCATGGAAGCCGAATTCCCTGAAAAACTGAATGCCGAGATCCGCACCGCGTTCGCCGCGCTGTCGGCCGGCAATCCTGACGTGGCCGTGGCCGTGCGTTCCTCCGCCACCGCCGAAGACTTGCCGGACGCATCGTTCGCCGGTCAGCAGGAAACCTTCCTGAACATCCGTGGCGTTGAGAACGTCATTCGCGCGGCCAAGGAAGTGTTCGCTTCCCTGTTCAACGACCGTGCCATTTCCTACCGCGTGCACCAGGGCTTCGACCACAAACTGGTCGCCCTGTCGGCCGGCGTGCAGCGCATGGTGCGTTCGGAAACCGGCACCGCCGGCGTGATGTTCACCCTCGATACCGAATCCGGCTTCCGTGACGTGGTGTTCATCACCGGCGCCTACGGCCTGGGCGAAACCGTCGTACAAGGCGCGGTGAACCCGGACGAATTCTATGTCCACAAGGGCACGCTGGAGGCCGGTCGCCCGGCAATCCTGCGCCGCAACCTGGGCAGCAAGGCCATCAAGATGATCTACGGCGACGAGGCCAAGGCCGGTCGTTCCGTGAAGACCGTTGATGTCGACAAGGCCGAGCGCGCGCGTTTCTGCCTGACCGACGCTGAAGTCAGCGAACTGGCCAAGCAGGCGATGATCATCGAGAAGCACTACGGCTGCCCGATGGACATCGAGTGGGCCAAGGACGGTGACGACGGCAAGCTGTACATCGTGCAGGCCCGTCCGGAAACCGTGAAGAGCCGCACTCAGGCCAACGTCATGGAACGTTACCTGTTGAAAGAAACCGGCACCGTGCTGGTGGAAGGCCGTGCCATCGGCCAGCGCATCGGCGCCGGCAAGGTGCGGATCATCCGCGACGTGTCCGAGATGGACAAAGTCCAGCCGGGCGACGTGCTGGTCTCCGACATGACCGACCCGGACTGGGAACCGGTCATGAAGCGCGCCAGCGCCATCGTCACCAACCGTGGCGGCCGTACCTGCCACGCGGCGATCATCGCCCGTGAACTGGGGATCCCGGCAGTCGTGGGTTGCGGCAACGCCACTCAGTTGCTGAAGGATGGCCAGGGCGTGACCGTGTCCTGCGCCGAAGGCGACACCGGTTACATCTTCGAAGGCGAACTGGGCTTCGACATCAAGAAGAACTCCGTCGACGCCATGCCGGAGCTGCCGTTCAAGATCATGATGAACGTCGGCAACCCGGACCGCGCCTTCGATTTCGCGCAACTGCCGAATGCCGGTGTGGGCCTGGCCCGTCTGGAATTCATCATCAACCGCATGATCGGCGTCCACCCGAAAGCACTGTTGAACTACGACGGCCTGCCGCAGGAAATCAAGGACAGCGTCGACAAGCGCATCGCCGGCTACGACGATCCGGTCGGCTTCTATGTCGAAAAACTGGTTGAAGGCATCAGCACCCTGGCGGCGGCGTTCGCACCGAAGAAGGTCATCGTGCGTCTGTCGGACTTCAAGTCCAACGAATACGCCAACCTGATCGGCGGCAAACTGTACGAGCCGGAAGAAGAAAACCCGATGCTGGGCTTCCGTGGCGCGTCGCGTTACATCAGCGAATCGTTCCGTGACTGCTTCGAACTCGAGTGCCGTGCGCTGAAACGCGTGCGCAACGAGATGGGCCTGACCAACGTCGAAATCATGGTGCCGTTCGTGCGTACCCTGGGCGAAGCCAGCCAGGTGGTCGATCTGCTCGCCGAAAACGGCCTGGCCCGTGGCGACAACGGCCTGCGCGTGATCATGATGTGCGAACTGCCGTCCAACGCGATCCTGGCCGAAGAATTCCTCGAATTCTTCGACGGTTTCTCGATCGGTTCCAACGACCTGACTCAGCTGACACTGGGTCTGGACCGTGACTCCGGGATCATCGCGCACCTGTTCGACGAGCGTAATCCGGCGGTCAAGAAGCTGCTGGCCAACGCGATTGCCGCGTGCAACAAGGCCGGCAAATACATCGGCATCTGCGGTCAGGGTCCTTCGGACCACCCGGACCTCGCCAAGTGGCTGATGGAACAAGGCATCGAAAGCGTTTCGCTGAACCCGGACTCCGTGCTGGAAACCTGGTTCTTCCTGGCTGAGGGTCAGGCGCAGGCCTGATCGGTGAGTGAAGAGGCCGGTCCCTGACCGGCCTCTTTAGGATTCAAGTAGGGCGAGCTCTCCGGATGCCGCCCTTTTTTGTGCAAGAGCATTATGCAAAGCAGCAGTGACCTATTTCCTGTCGCCCTGATCAGCGCCGAACGACGCGGTGATCTGAGCGAAGACGTATACCGCTTGAAACCGGGCAACAGCCCTGACTGGTCCGTGGAAATCGCGGTGACCCGTCTCGGCATGGCCGATGAACCGGCGACACGCGGCGTACCGGTAATTTTGCTGCATGGCAGCTTTTCCAATCGGCGCTTCTGGTTCTCCCCGAAAGGGCTGGGGCTGGGCGCCTACCTGACGCGTCTGGGTTTCGATGTGTGGATCCCGGAAATGCGCGGCCACGGCCTGTCCCAGCGTAACGAGGACTACCGCCGCAACCGCGTCGCCGACTACGCCCGTTACGATTTGCCGGCCATCGCCGCGTTCGTGCGTGAGCAGAGCGGGCAGGTACCGCACTGGATCGGTCATTCGCTGGGCGGCATCACCCTGGCGGCAGCGCTGGGTGGCGAATACCTCGGTGAACCGGCCGTGGCGTCGGCGGCGTTTTTCGGCACGCAGGTCAGCCGTACGTACTGGCCGTTGAAAATTCCGCCGGTGGAGTGGAGCGGACGCTTCATTCTCAAGCGTTTTGCCCAGTTGTCTGGCTCGCGGCTCAAGCGTGGCCCCGAAGATGAGCCGATCGGCCTGGCGCTGGAAAGCATGCGCTGGTACGGCCTGTTCGGGCGTTTTGGCGACAAGGACAAGGATTGGTGGGCGGGGCTCGCCGATGTTCAGGTGCCTGTCTTGGCGGTGACGGCGGCCGGCGATCATCAGGATCCGGCGTGGGCCTGTCGCAAACTGTTCGATCAGATCGGTTCCGAGCACAAGCAATTCGTCAATCTGGGACGCGAGCAGGGCTTCAACGACAATTTCGGCCATGTCGAGATGTTGGTGAGCAAGGCTGCCCAGGCTGAAGTCTGGCCATTGGTTGCGCGCTGGCTGGCGGATCAGCACACGCCGTTGCTGGGCGAAAAGCCCGATCTGGCAGCGGCGGTGTGATCGGAACACGCTGAAAAGGGCATTTCGTTCGAGTCGGCTTGCGGCTAAGATATGACGCATTGGACGGTTCTGGTCATATTTAGTGACTGTTTCGCTATTACGTTTCAGCCTTTGTTCAGGTTCGGTCAGCGACCATTGCATGGACTAAGGTAAACAGCGACCGCCGGGACTCGTTTCAAAAGAGTGCGACATCCTTGATCGTCTTCCTTGTTACAGGAGTTTTTCGATGAACCATTACCTTACGCCTGACCTGTGCGACGCCTATCCGGAGCTGGTGCAGGTGCTGGAACCGATGTTCAGCAATTTCGGCGGCCGTGATTCCTTCGGCGGCGAAATCGTGACCATCAAGTGCTTCGAAGACAACTCGCTGGTCAAGGAACAAGCCGAACTCAAGGGCAACGGCAAGGTGCTGGTGGTCGATGGCGGTGGTTCCCTGCGCTGCGCGCTGCTGGGCGACATGATCGCCGAGAAAGCCGCGAAAAACGGTTGGGAAGGGCTGGTGATCTACGGTTGCATCCGTGATGTGGATGTCATCGCCCAGACCGATCTCGGTGTCCAGGCGCTGGCCAGCCACCCGAAGAAGACCGACAAGCGCGGTCTCGGCGACCTCAACGTGCCGGTGACGTTTGCGGGTGTCACGTTTCATCCGGGCCAATACATCTATGCGGACAACAACGGCGTGATCATCTCGCCGAGCCCGCTGAAGATGCCTGAATAAAATCGCGGTAAGCACTGGGGTGAGGATGTTCGAGGAAGAAAACGCGCAATGGGGGCTGGTGCATGCCCTGGTGCTGGACGGTAAAGGCGGTGCGCGTTCGATAGCCCGGACTGATCTCGACAGTTTGCAGCTGCAGGCACACGAAAGCCTGTGGCTGCACTGGGATCGCAGTCACCCGCAGACCCAGACCTGGCTGCGCAAATCCAGCGGACTCAACGAATTCACCTGCGACCTGCTGCTGGAAGAGAACACTCGCCCACGGCTGTTGCCGCTGCCCGATTCCGAATTGCTGCTGTTTTTGCGCGGGGTCAATCTCAATCCGGGTGCCGAACCGGAAGACATGGTGTCGGTACGGATTTTCGCTTCGGCCCAGCGTGTGATTTCCCTGCGTTTGCGCCCATTGCGCGCCACCGATGAACTGTTGGCGATGCTGGGGGAGGGCAAAGGCCCGAAAACCTCGTCCGAACTCATTCTCTATCTCGCTCAATACCTCACCAACAAGGTGCAGGATCTGGTCACTTGCCTCTCGGAAGTGGTCGATGAAGAGGAAGAAAAACTGGATGCCGACGAACGGTATACTCCCGAGCACGGTGCCATTTTGCACATCCGTCGCCGGGCGGCCGGACTGAAGCGTTTTCTTGCGCCGCAGCGGGATATTTTCGGACAGCTGACGCGGATAAAACTGCCCTGGTTCGTCGATGACGACGCCGACTACTGGAACGAATTGAACAACAGCCTGACCCGCTATCTCGAAGAGCTCGAATTGACCCGAGAGCGCGTGGGGCTTGTGCTGGACACCGAAGACCGGCGTTTGAGCGTGCGCATGAATCGCACGATGTACCGCTTCGGGATCATCACCGGGATCTTTTTGCCGATGAGTTTTCTCACCGGCCTGCTGGGGATCAATGTCGGCGGAATTCCGCTTTCCGGGAGCCCCTACGGATTCCTTGTGGCGTGCCTGCTGATGGTCTCGGTGGCGCTCGGACAATGGTGGTTGTTCCGCCGTTTGCGCTGGGTATGACGATGCGCCATGTGACCCGACCAAATTTGCCCGCGTCTTTCACAGACATCACGAGAGGTGCGTATGCACGATCCGTTTGAACAGTCTTTGCGCGACATGCTCAACGCCTCGCCGTCCGGCCGCGACGACGACGCCTGTCTGGGCCGCGTACTCAAAACCGCCAACCGCCAGGTCGGCGCCGGCGATCTGTTCAGCCTGCTGGGCCGTTGGCTGCCCGCGCTGATGATCGCCCTGAACAACGGCTCGGCCCATGTCGCGCCGGTTTCCCGTCTTCGTAAACCTACCGCTCGCACTGCTGATAAGGCTGATTGAATATGGAACTTGATCTCTGGACTCAGAGCCTCGTCACGGCAATGACTGCGTTGTGGACCAAAGTCGCTAATTTCATCCCGAACCTGTTCGGCGCACTGGTGGTGCTGCTGTTGGGCTTCGTGGTGGCCAAGCTGCTGGACACGCTGCTGTCCAAGCTGCTCGCCAAACTCGGTCTCGATCGCCTGATGGGCGGCACCGGGCTGACCAAATTGATGTCCCGTGCAGGACTGCAAGTGCCGATCTCGACCCTGATCGGAAAAATCGTGTATTGGTTCGTTCTGCTGATTTTCCTGGTTTCTGCAGCAGAATCCCTTGGGCTTGAGCGGGTTTCAGCTACGCTGGACATGCTGGCGCTGTATGTTCCGAAAGTTTTCGGCGCAGCCCTGGTGCTGCTGGTTGGTGTATTGCTGGCGCAGCTGGCCAACGGTCTGGTGCGCGGTGCGGCAGAAGGCGTGGGTCTGGACTACGCTTCAGGGCTTGGGCGAATTGCCCAGGGCCTGGTGATCATCATCAGTATCTCGGTCGCGATCAGTCAGCTCGAGGTCAAGACCGACCTGCTGAACCATGTGATCGTCATCGTATTGATTACCGTTGGTCTGGCGGTTGCGCTGGCCATGGGCCTGGGAAGCCGGGAAATTGCCGGTCAGATTCTTGCGGGAATCTATGTGCGTGAGTTGTATCAGGTTGGGCAACAAGTGCGTGTTGGCGAGGTCGAAGGCCAGATCGAAGAGATCGGCACGGTTAAGACTACACTGCTGACCGATGAGGGTGAGCTAGTCTCACTCTCCAATCGGATCCTGCTGGAACAGCATGTGAGTAGCCGCTAACCCGGCAAACCCTGCTAATGTATGCCGCCGCAAAATGCCAGCTGATGCTGGCAGCGGTGGACATTGACCTGACTGTCGGCACGACTTGTTTTGAATAAAGCCCAAACGCTATCCACGCGCTACGACCCCCGCGAGCTCTCTGATGAGGAGTTGGTCGCGCGCTCGCATACCGAGCTGTTTCACGTGACGCGCGCCTATGAAGAACTGATGCGGCGTTACCAGCGAACATTATTTAACGTTTGTGCGCGGTATCTTGGGAACGATCGCGACGCAGACGATGTCTGTCAGGAAGTGATGTTGAAGGTGCTGTACGGCCTGAAGAACTTCGAGGGGAAATCGAAGTTCAAGACATGGCTATATAGCATCACTTACAACGAATGCATCACGCAGTATCGGAAGGAACGGCGAAAGCGTCGCTTGATGGACGCACTGAGTCTTGACCCCCTCGAGGAAGCGTCTGAAGAAAAGGCGCCGAAACCCGAGGAGAAGGGCGGACTTGATCGCTGGCTGGTGTATGTGAACCCGATTGACCGTGAAATTCTGGTGCTTCGATTTGTCGCAGAGCTGGAATTTCAGGAGATCGCAGACATCATGCACATGGGTTTGAGTGCTACAAAAATGCGGTACAAACGTGCTCTAGATAAATTGCGTGAGAAATTTGCAGGCATTGCTGAAACTTAGTTCAGCGCAAATATCTCTTACGTGTAGGCAAGTTCTGATAGACTTGCCGCCGAGTTGTCCCCCGGTTTGCGGGACTGCTTCACAATCACCAGATGGGGATTTAACGGATGAAACTGAAAAACACCTTGGGCTTGGCCATTGGTTCTTTGATTGCCGCTACTTCGTTCGGCGCACTGGCACAAGGCCAAGGCGCAGTTGAAGGCGAACTGTTCTACAAGAAGCAGTACAACGACAGCGTTAACCATGTCGAAGACGGCTTCAACCCAGGCGCCTCTATCGGTTACTTCTTGACCGACGACGTATCGTTGAACTTGACCTACGACAAGAACAACCACACCCGTTCGAACGACGGCACCGGCAGCCAGAAGCTGGGTGGCGACAACTTCGGTCTGAACGCTCAGTACCACTTCAACAACGCTGGTGACGCTCTGCGTCCTTACGTTGCTGGCGGTGTGAAGCACGGCAGCCTGACCAACGTAGCTGCTGACGGCCACACCGGTCGCGATCAGTCGACCTACCTGACTGCTGGCGCTGGCGTTAAGTACTACTTCGCTGAAAACTTCTACGCCCGTGCTGGTGTAGACGCTGACTACAAACTGGACAACGGTCGCTGGAACTACGCTCCAGTAATCGGTCTGGGTGTGAACTTCGGTGGCGGCAACAAGCCTGCTGCTGCTCCAGTTCCAGCACCAGCTGAAGTCTGCTCCGACAGCGACAACGATGGCGTTTGCGACAACGTTGACAAGTGCCCAGACACCCCAGCCAACGTAACTGTTGACGCTGATGGCTGCCCGGCAGTTGCTGAAGTTGTTCGTGTTGAGCTGGACGTGAAATTCGACTTCGACAAGTCGGTCGTCAAGCCAAACAGCTACGGCGATATCAAAAACCTGGCTGACTTCATGAAGCAGTACCCATCGACTCGCACCACTGTTGAAGGTCACACTGACAACGTCGGTCCTGACGCTTACAACCAGAAACTGTCCGAGCGTCGTGCAAACGCCGTTAAACAAGTTCTGGTTAACCAGTACGGTGTTGAATCGTCCCGCGTTGGTTCGGTTGGCTACGGCGAATCCCGCCCAGTTGCTGACAACAAAACCGAAGCTGGTCGTGCTGTTAACCGTCGCGTAGAAGCGCAGGTTGAAGCTCAAGCTAAGTAATTAGCTCGCCGCTTTGAGAAAAGCCCGGCTTATGCCGGGCTTTTCTTTGTCTGCGATTTGGTGAAAACCAGATGATCAGGCTGACTGATCGGCTGGCCAGGCGAGTAAATCGGCTCGGGCCGCAGAAGCTGCCACCGCACCAATCACCAGAATGGCAGGGCTCTTGAGCTCAAACCTGCAGGCGTCTCCCTCCATTCTCGTCAGATCGCTCCGGTATTCCCGCTGTTTGGGCAGGGATGCGTTCTCGATCATCGCCACGGGCGTATTCATCGCCATCCCGCCGGCCAATAACTGCTCACGAATCTCGCTGAGCTTGGCCACTCCCATATAGATCACCAACGTCGTGCCGCTTTGCGCCAGCGCCTGCCAGTTCAATTGGCTGTCGTCCTGAGTGTGCGCAGTGACCAGCGTTACACCCCGCGCCACGCCGCGCAAAGTCAGCGGAATGTCACACTGCGTCGCCCCGGCCAGCCCGGC
Organism: Pseudomonas sp. GW821-FHT11G12; assembly: GCF_058808055.1. NCBI lineage: Bacteria > Pseudomonadati > Pseudomonadota > Gammaproteobacteria > Pseudomonadales > Pseudomonadaceae > Pseudomonas > Pseudomonas sp. GW821-FHT11G12. The sequence continues at coordinate 119,806 of NZ_JBXARH010000007.1, forward strand.
GGTGATGCCATTGACCAGCTCCACTTCAACCCCGCGCTCACGCAACCACTGCGCTTCCTCGCCGCCACGGCCGAAGATGCAGGGATCGCCGCCCTTGAGACGAACCACGCATTTGCCCTGGCGCGCATAACGCAGCATCAGCCGATGGATGAATGCCTGTGGTGTCGAACGACAGCCGCCGCGCTTGCCGACCGGAATGATCCGCGCAGCCGGGCAGTGCTCCAGCACCGCGTCGTTGACCAGATCGTCGATCAGCACCACATCCGCTTCGCGCAAGGCACGCACGGCTTTGAGCGTCAGCAATTCAGGATCGCCGGGACCCGCGCCCACCAGCCAGACTTTTGCATTCATGGTGATTTCCTCTTCAGATGACGGCGACCGGCCGCGCTTCGGCGGCCAGCAAACGCTTGATTTCCGGGACGCAGGAACCGCATTGCGTGCCGCAGCCCAGTGTGTTTTTCAAACCCTGCAAATCCAGACCTTCTCGAATGCCGGCGCAGACCGCGCTGTGGCTGACGTTTTTGCAATTGCACAGGGTCTTGTCAGCAACGCTCTGCACACCGGCATTACCCGGCGGCGCACTCATCGGCGCCAGCAGCCAGCGCCGCAGTTGTTCGTCTGCGCGGCCCTCCAGCCACAAGCCTTGCAGCCAATGCTGGGCGAGGGTTTCGCCAGCGAGGCGGATGGCCGTGATTCGCCCGTTCTCGATGCGTACCCGTTTGCCGATGGCCCGGCGTGGATCGTCATAGGCCAGTACCGGACCGTCGATCAGGGCCAGGCACTGGTCGATTTCGCGCAGCAACTGCGGATCGGGTGCGGCGGCGCTGGCAGCGCGTATCAGCAATGCCGGACGCTCGCGTCCGACAAGGCTGAGGCTGACGTAGGAAAACGCCTCACACAGCGGTCGAAGCGCCTCAAGGTGCCGTTGAACATTGCCTTCGATCAGTGCGAACAATTGCCAGGGCAGATTCACCGGTTCCAGGCGTACCCCGCTGTGCTTGAGTTCCGGTTGTTTCGACAAGGGATCGAAGGCGGGCAGCGTCAGGCAGTTCACGCCGCCCTTGAGAAAGCGATCGCCCCAGTGCATCGGCAAAAAGGCCTGGCCCGGACGCACACTGTCATCGCTGCCGACCGCTACGATCACCGCACCCCGGCGGCTCTTCAGATTCACCAGATCCCCCGGCTGCAAACGGTGTCGACGCAATTCGTCCGGGTGCAGGCTCAGTACCGCTTCGCTGACATGCCCGAACAACTGCGCCGCCGTGCCGGTGCGGCTCATACCGTGCCATTGATCACGCAGGCGACCGGTGATCAGGGTCAGTGGAAAACGCGCGTCCCGTTGCTCTTTTGCAGCGTGATAGGGATCGGCAACAAACTGCGCGCGACCGCTGGCCGTAGGAAATATACCGTCGCAGTACAGTCGCGGAGTGCCTTGTCGGGCGCCCTCAGGAAACGGCCATTGATGCGGGCCGATTTCATCAAGCAGCCCATGGCTGATGCCGGATAAATCCAGATCGCGGCCACGGGTCAGTGCTTTGAATTCATCGAACAGCTGAGCGGGCTGATCGAACGCAAACAGGCTCGGCTTTTGCGGGCGCAGACGTTTCTCCAGGCGTTGTGCGAAATCAACCGTGATCGCCCAGTCCGGTCGCGCTTCACCCGGTGCGGTAATGGCTTTGCGGACGTGGGAAATCCGCCGCTCGGAGTTGGTCACCGAACCTTCCTTCTCGCCCCAACTGGCCGCCGGCAGCAGCAGATCGGCAAACGCTGCGGTTTCGGTGGTGCGAAACGCCTCTTGCAACACCACGAACGGACAAGCCTCCAGCGCAGCCCGCACAGCATTCTGGTCCGGCATCGATTGCGCCGGGTTGGTGCAGGCAATCCACAGCGCCTTGATCTTACCGCTGCGCACTTGCTCGAACAGTTCGATGGCGCTGAGACCGGTGTTTTCCGGCAGTGACTCCACCCCCCAATACGCCGCCACTTCTGCGCGGTGCTCCGGATTGGCAGCCTCACGATGACCGGGCAACAGGTTGGAGAGGCTGCCGGTTTCCCGCCCGCCCATGGCATTCGGCTGACCGGTCAGGGAGAAAGGTCCTGCACCGGGCCGGCCGATTTGCCCGGTGGCCAGGTGCAGGTTGATCAGCGCACTGTTCTTCGCGCTGCCGGCGGTGGACTGGTTCAGGCCCATGCACCACAGCGACAGAAAACTCGGTGCAGTGCCGATCCATTCGGCGCATTGCTGCAACTGCTCGACGCTGATCCCGCATAGCTGCGACACCATGGCCGGGGTGTAATCACGCACCAGGCTTTTCAGCTCGGCGAGGCCTTCGGTGTGTGTCTTGATGAAGTCACGGTCGATCCAGTCTTCCCACAACAGCAGATGCAAAATCCCATGGAACAACGCGACATCGGTGCCCGGCAGAATCGCCAGATGCAAGTCGGCGAGGTCGCAAGTGTCGGTGCGACGTGGGTCGATGACGATGACTTTCATCGGCGGACGACGGGATTTGGCCTCTTCGAGCCGACGAAAAAGTACCGGATGGGCGTAGGCCATGTTGCTGCCGACGATCATCACGCAATCGCTCAGTTCCAGGTCTTCATAGCTGCACGGTGGTGCGTCGGCGCCGAGGCTGCGCTTGTAGCCGACCACCGCCGAGGACATGCACAGCCGCGAGTTGCTGTCGATGTTATTGGTGCCGACCAGCGCCCGCGCCAGTTTGTTGAAGGCGTAGTAATCCTCGGTCAGCAACTGCCCGGAGATGTAGAACGCCACGCTGTCCGGGCCATGTTCGGCGATGGTTTCGGCGAATACGTTGGCGGCGTGCTCCAGCGCGGTGTCCCAGTCGCAACGACTGCGCGCCAAACCTATGCCCAAGCGCAATTCCGGATACAGCGCGCGCGCTGTCAGGTCACCGGTCAGGTGCAGGGTCGAGCCTTTGCTGCACAGTTTGCCGAAGTTGGCCGGGTGCGCCGGATCGCCGCTGACGCCGAGGATGCGCTCGCCGTCATGCTCGATCAGCACGCCGCAGCCGACCCCGCAATAGCAGCAGGTCGAGGCGGTCGTCTGGCGGTTCATCAGACGGCGTCCCGCAGGGCCAGCTGGACGCGGCCGTTTTCGACCCGGGCCGGGTGATGGTGCGCGCAACCGACGTCCGGCGCCTGGGCTTCGCCGGATTGCAGGTCGATCTGCCAGTTGTGCAGCGGGCAGGCCACGCGCTTGCCGTAGATCAGACCTTGGGACAACGGGCCACCCTTGTGCGGGCAGCGGTCATCGAGTGCGAAAACCTCATCGTCACTTGTGCGAAAGATCGCAATGTCACCCTTGGGACCGGCAATGATCCGCGAACCGAGGGCATTGATCTCTTCCAGGGCACAGATATCGAGCCAGTTCATGCCGGCACCTCCAGGTTTTTCACGGGGATCACGTCAAATTCTTTCTTCAGTTGCGGCTGGGCGAGGCGCTCTTTCCACGGGTCCTGTTCGAACGACAGGGAAAATTGCAGGCGTTCGTTCAGGGCCTTGCGGCGCTCGGGGTCTTCCAGCACGGCTTTCTTGATGTGCTCCATGCCGACCCGTTGCAGGTAGTGCACGGTGCGTTCGAGGTAGAAGGCTTCTTCGCGGTACAGCTGCAGGAACGCGCCGTTGTATTCGCGGACTTCCTCGGCGGTCTTGAGCTTGACGAAGAACTCGGCAACTTCGGTCTTGATCCCGCCGTTGCCACCGATGTACATCTCCCAGCCGGAGTCGACACCGATGATTCCTACGTCCTTGATCCCTGCTTCCGAGCAGTTGCGCGGGCATCCGGAGACCGCCAGTTTCACTTTGTGCGGCGACCACATGTTGAACAGGTCATGTTCAAGGTCGATGCCCAACTGAGTCGAATTCTGCGTGCCGAAGCGGCAGAACTCGCTGCCGACGCAGGTCTTCACGGTGCGGATCGATTTGCCGTAGGCGTGGCCGGACGGCATGTCGAGGTCTTTCCACACACCGGGCAGGTCCTGCTTCTTGATCCCCAGCAAGTCGATGCGCTGGCCGCCGGTGACCTTGACCATTGGCACCTGATATTTGTCCGCCACGTCGGCGATTCGCCGCAGTTCCGACGGGTTGGTCACGCCGCCCCACATCCGTGGCACCACCGAGTAGGTTCCGTCCTTCTGAATGTTGGCGTGGGCCCGCTCGTTGATCAGGCGCGACTGCGGATCGTCCTTGGCTTCGCCGGGCCAGGTGGAAATCAGGTAGTAGTTGAGGGCGGGGCGGCAAGTGGCGCAGCCATTCGGGGTGCGCCAATTGAGGTAGCTCATGGTGCCGGCGATGGTCAGCAGGTGCTGCTCGCGAATGGCCTGGCGGATCTGGCCGTGATTGAGGTCGCTGCAGCCGCAGATGGCTTTTTCGCTTTTCGGTTTGACATCCGCCGCGCCGCCGACGGTGTTGATCAGGATCTGCTCGACCAGACCGGCGCAGGAGCCGCAGGAACTGGCCGCCTTGGTGTGTTTCTTCACTTCGTCGACGCTGAACAGGCCGTGTTCCTGAATCGCCTTGACGATGGTGCCCTTGCACACGCCGTTGCAGCCGCAGACTTCGGCGTTGTCGGCCATGCTCATGGCTTTGTCCTGGCCCTGATGTCCTACGTCGCCGAGGGCGTTTTCACCAAACATCAGATGATCGCGGATCTCGCCGATGGCGTGATTCTCACGAATTTGTCGGAAATACCAACCGCCATCTGCCGTATCGCCGTACAGACAGGCACCGACCAGCACGTCATCCTTGATCACCAGTTTTTTGTACACCCCGCCGATCGGGTCGGAGAGGGTGATGGTCTCGGTGCCTTCGCCGCCCATGAAATCGCCAGCGGAAAACAGGTCGATGCCGGTGACTTTCAATTTGGTCGAAGTCACCGAGCCTTGATAACGGGCGAAACCCAGTTGCGCCAGGTGGTTGGCGCAGACCTTGGCCTGTTCGAACAGCGGCGCGACCAGGCCGTAGGCAATGCCACGGTGGCTGGCGCATTCGCCGATGGCATAGATGCGCGGGTCGTAGGTTTGCAGGGTGTCGTTGACCAGAATCCCGCGATTGCACGGGATGCCGGCCTTTTCTGCCAGTTCGGTATTGGGGCGGATGCCGGCGGCCATCACCACCAGATCGGCGGGGATGATGTCGCCGTTCTTGAATTGCACCGAGCCGACGCGACCGTTGCCGGCGTCGTGCAGGGCCTGGGTCTGTTCGCACAGGCGAAAGTGCAGGCCACGGGATTCGAGGGCGGTTTGCAGGAGCTGGCCGCTGGTCTTGTCCAGTTGCCGCTCCAGCAGCCATTCACCGAGGTGCACCACGGTGACGTGCATGCCGCGCAGCATCAGGCCGTTGGCCGCTTCGAGGCCGAGCAGGCCGCCGCCGATCACCACGGCGTGCTTGTGGGTCTTGGCGGTGTCGATCATGGCCTGGGTGTCGGCGATGTCGCGGTAACCGATCACGCCCTGCAAGGTGTTGCCGGGGATTGGCAGGATGAACGGGGTCGAGCCGGTGGCGATCAGCAGGCGATCGTATTCGGCCTCGGTGCCGTCTTCGGCGATCACCCGGCGCTTGACCCGGTCGATCTCCACCACTTTGCGGTTGAGCAGCAGTTTGATGTTGTTTTGCAGATACCAGTCGAGATCGTTGAGCACGATCTCTTCGAACGTCTGTTCGCCGGCCAGCACCGGCGACAGCAGGATGCGGTTGTAGTTGGTGTGCGGTTCGGCGCCGAAGACCGTGATGTCGTACAGCTCGTTGCTCAGCTTGAGCAATTCTTCCAGGGTACGGACCCCGGCCATGCCATTGCCGATCATCACCAGTTTGAGTTTTTTCATCAGGTTCTCCGCAAGCTTCGGGTTTGCCTCTTGTGGGCAGTCAGGCCTTGCTCGACAAAAATGGCGCAAACAAAAAAGGCGTCCCGCCAGTTACCTAGCGAGGACGCCTTTGTCCTTGTCCCGTTCTCTCGGGAAGCCTGGCCTTCGTCGTTGAAGGTCGGGCTTTATGTCAGTTGAAAACGTTAATGCAGTGGTTGTGCCAAGTCGCGGTGAGCCGCGAATTCACTGGGGTAATGCTGGAATTGGCCAGATGTTCATTGTGGTTTTTGCACTGAATGGAAGCGGCACGCCCGTTAATGGAGCGCTGGATTAGCCATGAAACAACAGAAACATCAGCACCAGATTGCCCAGCAGCGCCAGCAGCGCCAATGTTCGCCAGACCTTCAGCGGTTCCCGTTCGAGCAAGGGGCGAGGGCGTACATTCAGGCTGCGGCGTTCACCCTGTTCCAGCGTCAGCAGCCATTCTTCGGCGGTTTCATAACGTTGCAGAGGATCGGCCGAGACGCCACGTTCCAGACACTGCGCCAGCCATTCCGGCAGATCCGGCCGATAACGAGCCGCACTCACCGGCACCCCGAAACGCGGACGCTGGAAGGCTTCGATATCCCCGTAGGGAAAATGCCCGGTAAGCAGGAAATACAACGTCACGCCCACCGCATACAGATCCTGGCGAGCCTCGGGCGCATCACCCCGAAAGGACTCCGGAGCGATGAAACTCGGGGTTCCCGGTAGCGTCGACGGTGTGTCCTGCGAAAGACCGGGGCAATACGCCAGACCGAAATCCAGCAGGCGCAATTCACCGTCATCCCCCAGCAGCAGGTTCTCCGGTTTGATGTCGCGGTGCAGAATCTGCCGCCGATGCAGCAAACCGACGGCCCGCAAAAGACGTTCGGCCACATCCTGCCACTGAGCCAGTGGCAGCGGACCGCTTTGCTCGAACAGACGCGCCAGTGTGATCCCCGAATATTCACGCATCACGTAGTACAAATGCTGACGCTGACTGGCGCTATGGACTTCAGGGAAATGTCGCCCGGCCACGCGTTTGAGAAACCATTCTTCCGCCAGTAAGGCCTGACCTGCGTGGGCATCGTCCGCCAGCCGTGTGGGCAAGGTTTTCAACAGCCACGCCTGGCCTTGGCTATCGAGGACGCGATACAGCAACGATTGCTGGCTCTGGCCGACGATGCCTTGCACCTGCCAGCCTTCGAAGGTCTGGCCCGGTTTGAGCAACGGGGGCAGCGGCCATTGCTGCAACTGGATCAGCGCATCGCCGATGCTCGCTTCCCCCACGGCATCCACCCGCACCAGCAAGGCACTGGCGTTGTCCTGGCTGCCGGCCAGATGCGCGGCGTTGACCAGTGTTTGTGCCGCTCTGTGCAGATCCGGTTGATCGCGCAGGATCCCGGCGATGGACGTGTCGCCGAGCGCGGCCCAGACACCATCGCTGAGCAGCACGAAGCTTTCGCCCTCACGCAGCTCGCCGTCGAGAAAGTCCAGCACCAGATGCTGGTCCAGGCCCAGTGCGCGTTTGAGCACGTGCTGCATGCCCGGTTGCTCCCAGACGTGATCCTCGGTGATGCGCTGCAGGGTGTCGGCGTGCCAGCGATAGGCCCGGCAATCCCCCACATGCGCCAGCGTGAAGCGTCTGCCGCGCAGGACCAGCGCGCTGACGGTGGTGAGCAACGGCTGGCCGCCGCCATTGGCCTGCAACCAGCGGTTTTGCGCGAGCAACAGGCGATCCAGCGCCTGAGCCACGCTCCAGGTCTGCGGGGTGGCGTAGTAGTCCAGCGCCAGCGCCTGCAAGGTCGAGCGCGCAGCCAGACCGCCATCGGCGCACTGGCTGACGCCGTCGGCGATGGCGAACAGAAACCCTTTGCTGGCGGCCAGCGCCGGGGCCGGCGTGACCAGGCGCAAGGCGTCCTGATTCTCCGCGCGGGGGCCGGTGGCGCTGGCTTCAGCGAAGCTCAGTTGCAGGGCCATGCGGGCCTCAGACCCGGGCAGCGGTCACGGCCGCCGAGCCCCAGGTGGTTCTCCAGCGACGCTTGACCCCGTGCAGACCGAACCACGCCAATACGCCAAGACTGGCGAACAACCACAGCGCCAGTTGATAGCTGCCGGTGCTCTGTTTGATTGCGCCCATACCGGCGGCGAGGGCAAAACCGCCGATGCCGCCGGCCATGCCGATCAGCCCGGTCATCACGCCGATCTCCCGGCGAAAGCGCTGCGGCACCAGTTGGAACACCGCGCCGTTACCGGCACCGAGACCGAGCATGGTGCAGACGAACAGTGCCAGTGCCGCGTAGGAACTCGGCAGGTTGAAGCCGACCGCTGCGATACAAACTGCGGCCACCGTGTACATCGCCAACAGCGTGCGAATTCCACCGAAACGGTCAGCCAGCGCGCCACCCAGCGGCCGCATCAGGCTGCCGCCGAACACGCAGGCGGCGGTGTAGTAACCGGCGGTGACCGGGCTCAAACCGTATTGATCGTTGAAGTAGCCGGGCAGGGCGCTGGCCAGGCCGATGAAGCCGCCGAAGGTGACGCTGTAGAAAAACATGAACCACCAGCTGTCGCGGTCGCCCAGGGCCTTAAAGTAATCGGCCATGGATTTGGCTTTTGGTCGCTCCGGCGCGTTTTTCGCCAGCCACGCAAACAGCACCAGCGTCAGGATCAGCGGAATCAGGGCGAAACCGAACACGTTGCTCCAGCCGAACGACGCGGCCAGTACCGGGGCGATCAACGCAGCGAACACGGTGCCGGAGTTACCGGCGCCGGCGATGCCCATCGCCTTGCCCTGATGCTGCGGCGGATACCACTGCGAGGCCAGCGGCAGCGCCACGGCGAACGAAGCGCCGGCCATGCCGAGGAACAGGCCAAGCAGCAGGGCCTGTTCGTAACTGTGAATGCCGAGTTTCCAGGCGCCGAACAGTGCACAGATCACGATCACTTGACCGATCAGACCGGCGGTTTTCGGCGACAGGCGATCGGCAAGCATGCCCATCGCAAAGCGCAGTACCGCACCAGCGAGAATCGGCGTGGCCACCACGAGGCCGCGTTGTTGGGTGGTCAGGTGCAGGTCGGCGGCGATCTGCACCGCCAGTGGGCCGAGCAGGTACCAGACCATGAAGCTCAGGTCGAAATACAGGAAGGCCGCGAACAGGGTCGGGGTGTGGCCGGATTTCCAGAAGCTTTTATTCATCGCGCACCTCAGCGGTAGAGAATCTCGAGAAGGAGTCAGAACCAGCACAGTGGGGCGCCGCCACGGCCGCACCACCGGCCCCGGTCAATGGGGCCAAAACGCAAAAACGCCGCTACCCGGATCGCCGAAAGGGGCGAAGAAGGTGAGCGACGTCTTTGTCGTGGGTGGGGCAACCGCCGTTGGTTACCTGTAGGGATTGCTTAGCGATATTTGTGCCAAGTCAAAATCAAAAGCCCCTCACCCTAACCCTCTCCCGGAGGGAGAGGGAACCGACCGGGGGATATTCGAGAGATACGCCGACGTGAACGATCGGCTTTGAATCCATAATCGACTGGTTTTTTCAGGTCGATGTATGACGCAAGACACTGCGGTCGGTCCCCTCTCCCTCGGGGAGAGGGTTAGGGTGAGGGGCTTTTCAGCCAAGCAGCTCGCTCATGGCAATAATCTGCTCCGCGACCTGAATCAGTTTCTGCTGGCGGCTCATGGCCTGGCGGCGCATCAGGGTGTAGGCCTCTTCTTCGTTGCAGTCCTTCATTTTCATCAACAGACCCTTGGCCAGTTCGATGCGTTTGCGCTCGGCCAGTTGCTGGTCGCGGGCCTGAAGCTGGGCGCGCAGGGCCTGATCGCTTTCGAAGCGGGCCATGGCCACGTCGAGAATCGGCTGCAAGCGTTGTGCGTGAATGCCTTCGACGATGTAGGCACTGACCCCGGACTTGATCGCCTGACGCATCACGCCGGGGTCGTGCTCGTCGGTGAACATCACGATCGGCCGGGGCTGGTCGCGGCTGACCAGCACCACTTGTTCCATCACATCACGGCTCGGTGACTCGGTATCGATCAGAATCACGTCCGGGCGCACCGTTTCGACGCGCGCGGGCAGGTCGATGGTCAGGCCGGACTCGTCGATGACCTCGAAACCGGCCTCGGTCAGCGCAGCTTTCAGGCGCCCGACTTTTTTGGCGGTGTCGTTGATCAGCAGAATGCGCAGCATGTTCGCGGTCTCCTGTCAGCGGCGGGCGAGAAGGGGGGCGTTGTTGCTCAACGCATGCAGCTTGAAGCTTTGCGCGTAAGCGGCCGGGTCGCTGCCATCCCAGACCTTGCCGTCGATCAACTGGCTGCTGCGCATGTCCTCGGCGCCGACCGGCACATCGACAGCGCTGGCCGCGTCGCGGTACAGCGCCAGTTGCTGCACCTGACGGGCGACGGCGAGGTAATCCGGGTCGTCGCGCAGCAAACCCCAGCGGCGGAACTGGGTCATGAACCACATGCCGTCCGACAGGTACGGCAGGTTCACCGCGCCATCGCCGTGAAAGCGCAGGGCGTGCGGGTCCTGCCAGCGATTGCCCAGACCGTCGTCGTAATCGCCGAGAAAACGCGGTTCGATGCAGGAAACCGGGGCGTCCAGATACTCGGCGGCGCTGAGCAGCTGCGCGGTGCTGCGGCGGTTTTCAGGGCTCTCTTCGATGAAACGGCTGGCTTCGAGGATCGCCATCACCAGTGCGCGGGCGGTGTTGGGGTATTGCTCGACGAAGGCACGGGTGCAGCCGAGGACTTTTTCCGGATGGTCGGGCCAGATGGTCTGGCTGGTTGCCATGGTGAAGCCGAGATTCTGCTGCACCGCGCTGGCGGCCCAGGGCTCGCCGACGCAGAAACCGTCGATGCGACCGGCCTGCAGGTGCGCGACCATTTGCGGCGGCGGTACGACCACGCTGTCGACATCCTGCAATGGATGGATGCCCTGACTTGCGAGCCAGTAATAAAGCCACATGGCGTGGGTGCCGGTGGGGAAGGTCTGGGCAAAGGTCAGCCTTGCGCGGGTTTGGTGCACGTGGCGGTCCAGCGCCTCAGGACCGGTCACGCCCAGGCTCTGCAAACCGTGGGACAGGTTGAGGCTCTGACCGTTCTGGTTCAGGCCCATCAGCACCGCCATGTCGGTCGGCGCGACGCCACCGATGCCCAAGTGCACCGCGTAGATCAAGCCGTACAGGCTGTGGGCGGCATCGAGTTCGCCGCTGACCAGATTGTCGCGCAGGTTGGCCCAGGAACTCTGGCGCTTGAGGTTCAGGGTCAAGCCGTAAGGCTGCGCAAAGCCCTGAGTGGCGGCGACCACCACCGAAGCGCAGTCGCTCAGGGCCATGAAGCCGAGGTTGATCGCGCTTTTTTCCGGGGCATCGCTGCCGTTGACCCAGGCCAGTGGCCCGATGGAGGTTTGAGTCATGAAAAGCCATCCTCAAAAAAAACGTCGTCACGGACTTTGTCGAGGCAAAACCCGGTGACGACGCCATTGTCCTTGCCTGCCTGCCGTCATTGGCCTGCGGGCTGATGCAGGGGAAGGTGCAAGGCATATGCCAGTGCAGGGGATTTGCGTGTGCGCCTCGCGCGGCGGGGCGATGCCCGGCTATAATCGCCGCCTCTTTTCGCCGCCTCGAGTCATACCCGCCCATGTACACCCTGGCCCGTCAGCTGTTGTTCAAACTTTCCCCGGAAACCTCCCACGATCTGTCGCTGGATCTGATCGGCGCGGGCGGGCGTTTGGGCCTCAACGGCTTGCTGTGCAAGGCCCCGGCGTCGCTGCCGGTGAATGTCATGGGCCTGGACTTCCCGAACCCTGTGGGTCTCGCGGCCGGTCTGGACAAGAACGGCGCGGCCATCGACGGCTTCGCGCAGCTGGGTTTCGGTTTTGTCGAAATCGGCACCGTGACCCCGCGTCCACAGCCGGGCAACCCGAAACCACGGATTTTCCGCCTGCCGGAAGCCGAGGCGATCATCAACCGCATGGGTTTCAACAACCTCGGTGTGGATAACCTGCTGGCGCGGGTCGCGGCGGCCAAATACAAAGGCGTGCTGGGGATCAACATCGGCAAGAACTTCGACACCCCGGTCGAGCGTGCGGTCGATGACTACCTGATCTGCCTGGACAAGGTCTACGCCCACGCCAGCTACATCACGGTCAACGTCAGTTCGCCGAATACCCCGGGCCTGCGCAGCCTGCAATTCGGCGACTCGCTCAAGCAATTGCTGGCAGACCTGGCCACGCGCCGCGCCGAACTGGCCCTGCGCCACGGTAAACATGTACCGCTGGCGATCAAGATCGCGCCGGACATGACCGACGAAGAAACCGCGCAAGTCGCGCAAGCACTGATCGAAACCGGGATGGACGCGGTGATCGCCACCAACACCACCCTCAGCCGCGTGGGCGTTGAAGGCATGGAACACGGTGACGAGGCGGGCGGTCTGTCCGGCGCGCCGGTTCGCGAGAAGAGCACCCACACGGTCAAAGTGCTGGCGTCCGAGCTGGGTGGCAAACTGCCGATCATCGCGGCGGGCGGTATCACTGAAGGCAAGCATGCGGCCGAGAAGATCGCTGCCGGCGCGAGCCTGGTGCAGATCTACTCCGGCTTCATCTATAAGGGCCCGGCGTTGATCCGTGAATCCGTGGACGCGATCGCCGCCAAGCGCTGATCTTCGGACATGAAAAGGCAGGCATAAAAAAGGGCTCCTCGAAGGAGCCCCTGGGCCGTAGCCCGCCGTCCGGGAAGGACGTGCATGGTGATCAGGGTGTTGCGAAATCAGATTGTCGTGTCGGAATAAGTGCCCTGTGTCAGCCGACGGCGTGAAGTTCGTTGAGTCTGTGGATTCCCGCAGTGCCGGTCATACCGTCCCAGTTGTCGCCGCGTCCTTCTCGCCAGCCGTTGATCCAGGCTTGACGTACCGACGGTAGAGTAAATGGGCAAAGCTCACGGGATTTGCCACCAACGCCATATTGATATCCGCGCAAAAATGCTCTTTCCAACGGATCACGCTTAAGTCTTCTCATAGGGTGTTTCCCTCACTTGTTGACTGTTTTTGTCGCGTCGACCTCAATTGAGGTCTGGCAGAAAAACTCTGCCGTTGGCGGCTCGCTGCCGGCGTGGCGAGCCAAGGTGTTGACGCCGTTGCGACGTCAACCTGTGTCCAGTTCTAACCAATGAGTCACATCGAGGGAATGACCGTTTTGTCATAAGGACGTAACGAAAAGGATGCTATGGCGATAAGTAACGCCAGGTTTCATGAATGTTTATTCACCAAACCCCGGTATGATCGGCCCTGCACTGTATGACAGGTTTAATTCCTTAGTGAGAATGACCCACGTTTACCGTCGGGTACTTTTCGACGAAGGGTTGCTTTGAGTCATTTTGTTGCATCAACTTTTTTATCTGTCCCGGCATCTAAGCTCTTTTAACCCGAGCAGCGGGGATGGAACGGCACACCTTCGTGCCACGCGGGCGCTCTTGTAGAAAAGCGCCTGATTGAAAACCGGATCGGCAATGCGTTGCCGGTTCATTAGCCAAAGGCTCTGGAAAAACCATGTCCGACCGTTTCGAACTCTTCCTCACTTGCCCCAAAGGCCTTGAAGGCCTGCTCATCGAGGAAGCCGTCGGGCTTGGCCTTGAAGAAGCCCGCGAGCACACCTCCGCCGTGCGTGGCATGGCGACCATGGAAACCGCCTATCGCCTGTGCCTCTGGTCGCGTCTGGCCAACCGCGTGTTGCTGGTGCTCAAGCGCTTCCCGATGAAAGACGCCGAGGACCTGTATCACGGCGTGCTCGACGTCGAGTGGCAGGACCACATGCTGGCCGACGGCACCCTGGCCGTTGAATTCAGCGGCCACGGCTCGGGCATCGACAACACCCACTTCGGCGCCTTGAAGGTCAAGGACGCCATCGTCGACAAACTGCGCACCCCGCAGGGCGACCGTCCAAGCATCGACAAGCTCAACCCGGACCTGCGCATTCACCTGCGTCTGGATCGCGGCGAAGCGATCCTGTCCCTCGACCTCTCCGGCCACAGCCTGCACCAGCGCGGCTACCGTTTGCAGCAGGGCGCTGCGCCGCTGAAGGAAAACCTCGCGGCGGCGATCCTGATCCGTTCCGGCTGGCCGCGCATTGCCGCCGAAGGTGGCGCGCTGGCTGACCCGATGTGCGGTGTCGGCACGTTCCTGGTCGAAGCCGGCATGATCGCCGCCGACATGGCGCCGAACCTGCGTCGCGAGCAGTGGGGCTTTACCGCCTGGCTCGGTCACGTACCGGCGCTGTGGAAGAAACTGCATGAAGAAGCTGCTGAGCGTGCTGCTGCCGGTCTGGCCAAGCCGCCGCTGTGGATCCGTGGTTATGAAGCCGACCCACGGCTGATCCAGCCGGGCCGCAACAACGTCGAGCGTGCCGGTCTGAGCGAATGGATCAAGATCTATCAGGGCGAAGTCGCGACCTTCGAACCGCGTCCGGACCAGAACCAGAAAGGTCTGGTGATCTGCAACCCGCCGTACGGCGAGCGTCTGGGTGACGAAGCCAGCCTGTTGTACCTCTACCAGAACCTCGGCGAGCGTCTGCGTCAGGCCTGCCTGAACTGGGAAGCGGCGGTGTTCACCGGCGCGCCGGACCTGGGCAAGCGCATGGGCATCCGCAGCCACAAACAGTATTCGTTCTGGAACGGCGCGCTGCCGTGCAAGCTGCTGTTGATCAAAGTGCTGCCGGATCAGTTCGTCACCGGCGAGCGTCGTACTCCTGAGCAACGCCAGGCCGAGCGCGAGCAAGCCGCTTACGATCAGACGCCGGACGAGCCGCAAGAACGCAAGTACAACAAGAACGGTAACCCGATCAAACCGACGCCGGCCCCGGCTCCGGTGATCGAGCAGCCGCGCCTGAGCGAAGGCGGGCAGATGTTTGCCAACCGCCTGCAAAAGAACCTCAAGGCGATGGGCAAGTGGGTCAAGCGCGAAGGCATCGACTGCTACCGCGTCTACGATGCGGACATGCCGGAATACGCCATGGCCATCGACCTGTACCACGACTGGGTGCACGTTCAGGAATACGCCGCGCCTAAATCGATCGACCCGGAAAAGGCCTCGATCCGCATGTTCGACGCCCTGGCTGCCATCCCGCAGGCGCTGAACATCGACAAGAGCCGCGTGGTGGTCAAGCGCCGCGAGCGTCAGAGCGGCACCAAGCAGTACGAACGTCAGGCGGCTCAGGGCAAATTCAACGAAGTCACCGAAGGCGGCGTGAAGCTGCTGGTGAACCTCACCGACTACCTCGACACCGGGTTGTTCCTCGATCACCGGCCAATGCGCATGCGGATCCAGAAAGAGGCGGCCGGCAAGCGCTTCCTCAACCTGTTCTGCTACACCGCGACCGCCAGTGTGCACGCCGCCAAGGGCGGTGCGCGCAGCACCACCAGCGTCGACCTGTCGAAAACCTACCTCGACTGGGCACGCCGCAACCTGTCGCTCAACGGCTTCTCCGACAAGAACCGTCTGGAGCAGGGCGACGTGATGGCGTGGCTGGAAAGCTGCCGGGAAGAGTACGACCTGATCTTCATCGACCCGCCGACTTTCTCCAACTCCAAGCGCATGGAAGGGATCTTCGACGTGCAGCGTGACCAGGTGCAGTTGATCGACCTGGCCATGGCCCGACTGGCAACGGGCGGGGTGTTGTACTTCTCCAACAACTTCCGCAAGTTCCAGCTGGAAGACAACCTGGCCGAGCGTTATGCGGTCGAGGAAATCACCGCCAGCACCATCGATCCGGATTTCGCCCGCAACGGCAAGATCCACCGCGCCTGGAAAATCACGGCCCGTTGACACTCTGATCAGTTGGATCCACAGAGCCTTGATTTTTAAGGCTCTTGGATCCGATCAGAGCTAGCCAAATTAGTGGCTAATAGCTATAACTCACTCACGGCCAATGGGGTTATCCCGCAAGTACTGGCGTAGTGAGTGGCCCTTATGTCGTTGCACCCCGTGCGCCCAAAGATCCTGGGTTTTATCAGCGAAGAAGTCTCGGCCTGGCTGGTCGCGCTGCTGGTATTGCTCGCCGGCGGGATTCTCACGGGGCTGCTCGCCTGGGCCACCCTCAATCAGTTTCACAGCCAGTTGCGCCAGCGTTTTCAACTGCTGGCCAATGAGCGCTACAGCCGCATCGAAGAACGTTTTCAGGATCAGGAGCAACGCCTCGATGGCCTGCGCCGGTTCTTCGCCAACTCCGAATCGGTGTCCCGCGCCGAATTCGACGGCTACACCCAACCTTTATTACTGCGCACCCAGGCCTATTCGTTCGCCTTGCGGGTGAGCGGTTCCGAGCGCGCCGCGTTCGAGCAGCGGGTGCGTGACGAAGGCCTGCCCACCTTCAGCGTGCGTGAATTGAATGCCCGCGGTGAGCTGCAACTGGCGGCGGCCCGGGATGAATACGTCGTCGTGGTGTACAGCCAGACCCAGAGCCGGCTCGGTTCGCCGCTGGGTTATGACTTGCTGGCCCAGCCGTTGCGTCGCTCGACGCTGGAACGCGCCGATCAGCTCGGCGGCCTGGCGGTGTCGCAGCCAATGCATCTGGTCAGCATCGAACCGGCCTATGCGCGGGGCGTGCTGCTGGTGGCGCCGGTACTGCGCGAGGGCGAGCCCAAGGCGTTCGGTTATGTGATGGCGGTGATCAGCATGCGCCAGTTGCTCGCCGATGGCCTGCCGGACGCGCTGCATGATTACCTGTCGGTACGGATCCTCGATCTGTCGACCAACGATCAGCACGAGGTGTTGTTCGAATCGACCAATGAACCGGCGCCGAGTGATCTGTCAGCCACGCGGCTGGTGCGCATGGCCGACCACGACTATCAGGTCGATATCTCGCCCAGCGAGTCCTTCCTGCAGGCCAACCATTCGTCGGTTGGCAGCGTGGTGGTCCTCGGCGGTTTGCTCAGCCTGCTGCTCAGTGCGTTGCTGTATGTGCTGGTCAGTCAGCGCCAGCGGGCCCTGCGCATGGTCGAGTTGCGCACCCAGGAACTGCATGAGCGTGAACAGGAACTGCGGGGCACCCACGGCCAGTTGCGCGGGGTGCTCAACGCGGCGACTCAAGTGGCGATCATCGCCACCGACCTGCGCGGCGTGATCAACACCTTCAACCCCGGCGCGGAGCAGATGCTCGGTTACCGCAGCGCCGAGGTGGTCGGCCACATGACCCTGGAAAACCTGCATTTTCCTCGGGAGCTGATCACCCGTGCGGCGGAACTGAGCGCCCGCTATGGCAAGAGCATTCCGACCTGCCAGGCGATGCTGGTGGAGGGTGGTGAAGTCGGCGGGCATGAGGCGCGCGAGTGGACGCTGGTGCGCAAGGACGGCAGTCATCTGCCGGTAAACATGCTCGCCACCCCGGTGCTCGATGAGCAGGGGCTGTGGGTCGGGCACCTGGCGATCTGCATCGATATCACCGAGCGCAAACGCGTCCACGAAGCGTTGGCGGCGCGGGATGTGCTGTTGAAGAAACTCAGCGCCCACGTTCCGGGCGGGATCTATCAGTTCAAGATGGAATTCGACGGGCGCTTCAGCGTGATCTACGCCAGCGACGGCATCCGCGAGATCTACGAGCTGGAACCCGATGTGTTGCTGCTCAATGCCGAATCAATCTTTACCCGCATTCATCCGCAGGACGTCAGCCGCGTACGCAAATCGATCCGCGCCTCGGCGGACAACCTCAGCCCGTGGCGCGAGGAATACCGCGTGCAATTGCCCGAGCGCGGCCTGCGCTGGGTGCGCGGCGAAGCGACTCCCGAGGAACTGCCGGGCGGCGGCGTGCTGTGGCATGGCTACATCTCGGACATTTCCGACCTGAAACGGGTGGAAGAAGAGTTGCGCGCACTGTCGGTGACCGACGCGCTGACCGGCATCCACAACCGGCGTTATTTCCAGGAGCGCCTGACCACTGAAATGGCCCGGGTCGAGCGCGGAGGCGGCGAACTGTCGGTGATCATGCTCGATATCGATCACTTCAAACGGATCAACGATCAGTATGGCCATGCGGTCGGCGACCGGGTGTTGCAGGCGGTGTGCGAGCGCATCGGCCATCGCCTGCGGCGTACCGACGTGTTCTGTCGCCTGGGCGGCGAGGAGTTCATGGTGCTGTGCCCGGACATCGACGGTGATCACGCGTACATGCTGGCCGTGGAGCTATGGCAAGGCCTGCGCGGTGCGCCGGTGGATGTGGTGGGCGTGGTGACGGCCAGTTTCGGGATTGCCAGTTGGCGGCCGGGGGAGGGCGCGGATGCGCTGTTGCTGCGGGCGGATTCGGGGGTTTACGCGGCGAAGCAGGGTGGGCGGGATCGGGTCGAGCGGCAGATGAACTGATCCTGTTTGCCATGTGATCGTTCCCACGCACTGCGTGGGAACGATCTTGCCAGGGCGGCTTACAGAACGGAAGCCGTCTGCGGCGCTCGCGGCTGTTTGTAGAGATCCAGCAGCACCTGATCCAGCACCGACGATGCACCGAACGGTGCCTTGTCGTTGAGGATCGCCACCACCGCCCAGGTGTTGCCGTTGACGTCGCGGCTGAAACCGGCGATGGCGCGCACGGTGTTCAGGGTGCCGGTCTTGACGTGGGCTTCACCGCGCATCGCGGTGGTCTTCAGGCGTTTGCGCATGGTGCCGTCGGTGCCTGCAATCGGCAGCGAGCTGATGTACTCGGCGGCGTACGGGCTATGCCACGCGGCTTGCAGCATGGCGGCCATTTCCCGGGCGCTGACGCGCTCGGCACGGGACAGGCCGGAGCCGTTCTCCATCACGAGGTGCGGCGCGGTGATGCCTTTCTTCGCCAGCCACTGACGTACCACGCGCTGCGCCGCCTTGGCGTCATCGCCGTCGGCGTCGTTGCGGAATTTCTGGCCCAGGCTCAGGAACAGCTGCTGAGCCATGGTGTTGTTACTGTATTTGTTGATGTCGCGGATGATTTCCGCCAGGTCCGGCGAAAACGCGCGGGCCAGCACCTTGGCGCTGCTCGGCGTCGGGGCCAGGCGATCCTTGCCCTGGATGCTGCCCCCCAGTTCCTTCCAGATCGCCCGCACGGCGCCGGCGGTGTAGGTCGCGTGATCGAGCAGCGACAGATACGTCTGCGAGCTGCAGCCTTCGCCCAACTGGCCGGCAACGGTCACGGTGACGCTGCCATCGGCCTGCGGCACCGGGTTGTAGCGCACGCCGCCGGTGCACTGTTTCGAGTTCACCGCTTTGACGGTGTTTTCGATGTTGATGCTGGCAATCGGCGGTTCGACCGAGATCAATACCCGGCCATTGTCATTGCGGGCCACGAAACGCAGGGCCTTGAGGTTGACCAGCAGCGAGTCCGGCTTGACCAGGAACGGTTTGTTCTCGTCGTTGCCGTCATCGTTGAATTCCGGCAGTTGCGGCTGCACGAAGAAACTGCGGTCCAGCACCAGGTCACCGGTGATCTGAGTCACGCCGTTGGCGCGTAGGTCGCGCATCAGCAGCCAGAGTTTTTCCATGTTCAGTTTCGGATCGCCGCCACCTTTGAGGTAGAGGTTGCCGTTG
This sequence comes from Pseudomonas sp. GW821-FHT11G12, assembly GCF_058808055.1. Classification (NCBI taxonomy): domain Bacteria; kingdom Pseudomonadati; phylum Pseudomonadota; class Gammaproteobacteria; order Pseudomonadales; family Pseudomonadaceae; genus Pseudomonas; species Pseudomonas sp. GW821-FHT11G12. Next base: position 139,192 of record NZ_JBXARH010000007.1, read on the forward strand.
AGGATGCCGCTGTTCAGATCACCGTCGGTGTAGAACTCGGTTTTCCACTGATGGTTGGGGCCGAGCATTTCCAGCGCCGCGTAGGTGGTGACCAGTTTCATGGTCGAGGCCGGGTTGACCGACACGTCGGCGTTGTACACGGTCGGCGTGCCCGGACCATCCAGCGGCACCATCACCAGCGACAGGGCGCTGGGTTGCAGCTTGCTGGCCTTGAGGGCTTTTTCGACGTTGGGTGTCAGGGCGGTGTTGATGGTGGCAGCGGAAACAGGCAAGGCCAGGGGCAGAAGAAGGCCGGCCAGGAGCAGGGGACGCAACGATTTGATCATATGAAATAAAACCCTACAGCCGAGGGGAAAAAGACGAGGACATGGATGAAAAGGTCCTCAGTGGTCATGAAAGTGTCGGCATTATGCCCCAAGGTGTAACAGCTTGTGCCTTTCGCAAGGGTGCCAATTCGTTATTTTTTTACGGGCGGTCGCACGCTCGTCCCGGATAGGCGGGCAATCGCCGCCTTAAACTGGTAAAGTGCCGGCCGTTATTACTTAAGAGGATTGTTCCAATGGCGACTAACCGTTCCCAGCGTCTGCGCAAAAAACTGTGCGTCGATGAATTTCAAGAGCTGGGTTTCGAACTGAACCTGGGCTTCAAAGAAGACCTGTCCGAAGAAGCCATTGACGCTTTCCTCGAAGCATTCATCAAAGAAGCCATGGAAGCCAACGGTCTGGGCTATGTCGGCGGCGACGACTTCGGTCTGGTTTGCCTGCAGAAGCGTGGCTCGGTCTCCGAAGAGCAGCGCGCTGCTGTCGAAGCCTGGCTGAAAACCCGCTCCGAGCTGACCACCACTGAAATCAGCCCGCTGCTGGACGTTTGGTATCCGGAAAAGCCGATCAACGCGGCCCAGTGATACTGAAAAAAACGGCGACCCGAGGGTCGCCGTTTTTTTATGCCTGCTTTTTAACGAATCATGCCTTGCGCCAGTTGAGGATCAGCAAGGTCAACACCCCCGCGACAATCCCCCAGAAGGCCGAACCGATGGAAAACAGCGTCAGCCCCGACGCCGTGACCATGAAGGTGATCAGCGCCGCTTCCCGTTCCTTCACCTCGGTCATGGCAATGCTCAAGCCGTTGATGATCGAACCGAACAGCGCCAGCGCGGCAATCGACAGCACCAGTTCCTTGGGCAACGCGGCAAAAAGCGCCGCCAGCGTGGCGCCGAACACCCCGGCAATCCCGTAGAAAATCCCGCACCACACCGCTGCGGTGTAGCGTTTGTTGCGATCTTCGTGGGCATGAGGCCCGGTGCAGATCGCCGCGCTGATCGCTGCCAGGTTGATGCCGTGGGAACCGAACGGCGCCAGCAGCAACGACGCGATGCCGGTGGTGGTGATCAACGGCGAGGCCGGTACGTTGTAGCCGTCGGCCCGAAGGACAGCGACACCGGGCATGTTCTGCGAGGTCATCGCCACCACGAACAGCGGAATGCCGATGCTGATGGTCGCCGCGAGGGAAAAGTGCGGCGTGGTCCAGACCGGTGTCGCCACTTCCAGGTGAAAACCGCTGAAATCCAGCAGCCCCATGAAGCCCGACAGCGCGGTGCCGATCAGCAGCGCGGCCAGCACCGCATAACGCGGCGTCAGGCGTTTGACTACCAGATACGTGAAGAACATTCCCAGTACCAGCCCGGTGCGGTGCTGCGCGGCGACGAAGATTTCGCTGCCGATCTTGAACAGAATCCCCGCCAGCAATGCGGCCGCCAGAGAGGCCGGGATCTTTTTCACCAGCCGTTCGAAGCTGCCGGTCAGGCCACAGATCGTCACCAATACGGCGCAGGTAATGTAGGCGCCGATGGCTTCGCCGTAGGTAACGCCGCCGAGGCTGGTGATCAGCAAGGCTGCGCCGGGCGTCGACCAGGCAATGGTGATCGGCGTGCGGTAACGCAGCGAAAGGCCGATCGAACACACCGCCATGCCGATGGAGATCGCCCAGATCCACGAGGAAATCTGCCCGCTGCTCAGGCCCGCCGCCTGCCCGGCCTGGAACATCAGCACCAGCGAACTGGTGTAGCCGGTCATCATCGCGATGAATCCGGCGACGATGGCGGAGGGCGATGTGTCCGCAAAGGGGCGCAGTCGGGTGTGGGTGATTTCGTTCATGACAGCGGCGTTCCTTGTTCAAGCCACGGATTTCGGGTTTAAGCCTAAACTCAAACGTAACGATGCGTTGCAATACAGCCGAAGTCACAAACAGCCGTACAGTCGTGTTGCCACCTTCCATTGTGTACAATCGCGCTGTTTTTTACGCGATACTTGCCAGCGACCCACTGTGCCGTATTACAGTCACGGTCAATTCGCCGCCGTTCTTCCCGACTCGAGTGCCCATGAACGAACAGTTGCAACCCCTCAAGAAACAACCGCGAGCAGGCAAAGCCGGCCGCAGCGGAACCCAGGACGATATTGTCTATGCGCATATCTTCGAGGCCATCCTCGAACAGCGTCTGGCGCCCGGTACAAAGTTGAGCGAAGAAGCGCTGGGGGAAATTTTCGGGGTCAGCCGCACCATCATTCGCCGCGCACTTTCGCGTCTGGCCCATGAAGGCGTGGTGCTGTTGCGGCCGAACCGTGGCGCGGTGGTGGCGAGCCCGAGCGTCGAAGAAGCGCGTCAGGTGTTCCTCGCTCGCCGTCTGGTGGAGCGCGCGATCACTGAACTGGCGGTGCAGCACGCAACGGCCGAGCAGATCGCCGAATTGCGCCAGATGGTCAACGACGAACGTGACAGCTTCTCCCGTGGCGATCGCGGTGCCGGCATCCGCCTCTCGGGCGAATTCCACCTGAAACTGGCCGAAGCGGCGAAGAACGCGCCATTGATCAGCTTCCAGCGCAGCCTGGTTTCGCAGACTTCGCTGATCATTGCCCAATATGAAAGCGGCAACCGTTCGCACTGTTCCTACGACGAGCACACCCAGTTGATCGACGCCATCGAAGCGCGTAACGGCGAGCTGGCGGTGGACCTGATGATGCATCACATGGATCACATCGACAGCAAGCTCAACCTCGACGAGGAAAGCGCTTCGGACGATCTGCATGCGGTGTTCTCGCACCTGTTGCAGACCAAGAAGCCGGGGCGTCCGGCGGCCAAGCTCTGAAGCGAATCGACAGGCAATAAAAATCCTCCGGACTGAAAAGTACCGGGGGATTTTTTTTGTTTGTCTGTCTGATCCTGATCGTCTGATCGTTCCCACGCTCTGCGTGGTAACGCCTCTGGGGACGCTCCGCGTCCAGTGACGCGGAGCGTCACGGGCTGCATTCCCACGCAGAGCGTGGGAACGATCAGCGCGGGGGCGAGCAGTGTCGGAGAGTTAGCGCTGATGCACCAGCGCGCCTGCTGCGTAGGTCTGGGCCACAGTGCGGTCATCGCCCAGGGTCATCAGCACGAACAGCGTTTCGGCAATGTTGTTGGCCTGCTTCAGGCGGTAGCTCAGCAGCGGCGTGGCGTTGTAGTCGAGCACCAGGAAGTCGGCGTCGGAGCCCGGTTGCAGGTTGCCGATCTTGTCTTCCAGACGCAGCGCCCGCGCACCGCCGAGGGTGGCGAGGTACAGCGACTTGAACGGGCTCAGGCGCGCACCTTGCAGCTGCATCACCTTGTAGGCTTCGTTCAGGGTTTGCAGCAGCGAGAAACTGGTACCGCCACCGACGTCAGTGCCAAGGCCGACGTTCAGTTTGTGCTTCTCGGCCATCGGCAGGTTGAACAGGCCGCTGCCGAGGAAGAAGTTCGAGGTCGGGCAGAACGCGACCGCCGAACCGGTTTCCGCCAGGCGCGCGCATTCGTCGTCGCACAGGTGAACGCCGTGGGCAAACACCGAACGCTCGCCGAGCAATTGATAGTGGTCGTAGACGTCGAGGTAGCCCTTGCGCTCCGGGAACAATTCCTTGACCCACTCGACTTCCTTGAGGTTTTCGCTGATGTGGGTCTGCATGTACAGATCCGGGTATTCACCGAGCAACTGGCCGGCGAGGGTCAGTTGCTCCGGGGTGCTGGTCGGGGCGAAGCGCGGAGTCACGGCGTAGTGCAGACGACCCTTGCCGTGCCAGCGCTCGATCAGCGCCTTGCTGTCGACGTAGCTCGATTCCGGGGTGTCGGTCAGGTAATCCGGCGCGTTGCGGTCCATCATCACTTTGCCGGCGATCATCCGCAGATCCAGCTTCTCGGCCGCTTCGAAGAACGAGTTCACCGATTGCGGGTGCACGCTGCCGAACACCAGCGCGGTGGTGGTGCCATTGCGCAGCAGTTCCTTGATGAAGATGTCCGCGACTTCATCGGCGTGGGCCTTGTCGGCGAACTGGCTTTCGCACGGGAAGGTGTAGGTGTTCAGCCAGTCCAGCAGTTGCTCGCCGTAGGCACCGACCATGCCGGTCTGCGGCAGGTGGATGTGGGTGTCGATGAAGCCCGGGGTAATCAGCGCATCCTTGTGATGCGTGATCTCGATGTCCGCCGGCAGCGTCGGCAGCAGTTCGCTGGCGTGGCCGAGGGCGCTGATCTTGCCGTCATCGACCACCAGCAGGCCGTCCTCGAAATACTCGTAGGAGGCTTCGATGCCGACCTCGGCAGGGTCGGCGATGCTGTGCAGGATGGCGGCGCGGTAGGCTTTGCGAGTCAGAGGCATGAGGGTTCTCTAATCAGTTTGAGGCTTTGAGTGTGGCGGCCTGACTGCGGCGGGAAACCGGCAGCAGTTTGGCAATCGGTTCGGCGCTGGCGGTGTGCTGGCCGAAATTGGCGTTATAGGTGGCGATGATTTCGCCGGCGATGGAGATGGCGATTTCCACAGGCAACTTGCCTTTGACTTCGCCGATGCCCATCGGGCAGCGCATGCGTTGCACGACACTGGCGTCGAAACCACGGTCACGCAAGCGGTGTTCGAACTTGGCGCGTTTGGTCTTCGAGCCGATCAGGCCGAACCAGGTGAAGTCGTTGCGCTTGAGGATCGCGGCAGTGAGCTCCAGATCCAGCTGATGATTGTGGGTCATGACGATGCAGTAGCTGCCGGCGGGCAGGTTGTCGATTTCATCCACAGGCTCCTCGGCGAGGATTTTGCGCACGCCGTGGGGAATCTGTTCGGGAAATTCCTCTTCCCGGGAATCGATCCAGCGTACCCGGCACGGCAGGCTGGCGAGCAAGGGTACCAGTGCGCGGCCCACATGACCGGCGCCGAACACGGCAATCTGCGCCTGCACCTGGCCCATCGGTTCGAACAACAGCACCGTGGCGCCGCCGCAGCACTGGCCGAGGCTGGCACCGAGGCTGAAGCGCTCCAGATGGGTGTCCTGCTTGCCGCTGGCGAGCATCTCGCGGGCGATCTGCATGGCTTTGTATTCCAGGTGCCCGCCACCGATGGTGTCGAACGTCTGGCGGGCGCTGACGACCATCTTCGAGCCGGCATTGCGCGGCGTCGAGCCGAGCTCTTCGATGATCGTCACCAGAACGCAGGGTTCGCCCTGGTTCTGCAGGTCGGCGAGGGCGTCGATCCAGTTGTACATATCTCACCTCTCAGATCGTTCCCACGCTCGGTGGGAATGCATCACTGGACGCTCCGCGTCCGCTGTTCAGGATGCGACGCAGAGCGTCGCGGGCTGCATTCCCACGCAGAGCGTGGGAACGATCATCAGACAACCTCGGTTTCAGCTTCTACAGCTTTCACCGCTTTGAGCTGACGCATCTGCTCGCAGCCCCACAACACCCGCTCCGGGGTCGCCGGCGCGTCGATCTTCGGCTGATGCTTGTAGTCGCCGAGGCTGGCCACCGCATCCTTGATCGCACACCACGCGGCGATGCCGAGCATGAACGGCGGCTCACCCACAGCCTTGGAATGGAACACCGTGTCTTCCGGGTTCTTGCGGTTTTCCACCAGCTTCACCCGCAGGTCCAGCGGCATGTCCGCCACGGCCGGGATCTTGTAGCTGGCCGGGCCGTTGGTCATCAGCTTGCCTTTGTTGTTCCACACCAGCTCTTCCATGGTCAGCCAGCCCATGCCCTGGACGAAACCGCCCTCGACCTGACCGATGTCGATGGCCGGGTTCAGCGAGGCGCCGACGTCGTGGAGGATGTCGGTACGCAGCATCTTGTACTCGCCGGTCAGGGTGTCGACGATCACTTCGCAGCACGCCGCGCCGAAGGCGAAGTAGTAGAACGGTCGGCCACGGGCCTGGCTGCGGTCGTAGTAGATTTTCGGGGTCTTGTAGAACCCGGTGCTCGACAGCGACACCTGATTGAAATATGCCAGCTGGATCAGTGCTTCGAAGGTCAGGATGTGGTCACGAACCCGCACGTGGCCGTTGTGGAATTCCACGTCTTCTTCGCTGACCTTGTAGTGCCGCGCGGCGAATTCGACCAGGCGCTGCTTGATGATTTCTGCCGCATTCTGCGCGGCTTTACCGTTGAGGTCGGCGCCGCTGGAGGCCGCCGTCGGCGAGGTGTTCGGCACCTTGTCGGTGTTGGTCGCGGTGATCTGCACGCGGTCCATTTCCACCTGGAACACTTCGGCCACGACCTGCGCGACTTTGGTGTTCAGGCCCTGGCCCATTTCCGTGCCGCCGTGGTTCAGGTGGATGCTGCCGTCGGTGTAGACGTGCACCAGGGCACCTGCCTGGTTGAGGAAGCTGGCGGTGAAGGAAATGCCGAATTTCACCGGGGTCAGCGCCAGGCCTTTCTTCAGGATCGGGCTGTTGGCGTTGTAGCGACGGATCGCTTCGCGGCGCTCGGCGTACTGGCTGCTTTCTTCCAGCTCGGCGGTCATTTCCTCGAGCATGTTGTGCTCGACGGTCTGGTAGTAATGGGTGACGTTGCGTTCGGTCTTGCCGTAGTAGTTGGCCTTGCGCACGGCCAGCGGATCGAGGTTCAGGTGACGGGCGATGGCGTCCATTACTTCTTCGATCGCGACCATCCCTTGCGGGCCGCCGAAACCACGGTACGCGGTGTTCGACGCGGTGTTGGTCTTGCAGCGGTGACCGTTGATGGTCGCATCACCGAGGTAGTACGAGTTGTCCGAGTGGAACATCGCGCGGTCGACAATCGAGGCCGACAGGTCAGGCGAGCAGCCGCAGTTACCGGCCAGGTCCATCGCAATCCCGTGCAGGCGTCCGGTGCTGTCGAAGCCGACGTCGTACTCGACGTAGAACGGGTGGCGCTTGCCGGTCATCAGCATGTCTTCGACCCGTGGCAGGCGCATCTTGGTCGGCTGGCCGGTGAGGTGCGCGATCACCGCGCACAGGCACGCCGGGCTCGCGGCCTGGGTTTCCTTGCCGCCGAAACCACCGCCCATGCGGCGCATGTCGACGACGATTTTGTTCATCGATACGTCGAGGACTTCGGCCACCAGTTTCTGCACTTCGGTGGGGTTCTGCGTCGAGCAGTAGACGATCATGCCGCCGTCTTCGGTCGGCATTACCGAGGAGATCTGGGTCTCCAGATAAAAGTGTTCCTGGCCACCGATGTGCAGCGTGCCTTGAATGCGATGTTCAGCCGTGGCCAGTGCGGTGGTCGAGTCGCCGCGTTGATGGGTGTGGCTGTCGAGCACGAAGTGGCGTTTGCGCAGGGCTTCGACCACGTCCAGCACCGGCTCCAGATCTTCGTATTCGATGATCGCGGCCATGGCGGCTTTGCGTGCGGTTTCCAGATCCTTGGCGGCCACGGCCAGCACCGGTTGACCGACGAACTGCACGTCATCGATGGCCAGCAGCGGATCGCCCGGCAGCAGCGGGCCGATGTCTTTCAGGCCCGGCACGTCTTCGTGGGTGATGGCGATGCGCACGCCTTCGAAGGCGTAGCAGGGTTTGGTGTCGATGCTGATGATTTTCGCGTGGGCGCGATCCGACAACCGCGCGTAAACGTGCAACTGGTTCGGGAACTCGAGCCGGTCATCGATGTACTGCGCTTCACCGGACACATGCTTGGCGGCGCTGTCGTGCTTGACGCTGCGGCCAACACCGGTAGTCAGGTCTTTGGCGAACAGTTCAGCCAGTTCAGCTTGAGTTTTCTCTACGCCGTGATGGTTAGACATAAGCGGTCACCCGAGTCTCGATGTGCGGTGTTTGCAGTTCGATGAAGTATTTGCGCAGCAGGTTCTGCGCGCTGAGCAGGCGGTATTCCTTGCTGGCGCGGAAGTCCGAGAGCGGGGTGAAATCCTCGCCCAGCGCGGTGCAGGCACGTTCGACCACAGCGTTGTTGAACGGCTGGCCGAGTAGCACGGCTTCGCAGTGGGCGGCGCGTTTCGGGATCGCGGCCATGCCGCCGAAGGCGACGCGGGCGTCGGTGATCACACCGTTTTCGACGCGCAGGTTGAAAGCGGCGCAAACGGCGGAGATGTCATCGTCCAGACGCTTGGAGACTTTGTAGGCGCGAAAGCGCTGCTCGGCCGTGGCGCGAGGGACGATGATTTTTTCGATGAACTCGCTTTCCAGACGCGCGGTGACCCGGTAATCGATGAAGTAATCTTCCAGGTTCAGCGTGCGCCGGGTCTCGCCCTTGCACAGCACGATCTGCGCGCCGAGGGCGATCAGCAGCGGTGGCGAGTCACCAATCGGCGAGGCGTTGCCGATGTTGCCGCCGAGGGTGCCCTGGTTGCGGATCTGCAAAGAGGCGAAACGGTGCAGCAGTTCGCCGAAGTCCGGGTACTCGGCGTTCAACGCTTCGTAGCAATCGGAGAGGGCAGTGGCGGCGCCGATTTCGATGCGGTCTTCGAAGGTTTCGATGCGCTTCATTTCAGCGACGTTGCCGACGTAGATCATCACCGGCAGGGTGCGATGGAACTGCGTGACTTCCAGCGCCAGATCGGTGCCGCCGGCCAGCAGCCGGGCTTGTGGATACGCGTCGTAGAGATCGGCCAGATCGGCCACGGTCAGCGGCACCAGGCAGCGTTTGTCGCCGCTGTTGAGTTCGCCGATCGATGTCGGGGCAATGGCTTTGAGGCGAGTGATGGTTTCCGCTTCCCGGGCGTCGAACTGGTCCGGTTGCTTGCCGCAGCAGGATTGCTCGGCGGCAGCCAGGATCGGGCGGTAACCGGTGCAGCGGCAAAGGTTGCCGGCCAGCGCTTCGTGGGCCTTGGCATGGTCCGGTGCATCGCTGTTCTTTTGCAGGGCGAACAGCGACATCACGAAGCCGGGGGTGCAGAAACCGCACTGCGAACCGTGGCACTCAACCATGGCTTTCTGCACGCTGTGCAGTTCGCCCTTGTGCTTGAGGTCTTCGACGCTGATCAATTGTTTGCCGTGCAGCGACGAAACGAACGTCAGGCACGAGTTGAGGCTGCGATAGCGAATGTGTTCGCGGCCATCGTCATCCGTCTGCAACTCGCCGACCACCACCGTACAGGCGCCGCAGTCACCGCTGGCGCAGCCTTCTTTGGTGCCGGATTTGCCCACGTGTTCACGCAGGTAGTTGAGCACAGTCAGGTTCGGGTCCAGGGCGTGCTCGCTACGGAGTTCCTGGTTGAGTAAAAACTGGATCACGGAAGGCCTCGCAGACTCATTATTGTTGTTAAGCGACTTGAGCCGAATTTAGCAGGTCTGACTTTTCGGTCAATGGTTTTCTGACTTAAAGGTCAGGAAAAACCATTTTGTCGCTCGACAACGTGTCTATTCAGTATTGACCCTCATTGGATCAAGCGCTTTTTTGCGGGATTCGTGCCAAAAACCGCTGTGCGGGCACTCCGCCATGAACGCGCATTGCGCTACACTGCGCCGCTTGTGCAGATCGAAGAGTTTGAAGGACAACCATGACGTTCAAGGCGCCGGACAGCCTCGCCGAGCAAATCGCTCACCACCTCGCCGAACGGATCATTCGCGGCGAAATGAAGCCGGGAGAGCGTATCCAGGAACAGAAGGTCACGCTGGCGCTGAACGTCAGCCGCGGCTCGGTCCGCGAAGCCTTGCTGATCCTCGAACGCCGTCATCTGATCGCGATCCTGCCGCGTCGCGGCGCCCACGTCACCGAGCTTACGGCGCACAAGGTGCAGAGCCTGTGCACGTTGATGAGCGAGCTGTACATCCTGCTCGGCAACGCAGTGGCCAACGGCTGGCAAGTCCAGGCCGACATGGCGCCGTTCGTGCAGATCCAGCAGCGCCTGAGCGCCAGCTACGAGCGTCAGGACATCCGTACCTTCGTCGACGACAGCTTCAACGTGATGCGTGCCGCGTATCCGTTTGCCAACAACCCGTACCTGCAGGAAACCGTTGAGAACCTGCAACCGGCCATGAGCCGTGCGTACTTCCTCGCGCTGGAACAGCGCAAGGCCGAGATGAGCGAGTTCCTCGAACTGTTCGAACGCTTGCTGGCCGCCGTCCTCGCCCGTGACCTGCCGCAGATCCGCATCGTGCTGACGGCTTACGCCCAGCGCAGCTGCGATCTGGTGGTGTCCGCCCTGACGGTTGCCTGACCTTGCGGCTCAAGTGCATCAAACTGGCGGGGTTCAAATCCTTCGTCGACCCGACCACGGTGAACTTCCCCAGCAACATGGCGGCGGTCGTCGGGCCGAACGGTTGCGGCAAGTCGAACATCATCGACGCCGTGCGCTGGGTGATGGGCGAAAGCTCGGCGAAAAACCTGCGTGGCGAGTCGATGACCGACGTCATCTTCAACGGCTCGACCAGCCGCAAACCGGTGAGCCAGGCGAGCATCGAGCTGGTGTTCGACAACTCCGACGGCACCCTGCTGGGCGAGTGGGCTGCTTATGCGGAAATTTCGATCCGCCGCAAAGTGACCCGCGACAGCCAGACGACTTATTACCTCAACGGCGCCAAATGCCGTCGTCGCGACATCACCGACATCTTCCTCGGCACCGGCCTCGGCCCGCGCAGCTACTCGATCATCGAGCAGGGGATGATCTCCAAGCTGATCGAGTCCAAGCCCGAAGACCTGCGTAACTTCATCGAAGAAGCCGCCGGCATCTCCAAGTACAAGGAGCGCCGGCGCGAGACCGAAAACCGCATCCGTCGCACCCACGAAAACCTTGCCCGTCTGACTGACCTGCGCGAAGAACTCGAGCGCCAGCTCGAACGCTTGCACCGCCAGGCCGAGGCCGCCAAGAAGTATCAGGAATTCAAGGCTGAAGAGCGCCAGCTCAAGGCGCAACTGTCGGCCCTGCGCTGGCAGGATCTGAACGATCAGGTCGGCCAGCGCGAGTCGATCATCGGCAACCAGGAAATCAGCTTTGAAGCGCTGGTCGCCGAGCAACGCAACGCCGACGCCGCCATTGAACGCCTGCGCGACGGTCACCACGATCTGTCCGAGCGCTTCAATCTGGTGCAGGGGCGCTTCTATTCGGTCGGCGGCGACATCGCCCGGGTCGAGCAGAGCATCCAGCACGGCCAACAGCGCTTGCGCCAATTGCAGGACGACCTGAAAGAAGCCGAGCGCGCGCGTCTCGAAACCGAATCGCACCTGGGCCACGACCGCACCTTGCTGCTGACCCTCGGCGAAGAACTCGATCAACTGACCCCAGAGCAGGAAATCACCAACGCTGCCGCTGAAGAAGCCGCCGCTGCGCTGGAGGATTCCGAAACCGTCATGCACGGCTGGCAGGAGCAGTGGGACACCTTCAACCTGACCGCCGCCGAACCGCGCCGTCAGGCCGAAGTGCAGCAGTCGCGGATCCAGCAGCTGGAAACCAGCATGGAGCGCCTGGCCGATCGGCAAAAGCGTCTGGGCGAAGAGCGGGCGCTGCTCTCGGCCGATCCGGAAGACGCGGCGATCATGGAGCTCAGCGAGCAGCTCGCCGAGTCCGAAGCCACCCTTGAAGATTTGCAGACCAGCGAAGAAGCCCAGGTCGAAAAACTCGAGCAACTGCGCCAGGAATTGCAACAGGCGTTGACCGCGCAGCAGCAGGCGCAGGGCGATTTGCAGCGCCTCAACGGTCGCCTCGCCTCCCTCGAAGCCTTGCAGCAGGCCGCGCTCGATCCGGGCACCGGCACCGCCGAATGGCTGAAAGAACACAACCTCGCCGAACGTCCGCGTCTGGCCGAAGGCCTGAAGGTCGAGGCCGGTTGGGAACTGGCGGTGGAAACCGTGCTCGGTGCCGACCTGCAAGCGGTGCTGGTGGATGATTTCGACGGTTTCGATCTGTCCGGTTTCGCTCAGGGCGATCTGCGTTTGCTTAGCCCCGGCAACGACGGCGTGCGCGTGGCCGGCAGCCTGCTGGACAAGGTCGAGGCACAGGTGGATTTGTCGCCCTGGCTGGCTCAGGTCAAACCGGTCGACAGCCTTGAACAGGCGCTGGCCCTGCGCGGCCAACTGGCTGCCGGGCAGAGCCTGATCAGCCGCGACGGTTACTGGGTCGGCCGGCATTTTCTGCGGGTACGCCGCGCCAGCGAAGCCGAAAGCGGCATGCTCGCACGCGGTCAGGAAATCGAATCGTTGCATGCGGAACGCGAAGAGCGTGAAACCACGGTCGAGGCCATGGAAACCCGTTTACAGACCCTGCGCGCGCAACAGCGTCAGCAGGAAAACGGTCGCGAACATCTGCGTCGTTTGCTGCAGGACGAAGCCCGTCAGCAAGGTGAATTGAAAGCTCAACTGTCCGCCGGCAAAGCCAAGGCCGAACAGTTGACCCTGCGTCGTACCCGTCTCGATGACGAGTTGGTCGAGCTCGCCGAGCAGCGCGAGCTGGAACACGAAAATATCGGCGAAGCGCGGATCCAGTTGCAGGACGCCCTCGACGCCATGGCCCTCGACACCGAGCAGCGCGAGTTGCTGCTGGCCCAGCGCGACAGCCTGCGCGAACGCCTCGACCGGGTGCGTCAGGAAGCGCGTCAGCACAAGGATCACGCCCATCAATTGGCCGTGCGCCTTGGCTCATTGCGCGCACAACACGATTCGACCCGCCAGGCCCTCGAGCGTCTGGAAATGCAGGCCGAGCGCCTCACTGAAAAACGTGAACAGCTCAGTCTGAATCTGGAGGAGGGCGAGGCGCCGCTGGAAGAGCTGCGCCTCAAGCTTGAAGAATTGCTCGACAAGCGCATGAGCGTCGACGATGAACTCAAGACCGCGCAGATCGCCCTGGAAGACGCCGACCGTGAACTGCGCGATGCGGAAAAACGCCGGACCCAGGCCGAACAGCAATCGCAATTGATCCGTGGCCAGCTCGAACAGCAACGCATGGAATGGCAAGCCCTGACCGTGCGCCGCAAGGCCCTGCAGGATCAACTGCTGGAAGACGGCTACGATTTGCACGGCGTGCTCAATACCCTGACCGCCGAGGCCAGCGAGAAGGAGGCCGAAGAAGAACTTGAGCGCATCGCCGCGCGAATTCAGCGCCTGGGCGCGATCAACCTCGCGGCGATCGACGAATACACGCAACAATCCGAGCGTAAACGTTATCTGGATGCACAGGACGCCGATCTGGTCGAAGCCCTGGAGACCCTGGAAAACGTCATCCGCAAGATCGACAAGGAAACCCGTAACCGTTTCAAAGATACCTTTGATCAGATCAATGGCGGTTTACAGGCGCTTTTCCCGAAAGTTTTCGGTGGCGGGCGCGCGTATTTGGAACTGACGGGCGAAGATCTACTCGATACAGGGGTGACGATCATGGCGCAGCCGCCCGGGAAGAAGAACAGCACCATCCATTTGCTGTCCGGCGGCGAAAAAGCCCTGACCGCACTGGCACTGGTTTTTGCGATCTTCAAGTTGAACCCGGCGCCGTTCTGCATGCTCGATGAGGTTGACGCGCCACTGGATGACGCTAACGTTGGACGCTACGCACGATTGGTCAAAGAGATGTCGCAGACCGTGCAGTTCATCTATATCACCCACAACAAGATCGCCATGGAAATGGCCGAGCAGTTGATGGGTGTAACGATGCACGAGCCGGGTTGTTCGCGACTGGTAGCCGTGGATGTCGAGGAGGCGATGGCGATGGTGGATGCCTGAGCCGGCGCAGTGTCGGAAAGGTATTTGAAGGTTGTAGGACTTTTTTACCAGCTCCGACTTGCTGGCCAATCGACATATTCGCGCAAGCCAATGAGACAGACGGTGTAAAGTTGTCTTTGGTCGTGCTAGTTTAATGTCAATTTTTCGTATACGTGGGCAAAACGCCTGTCAGAACATAGAGTTGGCGCCACGTTTTAAAGCGGTTTGCACAGTGTAAACCCCTTATTTTTCAGCATTTTTTATAGAGGCACGGGATTACATGGAAATCGGTCTGCGCGAGTGGCTGATCGTCATCGGCATCATTGTGATAGCCGGTATTCTTTTCGATGGCTGGCGCCGTATGCGCGGCGGCAAGGGAAAACTGAAATTCCGTCTTGACCGAAGTCTGTCCAACCTGCCGGACGAGGACACCAGCGCTGAGCTGTTGGGCCCGGCCCGCGTACTGGACAACCATAAAGAGCCGCAACTGGACGAACACGACCTGCCATCGGTGAGCATGCCGGCCCGCGAAGCACGCGAGCCTCGCGAATCCGCTTCCAAGCGCGGCAAGCGCGGCAGCAACGGTCCCGCCCAGGGCGACCTGAACCTCGATCTGGACCTGGACGGCGGCCCGAGCTTCAGCAGCCGTGACGATGATTTCATCGAGCCGGTCGCCAAGGCGTCGCCGGCAGTTGCCGATAAAGATCAGCCGCAAGCCGAAGAAGTATTGGTCATCAGCGTGATCTGCCGCGACCCGGCCGGCTTCAAAGGCCCGGCACTGCTGCAGAACATTCTGGAAAGCGGTCTGCGTTTCGGCGAGATGGATATCTTCCACCGTCACGAAAGCATGGCCGGCAACGGCGAAGTGCTGTTCTCCATGGCCAACGCGGTCAAGCCGGGCATCTTCGATCTGGACGACATCGACCATTTCAGCACCCCGGCGGTGAGCTTCTTCCTCGGCCTGCCAGGCCCGCGTCATCCGAAGCAGGCCTTCGACGTGATGGTCGCGGCAGCACGCAAGCTGTCCCAGGAACTGAACGGCGAATTGAAAGATGACCAGCGCAGCGTCCTGACCGCGCAGACCATCGAGCACTACCGTCAGCGCATCGTCGAGTTCGAACGCCGCGCCCTGACCCAGAAGCGTTGATTGAAAAGGTTGCCTCGCGATAAAGAGGCAATCGGCAAATAGATTGAGCAGCCTCGGCTGCTCTTTTGCTTTATGAGAGAACACCCATGACTGCCGCCGAAACCCGCATTCTAGAGCTGCGTGCTGAGCTCGATCAGCACAACTACCGTTACCACGTTCTCGATGAGCCGAGCATTCCGGATGCCGAGTACGACCGGTTGTTCCACGAGCTCAAGGCGCTGGAAGCGGCCAACCCGGAACTGATCACCAGCGACTCGCCGACCCAGCGCGTCGGCAGCGTGGCGCTGACCGCGTTCACCCAGGTGCGTCACGAAGTGCCGATGCTCAGCCTCGGCAACGCCTTCGAAGAAACCGACATGCGCGAGTTCGATCGCCGGGTGACCGAAGGTCTGGACCTACCGGCCGGTGACCTGTTCGGCGGTGGTGCGGCGGTGGAATACAGCTGCGAGCCGAAACTCGATGGCCTGGCGGTCAGCCTGCTGTATCAGGACGGCGTGCTGGTGCGCGGCGCCACGCGCGGCGACGGCACCACCGGCGAAGACATCAGCGTCAACGTGCGCACCGTGCGCAACATCCCGCTGAAGCTTCACGGCGAAGGCTGGCCGGCGACGTTGGAAGTGCGCGGTGAAGTGTTCATGTCCAAGGCCGGTTTCGAACGCCTGAACGCCTCGCAACTGGAAGTCGGCGGCAAGACCTTCGCCAACCCGCGCAACGCCGCCGCCGGTAGCTTGCGTCAGCTGGATTCAAAGATCACCGCCAACCGTCCGCTGGAATTCTGCTGCTACGGCATCGGTCAGGTGTCCAACGACATCGCCGACACCCACATTGGCAACCTCAAGCAACTGCAAGCCTGGGGCATGCCGATCAGCCACGAATTGAAACTGGCCAAGGGTATCGGCGAATGCCTGGATTACTACCGCGATATCGGTGAGCGTCGTAACTCGCTGGCTTATGAAATCGACGGCGTGGTGTTCAAGGTCAACAGCATTGCCGACCAGCGCGAACTGGGCTTCCGCGCCCGCGAGCCGCGCTGGGCCATCGCCCACAAATTCCCGGCGATGGAAGAACTCACCGAGCTGCTCGATGTGGAATTCCAGGTCGGTCGCACCGGTGCGGTCACGCCCGTGGCGCGGTTGAAACCGGTCAAGGTTGCCGGCGTCACCGTGGCCAATGCCACGCTGCACAACATGGACGAAGTTGCCCGGTTGGGCCTGATGATCGGCGACACGGTGATCATTCGCCGCGCTGGCGATGTGATCCCGCAAGTGGTGCAAGTGGTCATCGAGCGCCGTCCCGAGGACGCGCGCCCCGTGCAAATTCCTGAGAGCTGCCCGGTCTGCGGATCCCATGTCGAGCGCACGCAACTGGTCAAACGCAGCAAAGGCAAGGAGACCATCAGCGAAGGTGCGGTGTACCGCTGCGTCGGCCGACTGGCCTGCGGTGCGCAACTGAAGCAGGCGATCATTCACTTCGTTTCGCGACGCGCCATGGATATCGAAGGCCTCGGCGACAAGAGCGTCGAGCAGTTGGTGGACGAAGGTCTGGTCAGTTCGCCGGCCGATCTCTACGCGCTGAAGTTCGACGACATCGTCGATCTGGAAGGCTTTGCCGAGGTGTCGAGCAACAAGTTGCTGGCCGCCATCGAAGACAGCAAGAGGCCGGGTCTGGCGCGGTTCATTTATGCGCTGGGTATCCCGGATGTCGGCGAGGAGACGGCCAAGGTGCTGGCGCGCTCGCTGGGGTCGCTGGAGCGCGTCCAGCAAGCCTTGCCGCAAGTGCTGACGTACTTGCCGGACATCGGCCTGGAAGTGGCGCACGAGATCCACAGCTTCTTTGAAGATGCGCACAACCAGCAGGTGATCACCGAGCTGCTGGGTCACGGTTTGCAGATTCAGGATCAGGGTGAGCTGGGCGCCGAGTTTGCCGCGAGTACAACGCTGGGCGGTTTCCTCGACAAGTTGCACATTCCTTCGGTCGGGCCGGGCGGGGCGCAGAAGCTGGCGGACAAGTTCGAATCGCTGGAAGGGGTGATGAACGCTGACTGGCTGGACATGCGCCAGGCATTGCCGGAGAAACAGGCCAATTCGGTGCGTGAGTTTTTTGAATCGCCTGAACATCGGCAACTGGCTGAAAGCGCCGAGAAACAACTGCGCGATTTCGGCATGCACTGGCAGAGCGAGAAAAAAGTCGTCGAAGGCCTGCCACTGGCCGGCGAAACCTGGGTGCTGACCGGCAAGGTCGAGCTGATGAGCCGCGACGTCGCCAAGGAACACCTGGAAAGCCTCGGTGCCAAGGTCGCCGGTTCGGTGTCGGCCAAGACCCATTGTGTGGTCGCCGGGCCGGGCGCCGGGTCGAAACTGACCAAGGCCAACGAACTGGGCGTGAAGGTGATGGATGAAGAGGCGTTTATCGCGTTCCTGAAAGGACACGGTATCAGCGCCTAACTGATCGACAGATGATCGTTCCCACGCTCCGCGTGGGAATGCCGCCCCGGACGCTCCGCGTCCGCTGTGACGCAGAGCGTCACGGTATGCGTTACCACGCGGAGCGTGGGAACGATCTGTTCGCGGGAATGATCTAGTCTTGGCAAGCCCAAGGGAGAGATCGCCATGTACCGCTTTTTCGAGCAGCTCAGTTCCCGCATCGTCGCGCCGTTCATGGGCGAATCTTCACGCAACAGCAAAGTCTGGCCGTGCCGTTGCGGCCAGTCGTTGTTCTTTCGCAACAGTCAGTGCCTGGCCTGCAACGCGGCGCTGGGTTATCAACCGGAACACAGTCGGCTGACGTCGCTGCAACCGGGGCCGTTTGAGGGCACCTGGACGCTGGATGCCGATCCCGAGGCCGGCCTGTTCCGGCGCTGCGCCAACCTCGATACCCCGGCGGCCTGCAACTGGCTGCTGCCCGCCAGCGATCACGACACCCTGTGCGCGGCTTGCGATCTGAATCGCACCATCCCCGATCTGTCCGTCCCGGAAAACCCCGAGCGCTGGCGCAAGGTGGAAATCGCCAAGCGCCGACTGGTCGCACAACTGATCAGCCTCGGCCTGCCGGTCATCCCGAAAACCGTCGACGAAGACACCGGCCTGGCGTTCGATTTCATCGGTGTCGATCTGGAAGGCAATTCACCGATGACCGGCCACGCCAACGGCCTGATCACCCTCGATATCGCAGAGGCCGACGACGCCCACCGCGAGCAGGTTCGGGCGCAGATGCACGAACCCTATCGCACATTGCTCGGGCATTTTCGCCATGAGGTCGGGCATTACTACTGGGATCGGCTGATCGACAACGGCCCTTGGCTGGGTTCGTTCCGCAACCTGTTCGGCGACGAACGCGCCAGTTATGCCGAGGCGCTGGAGCGGCATTATCAACAGGGCGCGCCGGCGGACTGGTCGCAGCATTACGTCAGTGCCTACGCCACCATGCACCCGTGGGAAGACTGGGCGGAAACCTGGGCGCATTACCTGCACATGATGGACGCAGTGGACACGGCGCTGGGTTTCGGCATGAGCGCCCGGGAGATGGACCTCGATTATCAGCCGTTTCCATCGAGCACGCTGTACGACCCTGAGCATCCCGGCGGCGCGGCGTTCCTGTCATTCGTCAACGCGTGGATCGAGCTGGCCGGCATGCTCAACGAACTGTCGCGCAGCATGGGCCAGCCGGATTTCTATCCCTTTGTGCTGCCGCCTGCGGCGATCGCCAAGCTGCACTTCATTCATCTGGTGATCCAGCAAGAGGGCGGCCGGGCCGACGAGGTGCTTCAGGCGCAATAGCAAGTGCTTGAAGCCCTTCATATTTTTTATCTACAACCAGCGGTTGTAACTTCGTCTCAGATAGGTACAATGGCGCGGCTCGCCGACAGGTGAGCGTCGTTATGGTGACCCTATCGGTCCCCCCGCAACGATTACCCGTGAACCTGGTCAGAGCCGGAAGGCAGCAGCCACAGCGGGAACATTGTGTGCCGGGGTGTGGCTGGTAGGGTTACCACCTTAACGAACCTCGAACGAATCAACACCGAACTGCATGGGTTTCGCCCACTGCGGTTTTTTTATGCCTGCGATTTGGTGGTTCGTACGCAAACCCCCTGCTCGCGAGGGCGCCGACACGGGGTAATCATTTGCTCTTCAATCCCGCATACTCGCAGCCACCGAAATAAATGAAGAGTCTGGCCGGGATCGACCTTGTAAGGTCTGTACCCTGGCCGCGAGGTTTTATGCTCCCGGAACATTCCGATTTATCCAGCCCCGTGTTTTTGCCCGTCACGGATGAAACCTGCGCGAACCTGCTGCAGGCGAGTGGCGCCAAAGCCCTCGAAGCCCTGAGCGATCCCGAATTGGCGGCAGTGCTGGTCATCCAGAATCTGGTGCAAACGACAGAGCAGGATCTCGGCGCCGTGGCGGCAGAGAAGATTCTGGCCAAGCTCTTGTCCTGGGCTGCCGAAAAGCGGCAGTCAACAACGGCGGGCCTGCTGTCGGAAGCACAGCGACTGTTCGATCCGCGCAAACTGTATTTCGGCCTGAAAGTTCTCAAACCACTGAACCTGCGTTTTCTGCTGGCCGAAGAAGTGTCCGCACGCGACTATTTGTTGCCCGATGGTCAGTGGGATTTCGAATACAAAGTCCGGCGCCACCGCAGCCATGACCCGTTCAGTCAACAGATCGTGACGCCCCGGCAGCGCGAGCGCTGGTTGAGCCCGGCGCAGGACAAACTGGTCAGGACCTTCCGCGCCAACCTGGATGAAGATCTCCACGTTCAAGGTTACGCAGGGATCGGCAAGAGCCATCTGCTGGTGGCCTTGCTGGAGCATCTACGCCCGGAAAAAACCCTGTTGCTGGCGCGCACCCCGGCCAAGCTCGAAGTCCTTCGCCAGCGCATGGTG
This sequence comes from Pseudomonas sp. GW821-FHT11G12, assembly GCF_058808055.1. Lineage (NCBI taxonomy): Bacteria > Pseudomonadati > Pseudomonadota > Gammaproteobacteria > Pseudomonadales > Pseudomonadaceae > Pseudomonas > Pseudomonas sp. GW821-FHT11G12. The sequence goes on from NZ_JBXARH010000007.1 coordinate 159,114, forward strand.
GGGCCGAGCGAGAAGAAGGCCGGCAAGACCTTCCTGGCGTTTGCCCAGTCGCTGATGCTCGGTCGCAGGCCTGCGGCGGAGGGGGCTCGAATCCCGACTCGACAGGCGCTGGCGCAGGAACTGAACATCTTCGGTTTCCGCCACCACGACGGGCAGGCGACCCTTGAGCTCTGCCTCAAAGTGATCGAGCGCTACTGCCGTTTCCGTGATCACACTTTTTCGGCGAAGCATCTGCCGCACTTCAACCAGCCGCTCTCCAGCGTGGACGCGCAGGTTTTACTGGAGTATTCGAGCCGGGTGTGGGGCTACCTCGAACTCAACCCGGCGTGGGGCAGTCAGACCGGCTTCGAAGCTCTGTTGATGATCAAGCGCGCCTGTATTGCCGGCTGCGTGGTGCCGGCGCGCTACACCCACGTGCTGATCGACGAGAGTCAGGACATTCCCGGCTCGCTGTTGCAGATCATCGAACGCGGTCGTCAGGTGCTGATCACCCTCGGCGACGAGTACCAGCAGGCCAGCGGCGTGTCGGTCAAGCGGCACCGCGAGGTCCGCCAGAGCGATATCAGCTATTCCGTGCGCTCGGGCCGCAACGTCGAAAAGCTGGTCAACCCGCTGATCGCCCGGCACTCGCAGAAGGGCAAGATTCCGTTCGAAGGCGCCAGTGATGCTGATGTCGTCATCAAGGAGTACCCGGAAGGTTTCGTACCGTCCGAAGGTTGCGTGGTGCTGACGGCATCGCCGTGGGACACCATGATCTGGGCCATCCACCTGCACGATTCCAACTGCAAGTTCAGATTCCCGGACAAGCGAACCCAGGATGATCTGAAGCATTTCATGGCTACGGCCATCGAATTGTTCAAACCGGATTTCTATCGCTCCGAATACAGCGAAAACGGCGTGCATCCTTACTTCAGCGACTTGCCCGACTGGCAGGCCGTGTGCGACGCCAATCAGTTCGACGAGTCGTTTCTGCGGGTCAAGGCCAAGCTGGAAAACGGCTTCATGATTGCCGACCTGACACGCCTGAACCGAATGATCGACAACACAGGCAACGGCTGCATGTTGATGCTGGCGGAAGAGGCGGGGGGCATGGAGTTCGACAAGGTGCTGCTGACCCCCGGCCTGCTGACCAACGAGAAATTCAAGGATGCCTATGCGTTCGATCAGCGGATCTGCGCCGTGTACATCGCCATTTCCCGCGCCAGGCTGAAGCTTTACGTGCCGTACGATGTGGTTGCGTGGGTCGAGTATCACGAATACCAGAAATTCCGCGATACGGCCGGCCATTGATGGTGCCGGGCTGTTGAGATCCTTCGGTCATGGACAGAGTGGTGGCGCATTAGTAGCATTCGCGCGCTTCAGCCTTCTATTCAGCGGGTTGAGCTCTTCTCGTATCGAAAGTCATGGAGACACTGTGTTCAAGCGTTCAATCATCGTTTTATCTGTTCTGGTGTCAGGCTGTTCCGCCAAGTACGTTCAGCAGGATTTGACGACAAGCCCTGAAAAGTTGATTCAAGGTCAGTCGGTCTCTATCGCAACGCCTGTCGATGGTCGTTACGAGACCACCGTTTATAAAGCGTCGGGTGCCATGACGGCGGGCGCGGTCCGGTCGGCATTTGCCCGCTATGCGAATCAGGTGAAAGTGTCCGAATCCTGTGCGGATCTTGCCTGTATCAGGCAGCAGGGGAGTGCCGGGTACTACGTTGTGCCGGAAATCCTGCATTGGGAAGACCGGGCTACGGAGTGGTCGGGTATTCCGGACCGGATCGAAGTGAAATTGGCGATTTACGGCGCGAAGGGCGATGAACCTCTGGCGTCGACCGTGGTGTCAGGCAAGAGCAAGTGGCTGACGTTCGGCGGCGATCATCCACAGGATCTGCTGCAGAAACCGATCGAAAGTTATGTGAAGGCTCAGTATTGAGATTTGTAGCTGGCTGAAAAACATCGGCAATGAAAAAAGGAACTCGTCAGACGGGTTCCTTTTTTTGTGGGTGTTTACGGGTCAAGGTTCGCTGCCCGACCCCCCGGTATACAACCGGATAATGTCATCAATCTCCCCCGACATTTTCATCTGCAGCAACGTCCTCAATATCCGCTGCACCGGCACTTTCGGATCGTTGCGGACGTAGCAGCCGACCTGCTGCTCCTGCAACACTGCCACCCCTCGCAGTTGCTGCCCCGGCAGCAGGCGCTGGTTGAACCAGTCCAGCGTCCATTGATTGCTCACGGCGTAGCGGTAACGGCCGGCCAGGAGTTTGTCCAGCACCTGTTCCTGGTTGCGTGCGTCTTCGCGCCATAACCGGTCGGCGTCGAACAGCGGTTGCAGCGTGGGGTAGCTGTAGCCGAGCACGGTGCCGATCGATTGGCGGGGCAGGTGGGCCGGATCGACGCTGGAGGGTTGATCCTGGCGGCCGATCAGCAGGTCGCGCTGGAAGAACAGCGGGATGCTCCAGATGTAATTCCCGGACAGGTTCGGCAGCCACGATTGCGAGGCATAACAGCGCACGTCGACTTCGCCGTGTTCCATGGCGTTTTGCACGCGGGTGCGGGGCAGGACGTGAAACTCCGCCGGCACGCCGACCTGGGTCGCCAGGCTGAGCATCATGTCGTAAAGGATGCCCTGGGTCGGGCGGCCGCGTTCGTATTGCGCCAGCGGCATCGCCCAGCTGTCGGCCATGGCGAAGCGCAGCGGCGGCTGCGCGGCCATCGCGTTCAGGCTGATTCCCAGTATTGCCCCCACGGCCCACCGCATAAATGCTCCGGTAATTCCCGTTCCCGTGCCGACAAAAGCCTCCGCCCATGCAGCTTAGCCAGAATAGAAGAGCGCACCGGATGCAATTTTGCCCTTGCTCCGCTAGCATTAGCCGCTTCTGCTTCCTTTGCCGCGACGGTTTTCGATGAGTTATCAGGTTCTTGCACGTAAATGGCGTCCGCGCTCGTTCCGCGAAATGGTCGGCCAGACCCATGTGCTCAAGGCTCTGATCAATGCCTTGGACAGCCAGCGCCTGCACCACGCCTACCTGTTCACCGGGACGCGGGGCGTCGGCAAGACGACGATTGCGCGGATCATCGCCAAATGTCTGAACTGTGAAACAGGTATCACTTCAAGCCCGTGCGGCGAGTGTTCGGTGTGCCGGGAGATCGATGAAGGGCGCTTCGTCGACCTGATCGAGATCGACGCCGCGAGCCGGACCAAGGTCGAGGACACCCGCGAGCTGCTCGACAACGTGCAGTACGCCCCGAGCCGCGGGCGCTTCAAGGTCTACCTGATCGACGAAGTGCACATGCTCTCCAGCCATTCCTTCAATGCGCTGCTGAAAACCCTCGAAGAGCCGCCGCCCTACGTCAAGTTCATCCTGGCGACCACCGACCCGCAGAAACTTCCGGCAACGATTTTGTCGCGATGCCTGCAATTCTCGCTGAAGAACATGACCCCCGAGCGGGTGGTCGAGCATTTGACCCATGTTCTCGGCGCGGAAAACGTGCCGTTCGAAGACGACGCCCTGTGGCTGCTCGGCCGCGCGGCCGACGGTTCGATGCGCGACGCCATGAGCCTGACCGATCAGGCCATCGCCTTCGGTGAAGGCAAGGTGTTGGCCGCCGATGTGCGGGCAATGCTCGGTACGCTGGATCACGGTCAGGTCTACGACGTGCTGCACGCGCTGATCGAAGGTGACGCCAAGGCGTTGCTCGAAGCCGTGCGTCACCTGGCCGAACAAGGGCCGGACTGGAACGGCGTGCTCTCGGAAATTCTCAACGTGCTGCACCGCGTCGCGATCGCCCAGGCCTTGCCGGAAGGCGTCGACAACGGCCACGGCGACCGTGACCGGGTGCTGGCACTGGCCCAGGCCTTGCCGGCCGAAGACGTGCAGTTCTATTACCAGATGGGCCTGATCGGCCGCCGCGACTTGCCGCTGGCGCCAGACCCGCGTGGCGGATTCGAAATGGTCCTGCTGCGGATGCTGGCCTTCCGGCCGGCGGATACGGCGGACGCCCCGAGGCAACCGCTAAAGCCAGTGGGGATCAGCCAGGCCACAGTTGATTCCGCAAACTCAGTGGCTGCCGCGCCGAAACCTGCGCCGGTAGTTGCTGCGGCTGTTGCGCCGGCTCCGGTGGTTGCACCTGCGCCAGCGCCTGCTCCCGAGCCCGCCCCGGTTGCCCCGGTGATTGCGCCTGAACCCCTGCCTGAGCCGGAACCAGAGCCGGTCGCCGTCGAGGAAGTCGTCGATCTGCCGTGGAATGACCCGGTAGAACCGGCTCCTGTGCAACAGCCAGCGGTCGAGCCGGTGCTGGAAACCACCGCCGAGCAGCCTGACCTGCCGCCGATGCCGCTGCCGACCCCGGACAGCGTCGTGCCGGATGCGCCGGAGTGGGCCGCCGCGCCGATCCCCGAGCCGTCGGTGGCCGAGGTCGATGCCGCCACGCCGGGCATGGACATGGACGACGAGCCGCCGCTCGACGAAGACTACATCGAGCCGGACATGGATTCGGCCTACAGTTACCTCGACGATCTGGCCAGCGAACACGCGGCCGATCCGGTCCCGGAGCCCGAGCCGGAACCCGCCGCTGCGCCGGCCACCGGTCTGGCCCTGCAATGGCTGGAGCTGTTCCCGAAACTGCCGATCTCCGGCATGACCGGCAGCATCGCCGCCAACTGCACGCTGATCGCGGTCGATGGCGACAACTGGCTGATGCACCTGGACCCGGCTCATAGCGCCTTGTTCAACGCCACCCAGCAGCGTCGGCTGAACGATGCGTTGAACCAGTACCACGGCCGCACGCTGAACCTGAGTATGGAGCTGATCAAGCCCGAGCAGGAAACCCCGGCCCAGGCCGCCTCCCGGCGCCGTGCCAACCGTCAGCGCGAGGCGGAGGAGTCGATCCATGGCGATCCGTTCATCCAGCAGATGGTGCAGCAGTTCGGTGCGGTCGTGCGACACGATACTATTGAACCTGTCGACGCCCTGGTCAGTCAGGGCTAATAACTGAAGGCGTTCGGCGCAAATCGCCGGACGCTGTATTGATCCAAGTACTTTTGAGGTGATTACCATGATGAAAGGTGGCATGGCCGGCCTGATGAAGCAGGCGCAGCAGATGCAGGAAAAAATGGCCAAGATGCAGGAAGAGCTGGCCAACGCAGAAGTCACCGGTAAGGCCGGCGGCGATCTGGTCACCGTGGTGATGACCGGTCGTCACGACGTGAAAAAAGTCAGCATCGACCCAAGCGTTCTGCCGGGCCTGGACGAAGACGACCGTGAAGTGGTCGAAGATCTGGTGGCCGCTGCCGTCAACGCTGCCGTGCGTCAGATCGAAGCCAACAGCCAGGCTAAGATGGGCAGCATGACCGCTGGCATGAACCTGCCGGCCGGTATGAAACTGCCGTTCTGATTCGCCTTTGCGGATTGGATGAGCTACAAAAAATGCCAGGCATCGCGCCTGGCATTTTTGTTTCTGGCTGAAGAAGCATCGAACGCGCAAAAGCCACCAAGGTCTGCTCCCTATACCCCGAATTCATTATTCAAAGGAGACGCTGACATGTCCGCCCCCCTGACCCTCAATCAACGCATCGTGCTGGCCTCGCGTCCGGTGGGCGCGCCAACACCCGAGAATTTCCGTCTGGAGCGCGAAGCGCTGCCGGCGCTTGAAGACGGCCAGTTGCTGCTCAAGACCCTTTACCTGTCACTCGATCCCTACATGCGCGGGCGCATGAGTGACGCACCGTCCTACGCTGCGCCGGTACAAATCGGCGAGGTGATGACCGGTGGGGCTGTCAGCCGGGTCGAGCAGTCGCGTCATCCAAAATTCCAGGTCGGCGATCTGGTGGTCGGCGCCACGGGTTGGCAAAGCCACAGCCTCAGCGACGGGCGCAACATCATCCCGATCCCGTCGGGGCTGCCGAGCCCGTCGATGGCCCTCGGCGTGCTGGGCATGCCGGGCATGACCGCTTACATGGGGCTGATGGACATCGGCCAGCCGAAGGCAGGGGAGACCCTGGTGGTCGCCGCTGCTTCTGGCGCAGTAGGTTCGGTGGTCGGGCAGGTGGCGAAGATCAAAGGCCTGCGCGCCGTCGGCGTGGCCGGCGGTGCAGAGAAGTGCAAATACGTGGTCGAGGAGCTGGGTTTCGACGCCTGTATCGATCACAAGGCGCCTGACTTTGCCGAACAACTGGCCAAGGCCTGCCCGAAAGGCATCGACGTCTATTACGAAAACGTCGGCGGCCATGTCTTCGATGCGGTCGTCCCGCTGCTCAATCCCAAGGCGCGGATCCCGCTGTGCGGTCTGATTGCCGGCTACAACGCCACTGAAGTACCGAAAGGTCCGGATCGTCTGCCCGCACTGCAACGCACCTTGCTGACCAAGCGAGTACGCATTCAGGGCTTCATCGTGTTCGACGACTATGGCGACCGTCAGCCGGAATTCATCAGCGCCATGGTGCCGTGGGTGCGCGAGGGCAAGGTGAAATTCCGCGAAGATGTGGTTGATGGCCTGGAGCAGGCGCCGCAAGCGTTTATCGGGCTGCTGGAGGGGCGCAACTTCGGCAAACTGGTAGTGCGGGTCGCCCAGGACTGAGGATTTGACGCTGGCCGGAGGCGCGGGTATAAACCGCGTCTCGTTGTTTTGTCGGACTTTTTCCCCATGAGCTTCAGCCCTTTGATTCGCCAACTGATCGACGCCCTGCGAATTCTGCCGGGCGTGGGTCAGAAAACTGCCCAGCGTATGGCGTTGCAGTTGCTCGAACGTGACCGCAGCGGCGGCACGCGCCTGGCCCAGGCGTTGAGCCAGGCCATGGAAGGGGTCGGACACTGCCGCCAGTGCCGCACGCTGACCGAAGACGATCTGTGCCCGCAATGCGCCGACACACGCCGTGACGACACGCTGCTGTGCGTGGTGGAAGGTCCGATGGACGTCTACGCGGTCGAGCAGACCGGGTTCCGTGGGCGCTATTTCGTGCTCAAGGGGCATCTGTCGCCGCTGGACGGGCTCGGCCCGGAGGCCATCGGCATTCCGCAGTTGATGACGCGGATCGAAGAGGCGGGCACCTTCACCGAAGTCATCCTCGCCACCAACCCGACTGTGGAAGGTGAAGCGACGGCGCACTACATCGCGCAATTGCTCAACAACAAAGGCCTGATCGCCTCGCGCATCGCTCACGGCGTGCCGTTGGGTGGCGAGCTGGAACTGGTGGACGGCGGCACGCTGGCTCACTCGTTTGCCGGGCGCAAGCCGATTTCCCTCTGAACCACACAATCCTGTTGAAAACCAAGCAAGCGCTCGGTTAAGTTCGGCGAACCCTTCCATGGAGTTCGCCGATGCCTGCCTTCCAGGAATACTTCGACCCCAGCCACCAAATGATCCGCGACAGCGTCAGACGTTTCGTCGAACGCGAGATCCTGCCGGACATCGATGCGTGGGAAGAAGCCGAAAGCTTCCCTCGTGAGCTGTACCTGAAGGCCGGTGCGGCCGGCATCCTCGGCATCGGTTATCCCGAAGCGCTGGGTGGCAGTCACGAAGGTGATCTGTTCGCCAAGATCGCCGCCAGTGAAGAACTGATGCGCTGTGGCTCCGGCGGGTTGGTGGCCGGGCTCGGTTCGCTCGATATCGGTTTACCGCCAATCGTCAAATGGGCCCGGCCCGAAGTGCGTGATCGCGTCGTGCCTCAAGTGCTCAGTGGCGAGAAAATCAGCGCATTGGCCGTCACCGAGCCGGGCGGCGGTTCTGACGTCGCCAACCTGCAGACCCGCGCCATCCGCGACGGCGATCATTACCGGGTCAGCGGCAGTAAAACCTTTATCACCAGTGGCGTACGCGCGGATTACTACACCGTCGCGGTGCGTACCGGTGCGCCCGGGTTTGGCGGCATCAGCCTGCTGTTGATCGAGAAGGGCACGCCCGATTTTACCGTCGGTCGGCAGCTGAAGAAAATGGGTTGGTGGGCGTCGGACACGGCTGAGTTGTTCTTCGATGATTGCCGGGTACCTGTGGGAAATCTGATCGGCGCGGAGAACATGGGGTTCGCCTGCATCATGGGCAACTTCCAGAGCGAGCGGCTGGCCCTGGCGTTGATGGCCAACATGACCGCGCAACTGGCGCTGGAAGAAAGCCTGAAGTGGGCACGGGAGCGGCAGGCGTTCGGTAAGCCCATCGGCAAGTTCCAGGTGATCAAGCATCGCCTCGCCGAAATGGCCACGGCGCTGGAAGTCTCGCGGGAGTTCACCTACCGGCAGGCGGCGAAAATGGCGGCTGGGCAGAGCGTGATCAAGGAAATCTCCATGGCCAAGAACTTCGCCACGGACACCTCGGACCGGATCACCACGGAAGCGGTGCAGATACTCGGCGGGCTGGGTTATATGCGCGAAAGCCTGGTGGAGCGGCTGTATCGGGATAACCGCATCTTGTCGATTGGCGGCGGGACGCGGGAAGTGATGAACGAGATCATCAGCAAACAGATGGGGCTTTAGATTTTGTGACTGATCGTTCCCACGCTCTGCGTGGGAATGCAGCCCGGGACGCTCCGCGTCCCTTCCAAAGCCGAACGCGGAGCGTCCGTTGAGGCATTCCCACGCGGAGCGTGGGAACGATCGGGAGTCGCGGAGCGGGGTTGCTTACTTGTCGGTCAGCGCAAACTGCGTCAGGCAGAACGTAGGAATGCCCATGTCCTCAAGACGCTGCGAACCACCCAGTTCCGGCAGGTCGATGATCGCCGCTGCTTCGTGAACGCGGGCGCCCATGCGCCGGATCAGGTTGGCCGCTGCGATCAGCGTGCCGCCGGTGGCGATCAGGTCATCGAACATCACCACCGAGTCGCCTTCACACAGGCTGTCGGCGTGCACTTCGAGGAACGCTTCGCCGTATTCGGTCGCGTAGCCTTCAGCCAGTACGTCCGCCGGCAGTTTGCCTTGCTTGCGGAACAGCACCAGCGGCTTGTTCAACTGATACGCCAGCACCGAACCGATCAGAAAGCCCCGCGCATCCATCGCGCCGATGTGGGTGAAGTCGGCTTCCACATAGCGGTGGGCGAAGCTGTCCATCACCAGGCGCAGGGCCTTGGGCGACTGGAACAGCGGGGTGATGTCGCGAAAGATCACGCCCGGTTTCGGGAAATCGATCACAGGGCGGATCAGGGATTTGATGTCGAAGGAGTCGAAGACCATCGTCGAGGTGTCCTGGCAGGGCTGCAAACGGCGCAGTATACCCGCGGCTGAAACGATACGCTCGGCCGCGGGTCGAGATCAGACTTCGAGCGAGCCGCCGGCCAAGGCGCAGAGCTGGATCGGGTCGAGGATATGGATTTCCTTGCCCTCGGCGGCGATCAGTTCGTTTTGCTGGAAGCGGGTGAAGACCCGGGACACGGTTTCCACCGCCAGCCCCAGGTAGTTGCCGATTTCATTGCGCGACATGCTCAAACGGAACTGGTTGGCCGAGAACCCGCGAGCGCGGAAGCGGGCCGACAGGTTGACCAGGAACGTGGCGATGCGCTCGTCGGCGGTTTTCTTCGACAGCAGCAACATCATTTGCTGGTCGTCGCGGATTTCGCGGCTCATCACACGCATCAACTGACGGCGCAGCTGCGGCAATTGCAGGGCCAGTTCGTCGAGGCGTTCGAACGGAATTTCGCAGACCGAAGTGGTTTCCAGCGCCTGGGCGGAAACCGGGTGTTTCTCGGTGTCCATACCGGACAGCCCGACCAGTTCGCTCGGCAGGTGGAAGCCGGTCAGTTGTTCTTCGCCGGTATCGCTCAGGCTGAAGGTCTTCAGGGCGCCGGAGCGTACTGCATAAACGGAATCGAAGGTGTCGCCCTGGCGGAACAGGAACTCACCCTTTTTCAACGGGCGGCCACGTTTAACGATTTCGTCCAGCGCATCCATGTCTTCCAGATTCAGCGAAAGTGGCAGGCAGAGAGGGGCCAGGCTGCAATCCTTGCAATTAGCCTGGTTGTGAGCGCGCAGTTTAACTGGCTCGGACATTTCTTAAATCCTTGTGGGAAAACACACATAAGGCGTAAGGGTAACCCAGGGGAGGACATTCAGGCCAGCCTGTGGCGAGATTGCTCCCACGGCATAAAGCCGCAGGGATGACGGCCGATAAACAGGTATCTGACGGCATGCAAGGAACCGCTTCGATGACTGCTATTGGCACGCTGACCCCCGGTAACAGTGGCGTTGCGTCGTTGCTGGAAAGTGCTGAAACCTCCGTTGACGATGAGTCCGGCACAGACGCGGCATTGTTGGGAACCCCGACCTTGGTCGAGGGCGTCAAAGTGTCGCTGTCCGGTGCCGCCATTGCAAAATCCGCCGGTGTCGGCGGGAAAAACAGCGATATCGATGAAAGCGGCTTGCCGGAAAACGTCCAGCAATTGCTGAAGATGATTCGCAAGTTTCGCCAGCAGATCGCCGAAAAGAACGCCCAGATCAACGCGCTGATGGCCAACAAGACCCTTTCCAACGAAGAGCGGTTCGCCAAGATCGCTGCCCTCAAAGGCGCCATCTCCGCCCTCAACAACGGTCTGATCACTGCCAACCTGTCTCTGGCCAAAGTCATCGACCAATCGGGCCTGACCGCTGACCAGAACCTGAAAACCAACTCGCTGCTGATGAAGAGCTAAATCACCCGCGAAAAACGCTGGCGGTTCTGCTGTTCCAGATACGCGTCGAACACCATGCACACCGAACGCACCAGCAGGCGCCCGGCCGGCAGCACGGTGATGCGCTCGCGATCCAGTTCGATCAGCCCGTCCTGCGCCATGCCCTGCAATTGCGGCCAGAGCGCGCCGAAGTAACCCTGAAAATCGATGTTGAAGCTGCGCTCGATCTCGGCGAAGTCCAGGCTGAAATTGCAGATCAGTTGCTGAATCACCGCGCGGCGCAAGCGATCGTCAGCGTTGCACACCAGGCCCCGGCTGGTGGCGAGTTGCGCGCCGGCGAGGGTGTTCTGGTAGTGATTGAGGTCGCTGCTGTTCTGGCAGTACAGATCACCGATCTGGCTGATGGCCGACACGCCCAAGCCGATCAGGTCGCAATGACCGTGGGTGGTGTAGCCCTGGAAATTGCGTTGCAGGGTCGATTCTTCCTGGGCAATCGCCAGTTCATCGTCGGGCAGGGCGAAGTGGTCCATGCCGATGTAGCGATAGCCGGCGGCGGTCAGTTGTTCGATGGTGCGTTGCAGCATTTCCAGTTTCTGCGTCGGGCTCGGCAGTTCGTTGCCGTTGATCCGTCGCTGCGGCATGAAGCGTTCCGGCAGGTGCGCGTAGTTGAATACCGACAGCCGATCCGGTTGCAGGCTGATGACTTCCTCGACGGTGCGGGCGAAGTTGTCCGGGGTCTGCTTGGGCAGGCCGTAGATCAGGTCGATGTTGATCGAGCGAAATTGCAGGGTGCGCGCCGCGTCGATCACGGCGCGGGTTTCTTCCAGGCTTTGCAGGCGATTGACCGCGCGTTGCACCGCCGGGTCGAGGTCCTGCAGACCGATGCTGACCCGGTTGAAACCCAATTCGCGCAGCAGGCCCATGGTCGACCAGTCGGCTTCGCGTGGGTCGATCTCGATACCGTAATCGCCGGAGTCATCGTCCAGCAGATTGAAATGTTTGCGCAGGTGCGCCATCAACTGCCGCAACTCGTCGTGGCTGAGAAAGGTCGGGGTGCCGCCGCCGAAGTGCAGCTGCTCGACTTTCTGCGCAGGGTCGAGGTGGCAGGCGATCAACTGGATTTCCTGCTCGAGCCGTTGCAGATACGGCAGCGCGCGGCCACGATCCTTGGTGATGACCTTGTTGCAGGCGCAGTAATAGCAAATGTTGGCGCAGAACGGTACGTGCACGTACAGCGACAACGGGCGCAGGGCCTTGCGGCTGTCGCGCAGGGCGTGGAACAGGTCGAAGGTGCCGACCTGACTGTTGAATTGCACGGCCGTCGGATACGAGGTGTAGCGCGGCCCCGCCAGGTCGTAGCGGCGGATCAAATCGGTGTCCCAACGAATGGCGTCGAGCATGCGGGCATTCCCCCGGATAGGCTGGCAGTGTGAGCGAGTCTAGGGGAGGGCGCGGAGGGGCATCTTGATTTGCATCAAGCCTGGATCAGTGGCCCATCAGCCAGTGCTGGTGCGGCCCCGGCAGGGTCCAGATGCCGAACAGGATCACCAGCAATCCACCAGCCATGCGCACGCTGCGTTTGCGCAACAGCGCCGTGACCCGCTCGGCCGCGAGGCCGGTCGCCAGCAATACCGGCCAGGTGCCGAGCCCGAAGGCGAGCATCAGCAAGGCACTGTCCAGTGCATTGCCCTGGCTGGCCGACCACAGCAACGTGCTGTAAACCAGCCCGCACGGCAGCCAGCCCCACAGCGCGCCGAGCAGCAGCGCCCGGGGCAGACTCGACACCGGCAGCAGGCGATTGGCGACAGGCTGAATGTAGCGCCACAGTCCGCGACCGAGGCTTTCGATGCGAGTCAGGCCGCTCCACCAGCCCGCCAGGTACAAGCCCATGGCGATCAGCAGCAACCCGGCGAGCACGCGCATGAACAACGCCGCAGGACTGTTGGCGACGGCCCATCCGGCCAGCCCGATCAGCAATCCGGCCGTGGCATAGCTGAGGATTCGCCCGAGGTTGTAGGCCAGCAGCAATCGAAAGCGTCGGCTGCGTTGTTCCTTGGGAATCGCCAGGGTCAGCGCGCCCATCAGGCCACCGCACATGCCCAGGCAATGCCCGCCGCCGAGCAGGCCGAGAATCAACGCAGACACCAACAGCGGCGCCAGTTCAAGCATGGGGCGGCGCCTTGTCGTCCGGTTTGGCCGGGTTGGCTTCGTCCACCGCAGCGGTGTGGTTCGGGTCCTGGTCGTCGAACAGGATGCTGTGGGCGGGGCCGTCGAGGTCGTCGTACTGGCCGCTGTCCACCGCCCAGAAGAAGATGTAGACGGCGATGGCCACGATCAGCAGCGCGGCCGGGATCATCACGTAGAGAGCTGGCATCTGTACTCCATGCCCGCGCGGCTCAGGCCGGCAGCGGGCGGGTTTCTGACGAGGCGCTGACGGCCGGCGTACTCGGCAGGCGAGTCAGGCGCAGGGCGTTGAGCACCACGGTCAGCGAACTGATCGACATGCCGACGGCGGCCCACACCGGAGTGATCCAGCCGAGGGCGGCGAACGGCAACATGAGGCCATTGTACAGCGCGGCCCACAACAGGTTCTCGATGATCACCCGCCGTGTGCGGCGGGCGAGCGAGAAGGCTTGCACCAAGGCGTCGAGGCGGTTGGACAGCAGCACCGCGTCGGCACTGGTTTTCGCAAGATCAGTGGCCGAGCCCATCGCCACGCTGATGTCCGCAGCGGCCAGCACCGGCACGTCGTTGACCCCGTCGCCGAGCATCAACACCTTGCGACCGGCCTTGTGCAGTTGTTGCAGCACTTGCAGCTTGTCGTCCGGGCGCAAACCGCCCCGGGCCTCGTCGATGCCCAGTTCGGCTGCGACACTGGCGACCATCGGCGAACTGTCGCCCGACAACAGCAGCGTGTGCCAGCCGCGCGCCTTGCACGCAGCGAGCAGGGCCGGGGCGTCGGCGCGCAGGCGATCATCAAGGACGAACCAGGCCAGCGGCCCCTGATCGTCACCGAGCAACAACCATTGGCCCGGTTCATCGGGCATCGACGGCACAGGCGCGCCGCTCAGATCGCAGACAAAATCGGCCTGACCGATACGCAAGCGCTGTGTTCCGACCAATCCTTCAAGCCCCAGCCCCGGCGTGCTGTGAACTTCTTCGGCGGCCAGCGGCGCCCGGCCAAAAGCCCGGGCAATCGGGTGTTCCGAGCGGTTTTCCAGCGCGGCGGCCAGGCTCAGGCATTGATCGCTGTCGAGGGTGCCGAGAGGGCGTATCGAACGCAGCACCAGACGCCCCTCGGTGAGGGTGCCGGTCTTGTCGAAGATCACCGTGTCGATCTGGTTCAGGCCTTCCAGCACATGACCGCGCGTCAGCAGCAGGCCGAGTTTGTGCAGGGTGCCAGTGGCGGCGGTGAGGGCGGTCGGCGTTGCCAGCGACAACGCGCACGGGCAAGTGGCGACCAGCATCGCGAGGACGATCCAGAACGCCCGCGACGAATCCAGCTCCCACCACAGCAGACCGATGGCGGCTGCTGCGATCAACGACAGCAACAGGAACCACTGCGCGGCACGGTCGGCGATTTCCGCCAGCCGAGGTTTTTCCGCCTGGGCGCGATCCAGCAGGCGGACGATGGCTGACAGCCGCGTGTCTTGGCCGAGCGCCTGCACTTCAACGGTCAGCGCACCTTCCACATTCAGCGTGCCGGCGGTGACTGCATCGCCCAATGTGCGCGGCTGTGGCAGGTATTCGCCGGTCAGCAGCGACTCATCAATACTCGACTGGCCGTCGAGGATCTTGCCGTCCGCCGGCAGCACAGAACCCGGTTGAACCAGCACCCGGTCACCGAGGCGCAGTTCGCTGAGCAGGATGCGTTCGCTCTGGCCGGCGTCGTCAAGGCGCAGGCATGAGGCCGGCAACAGATTGACCAGTTGTGCGGTGGCGGCGGCGGTGCGTTCCCGGGCGCGGCGTTCCAGATAGCGCCCGGCCAACAGGAACAGGGCGAACATGCCCACCGCGTCGAAATACAGCTCGCCGACCCCGGTGATCGAGGTCCAGATCCCGGCGACATAAGCCGCACCGATCGCCAGCGATACCGAGACGTCCATGGTCAGATGACGGGTGCGCAAGTCGCGCATGGCACCTTTGAAAAACGGCGCGCAGCTGTAGAACACAATCGGCGTGGTGAGGAACAGCGCGACCCAGCGCAAGATGGTGTGCAATTCCGGGCTGAGGTCGATGTTGAATTCCGGCCATGTCGCCATGGTCGCCATCATCGCCTGAAACCACAGCAGCCCGGCAACACCGAGCTGACGCAGGGCGAGGCGGTTTTCGTTGGCCAGTTGTTCGCTGGCGCGGTCAGCCTGATACGGGTGCGCGGCGTAGCCGATGTGGCGCAGTTCGCCGAGGATCTGGCTCAGCGGCAATTGCCCGTCAGCCCAGCGTACGTGCAAGCGATGGTTGGACAGGTTCAACCGCGCCTCGGCCACGGCGGGCAGCGTGCGCAGGTGTTTCTCGATCAGCCAGCCGCACGCGGCACAACTGATGCCTTCCATCAACAACGTGGTCTCGGCCAGTTCACCTTCGTGGCGGACGAAGGGTTGTTGCACGTCGGCGCGGTCGTACAGCGCCAACTCGTCGACCAGTTGCACCGGCAGTGCTTCAGGGTTGGCCGAGGCTTCGCTGCGGTGCTGGTAATAACTTTCCAGCCCGCCAGCGACGATGGCTTCGGCCACGGCCTGACAGCCGGGGCAGCAGAACTCGCGGGACTCCCCGAGCACGACGGCGGTGAAGCGGCTGCCCGAAGGGACGGGCAGGGCGCAGTGGTAGCAGGGGATGGGGGTGGTCATGGCATTGTCGAAGGGGTGAGCCCTTTTTTTCGGGTTGTCCGCTTGCCCTCACCCCAGCCCTCTCCCGGAGGGAGAGGGAGCCGATCGGTGGAGGCCGGATTAATGGGTTCAGTCAGCGTTATCGTCACTGGCATACATCGATTATGCAAACACCCGAGATCAGTGCCCTCTCCAGGGAGAGGGAGCCGATCGGTATAGGCCGGAAAAATGTGTTCAGTCAGCGCTATCGGCACTGGTGTACATCGAATTTATAAACACCCGAGATCAGTTCCCTCTCCTGGGGGAGAGGGCTAGGGTGAGGGGGCACTTGCAGGCTGTTTACTTCTTCAAATCCTCAGCACCCTGCAGCGGTTCATCACCCAGCAACAGATCCTTGTCATGGCTGACTACTTCTTCTTCAAACATCCGCCACACGTGATCGTCCTGCGAACCCAGCAGTTCCACAAAGCGCCGGCCTTCGATCTTGTCGCTCAACTGGCCAATGTAGCGGCCGGTTTCGGTTTCACTGCGGGTCAGGACAATCTTGCGATCCTTGTCCGGCTGGGTCGGCGAGATCAGGTTCAGTTCCAGGGTTTTCGGCTGGCTGTCGCCGCTCAGGCGCAGGTCGACTTCGCCGGTCACATCATCCAGGTGCACGGCAGCGCGCATCTTCAGGTTCTGCGCCAGCAGCTCACGATCCAGCGAACGGTTGATGCCTTTGCCGGCCTCGTAGTAGTTGTCGTTGACCAGGTTGTCCGGGTTGTTAACCGCAATGGTCACCATGGACAGCGTCAGGGTCACCGAACAGGCCAGAATCCCGATGATGATCCATGGCCAGAGATGCTTGTACCAAGGGCTTGCGGCGTTTGCTGCGGGCATGTTCAGTTCTCTCAACGATTTTGTGGGCCGATGAACCGGCTCTTGGCTTCTACGTGGACGCTGTCGTCATCGGCATCCTTGAGGATGAATTTCACCTCGTTGGTGCTCGACGGCAGTTGTTCGGGCGCGCTCGACAGCTCGACCGGCATGCTGAAGATTTCCCCGGCCGGCACCTTGATCTCGCGTTTGCCTTGCAGGCGCAGATCCGGCAATCCGGCGGCTTCCAGCACGTAGGTGTGGTCGCGCTGATCCTTGTTCATGATCTTCAGGCTGTAGACGTTTTCGATCCGGCCTTCAGCGTTTTCACGGTACAGCACGCGGTCCTTGCTGACGTCGAAGCCTACCAGCGAACGCATGAAGAAGGCCGTCACCAGCAGACTGATCATCGCCAGCAGCACCACGGCATAACCGATCAGACGTGGTCGCAGTTTATGGGTCTTCTGGCCGGACAGGTTGTGTTCGGTGGTGTAGCTGATCAGCCCGCGCGGGTAATCCATTTTGTCCATGATGCTGTCACAGGCGTCGATGCACGCGGCGCAGCCGATGCACTCGATCTGCAGGCCGTCGCGGATGTCGATGCCGGTCGGGCAAACCTGGACGCACATGGTGCAGTCGATGCAGTCGCCCAGGCCCTGAGCCTTGTAGTCGACGCCTTTCTTGCGCGGGCCACGGCTTTCGCCGCGACGCGGGTCGTAGGAGACGATCAGGGTGTCCTTGTCGAACATCACGCTCTGGAAGCGCGCATACGGACACATGTAGATGCACACCTGCTCACGCAGCCAACCGGCGTTGCCGTACGTGGCGAGGGTGAAGAAACCGACCCAGAAATACGACCAGCCATCGGCCTGGCCGGTGAAGAACTCGAACACCAGTTCGCGGATCGGCGAGAAGTAGCCGACAAAGGTCATGCCGGTGACGAAACCGATCAGCAGCCACAGTGCGTGCTTGGAGAATTTGCGCAGGAACTTGTTGGCGCTCATCGGCGCCTTGTCGAGCTTGATGCGCTGGTTGCGGTCGCCTTCGGTGACCTTCTCGCACCACATGAAAATCCACGTCCACACGCTTTGCGGGCAGGTGTAGCCACACCAGACCCGGCCGGCATACACCGTGATGAAGAACAGGCCGAACGCGGCAATGATCAGCAGGCCCGAGAGCAGAATGAAGTCCTGCGGCCAGAAGGTCGCACCGAAGATGAAGAACTTGCGTTCCGGCAGGTTCCACCACACCGCCTGATGGCTGCCCCAGTTCAGCCAGACCGTTCCGAAATACAGCAGGAACAGCGCCGCGCCGCCCATCATCCGCAGATTGCGGAACAGGCCGGTGAAAGCACGGGTGTAGATTTTTTCTCGAGAGGCGTAAAGGTCGACGCTGTTGTTCGCGTTCTTGTTGGGGGGCGTGACGTCGTGTACCGGAATCTGATTACTCATCATTGCATCCCACGGCAGTGGAAAAATGCCTCGGTCGATACGTGCCGGCCGGGGTCAAAAAGGGGTGTTGCGGTGGCGCAATGATACGCCTGTCATGCCGACGAACGGGTGCGACCTTTGGTCGCGTTGGGGAAAAATCTTGAATGGTGTAGCGAATGTAACAAAGCATGATGCAGATCAATTGACTATAGACGATGGCTGCTGCTGAGATCGCGACGGCTTTCTGTAGAAGCGCAGGCATTGCCGTCGCTTTTATCAGTCGGTCACGGCAAGCGGCCGCCGCCAAGGCTGTCGATCCCGCCGGTGCTGCGTTTTCTGTCGGCGCCGGCTTCGCTCACGACGGATCGCGCTTGTCGTCTCAGGTTGGCGCTGTCGTTCGCATCATTTTGTGACGTTTGTTCGCCAGCCTGGATCGTCTGATCAGTTTCCAGATTCTGATGTTGTTCTGTCATTGCATAGCTTCCTTGCCAGATGAGTCGTGAAGTCTTCATGTACAGCACAACGGCTGCAGGGGGACGTTATCGCTTGCCAGCAAATGTGCCCATCGAATTTCAATTGCGAGATGTGAAGCTGCGATGCTTCCTGCTGAGGTACGGGCCTTTCAGTCCCACGGATTGATGAGCGCAACGCCACTGGATTCAAAATCGGCGACGTTGCGGGTGACCACCGTCAGCCCATGGACCAATGCCGTCGCGGCGATCAAGGCATCGCTTTCATTGGCCTGATCCGGCACATGAAGGCGGGCGCAGCGTAGGGCGACGGCGGCATCGACTGGCAGGATTCGCGCATCGAAGGCCGGCATCACATGACGCTTGAGCCAGGTGCGCAGGACTTTTCCCTGAATCGGGTCGCGTCGCTCCATGCGAAGAACGCCGGTCTCCAGTTCCTTCAAGGTAATGGCCGAAATAAACATACGAGGGGCAATGACAGATCTGGCCCAGGCGACAACGTTTTTGTCGGCCTGGGGTTTGCGCAGTTCAGAAATCACATTGGTGTCGAGCAAATACATTCAGGACAGATCCACGGGGCGGTGAGTGATCACGGCACGCTCGGTTTCGAACTCGATGTCTGCCGCTTCCGGCATGACCAGCAGATCGACGATGCTCGCGTTGAGGCCGGTGAGTTTTTCGTACTCCTCAATGCTTAGCAGTACGTGGGCGGGCTTGCCACGATCAGTGATGATTACCGGCCCGTTGCGCGTGGCTTTTTTGGCACTGCTTGTGTCCTGATTGAATTCGCGGCTGGAAATGGTGGTGATGGCCATCATTGCGACCTCTCCTGAAGAAGATTTGTAGCAACGTTACTACCGCGTGCGATCCCCCACAACCTGGAAAGCCTGTCGAGCGCAACCACTGGTCGGCCCATCAAAGGCCAGAGACAAAAAGGCCCCGCCAATTCTCATTGGCGGGGCCTTTTTTTGCTTCAAGCGTTGGCCTTACTGCGCCTCGGCTTCCGCTGGTTTTTCACCATGGGACAGGCTGTAAACATACGCCGCCAGCAGGTGAACCTTGTCGTTGCCTTGCAGTTGTTCCTGGGCAGGCATCTGGCCCTGACGGCCGTAACGGATGGTCTGCTGCAGTTGCGCGAAGCTCGAACCGTAGATGAACGCGGCCGGGTGAGTCAGGTTGGGTGCGCCCATTGCTGGCGTGCCTTTGCCTTCCGGACCGTGGCAGGCCACGCAGTTGGTCGCGAACAGTTTCTGGCCGGCAACCGGGTCAGCCTTGGTGCCTTCCGGCAGCTTGCGGCCATCGAGGTTGGTCAGCACGAATGCCGCCACGTCGGCCACGCCTTGCTCACCGATCACTTCAGCCCAGGCTGGCATCACGGCGTGACGACCGCCCATGATGGTGGTCTTGATGGTTTCCGGCTCGCCGCCCCAGCGCCAGTCGGCGTCGGTCAGGTTAGGGAAACCATAAGCGCCCTTGGCGTCGGAACCGTGGCAGACCGAGCAGTTGGAGGCGAACAGACGGCCGCCCATCTTCAGGGCTTGCGGATCCTTGGCCACTTCTTCAATCGGCATGGCGGCGAACTTGGCGAAGATCGGACCGAACTTGGCGTCCGAACGAGCCATTTCCTTTTCCCACTCGTGAACGCCGGTCCAGCCGGTCTGACCGTTGGCGAACGCGGTCTGCTTGTCGTTATCGAGGTAGTTGTAGCCCGGCAGCAGACCTTTCCAGTTGCCCAGGCCCGGGTACAGCACCAGATAACCCAGAGCGAACACGATGGTGCCCACGAACAGCATGAACCACCATTTCGGCAGCGGGTTGTCGTACTCCTCGATCCCGTCGAAGGAGTGGCCGACCGTCTCGTCGGTCTGCTCGGCGCGCTGACCCTTGCGGGTCGACAGCAACAGCCAGGTCAGGGAAAAGATCGTACCGAGACTGAGGACTGTGACGTACAGACTCCAGAATGTAGTCATTCTTTGTTACTCCTAGAAGCTTGCTCGACGTGCTTGATGGCTTCGGGATCATCCGCGAAGGGCAGCAAGGTCGCGTCTTCAAACTCCGACTTGCGCTTGGGGCTGAACACCCACAACGCCAGACCGATGAAGGCAACCATCACGACAACGGTGCCCAGGCCTCGAATCATCCCGATATCCATCTAGATCACCGTTTGCTTTTGATGATGGTGCCCAGGCCTTGCAGATAGGCCACCAGCGCGTCCATTTCGGTTTTACCCTTCACAGCGTCTTTTGCACCGGCAATGTCTTCGTCGGTGTAAGGGACGCCGAGCGTGCGCAACACTTCCATTTTCTTGGCCGTGTCTTTGCCGTCGAGCTTGTTTTCCACGAGGAACGGGTAAGCCGGCATTTTCGACTCAGGCACAACGTTGCGCGGGTTGTACAAGTGCGCACGCTGCCAGTCGTCGGAGTAACGACCGCCGACACGGGCCAGGTCCGGGCCGGTACGCTTGGAACCCCACAGGAACGGGTGATCCCAGACGCTTTCACCGGCGACCGAGTAGTGGCCGTAGCGTTCGGTTTCGGCACGGAACGGACGGATCATCTGCGAGTGGCAGCCGACACAGCCGTTGGCGATGTAAACGTCGCGGCCTTCCAGTTCAAGGGCGGTGCGCGGCTTCATGCCTTCGACCGGCTTGTTGGTGACGTCCTGGAAAAACAGCGGAACGATTTGGGTCAGGCCACCGACGCTGACGGCGATGACCATGAAGAAGGCCAGCAGGCCAATATTCTTCTCGACAGCTTCATGCTTCATCAGTGAGCTCCAACTACGGCGATCTTGGCGGCGGCTTCAGCTTCAGCCGGGTCCGAGGCGCGAACGGTGCGCCACACGTTGTAGGCCATCAGGAACATGCCGCTGGCGAAGAACGCACCGCCCAGGGCACGAACGATGTAGCCAGGGTGGCTGGCCTGCAGCGCTTCAACGAACGAGTAGGTGAGGGTGCCGTCGTCGTTGATTGCACGCCACATCAGGCCTTGAGTGATGCCGTTGACCCACATCGAAGCGATGTACAGCACGGTACCGATGGTCGCGAGCCAGAAGTGCGCGTTGATCAGGCCGACGCTGTGCATCTGCGCGCGGCCGAACAGTTTCGGGATCATGTGGTAGATCGCGCCGATCGAGATCATCGCTACCCAGCCCAGAGCGCCGGCGTGTACGTGGCCGATGGTCCAGTCGGTGTAGTGCGAGAGCGAGTTGACGGTCTTGATCGCCATCATCGGACCTTCGAAGGTCGACATGCCGTAGAACGCCAAGGAGACCACGAGGAAACGCAGGATCGGGTCGGTGCGCAGCTTATGCCAGGCGCCCGACAGGGTCATCATGCCGTTGATCATGCCGCCCCAGCTTGGTGCCAGCAGGATGATCGACATCGCCATGCCCAGCGATTGGGCCCAGTCCGGCAGCGCGGTGTAGTGCAGGTGGTGCGGGCCGGCCCAGATGTACAGGGTGATCAGTGCCCAGAAGTGCACGATCGACAGGCGATAGGAGTAGATCGGACGTTCGGCCTGTTTCGGCACGAAGTAGTACATCATCCCCAGGAAGCCGGTGGTCAGGAAGAAACCCACGGCGTTGTGGCCGTACCACCACTGGATCATCGCGTCGGTCGCACCGGCGTAGGCCGAGTAGGACTTGAAGAAGCTGACCGGCAGCGAGGCGTGGTTGACGATGTGCAGCATCGCGGTCACGACGATGAACGCGCCGTAGAACCAGTTACCCACGTAGATGTGCTTGGTCTTGCGCTTGGTGATGGTGCCGAAGAACACCAGACCGTAGGTGACCCAGACAATGGCCAGCAGAATGGCGAGGGGCCATTCCAGTTCCGCGTATTCCTTGGTGGTGGTGTAACCCAGCGGCAAGGTAATGATCGCGCCGACGATGACCGCTTGCCATCCCCAGAAGGTGAAGGCCGCGAGGCTGTCGGAAATCAGTCGCGTCTGGCAGGTTCGCTGCACGACATAGTAGGAAGTGGCAAACAGTGCACAACCACCGAAGGCGAAAATCACCAGGTTTGTGTGCAACGGGCGCAGGCGTCCAAAGCTCGTCCACGGCAGGCCGAAGTTCAACTCCGGCCAGACCAGTTGCGAGGCAATGAAGACACCGAGCCCCATGCCAAGGATCCCCCAGACCACCGTCATGATGGCGAACTGGCGGACTACCTTATAGTTATAAGCAGTCGGACTGATTGCTGTGCTCATTCTAAGGTTCCACGGTTTGGGTGTTTTATTAGGATTAAAATCGGCCGCAAGTATGTAGAAAGCAGGGGGTCAATGCAACGCGCCATGACCTGGGTCAATGCTTTCCAACGCTGATTCTGCGGCCTTTCCATGCGCCGCGTAAGGACAAAATTGCCCTCGGGCAAAATGTCGCAGCGGACGAAAAAAGCGAGGGGTCCCGGTCGGATGTAACGGGGTGTGTTCGAACGCTCGGTTCGGGTGACGGACGGTAATCGGCACGACAGCCGGTATCTACCGGCCTTTGCGGCCATGTCAGTCAGCCGATTCGTTCAACGCCTCGCTCAGGGTCGACCTGGAACCGGCACGGGCCAGTCCGCATCGAGCAAGCGTAGACCCGAATCCGGGTAACCGAAAGGAGAGGGGGTGAAGGGGTGCGACAATGCGTCGCAAAGGGACTGGAAACTGCCGCACTGGAAACGTGCGGCAGTGTTGTACGCAATGATTACTTTTTATTGTCCTCAGTAATCAGTTTTTCTGTATTCAATCCATGGCTCAAGCTGTACACATAAGCCGCCAGCAATTGCACTTTATCGTTACCCAGCAGCTCGTTCTGAGCTGGCATGTGGCCCTGACGACCATGGCGAATGGTCTGTTCAAGTTGGGTCAGGCTGGTGCCATAGATGAATCCGGCCGGGTGCGTCAGATTCGGCGCACCCATGGCTTCAGTGCCCTGGCCGGTTGCCCCATGACAGGCTACGCACATGGTGCTGAACGTTTGCTGTCCTGCTTGCAGGTCGGCCTTGTTGTCCGCCGGCAGTGGCAGCCCGGCCAGTTCGTGACGCACGTACGCCGCGACGTTTTTCACCCCGGCCTCACCGAGCGACTCGCCCCAGGCCGGCATCGCCGCGATCCGGCCACCCATGATGGTGGTCTTGATCGTCTCGGCACTGCCGCCCCAGCGCCAGTCCTGGTCGGCGAGGTTAGGGAAGCCGAAGGCACCCTTGGCGTCCGAGCCGTGGCACACCGAGCAGTTGGAGGCGAACAGACGACCACCCATTTTCAGCGCCTGCGGATCCTTCGCCACTTCTTCCACCGGCATCGCGGCGAATTTGGCGAAGATCGGCCCGAATTTGGCGTCGGCCTTGCTCATTTCCTTTTCCCACTCGTGGACGCCGGTCCAGCCGTCCTCGTAGCCGGGCAGGATGCCTTTCCAGTTGCCCAGACCCGGGTAGAGGATCAGATAGCCCACGGAAAACACCAGCGTGCCGGCGAACAGCATGAACCACCACTGCGGCAGCGGGTTGTCGTACTCCTCGATGCCGTCGAAGCTGTGGCCCATGGTCTGGTCGACGCTGCCCTTAGTCTCGCCCCGACGGGTGCCGACCAGCAGCCAGGTCAGGCCGATCAGGCTGCCGATGGTCAGTACGCAGATCCACGTACTCCAGAAGGTGGTCATGGCCGGGTACTCCTTGTTTCAGATGCTTGGGTTGGGTCGGGTTGCGGCTCGTCGGCAAACGGCAGCAGGCGCGCTTCGGCGAATTCCGGTGTGCGCTTGCGGTTGAACACCCACAGGGTCAGGCCGACGAAGGCCACGAACACCACGACCGTGCCGAGGCCGCGTATCAGCCCCGCGCTCATTTCAAAGACCATGGCTCACCTCTTGCTCTTGATCGCAGTGCCAAGCACCTGCAGGTAGGAGACGAGGGCGTCCATTTCGGTCTTGCCCTTGAGGCTGGCCACCGCACCGCTGATGTCGTCATCGGTGTAGGGCACGCCGAGGGTGCGCATGACCTTGAGCTTGGTTTCGGTGTGGCTGCTGTCGACCGGTTGGGTGACCAGCCATGGGTAGGCCGGCATTTTCGATTCCGGTACGACGTTGCGCGGGTTGTACAAGTGCGCACGGTGCCAGTCATCCGAGTAACGCGCGCCAACCCGGGCCAGGTCCGGACCGGTACGTTTCGAGCCCCACAGGAACGGGTGATCCCACACGCTTTCGCCGGCCACCGAGTAGTGGCCGTAGCGTTCGGTTTCGGCGCGGAACGGACGGATCATCTGCGAGTGGCAGCCGACGCAGCCTTCGCGGATGTAGATGTCGCGGCCTTCCAGTTGCAGCGCGGTGTAGGGCTTCATGCCTTCCACCGGTTTGTTGGTCACGTCCTGGAAGAACAGCGGGACGATCTGGGTCAGGCCGCCGATGCTCACGGCGAACACCATCAGCAGCATCAGCAGGCCGACGTTCTTTTCAATCGTTTCGTGTTTCATGGCGGACTCCTCAGGCCATCTGCGCGGCAGCAACGACGTCAGCAGGCTGCGAGGCCCGCACGGTGCGCCAGGTGTTGTAAGCCATCAGGAACATGCCGCTGAGGAAGATCGCCCCGCCAATCAGCCGCACGACGAAGCCTGGGTGGCTGGCCACCAGGGTTTCGACGAAGGAGTAGGTCAGCGTGCCGTCCTCGTTCACCGCACGCCACATCAGGCCTTGTGCAATGCCGTTGACCCACATCGAAGCGATGTAGAGCACGGTGCCGATGGTCGCGAGCCAGAAGTGCGCGTTGATCAGGCCGATGCTGTGCATCTGCTCTTTGCCGAAGATTTTCGGGATCATGTGGTACAGCGCGCCGATGGAAATCATCGCCACCCAGCCCAGAGCGCCAGCGTGTACGTGGCCGATGGTCCAGTCGGTGTAGTGGGAGAGGGCGTTCACCGTCTTGATCGCCATCATCGGACCTTCGAAGGTCGACATGCCGTAGAACGCCAGCGACACCACCAGGAAGCGCAGGATCGGGTCGCTGCGCAACTTATGCCAGGCGCCCGAGAGGGTCATCATGCCGTTGATCATGCCGCCCCAGCTCGGTGCCAGCAGTACCAGCGACATCACCATGCCCAGCGACTGCGCCCAGTCCGGCAGCGCGGTGTAGTGCAAGTGGTGCGGGCCGGCCCAGATGTACAGGGTGATCAGCGCCCAGAAGTGCACGATCGACAGGCGATACGAATACACCGGACGTTCGGCCTGTTTCGGCACGAAGTAGTACATCATCCCGAGGAAACCGGCGGTGAGGAAAAAGCCTACGGCGTTGTGGCCGTACCACCATTGCACCATCGCGTCGGTCGCGCCGGCGTACACCGAGTAGGACTTGGTGAAACTCACCGGCAACTCAAGGTTGTTGACGATGTGCAGGATCGCCACGGTGATGATGAACGCGCCGAAGAACCAGTTGCCCACATAAATGTGCTTGGTCTTGCGCTGCATGATCGTGCCGAAGAACACGATGGCGTAGGCGACCCAGACGATGGTGATCAGGATGTCGATCGGCCATTCCAGCTCGGCGTATTCCTTGGAGCTGGTGTAACCCAGTGGCAGGCTGATGGCCGCCAGCAGGATCACCAGTTGCCAGCCCCAGAAGCAGAACGCGGCAATTTTCGGCGCGAACAGTTGGGTCTGGCAGGTGCGCTGCACCGAGTAGAACGAACTGGCGAACAAGGCACAGCCGCCGAACGCGAAGATCACCGCGTTGGTGTGCAGCGGGCGCAGGCGTCCGAAGCTGGTCCACGGCAGGTTGAAGTTGAGTTCGGGCCAGACCAATTGAGCCGCGAGAAAAACCCCGAGCCCCATGCCGACGATGCCCCACACCACCGTCATAATGGCGAATTGGCGGACCACCTTGTAGTTGTAGGCGGTACTGATAGAAGTGTTCATGGTTCCCCATCCACGGTTCAGCCGAAGTGAGCGCGCGCAGAAAACGCCGCGAATCCTTCGCCTGGAGTTATAGGCAGACTAAAAGCGAGGCAAGCATGGACAAACAGCACAAGGCCAGTATTGACGGGGATCAATGGGCGCAGTACCTGCGGGATCACGGGTGGCTTTGGGATGCGGCTGTTGGTGAGGCTTCGGTGACGCTCATCCTCGCGCATGGGGCGGGGGCGCCGATGGATAGCGACTGGATGAACGATATGGCTGGGCGCCTTGCTGGGCTGGGGGTGAACGTGTTGCGGTTTGAGTTTCCTTATATGGCGCAGCGGCGGGTTGATGGGGTCAAGCGACCGCCGAATCCCGCGGGGAAATTGCAGGAGTGCTGGCGTGAGGTTTATGGCTTGGTGCGACTTCATGTCGCTGGGGTTTTGGCGGTTGGCGGGAAGTCGATGGGGGGGCGGATGGCCAGTCTGCTTGCCGATGAGCTTGGCGCGGATGCGTTGGTTTGTCTTGGTTATCCGTTTTATGCGGTGGGGAAACCGGAGAAGCCTCGGGTTGAGCATTTGGCTGCTTTGCAGACTCGGACGTTGATTGTTCAGGGGGAGCGGGATGCTCTTGGCAATCGGGACGCTGTCGAGGCTTACGATCTATCGCCGGGTATTGAGGTGTTCTGGTTGGCTTCTGGGGATCATGATTTGAAGCCGCTCAAGGTTTCCGGGTTTACGCATGAGCAGCATTTGGCTTTGGCGGCGGAGAGGGTTGCCGGGTTTCTTCGTTGAGGTTTGGTTTTGGGGTGTATATCCGTTGCTGCGGTTATGGCTGCTTAGGGTTCCGCCCTTACGGCGGGTCACTTTTGGCAAACGCCCCAAAAGTAACCAAAAGGTCTTGCTCCTACGTCCGGCCCGCTCGCTGAGGCTCGGGGTTCCTTCGCTCCGGGATTCATCCGGGGGGCATCGCCTACGGTTTGCTTCGCTGCACCTCCTCTCGATGTGTTTGGCTTCGCCAAACGGTCGCTGCGCTCCCACCCCCGGATAAATCCCTCCACTCAGCCTTCCGACGTCGCCCGTGGATCAAGATCAAAAGCTGCAGCCGAGCTAACGCTCATCCTGTTGAGTGGTTAGGAGCCGATTGAAGTGCTGTTCAAAACCTGAGTTCAACTCGGTATCCCACGTCGGCGTACCTCGCCCAAACACCTCCGTCAGTCCCCTCTCCCTCGGGGAGAGGGCTAGGGTGAGGGGTAAGGATTTCACTGACACACCACAAAAACTGAAAGCCCCCCAGCCCGGAATTTCCAGCGAATAAACACGATCGCGTCACCACGTTTAAAGTACACGAACCGTTACGCCATAAGGGCTACAACACCTTGCGTCGTTGCCTACGCGTACGCCAGAATCCGCCGGCTTACGCGGTTTGGAAAGGGCTATATCGTTTCCCTGTCACTGAAAAACAGTGATCGGGTTTGGTAGCCCGCTTCGAAACCGTCGTATGGCGTCACCATATGCAGTCCCTTGTTTGGGGCTCAGTTTTTTATGGTGGGCATGCGCGGGGCTCCTTTGTGAGCGCCGGGTTTCCCGTTTCGACCGGTCTACCAACCCGCGTATGGCCACCACCCTTCGTTTGGTAGCGAGGGTGATGGCTCCTCAATATTCGAAACTGGAGTTAAATCTATGTTCAAAGCCACACCAAACCCACCAGAAACTGATCCAACCCCTCACGACCCCGAGCTTGAGTCCCAGAAGACAAAAGAAGCCGCCGACCGCGCACTCGACTTTTACCTCGGCCCCGAAATTCCGAAGTACTTCCCACCCAAGGCCCGTCCCATCTACATGGTCGATCCCACGCTCGATGACGAAACACTGCTCGTCGAAGCCAGTGAGTCACTGTCGTCAGCCAACGCCATGGCCGGCAATATCGCCAACTCGGTAAAAGGCCCGGAACGCAAACCGCTGCTGGCGCTGCAACAGCTGATCATGTTGAACGAGCTGCTGGTAAATCGACTGCTGGACAGGCTGCGTTTGCCTCAGTAATCGCGATTAACGCCAATCCAAAACAAAAAACCGGATAGCTCTCACTATCCGGTTTTTTGTTATTAGCCATCCAATCAGCAGTCACATCTAGCTCCCCATCAGCGTTGCACAAGCAATAGGTCACCGAGGTCTTTGGGTTGGTGGTAGATGACCATGGTTAGCCCTGCTTTTGGCTGTGAGCTTCTATATCAGTGAGCAAAAGGGTGCTGGTAGGGGTGAGGGTTTGGCTTACTCGCAGTTTGGGACGGCGAGGGGACTTAGGGGGATCGGCACTTGGAGGGGCATTGAGCCAGTGCGATGATTTACTTAGCTGAGAACTCGCCTGACTGAGAACTATTGGAGTTGGATATGGAAGCGCAAGACGAGATGGTTTGCTACGGATGCATCGGGGATATTCACCTCGAAACTATCATCAAGGCTGAGGGGTTGAGCGGGAAGTGCCTGTATTGCAAAAAAAAACGCAAAGCTATTACGGTCAGCAGATTGGCTGATTTAGTAGAAGGCGTAATTCGTGAATTTCTCAGGCCAACCAATGATTTTGAAAGAGGCGACGATCTGTATTATTACGTCTCAGACCTTCTTGGCTGCCCGGATGAAGACGGTGAATTGGTGAAGGACGTATGTGCGGAACTCACCACATGTTCATTTGCGGAGCTAAAAGACGGAGGTGAGAGCCGTTTTAACGAAGAAGACCTTTTCCTTCCACGTGATAGGAGACCCGTTCAAGCCGAACGAAAGTGGAATGAATTCCGGACTGGCATCATGCACAAAAGCCGGTTTTTCAACCAAGGTGGAAAAGACTTTCTCACTTGGTTATTTGGCAATATCGACTCGTTTGAGACCTACAAGCGGTCAGATCCACTCAATCATGTCGTCCGTACCATTAAAGCTGATGACGATCTGGAGCTTTTTCGAGCCCGCCTCTGCGAGACTCCTGAGGTAACGCAGAAAATAGTCATGGATCCAGCATCACAAATGGCGGCACCACCGCGAGACCGTGCGGCCTCGGGACGAATGAACCCTGAAGGCGTTCCTGTGTTTTATGGGGCGTTTGACCGGGAAACCTGTATCGCGGAACTCAGGCCACCTGTAGGCGGAAGCGTTATCAGTGGTCAGTTTCGCTTAACGCGGGATGTTCGTGTGCTCGATTTTAAGGTTTTAGAAAAAGCGTATGAGCCCGCTTACACCAGTATGTTTGATCCTGATTATCGCCTAAAGCAGGACCGCAAAAAATTCCTCCGAATGCTTCACGAAAAAATTAGCAGTCCCGTTTTACCAAAACAAGAACGAGAGTATCTGACAACTCAAGTGATCGCAGAGTACTTGTCGACGCAGCATTCGCCGGCGATTGACGGTGTCATATTTAAATCGGCCCAGTACGAGGGTGGATTGAATATTGTGCTTTTTTCTCATGTTGTGGCTGTAGAGCTAGCTTTTGCCCCTTTAACACCATCCAGTCACCTGAAATTAAAAACTGCAGGGATTGAATATGTCCCAGGGACACTGATAGAACACCAAATCGGGAGTGTCGTTTTCACTCCCGCTTATGAGGTCGGAATAAAAGATGGCGAGCCCCGCCCTGTCATACTTGAATCCGATGATGACGACGATTGGGACTGGTGAAGAGTACCAAGGAGTTCCCACATCCTGTATTGCGGTAGAAAGGCTTTACAAAGCATTTACTACAATCATTGGATAGCTGGCTGACGAGCAGGAGTCAAAGGAAACATCCTCCCTCCAAAGGGCTTCAGCACTCAGTGGCTTTTACTCGTCATTCAGCACAGACAACACCTTGTATGGTGGGCGACACAAGTCGCCTGCCAGTAAACCAATCACATTTTGCGTATCGCTTCATCTGCTTTGAGAACGAACTCAAATCCGATACCTACCTCTTTCAAAACCTCGGTCACGCGATCAATGAACTGTTCGGCTTGCTCAGGCAGCTCGTACAAGCCGTTGATACGAATTTTCGGTTTTTTACCTTTGGACGGCGGATAGCTTTCGAGTATTTCGCCGCTCTCGATGAGCGCGATGTAGGTGTTGATCTTCTCTTGGAGCAACAACAGGTGCTCGCCTTGTTCGGCTTTGTCGCCCCACTGGAGGTGGTCGGTGATGACGAGTACGACGTTGTCGGGCTCCCACTCGGGTACGGCGATGATGTCGACGACTTTTGTTTCGGTGATAGACATGTCTGCTCCCTCAGAGGATCGATCAGCGTGTAGGGGCTGGATGTTTTGGAGTGGCGCCGCTGTCACTGATTGCGATTTTTGAATCCGCTTTGAGCACGAACTCGAATCCAATACCGGCTTCTTTCAGAGTCTGTGCAACGCGATCGATGAATAACACGCCTTGCTCGGGTAACTCGTATTTGCCTTGAACACGGATAACAGACGATTTGCCGAGTGCTCCGGGGATCTCGGTGTAGATTTCACCGCTTTCGATGAAGGCGATGTAGTTGTTGATTTTCTCCTGCAGCACTAGCAGGTGCTCGCCTTGTTCAGTCTTGTCGCCCCATTCGAGATGGTCAGCGATGCCCAGGATGATCTTGTTGTTGTCCCATTTCGGGATGCCCCACATGTCGATGGTTTTGGGGTCTGTTACGGGCATTTCAGTTCCTAAAAAACAAAAAAGGATAGCTCTCGATGATCGTTTTTTTGTTATCACCCACTCAATCAGCAGTTAAATCGCTCCGCCAACGAGCAATGAGCCTGACGAATTCAGCAACGCCGAATTCTGCTGCTTTGTAACAGCCAACTCGCCAGAGATCACAAATTCATCGAACGCTTTCTGTCCATCAACCACGGCTTGCCGGACATCAAGAAAACTCAGTTCATCGCGAACAGGTTTTCTGTCGTTCTTTCTGGTGGTGGTCATTGGTGTTTCCCGATTTTGAATTCTTAATGAGTGCGAACGATGGGGCCTGCTCCTTTGGTGCACAAGTCAGTCGATTCCGGTTTTGCTGTAGGTCGGGGAGGGCATAAACGCAATTTTGCGAGCGCGTTTAAAGTACACGAACCGTTACGCCATAAGGGCTACAACACCTTGCGTCGTTGCCTACGCGTACGCCAGAATCCGCCGGCTTACGCAGCTTGGAGAGGGCTATATCGTTTCCCT
Source organism: Pseudomonas sp. GW821-FHT11G12 (assembly GCF_058808055.1). Taxonomy (NCBI): domain Bacteria; kingdom Pseudomonadati; phylum Pseudomonadota; class Gammaproteobacteria; order Pseudomonadales; family Pseudomonadaceae; genus Pseudomonas; species Pseudomonas sp. GW821-FHT11G12. The sequence goes on from NZ_JBXARH010000007.1 coordinate 190,296, forward strand.
GTCACTGAGAAGTGACTGGGTTTGGTAGCCCGATTCGAGTTGTGGTTATTGCGACACCTTCAATGCTGTCTCTTTTTTGAGGTTCAGCATTTTATGGTGGGCATGCGTGGGGCTCATTCGTGAGCGCCGGGTTTCCCAATTCGACCGGTCTACCAACCCGCGCATGGCCGCCACCCGCCGTTTGGTAGCGAGGGTGATGGCTCCTATTTTTTCGAATTGGAGTTTTATTCATGTTCAAAGCCACACCCAATCCGCCAGAAACCGATCCAACCTCCAACGACCCAGCGCTAGAGTCCCAAAAGACAAAAGAAGCCGCCGACCGCGCACTCGATTTTTACCTCGGCCCCGAAATCCCGAAGTACTTCCCACCCAAGGCCCGTCCCATCTACATGGTCGATCCCACGCTCGATGACGAAACGCTGCTCGTCGAAGCCAGTGAATCACTGTCGTCAGCCAACGCCATGGCCGGCAATATCGCCAACTCGGTAAAAGGCCCGGAACGCAAACCGCTGCTGGCGCTGCAACAGCTGATCATGTTGAACGAGCTGCTGGTGAATCGATTGCTGGACAGGCTTCGTTTGCCGCAGTAGTCGTCAATTGCCGTAAATAACAAACAAAAAACCCCGGAAGCTTTCGCTGTCCGGGGTTTCTTTATTGCCAGAACAATCAGCGGTTAAACCGCTCCACCAACGAGTATTGCGTGTTGGCAGTCTTCGTCAGCTCTTCACTCAACAGCGCCGAGTTATGCGCCTGTTCCGAGGTCTGGTCCGCCAGTTCCGAGATGTTGCTGATGTTGCGGCTGATTTCCTCGGCCACCGCACTTTGCTCCTCGGTCGCGGCGGCGATCTGGGTGGTCATGTCGGTGATGTTGGCCACCGCTTCGCTGATGCCCACCAGTGCCTGATCCGCTTCCAGTACCCGCGCTACACCTTCTTCCGCCTGGCGATGCCCGGCTTCCATGGTTTGTACGGCGCTGGACGCAGTCTGTTGCAGCTTGGCGATCAGGGCGTGGATCTGGCCGGTGGATTCGCTGGTGCGTTGTGCCAGTTGGCGGACTTCGTCGGCGACCACGGCAAAACCACGGCCCATCTCGCCGGCACGCGCTGCCTCAATCGCAGCGTTGAGGGCCAGCAGGTTGGTCTGGTCGGCGATGCCTTTGATCACGTCGACCACGCCGCCGATTTCGTCGCTGTCCTTGGCCAGTTGGGTGACGGTCAGGCCGGTTTCACCGACGACGACCGACAGACGCTGGATGGCTTCGCGGGTTTCGCCGGCGATGTCGCGGCCGCGACCGGTCAGGCGATTGGCTTCCTGGGTGGCGTCGGCGGTGCGTTGTACGTGGCTCGCCACTTCCTGGGTGGTGGCGGCCATCTGGTTGACGGCGGTGGCGACCTGTTCGGTTTCCACGCGCTGGCGTTCCAGGCCGATGGAGCTGTTGTGCGCCAGACTGTCGGACTGTTTGGCCTGATCGGTCAGGTGCTCGGCGGTGTCCTGCAGACGGGGCAGGCAGGTTTTCAGGCGGGCTTCCTGGCTGAGGATCGACATCTCCAGACGCGCCTGGGCGCCACGGCTGTCGGTGTACATCTGCGCGATCAGCGGGTCGGAGGTGGTCTGCTCGGCCAGACGCAGCAGGCGCTTGAGCCCGCGTTGTTGCCATTGCAGGCCCAACAGACCCAGCGGCACCGACAGACCGGCGGCGAGGGCGAAGCCCCACTGCGAGTTCAGGGTGGCGCCGATCATGAAGCTCAACTGGCTGACCAGAATGAACGGCAGCCAGTCCTGCACAATCGGCAGCCATTTGTCGCTCGAAGGAATCGCCGACTTGCCCTGGTTGATGCGTTGGTAGAGCGCTTCGGCACGGCGGATCTGTTCGGCGGACGGTTTGACCCGCACCGACTCGTAACCGACCACCTGACTGCCATCGAACACCGGCGTTACATAGGCGTTCACCCAGTAATGATCACCGGTCTTGCAGCGATTCTTGACAATGCCCATCCATGGCAAGCCTTGTTTCAGTGTGCCCCACATGTGCGAAAACACCGCAGCCGGGACGTCGGGGTGACGAACCAGGTTGTGCGGCGCACGGATCAGTTCCTCACGCGAAAACCCGCTGATTTCGACGAAAGCGTCGTTGCAGTAGGTGATCACGCCCTTGGCGTCGGTTGTGGAAATCAACCGTTGCTGAGCCGGGAAAGTCCGTTCGCGTTGTGTAATGGGCTGGTTATTACGCATGGTTTTTCAATCCGCAAGGCTTTGAAAGGTTGTCGGCGGGGTCGGCGATTTGTTGAAGTTTTTTTTCATTTATAAGTACGGCGTCGCAAAACGGGGCTTGCTTCAACCTGCGAGCATCGGATAGGTGAACAGGCCGAAATGCAGCAGGTTCAGACCAAAGTGCGTCATGATCGCCGCGCCGAGCCCGCCAAAACGGTAGGCCAGACCATAGCTGACACCCGCCAGGCCCGCCAGCAACACCCATTGCCAGCCGGCGCCCACATGCACCAGGCCGAACAGCAGGGACGCCAGCAGCAGCGCGAGGTTTTCGCCGTAGGGCAAGTGTTTGAAATGCCGGCTGAGGCCGCCCTGTATATAGCCGCGAAACAGCGCTTCTTCGACCAGTGTCACCAGCAGCAGGTTGTTCAGCACCCACAGCCACGCCTGATCCGGCCATTTCGGCGCCCAGGTGATCATGCCCAGCAACACCGCGCCGCCCAGCGCCAGGATCACGCTCAACGTCAGTGCCAGTGCGGTGGCGTAAACGGTCAGGCGCAACGACCGCCGTGCGACGATCCATGGGCAGACCAGCAACAGCCAGAAGCCAATCAGCGGTTTGTCCAGATTCACGAACATCGAGAACGGCACGGCGTTGTCAGTGAAGCGCTGCGCCGGAATGGCCCGGCCGTTATAGAAGCCCGGCAGCCAGTGCAGGGCCAGCGCCACGGCCAGCACGATAAACAGGCCATGGCCGAGAAAACGCCCGACCGGCACGGTTTGCTGGCGCACGGCGTAACCGGCGAAAACCAGCAGTGCAATGGAGATCAGCGCCAGCCAGCCGAGCTGGCCAAAGCTCAGCGCCAATCCGTAACCAAGGCTGAGAAGCCCGAGATAGAGCCATGGCAGAGCTGTCATGGAAAGTCCTTGTGCACGATTTGTGGACAGGCTTTCTACACGGGTGGGGGCGAGGGGACAAGTGAAGGTGTAGGGGAAAACCGGGACGCAGGCCCTGTGGGTTGGTCCCCACAGGGCCTGTGCTGCGCACGAATCAGCGCAGATTGAGCTTCGCCGCCGCGCGCTCAGTGATTTCAGTGCGCAGTTTCAGCGAAGGCGCCGCACGTTTGCGCGCCTCATCGACAACAGCACTCGGCGCCGTCTCCGGGCTGCCCGAATCAAACGGCGGCGCCGGTGCATATTCCAGCTGCAACTGCACCAGTTGCGCCGTGTCGACGCCGACCAGTTCTTGCGCCAGCGTCAACGCAAAATCGATCCCGGCCGTGATGCCGCCCCCGGTAAACAGATTGCCGTCACGCACCACCCGATCCTTCACCGCAATTGCGCCCAGTGTCGGCAACAGATCGTGATAAGCCCAGTGCGTGGTCGCCCGTTTGCCCTGCAACAGACCCGCCGCCCCAAGTACCAGCGAACCCGTACACACCGATGTCACGTACCGCGCCTGCGCAGCTTGTGTCTTGATGAACGACAGCGTCTGCTCATCTTCCATCAACGGCCCGACGCCTGCGCCGCCGGGAACGCAGATCACATCCAGATCCGGGCAGTCCTCGAACGTGGTGGTCGGTTTCAGCACCAGCCCGGTGCTGGCGGTGACCGGCACCAGATCCTTCCAGATCAGGTGCACCTGCACGTCCGGCAACGAGGCCAGCACGTCATACGGGCCGGTCAGGTCGAGTTGCTGCACCTGGGGAAACAACAGAAAACCGATCTGCAACGCCATGATTCATCTCCGTGAAAAGGGGTGGACGGCTTCACTGTAGGCGCGTAGGTTTTGGCGCATACGCCAATCAGCCCACGAATTACGCCAAATGCCGAAAACCATCCACGTCCTCGCGTTCGCCAATGTGCAACTGCTCGATGTCACCGGGCCGCTGCAGGTCTTCGCCTCGGCCAACGACATTGCCCGCCAGCAGGGTCTGCCTGCGCCGTACGCGCCAACGGTGATTGCCAGCAGTGGCGGGGCGGTGAACTCTTCGGCCGGGTTGGCGATGCTGGCCGAGCCGTTGCCGAAGCAGCCCAGCGATACGCTGATCATCGCCGGCGGCTGGGGCGTGTACGCGGCCTCCGAAGATGTCGAGTTGGTGAGTTGGGTGCGTGAACATGCGAGCGGCTGCCGGCGCGTGGCTTCGGTCTGTACCGGCGCATTTCTGCTGGCGGCCAGCGGCTGGCTCGACGGTCGCCGCGTCGTCACCCACTGGACCCGCTGCGAGCAACTGGCACAGCAACACCCGCGCTTGCAGGTCGAACCGAATCCGATCTTCATCAACGACGGCCCGGTCTGGACCTCGGCAGGCGTCACCGCCGGCATCGACCTGGCGCTGGCCATGGTCGAAGACGACCTCGGTCGCGACATGGCCCTGGACGTCGCCCGGCAACTGGTGGTGTTCCTCAAGCGACCGGGCGGGCAGTCGCAATTCAGCGTGACGCTGTCACTGCAAAAACAGGGCAACCGCTTCGATGATTTACATGCGTGGATCGCCGAACACCTGACCTGCGATCTGGGCATCCCGACCCTCGCCGAACAGGCCGGCATGAGCGAACGCAGCTTCGTGCGCCACTACCGCGCCGACACCGGCCAGACCCCGGCGCGGGCCATCGAACTGATCCGCGTCGAAACCGCCCGCCGGTTGTTGAGCGATACGGGATTGCCGATCAAACGGGTCGCGGCCAATTGTGGATTTGGCAGTGAAGAGACGTTACGCCGCAGTTTTCTGCGGGCCATGGGTGTGACGCCGCAGGCGTATCGGGAGCGGTTTTCGGTCAGCGCTGGAGCAGATCCAGTAATGCCTTGAACGTCTCGCCCGGCGCTTCCTCAGGAATGTTATGCCCGACACCCGCCAGCACCCGCCGCTCATAAGGCCCGGTGAAGTGGTGCGCATCTTCATCGTCCGCCGGGGCCGGGCCAACGCCATCATCGGCACCGCACAGCGAAATCGTCGGCACGCCGATCGCCGGTTGTTTCTCCAGCGCCTGCTCCATCCACTCGAGCGCTGGATCGCCCGGCGCATACATGAAGCGATGGCGATAAGAGTGAATCACCACCTCAACGAAATCAGGGTTGTCGAACGCCGGTGCACTCAACGGATAACGCTCGGCGTTCCGCGCCCAGGTCGGCGACCACAACTGCCACAGCAACTCGCACAGCGCCCGACGATTCTGCGTCAGCCCTTCAACGCCACGGGGCGTGTGGAAGTAATACTGATACCAGTAGCGATGCTCGCTCTGCGGATCCAGCGGCTGGACCGAGTTCGGTATGTCTTGCAGGTTGTAGCCATCGCCCGTCACCAACTCACGCACGCGTTCGGGAAACAGCGCCGCAACGATGCACGCCGCCCGACCGCCCCAGTCGTAACCGCACAACGTCGCTTGCTCGATCCCCAGCGCATCCATCAGGTCCAGCAGATCCTGAGCCAGCGCCGCTTGCTGGCCGGAGCGCAGCGTGTCCGGGCTGTTGAAACGCGTTGGCCCATAGCCGCGCAGGTACGGCACGATCACCCGGTAACCCTTGGCGGCGAGGGGCGGAGTAATTTCGTCGTAGGCGCGGGGGGAGTAGGGGAAACCGTGGAGCAGGATGACCGGCGTGCCGTTTTCCGGGCCGTGATGCTCATAGGCGATGGTCAGACTTTCAGTCTTGCAAAACTGCATCACGGCTTGGGTCATCTCACTCTCCCGTTATCCGAACAACACCTTCTGCCAATGGTCTTCGCTGATGATGGCTATCGGCACGCCGCTGTCGCGAAGCTCAACGGCTTTCTTGATCTTGGTGCCGTAGCTGCTGTGAAGCCATTGATCATTACCGATGCTGCCCACCACCAGATAATGAATCTTTTTGCTGACAGAGCCCCCGATCAGTCCACCTCGCTCGACAATCAGCGCCTCACAATCCTTGCGGGGGCCGTAGGCCATGACACCGGTGAACAGAAAGACACGATCAGCACAGCTCAATGCTGGAGCAGGGTTGTCGAGAGGAAGAGAGGTTGAGGCAACGAAGGGTTGCTGTGCGCCGACTGGAAGACCTGCGAACTGATGAAGCATTTCCAGCAGTTCGACCGACTCTTCTGCATCAAGAACACCATCACTCAGCATGTCGGCGAGACGCTTATAAAGGATGTTGACGACCGGATCACTCAGATGGATCAAGTGCGATTCAATCCAGCTCTTGAGAAACTCAGCCTCCTGCTGATTGATCTTGCCGTCCGCTGCAAGCCCGGCGGCGATTCCAGCCAGCGCGTCGACGGAGCGACGGTCGATTCGGGCCTGATGAAAGAAACTGCTGTTCTGAAACTCCTGATGCAGATCGACCATTACGCTTCTCCTTAAGCCTCGGCTTCCGCCACCTGATTGAAATACTTGCTGCGATCCGGCGTAAACGTCACCACCATCTTCGTCCGCGAGCAGGTCATGACTCGTTCTGCACCCAGATCGATATCCAGATCTTCCCCGCGCAACCCTTGCCACTGCGCCAGATACTTCAGCGATCCGTACTTTTCATTCTTTTTCAGGCTGCGACTGACCCCGCCTTTCCAGCCCAGCACCGGAAGTTCATCGGCAGTGCAACGTTGGGCGAGGTCGGGAAAGCGGGCGGCGCGCTGGCGGCCGATTTCCCAGCATTTGATCAGGCCCTTGTCGGCGGCTTCCCACAGTTCGTCGCGGGTCAGGCCCGTGCGCAGAGGGGCGTCGATCTGGCGGTGGATGCGTTGGCTCATTCTGGTTCCTTGAATCGGGTTTTTATTGGACAGCTCCGCTGTGCCCGTTGCGGTGGATGGTAGGGGGGGATGTAACAGCTGGCAACAAAGTATTTCGGGGTGTAAGTGCGAGTTGCGGGGGAGGGAATGTTTGGGATTTGTTTAGTGGATGTAGGCGTCTGGTTTTGCGAGTTGTGGCGAGGGAGCTTGCTCCCGTTCGGCTGCGCAGCAGTCGCAAAGCCGGGCTATGCAGTCTTTCAGGAGAAATGTGGGGGCAGGGCTTGGGACCGCTGCACGATCCGGCGGGAGCAAGCTCCCTCGCCACGGCTGCTGTGATTCTGTTTATTTACGTGTAGGGATTAGCCACGATCAGAGCGAGTGCGGGGCATATTTCCTACAGACTCTGATGGCTTTACGGCTGCCAGTAATTCTTCTCCCCACTCAACTTGCGATCGAGAAAACTCGCCGCACTGATCAGTGCCAGATGGGTCAATGCCTGGGGCGTGTTGCCCAGATGCCGGCCACGGTTGTCGAATTCCTCCGCGTATAGTCCCAACGGATTGGCATAACGCAGCAGTTGCTCGAATTCCAGGTGGGCTTTTTCCACCTGTCCGGCGCGGGCCAGGCATTCGACGTACCAGAACGAGCAGGCGGCGAAAGCGCCTTCGGTGCCCGATAATCCATCGATCCCCGTATCGTCATTGCGATAGCGGTAAACCATGCCGTCGCGCACCAAGTGTTTTTCGATGGCTTCAAGCGTCGCGAGCCAGCGCGGATCCTTTGCGCTGACGAAGCGCACCAGCGGCATCAGCAGCATCGAGCCATCCAGCGCGGTGCCGCCCTGGTACTGCACAAAATGCCCGTGTTCTTCATTCCAGAAGTTGTCCCAGATGTCGGCGTGGATTGCCTGACGGGTCTGGTCCCAGCGAGCGAAAGGCGCCGGCAGCGAGCGTTTCGAGGCCAGGCGGATCGCCCGGTCCAGCGCCACCCAGCACATCAGTCGCGAGTGCAGAAAGTGATGTTGCTCACCGCGCATTTCCCATATGCCTACGTCTTTGGTCTGCCAGGTCTCACACACCTGATCGACCACTTCCATCACATGTTTCCAGCCTTCGTGGGAAATCGCGTCGCCGTACTTGTTGACCAGATAAACGGCGTCCATCAGTTCGCCGAAGATATCCAGTTGAATCTGGTCGTACGCGCCATTGCCGATGCGCACCGGTTTTGCGCCGCCATGCCCGGACAAATGCGTGAGTTCGGTTTCCGGCAGTTCCTGGCGGCCGTCGATGGCGTAGAGGATGTTGAGTTTCATCGGCTGGCCGCTGCAATCGCTGACCCGCCCGCGCAGCCAGCGCATGTAGCCGTTGGCTTCGTCGACAAAGCCCAGGCGCATGAAGGCGTAAACGGTGAACGAGGCGTCGCGGATCCAGGTGTAGCGATAGTCCCAGTTGCGTTCGCCGCCGGGGGTTTCCGGCAGGCCGAACGTGGCGGCGGCGAGGATTGCGCCGTGCTGGCGCGAGGTGAGTAGCTTGAGGGCGAGGGCAGAGCGGTTGACCATTTCCCGCCAGCGACCGCGATAGTTGGACTGGCCGATCCAGTCGCGCCAGAACTTCAGCGTGCGCTCGATGCACAGCTTGGCGGCCCCTTCGGCGAAGCGCGGATCGTCGCTGGCGCCGAGCATGAACGCGGCGGTCTGATCTTGTTTGAGGGTGAATTGCCCGACTGCCGCATCGTGATCGACGCTCAAGGTTTGATCCGAGGCCAGCCGCAGTGTCGGCTGCCCGGTGGCGCTGAACAGTACATCTTTCTTGTCGATTGCGGCGCGAGTTTGAGCGCGAGCGTAGTCATGCCGGACGGCACAACGCAGGTGAAATGTCGCCTGCCCGCTGACCACCCGAACCCGGCGGATCAACAGCGGCAAGGCATCGTCGTTGTCGCCAATCGGCAGCAGATCGGTGATTTCCACCACGGCATGATCGCTGAGCCAGCGGGTTTGCAGGACGTTGGTGTCCGGCAGGTAAATCTGCTCGCGCCGGGCATCGGGCAGGTCCGGGGCCAACTGGAAAATCCCCGCGTCGGGCGTATCCAGCAGCGAACAGAAGATCGACGGGCTGTCGAACTCCGGCCAGCAGAAGAAATCCACGCTGCCCTTGTCATTGACCAGCGCTGCGCTGCGCATGTCGCCAATGATGCCGTGGGCGTCGATGGGGCTTTGTCGTTCAGGGTGATGCTCGGCCATGGTCGTCTGGCTCCGAGGCGAAGGCTTACCTAGCTGACTGATGGCCGGCGACGAGAGTTCATCCGCGTACATGAAATGATCGACAGCTTTGCGCGGCAGCGATTGGCCTTGCACGCCACAGGGACTTCACATTCCACCAACAATTGCGCGCTTTCCCGTCCGTCAGGCTTTGTGGCAAGTTGGCCGCCCCTGATGAGGCTGTATCCGATGGCAAACCCTTACCGCGAACTGTTCAACGCCCCCGGCGCCCGGGCCTTTGTGATGGCCGGGATGATCGCGCGCATGCCGATTTCCATGACCGGCATCGGCGTGATCACCATGCTCTCGCAATTGACCGGCGGCTATGCGCTGGCAGGCGGGGTGGCGGCGACGTTTGCCTTGGCTACGGCGTTCTGCGCACCGCAGGTGTCGCGGCTGGTGGACCGTTACGGTCAGGGGCGGATTCTGCCGGTGTCGGCGCTGATCGGTGGCGGGGCGTTGCTGATGTTGCTGCTGTGCACCCGTTTGCAGGCACCGACCTGGACGCTGTTCATCTGCGCTGCGCTGGCCGGTTGCATGCCGAGCATGTCGGCGATGGTGCGGGCGCGCTGGACGGAAATCTATCGCGGCCAGCCGCAATTGCAGACGGCGTATGCGCTGGAATCGGTGCTCGACGAAGTCTGCTTTATCGTTGGGCCGCCGCTGTCGGTGGGGCTGTGCGTCGGCGTGTTTCCCGAGGCCGGGCCGCTGGCGGCGCTGTTGATGCTGGCGATCGGCGTGACGGCGTTTGTCGCCCAGCGCAGCACCGAGCCGCCGGTGCATCCCCACGAATCAGAGCATCAAGGCTCGATCATTCGTTCGACCGACGTGCAATGGCTGCTGCTGTTGATGGTCGCCATGGGCATGATCGTCGGCGTGGTCGATGTGGTCAGCGTTGCGTTCGCTCAGCAACAAGGGCAACCGGCAGCGGCGAGCATCGTGTTGTCGGTGTACGCCATTGGTTCCTGTCTGGCGGGCATCGCGTTTGGTGCGATGCGCTCGAAACTGCCGTTGCCGCGCCTGTTTCTGTATGGCGGTCTGGCGACGGCGGTGACCACGCTGCCGCTGTTGCTGGCGACCAATATTTTCGGTTTGTCCTTGGCGGTGTTCATCGCCGGGTTGTTCTTCTCGCCAACCTTGATCGTGGCGATGGCGTTGATCGAACGCATCGTGCCGCCGGCCAAACTCACCGAAGGCCTGACCTGGTTGGTGACCGGTCTGAGCATTGGCGTGGCCATCGGTGCCGCCGGTTCCGGTGCATTGGTGGATGCATTCGGCGCCCGCAGCGGCTTCTGGCTGGCGATTGCTGCGGGTGCGGTGGTGCTGTGTTCGGCGGTGCAGAGCTTCCGCCACCTCAAGTGATCGGGGTTACCAGCCCCGGCCCGAATTCACCCAGAAATTCACTGATAACGAAGTCGACACCGATTCCACCTGATGGAACCAGCCTTCCGGCAGAAACAACAGGTCGCCGGCCTCCAGCGTCACCCGCAGGAAGGTCACGTCGCGGGCCTTGGGGAAGCGCTCATAGTCCGGCTCATCCGGGTTGAAGTCGCAGCCGTCCAGACCGCCCTCGGGTGCGGTGGACCAAGTACCCAACGCTTCACGATGATGCGGCGCGGCGAGGGTGAACTTTTTCTGGCCCCAGACCTGGGCGAACAGGTTGTCGGTGTCGTCGCGGTGCAACGGGGTCAACGTGCCTTTGGGGCCGATCCAGATGCGCGGTGGGATGAACAACGAAGCGTCGAAGTAGGGCGGATATTGAATCTGTTGCATCAACGCCGCCGGCAGAATGTTGTTGCCCATGTAGGCCGGTGGTTCTCCGTCCGCACCTTTGACCGCCGGGCTGTCCAGCGAGGCGATGAAGTCGGCCATCGACGTGGAGCGGAAATCCCGTTCGGTCGAGAACGTCTTTTTCACGTAATCGCCGTGGCGGGTGATGCCTTGCAGTTCGGCGAAATGCACCAGTGATTCTTCGCGGCTGAGCCTGAACAGCGGCCAGTCCTGCAGGGCATTGCTGATCACTAGCGGAACGCCGTTGGGCAGGTAACGGCTCTCGAATTCGATCGGCGACAACTCGCTGCGCGGTCGCCGTTCGACGACGGTTTGCGCTGGCAGGCTGGCGGTGAGTTTTTCGCTGAAGCGCGGCGGCGTCGGGTACCGCTTGTTCATGTCGACCTTTTCCACCGGCGCCGCACCCCGGCGAGCGTGGTCGATGATCTGCGGCAGCATCGTCGCCAGGCCCATGTTGCCGCTGATCTTCAGTCGGCCGCTGGCGAACAATTCCTCGACGTTGGCGATGCCGGCCATGATCCCGAGAAAATCCTGCTCAGCGACTTCGATGGTTACGTCGGGGCTGGCATGGCGACCGGCCTCGGTGCGGCTGCTCGCGCTGACCTCGGACCAGAACGCCTGTGACCCCAGCACGAATTGGAAAACGCCTTCGATACCGACCGCGCCGGCATTGGCGAACAGCTTGCCCAGGATGGTCTGCAGGTCCACGGTGAATCCTCTTTGTTGTTTTGGTCTGAACGGTTAACGAGCATTTGTAACGGTAATTTACAAACTGCCGACTAATTTGCCCGGGCATCAATCCGTACCCTTTGAAGAGACATTTTTCCGAGGGATGCGTGGTGACCAAGTTGACCCTGCTGTGCCTGCCGTATTCCGGCGCCAGTGCCATGGTCTACAGCCGCTGGCGGCCGAAGCTGCCGCAGTGGCTGCAATTGCAACCGGTGGAATTGCCGGGGCGCGGCGCCCGGTTCGGCGAACCGCTGCACACCGACATGCGTGCGTTGGCCATGCAACTGGCCAGGGAGCTGCGCCCGACACTCAAGGCCCCTTACGCACTGTTCGGCCATAGTCTGGGCGCCTTGCTGGCCTGCGAAATCGCTCACGCCTTGCGCGCGTTGGGCTGCCCGGAACCGGTGGCGCTATTCGCCTCGGGCACTGCGGCGCCGACGTTGCGCGCCGACTACGACCGCGGCTTTGCCGAGCCGAAGACGGACGCCGAGCTGATCGATCAACTGCGCACGCTCAACGGCACCAGCGAGGAAGTGCTGGCCAATCAGGAGCTGATGAGCCTGACGCTGCCGATCCTGCGCGCCGATTTCCTGCTCTGCGGCAAATTCCAGCCGTTGCAGCGGCCGCTGCTCAACTGCCCGGTGCATGTGCTGGGTGGCAAGGCCGACAAGGCGACTACGGAGCAGTTGATCGGCTGGAGCAAGGAAACCCGTGGCAGCTTCTCGGTGGACATGCTGGCCGGCGGGCACTTCTTCATTCATGAACACGAAGCCAAGGTGCTGCGGGTGATCAAGGATCAACTCGACGTGCATCATCGTCGGCACGGCTTGATGGCCGCCGTTTAACCCGAATTCATTGCTGTCCGGAACCCTGTGAGGGGCGAGCAGGCTTGCTCCCGCAGGGTTTTTTATCGCCCGCAAATCCCCGCTGCACCTCCCTTCTGATAGTTCTTCTCAATCGCTAATTTTTCCGCTTTGCATTCGTTTTATAGGGACGACGTGCCTTTGTGCTGCCAGCCTACTGATTCGGATACCAAGAAATGAATGCTGAAGACTCCTTGAAACTTGCTCGCCGGTTTATCGGGTTGCCCCTGGAAAAGCGCCAGATGTTCCTCGCGGCCCTGCACAAGGAGGGCGTGGATTTCGCCCGTTTTCCGATTCCCCAAGGGGTCGAGGCCGATGATCGGCAGGCGCTGTCCTACGCGCAGCAGCGTATGTGGTTTCTCTGGCAGCTGGACCCGCACAGCGGCGCCTACAACTTGCCGGGCGCGGTACGCCTGACGGGGCGCTTGAGCCTGACTGCGCTCGAGGCGGCGTTTGCCAGCCTGGTGGCGCGTCACGAAACCCTGCGCACGGTGTTCCAGCGACAGGCCGACGACAGTCTGCTGCAAGTGCCGGCCGACGCGCCGCTGGTGATCGAACACGTAGATTTCAGCGGTCTCGCCGCGCCCGAGCGGGAAGCCGCGGTAGCCGACGCCGCTCAGCAACAATCCTTGCAGCCATTCGATCTGGCCGTCGGCCCGCTGCTGCGGGTCAAGTTGCTCAAGCTCGACGAACAGGAGCACGTGCTGCTGCTGACCTTGCACCACATCGTTTCCGATGGCTGGTCGATGAACGTGCTGATCGACGAATTCATCCGTTGCTATGACGCCCATGAAGCCGGGGAGTCGCCGCAACTGGCGCCGTTGCCGATCCAGTACAGCGACTACGCACTGTGGCAGCGCCGCTGGCTGGAAGCGGGCGAACAGGCGCGGCAACTGGAATACTGGCAGGCGCAACTGGGCGATGAGCACCCGGTGCTGGAGCTGCCAACCGATCACCCGCGCCCGGCAATGCCGAGCTATCGCGGTACGCGTTACGAATTCGCCATCGACGGCGCGCTGGCGGAACAACTGCGCAGCAGCGCCCAACAGCACAACATCACCTTGTTCATGTTGCTGCTCGGCGCCTTCAACGTGCTGCTGCATCGCTACACCGGGCAGTCGGACATCCGCGTAGGCGTGCCGATCGCCAACCGCAATCGGGGTGAAATCGAAGGCCTGATCGGCTTCTTCGTCAACACCCAGGTATTGCGTACCGAACTGGACGGGCAGACGCGCGTCGGCGATCTGTTGCGCGCCGTCAAAGAGACCGCGCTTGGCGCCCAGGCTCATCAGGACTTGCCGTTCGAGCGGCTGGTCGAAGCGCTGAAGCTGGAACGCAGCCTAAGCCACACGCCGCTGTTTCAGGTGATGTACAACCATCAGCCGCAAGTCGCCGACATCAGCACGGTGAGCACCGCGTCCGGGCTGGAACTGGGCGTCATCGAATGGCAGGGGCGCACCACGCAATTCGATCTGACCCTGGACACTTACGAGAAGGGCGGCCGGCTGCACGCCGCGCTGACCTACGCCAACGATCTGTTCGACCCACAGACCATCACGCGCATGGCGCAGCACTGGCTGAACCTGCTGCGTGGCATGGTGCAGAACAGCAATCAGCGCATCAGCGATCTGCCGTTGCTGGAAGCGGCCGAATACCAACGCATGGTGTTCGACTGGAACAGCGCGCAGGCCGGCACTGCCGAGGCGTCGAGCATCCATCGCTTGATCGAGCAACAAGTTGCCGCCCAGCCGGACGCGCTGGCCGTGACCTTTGGCGAGCAAACCTTCACCTACGCCGAGATCGATGCGCGGGCCAATGCGCTGGCGCACAAACTGATCGAATGCGGCGTCGGCCCGGAAGTCCGGGTCGGCGTTGCCATGCAGCGTTCCGACAGTTTGCTGGTGGCGTTGCTGGCGGTGCTCAAGGCCGGTGGCGCCTACGTGCCGCTGGACCCGGATTACCCGGCGGATCGCGTCGCCTACATGCTTGAAGACAGCCGCGCGCTGGTGCTGCTGACCGAGCAGGCCGTGGCCGAGACGCTTTCCGTCAACGCCGAAACCCAAGTCCTGTTGCTGGACCGGATCGCCGCCGAACTGGCGGCGTATCCGTCCAGTACGCCAGTCACGGCGGTGACGCCGGACAACCTCGCCTACGTGATCTACACCTCCGGCTCCACCGGCAAACCGAAAGGCGTGGCCATCGCGCACCGCAACGTGCAGGCCTTGATCGACTGGTCGCGCACGGTCTACAGCCGCGATGACATCCAAGGTGTGCTGGCGTCGACGTCGGTGTGCTTCGACCTGTCCGTGTGGGAGCTGTTTGTCACCCTCGCCAACGGCGGCTCGGTGATCATCGCGCGCAATGCCCTGGAGCTGCCGCAACTGCCGGCACGCGATCAGGTGCGGTTGATCAACACCGTGCCTTCGGCGATCAATGCCTTGCAGCGCGACGGTGCGATCCCGTCGAGCGTGCGCATCATCAACCTCGCGGGTGAACCGCTGAAGCAAAGCCTGGTCGAGGCGCTGTATCAACAGGCCAGCGTCGAACACGTCTACGACCTGTACGGCCCGTCGGAAGACACCACGTATTCGACCTGGACCCGTCGTGCGGCGGGCGGTACGCCGAGCATCGGTCGTCCACTGACCGGCACCGCCAGTTACCTGCTGGACGCCGATCTGCAACCAGTGCCGCAAGGCGCAGCGGCCGAACTGTATCTGGCGGGTGCCGGTATTACCCGTGGCTATCTG
Source organism: Pseudomonas sp. GW821-FHT11G12 (assembly GCF_058808055.1). Taxonomy (NCBI): domain Bacteria; kingdom Pseudomonadati; phylum Pseudomonadota; class Gammaproteobacteria; order Pseudomonadales; family Pseudomonadaceae; genus Pseudomonas; species Pseudomonas sp. GW821-FHT11G12. The sequence continues at coordinate 205,594 of NZ_JBXARH010000007.1, forward strand.
GGCCGCGCAGCGATGACCGCCGAGAAGTACGTGCCCAATCCATTCGCCAACAACGGCGAGCGGCTGTACCGCACTGGTGACCTGACCCGTTATCAGGCCGATGGCGCGTTGCAATACGTCGGCCGGATCGACCACCAGGTGAAGGTGCGCGGTTTCCGCATCGAGCTCGGCGAAATCGAAGCGCGGCTGTTGCAACAGGACGCGGTGCGCGAGCTGGCGGTGCTGGCTCAGGAAGGCGCCAGCGGCCAACAATTGGTGGCCTACATCGTGCCGACCGACGCGGTCGTGCTGGTGGCGGATGCCGATGCACAGGCGAGCCTGCGCGAAACCCTGAAAGCAGCGTTGCGCCAACATTTGCCGGACTACATGGTGCCGGCGTATCTGCTGTTCCTCGAACAACTGCCGCTGACGCCCAACGGCAAACTCGATCGCAAAGCGCTGCCGGCCGTCGATGGCAGCCAGCAACAACGCGAACACGTGGCGCCACGCAGCGCCCTGGAAAAAGCCCTGGCGGCGATCTGGCAGGATGTGTTGTCGATTGAAAACGTCGGCCTCGAAGACAACTTCTTCGAACTCGGCGGCGACTCCATCGTATCGATGCAAGTGGTCAGCCGCTCCCGTCAGGCCGGGATTGTGCTGAGCCCCAAAGAACTGTTCCAGCACCAGACTATCCGCAGCCTCGCGCAAGTCGCCCGTCAGGGCCAACAGACGCTGATCGACCAAGGCCCGGCCGTGGGCGCCGTGGCGCTGGCGCCGGTGCAGCAGTGGTTCTTTGAGCAAGACATTCCTCAACGTCAGCACTGGAACCAGTCGCTGTTGCTGACGGCGCAACAGCCTGTGGACGCTGGCGCGCTGGATCGCGCGCTGAGCCAGTTGCTCAACCATCACGACGCGCTGCGCCTGCGCTACGAGCCGACTGCCGAGGGTTGGCAGCAGGCGTATGCCGCGGCAACCGGCGAGTCGGTGTTGTGGCAACGCGACGCGCAATCGCTGGAAGACCTCAAGGCCTTGTGCGACGAAGCCCAGCGCAGCCTGGACCTGAGCAACGGGCCATTGCTGCGAGCGTTGCTGGTGAATATGGCCGATGGCGGCCAGCGTTTGCTGCTGGTCGCGCATCACCTGGTGATCGACGGTGTGTCGTGGCGCGTTTTTCTGGAAGACTTGCAAGCCGCTTACACCCAGTCCCTGAGCGGCGCGGCGAGCGCCTTGCCAGGCAAGACCAGTTCGTATCAGCAGTGGGTTGCACGCCTGCAAGGGCACCTGCCGACTTTCGCCGAAAGCCTCGATTACTGGCAGGCGCAACTGCGTGACGCACCGCATGCCGAACTGCCTTGCGAGCGTCCTGACGGCGCACTGGAAAACCGTTTCGAAGACAAGGTCGAACTCAAGCTCAGCGCTGAACAGACCCGCAAGTTGCTGCAACAGGCCCCGGCGGCCTATCGCACCCAGGTCAACGACCTGCTGCTGACTGCGCTGGCCCGAGTGGTCTGCCGCTGGAGCGGCCAGGCCAGCACCCTGATTCAACTGGAAGGTCACGGTCGTGAAGACCTGTTCGATGACGTCGACCTGACCCGCACCCTTGGCTGGTTCACCAGTCTGTTCCCGGTCAATCTGCGCCCGGCGGACAACCTGGGCGCTTCGATCAAAGCCATCAAGGAACAACTGCGTGCCGTGCCGGACAAAGGCCTGAGCTACGGCGCACTGCGTTATCTGGCGGACGCGCAAACGGCGGCGTCACTGAACAGCGACGTCAAACCGCGTGTCACCTTCAACTACCTCGGCCAGTTCGACCGTCAGTTCGATGAGGCAGCCCTGTTTGTGCCGTCCGGTGAAGGTGGCGGTGAAGCGCAGGATCCGTCGGCGCCGTTGGCCAACTGGCTGACGGTCGAAGGCCAGGTGTACGGCGGCGAGCTGGCGCTGAACTGGGGCTTCAGCCGTGAGATGTTCGACACGGCGACCGTGCAGCAACTGGCAGATCAATACGCCCTTGAACTCAACGCTTTGATCGACCATTGCTGTGCGCTCGAAGCGCCGCAAGCGACACCGTCGGACTTCCCGCTGGCGCGCGTGACGCAGGCGCAACTCGATGCGCTGCCGGTGCCGGCCGGTGAGCTGGACGATCTCTATCCGCTGTCGCCGATGCAGCAGGGGCTGCTGTTCCATACCCTGTACGAGCAAGCGGCGGGCGAGTACATCAACCAGATGCGCGTCGACGTTCAAGGCATCGATCCACAGCGTTTCCGCGATGCGTGGCAAGCCACCGTCGATGCTCAGGACATCCTGCGCAGCGGGTTTGTCTGGCAGGGCGAGCTGGCCGAGCCGGTGCAAATCGTCCACAAGCAGGTGCAATTGCCGTTCACCGCGCTGGACTGGCGCTCCCGTGACGATCAGCCACAAGCCCTCGCGGCGCTGGCCGATGCCGAGCGCCAAAAAGGCTTCGACCTGACCTGCGCGCCGCTGCTGCGTCTGGTGCTGGTGCAGACCGGCGCCGAGCAGTGGCACCTGATCTACACCCATCACCACATCCTGATGGATGGCTGGAGCAACTCGCAGTTGCTCGGCGAAGTGTTGCAGCGCTACAGCGGGCAGATTCCGGCGAATGCCGGCGGACGCTATCGCGACTACATCGCCTGGCTGCAACGTCAGGACGCTCGACTCAGCGAAAACTTCTGGGGCGAGCAACTGGCCGCCCTGCAAGAGCCGACCCGTCTGGCCCGCGTGGCCTCGACCAGCGACAGCCAGAGCGGTCACGGCGATCACTTCCAGACCCTCGACGTGGCGCAAACCCGTGTGCTGGAAACCTTCGCCCGCCAGCAGAAAGTCACCGTCAACACCTTGATCCAGGCCGCGTGGCTGCTGTTGCTGCAACGCTACACCGGTCACGAAACGGTGGCGTTCGGGGCCACGGTTGCCGGGCGTCCGGCGGACCTGCCGGGCATCGAGCAGCAAGTTGGACTGTTCATCAATACCTTGCCGGTGATTGGTGCGCCGCGTCCCGATCAAAGCGTGGGCACCTGGCTGCAAGCCGTGCAGGGGCAAAACCTCAGCCTGCGCGATTTCGAGCACACGCCGCTGGCGGACATTCAGCGTTGGGCCGGGCAGGGCGGTGAAGCGCTGTTCGACAACATCCTGGTGTTCGAAAACTACCCGATTGCCCAGGCCCTGAAGCAAGGCGCCGATCAGGGCGTGGTGTTCGGCGAAGTCGCCAACCTGGAACAGACCCACTATGCGTTGAGCGTCGCCGTCACCCTCGGTGAGCAACTGGCGCTGCACTACAGCTTCGATCGTGGCCATTTCGCCCACGCTGCCATCGAAGGCATCAGCGCGCACCTGCTGCAATTGCTTGAGCAGTTTGCTGTGTCGGCCGAGCGCAGCCTCGGTGAAATCGCCTTGGCCGACGCCGGCGAACACGCCCGTCAACAGGCTGATAACCACCCGCAGCCGTACCCGGTGGACATCGCTGTGCACCAGCGGATCAGCGCCCTGGCCGCCGAGCGTCCGCAGCGCACCGCAGTGATTTTCAACGGTCAGCACTTCAGTTATGGCGAGATCGATCAGCGCGCCAATCAACTGGCCCACGCGCTGATTGCCCGCGGTGTCGGTGCCGAAACCCGGGTCGGCGTGGCCTTGCCGCGCAGCGAAGCGGTGATCGTCGCCTTGCTGGCCGTACTCAAGGCGGGCGGTGCCTATGTGCCGCTGGACACCAGTTATCCGCGCGAGCGTCTGGCGTACCTGATCGAGGATTCGGGGCTGGCGTTGCTGATCAGCGATTCGTTGGTGTCGGCACAATTGCCGGTCGCCGAATCGGTGCCGGTGCTGGAACTGGATCGCCTCGACTTGCGCGAGTGGCCGATCAAGGCACCGCAGGTGCAGCTCGATCCGGACAACCTCGCCTACGTGATCTACACCTCCGGTTCCACCGGTAATCCGAAGGGCGTCAGCGTTGCCCATGGCCCGTTGGCGATGCACTGCCAGGCCATCGGTCAGCGTTATGAAATGCGTGACAGCGACTGCGAATTCCACTTCATGTCGTTCGCCTTCGACGGTGCCCACGAGCGCTGGCTGACCAGCCTGACCCACGGTGCCTCGCTGCTGATCCGCGACGACACGCTGTGGACCCCGGAGCAGACGTACAACGCAATGCGCGAACACGGAGTGACCGTGGTTGCGTTCCCGCCGGTGTACTTGCAACAACTGGCCGAACACGCCGAGCGCGAGGGCAACCCACCCAAGGTGCGTATCTACTGCTTCGGCGGTGACGCGGTGCCGAGCGCCAGTTTCGAACGGGTCAAACGCGCCCTCGATCCGGACTACATCATCAACGGTTACGGGCCGACCGAAACCGTAGTCACGCCGCTGATCTGGAAGGCCGGTCGCGAAGTGCCGTGCGGTGCGGCCTACGCGCCGATCGGCAGCCGTATCGGTGACCGCAGCGCCTATGTGCTCGACGCCGATCTGAACCTGTTGCCGCAAGGCATGGCTGGCGAGTTGTACCTCGGCGGCACGGGCCTGGCGCGTGGTTACCTCAACCGTCCGGGGCTGACAGCCGAGCGTTTTGTCGCGGATCCGTTCAGCCACACCGCTGGCTTGCTGTACCGCACCGGCGACCTGGTGCGCCAGCGTGCCGACGGCACCTTCGACTACCTGGATCGCATCGACAATCAGGTGAAAATTCGTGGTTTCCGGATCGAACTGGGGGAAATCGAAGCCTGCCTGCAAGCCCTCGACGGCGTGCGGGAAGCGGTAGTCGTGGCGCAGGAAGGCAGCGCCGGCAGCGGCAAGCGTCTGGTGGCCTACGTGGTCGGTGATTCGGCGCGCGAAGATTTCGCCGAAGACCTGCGTGAGCAACTCAAAGCCACACTGCCGGCGCATATGGTGCCGGCCTACGTGCTGCGTCTGGAACGCATGCCACTGACGCCGAACGGCAAACTCGACCGCAAGAACCTGCCGAAACCGGATGTCAGCCAACTGCAACAAGCCTACGTCGCGCCGCAAACCGTGCTGGAGCAACAACTGGCGACGATCTGGCAGGACGTGCTGAAACTTCAGCAGGTGGGTGTCAGCGACAACTTCTTCGAACTGGGTGGCGATTCGATCATCTCGATCCAGGTGGTCAGCCGTGCGCGGCAGGCCGGGATCCGCTTCACGCCGAAAGACTTGTTCCAGCACCAGACCATCGCTGCACTGGCGGCGGTGGCCAAGGTTGGCGAGCAGGCGCAAGCCATCGATCAGGGCCCGGTGACCGGCGCGCTGCCGTTGCTGGCGGTGCAACAGGCCTTCTTCGAACAGAACATCCCTGAGCGTCAGCACTGGAACCAGGCGGTGATGCTCAAGCCGACTCAGCCGTTGCAAGCAGCGGCACTGGAGCAGGCGCTGGAATCGCTGGTCGCGCACCACGATGGTTTGCGCCTGAGCTTCGTCGAGCAGGCCGATGGCTGGCACGCCGAGTACCGTGGCGTCGACAGCCGCAACGATGCTCTCCTGTGGACGGTCGATGTGGCCGATGCCGCCGCGCTGGAAGCGGTGGCCAACGAGGCGCAACGCAGCCTCGATCTGCAAGCCGGGCCGCTGCTGCGTGCGGTGCTGGCAAACCTCGACGACGGCAGCCAGCGGTTGTTGCTGGCGATCCATCACCTGGTGGTGGACGGCGTGTCGTGGCGGATTCTGTTCGATGATCTGCAAAGCGCTTACCGGCAGATCGCAGCCGGCGAGCCCCTGCAATTGCCGGCCAAAACCAGCGCCGCCAAGGCTTGGGCCGAGCACCTGCAAACCTACGCCCGCAGCAGTGAGCTGCGTTCCGAGCTGGCGTACTGGCAGGACCAGCTTCAAGGTGCCGATGTCGCGCTGCCGCTGGACAACGCCGACGGTGGTCTGCAAAACCGTCATGCGCTGACCGTGCGCACCCGTCTGGACAAGGCCCTGACCCGTCAGTTGCTGCAGGACGCTCCGGCGGCCTACCGCACCCAGGTCAATGACTTGCTGTTGACCGCACTGGCCCGCGTGATGGTGCGCTGGACCGGCGCCGACAGTGCATTGATTCAACTCGAAGGCCATGGCCGTGAAGAGCTGTTCGACAGCATCGACCTGACCCGCACCGTGGGCTGGTTCACCACCGTGTACCCGGCCAAACTGACGCCGGTTGCAGAACTGGGCGCGTCGCTGAAACAGATCAAGGAACAACTGCGCGCGATCCCCAACAAGGGCATCGGTTTCGGTGCGCTGGCGTATCTGGGCGAGGACGCTGATCGCGCCTCCCTCGCGCAACTGCCGGTTCCGCGCCTGACCTTCAACTACCTGGGCCAGTTCGACGGCAGCTTCGACGCAGCCGACGGCGCGCTGTTCGTGCCGTCCAGCGAAGCGGCGGGCGATGAACTGAATGCCAATGCGCCGCTGGCCAACCAGTTGGCGCTCAACGGCCAGGTGTATGGCGGCGAACTGAACCTGGGCTGGACGTTCAGCCATGAGATGTTCGATGAGGCAACGATTCAGCGTCTGGCCGATGATTACGCCCAGGAACTGCAAGCGCTGATCGCGCATTGCTGCCAGGCCGATCATCACGGTGTCACGCCGTCGGACTTCCCGCTGGCGCGCTTGAGCCAGGCTCAACTGGACGGCTTGCCGCTGGCGCCACAGCTGATCGAAGACGTTTATCCGCTGTCGCCGATGCAGCAGGGCATGCTGTTCCACGCGGTGTATGAAGAATCCACCGGCAACTACATCAACCAGATGCGCCTGGACGTCGAAGGCCTCGACCCCGAGCGTTTCCATCAGGCCTGGCAGGCCGCCGTCGATGCGCACGACATTCTGCGCACGCGGTTCGTCTGGCAGGGCGAGCTGGATGCGCCGGTGCAAGTGGTCAGCAAGCACGCGCAAATGCCTTACAGCCTGCACGACTGGCGTGCGCAGCCGCAGCGGGAAGACGCGTTGCAGACCCTGGCCGACGCCGAGCGTCAGAGCCTGGACCTGAATGCATCGACCCTGCTGCGTTTGGTGATCGTGCGCATCGATGACCAGCGTCATCACTTGATCTACACCAACCACCACATCCTGATGGATGGCTGGAGCAACTCGCAGTTGCTCGGCGAAGTGCTGCAACGCTACAGCGGCAAGTTCAGTGCCGCGCACGCAGGTCGCTACGGCGATTACATCGGCTGGTTGCAGCGTCAGGACGCGGCGGCGAGCGAGGCGTTCTGGCTGCCGGCGTTGCGTACGCTGGACGAGCCGACGCGCCTGGCTCATGCCATCGCCCGGCCAAAAGATGCGCCTGTGGTGCAAGGCTATGGCGACCATTATCGCGTGCTGGACGGCGAGCAGACCGCTCGCCTGGGTGAGTTCGCCCGTGCTTCCAAAGTCACCGTCAACACCCTCGTCCAGGCTGCATGGCTGCTGGTGCTGCAACGCTACACCGGCAAGGCCAGCATCGCGTTCGGAGCCACCGTGGCGGGGCGTCCGGCGGACTTGCCGGGGATCGAGCAACAGATCGGTCTGTTCATCAACACCTTGCCGGTGATCGCCAGCCCACGGCCCGAGCAATCGCTCGGCAGCTGGCTGCAAGCGGTGCAGGCGCAAAACCTCGCGCTGCGCGAGTTCGAACACACCGCGCTGTTCGATATCCAGCGCTGGGCCGGGCAGGGCGGCGAAGCGCTGTTCGACAACATTCTGGTGTTCGAGAACTACCCGATTGCCCAGGCGCTGGAGCAGGGCGCACCGCAAGGCCTGCGCTTCGGTCCGGTGGCCAACCACGAACAGACCAACTACCCGCTGACCCTGGGCGTGAGCCTGGAAGGCACGCTGGAAGTGCATTACAGCTTTGACCGCGAACACTTTGCCGACGCCACCGTCGAGCAACTGGGTGCTCAGTTGAACCACGTACTGATGCAGATGGCCGGCGGTTCCGATCAACGTTGCCTGGGCGACCTGCAACTGCTCGATGCGGCTGCACGGGAGCTGGCGCTCAACGATTGGGGTTATTGCGCAGGGCACTACCCAACTGCGCTGCACGTGCATCAATTGTTCGAACAGCAAGTACAACGCGCGCCGGATCAGGTCGCGCTGTACTTTGCCGATCAGCGTCTGACGTACGCCGAACTCAACCAGCAGGCCAACCGCCTGGCGCACACCTTGCGTCAGCGCGGCGTCGGTCCTGACGTGCTGGTGGGGATCGCGGTCGAGCGTTCGCTGGAGATGATCATCAGCCTGCTGGCGGTGCTCAAGGCCGGCGGCGCGTACGTGCCGCTGGACCCGCAATACCCGAGTGATCGCCTGACCTGCATGATCGAAGACAGCGGCCTGCTGCTGTTGCTGAGCCAGAGCCATTTGCTGGAGCGTCTGCCGCAGGTCGCAGGCGTCGAGGTGCTGTGTGTTGATCGTCAACCAGAGCAGCTCGAAAGCGCTGATCTGCCGAACCTGACCCTGGCCGATAACCTCGCGTACGTGATGTTCACATCGGGCTCCACCGGACGTCCGAAAGGCGTGGGGATCAATCAGGCGTCGCTGACCAAGCACGCCTACGTGACCGTGGACCTGATGGCGTTGACCGCGCAGGACTGCGTGCTGCAATTCTCGACGTTCAACTTCGACGGTTTCGTCGAGCAGCTGTACCCGGCGCTGATCACCGGTGCTTCGGTGGTGCTGCGCGGCACCGAGATCTGGGACAGCGAAACCCTGTACAGCGAGATGCTCGACAAGCGCATCAGCGTGATCGATCTGACCACCGCCTACTGGGGCATGCTGGCCAAGGACTTCGCCGAAGTCGGCCCGCGTGACTACGGCGTGTTGCGTCAGGTGCATGCCGGCGGTGAAGCGATGCCGCCCGAAGGCATGGCGGCCTGGAACAAGGCCGGTCTGGCCCACGTTCGTTTGCTCAACACCTACGGCCCGACCGAAGCCACCGTGACCGCCACGTCGCTGGATTGCGGCGACTATGTGACCGGTGCCGAGCCGACGCCATCGACCTTGCCGATTGGTTCGGCGTTGCCGGGCCGTTCCATCTACCTGCTGGACATCGCCGGCCAACCGGTGCCGGTGGGCGCGGTGGGCGAGCTGATGATCGGCGGCGAATTGCTCGCTCGCGGTTATTTCAACCGTCCGGACCTGAGCGCCGAGCGCTTCATGCCGGATCCGTTCTCGGTGCAGCCGGGGGCACGTCTGTATCGCACCGGTGACCTGGCGCGGTTCCGTGCCGACGGGGTGATCGAGTACATCGGGCGTGTCGACCATCAGGTGAAGATTCGTGGTTTCCGTATCGAGCTGGGTGAAATCGAAGCGCGTCTGCTGGATGCCCGGAGCGTCCGCGAAACGCTGGTGATGGCGGTGGCCGGACCAAGTGGTCAGCAACTGGTGGCCTACGTGGTGCCGACCGATGCCGAGTCGGTCATGGCTGACAGCGATCTGCAAAGCGAACTGCGCCGTGCATTGCGCGAGCAGCTTCAGCAAACCTTGCCGGACTACATGGTGCCGACGCACCTGTTGTTCCTGGCGAAAATGCCGCTGTCGCCCAACGGCAAACTTGATCGCCACGCCTTGCCGAAACCCGATGCGGCGCAAGCGCAGCAGGATTACCTGGCGGCCACCAATGCCGCCGAGCAAACGCTGGTGGACATCTGGCAAGCGGTGCTGGGCCTGGCGCAAATCGGTGTGACCGACAACTTCTTCGAACTGGGCGGTGATTCGATCGTCTCGATTCAAGTGGTCAGCCGCGCCCGTCAGGCGGGTATTCATTTCAGTCCGAAAGACCTGTTCCAGCACCAGACCATTCAAGGTCTGGCCAGTGTCGCGCGGGTCGGCGAGGGCGGTTTTGTCATCGACCAGTCGCCGGTCACCGGTGCGTCGCTGTTGCTGCCGGCGCAATTGCAGTTCTTCGAAGAAGGCGTGGCCGAGCCGCATCACTGGAACCAGTCGGTGCTGCTCAACACCTCGCAGACCCTGGACGCTGGGCATCTGAAGGCCGCCCTCGACGCGTTGATCGAACACCACGATGCACTGCGCTTGTCGTTTGCGTCTGTCGATGGTCAGTGGATCGCGCAACACCTGGCAGTCGGCGAGCAGCCGGAGGATCTGCTGTGGCAAACCCAGGTCGCAGACGCCGCAGAACTCGAAGCGCTGGGCCTTGAAGCGCAACGCAGCCTCGCCCTCGGCGGGCCGTTGTTGCGCGCCGTACTGGCGACCCTGGCGGACGGCAGTCAGCGGCTGTTGCTGGTGATCCATCACCTGGTGGTCGACGGCGTTTCGTGGCGTGTTCTGCTGGAAGACTTGCAAGGGCTTTACCAGCAAATCAGCAGCGCTCAACCGGTGAAACTGCCGGCCCGGACCAGCGCGTTCAAAACCTGGGCCGAGCGCCTGCACGCTTATGCGAGCAGCGAAACGCTGCTGGCCGAGCAACCTTACTGGCTCGAACAGCTGCAAAACGTATCCAGCCAGTTGCCGGTGGATCACGCCGACGGCAGCTTGCAGAGTCGTCATGAACACACGGTGCAGACCCGACTCGGCGCGGACCTGACCCGCCAACTGCTGCAAGACGCGCCAGCGGCCTATCGCACCCAGGTCAATGACCTGTTGCTGACCGCACTGGCACGGGTGATCAGCCGTTGGACCGGTGAGGATTCGACGCTGATTCAGCTCGAAGGCCATGGCCGCGAAGACCTGTTCGCCGACATCGACCTGAGCCGCAGTGTGGGCTGGTTCACCAGCCTGTTCCCGGTCAAGCTGACTGCCAGCGCAGAACTCGGCGCTTCGCTCAAAGCGGTCAAGGAACAACTGCGCGCCATCCCGAACAAAGGCATCGGCTTCGGTGTGTTGCGTTATCTGGGCAGCGACGCGGTCCGTGAAACCCTGCGTGCCTTGCCGCAACCGGCGATCACCTTCAACTACCTGGGGCAGTTCGACAGCAGCTTCGATGCTGGGCAGGCAGCCCTGTTTACGCCGTCCAGTGAAGCACGCGGTGTGGAGCAGAGCCTGGACGCCTTGCTCAGCAGTCCGTTGACCCTCAACGGCGGCATTTACGGCGGCGAATTCAGCCTCGGCTGGACCTTCAGTGAGCGCATGTTCGAGCGCGGCACCGTTCAAGCCCTGGCCGACGATTACGCGCAGGAACTGGCGGCACTGATCGAACATTGCTGCCGCGACGGCGTGCACGGTGTGACACCGTCGGACTTCCCGCTGGCACCGCTGAGCCAGACACAACTCGATGGGTTGCCGCTGCCGTCGTCGTTGATCGAAGACATCTACCCGCTGTCGCCGATGCAGCAAGGCATGCTGTTCCACACGCTGTACGAGGAAGAGGCGGGCGATTACATCAACCAGACCCGCGCCGATGTGCAGGGCCTGGATGTCGAGCGCTTCCGTGCCGCCTGGCAGGCGGCGTTGCAGGCGCATGACGTGCTGCGCAGCGGTTTCCTGTGGCAGGGCGAACGCCCGGTGCAAGTGGTGCACAAACAGGTCGAACTGCCGTTCAACGTGCAGGACTGGCGTGGTCGCCGCGACTATCAGGCCGACCTCGACGCACTGGCCGCGCAGGAACGCAAACAGGGCTTCGAGCTGACCGCCGCGCCGTTGCTGCGCCTGTGTCTGGTGCGCATCGACGATGACACCTACCACCTGATCTACACCAACCATCACATCCTGATGGATGGCTGGGGCAACTCGCAGTTGATGGGCGAAGTGCTGCACCGCTACAGCGGTCAGCCGCTGGCGCAATCGGTGGGGCGTTATCGCGACTACATCGCCTGGCTGCAACGTCAGGACGCCAGCGTCAGCGAGTCGTTCTGGAAAACCCAGTTGGCCGACCTGCAAGAGCCGACCCGCCTGACCCAGGCCATCACCCGTCGTGACGACCTGATGGTTGTCGCGGGGTATGCCGATCATCAGCGCGTCATGAATGCCGCTGCCACCCGGCAACTGGCCGAGTTCGCCCGCGAGCAGAAAGTCACCCTCAACACCCTGGTGCAAGCGGCGTGGCTGCTGTTGCTGCAACGCTACAGCGGTCAGGACACGGTCGCGTTCGGTGCGACGGTGGCCGGGCGTCCGGCGGATCTCAAAGGCATCGAGCAGCAGATCGGGCTGTTCATCAACACCCTGCCGGTGATCGGCACCCCGCGCGCCGAGCAGAGTGTCGGCCAGTGGCTGCACACCGTGCAGACGCAAAACCTGAGCCTGCGTGAGCACGAACACACGCCGCTGTTCGAGATCCAGCGCTGGGCCGGCAAGGGCGGCGATGCCCTGTTCGACAGCATTCTGGTGTTCGAGAACTACCCGGTATCGGAGGCCATGCAACAGGGTGCGCCGGCCGGATTGCGCTTCACCGACGTCACCAACCACGAGCAGACCAACTACCCGTTGACCCTCGCCGTGAGCATGGGCGACACCCTGTCGCTGCACTTCAGCTACGGCCGTGCGCATTTTGCCGAAGTCGACATTGCGCGACTGGGCGAACACTTGCACAACCTGCTGACGCAGATGATGCAGAGCGGCGCTTTGGCGTTGGGCCAACTGGAATTGCTCTCCTGCGAGGAGCAACAGCAGCAGGTCGAACAATGGAACGCGACGGCCACCGAGTACCCGCTGTCGCGCAGCGTGCATTCGCTGATCGAGGATCAGGTGCGCGCCACGCCAGACGCTTTGGCGCTGGTGTTCGGCGAGCAACGCCTGAGCTATGCCCAACTCAACGCCCGCGCCAACCAGTTGGCTGCGGTGTTGATCGAACACGGTGTCGGCCCGGAAGTGCTGGTCGGTATTTCGGTTGAGCGTTCTCTGGAAATGGTTGTCGGCCTGCTGGCGATTCTCAAGGCGGGCGGTGCGTATCTGCCGCTGGACCCAGAGTACCCGCAGGATCGTCTGGCCTACATGTTCGAGGACAGCGGGATTGCCTTGCTGCTGACCCAAAGCCATCTGCTGGCGCAACTGCCGGTTCCGGCGGGGCTGCGCAGTCTGGTGCTGGATCAGGAAGGTGATTGGCTGGAAGGTCGCAGCGAGGCCAACCCGGAGCTGAACATCGATCCGGAAAACCTCGCCTACGTGATCTACACCTCCGGCTCGACCGGCAAACCGAAAGGCGCGGGCAACCGTCATTCGGCGCTGGTCAACCGCTTGTGCTGGATGCAGCAGGCTTACCAACTGACAGCCGATGACAGCGTGCTGCAAAAGACCCCGTTCAGTTTCGACGTGTCGGTGTGGGAATTCTTCTGGCCGTTGATGACCGGTTCATCGTTGGTGGTCGCGGCTCCGGGCGCACACCGTGATCCGGCGCAGTTGATTCAGGTGATCACCGAACAGCGCATCACCACGCTGCACTTCGTACCGTCGATGTTGCAGGCGTTCCTGCAAGACCCAGCGGTGGTCGAATGCACCAGCCTGACGCGGATCGTGTGCAGCGGCGAAGCGTTGCAGGTCGATGCGCAACAGCAAGTGTTCGCCAAACTGCCGAACGCCGGGTTGTTCAACCTCTACGGCCCGACCGAAGCAGCGATCGACGTCACTCACTGGACTTGCCGCGACGAAGGTCGCGACAGCGTGCCGATCGGTCAGCCGATTGCCAACCTCAGCACCTACATCCTCGACAACAGCCTGGCGCCGTTGCCGGTCGGTGTGATCGGCGAGTTGTATCTGGGCGGCGAAGGCCTGGCCCGTGGTTACCACCGCCGTCCGGCGCTGACCGCCGAGCGCTTTGTCACCAGTCCGTTCGGTGACGGTCAGCGCCTGTACCGCACCGGCGACCTGGCGCGCTATCGCGCCGACGGTGTGATCGAGTACGCCGGGCGTATGGACCATCAAGTGAAGATCCGTGGTCTGCGCATCGAACTGGGCGAAATCGAAGCGCGTCTGGCCGAACACGATGACGTACGCGAGACCGTGGTCATCGCTCAGGACGGCTCGTTGCTGGTGGGTTATGTGGTGCCAAACGACGCCCGTCTGGTGGAAGCCGACGAGGCCAGCCGCAGCGAACTGTTCCAGCGCCTTAAAGAACACCTCGCCCGGAACGTTCCTGACTATATGGTTCCGCTGCACTGGGTGCTGCTGGCGAAAATGCCGGTCAGTCCGAACGGCAAACTCGAACGCAAGGCGCTGCCCAAGTTCGATGCCAGCCAGGCGCAGCAGGCCTTTGTCGCGCCGTCCACTGAACTGCAACAACAAGTGGCGGCCATCTGGCAGGACGTGCTGCAACTGGAGCGCATCGGCCTCAACGACAACTTCTTCGAACTGGGCGGCCACTCCTTGCTGGCCGTCACCGTGGTTTCGCGCCTGCAACTGGAACTGGGCCTGAAGCTGACACCGCAATTGATTTTCCAGCACCCCGCGCTTGGCGATTTCGTCAGCCAGCTGGACGCCGCCGATGAGCAAGTCGATATGTTGAAACTGAGCAAGCTGGAATCCCTGCTTGATGAAATGGAGGAGGCTTGATGGATAGGAATGTCGCACTGAAGATTGCCAGGCGGTTTATTTGTCTGCCCCTGGAAAAGCGCACGCTCTATCTTGAAAAGATGCTCCAGGAAGGGGTTTCTCCCGCGAACCTGCCGATTCCGCAGACCCGCGAGGAGTTCACCGCGATCCCGTTGTCGTTCGCTCAGGACCGGCAATGGTTTGTCTGGCAGATGGACCCGCACAGTGCGGCCTACAACATCCCGACGGCGCTGCAGTTGCGCGGCGTCCTCGACGTGCCGGCGCTGGAGCGTGCGTTCAACGCCGTGATCGCCCGTCACGACAGCCTGCGCACGACCTTCGGTCAGGACGACGAGGGCGCGGTGCAGGTGATTCACGCGCAGCTGCCGCTGACCATCGCGGTGGATGCGCTGGATAGCGCGGCGGATCCGGCGCAACGCGAGCAGCAGATTCAGGCCTACATCAACGAACAGTTGCACCTTCCGTTCGATCTGCAGACCGGCCCGCTGATGCGCGCCAGCCTGCTGCGTCTGGCGGATGACGACCATGTGCTGGCCGTCACCGTGCACCACATTGCGGCCGATGGCTGGTCGATGCGGGTCATGGTCGAAGAGCTGGTGCAGTTGTATTCCGGTTATGCTCAGGGGCGCGACGTCAGCCTCGCCGAATTGCCGATCCAGTACGCCGACTACGCCATCTGGCAGCGGCACTGGATGGAGGCGGGCGAGCGCGCGCGGCAACTGGCTTACTGGCAGGAACAACTGGGCACCGACCATTCAGTGCTGCAACTGCCGACCGATTTTCCTCGGCCGTCGGTGCAGAGCTTCCGTGGCCAGCGGCTCGACGTAACCCTCGACAATCAATTGGCTGCCGGTCTGAAAACCCTCGCCCAGCGCGAAGGCATGACCGTGTTCATGGTCTTGCTGGCCTCGTTCCAGGCCTTGTTGCACCGCTACAGCGGCCAGAACGAAATCAGCGTCGGCGTACCCAACGCCAACCGCAACCGGGTCGAGACCGAGCGCTTGATCGGCTTCTTCGTCAACACCCAGGTGCTCAAGGCCCGCATTGACCCGCAGGCGAGTTTTCGCAGCCTGTTGCAACAGGTCAAGCAATCGGCGATGGGCGCCCAGGCGCATCAGGAACTGCCGTTCGAACAGTTGGTGGAGGCCCTGCAACCGGAACGCAGCCTGAGCCACAGTCCGCTGTTCCAGGTGATGTTCAACCACCAGAACCTCGCGACCGGCGAGTCGCAGCAAGGCGCGCGTCTGCCAGGGCTGCAAATCGATCCGCTGAGCATGGCCAGCCAGACCGCCCAGTTTGACCTGAGCCTGGACACCTTCGAGACCCCGCAAGGTCTCGGCGCACAGCTGACTTTCGCCACCGACCTGTTCAGCGCCGCGACCATCGAACGGATGGCCGCGCATTGGCAGAACCTGCTGGCAGCGGTTGTGGCCGACGCGAGTTGCTCGCTGGCCGAACTGGTGTTGCTCGACGCCGCAGAACGCGACGTGATTGTCGAAGGCTGGAACGCCACTGCCACGGAATACCCGCTGTCACGCAGCGTGCATTCGTTGATCGAAGATCAGGTACGCGCCACTCCGGACGCCTTGGCGCTGGTGTTTGGTGAACAGCGTCTGACTTACGCCCAGCTCAATGCCCGCGCTAATCAATTGGCAGCGGTGTTGATCGAACACGGTGTCGGCCCGGAAGTGCTGGTCGGCATCTCGGTCGAGCGCTCGCTGGAAATGGTCGTCGGGCTGCTGGCGATTCTCAAGGCCGGCGGTGCGTATCTGCCGCTGGATCCTGAGTACCCGCAGGATCGTCTGGCCTACATGTTCGAGGACAGCGGCATTGCCTTGCTGCTGACCCAAAGCCATCTGCTGGCGCAACTGCCGGTTCCGGCGGGGCTTCGCAGTCTGGTGCTGGATCAGGAAGGTGACTGGCTGGAAGGCCGCAGCGAGGTCAACCCGGAGCTGAATATCGATCCGGAAAACCTCGCCTACGTGATCTACACCTCCGGCTCGACCGGCAAACCGAAAGGCGCGGGCAACCGCCATTCGGCACTGGTCAACCGTTTGTGCTGGATGCAGCAAGCGTATCAGCTGACAGCCGATGACAGCGTGCTGCAAAAGACCCCGTTCAGTTTCGACGTGTCGGTGTGGGAATTCTTCTGGCCGTTGATGACCGGTTCATCGTTGGTGGTCGCCGCGCCGGGCGCGCACCGTGATCCGGCGCAACTGATTCAGGTGATCACCGAACAGCGCATCACCACGTTGCACTTCGTGCCATCAATGTTGCAGGCGTTCCTGCAAGACCCGGCGGTGGCCGAATGCACCAGCCTGACGCGGATCGTGTGCAGCGGTGAAGCCTTGCAAGTCGATGCGCAGCAGCAGGTGTTCGCCAAGTTGCCGAACGCCGGGTTGTTCAACCTCTACGGCCCGACCGAAGCGGCCATCGACGTGACCCACTGGACGTGCCGCGACGAAGGCCGCGACAGCGTGCCGATCGGTCAGCCAATCGCCAACCTCAGCACATACATCCTCGACAACAGCCTGGCTCCGCTGCCGGTCGGCGTGATCGGCGAACTGTACCTGGGCGGTGAAGGCCTGGCCCGTGGATACCATCGTCGTCCGGCGTTGACCGCTGAGCGTTTCGTCACCAGTCCGTTCGGTGACGGCCAGCGCCTGTACCGCACCGGTGACCTGGCGCGCTATCGCGCCGACGGCGTGATCGAGTACGCCGGGCGCATGGACCATCAGGTGAAGATCCGGGGTCTGCGTATCGAACTGGGTGAAATCGAAGCGCGTCTGGCCGAACACGATGACGTGCGCGAAACCGTGGTCATCGCTCAGGACGGTTCGTTGCTGGTGGCCTACGTGGTGCCCGACGATGAAGCGCTGTTGAATGCGGATGACGCCACGCGCAGTGCGAAAAACCTCGAGCTCAAGGCGCATCTGGGGCAGAGTCTGCCGGAGTTCATGGTGCCGCAGCACTGGGTCTGGCTGGAAAAAATGCCGGTCAGCCCCAACGGCAAACTCGAACGCAAGGCGTTGCCGAAGTTTGATGCCAGCACCCTGCAAAACACCTTTGTGGCGCCGCAGACTGAACTGCAAAAACACGTCGCGGCGATCTGGCAGGACGTGCTCAAGCTCGAGCGCGTCGGCCTGACCGACAACTTCTTCGAACTGGGCGGGCATTCGCTGCTGGTGACCCAAGTGGTGTCGCGCATCCGCCGCACGCTGGATATTCAGGTGCCGCTGCGCACGCTGTTCGAACACAGCAGCCTGGAAGCGTTTGTCCGTGTCCTCGATGCAGATCAACAGGCCACGCAAACCCCGATTCCACAGGTCAGCCGCGAGCAACCGCTGGCGCTGTCCTACGCACAGGAACGTCAATGGTTCCTGTGGCAGATGGACCCGCAAAGCGCCGCCTACAACATTCCCACCGCGCTGCGCCTGCGCGGCGAACTCGATCGTGCGGCACTGGAGCAAAGCTTCCAGGCGCTGATCCAGCGCCACGAAAGCCTGCGCACGGCGTTTGTCGATACCGACGGGCGCGTGCAGCAAGTGATCCGGCCGAGCGGGCAGGTGGCGTTGCACGAGCAGACGCTGGCCAACGCCACGGATGAGCAGATCAAAGCCTTCGTCGAACAACAGACCCAGCAGGCGTTCGACCTGTTGGCGGGCGAGTTGCTACGTGTGGCCTTGCTGCGCATCAGTGACACCGACCATGTGCTGGTGCTGACCCTGCACCACATCGTCTCCGATGGCTGGTCGATGCAGGTGATGATCGAAGACCTGATCGCCTGTTACGCGGCGTTCAGTCAGGGCCGCGCGGCCGAGTTGCCGGCGCTGGCGGTGCAGTACGCCGATTACGCGGTGTGGCAGCGCGAATGGATGGACAACGGCGAGCGCGAACGCCAGCTGACGTACTGGAAGACCCAGTTGGGCAGCGAACAACCGCTGCTGGAAATGCCGGCCGACCATCCGCGTCCTGCCGTGCAGAGCTTTCGCGGTGCACGCCTGAACGTGACCTTCGAACCGGCGCTGGGTGACGCACTCAAGGCGCTGGCGCGGCGTGAAGGCGTGACCGTGTTCATGTTGCTGCTGGCCTCGTTCCAGACCCTGTTGCACCGTTACAGCGGTCAGTCGGATATCCGCGTCGGGGTGCCGATTGCCAACCGCAATCGTCTGGAAATCGAGCGACTGATCGGCTTCTTCGTCAACACCCAGGTGCTGCGGGCCGAGTTCGATCCGGCACTGGATTTCGCCCGGTTGCTGCAACAGGTGAAGCACACCTCGATTGCCGCGCAGATGCATCAGGACCTGCCGTTCGAGCAACTGGTCGATGCCTTGCAGCCTGAACGCAATCTGAGCCACAGCCCGTTGTTCCAGGCGATGTTTAACCACCGCACCGAAGCCGAGTCCGATCTCGTCGCGCAATTGCCGGGGCTGAACCTGCAAAGCCTGAGCTGGGAACACCGGACCGCGCAGTTCGATCTGGCGCTGGACACCGGCGACAGCCCGGAAGGCCTGGATGCGTCCTTTACCTATGCCACTGATCTGTTCGAGGCGAGCAGCATCCAGCGCCTCGCCGGGCATTGGCTGAACCTGCTCAAAGCCGTCGTGGCCGACGCGGCGCGTCCGCTGGCCGAACTGGTGTTGCTCGATGGTTCAGAGCGCGACTTGATTGTCGAAGGCTGGAACGCTACCGCCACCGAATACCCGCTGTCGCGCAGCGTGCATTCGTTGATCGAGGATCAGGTACGCACCACCCCGGACGCCTTGGCGCTGGTGTTTGGTGAACAGCGTCTGACTTACGCCCAGCTCAATGCCCGCGCTAATCAATTGGCAGCGGTGTTGATCGAAAACGGTGTCGGCCCGGAAGTGCTGGTCGGGATTTCGGTCGAGCGTTCGCTGGAGATGGTTGTAGGCCTGCTGGCGATTCTCAAGGCTGGCGGTGCGTACCTGCCGCTGGACCCTGAATATCCGCAGGATCGTCTGGCCTACATGTTCGAGGACAGCGGCATTGCCTTGCTGCTGACCCAAAGCCATCTGCTGGCGCAACTGCCGGTTCCGGCCGGGCTGCGCAGTCTGGTGCTGGATCAGGAAGGTGATTGGCTGGAAGGTCGCAGCGAAGCCAACCCGGAGCTGAACATCGATCCGGAAAACCTCGCCTACGTGATCTACACCTCCGGCTCCACCGGCAAACCGAAAGGTGCGGGCAACCGCCATTCGGCACTGGTCAACCGTTTGTGCTGGATGCAGCAAGCGTATCAGCTGACAGCCGATGACAGCGTGCTGCAAAAGACCCCGTTCAGTTTCGACGTCTCGGTGTGGGAGTTCTTCTGGCCGTTGATGACCGGCTCCTCCTTGGTGGTCGCGGCTCCGGGCGCGCACCGTGATCCGGCGCAACTGATTCAGGTCATCACCGAACAGCGCATCACCACGCTGCACTTCGTACCGTCGATGTTGCAGGCGTTCCTGCAAGACCCAGCGGTGGTCGAATGCACCAGCCTGACGCGGATCGTGTGCAGCGGCGAAGCGTTGCAGGTCGATGCGCAACAGCAAGTGTTCGCCAAACTGCCGAACGCCGGGTTGTTCAACCTCTACGGCCCGACCGAAGCGGCCATCGACGTGACCCATTGGACGTGCCGCGACGAAGGTCGCGACAGCGTGCCGATCGGTCAGCCGATTGCCAACCTCAGCACCTACATCCTCGACAACAGCCTGGCGCCGTTGCCGGTCGGTGTGATCGGCGAGTTGTATCTGGGCGGCGAAGGCCTGGCCCGTGGTTATCACCGTCGTCCGTCGCTGACTGCCGAGCGCTTTGTCACCAGTCCGTTCGGTGACGGTCAGCGCCTGTACCGCACCGGTGACCTGGCGCGCTATCGCGCCGACGGTGTGATCGAGTACGCCGGGCGTATGGACCATCAGGTGAAGATCCGTGGCCTGCGCATCGAGCTGGGCGAAATCGAGGCGCGACTGGCTGAGCACGATGACGTGCGTGAAACCGTGGTCATCGCTCAGGACGGTTCGTTGCTGGTGGGTTATGTGGTGCCGAACGATGAGTCGCTGCTTGAGGCGGACGATGATCGTCGTCAGGCCTTCCAGCGCCGTCTCAAGGAACACCTGAGCCAGAACCTGCCGGAATACATGATCCCTCAACACTGGCTGTTGCTGGCGAAGATGCCGGTCAGCCCCAACGGCAAACTCGAGCGCAAAGCTCTGCCGAAGGCCGATCTGAGCGTCAGCCAGAAAGCCTACAGCGCGCCGACCAGCGAGATCGAGCAAGCGCTGGTGGCGATCTGGCAGAACGTGCTGGGCCTGGAGCAGGTGGGCATTCACGACAACTTCTTTGAGCTGGGCGGTGACTCGATCATCTCGATTCAGGTGGTCAGCCGCGCGCGTCAGGCCGGGATTCATTTCAGTCCCAAGGATCTGTTCCTGCACCAGAACGTGCAGAGTCTGGCAGCCGTGGCCAAGGTCGGTGTGGCCGGTCCGAGCATTGATCAGGGCCCGGTGACGGGCGACAGTCCGTTGCTGCCGTTCCAGCAATTGTTCTTCGACAGCGCCATGGCCGAGCCGCATCACTGGAACCAGTCGGTGTTGCTCAAACCGCGCGAAACGCTGGAGGCCGCCCACGTCGAACAAGCGTTGCAGGCGCTGCTGGTGCAGCACGACGCCTTGCGATTGGCGTTCAGTCAGCGTGACGGTCAGTGGTCTGCAACTCACCGTGCACCGGGCGCCGAACCGCTGCTCTGGCAACACGCGGTGGCGGATGATGCCGCGCTGGAACAACTGGGCGAACAGGCGCAACGCAGCCTCGATCTGGCAAACGGCCCGTTGTTGCGGGCACTGTTGGCGACCCTCGCCGATGGCAGCCAGCGCTTGTTGTTGGTGATCCATCACCTGGCGGTCGACGGGGTGTCGTGGCGGATTCTGCTGGAAGACCTGCAACAGGCGTATCAGCAGTTGCAGGCCGGTCAGGCACTCAAACTGCCGGCCAAGACCAGCGCTGCGAAAACCTGGGCGCAACGTCTGCAAACCTACGCCGCCAGCCCGGCACTGCAAACGGAGTTGGGTTTCTGGCAGGCGCAGTTGCAAGGTGCGAAGGTTGAACTGCCGCTGGATCACGCGGATGGCGCGCTGCAAAACCGCTACGCCGCGAGCGTCGAAACCCGCCTCGACAAAGAGCAGACCCGCCAACTGCTGCAACAGGCACCGGCGGCGTATCGCACACAGGTCAACGACCTGTTGCTGACCGCGCTGGCGCGGGTCATTTCCCGCTGGACCGCCAGCGAATCGACCCTGATTCAGCTCGAAGGCCACGGCCGTGAAGACCTGTTCGATGAACTGGATCTGAGCCGCACCGTGGGCTGGTTCACCAGCCTGTTCCCGGTCCGGTTGACCCCGACTGGTGATCTCGCCGGTTCGATCAAGGCAATCAAGGAGCAACTGCGCGCGATTCCGGCCAAAGGCATCGGTTTCGGTGCGCTGCGTTATCTGGGCGACGACGCGGCGCGTCAGACCCTGCAAGCGTTGCCGATGCCGCGCATCACCTTCAACTACCTGGGTCAGTTCGATGCCGGTTTCGCTGACGATGGTGGCGCGCTGTTCAGCCCGGCCAACGAACCGGCCGGCGCCGAACAGAGCCCGTTGGCGGCGCTGGGTAACTGGCTGACGCTCAACGGTCAGGTGTATGGCGGTGAGTTGAGTGTCGGCTGGACGTTCAGTTCGCAGATGTTCGACACCGCGACCATTCAGGCGCTGGCCGATGCCTACGCGCAGGAACTGAAGGTATTGCTGGAGCATTGTTGCCAGATCGACAACCACGGCGTGACGCCGTCGGACTTCCCGCTGGCGCACCTGACTCAGATGCAGCTCGATTCGCTGGCACTGGCACCGCAACAGATCGAAGACATCTATCCACTGTCGCCAATGCAGCAGGGCATGTTGTTCCACACCCTGTACGAGCAACAGGCCGGCGATTACATCAATCAGATGTGCGTCGACGTTCAAGGCCTGGACATCGAACGCTTCCGTGCGGCGTGGCAAGACGCGCTGGATGCCCACGATGTGCTGCGCAGCAGCTTTGTCTGGGACGGTGAATTCCAGCGTCCGGTGCAAGTCATCCACAAGCACCTGACCGTGCCGTTCAGCGTGCTCGACTGGCGTGACCACGCGGACCTGCCGCAAGCCATCGCCGCCCTGGCGCTGGCCGAACAGCAGCAAGGTTTCGAACTGGGCGCCGCGCCCTTGTTGCGTCTGCGGGTGGTGCGTACCGCTGCCGATGCCTGCCGCCTGATCTACACCAGCCATCACATCCTGATGGATGGCTGGAGCAATTCGCAGTTGCTCGGCGAAGTGCTGCAACGCTACAGCGGTCAGCCACCGGCCGGTGGCGCGGGTCGTTATCGCGATTACATTCAGTGGCTGTCGCGACAGGACGCGCACGTCAGCGAAGCGTTCTGGAACGCGCAACTGGCCGACCTGCAAGAGCCGACCCGACTGGCGCGCGCGTTTACCGCAGTGCAGCCGGTCAAGGGTCATGGTGAGCGTTTCCATGTGCTGGACGAGGTGCGCACCCGCCAGCTCAACGAGTTTGCCCGTGGCCATAAAGTCACCCTCAACACGCTGGTGCAAAGTGCCTGGCTGTTGCTGTTGCAACGCTTCACCGGGCTCGACACCGTCAGCTTCGGTGCGACCGTGTCCGGGCGTCCGGCGCAACTGGCCGGCGTCGAGCAACAGATCGGCCTGTTCATCAACACCTTGCCGGTGATCGCCAGTCCGCGTGCCGAGCAAACGCTGAGTGCCTGGTTGCAACAGGTACAGGCGCAGAACCTCGCACTGCGCGAGCAGGAACACACGCCGCTGTTCGAGATTCAGCGCTGGGCCGGGCAGGGCGGTGAAGCGCTGTTCGACAACATTCTGGTGTTCGAAAACTACCCGGTGTCCGAAGCGCTGCAACAAGGTGCGCCGCAGGATCTGCGCTTTGGCGAAGTAGCCAATCACGAACAGACCAACTACCCGCTGACCCTGGCGGTCAGCCTCGACGCCCAGCTGTCGCTGCACCTGAGTTTCGACCGTGAGCAATTCGACGGGCGTTCGGTCGAGCAACTGGCGACCCAGCTCGATCACCTGTTGCAGCAGATGGTGCAGGCACCGGCGTCGACCCGTCTCGGCGAACTGGCACTGGCGGCCGGGCCGATGCTCCCCGCCATCGACGCGCCGGCCAGCGAACATTGCGTGCATCAGTGGTTTGAACAGCAAGTGGCGCAAACCCCGGACGCCATTGCCCTGATATTCGAAGACCGGCAACTGAATTACGCCGAGCTCAATGCGGCTGCCAACCGCGTGGCCCACGGCTTGTTGCAACACAACGTCGGCAGCGATGTGCTGGTGGGGATTGCGGTTGATCGTTCGATGGACATGATCATCAGCCTGTTGGCCGTGCTCAAGGCGGGCGGCGCCTATGTGCCGCTGGACCCTGGTTACCCGGCCGACCGGCTGCTGGCGATGATCGAAGACAGCGGCCTGCGCCTGATGCTCAGCCAGCAACACCTGCTGGAGCGGCTGCCCGCGGTGGCCGGTGTGCGCACGCTGACGGTGGACGGCGATGCGTGGCCGTTGCTCGACAGCAACCCGACACCTGTCGTGCATGGGCAAAGCCTGGCGTACGTGATGTTCACGTCCGGCTCGACCGGGCGCCCGAAAGGCGTGGGCATCAGCCACGCCACGCTGGCGCGACATACCCGTGTGTCCGAAGCCTACAAAGGCCTGTCGGCCAGTGATCGGGTGCTGCAATTTGCGACGTTCAACTTCGACAGTTTTGTCGAGCAGGTCTACCCGGCGCTGATCTGCGGCGCGGCGGTGGTGTTGCGCGGCAACGAGGTGTGGGACAGCGAAACCCTGTATCAGCAAATTATCGACTGGGACATCAGCATCGCCGACCTGACCACGGCCTACTGGAACGTGGTGGTGCAGGACTTTGCCGACCACGGCCCGCGCGACTACGGTCGTCTGCGCCAGATGGTGGTGGGCGGTGAAGCCATGCCGCCGCAAGGCATCGCGGCGTATCAGCGAGCAGGGCTTGAGCAGGTGCAACTGATCAACGCTTATGGTCCGACCGAAGCGACGGTCACCAGCACCGTGCTCGACTGCGTCGACTACGTGCAGGGCGGCCAGCCGCTGCCGGCGGCATTGCCGATCGGTCACGGTCTGGCAGGGCGCACGATTCATATCCTCGACAGCGCCGGGCTGCCGGTGCCGCAAGGTGTGGTGGGCGAATTGCTGATCGGTGGCGAGCTGTTGGCGCGGGGTTATTTCCAGCGTCCTGACCTGACGGCCGATCGCTTCCTGCCTGACCCGTTCAGCACGGTGGGCGGGCGGCTGTATCGCACCGGCGATCTGGCGCGGGTCAATGCTGACGGTTTGATCGAATACGTCGGGCGTCTCGATCATCAGGTCAAGGTGCGTGGTTTCCGCATTGAACTGGGCGAGATCGAAACGTGCTTGCTGCGTCAGGCCGGTGTGCGTCAGGCGCTGGTGCTGGCGCAGCCGGGGGCGGGTGGTCAGCAACTGGTGGCTTACGTCGTGCCGCACGACGAATCACTGGCCAGCAACGCTGATGCAGCGCTGCTTCAAACACTGCGCGACGGGCTGAAAAGCAGCCTGCCGGACTACATGCAGCCAAGCCATGTCCTGCTGCTGGCGCAATTACCAATCGGCCCGAGCGGCAAGCTGGATCGCAAGGCCTTGCCACTGCCGGACAGCCAGGTGTCGAGCGAAGATTTCGTCGCACTACAGGGCCAACTGGAGCAACAGATCGCTCAGGTCTGGCAGGACGTGCTGGAGCGCGAGCAGATCGGGCGCAACGCGCATTTCTTCGAGGCCGGCGGTCATTCGTTGCTGGCGACCCAGGCCGTCTCGCGCTTGCGCAAGGTCACCGGTCTGACGCTGAGCCTGCGCGATCTGTTCGGTGCGCCGGTGCTCAAGGATCTGGCGGCGGTCATGCAGGCCAATGTCGGGGCCGAGCTGGCGGCGTTCGATTCACGTCAGGTCGAGCTCAAGGCGCACGGCGCCAAGCGCAGCGCGCCGTTGTCGCTGGTGCAGCGCCGCTTGTGGATCGCCGAGCAATTGTCCGGTGACACGTCCGCCTATGGCATGCCGATGGCGTTGCGTTTGCGCGGTGACTTGTCGGTGCAGCGCCTGCTGGCGAGTTTTGCCGAGGTGGTGCGTCGCCATGAGGTGTTGCGCACGGCCTATGTGCAGGACGACGAAGGCGATCCGATTGCCGTGATCGTCGATGAGGTCGAGCTGGATTTCCCGCTGATCGATCTGTCCGGCCTGTCGCGCAGCGATCAGGAAGAACAGGTGGCGCAAGCCGTCCTCGACAACGCCAACACGCCGATCGACATGGAGCAGGCGCCGCTGTTGCGCGGACGCATCCTGCACCTGAGCCCGGGCGAGCACGTGTTGCTGTATTCGATGCACCACATCATTTCCGATGGTTGGTCGATGGGTGTGTTGATCAACGAGCTGGTGGAAATCTACGACCGCGCCAGCGCCGGCGAACCGCATGCCTTGCCGGCCCTCGCCGTGCAGTATTCGGACTTTGCCCTGTGGCAACAGGCGCTGGAACAACAGGGCGTGCTCGGGCAGCAGGCGACGTTCTGGAAAGAACAACTGGCGGGCTACAACGGCCAGCTCAATCTGCCGCTGGACAACCCGCGCGGTGCGACGCCGTCCTACGCTGGCGACGCGGTGCAGTTTGCCCTCGGTGCGCAGTTGAGCCGTGACGTCCGGGCGCTGGCCTCACGGGCCGGTGTCACGCTGTACAGCACGTTGCTGGCGTCGTTCCAGATATTGCTGCACCGGGTCAGCGAAGGCGCCGACGTGTTGGTCGGTGCCGACGTGGCCGGGCGTGAGCGGGCGGAGCTGGAGCGTCTGATCGGCTTCTTCGTCAACGTGTTGCCGCTGCGTTCGCGGTTTGCGAGTGAGGCCTCGTTCAGCGGCTTCCTGACGCAGACCCAGGACACGCTGCTGCAAGCGCTGGAGCATCAGGACCTGCCGTTCGACATGATCGTCGATGCGTCGGGCGTGCCCCGTCACAAGGGCATGAACCCGCTGGTGCAGGTGCTGTTCGTGATGAACAACCTGCCGGGCCGCACCCAGGCCATGGGCGGTTTGAACGTCGAAGCGCTGCCGTCGCTGGAGACCCATTCTAAATTCGACATGGCATTGTTCGTTGACGAAGAAGAAGGGCAATTGCTGGGTAATTGGCAATTCGCCACAAGCTTGTTCGGACATGAGCGCATTCAGTACCTGGTCAAGGCCTGGATAGCCCTGTTGGAACAGATCGTCGCTGATCAGGACATTCAATTGGGAGCTATCAGAATGCCAGTCGACAATTTAGCAGCGGCCACCCGGCCGTCTGCCCCCGGACCCAAGGCCGACAAGCTGGGCAAATTCCTCAAGCGCGGCGCCGCCCCGGTGGCCAAGGCACGCCCGGCGCCGGTGCGTGAATCGTTGATGGCGGCGCCACAACCGTTCCCGCTGCTGGTGGAACCGAACGAGCCGCAACTGGACCTGATCGAATGGATCAAGAACAACCGGCCGCTGATCGAGGCGAAGCTCGCCACCCACGCCGGCATCCTGTTTCGCGGTTTTGAGCTCGATGGCATTCAGGGCTTCGAAGCCTTCGCCGAAGCGATCCAGCCCGGCTTGTACGGCCAGTACGGCGATCTGCCGAAGAAAGAGGGCGGCAAGAACACCTACCGCTCCACGCCATACCCGGAACGCAAGATGATTCTGTTCCACAACGAGAGCTCCCATCAGGACCGCTGGCCGCGCAAGCAGATGTTCTATTGCGAAGTGGCGGCACCGGTTGGCGGCGCGACGCCGGTGGTGGATTGCCGTTTGATGTACGAAAAACTGCCGGCGGATCTGCGCGACAAGTTCGAGGAAAAGGGCCTGCTGTATGTGCGCACCTTCACCGACAAACTGGATGTTTCGTGGCAGCACTTCTTCAAGACCGAAGACCGCGCCGAAGTCGAGGCCCGTTGCCGGGCCGGCGGTATCGAATGGCGCTGGCTGGACAACGACGAACTGCAAACCCGCACCCCGGGCCCGGCGATCATTCGCCACCCGGTGACCGGTGCGAAATCGTTCTTCAACCAGGTGCAACTGCACCACATCTACTGGCTGGAGCCGGATGTGCGTGAAGACCTGTTGTCGATGTTCGGTCTGGAGCGCATGCCGCGCCACGTTTACTACGGGGATGGCACGCCGATCGAAGACGAAGTGATGCAGCGCATCGGTGAGCTCTACGAAGCCTGCGCCGTGCGGTTCGACTGGCAGAAGGGCGACGCCATTCTGCTCGACAACATGTTGGTGGCGCATGCCCGCGATCCGTTCGAAGGCCCGCGCAAGATTGTCGTGGCCATGGGTGACATGTTCGACCACAGCGACTTGCAAGGCGCCCGTGGCGAGCCGGTCCGCGCAACCGAAGGAACAGAGGCATGAACGAGGTGGTGATGGAACAACAGGACGTGGGGCAGGCGTTGACCCCCGAGCAACAGATGCTCTGCGATCAACTGCCTGGCGCTGCATGCTGGGCCGATGCCGCACGTTTCCTGCGCATCGATATTTCCGGCGAGCTCGACGTGGCGCGCCTGCAAGCGGCCTTCGACCAGGTGCTGGCACAGCAACCGATGTTGCTGGCCCGGCTGGCCAAGGCCCCGGGTTTTCATGGCCTGCGCCAGTTCACCGACGTCGCCGAGCGCTTTCCGCTGACGGTGCAAAACGCACCGGCCAGCGAAGCGGAGATTCAGGCGCAATTGACCGAATGGGCGCAGCGCGCCTTTGTGCCCGGCGAGTCAGTCGGTGTGCAAGCGGTGTTGTACGCGCTGCCCGAACAGCGTTGGACGCTGCTGCTGGGCGCGGCCCGTCACAGTCTGGACGACAACGCGCTGACGCTGGTCTATCAGCAGTTGCTGCGCGCGTATGAACAGCGTGAGTGGCCTGAAGACGAAGAGGCAGGCGAGTTCGGTCAGTACCTGGAATGGCGCAGCGAAGTGATCCTCGACGAGGATGCCGCGACCGCCCGGGCGTATTGGCAGGCACAACTCAATGGCGTCGATGCGACCCTGTCGACGCCTTGGCTGGCGGCGCGCGAATCCACGGTGTCGGGCGCTGATTCGGCGAGCCTCAGCAAGCCACTCGACGCTTCATTGGTCGCGGGGCTTGAACGTCTGGCGCAGACCGTTGCACAACCGGTTGCAGTGCTGATGCAAAGTGCCTGGTGGTTGCTGCTGGCGCGTTTGAGCGGTCGCGATGAAGTGCTGATGGGTTGGCGCCACGATGGTCGTGAAGACTATGAGTATTTCTCTGGCGCAATCGGCGTGTTCGAGAAAACCCTGCCGCTGAATCTGCCTGTGGATGCCGAACAGTCATTCACGCAATGGCTGCCGACAGTCGCCGCGCGCCTGGAAGAACATCGGCTCTGGCAGGAATACTGGGCCCCTGAACTGCAACCTGCGGCTGCGCGCCCGGCCTATGGTTTTGCGTTGCATCGTCAGGCACAGCCGGTGGCGATCGGCGCGACTCGCTGCACAGCGCAACGGGTGGAGACCGGGCGTGGTGGCGTGTTCGAGTTGCTGTTGCAAGTGCAGTTGAACGCGGAAAACGTGGCCAGCGCGGTGGCGCTGGAATATGCCGCGCAGCGCTACAGTGCGGCGTCGATGCAAGTGCTGCTGGATCAATACGTCACGCTGCTGGGCCAACTCGTGGCCGACGCACACGCGCCGCTGAATGCGATCAGCCTGCTGACCGAGGCCGAGCGTCAGCGCTTGCTGTCGATCAATCCGTCGGCGCATTCCTGGGCCGATACCCCGTTGCTGCCGCAACGCATCGCCGAATGGGCGCAGTCCACGCCAGAAGCGCTGGCACTGACCGATGAGACCGGCCGCCTGAATTACGCGCAGTTGCAGGCGCAGGTCGAACGACTGGCGGCGGGGTTGCATGCCGAGGGTGTGGGCCGTGATTCGATCGTCGCGCTGGCTTTGCCGCGTTCGGCGGCGCTGGTGGTGGCGATGCTCGCGATCTGGCGAGTCGGCGCGGCGTATCTGCCGCTGGATCGCCAATGGCCGCTGGCCCGTCAGCAACTGATGCTCGAACAAGCGCGTGCCGGCCTGTTGTTGACCGATGCCGCGCAGATCGCTGAATGGCACGACAGCGTGCTGCCGGTGCGTTCTATCGATCAATTGCTGGCAGCGGATGCAGTCCCGGTTCCGGCCCATGAAACACAAGGCAGCGATCTCGCTTACGTGCTGTTCACTTCGGGTTCTACCGGTACTCCGAAAGGCGTGTTGATCGAGCACCGTCATCTGCTCAATTACACCGCCAGTGTCAGCACGGCACTGGGGCTGGACGGTCACCGGCACTTCGGTCTGACCTCCACGGTGGCGGCGGATCTGGGCAACACCACGTTGTTCGGCGCGCTGTTCAACGGGGCGGCGCTGCACGTGGCCAGTGATGAATGCATGCAGGATGCACAGGCATTCGCCGGCTATCTGCAAGAGCATGCCGTCGACTGCCTGAAAATCGTGCCGTCGCATCTGGCTGCGCTGCTCGACAGCGACACGCCGCGTTTGCCGCGAACTCTGGTGCTGGGCGGGGAGGCGATTGCCGCACCGCTGATCCAGCGCATCGCGCAGGTGCGTGGCGATTGCCAGGTGTTCAACCACTACGGCCCGACCGAAACCACGGTCGGCGTGATGGTGCACAAGGTTGCGCCGGGGCAGGGCGCCGGTCTGCTGAGCCAGGTGCTCGACAACAATCAGGTGTACGTGCTCGACGCGCAGCTGCGATTGGCGCCGGTCGGTGTCGTCGGCGAGTTGTATGTCGGCGGTGCGCAGCTGTTTCGCGGCTACGTCAATGTCGAAGCCGAGGCGGGACTGTTGATCGACAACCCGTTCATCAACGGTGAACGCCTGTATCGCACCGGCGATCTTGCGCGCTACTCGCCTGAAGGCGCGATTGTCCTGCACGGGCGGCGCGATCATCAGATCAAGGTGCGCGGTTTCCGCATCGAGCTGACGGAAGTCGAGGCGCAATTGCTGCGCCAGCCATCCGTGCAGGAAGCGGTGGTGATTGCCGGGGACAGTTCTGAGCAAGGTTTGCAGGCGTTTGTCGTGGCCCGCGAATCCCTGGCGGCGGACAGTCTGCGTGAGCAACTGGCGCAGCAACTGCCGGCGGTGATGGTGCCGCAGCAGATTCGCTTCATCGAGCGCCTGCCACGGTTGGCCAACGGCAAGATCGATCGCAAGGCCTTGCAGCAACTGGCCGATCAAGGTGTCGACGACGATTACGTCGCGCCGCGTGATGCTCTCGAAACCTTGCTGGCCGGGCGCATGGCGCAGCTGCTCGGGCAGGATCGCCTGAGCATCGAACGCGACTTTTTCGCCGCCGGTGGTCATTCGTTGCTGGTGATCAAACTGGTTGCGGGTATTCGCAAGCTGTTGCAGTGCGAAATCCACCCGGGTGTGGTTTTCGACCATCCGACCGTGGCCGGGCTTGCGCAAGCGTTGCGTGGCCAGGAAGCGAGTCCCGGGCAACTGGACAAACTGGCTCAGGCGCGGGTGCGTCTTGAGTCCATGAGCCCCGAGGAAAAAGCCCTGCTGACCGAAAAGGCCCGGCAGTTGCAAGCCGCCAAGGTGGCCCAGGACGTTTAACTGTCCGCCCAGGAAAAACCGTCGCCTCAGTGCGACGGTTTTTTTTAATTTATTTCACAAATGATAAACAAACGCATTCCGGTTTTTCCGGTCTGCTCCGTCTTACTAACGTAAGCGCGTGAAATGACTCGAAAAAGGGCCTTTTCAGTCAGGTTTTCACGCGGCAACAAACGGATTTCTTACGCAACCCATGACCGGCTCGCGCCACTGCGCGGGCGACTGCTGCCCGGGGAGGGGCCAGTCGATCGATTCACATGATTGAACGATCCCGGCACGCGGGTGTGCATTTCGAGGGGCGCTCGGCGGCCCGCAGGCTTTTCCACTTCGACCAATAATAGAGAGCACAATGTCCGCAATTCACGAATTGAAACCCCTGTTCAAGGCCCTGGTGATTTCCCGAACGTTGCGCTCGCGCTCTGTACTGGCGGGGATGGGCATGGCGTGCCTGCTGCCGCTCAGTGCTCAGGTCCAGGCCGAAGACAAAGCCTTCAATATCGCGGCACAGTCCCTGCCACAGGCGCTGCAAGCGTTTGGCGAGCAGAGCAACATGCAGGTCATCTACAGCGCCGATGATCTGGCGGGCCTCAAGAGCTTTGCAGTCAAAGGCAACATGACCCCGGAGTCGGCCATCGGCCAGCTCCTGCGCGGCACCGATGTGCGTTTCACCGTGGAAGGCAACACCCTGATGCTGGTGCGCAGTGGCAGCGCCAAAGGTCTGGAACTGGGTGCCACCACGATCAACGCCACCGCGCTGGGCACCACCACCGAAGGCACCAATTCCTACACCACCGGTGCCGTGACCATCGGCAAGGGCCAGCAAAAACTCAAGGACATCCCGCAGTCGGTCAGCGTCCTGACTCGCAAGCGCATGGATGACCAGAACATCAGCAACCTGACCCAGGCCGTCGAAGCCACCACCGGCCTGACCGCGCTGAAGTCGCCAGGCCCGGGTATCTTCATTTACTCCCGTGGTTTCGACATCGAAGCGATCCAGTACGACGGCGTGCCGATCCCGCGCAACGTGTATGCGCTGGGCAGCTACATCACCGAAAACATGGCGATCTACGACCGCATGGAAGTGATCCGTGGCGCGGCCGGTCTGCTGCAAGGCGCGAACAGCCCGGGCGGCGCGATCAACATGGTGCGCAAACGTGGCCAGGCCGAACCGACCGTGACCCTCACCGCCAAGGCGGGCAGCTGGGATCGTTATGGCTCCCAGGCTGACGTCGGTGGCCCGTTGAACGATGCCGGCACCATCCGTGGTCGTGCAGTGGTCAACTATGAAAAAGACCACTCGTTTACCGACTACGCCTGGAACTGGGAACAGACCGTGTACGGCGCCCTGGATTTCGACCTGGACGAAGACACCGTGCTCGGCATCGGTTTCAGCAACAAGAAGAGCCACGGCCGTCCGTATCTGCTGGGCCTGCCGCGCTACGCCGACGCGAGCAACATCAACCTGCCGCGCTCGACCTACACCGGTGCAACCTGGAACCGTTCGATGAACGACCAGACCGCGGTGTACGCCGACCTTGAACACCACTTCAACGACAGCTGGAAAGTCAAAGCGTCGGCCATCGCCATGAACGAATCGAACGAGGCGACTTATCAGTTCGTTGCCGGCGTGGTTCCGGTGGGCGGCAGCACCGGCCCGCGTTTCTCCGATTACTCGACTGACTTCGCCAACAAGAACCGTGCGTTCGACATCTACCTCGACGGTCAGTTTGAAGGCTTCGGCTTCAAGCAAGGCCTGACCGTGGGTGCCAACTACTCCAAGTTCACCAGCGATGACAAATACGCTCGCCAGTTCACGCCGGGCGTAGACATTTTCGACATCGATCACAACCGTCCGCAGCAGTCGTTCGACATGATCGCCGACAACGCCAACCTGGCCGTGAGCACTTACGATGTTCGCCAGAAAGGCCTCTACGGCAGTTACAGGATCAACCTGACCGACCCGCTGACCCTGATCCTCGGTGCGCGTACCAGCTGGTATGACTTCTCCTTCGACCAGGACAACTACTTCGCCCGCGAACTGCAGGAAGGCGGCGAGAAGAACTCGATCAAGAGCACCGGCCGTGTAACGCCTTACGTCGGCATGGTGTATGCGCTGAACGAACAGTGGTCGGCCTACGGCAGCGTTGCCGAAGTGTTCATTCCGCAAACCCAGCTGACCAAAGAGAAGACCGCGCTCAAGCCGATCGAAGGCACCAACTACGAGCTGGGTATCAAGGGCGAGCTGATGGATGGCCGCTTCAACACGTCCCTGGCGTTGTTCCGCTACATCCAGAAAAACCGCGCCGTGTCTGACCTGACCACCGACATCGAAGGGCCGGAGGCCTGCAACGGCTGGTACTGCTCGACAGCGTCGGGCAAGGTTCGCAGCCAGGGTCTGGAAGCGGAAATCGCCGGCGAACTGTTCGATGGCATGCAGATTTCCAGCGGCTATACCTACAACACTACCAAGTTCCTCGAAGACTCCGACCTCAAGGGCAAGCGCTTCGCCACCGGTACGCCGATGCACATGTTCCGCCTGTGGGGCGACTACACCCTGCCGGGTGATTTCCACAAGGTCAGCGTCGGTGCCGGCGTGAATGCCCAGAGCAGCACGGTCAGCTTCGACCGCAGCTTCGATCTGCCGGGCTTTGCCATTTGGGGTTCGCGCGTTGCCTACCAGGCTACCGACGAGGTCAACCTGGCCGTCAACCTGAACAACATGTTCGACAAGCGCTACATCATTCCGGCCTTCGCCCAGATCAACAGCAACAGCTACTACGGCGATCCGCGTAACGTGATGTTCAGCGTGACGTACAAACCGCAGTTCTGATCCACCGGTAATACCCGAACCCGGTCTGTCATTGCAGGCCGGGTTTTTTATTGCCCGGAAGAAATCGACGGCGCCTGGTTTCTGCGGCAGATGAACGAAAGGCCCTCCAAAGAAAAACCCCGTCAATCAAGGATTGACGGGGTTTTTGGGGCTTGCGCGGAGGGCTTAGTGCACTCGACTGTTGCTCAGGAAAGTGTCGATCAGGGGTTCGAGCAATTCATCCTGGAAGATCATGCTGCGGTGTTCCAGTGGTGACAGCTGCGAGCAGTTCAGTTCGCCCGATTGGCTGTAGCGCTGGATCAGCGCCTGGCTGAAGGCCAGTTCCTCTGCGGTTTTTTCCGGCACCGCCCACCAGCAACTCGGTTTGACCCGAAGTGACTTGTAGGTGAAGGCCTCGAAGGCTTCCACCAGACGCTCGTGGACCGAGAACGCCTGGGCGTTCATGACTTCACTCTTGATGTTCTGCACGGTGGCCAGCAAGTCACCTTGCCCCGGCTCGACCTGACCGGCCGCCCAGTCATAGAAGTCTTTGACGCTGCCATGCGGCGACGTTTGCAGGTAGGCGGTGGTGCGCAGTGCCAGGGTCGGGAACAGCAGGTTGAAGTAGTGCACGGCGTCGAGCACTTCTTCCGAGGTGACGCCGAGCGCTTCGTCATCCGCTCGCTGGAAGCGTGGCAGGTCGGCAGGGAAGGCCGAAGCCGGCACGGTACCGTCGACCAGTCCCAGAAACGCCACTTCATGACCCTGAGACTCCAGTGTCGCGGCCACGTCCATGGCCAGTGGACCACCCAGCGACCAGCCCATCAGGTGATAAGGCCCCTGCGGCTGGGTGTCGACGATTTCACGGCTGTAGTCGGCGATCATCTCCGACCAGGTTTGCGCGTTGTTGTGTTGCTGCGAGAAGCCGCGATGCATCACGCCGTAGACTTTCGCCCGGTTGTTCAAGCGTTTGGCCAGTGGCTGATAGCAGAACACGATACCGCCGCTGGGGTGCAGGCAGAACAGTGCCGGTGCGTCGGCCGGTGCGTTGTTGAGTTCGACCACGCATTGCGCGGTTGCGAAATGCTGGCGGGCGACGAAAGCGGACAGTTCGGCGATGGTCGGGTGGGCCAGCAGCTCTTGCAGACGTACTTCGATGTCGAGCTGCGCCTTCAGTTGAGCGATCAACTGGATCGCAAGAATCGAATGGCCGCCCAACTCGAAAAAGTTGTCGGTCGTCCCCACGCGCTCGATGTTCAACGATTGCTGCCAAAGACTGGCCAGCGCTTCTTCCAGCGGATTGCCCGGCGCCACGTAGGTTCGTTGCCAGAGGCTGGCATCCGGTTCCGGCAGGGCCTTGCGGTCGAGTTTGCCGTTGGCGTTCAACGGGAAGCGCTCAAGGAACAACAGGTGCGCAGGCACCATGTAATCGGGCAATTGCGCCCGCAGAGCAGCGATCAGGGTGTCGCGCAGTTCCGTCGAATCCGGTGCGATGACGTAGGCCACCAATTGCAGACCGCTCGGGCCGTCGTGGGTGAGCACCGCGCAATCCTGCACCTGCGGCTGATCGAGCAGACGCGCTTCGATCTCGCCCAGTTCGATGCGGAAACCACGGATTTTTACTTGATGGTCGATCCGTCCGACGTATTCGATGCTGCCGTCGTTGCAGTATTTCGCCAGGTCGCCGGTACGGTACAGACGCCCACCCGGAACGCTGTCGAACGGGTCGGGGATGAAACGCGTGGCGGTCAGGTCGGTGCGGTTCAGGTAACCCCGGGCCAGCCCGGCACGACCGATGTACAACTCGCCGGTGCAGCCTTTGGCGACCGGGTTGAGGCCTTCATCCAGCAGGTACCAGGACAGGTCGGCAATCGGCACGCCGATGGGGCTGGCAGACTCGATATTCAGGTCGCCCAGCGACAGCGGCCGGTAGGTGACGTGAACCGTGGTTTCGGTGATGCCGTACATGTTGATCAGTTGCGGGGCCTGATCGCCGAAGCGTTCGAACCAGGGGCGCAGGCTTTTCACCTCGATCGCCTCACCGCCGAAAATCACGTAGCGCAGCTGCTGGGTCAACGGCTGGTCGGCTTCGCAGGCGACTTTCATCAGTTGTTTGAACGCCGACGGCGTCTGGTTCAGCACGCTGACTTTTTCCTCGCAGAGCAGCGTGTAGACGTCTTGCGGCGAACGGCTGACGGCGTGGGGCACGATTACCAGGCGACCGCCGTACAGCAGCGCGCCAAAGATCTCCCAGACCGAGAAGTCGAAGGCATAGGAATGGAACAGGCTCCAGACATCGTTCTGATCGAAGCCGAACCAACCGCTGGTGGCTTCGAACAGGCGCACCACGTTGTGATGCGCGAGCAGGGCGCCCTTGGGTTTGCCGGTTGAGCCGGAGGTATAGATCACGTACGCCAGATTGTCCGGCTGCACGGCCACGTCGGGGTTGTGCTCGGCGGCGTCGCTCAGGTTCGTGGCGTCGTCGAGCAGCACGCAGCGCACGTGGGCCGGCAATGGCAATTGTTCACGCAGATGGGACTGGGTCAGCACCCAGTCGATGCGGCTGTCTTCGATCATGTAGGCCAGGCGATCAGCCGGGTAGGCCGGGTCCAGTGGCACATAGGCGCCACCGGCCTTGAGAATCGCCAGCAGGCCGATCAGCATCTGCGGCGAGCGCTCGGCGGCGATGCCCACCAGCACGTCCGGGCCGACACCGTTGGCGATCAAACGGTGGGCCAGACGGTTGGCCTGGCGGTTGAGCTCGGCGTAACTGACCTGTTGTTCGCCGAAGGTCAGGGCGATGGCGGTGCCATTGCGCGCGACCTGCGCTTCGATCAACTGGTGCAGGCACAGCGACGGGGCGATTCGGGTCTGCTGCGGGTTCCATTCGGCGAGGGTCTGCCGATGCTCTTCGGCATCAAGCAACTGCAACTCGTCCAGGCGCAAATCGGGGCGGGCGATCAGTTGCAGCAGCAATTGCTGCCAGTGCCGGGCCAAGCGCTCGATGGTGGCGGGGGTGTAGAGGTCGCGGCTGTATTCGAACGTGGCTTGCAGGTTCTGCGGGCTGAAGTCGATGTCCAGCGACAGGTCGAACTTGGCCTGGCTTTCGCCGGCATCGAGAAATTGCAGGTTCAGCCCGCCCCATTCCACGGCCGCCGGCTCGCCGCCGCCCGTGCGCCAGTTGAACAACACCTGGAACAGCGGATTGAGCGAGGTCGCACTGCCGCGTTGCAGTTGATCGAACAGCAACTCCAGCGGGTAATCGGCGTGTTCCAGTGTCGCCAGCGAGTGCGCGCGCAAGGCTTGGAGAAAATCCCGCGCTGGTTGCTGACCGTCGAGCGTCGCCTTATACACCTGGCTGCTGACAAAAAAGCCCACCAGTTCCTGGCTGTCACTGCGGTTGCGGCTGGCATTGGGCACGCCGACGGTGAATTCGCGCTGCTGGCTGTAACGGCCGAGCAGCAGTTGCCACGCGCCCATCGCCAGCACGAACGGGGTCAGGCCCTCGTGCTGGCAGAAACGGTTGAGGGCTTGCAGCGCTGTGGGCGCAAGGCTCAGGGAATGACGCCCGGCCAGGTGTTGCTGGCCTTCGGCGCGGGCATGATCGACCGGCAGCTCAAGCACCGGCAGTTCTCGACCCAGGTACTGGCGCCAGTAATGGTCGGCGCGCTTGCAGGCCACGCCGTCGAGGTACTCGCTGCGTTGCCACTGCGCGTAGTCGCTGTACTGGATCGGCAACTCGCTCAGTACCGGGCTGAGGCCGGCGCTGGCCTGCGCGTAGGCGCGCGCCAGATCCTGCATGAGGATTGCGTTGGACCAAGCGTCGGACACGATGTGGTGCATGTTCAGCAGCAACACATGTTCACGCTCGGCGGTCTTGACCAGGGTGGTGCGGATCAGCGGTGCGCGGCTCAGGTCGAACGGTTGCAGGGCCTGGGTTTGCAAGCGTTGTTCCAGGTGCAGGCGACGGGTGTCCTCATCCAGCGAGGAAAGGTCCTGGCGCTTGAGGTTCAGGCGTGTCTGGCGCTCGACCACCTGGGTCGGCACGCCGTCGATTTCGCGAAACGCACTGCGCAGGATGTCGTGGCGATCGATCACCGCGTTGAGCGCGGTTTCCAGCGCCTGCGGATCGAGGTCACCGTCCAGGCGCAGGGCGCGCGGCAAGTTGTAGGCGGCATTCGCCGGTGCCTGTTGCTGCACCAGCCACAGGCGCTGCTGGGCGTACGACAGCGGCGCCCGGTCCAGGCGCGCGCGGCGGGTGGCGACCGGGTCTGGCTCGACGGCGTCGGCATCGGCCAACAGCAGCGCCAGCAGGTCATCATCAAGAAGTTCGTTCATGGCTTTCTCTTAACACTCGACAGGGGCGGGCCCGGCTCAGCAGACGGCTGCCGGGGCTTTTTCGCTGATGACCTGGCCGCCTTGCATGCGCACCAGTTGGTCGGCGACGTCGAAATAACGGTCGTCGTGGGAGATCACGATGATGGTCTTGCCCAGGTATTTGAGTTCCGGCAGCAGCTCGGTGTAGAAAATCCGCCGGAACACCGGGTCCTGATCCGCTGCCCATTCGTCGAACACCAGCACCGGACGTTCCTCCAGCCAGGCGTTGAGCAGGGCCAGACGCTTGCGCTGGCCGGTGGACAGGTCGGTGGTGCTGAACGCGCCATCGCGAATGCTGACCTTGTGCGAAATCTCCAGGCGTTCGAGGTAGCGGTTGGCGTCCTCGGGCACTTGTTGATCGCCTTGCACCAGTTCGTCGAACAGGTAGTAGTCGGCAAAAATCGTGGTGAACAACTGACGGTAATCGTCACGGTTCTCGGCCACCACAGGCGCACCGTTGAGCAGGATTTCCCCGCCCTTTGGCGCATACAGCCCCAACAGCAATTTGATCAGGGTGGTTTTACCGCCGCCGTTCTCGCCGACGATGAACACGATTTCACCCTGACGGATCGACAGATTGACCGGGCCGAGGGTGAATGGTTTGTTGTTGTCCACGGCGGCAAAGGCGTAGTGAACGTCACGCAGTTCCAGATGCTCGACCACCGGTTTGGCGCTGGCGGTGTCGCTCAGCAGCAGGTGGGGTTCCGGGGAGGAAAACTGTTCCGCCAGATCGGCAATGCGTTTGAAGGCGATGTTGGCGCGACTGACCACCGGCAGGGTGGTCACCAGGTATTCCAGCGGGCCTTTCATGTACAGCAGCACCAGCACGAAACCGCTGAGCACCGCTTTGTCGGTGCCCAGCCAGAAGGATTGCAGGGCGAGTGCCAGGCCGATCACCACGAAGAACAGCATCGAGCCAAACGTCTTGGCGACCACGAAGGTGTTGATCGAACGGATGTGCGTGTTGCAGATGTAATCGGCGGTGCCTTCGATGCGCTGGCTGAACATGCGCTGACGGCGTGGGCGATGGATGCGCAGTTCCTTGGCACCGGCCGCGATGGCGCTGTAGTGCTTTTGCAGTTCGTCTTCGGCTTCACGGGCGGCTTCGAAACCCTTGATGCCTTTGGCCCGGGCGACGTACTGCACGACGGTGCCGATGATGATCGCCACCAGCAACAGAGCGAACATCGGCACCGAGAGGTAGGCCAGGTAACCCAGGCAACCGAGGGTGACGGTGAAGGCGATGGCCAGCGGCGCGAAGGAAAACGCGAAGTCGCTGACGGTGTCGACGTCGTGGGTCAGCACCGGGATCAGGCGATGGCTGCGGAAGCGTTCGATCTGTTCGATCGGCGCCAGCAGGACTTTTTCGCCAAGGGATTTTCGCAGTCCGGCAATGATGTGCTGGCCGACATGGTTGGTGCCGATGTCGGACAGGATCGAGCTCAACAGTGCCAGTGCACAGAGCCCGGCGAAACTGGCGAGCACGCCCAGCGACGGGCTGCCGTTGGCGTTCAGGGCGTCATTGATGGTCGCCAGCAACGCCGTGACGCTGAGGCCGCCGACCATGCCGAGCATGATCGAGATCATGACCACCAGCCAATAGGGCTTGAGCAGACTGAGAACTTCGCTGATGGCGCCACGGGATTTAGTGGTCATGGGGGGGATTCCGCTTTTGGAGGCCGCTGGGGGCGATGATTCGAGAAAAACCGGGAGGGCGTCGACCCGATGGCCGACGCCGGGGTGGATCAGAGGTCGCGGGCTACACGAAAGCCCAGCCAGTCGCCCCGCACTTTGGGGTAGACCGCGTTGCGGTTGCCGGAACGCGAGAACACCGGCGCTTCGCCCCAGTCATTGCCGCGGATGCGCTGGATGGTGCAGTCGCCGCTCCGCCACGCGCTGCCGTCACTCGGGGCACCGACGTAGTTTTCGTTGTAGCAGTCGGCCGTCCATTCGTAGACGTTGCCGTGCATGTCATAGACGCCGAAGGCGTTGGCCGGAAAGCTGCCGGCCGGTGCGGTGAAGTTGTAGCCATCGGCCGCGCCGTAGGTGTTGGCGTGTTTGGCGATGCTGTATTCCTTGCCCTCATCGAACGGGAACGGGAAGGGTCCGGTGCTGCCGGCACGCGCGGCGTATTCGCGCAGAGACTCACTGACCAGACGGTATTGTTTGCCGGTCTTTTTCGAGAGCCACGCCACGTACGCGTTGACCTCGGCGAAGTCCATGCACACGGCCGGATGCCTGTCGGTGTACTGCTTGCGCGGGTCGCTGCCCGCATAATCCGGAATCCCGGCCTTGCACGCGCGGCCCTCGCGATCATCACCGTCGGGCATCTGATAACCGGTGTCCTTGAGGTAGGCGTCCCACTGGCCCCGAAGGACCTGGAAGCGGCTGATGGCCAGCGGTTTGGCGAACGTCACCGGGTGCATCGGGCCTTCGTCCGGTTCGCGGCCGACTTCGTCTTCCGGGGTGCCCATGGTGAACGTGCCGGTGGGCAGCACGACCATTTCCGGGCAGTCCTTGCAGTCTTTGAACACCTTGCCCGGCTGCAGCGGTTCAGCCGCCTGCGCCAGCCCCGGCAACAGGCTGGCGAGCAGCGCGGCCAGGGTCAGCGCGGGGAGCGACTTGATGGA
The DNA here is from genome assembly GCF_058808055.1 of Pseudomonas sp. GW821-FHT11G12. Classification (NCBI taxonomy): domain Bacteria; kingdom Pseudomonadati; phylum Pseudomonadota; class Gammaproteobacteria; order Pseudomonadales; family Pseudomonadaceae; genus Pseudomonas; species Pseudomonas sp. GW821-FHT11G12. The sequence goes on from NZ_JBXARH010000007.1 coordinate 246,515, forward strand.
AAAACTACGTAGCTCACTGTTCATCATTTCTCTCGATAACAGGTTTAAAGGAGTTCGCGGTGCTCAGATCTGGCTGACGAGCACGGTCATGAAGCGGTCGATTTCTTGTTCGTTGTTCAGCAGGCCCGGCGCGCTGCGAATGACCGGGCCGACGTCGCGGTCGACGGCATCGGCGATCACCTTGTTCTGCATCAGGTAGGCGGCGATCTTGTCGCAGTCCTTGCCCTTGACCCGGAAGAAGGTGAAGCCGGCGGACAGTTCGGGGCTCAGCGGCGTGACCAGTTCGATCTGCGGGTGTTCCTGCAGGCGTTTTTTCAGGTAGCTGTTCAAGGCGTGAATGCGCGCCTGGACCTCGGCCTTGCCCAGTTGCAGGTGTAACTTGAACGCTTCGTTCAGGGCCCAGCGGTGCTCGAAGGCGTGGTAGCCGCCGGGGGTCATGGTGGTGGAAAACGCGGTGGCTTCGGAGAAGGTCGGAATGATCGGCGTGACGTACCTGACCTGATCGAAACGGCTGCAGACGATGCCGGTCCCGCGCGGGCCGAACATCCACTTGTGGGTGCCGGCGATAAAGAAGTCGCAGTTCATCGCCGGGAAGCTCAGATCGTCGACGCCGAAGCCGTGCACGCCGTCCACCAGATAAATGATCCGGTTGTCGTCCGAACGGCCCTTGTTGTGCTTGTCGACCAACGCGCCGATTTCGGCGATCGGCAGTTTCACGCCGCTGCCCGAATGCACCCAGCACATGCCCAGCACGCGGGTTTCGGGGCGGATGTTGCTGTCGATGGCCGCGAGGATTTCGGCCTTGCTCGCCGTGTGTGGATCCTTGAACAGACGGATCTTGCGCACCTTGGTGCCTTCACGCTGTGTGCGCAGCGCGAGGATGGTGTGGGTGGCGTAGTGTTCGTGTTGAGTGGTGAGGATTTCCTGATCGGCACGCACATGGGCGCCGCCGTAAATCATCGCCAGGCCCTCGGTGGTGCTGCCGGTCAGGGCGATCTGTCTGGCGTCGGCTTGCAGATAGCGTCCGGCCCAGACCCGCACCTCTTCCTCGCGCTGCTCGATCACGCCCAGGTCCCAGTCCATCGCCAGCCCTGGATTTTTGTCGAGGGCGGCGCGGTGCAGGGCGATGGCGTCACGCACCGGTTTGGGGTGCGAGGTGATCAGGAAGTTGGAGAAGTGCAGGCAGTCCGGATCCTGCTCGAACAGCGTGCGCAGTTGCGCCCATTTGTCCTGTGCCGGCGCTGCTGGCGCAACGTTCGCGGTGTTGGCGGGGCTGGCGCCCTGGACGATGCCCGAGGCCAGCGGCAGGCCGGCGGCGAGAATCCCCGCCTGCTTGAGAAACGTACGACGATCACTCATGGCTTGATCTTGTCCTGCTGTGAAATCAGCGCAGGTCGGGCGGCTTTCTGCACCTGATCCCAGACCCGCAGGAAGTTGCCGCCCCAGAGCTTGGCGATGTCGGCTTCGGAGTAGCCGCGCGAAATCAGTTCGGCGGTGACGTTGGGGATGTCGCCGACGTTCTCCCAGCCTTTGACGCCGCCGCCTTCGTTGAAGTCGGAGCTGATGCCGACATGGTCGATGCCGATCTTGCGCACGGTGTAATCGATGGCGTCGCCGTAGTCCTTGAGCGTGGCTTTGGGTTCTTCATCGAGGATCGCGTAGAGGCGGCTGGCGTACTGGCCGAACTTGGCCTCGGGCCACGCGGCGATGATCGGGTCGCCCGGCATCAGCGCCATCGCGAGGTTGGGCAGTGGCGGCAGGTCAAAGCTCTTGCGCAGTTCGTTGAGTTTGTCCTGAGTGGTCTGGGTCAGCGGGCGCAGGTACTGCGAGAAACCCACCACCTGCACCACGCCGCCGCTGTTCTTGATCAGTTGCAGTTCTTTGTCGCTGAGGTTGCGGGGGATGTCGACCATAGCCCGAGGCGCCGAGTGCGAGGCCACCATTGGTGTACGGCTCAGTTGTGCGACTTGCTCCAGGGCTTTGGTCGACATCTGCGACACGTCGATGATCACGCCCAGATCGTTAAGGCGCTTGACCGCTTGCTTGCCGATGTCGGAGAGGCCATCGAGCGCGTCCGGCGAATCATTGAAGAACGGCAGTGGCCGGGACGAGTCGGCCCAATCGTTGTTGCCGATGTAGCTGAAGCCGAACATGCGCATGCCGCGCGCCGTCCACAGGTCCAGCAGGTTCAGGTCGTGGCCCAGCGGGTAGGCGTTGAGCATGCTGATGAAAATCGCGAACTTGCCTTCGCCGTGCAGGCGGCGGAAATCATCGGGCGTGTAGGCAATCCCGACCTGATTGGGGAAGTCGCGGACCATGCCGGAGATGATTTTGTAGCGGATCTCCTGCTGGTTGCGCGCCTCTTCAACGAAACCCGCCGTCGGCTTGTGCGGCGCATTGGCGCCGTTCCACAGTTCCGGCCAGCCGAAAATCGTCAGCGCCGCACCGGACAATTGCCCGCGATTGGCCTTGATCAGGTCGAATTGCCCGGGCCCGTCCTTGTCGGCTTCATTGCCGTGGGTACCGAAGTCTTGGAGGACGGTGATGTGGCTGTCGAACGACAGCAGGTGCTGGTGCATCTCGCGGGCCTGGTCCATCACCTTGGCCGGATAGCCGGGGTTGTCGTTGAGCCAGTAATCCCAGGCTGCGAAGCCTGCTGCGGCACTGATCGCCAGGGCCAGTGGCAGGCCAATGAAAAGAGCCTTTTTCGAACGTGGTTTTGTCATTGCCATCTCAGTCAGGTTCGCCGTCGAGGTACTGGCGCAGGGGCCATTGCTATCTGGAAAGAACGAGTGATTGGCAACGAAATTTAGTCGCATCGCCCTGTGGCGGGGGCGCCCTTAAATTTGTCGGGGCAGCGTACGTTCTAGCTTGGATAAAGCCTGCTTCATGGCTGACACAGGTAGGGCAATGAAGATTTCTCGACGATGGTTCATGGCAGGCCTGGCGCTGACTGGCGCTGCGGTGCCTGCGGCTTATTTTGGTCATCGTGAATGGACCAGACCGGACCCCACGATCACCCCCGGCGAGGCGTCGTTCGACGTGGCCGACATGGCCGGTCAGCGTTTGGCGAACAAGTTGCGCGGGGTCTGGGACATCCGTTTCGAGGGCCGCGACGCTGGTGTCGAAGGGCTGCCGGCAAACGGTCTGCAAGTGTTCCTCGACATCGGCCAGAAGGGGCGCGGTGTCTGCGGTTTTCTGGATACGCCCGAGCGTCTGCGCTCTGGCGAAACACCGCGTTACCGAATAATCGGTGATCTGGCCGAGGGCGACGCGGCGAAGTTGAGCTGGCGGCTGATCAGTGCCAACGGTCACATCGACTACGAACTGCAAATGATCCTCGACGAAGTCTGGGCCGATTTCGGCAACGCCGGCAGCGGCAGCCTCAGCGGTCGGGTGTCGCGTCTGGATCGGCCGTTGGCGCTGCCGATGCAGGACAACCGCTTCATTGCTGTCAAACATCTGTTCCCCGAAGCCCGGCAGCGCACGCCGCTGAATCCGACGCTGCTGGCGTGGCTGATCTCTCCCGAGCATCGGTTGTTTCACCAGGTCTGGCATGCGACGCGGGACAAGTGGCACACCCTGGCCGAAGACAAGCGCAACGCGTTGCGCGGTCTCGGCTGGCAGCCCGGCCCGCGTGACAACGAGCGCGATGCCCGTGGCGACCGCAAGGATCGCAACGGTTCGGGCGTCGACTTCTTCTTCATGCACCGGCACATGCTGGGCACGGCGCGTTCGATGCAGGATCTGCCGTCGTGGGAGTATTTCCCGCTGCCGCAACCCGAACTGATCCGCGACCGGGTCGGTTTCGCCCGCTACTTCGACAACCACGACGGCACGGCACTGCCGCCGACGTGGCTGGCCGATGGCGACAATGAGTACAGCCAGTGGGTCAGCGACCTGAAAACTGCCGAGACCTATGAAAGCAACTTTCAGGTCTGGGAGTCGCAGTACCGCGATCCGGCCTATCTGGCCAAGCTCACGTTGGGCCAGTTCGGTTCAGAAGTGGAGCTGGGGCTGCACGACTGGCTGCACATGCGCTGGGCCTCGGTGCCGCGCGATCCGTCCAACGGCCAACCGGTGCCGTTTGCCCGGGATCCGGCGGATTTCGCCGCACGCTGGTTTGCGGCGGAAAACGACTTCCTCGGCGATCCGTTTTCATCCCACGTCAACCCGGTGTTCTGGCATTTCCACGGCTGGATCGATGACCGCATCGAGGACTGGTTCCGCGCTCACGAGCGTTTCCATCCGGGCGAAGTCACGCGGCAAGTGGTCAACGGTGTGCAGTGGTTTGCGCCGGGGCGCTGGAACGAGGTCGCGGACCCGTGGCTGGGGCCGACCACCCACGGTTGCAGCACCACGCCGGGTTTGCAGGTGGGCAAGTCAGTGGAGATGGACCCCGAGACCATGAAGCTGGCGCTGCGCATCACTTTCATCGGCGACGAGAAGAAACTCGCTGCGCTGTTCCGCCGCGTGCCGCAACGGCCGTGGTATGCGCGTCATTTGAAAGCCAAGGTTTGAAGCAAAAGATCGCCGCTGGCGATCTTTTGTTTTTCAGCGCGTCTCCCAACCCCCGCCCAACGCTTTGTACAACGCAATGCTCGCCTGCATCCGCGCCAGTCGCAGTTGCACGTTGAGATCCTGCGCGGCGTACAGCGTGCGCTGGGTTTCCAGCACGGTCAGCAGGTCTTCGGCGCCGGCCTGGTAGCGGCTTTGGGAAAGGTTGAACGCAGTCTGTGCCTGGTTCAGTTCTTCGGTCTGCCATTGCCGCTGCTGATCCAGACCCTGAATGCTGTTCAGGGCTTTTTCCACGTCGGCGAAGCCATTGATGATCGCGCCGCGATAGGTTTCCAGCAATTCTTCCTGGCGGGCGGTCGCCTTGTCACGTTCTGCAGACAGACGACCGTTATTGAAGATCGGTGCGATCAGCCCGGCGGTGAAGTTGTAGAACGGGCTGCGCATTACATCGTCGAAGCGGTTGGCGCCGGAACCCAGCTGCGCGCTCAGGGTGACCTTGGGCAGCATGGCGGCGCGGGCGACTTTGACGTCCGCCTGGGCGGCTGCCAGTTGCGCTTCGGCGCGGGCGATGTCCGGGCGACGGGTCAGCAGATCGCTGGGCAATCCGGCAGCGATTTGCGGCCATTGCAGTTGATCGAACGATTCGAGGCTCGGTGGCAATTCCTGCACTGGTCGCCCGAGCAGAGCCGCAAGACCGATTCGCGCGTCCTCGGCCTGTTGCTGCACCGTGGGCAGTTGTCGCTGTTGCGCGGCCACCAGACTTTTCTGCTGGGCCAGTTCCAGCGCGGTGGCAGAGCCGGCATTGAAACGGGTCTGCACCAGTTGCAGAACACTCTGCGCGTTGGCCAGGTTCAGCGCGGCAATGCGGCTTTGTTCCTGCAATGACAGCGCCTGGGTGTAACGGTTGGCGACGTCGCTGAGCAGGGTCAGTTCCACGGTGGCCTGATCGAACTCACTGGCGCGCAAGCCCTGGCGGGCGCTTTCGCGGGTGGCGGCCTGGCCGCCCCAGAAGTCGATTTCATAACTGGCGCTGAGGTTGGCGTCGAAGTAGTCCACAGCCTTGTTGCTGCTGTCGGCATCCAGTTGGCTGTAGCCGTTGCCGCGCAGCAGTTTCTGGCGGTTGGCATTCAGGCCTGCGGTTATTTCCGGCAATTGCGAACCGCCGGCGATCACCGTGCTGGCGCGGGCCTGACGCACGCGGGCAATGGCGGCGGCCAGGTCGTGGCTGCCGCTTTGCGCCTGTCCGATCAACTGGTTCAGGTGCGGGCTGGCGAAATGCGTCCACCATTGCTGGTTGGTCTGCGCCACCGATTGCCCGGTCGGCGACTGCCACGCGGCGGGGGCGGTCACGCCGCTTTCCGGGCGTGGGGCGGGGCTGCCGCAGGCACTCAGCATCAGGCAAAGGGTCAACAGGCTCAGTTGCGGTTTCATAGATCGATCATTCACTGGTGAGGGCCGTGACCGGGTCGAGCCGGGCAGCTTTGCGGGCGGGCATGAAGCCGAAAACGACCCCGGTGATCAGTGCGCAGGCGAAGGCGCCGGCGATGGCCACCAAGGAAAATGCGACGGCGACTTCGCTGAGTATCAACACGCCGCCCACGAGCAGCGCCAGGCCGATGCCGGCAATGCCGCCGACTACCGAGAGCATCACCGCCTCGGTCAGGAACTGACGCAGGATGTCGCGTTGACGGGCACCGGTGGCCATACGGATACCGATTTCGCGAGTACGTTCGCGCACGGTCATCAGCATGATGTTCATCACGCCGATGCCGCCGACCAGCAGCGAAATCGCGGCAATCGAACCGAGCATCAGCGACAGGGTGTTTTGCGTACGCGCTTCGGCCTGAATCATCGCGGCGTTGTTGGTCAGCTCGAAATCCTTCTTGCCGTTGTGCAACTGCAACATCAATTGCTCGATGGCCATTTCGGTTTCGTGGACCTTGCGCGCATCGGCGGCGGCGATCACCACGTACTCGGGGTTGTGCGTGCCGAACAGTCGAACGCTGGCCGCGGAGTAGGGGATGGCGATGCGATTGTCGCTGTCCTGGTCACCGGAGCTGGCGCCCTTGCCGGCCAGTACGCCGACCACCTGGAACGGCACGTTCTCGATCAGGATGTATTGGCCGATGGGATTGCTCACGTTCTTGAGCAACTTGTCGCGGACTTTCTTGCCGATCACCGCGACGGCCGCACCGTTGCGCTCATCGGCCTCGGTGAAGTAGCTGCCTTCGACCACTGGCCAGTTGAAGATGTCCGGGAAATTGGTGTCGTTGCCGCCGATGTAACTCATGTGGTCGAGATTGCCGAAGCGCACCCCGGCTTCGGCACCGTTGACCGGCATGATGCGAGTGATCTGCGGCAGGCTGGCCAGTGCGGCGACTTCATCCAGGGTGACGATGCCCGGCGGCGTGCGCGGGTTCGGCGCGGCGCCGCTGAGGTAAATGATGTTGGAACCGAAGGCACCCATCTGCGCCATGACCTGGCGTTTGCTGCCTTCACCGACGGCGAGCATGACCACCACCGACGCCACGCCGATGATGATGCCCAGCAGCGTCAGCGCGGTCCGGAAGCGGTTGATCCACATGACGCGCCACGCCGCTTGCACCGCATCGACCAGTTCGCCTTTCCAGGCGCCGCTCGCTTCGCTGCCCTCGCTCAGGCGCTTGCGCAGATCCACGGCCTGCAAGGCGCCGGGGTTGGCGCTGGCCTGCACGGTGGGGTCTTCCGTGGCGCTGTCGCGGATGATCAGGCCGTCGCTGATTTCAATGATGCGCTTGGCCCGGGCTGCCACTTCACGGTCGTGGGTGATGAGGATGACCACATGGCCCTGGCTCGCCAGCTCGTCGAGCAGCGCCATGACTTCCTTGCCGCTGTGGCTGTCGAGCGCGCCGGTCGGTTCGTCCGCAAGGATGATGTGACCGCCGTTCATCAAGGCGCGGGCGATCGACACCCGTTGTTGCTGACCACCGGACAGTTGATGGGGACGGTTGCCGGTGCGCGAGGCCAGACCGAGGCGTTCGAGCAGGGCGGCGGCCCGTGCATGGCGCTCGGCGGCGGGAATGCCGGCATAGATGGCCGGCATCTCGACGTTTTCCTGGGCGGAGCCGGACGGAATCAGGTGGTATCCCTGAAACACAAAACCGAAGGCTTCGCGACGCAGCCAGGCCAGTTCATCGGTGTCCAGGCCGGCGACGTTTTCCCCGGCAAAGCGGTATTCGCCGGACGTGGGCCGGTCGAGGCAGCCGAGGATGTTCATCAGCGTCGATTTGCCGGAGCCGGACGCACCGACGATCGCCACGAACTCGCCGGCATGGATCGACAGGTCGATGCCGCGCAGCACGTGAACTTCGGGCGCGTCACCGCCGCCGTAGGATTTGCGGATGTCCTGCAGGTCGATCAGGGGCGTTTGCATTCAGCCTCCGTTGCCGTCGGCCGGGCCGATCAACAGATGATCGCCTTCGCTGAGGCCGTCGAGGATCTGCACTTTCAAGCGATCGCTGATGCCGGTGCGCACGGTGCGTTGCTCGATGTCGCCGTTCTGTGCCACGACCCGGGCAATCTGGCTGTCAGGTTTGGTGCTGCCATGCAGGGCGGCAATCGGTGCGGTGAGGACGTCTTTCGCCTGATTCGAGACAAAGAACACTTGGGTGGTCATCTCCGCCATCAGCGCGTTGTCGGCGTTGTCGACGTCCAGCAACACGGTGTACAGCACCACGCGACCGGCACCGCTTTTGCTGGTGCTGGTCGGGCTGCCGCCGCCCTGGCTGGTCTGGTCCAGCGGTTTGGGCGGCACTGGCAGGATCTGCCGCACGGTGCTGCTCCAGCGCCGGTTGCCACCGCTGAGGGTGGTGAAATAAGCGCTCATGCCCGGTTTGACGTGGCCGATGTCGGCCTCGGAAACTTCCGCCCAGACCGTCATTGGCGACAGCTTGGCGATCCGCAGGATCAGTGGCGTCTGTTGCTGGGCGTTGAGTGTCTGGCCTTCGCGAGCGTCCAGCGCAACCACGGTGCCGGCCATCGGCGCGAAGATCCGGGTGTAGCCGAGTTCGGCCTGATCGCTGCGCAGGCTTGCCTGTGCCTGACGGATCTGCGCCTGGAACATGTCGATGCGCGCCTGTGTGGCTTTGAGTTCGGCGCGGGCGGTTTGCACGTCTTCTTCACGGGTGGCGCCGCCGGCGGCCAGGTTCTGCTGGCGCTGGTACTTCTGGCGCGCCAGTTCGTGTTGAGCCTGTTGTTCCTGCAACTGTGCCTTGAGGTTTTCGATGGAAAACTGGCTGGCGTCGAGTTTGGCCTTTTGCGTGGCCGGGTCGATTTCCACCAGCAGTTGGCCTTCCTTGACCACGTCGCCGACTTCCACGTGGATCTTGCGAATCTGCCCTGAAGCCTGGGCGCCGACGTCCACATAGCGGCGAGGCTGGAGGGTGCCGAGTGCGGTCACGCTGCTTTCTATATCGCCACGGGAGACTTGCACGGTGGCGAATTTGTCCCGGCCGGGCGGCAAGACTTGCCAGGCGGCAACAGCAATAACGGGGATCAGACAAAGGGCGATGAGCAGGGCGCGTCGGGCGGGGCGGGGACGTTTCATGCAGGGTTCCGGCCAGTGGAAATCGGCCCGTCGTTCAGCAGGCACCGCGAACGGGCCACGGTCGAACGCTGTCGCAGGGCGCGACAGATACGGGGGGCTGTCCTTTAAACGAGAGACGGGGTGGGGAATTTAAGCGCTGAAAAACGCGGTAACAGGTATAGCTGGCAACAATTTGTCGGGCAAATGGAAACAGCGCTTTAAATCTATATGAGAATTACTATAAATTACGCGTCTGAATTTGCCACCATCGTGCCACTGCCTGTTTTGGCAGATCGCCGGTCTGGCTCAAGGATCGAAACCGCACCCTGCGGCCGGGAGTCATGTTGGAAAACTACTATCGCGAGCTGGTGTGTTTCCTGAACGCCAAGCTAGGCAACCGCCAGGTGGCCGAAGATGTGGTGCATGACGCTTATCTGCGGGTACTGGAGCGTTCCAGCGATACGCCGATCGAGCAGCCCCGCGCATTTCTCTACCGCACGGCGCTCAATCTGGTGATCGATGACCACCGGCGCAATGCTTCGCGCCAGGTCGAATCCCTTGATGTGCTCGACAGCGAAGAGCGCTATTTCAGTCCTTCTCCTCATCACAGTCTCGATCATGGCCAGCGCCTGGCGCTGTTGCAGCGTGCACTGGCCGAGCTGCCGGCGTTGTGCCGCGAGAGCTTTTTGCTGCGCAAGATCGAAGGGCTGTCGCACCCGGAGATCGCCGAGTGCCTGGGTATTTCCAAGGCCTTGGTCGAAAAACACATCGTCAACGCCATGAAACATTGCCGGGTGCGCATCAAGCAATGGGATGGGCATTGATCGTTCCCGGTTAAATTTTTTTTCACCGTCCTCGTTCCTACTCAACAGACGATCTGCTGTCCTGCACAAGGCCGGTCAGGTCACCCAGGCTTCATCCCCGCTGTTGAGGGGTACATCCAGAGGACACTGGAAATGACACAGGCAATTGCATCGCCCATCGTTCACGACCTGATCGGCGTCGGTTTCGGCCCTTCGAACCTGGCGCTGGCCATCGCTCTGCAAGAGCGTGGCCCGACCCAGGGCGAACTGGATGTGCTGTTTCTCGACAAGCAACCGACCTACAGCTGGCACGGCAACACGCTCTCGACCCAGAGCGAGTTGCAGATTTCCTTCCTGAAGGATCTGGTGACCCTGCGCAATCCGACGAGCCCGTACTCGTTCGTCAATTACCTCAAGCAGCACGGTCGTCTGGTGGACTTCATCAACCTCGGCACCTTCTATCCGTGCCGCATGGAGTACAACGACTACCTGCGCTGGGTGGCCGCGCAGTTCACTGAACAGAGCCGCTACGGCGAAGAAGTGCTGACCATCGAACCGGTGCTGCACAACCATCAGGTTGAAGCGCTGCGGGTGATTTCCCGTGGTGTGGACGGCCAGCAATTCGTTCGCACCGCACGTTCGGTAGTGGTCAGTGCCGGCGGCACACCGCGCATTCCCGAAGCCTTCAAGGCACTGAAGGGCGATGCGCGAGTATTCCACCACTCGCAGTACCTGGCGGAGATGGCCAAGCAGCCGTGCGTCAATAATCAGCCAATGAGCATCGCGATCATCGGTGGCGGCCAGAGCGCGGCGGAAGCCTTCATTGATCTGAACGATTCGTTCCCGTCGGTGCAGGTCGACATGATTCTGCGTGGCTCTGCGTTGAAGCCGGCGGACGACAGCCCGTTCGTCAACGAAGTGTTCTCGCCGGAGTTCACCGACCTGATCTTCCAGCAGAAGAGCAGCGAGCGTGAGCGTCTGGTCAACGAGTACCACAACACCAACTACTCGGTGGTCGACATCGACCTGATCGAGCGCATCTACGGCATTTTCTATCGGCAGAAAGTCTCGGGCGTGGCGCGCCATGCGTTCCGCACCCTGACCACTGTCGAGAAAGCTACCGCCACCGAACACGGTATCGAACTGACCGTGCGCAACAACGCTACCGGCGAAGTCACCGTGCGTGCCTACGACGCGGTGGTGCTGGCCACCGGTTACGAGCGTCAGATGCATCGCAAACTACTGGCGCCGCTGGAAGAGTACCTGGGCGACTTCGAGGTCGATCGCAACTACAAGCTGATCACCGACGAGCGCTGCAAGGCCGGTCTGTACATGCAGGGCTTCTGCCAGGCTAGCCACGGCCTGAGTGATACGCTGCTGTCGATCCTGCCGATTCGTGCGGACGAGATTGCCGGCTCGCTGTATGAGCATGGCAAGCACCGCGGGCACAGCCGTTCGGTGATGGATTTGTTGTTGGCCACGGCCAGCTGATGACGTCCTGACGACTCCTGCGCCGAGCGCGGGAGTCGTTTCGAAGTCAATCCTGAACCCTTCCTGAATGACCTCCACATCTCCCGACCTCATTCCCTTTACGGGTTTACTCTCCAGGCATCGGGGCGTAAGCTTCGCGCGTTTTCATCAATAGCGGAGACCCACAGTGGGTACTTGTTCGAGTGACAGTTGTCGGCCGGTCCTTGTAACCGGCAGATTCTCGGCAAGATAACGCGCATTCCTTTGTGCCGTTGTCTCGCCGAACAGCGAGCAGCGGCATCCCGATCATGGTCAGTTGAGACCATGTCCCGACGTCCTTCTCATCGACGCTGAAAAGAGCGTGGTTTCGACTTTTTCGTCGCAATCGCAGCCCTATCGACACGCCTGTCTTTTTTGACTGGCGCGCCAACCCTTGCCGTGCCGAATTTTTCGGTGCAAGAGGGCTGGACGTACCTGCTTGACGGTTTCCCGGCTGACCATAGGGGCAACAGCCATGAAACTTACGCTCAAGGAATTTTTCGCAGGCTTCCTGCGGACCCGTCACATCGCCCGGCACTTCCGTCGTCTGGCCGTGCTGGAAAGTCTTCGCGACACCACGGTCAGCCGTGAAGTGCCGCCCACCCTGGCCAACACGTTGGTGGACGCCGCCCATTGCGACAGCGGCGTGTTGCTGTCGAACCTCGGTACCCACACCGACGGCCTCACCGATTTCGAAGTCGATGTGCTGCGTGCGCAGCATGGCCTCAACGAAGTCGAGCATGAGCAACCGCTGCCGTGGTGGACCCACCTGTGGCACTGCTACAAAAACCCGTTCAACCTGCTGCTGACCCTGTTGGCGGTGATCTCGTGGCTGACGGACGACCTCAAGGCCGCCACCGTGATTTTCTCGATGGTGGTGCTCTCGACCCTGCTGCGCTTCTGGCAGGAAAGCAAATCCAACCGGGCGGCCGACGCGCTCAAGGCGATGGTCAGCAACACCGCCACCGTGCTGCGCCGGGATGCGCCGCGCACTGAACTGCCGATCAAGCAACTGGTGCCCGGCGATCTGATCGTGCTCTCGGCCGGTGACATGATTCCTGCCGATTGCCGGGTGCTCAGCGCCAAGGATCTGTTCGTCAGCCAGGCCGCGATGACCGGCGAATCGATGCCGGTGGAGAAATTCCCCCGTCAGGCGGATCGCGATACGCGTAACCCGCTGGAGCTCGACAACATCCTGTTCATGGGCACCAACGTGGTGTCCGGGACAGCGGTCGCGGTGATTCTCACTACCGGCAACAGCACCTATTTCGGTGCGCTGGCGCTGCGGGTCGGGGCAACCGATCGCGGGGTGACGTCGTTCCAGCAAGGCGTGAACAAAGTCAGCTGGCTGTTGATCCGTTTCATGTTCGTCATGGCGCCGCTGGTGCTGTTCATCAACGGTTTCACCAAGGGTGACTGGACCGAAGCCCTGCTGTTCGCGCTGTCGATCGCCGTGGGCCTGACCCCGGAAATGCTGCCGATGATCGTCACCTCGACCCTGGCCAAGGGCGCGGTGTTCCTGTCGCGCAAGAAGGTCATCGTCAAACGCCTGGATGCGATCCAGAACTTCGGCGCCATGGACGTGCTGTGCACCGACAAGACCGGCACGTTGACCCAGGACAAGATCTTCCTGGCGCGCAATGTCGACGTCTGGGGTGAAGACTCCGACGATGTGCTGGAAATGGCCTATCTGAACAGCTACTACCAGACCGGCCTGAAAAACCTGCTCGACGTGGCGGTCCTGGAACACGTGGAAGTCCACCGTGAACTGAAGGTCGGCACGGCGTTTCGCAAGGTCGACGAGATCCCGTTCGACTTCAATCGCCGGCGCATGTCGGTGGTGGTCGAAGGGCACGGCCAACCGCATCAGTTGATCTGCAAAGGCGCGGTGGAAGAAGTGTTGTCGGTGTGCACCCGGGTTCGTCACGGTGAAGTCGACGAAGCCTTGAGCGATGAATTGCTGGCGAGAATTCGTCAGGTAACAGCAGCATTCAACGCTGAAGGCTTGCGCGTGGTAGCGGTGGCGGCACGGTCGATGCCTGAAGGTCGCGACACTTACAGCCTGGGCGACGAGCAGGAACTGACGCTGATCGGTTACGTGGCATTCCTCGATCCGCCGAAGGAAAGCACCGCACCGGCACTCAAGGCTCTGGCCGAACACGGCGTGGCCGTGAAAGTGCTCACCGGCGACAACGAGCTGGTGACCGCCAAGATCTGCCGCGAAGTGGGCCTCGCGCAACAAGGCCTGTTGATGGGTAACGACATCGAACGCATGAGCGACGCGGAACTGGCGGTGGCGGTAGAGACCACCAACGTGTTCGCCAAGCTGACGCCATCGCACAAGGAGCGCATCGTGCGCATCCTCAAGGGCAACGGCCACGTGGTCGGGTTCATGGGCGACGGCATCAACGACGCACCGGCGCTGCGCGCCGCAGACATCGGTATTTCCGTGGACAGCGCGGTGGATATCGCCAAGGAAGCGGCCGACATCATCCTGCTGGAAAAGAGCCTGATGGTGCTGGAGGAGGGCGTGCTGGAAGGGCGCCGGACCTTCGCCAACATGCTCAAGTACATCAAGATGACCGCCAGCTCGAACTTCGGCAACGTGTTCTCGGTGTTGGTGGCCAGTGCGTTCATTCCGTTCCTGCCGATGCTGCCGATGCACCTGCTGGTGCAGAACCTGCTGTATGACATTTCGCAGATCGCGATCCCGTTCGACAACGTCGACGACGAAATGCTGAAACAGCCGCAACGCTGGCAGCCCGGGGATGTCGGACGCTTCATGCTGTTCTTCGGCCCGATCAGTTCGATCTTCGACATCACAACGTTCGCCTTGATGTGGTACGTGTTTGATGCCAACACCCCGGATCACCAGACGTTGTTCCAGTCCGGCTGGTTTGTGGTGGGATTGCTGACCCAGACGCTGATCGTGCACATGATCCGCACGCCGAAGATTCCGTTCCTGCAGAGCCGCGCGGCCATGCCGCTGCTGGTGATGACCGGAATCATCATGGCCGTGGGCATCTTCCTGCCGATGGGACCGCTGGCGCACTACTTCAAATTGCAGGCGCTGCCGTCGATGTACTTTGTGTTCCTGCCGGTGATCCTGCTGGCGTACATGGCACTGACCCAGGCCGTAAAAGGCTTCTACATCCGCCGGTTCGGCTGGCAGTAACAGGAAAGATTCCCCCCTTGTGGGAGCAAGGGGGGCGGTTTCAAGGAGTTCAACATGCAAGCCATCAACAATATCAACCTCGATTCGCTGCTCGATACTTTGGTCAGCCTCAGCGCGGCCTTCATCCTCGGTGGCCTGATCGGCTTCGAACGCCAGTACCGCCAACGTACGGCGGGCTTGCGCACCAATGTGCTGGTGGCGGTCGGCGCGGCGATTTTCGTCGACATGGCCAACCGGCTCGGCGGGGCTGAAGGCGCGGTGCGGGTGGTCGCCTACGTGGTGTCCGGGATCGGTTTCCTCGGCGCCGGTGTAATCATGCGCGAGGAGGGTAACGTGCGCGGTCTCAACACCGCCGCCACACTCTGGACTTCGGCAGCGGTCGGCGCCTGTTCCGGTGCCGACCTGCTGGCCGAAGCCGTGCTCGGCACCTTGTTCGTGCTCGCCGCGAATACCTTGCTACGACCGATCGTCAACAACATCAACCGCCAGCCACTGGATGTGGTCTCGGCGGAAGTCACCAACATCGTCTACGTCATCGCCCGGCGCTCGCAGCAGACGGCTGTGTTCGCCTTGCTTGAAGCCGAGCTCGAACGCAGCAACTACCCGGCCAGTGACGTCGATGTGCACGCCTTCGGTGCTGATGAAATCGAGATCGAAGCCACACTCGCAACCACCTCGGTGGACGGCGATGAGCTGGACGCCCTGGTGAAGCGGATTTCAACGTCGAACCTGGTGGTGCAGGCGTTCTGGAGCCCGAGCACTACGGAATAACCGCTTTCGTTAGGAAATTTCCTACACGATGGTCGGATTTATCTGTCGATCCCGTTCATTTTCCAACGCCACTATGCAGGTCTTCGGATCCTGCGCGGCGACAGATGGAAAATGACCTCACTCCGTATTCTGGTACTGGAAAAGCATGACTTCGCACGCAGCGTGATGGTCAAGATGCTTCAGCGTCTGGGCGCACGTGAGGTTGTGCAAGCCCGCGACAACGAGCAGGCGCTGGTGCAGATGCACCTGTGCGGCGGTGTCGATGTGGTGGTGTGCGAGTTGCTCGGTTCGGGAACCGATTGCCTGGAGTTTCTGCGCTGCGCTCATCAGGCTGGCATGGCCGGTGCGGTCATTCTGAGCGGTGATCTGCGCCCCGAATTGCAGCGGGCCATCGGTCAAATGGACGCGCTGTGCGGCCTGCAACTGCTCGGTGTGATTCGTCATCCGGTGCAACTGCGTGTATTGCACCGGGCGCTGCACCGGTTTCGCACGGCTCATTCGTCCCTGGAAACACCGCCGTTGCCCAGGGATTTGCCCAGCGAAGACGATGTGCGCCGTGGCCTGGCCCTGGGTGAATTTCGCGCCTGGTTCCAACCCAAGTTTTTCTTGCAGTCGGGCGAGTTCGCCGGTGCGGAGGCGCTGGTGCGCTGGGAGCATCCTGCCAAGGGCCTGTTGTTGCCCGGGGATTTTCTGGGGGCCGTGCTTGCCTATGACCTGATCGACACGATGTTCAAACAGTTGCTGGAACAAGGTTTGTGCCTGTTGGGCATCTTGCGTCGGCAGGGTCTTGAACTGGAGTTGTCGTTCAATCTTCACGCTTCGCAATTGGCCTCCGACGGGTTGGTTACCCACATCCAGGGCGCATTGCAACGGCATGGATTCGCCGGGTCGGTCTTGCAGTTCGAGCTGAGTGAAAACGGCCTGCTGGAGATTGCCCCGGCCACCCGCGAGAACCTGCTTCGCCTGCGCATGCTCGGCTGCGGGTTGGCGATCGACGATTTCGGCAGTGGTTTTTCATCTCTGAAACTGCTGTGCCAACTGCCTTTCAACCAACTCAAACTCGATGGTCAGCGGGTTCGGCATCTTTATGAGCCGTGCTGGAAAACGATGGTCGAGACCACGCTGGCCCTGGCTCGATCACTGGACATGCAACTGGTCATTGAAGGTGTCAGCAGCGGCTCGATGCACAAAGCGTTGGTCGTGTTGGGGTGTGAGGTGGGGCAAGGCTTTTATCTGGCCCGCCCCATGACCGGCCATGACTTGTTGCAGTGGCTGAGGCCCGCGCCTGATCAGCTTTGATCGCCGTCACAAGGCTGGCGGAAAAGCTCTGGAAAGTTCCTACAATGATGTTCACGCTGATGTATGTTCTGGCGGTTCGTCTTGTTCAATCCTTTGAATGCTTTTACAGACTATGGATTATCGCGTTCCGGGTGCACGCCGGCATGCCTTATAGAGGTTTCTATGTTTAAAGCGTTGGTTGTAGACGATCACCCGTTTATTCGTTCGTCGGTCAAGATGCTGCTCAAACAAGAAGGGTTCGAGGTCGTCGCTGAAGCGGACAACGGCGCGGATGCCGTACAGATGGCCCGCGAGCATGCGCCGGACCTGATCATCCTCGACATCGGGATGCCCAAGCTTGACGGCCTCGAAGTGCTTGCACGCATCAGCGCGCTGAACCTCAAGAGCCGGATCCTGGTGCTGACGTCGCAATCGGCGCTGTTCTATTCCATGCGCTGCATGAAGGCTGGCGCGGCCGGTTTCATCTCCAAGACCAACGAGCTCGATGAATTGATCAAGGCGATCAAGGCGGTCATGGACGGCTACACGTTCTTCCCGAATCTGGCGACCAGTTCGGTCCGCCGCAGTGACGTCGAGGCGACCGATCTCGAGCTGATCCAGAGTCTGTCCGACCGTGAACTGACCATTCTGCAGCAGTTGTCCAACGGCTTGAGCAACAAGGAAATCGGCGATGCCATGTTGCTGAGCAACAAAACCGTCAGCACCTACAAAACCCGGCTGATCGAGAAACTCAATGTGAAGTCGGTGGTGTACCTCGCCGATTTCGCCAAACGCAACAACCTGATCTGAATGCGCCCTCACTTGCGAGCCCGACTGCTGGCGCTGGCCTGCGCCTTGATGTCTGCGCTGATCGTGCCTGCACACGTAACCGCCGCCCCGGTGGAAACCCTGCACGTCCTTGGTCGCTCGACGGTCGATGACTACAGCGTCTCGCTCGATGAACCGGACTGGAGCTGGTTGCGCGCCAAAGGCACCTTGCGCCTGGGCTCGTCGGCGCCGGATTATGCGCCGTTCGCGATCACCAGCAATGGCGAAGACTACGAAGGCCTGACCGCCGATTACGCACAGTTGCTCGGCGAGTTGCTGCATGTGCGCATCGAAGTACGCCGTTATGCCTCGCGCTCGGAAGTGGTGGACGCGCTCAAGCAGGGTGAAGTAGATCTGCTGGGCACCTCCAACGGCTATGAAGGCGCCGACGCTGATCTGGTGATGTCGCGCGCCTATGCCGACGATCAGCCGACGCTGGTGACCCGGGTCGGCGACAGTCAGAACCTGACGCCTGACCTGGCCGGTAAACAGGTGGCGATGCTCTATCACTACCTGCCGCCCGATGCGGTCAGGGCGTTTTATCCCAAGGCGAACGTACAACTTTATCCCTCGACCCTGAGTGCCATCGGCGCCGTGGCCTTCGGCAGTGCCGATGTGTATCTGGGCGATTCGATCAGTGCCAATTACCTGATCAACAAGAACTACCTGAACAACGTGCAACTGGCCGACTTCTCGCAGATGGAAGTGCAGAACTTCGCCTTCGCAATGCCGCGTAGCAACGAGCGTCTGTTGCGCATCGTCAACGAAGCGCTCGCGAGCATTCCGGTGGGCGAACGCATGACCATCCTGCGGCGCTGGAGCGCTGGCGGGGCGAGCATGCCCGGTCAGCAGAAACTGCATTTCAGCGCCGCCGAGCAACGCTGGATGGCGCGCAATCCACGTTTGCGGGTGGCGATCGACGACAGTTTTCTGCCGTTGTCCTTTTACGGTCAGGATGGCGAGTTCCGTGGCATCAGTGCCGATGTGCTGGCCAAGGTTGCATTGCGTACGGGATTGAAATTCGATGTGGAGCGCGCCGCCTCCGTGCCGGAGTTGCTCGAACGAATCCGTAGCAATCAGGCGGATCTGCTGATCACCCTGACCCCGAGCGCCGAACGGGAAAACGTCCTGCGCTTCACCCGGCCGTACCTGAGCACGCCGTTTGTGCTGGTCACCCGCACCAGCACCACCAGTCCCAACACTCTGGACGATATGGCCGGCAAACGGCTGGCGCTGATTCGCGGCAATCCGGTGCGCGACATGTTGGTCGAGCAATATCCGAAAGTCATTCTGGTGGATGCCGAAAACGCGCAGCAGGCCATGGCCATGGTTGCCAACGGTCAGGCCGATGCGGCGGTCAACTCGCTGATCACCGCGCGCTACATGATTTCCCGGCAGTATCGCGACCGGTTGCGTATCACCAGCACGGTCGGCACCCAGTCCGCACGCGTCGCCTTTGCCACGGCGCGTGGTTCACTGGAGCTGTATTCGATCCTCGACAAGGCGCTGCTGAGCATCCCGCCGGAAGAGATGGACGAGGTGACCAATCGCTGGCGCAGCGAGGTGGTGGTCGACGACAGTTACTGGCTGCGCAACCGCAGCGCGATCATTCAAGGCTTTGCGCTGGCGGCCGTTCTGCTGTTGCTGGCGCTGGGCTGGATCGCCTATCTGCGCTGGCTGATGCGCAAGCGTCGACAGGCGGAAATCGCCCTCAACGACCAGCTGGAGTTCATGCGGGTCTTGATCGACGGAACACCGCATCCGATTTACGTGCGCGATCGGGAAGGCCGGCTGCTGGTCTGCAACGAGGGCTACTTGCAGGTGTTTGCGGTCGAGCGCGAAGCGGTAATCGGCAAGACCGTGATCGAAGGTGTGTTGCCGGATCGGGCCGAGGCCCAGGCGTACCACGACGACTATCTGCAAGTGATGAGCGAAGGCGTGCCACGGGTGCAGGATCGACACCTGAGCCTGGGCGACAAGATGTTGACCATTTATCACTGGATGCTGCCGTACCGCGGCAGCAACGGCGAGGTCAGCGGAATGATCGGCGGCTGGATCGACGTCAGCGAACGCCAGCGCCTGCTCGAAGCGTTGCGCGAAGCGAAGGAGGGCGCCGACGACGCGAACCGGGCGAAGACCACGTTCCTGGCGACCATGAGCCATGAAATCCGTACGCCGATGAACGCGGTGATCGGCATGCTCGAACTCGCCATGAAGCAAGCTGATCAAGGCGTGACGGACCGCTTCGCCATCGAAGTCGCATCCGGGGCCGCTCGTGGTTTGCTGGACTTGATCGGCGACATTCTGGATATCGCGCGGATCGAATCCGGGCGCCTGTCGCTGGCCCCCGAACGGGCCAACCTACGCGAACTGGTGGAATCGGTGGCGCGCATCTTTGAAGGCCTGGCCCGGCAGAAACAACTGCGGCTGGTGCTTGATCTGGACGTGGGCACGCATCGCGATGTGCTGATCGATCCATTGCGCTTCAAGCAAGTGGTGTCGAACCTGCTGAGCAATGCGATCAAGTTCACCGAGCAGGGGCAGGTGCGCCTGAGCCTGAAATCGCTGCCGACGGCCGACGACGAGCGTCTGGCGATCAGCCTGCGAGTTGAAGATACCGGCGTCGGCATCTCCGAGCAGGACCAGCAGCGGCTGTTCAGTCCGTTCACTCAAGCGGACAACCAACAGCAATCACGCAGCGGTTCCGGCCTGGGGCTGGTGATCAGCCGCACGCTGTGCGAAATGATGGGCGGCCAGCTCAACCTCAGCAGCACGCCGGGGCAGGGCACACAGATCGACGTGCAACTGACGCTGTCCACGCTGCCGGCACTCGCCGAGGTCCCCGCCGAAGAGATCGAGCCGACGCTGCCCGGCCGCTCGCTGAATATTCTGGTGATCGATGATTACCCGGCCAACCGCGTGCTGCTGTCCCGGCAACTGAGTTATCTCGGTCACCGGGTTACCGATGCCGAAGACGGTGCGCACGGCTTGCGTGCCTGGCGGGCGCAGTCGTTCGACGTGGTGATCACCGACTGCAACATGCCGATCATGAACGGCTACGAACTGGCCCGGGCGATTCGTGACGACGAAACGGCGCGAGGGCTGAAAGCGGGGTTGATCCTTGGTTTCACCGCCAACGCCCAACCTGAGGAAATTGCCCGCTGCCGCATGGCGGGCATGGACGATTGTCTGTTCAAGCCGATCAGCCTGAAGGACCTTAATGCACGCCTGGCGGGGGTGGTTCCGGAGCAGATCGCGATTGCACCCGAACCTGCGCCAGCTTCGGATGATGAATTCGATCTGGCGAGTCTGGAGCAACTGACCCGCGGCGATCCCGTCTCGATCGCCAGCCTGCTGGGCGATCTGGCTAGCAGCAACGATGAAGACATGGCGCGCCTGATGCGCTTGTTCTCGGCGCATGATCTGCCGGGGCTGGCGGACCTGGCGCACCGGGTCAAGGGCGGGGCGCGGATCATCAAGGCCCAGCGTCTGCTGCAAGCCTGCGAAGCACTGGAAACGGCCTGCAACGGGCTGGATTCCGCACGGTTGACCGAGGCTGTCGATGACCTGCAACAAGCCATGGAACGCTTGTCTGGGCAGTTGCAGCCTTACCTTGTCTGAATGTTTCAATCGCTAGGAATTTTCCTACATGGCGCAGGGAATGCGCCTACACGAACGCCTCCTCCAGAAGATCAAGATGACTGCGTCGCCCAGGCAGATGGCTTGTAGTTCAAGACGCATCCCGCGTCTGACAACCCATCCAGGCTTTCGCGACAGGTTGGTCTCTTTCTATTGGAGTTGTCCTGATGAATCGCAAAGTTCTCGCCCTCGCCGTATTGGTCGCTGCCACTGGCGCCCAGGTTGCCAATGCCGCTGACGGCACCATCAATTTCAACGGTGAACTGGTCAACCAGACCTGCACCATCGCCGTTGACGGCGTCGTCTCCCCAGCCATCGCCACCGTGACCCTGCCGACCATTTCCACCGGTCTGTTGACCGCTGCCGGCCAGTCCGAAGGCCGCACCGGTTTCAACATCCAGCTGAGCAACTGCGTCGGCACCGCCACCACCGCCGCCGCGTTCTTCAACGCAGGTTCCACCGTCGACCCGGTCAGCGGCAACCTGAACAACATGACCGGCACCGCGACCAACGTGCAACTGCAACTGGTGGATCAGCAGGGCGGCGCAGTGATCAAGGCCGGCAGCACCGGCCAGATCACCAGCACCACCCGCAACACCATCGACGGCACTGGCGCGGCCAACATGCCTTACGCCGTGCAGTACTTCGCCACCGGCGCCACCACCCCGGGCACCGTGGTCAGCTCCGTGACTTACAACGTCGACTATCAGTAAGCCGTGTCTGCCGTGGCGCGTGCGGTCCTGAGGGACTTGCGCGCCATGGCGACCGAAGAGGTGTGTCATGCGATATGCAAACGTTCTTCGTATCAGCGTATTAGTGATGTTTTCCCTGCTGATGTATTCGCAAGCCAAGGCCGGTGTGGTGATCACCGGGACGCGTCTGGTGTACCCGGCGAGTCAGAAGGAAGTCACCGTCAAATTGAACAACAACGGCGCCCGTCCGGTGTTGGTGCAGTCCTGGGTCGACGATGGCGATATCAAGTCCAGTCCGACCAGTTCCAAGGCGCCGTTCGTACTGTCGCCGCCTGTGTCGCGGATCGATCCGGACAAAGGCCAGAGCCTGCGGTTGATGTTCACCGGCAGCGGTTTGCCGACCAGTAAGGAATCGGTGTTCTGGCTCAATGTGCTGGAAGTCCCGCCCAAGGCTGAAGGTCCGGTGGATCTTAACGTGCTGCAAATGGCTTTCCGTTCACGGATCAAGATCTTCTATCGCCCCGACGGTTTGCCCGGCAACGCCAGCGATGCGCCGCAACAGGTGCAATGGAAAGTCGTCACGGCCGACAAGGGTTTTGCCCTCCAGGCCTTCAACCCGACGGCCTATCACGTGTCCCAGGTAGCCCTGACATTGAGTGTCGGCAACCAACGGTACGAGAGCGAAAACGGCATGGTCGGGCCCGGAGAAACCAAGGTTTTTGCGTTGCCCACCCTCAAATCGGCGCCCGGTGCGGCTGCGCAGGTCGAGTACAACGCGATCAACGATTACGGCGCTCTGCTGCCGATCAAGCAACCGCTCAAACCCTGAACTCTCTGCCACTGACATAGCGCGCGAGCAACCATGAAAACGTATCCACGCCTGGGGGGCTTCCCGCAGGCTCGACCTCGCTTTGCCCTGAATCCGTTGACAGCTCTGGTGATCCAGGCGCTGGCCGGTGTTTCAGCCGCACTGGCAACCCCGGCGGTTCTGGCCGAAGACGTGCAGTTCAACGACGCTTTCCTGCCCGAGGATTCGCAAAGTCTCGACCTGAGCGCCTACCAGCAGGGCAACCCGGTGTTGCCCGGCGAGTACCGCGCCGACGTGGCGGTCAACGGCAAACTCATGACCCGCCAGGATATCCGCATCAATGCCGAGGCCGATGGCAGCCACCCGACCGTGTGCTTCAGTCAGGGTCTGCTTGAGTTGATCGGCGTCGATGTGCGTCGCTTGTCGCCCGAGGCCACCGCGAGCCTGGAAAGCGGCGCCACGTGCCTGGACATCGCGCAATTGATCAGCGGCGCGAGTGCAACGTTTTCGCCGTCCAGCCAACAACTGGACATCAGCATTCCGCAGGCCGCCTTGCGCCGTGACGCTCGTGGTTATGTCAGCCCCGAACTGTGGGATCGCGGCGTGACCGCCGGCACCCTGAGCTACAACTTCAACGCCAACCACAACAAGACCGATGGCGGCAATTACGACACCGCTTACCTGGGCCTCAACGCCGGGCTGAACGTTGGTGACTGGCGTCTGCGCCACAACGGTTCGGTGAGTTGGGACAAGACCAGCGGCCAGAACTATCAGGTGCTGAACACGTTCGCCCAGCGCGACATCACCTCGCTCAAGAGTCAGTTGACCGTGGGCGAGGCCAATACCAGTGGCGAGATTTTCGACACGCTGGCCTATCGCGGTGTGCAACTGGGTACTGACGATCGCATGTTGCCCGAGTCCCAGCGCGGTTATGCGCCGGTGATCCGTGGCATTGCCCGCACCAGTGCGCGGGTGGCGGTACGTCAGGCCGGCAATCTGCTCTATGAAACCACGGTGGCGCCGGGCGCCTTCGTGATCGATGACCTGTACTCCACCGGCTACGGCGGCGATCTCGACGTGACGGTGTATGAAGCCGACGGCAGCGAACAGTCGTTTATCGTGCCGTTCGCCTCGACGGCGCAGTTGCTGCGTCCAGGTACTTCGCGCTTCAGCGTGACCGCCGGCCAGACTCGCAACAACTACATCGACAGCCAGGCGAGCCTGTTGCAGGGCACCTATCAACGTGGTTTGAACAACACGTTCACCGGTTACAGCGGCGGCCAGCTCAGTGACGACTATCGCTCGGCTTTGGCCGGTCTGGCCTTCAGCACACCGATCGGCGCGCTGGCGGTGGATGTGACCCAGGCGCAGACCGAACTCAAGAGCGGCACCGCCAGTGGTCAGAGTGCGCGCCTGAGCTACAGCAAAAACATTCTCAGCACCGGCAGTAACTTCGCTGTGGCCGCTACGCGGTTTTCCACCCGCGATTACCTGGACTTCAACAATGCCGTGCAACTGCTCGATGCCGAACGCAATGGCCTGGACACCAGCCAGTTCGGCCGGCCACGCAGTCGCTTGTCGTTGACCGCCAACCAGAGCCTGGGCGATTGGGGGCAGGTCGCGTTCAGTGGGTTTACCCAGAATTACTGGAACCTGCCGGGCAGCGATCTGCAGTACCAGTTCAGCTACAACAAGCAGGTCGGCTCGGTCAGCTATGGCGTGAGTGCCAACCGTGCGCGCATTGGTATGGGCGAGATGGACAACAGCCTGTTGTTCACCGTGAGCATGCCGCTGGAATTCGGCTCGTCGACCAATCGCCCGCAACTGTCGGCGCGGGTGATGCGTGACACCCAGGGCAATGTCAGCGAGCAAGCGACCCTCAGCGGCACTGCCGGGGTTGATCGCCAATACAACTACGGGATCACCGCCGGGCATGAAGGCGCCAGCCGTACCAACAGCACCTCGGTCAACGGCCAGTACATCGGGCCCAAAGCCATGGTGGGCGCCACGGTCAGTCGGGGTGAGGGCTACGACAGCC
Organism: Pseudomonas sp. GW821-FHT11G12; assembly: GCF_058808055.1. Classification (NCBI taxonomy): domain Bacteria; kingdom Pseudomonadati; phylum Pseudomonadota; class Gammaproteobacteria; order Pseudomonadales; family Pseudomonadaceae; genus Pseudomonas; species Pseudomonas sp. GW821-FHT11G12. The sequence continues at coordinate 271,138 of NZ_JBXARH010000007.1, forward strand.
TGTCGCTCAATGCCAGCGGCAGTGTGGTCGCGCACCCCAACGGTGTGACGTTCACCCCGTACCGCGGTGAAACCATGGCGGTGATCAGTGCCGAAGGTGCCGAAGGCGCGAAAGTCGTCGGCTTCCCCGGACTGAAGCTCGATAAGCGCGGCAACGCCGTGGTGCCGTACCTGCGTCCTTACGAATTGAACGAAGTGGCGATCGATCCGCTGGGCACTTCCCTGGACGTCGAGCTGAGCGAAACCAGCCAGCAAGTCGCCCCACGGGCCGGGGCGGTGGTCGCGCTCAAGTACGGCACCAGCAACGGCCAGGCGCTGTTGCTCAACGTGACCCTGGACGACGGCGCTGCGTTGCCGTTCGGCGCCAGCGTGGTCGATGACCGTGGCGTGTCGGTGGGCGTGGTCGGGCAGGGCGGTCAGCTCTATGCACGGGTCAAGGACGATGCACGCCGGCTGTTGATCAGTTGGGGAACCCAGGCTGGCCAGCAATGCGCGTTGCCATTGCCACCGGGCAAAAGCGATGGCAAGCAACTGCGCCAGGTCGATGTGCGCTGCGCACTCGTTCAACCCGATAACCGCTTGGCCGCGAATGGCGCGGCGGGAGACCAGTAATGAAGATGATGACGTTGATCAAGCCGAGTGTTGCAGTGGCCGGGCTGTCGTTGATAGCGGGTATGGCGATGGCCGATTGCAATTATGTGGATGCTGGCGGGCCGGTCGTTCGCACCATGCCGTTACTGGGCGGCAACATCACGGTCGGACGTGATGTGCCTCTGGGCGCCGAAATCTACCGTCAGACTTTCAACATTGCCACACCGTCTCTGTTGAGCTGTTCCCCCGGTCTGTATAACGTCCAGACGCGTCGCGAACTGCCTGTCAGACCTCTGCCGCTGTCATCGTGGTCAGGCTCCCCCTGGGGTGGAAATGTCTATCAGACCGGCGTCCCGGGAATCGGTGTAGCGATCTGGTACGCGGGAACGGCGTTGCCTTTCAACACGAATGACATCAATTGCGGAGCGGGCACCGCGTACTGTGTGTACACCTTGCAGCACACCCTGGCGTTCGACGTCTCGCTGATCAAGATCGGTGCGGTATCGCCTGGCACCATCCAGGGTGCGCAATTGCCGACGACCACTCAGACTCGCGCTTCCAGTAACTCGGTTGAAGTGATGCGGGTCAACCTGTCCGGCAGCATCAACATCGTCTCGCGCACCTGCCAGACCCCGGATGTCCCGGTGGCGATGGGTTCGCACATGCTCAAGGAATTCTCCGGCAAGAACACCTTCACCGCGTGGAAGGATTTCTCCATCGAGCTGAACAATTGCCCGGCGTTCAACGGTTACTACCAGAACACCGGCCCGCGCTGGTTGAGCGACGGTTCGAGCAACAACCTCGACTCGCGCAAGAACAACGTGCTGCAGGTTCGGCTCGACCCGACCCGCGCGGCGATCACGCCGAACCTCGGGATCCTGAGCCTGAACCCCAGCGCCCCTGGCCAGCCGCCGGCCGCCACTGGCATCGGCCTGCAAGTCGCTGACAGCCATGGCACGCCGTTGCCGCTGGCGACTTTGCGCGCCAGTGGCATTACCCCGACGGCGGTCGAGGGCAACAGTTACCGCATCCCTTTGAAAGCGCGCTACATCCAGACCGCCGACAGCATCACGGCCGGCCCGGCCAATGCCACCGCGACTTTCACGATCAATTACTACTGATTTTCCGGACTTGTCTGAGCGCAATCCGTTCGGGCCCACAGATCAATAACGACGGGCTCGGACTTCACAGTTAGGAGTGTTGAATGACGATTGAACGTGTGTCTTCCCGCGCGCGGGCTTCTGCCTGCCTGCTGATCATGGCCGGAGTCATGAGCGCCTGTGCCGGCGTGCCGATTCCGCAACAGCAGATCACGTTGTCCAGGGATGCGGTCAACCGTGCGGTATCAGCCGATGCCACGCAGTACGCGCCCCTGGAAATGAAAGCCGCCCAGGACAAAATGTTCCTGATGGAGCGCGCACTCGGCGAGAAGGACTATCCACAGGCCCGACTGCTGGCCGAGCAGATCGAGGCCGACGCCAACCTCGCCGAGCGCAAGGCCCGTGCCGTCAAATGGCAGAAACAACTCACCGATGCCCGCAGCGGTATTCAGGTGCTCAAGCAGGAAATGCTGCAAGACCCCGGTTTCAGCCCGCCCGCCAGCGCCCAATAAGGAGTGGCCATGACTGCTTTCAAATTACTGCCAGCCGTTTCGCTGTTCGCCCTGATGCTCGCCGGTTGCGCTACGCCACCGGAAAATCCTCAATTGCTGGAAGCCCGCGCGCAGTTTGCGGCGTTGCAGCACAAGCCCGAGGCCAGCACGCTGGCGGCGATCGAAACCCGGGACGCGTTCAACGCCTTGAACACGGCCGGTCAGGCATCGCTCAAGGATCGCCAGTCGCCGGAGGTCGATCAACTGGCCTACCTGGCCCGGCAGAAAATCGCCCTGGCCGAACAGACCATCGAGCTGCGTCAGGCCGAGTCGGCCTTGAAGAAGATCGACGCCGAGCGCACTCAGGTGCAACTCGACGTGCGCACGCAACAGCTCAAGGCCCTGCAAGCGATGAAGGCGCAAAAGACTCCGCGCGGCGAAGTCGTGACCTTCGGCGACGTGCTGTTCGACACCGGCAAGGCCGATCTCAAGTACGGCAGCCAGCGCAATTTCGATCAATTGGCGCAGTACCTCGCGGACAACCCGGAGCGCAAGGTGCGCATCGAAGGGTTTACCGATGACGTGGGCGGCGACGATTTCAACCAGCGCCTGTCCGAGCGTCGGGCTGAGGCGGTGGCGGTTGCGCTCCAGCGCATGGGGATCAGCGCGGACCGTCTGTTCACCAAGGGTTACGGCAAGCAATTTCCGATTGCCGACAATGGCAACGCCGCTTCACGGCAGATGAATCGCCGGGTGGAAGTGATCATTTCCCATGGTGCTTCGATGGTAGGTGCTCGCGGCTGACCCGGTACAAGCGAGCCTGCAACGGGCTCGCTTTCCCTGATCCGTTTTCAGTCCCTCTGAACGCCTTGGGAAATTTCCTACAAGTGAAAGGAATTGTCCTACTCAGAAAATCTTCCCCGATCTCTAAATTGCCGGCTTGCCTGAGTGCGAGCCCATTCCTTGCGTTGTTCGACCTCAGCCCGAAAACGTCAGCGTGACTGACGACACCGTTGAGATTCCACCCATGATAAAACGCCTTCCTTCATTCAATCGCTCACCCGTTGCCATGGCCATCGCATTGCTGCTTCCGTTGCAGGCGAGTGCCTACACCGCCGTGGTCAAGGACGGCGCCGTCACTTACGACGAGCAGGTTTCCAGCGGCACGCAAACGATCGGCAGCAACGGCACAACTCACCGCACCACGGTCAGCGGAACCGGGACGCAAACGGTATTTTCCAACGGTGTGAGCCATGACACCCAGGTCGATGGTGCCACCCAGCGCGTCGACAGTGGCGTCAGTCATGGCACGGTGGTCAGCGCCGGAGGGCTGCAAAGCGTCACCACCGGCGGTGTGGCGAATGACACCGTGCTCAATGCGGGCCAGCAAAGCGTTACGCGATCCACCGCCAACCGTACCGTCATCAATGCCGGGAGCGTGCAGACTCTGGATGTCATGTCCATCGCCAATGACACGCGGATCAACGATGGCGGTGTGCAGAACCTGATCAACATGGCCCAGGCCAACGGCAGCATCATCGAGACCGGCGGCGAGCAAACCCTGCGTCGTGGCGTGCTGGGCAGTGCAGTGGCCAATGACACGCGGGTGCAGGGTGGCTCCCAGAGTGTCTACGACACCGGCACCGCCAACCGCAGCGTTGTCAGCAATGGCGGCCAGGTCAATCTGTACAGCGGCGCCCAGGCCAATGGTCTGGTGGCGCAGGCGGGTGGCACGGTCAATGTGATGGAAAACGGCGTGAAGACCGTGGACTCGCTGACCCTCAACGGCGGTCGCCTGGCGTTTGTGCCCAGTACCGACGGCAGCTTCAAGACCTTCACCGTCAATGCCCTGTCCGGTAGTGGCACGATTGCGCTGAACAGCGATATCGCCAGCGTACACAACGACGTGCTGCAAGTGCAGGGCGCGGGCCTGGCCAGCGGCGACCACACGCTGATCGTCGGTGATTCGGGGCATGAACCGGCGACCTCGGACGGTCGCTTGTTGTTGTTGGGTACTCAGGGCGGCGACGCCAGATTCGGCCTGCTCGGGGGGCACGTCGATGCGGGTGCCTTTCGCTATACCTTGCGCCACGAAGGTGATGACTGGGTACTGGCCAGCACGGGTGAAGTCCCGCCGGCACCGGTGGATCCCGATGAACCCGAAGCGCCGCTGAAACCCACGCGCCCGGTCGATCCGCCTGCTGCTGGACTGTCCAAGGGCGCCAACGCCGCGATTGCCGCGCACACCGCTGGGGCGAGTTTGTGGAGCGCGCAGATGAACGCGCTGGTCAAACGCCTGGGCGAACTGCGCATGGGGCAGGACGACGGTGGCGTCTGGACGCGTGCGATTGGCAAGCGCTTTGACGTCAGCGAGCATTCGAGCCGCGCTTATCGCCAGGACATCACCGGTCTGGAAGTGGGTGCCGACAAGGCCGTTGCGGTGGACAGCGGCAAGGTCTACCTCGGTGGCATGGTCGGCACGGCGCGTTCGGATCTGGATTTTGGTGAAGGTGCCTCGGGCATGATCGACAGTCGGATGTTCGGTGTCTATGCCACGTATTTGCATGACAGCGGCGTGTATGTCGACAGCGTGTTGAAGTACAGCCACTTCGACCACGACATCAAGACCCCGACCAATCTGGGCGCCTCAGTCAAAGGTGACTACAGCACCCACGGTGTCGGCGCCGACATCGAAGTCGGCAAGCACATCGCTCTCAAGGACGGCTGGTTCGTCGAGCCGCAGCTGGAAATCACGGCGACACGTACCCAGGGCGCCAGCTACACCGCCAGCAACGGGTTGCGGGTCAAGTCCGACGATCTCGACGCGCTGCAAAGTCGGGTCGGATCATTGTTCGGTCGCAGCCTGACACTGAGCAACGGCATGCAGGCACAGCCGTACGTGAAGGCGTCCTACGTCACCGAACACGCCGGCACGAGCAAGGTCAGCGTCAACGGCAACCGGTTCGACGCCCAGCTGCCGGGTAATCGCGTGGAAGTGGGTTTCGGCGGGGTGTTACAGGTCAGCGAGAAGAGCAAGATCTCCCTGGATGCCGAGTACGCCAAAGGCAACGGCATTGAACAGCCGTTTGGCTTGAACCTGGGTTATCGCTATCTCTGGTAGGAAAACAAAGCCGTATCGGGTCGTCCCGGTACGTCTTCTTTGTATGAATTCGAGACGCGTTTATTGGATTTTCGGAAATTTCCCACAAAAGTCGGGACTTTTCCCAACGCGCTGATCTCCCTGATTTATCCACAATCAGCTCCGCCCAACCGTCAACGAGTCGATCCCCATGCGCTGTCTGCCCCTTCGTGTCCTGGTCCTTGAAGATCATGCGTTTCAACGCTCCGTCGCGGTGAACCTGTTGAAAACCCTCGGCTGCCACGAAGTCTACGAGGCCGGCGACGGCGCTCAGGCGTTGGCGGTATTGCAGCAGGTCGGGGCGGTCGACATCGCGTTGTGCGACTTGCAGATGGAGGGCATGGACGGGCTTGAGTTTCTGCACCGCGTGGGCGCTTCGGGGCAGGTCCGGTCGATCATCATCAGCAGTTCGCTGCCGGCGGATCTGCGTCGAGCGGTGCATCAAATGGTGGCGTTGCTCGGGCTTGAGCTGCTGGGCGATGTGGGCAAGCCGTTGCATGCGCAGGTGCTGGGTGATCTGCTGAGAAAGTCCCTCGACCGGCCCTCGATCCAGCGACCACCGGGTGCGGAAATCACCCTCGCCAGTGAAGAAACGGTGCGTCAGGCACTCAACGCGCAGCAGTTGCAGGCCTGGTATCAACCCAAGTTCAATTTGCTCACGGGGCAGGTGTGCGGGGTCGAAGTGCTTTGCCGCTGGTTACACCCGACGCTGGGGGTGATTGCACCGGGGCATTTTCTGCCGGTGCTGGAGCGTTGCGGGTTGCTCGATGAGTTGCTGTTTGCTCAGCTCGATCAGGCCCTGGGCGTGCAGCGCAGCGCCCGGGCATCCGGCATTGGCTTGAACCTGGCGTTCAACCTGCAAGCCGTGCAATTGGCCGGCAGTGACCTGACGACGACCATCAAGCGCATTCTGGCGCAGCATGGCGCCTGCGGTTCGGGACTGACGTTCGAGCTGACCGAAAGCGGTTTGCTGGAGGCACCGGCCACTAGTCTGGAAAGACTGATCCGCCTGCGGATGATGGGTTGCCGGTTGTCGATCGACGACTTCGGCGCGGGTTTTTCGTCGTTGCAGCGGTTGTGCCAGTTGCCGTTCAACGAAATCAAACTTGATGCCGAGTTCGTTCGCAGTCTTGAGCACGAGCCCCGTTGCCGGGCGGTGATCAGTAGCACTCTGGCGCTGGGCGAGACCCTCGGCATGAGCGTGGTGATCGAAGGGATCGAAAGCGCTGCGCAGCGTCGTGAGCTGATGGCGCTGGGTTGCACGCAAGGGCAGGGCTACTGGTACGCACGGCCCATGGCCGGGCCGGACTTGTTGAAATGGCTGGATTTGCATGGCGACGCGTTTAATCCGGATCAGTGACGGGTTTTTTCGGAAAAGTCCTACAGAGCTCGTCCCGATGCTTGGGTAGTCTTTGCCGCCACTTGAAGCGACTACCGGGACTCCCACGATGACCGACAAAACCTTGCGTATCCTGATCGCCGACCCGCAGCATTTTCACCGGATGAAAATCGAGCGGATGTTCAATGGCCTCGATTACTACCGCATCGCACCGGTGCAGAACCTCGCCGAACTGTTGACGCTGGTCGATTACGGCTGCCAGCCGTTCGATGTGCTGGTGATCAACGCCGCGCTTGCGGCCGGGATGCCGGATCTGCGTGGCTTCCTGTTCGACCATCCGCAAGTCCGGCATGCGCTGGTCTATGGCGAGCCGGCGAACTCATCGGCTGTTTCCGGGCTTTTTCAGGCGAAAATCACTTCCAGCCACGCCGCGTTGCCATCAATGAATGCAATCACGCAGTTGATGGCGTCGGTCGAGGCTTCCCTGGAGCGCTCGACGCGCAGTGGCCAGACAAAATCGCTGGCGCAAATGCGCGCCTGATCACAGATCGGTCGGTGGCGCAACTGTCAGGTCTGACAGGTGCTTCGCCGTGCGTCCCGTGTAACAGTCGTAGCGCAGCTACCAATAGTCCCGTTCATGCAAGATCGGTGGCGCCATCGTCATGTACTCGCCCGGGAGTGGTCATGGATTCAGCATTGATCGTCGACGATCACCCGGTGGTCGTCGGTGCCGTCAGAATGGTTCTGGAATCACTGGGCTATAAACCGGTTCATGTCGCTTCGAGCGGCGTCGACGTGGTGCCGATGATCCGTGCACACGCGCCGAAACTGATCGTGCTCGACTTGAAGCTCACAGGCATGGGCGGTCTTGAAGTGCTGGACCGGATCAATGTCCTCGGGCTGGTCTGTCAAATCGTGATTTTTTCATCGGCCGACCCGGCCAGCTACCTGGTGCGTTGCCGACGTGCAGGTGCGATGGCTTTTGTGGCCAAGTCTGCCGAGCTGCAGCAGTTGCAGAACGCGATCAAGGCTGTCCGTTCGGGTTATAGCTATTTCCAGGAATTGCCTGAGATCGACGCAGGGCACTCCGATGTGCACAGTGATGAGCGGCAGCTGATCGAACGATTGTCCAATCGCGAATTGCACATCCTCGTGCAACTGGCGCACGGCAAAGCCAACAAGCGCATCGCCGAGGAGATGAACCTGAGTCACAAGACCATCAGCACCTACAAGACCCGTTTGATGCTCAAGCTCGGGATGAATTCGCTGGTGTTGTTGCGAGAGTTGGTCAAGCGCAACGGTCTGTTCTGAACGGTTGCGCACGATGAGGCCGCTACGTTTTGCCTTCCTGTTGCTGTTGATGCTCGCCAACGGGGTGCAGGCAGGCGAGGCCGCACAAAGACTGGAAATTGTCTCTCGCACCCGGTTGGAGGGTGTGCAGCTTCGCCTCGATGAACAGGATCGACAGTGGCTCAGTGCACATCCGGTGCTGCGTATCGGTGCCTCCTGGCCGGATTACCCACCCTTTGAATTGACTCGCAAACGATACGAACTGGAAGGCCTCACAGCCGATTACGCCGACGCGATCGCCCAGTTGCTGAGCATCGGTGTCGAGGTCTGGTGCTACCCCGATCGCGAAGCCGCCATGGCGGCACTCAAGGCCGGGGAGGTGGACCTGCTGGGCACGTCGAACAACTTCGAAATCGCTGATCCCGACCTGATGCTGTCCCGCGCCTACGCCGAGGATCAGCCGATGTGGGTGACCCGGCTTGACGAGCCATTGCCGGAAGATCTGGCAGGAAAGCGCATCGCCATGGTGGACGACTACCTGCCAGCCGCGATGATCGAGAAGGCTTACCCGCAAGCCTCCCTGCAGCGTTACCGCTCGATTCTCGATGCCCTCGGCGCCGTGGCGTTCGGTCGGGATGCTCTGTACCTCGGCGATTTCATCAGCGCCAGTTATCTGATCAACACCAATTTTCACAACGACCTGCAACTGGCCGGGCCTTCCGGCCTTGATGCCAACCCGTTCGGCTTCGCCCTGACTCGCAGCAACACGCGTTTGAAGCGTCTGGTCGACAAGGCGCTGCTGGCCATTCCCATGGAGCAGCGCCTGGCCATTGAACTGCGCTGGAGCGCCGGTCGTGCCGACATGGCGGCCCAATCGCGAGTGAGTCTGAGCGCCAGCGAGCAGCAATGGCTGGATCAACATCCGGTGGTGCGCGTCGGCGCTGTCGACGACTTTGCGCCGTTGACGTTCTTTAACGCTGACGGCCGTTTCACTGGGCTGACCGCCCAACTGCTCAACCTGATCAGTCAGCGCAGCGGCCTGAGGTTCGAAGTGGTACGCGGGCAGTCCCTGGATCGCCAGGTCGAGCAATTGAAGACCGGGGAGCTCGACCTGTTACCGGTGCTGACCCCGAGCCGCGAGCGCGAACTTGAAATGCTGTTCACCCGGGCGTACGCCAACAGCCCCTTTGTGCTGATCGCCGATTCAAAGGCGCCCGGGCCTCGCAGCCTGGACGAGATGGCGGGCAAGCGTCTGGCGCTGTATCGCGGCAATCCATTGCGTGCCTATCTGTTGGAACATGTGCCGCAGATCCGTCTGGTCGAATTGCCAAGCCCCGCGGCGGGCACGCAGGCACTGCTCGACGGTCAGGCCGAAGCGACATTGAGTTCATTGCTGGTGGCGCGTTATCAGATCGATCACCAGTACCGTGATCGCCTGCGTATTGTCTCCACGCTGGGCGATCAGCCGGCCCGGATCGCGATGGCCACGGCACTTGATGCTCCGCAGCTGCAATCAATTCTGAACAAGGCACTGCTGAGCATCGCTCCGCAGGAAATGGACGATCTGGTCGCGCGCTGGAGTCGTAACGTAGTGCTGCAGGACAGTTACTGGCAGCGTCATCGGGAGCAAATCCTGCGCGGGTTTGCCGTTGCGGCGGGGTTGTTGTTGCTGGCATTGGGCTGGATCGGTTTTCAACGCCGGCAGATTCGCCAGCGTCAGCAATGGCTGCGTCAATTGCAGGAGGCCAAGGAGGTGGCGGATGACGCCAACCGTGCCAAAAGCACGTTTCTCGCGGTCATGAGCCACGAAATCCGCACGCCCATGAACGCGTTGCTGGGCATGCTCGAGCTGGCACTCAAGCGTGCCGACGAAGGCGTAACCGATCGCCCGGCGATTGAAGTGGCGTCCCATGCGGGGCAGCAGTTATTGGCATTGATCGGCGATATTCTCGACATCGCGCGGATCGAGTCCGGGCATCTGTCGCTGGCCCCTGAGCGGGCCAATCTGCGCGAGGTGGTGGCGTCGGTGTGTCGGGTGTTCGAAGGCCTGGCACGACAGAAGTCATTGTCCTGGCGGGTGGAGCTGGATGAGCGTAGCGACGTCGACGTGATGCTCGACCCCGTACGCTTCAAACAGGTGCTGTCGAACCTGTTGAGCAACGGGATCAAGTTCACCGACGAAGGTGAGGTCAGCCTGCGCTTGCAAGTGTTCACCGAGCAGGACGGACAGTTGGAAGCGGGCGTGATCGTCGAAGACAGTGGCCGGGGGATCAGCGCCGAGGATCAGCAACGGTTGTTCAACCCGTTTGTGCAGGTTGGTAGTCATCAACCGTCGGCGCCCAGCGGTTCCGGTCTGGGGCTGGTGATCAGCCGCAATCTGTGTCGACTCATGGGCGGCGACTTGTGGATCAGCAGCGAGCCGGGGCGTGGCACGCAGGTCATGCTGCGGCTGGAGCTGCGTGTGCTGGAGCCGCTCGTGCAGGAGGCCGCAACGACGTCAGCGGTGACGGCGGTAAAGTCGCTGAAGGTGCTGGTGGTGGATGATCATCCGGTCAATCGCTTGTTGCTGTGCCGGCAGTTGAGCGAACTCGGGCACCGCGCCGTCGACACCGGGAACGGTGAGCAGGGGCTGGTGCTGTGGCGGGGGCAACCTTTCGATGCGCTGATCACCGATATCAACATGCCCGGGATTGACGGTCATGAACTGGCGCGGGCGATTCGTGAAGAAGAGACGGCGACGGGCAGGGCGCGTTGCCTGATTCTGGGTTTTACCGCCAATGCACGGATCGAAGAAAAACAGCGATGCCTGGCGGCCGGCATGGACGATTGTCTGTTCAAGCCGATTCTGCTGCGCGAACTGAGCGAGGCCTTGCTGGCCGCAGAGGCCGGCGAAACGCAGGTAGAGAGTGTGGATGATCAGGGGTCGACTGAATTCGACCTGAGTGCGCTGTTGAAGGTGGCGGGTGCGGACAACCCGCTCATCGGCCAATTGCGTGAAGAGGTACTGAGCAGCCTGCGCGCCGACCTCGAACGGCTGGACGTGTCAGGCCGTAAAGGGGACCGCGCAGGCTTGCGTGACCTGGCGCATCACGTCACGGGTGGGGCGCACATGATCGGTGCCGAGCGCGTGGTCTCGGCCTGCCGGGTACTCGAACGGGCCTGCCGCGACGACGAGCCCGAGGCTGCGCTGACGGTCGCCATCGATTCGCTGCGCGAGGCCATGCACGACCTCGCGCAGCATCTTCAGGCCTGATCGATCAATCCCACTGCGGCGCGATGCCTTTGGGGCTGGTCAGGCGATGGCCGCGCTCCAGTGTGGCGATCAGTGCCATGTCGGCGTCGCTCAGGGTCAGCGCGGTGGCGCCGAGATTGCCTTGCAGGTTGGCACGCTTGGTCGACGACGGAATCACCGCGTAGCCCGACTGCATCGCCCACGCCAGCGTGACTTGCGCCGGGGTGGCTTGCAGTCGTTCGGCGATCTGCACGATCAGCGGATCCTTCAGCACTTCGCCATAGGCCAGGGTCATGTACGACGTGACCTGGATGCCCTGGCTCTGTGCGAACTCGACGACCTGGCGGTTCTGCAGGTACGGGTGCAGCTCGATCTGGTTGGTGGCGATGTTTTCCGCGCCGACCGCTGCGATGGCCTGTTTCATCAAATCGATGGTGAAGTTGGACACACCGATCTGCCGGGTCAGGCCCAGGCGCTTGGCCTCCAGCAGGGCGCCCATGAATTCCTCCACCGGCACCTGATCTTCCGGCGACGGCCAGTGGATCAGCGTCAGGTCGAGGTAGTCGGTCTGCAGCTTTTGCAGGCTCTCCTTGAGGCTCTCGATCAATCGGTCGCTGGCGAAGTTGGCGATCCAGATCTTGCTGGTGATGAACAGTTCGTCGCGAGGGATGCCGCTGGCGGCGATGGCCTGGCCGACCTCGGCTTCGTTTTCATAGATTTGTGCGGTGTCGATGACCCGGTAACCGAGTTCAAGGGCGGTGCTCACCGAATCGATGACCACCTGACCTTGCAGGCGAAACGTACCAAGACCGAAAGCGGGAACAGACATGCAGGACTCCAGGGTTGCAGTGGGAATGGGCGGGAGTATCCGCGTCTGATTCCTCTGGAAAAACCGCTGTCGGGGCAAAGTACTGTTGACCAGAAGTCACGAATCAATCGCAGGTCTCAAGCGATGTCGCTGTGAGCAAATTCCTCACCCAGAAAATCGATCAACGTGCGCACCGACGGCAGCAGTCCCCGGCGCGACGGAAAGATCGCGTGCACGATCCCGCATTTCGGCGCCCAGCCCGGAATCAACTCCACCACGCGTCCTGCGGCGATGTCTTCGCGCACGACCACGCTCGGCAGATGCGCGACGCCGACTCCGGCAATCACCGCCTGACGCAGGGCGATCAGGTCATCGGTGACCAGCCTTGGCGTGTGCCGGACCTGCGCCGAAGCGCCGTTCGGCCCGAGCAGCTCCCATTGATACTCACGTTGCGCCGCTCCCCAATGCAGGCTCGGCAAACCATTGAGATCGGCCGGCGAGGGCGGTGATGACAGGCGCTCGGCAAACATCGGGCTGCCGACCACCGATTGGGTGCTGTTGCCCAGCACCTTCATCACCATGTCGGTGTTTTCCAGTGGCGGAAAGCGCACGCGCAGCGCAATGTCGAAACCTTCGTGCAGCAGGTCGACCCGGCGGTTGGTGCTCTCGATGAACACTTCCACCAGCGGGTACTTGAGCATGTAGCGGGTGAGCATCGGCCCGACCCAGGAATTGAGCAGCGCCGTCGGGCAGCTCAGGCGTACCAGCCCCTGAGGCTCGGAGCGATTGCGCTCGATCAGCTCGGCGGCACTCTCGGCCTCGACCCGCATCGCCAGGCAACGCTGGTAGTAGGCCTGGCCGATCTCGGTCAGTGAACAATGCCGGCTGGTGCGGTGCAGCAGGCGTACGCCAAGGCGTTCTTCGAGCTGCGAGATGCGTCGGCTGAGTTTCGACTTGGGGATGTCCAGCGCACGACCAGCGGCGGCAAAGCCGTGATGCTCCACCACTTGAGTGAAGTAATAGAGGGTGTTGAGGTCTTCCACCATCGTTCTCCATATAGAACGCTAAAGCTGATTTTTGCAGTCTAGTCCATCAATGGTCATGGATTTAAGCTTAATCCATCGCGTCATTCACCCGATTGGAGGCAACCATGAAAAACATCATCGGTATCTACACCAGCCCTCGCGGCCATTGGGTCGGCGATGGTTTCCCGGTTCGCACGCTGTTTTCCTACGACAACCTGGGCAAGCACATCAGCCCGTTCCTGTTGCTGGATCACGCCGGGCCTGCGCAATTCACCCCGACCACCGAACGACGTGGCGTTGGTCAGCATCCGCACCGTGGGTTCGAAACCGTGACTATCGTTTACGAGGGCGAAGTGCAGCACCGCGACTCCACCGGCGCCGGCGGCACAATCGGCCCGGGCGATGTGCAATGGATGACCGCTGCGTCCGGGATCCTGCATGAGGAGTTTCACTCGGACAACTTCGCCAGAACCGGCGGCAATCTGGAAATGGTGCAACTGTGGGTCAACCTGCCGGCCAAGGACAAAATGGCGGCGCCCGGTTACCAGACCATTCTGGACGGCGACATCCCGAGCATCCCGCTCAAGGACGGCGCGGGCAGCCTGCGCCTGATCGCCGGTGAGTTCGACGGCCACAAAGGCCCGTCCCGCACCTTCACGCCTATCGACGTGTGGGATCTGCGCCTGAACGCCGGCAAGTTGCTGACGTTGGATCTGCACGAGGGCCGCAACACCGCGTTGGTGCTGTTGCGCGGTTCGGTGCAGGTCAACGGTCTGGAATCGGTGCGCCAGGGCCAGTTGGCGCTGTTCAAGCGTGACGGCCGGCAACTGACGCTTGAGGCCAGCGAGGATGCGGTGGTGTTGCTGCTCAGCGGCGAGCCGATCGACGAACCCATCGTCGGCCACGGTCCGTTCGTGATGAACACCGAGCAGGAAATCCACCAGGCATTCGCCGACTTCCAGTCCGGCCGCTTCGGCCGCATGCACGGCTGACACGCCGCGCTTCCACACCCCGCTCTACACAGGACGCGTAGGCCGGTTCGAAGGCCAGGGATGGCTGCTGCCCAAAAGAAAGAGGAAACGCACATGAACACTGTCAATGCGGCCAACTTCAATGGCCAAAAACCGACTATCGACCCAAACGACAGCGCCATGCTGTTGATCGATCATCAAAGCGGTCTGTTCCAGATCGTCAAGGACATGGATGTACCGCAACTGCGCGCCAATGCCATCGCGCTGGCCAAGGCGGCGACCCTGTTGAAGATGCCGGTCATTACCACGGCCTCTGTGCCGCAGGGGCCGAACGGGCCGTTGATTCCCGAGATTCACGAAGCCGCGCCCCATGCGCAGTACGTGGCGCGCAAAGGTGAAATCAATGCCTGGGACAACCCGCAGTTTCACGCGGCCGTCAAAGCCACCGGCAAGAAAACCCTGGTGATCGCCGGGACCCTGACCAGCGTGTGCCTGGCATTCCCGTCCATCGCCGCAGTGCACGAAGGCTACAAGGTCTTCGCGGTGGTCGATGCTTCCGGCAATCACTCGAAACTGGCCACTGATCTGACCATCGCCCGCCTGGCCCAGGCCGGGGTGGTGCCGATCGACATCATGGCCACGCTTTCCGAGCTGCAGGGTTCGTGGAACCGTCCCGATGCCGAGCAATGGGCAGCCGTCTACGCCCAGGCCATGCCGCATTACCAACTGCTGATCGAGAGTTACCTCAAGGCCCAGCAAGTCGCGAACGAACACGAAACGCTGGATTCCCAGCGCTGACCCGAGACCTCGACATTCCGCCGAGGTCGACAACACGCGAGGATTACTGCAATGAGCACTCAATACAAACGCCTAGACAAGAACAACGCCGCCGTTCTGCTGGTCGACCATCAGGCCGGGCTGCTGTCGCTGGTGCGCGACATCGAGCCTGACCGGTTCAAGAATAACGTGCTGGCGCTGGCCGACCTGGCCAAGTACTTCAAGCTGCCGACGATCCTGACCACCAGTTTCGAAACCGGCCCCAACGGCCCGCTGGTGCCCGAGCTCAAGGCGTTGTTCCCCGAGGCTCCGTACATTGCCCGTCCCGGCCAGATCAATGCCTGGGACAACGACGACTTCGTCAAGGCGATCAAGGCTACCGGCAAGAAACAGCTGATCATTGCCGGCGTGGTGACGGAGGTGTGTGTGGCATTTCCGGCGCTGTCGGCCCTTGAAGAAGGGTTTGATGTATTCGTGGTGACCGACGCCTCCGGCACGTTCAATGAACTGACCCGTGAATCGGCATGGAACCGCATGTCCAGCGCCGGCGCGCAATTGATGACCTGGTTCGGTCTGGCCTGCGAGTTGCACCGTGACTGGCGCAACGATATCGAAGGGTTGGGCACGTTGTTCTCCAACCACATCCCGGACTACCGCAACCTGATGACCAGTTACAGCACGCTGACCAGCGGCAAGTAACCAGCCCCATGAAAACCTGTGGGAACAAGGTGTCTCCCACAGGTTTTTTCGGCGCCTGCCAAATAGCACGCATCCCGCCAAATCAATTGCTCCTACACTAAGCCCAATCTGTGCGATCTTCTCGCGATTGACCTCTGTCGGAGTTGTTTGATGCTGTCTCTGCTGACTGAACATCCGTTGTTCTGCGCGTTGATCCTGATCCTGCTCGACCTGGGCCTGTGGCGCCTGATCAGCTCCCGGGGCAGCGAATGGAAGCTGCTGGTGCGGGTGCTGATTTTCAGCCTGTTCAGCGTGCTGCTGTTCAACGAAGGCCTCAATCCGATGGAGCCGGCGCCGTGGGCCGACAACGTGCCGCTGCACCTGGCGGCGACCGGGTTGCAGATCGGCTGGTGGCTGTTCGGGGCGCGCACGCTGACGGTGCTGATCGGCGCGGTAATGATGCAACGGGTCGGTCATACCGGACGGCTGTTGCAGGATCTGCTCGGCGCAGTGATTTTCCTGATCGCCATTATTGCGGCACTGGCCTATGTGCTGGATCTGCCGGTCAAAGGCGTGCTGGCCACGTCCGGGGCACTGGCGATCATTGTCGGTCTGGCGCTGCAAAGCACCCTGAGCGATGTGTTCTCCGGCATCGTCTTGAACACCACCAAACCCTATCAACTCGATGACTGGATCTCCATCGACGGCACGGAAGGGCGGGTCACCGACATCGACTGGCGCGCCACGCGCCTGCAAACGTCCCAGGGCAGCATGGCGGTGATTCCCAACTCGCTGGCGGCCAAGGCCAAGATCATCAACTTCAGCCGGCCGAGCAATATGTTCGGGGTTTCTGTCAGCGTGCAGGTCAGCCCCCATGCGCGGCCGAATTCGGTGATCGACGCCCTGGAGCGGGCGATGCAAGGTTGTCGCCCGCTGCTGGACACCCCGGCGCCGAGCGTGGCGCTGAAGAGTTCCAGCAGTGCCGGTGCGGAATACGAAATCAGCGGATTCGTGGCCTCGATGAACGAGAAGCGCGCAGTGCGCAATCAACTGTTCGATCTGGCTTACCGGCATCTGCAAGCGTCCGGGTTCAATCTGCTGTCGAGCGATGAGCCCGCGGCCCCGGCCCATCTCTCACGGCCACGGGCGCTGCTCGACAGCTCGCCGATTTTCTCCACCCTGCGTCAGGAAGAGAAAGAAACCTTCAGCCAGAACATGACCCTGCAAACCTTCCGCGCCGGCGAGATCATTCTGGCGGGCGGGGAGGTCAGCGATCATCTGTTCATCATTGAATCCGGTGTGGTTTCGGTGACCTTGAAGCGTCACGGCACACCGTTCGAGTCCGGGCGCATGGGGCCGGGCGAAGTGATCGGCGAGGCAGGGATTCTTTCCGATACCTCGCTGCCGGCGGACTTTTCCGCCAAGACCTTTTGTGCGCTGTATCGCATCGAAAAGTCGTATCTCAAGCCTTGTCTGGACGCCCGCCACGACATCAACGACGCGATGAAGGCATTGCTCGATTTCCGCTTGCTCAAAGCCCAGTCCCTGACCCAGGAAGCGCCGGTGGTTGCGTCGAAAAAAGGCTTCCTGCAGTGGCTGCGCAATCGCGCCTGATGACCGTCAGCGTTGCTCGTACCCGGCGAGTTTGCGCTCAAGGTTCAGGCGCACCTGCGGCCATTCGTCATCGATGATGCTGAAGCGCACCGAGTTGCGCTTGCGCCCGTCCGGCATGATCCGCTCGTGACGCACGATGCCTTCTTGCTGTGCACCGAGGCGCAGGATCGCGTTGCGTGATTTCTGGTTGTTTTCGTCGGTGGTGAACTGCACGCGCACGCAATCGAGCACTTCGAAGGCGTGCCGCAGCATCAGGTACTTGGCCTCGGTGTTGACGAAGGTTTTCTGAAAGCGTGCCGAAATCCAGCTGCTGCCGATTTCCAGCTTGCGATTGAGCGGGTCGATCTTCCAGAACCGGGTCGAGCCGATCACCTCGCCGGTCTCCTTCAATACGATCGCAAAGGGCATGACCGTGCCGGCCTCGCGGCCGTCGAGGGCCTTTTTCAGATAGCTGTCAACGGTAGTTGCCGAGGGCACCACGGTGACCGTGAGGTTCCACAACTCGCCATCGGCAGCGGCGTGGAGCAAGGCATCGGCGTCGGTGTATTGGAGAGGGCGCAGGAGGATGCCCTGGCCTTGCAGCGTGGTTTGCATGAGGGGCGGCTCTTGTCGGTTCGGGCGTGTGTCCATTACGCCGCAACGGGCGGCGTCGTTGCAACTGCTCATGGAGCCTGATTCAAATCAGTCGACAGAGCCGATTGGTGAAATCTATTGTCGATCCAATAGCCGGATCCCGTATACATGGCGACCATCGGCGGAGTGATCCGCGTCTCCCTGCAAAAGGACTGAGCAATGAGCGAGCCACGCCTGGCGAATCTTAAACAGTATCTGCAACGGCTGGGGTTCGACACGCCCCCGGCACCGACCCTTGAAACCCTGCGACTGTTGCAGTTGCGTCATACCGGTGCCTTTCCTTTCGAGAATCTGTCGACCCTCTCCGGCGAGCCCGTGCTGATCGATCTGCCATCGATCCAGCGCAAGGTCCTGGACGATGCCCGTGGCGGTTACTGCTACGAACTCAACAATCTGTTTCTGGCCTTGTTGCTGGAGTTGGGGTTCGATGCGCGGGGCATCAGCGGGCGAGTGGTCATGAATCAGCCCGAAGGCAGCTGGACGGCACGGACTCATCGCTTGAGTCTGGTGACCCTCGACGGCGTGCGCTACATCACCGATGTCGGCTTCGGCGGCATGGTACCGACCGCGCCGCTGATTCTGGATACCGAAGCCGAGCAGTCCACACCCCACGAACCCTATCGCATCGAAGTACAGGCCGATGGCTACATGCTGCGGGCCAGGGTCTCCGGCGAATGGCGGCCGATGTACCTGTTCGACCTGCAACGTCAGGAAGACATCGATTACACCCTCGGCAACTGGTACGTCTCGACCCATCCGGATTCACCGTTCGCCCAGCGCCTGATGGTCGCGCGTACGGGCGACGGCTGGCGGCGCACATTGAACAACGGCAGTTTCGCGATCCATCGCATCGGTGCCGAGAGCGAGCGACGCGAGGTGACGGATGTCGATGAGCTCATCGAATTGCTGGAGCGGGAGTTCGGCCTGCGCTTGCCGCACCAGCCTGGTGCGCGTCTGGCGCTGGCGCGCTTGATCCAGCCGGCCTGAAACCTACGGTTTTACATCCGGCTCCAGTACCCGCCGGATTTCGTTCACGGCCGCCGACAGTTTTTTCTCAAGACTCTTGAGGTCGGTGGCGGTGATGCCTTTCTTGAATTGCCCGCTGGCATGCTCGGGTTCATCGGCTGCACCCCGGCTGTCGAGCAGTGCATGGCGCAGGGTGTTATTGATTACCGTCTGATAGCCATACCCCTCGCTTTCAGCGACCCCGCGCGCGGCTTCGATGACCGCGTCATCGAGCATGATGGTGATGCGGGTCTTGCCCTTGTTGGAGGCGACGGCGCCCCGTGTTCCGTGGGTGAAATCGTATTCATCCTTCATTGATCAAGTCTCCGGAAAATAATGGCGTCGCTCGCTGGGCGTTGCGCTGCGCGCGGAAATGATTCGAACCAGATTCGGCTCCCGATAGCTGTACACGACAACCAGCAAACGTCCCTTGCCGTCGTTGCCGAGAGTGATCCAGCGTTGTTCGTCATGGTCGTTATCCTCAATCGTCAATGCTCGCTCATCGTGGAAGACCGGTTCGGCCTCGGCGAGGCTGATCCCTCTGTGCTTGAGTTTGTTGGCAGCATTCTTGCTTTTGTCGAACTGAATCTTGAATGACTTCATTATGCATACTTTATATGTATAAAAAAGAGAGCGGCCGCGCCGTCGGTCGCCATGAACACTTCAGCCTAGGTGGATAGAGCGCAGGGGCAGTTAACGATGTGTTGCCGGATTTGTGAGGGATGGAAGCGGCGGGATAGAAGGTTGGGTGGCTACCTATCCATAATGTGACCGATAAGTTGTATACAACTCTATGGACATTTGTCACGAGTATTGAATACAGTGTGCGCATAACAAAAACCAGGGAACCCCCCACCATGAAAACGCCCCATGTTTCACACCAACGGCCCGAGGACGAAAACCTCGGGGTCGGCGCGAATATGGCTTACGGCCTGCAACATGTTCTGACCATGTATGGCGGTATCGTCGCGGTGCCGCTGATCATCGGTCAGGCCGCCGGGTTATCGCCGGCGGACATTGGTCTGTTGATTGCTGCTTCATTGTTTGCGGGGGGGCTGGCCACGTTGCTGCAAACCCTGGGTCTACCGTTTTTCGGATGTCAGTTGCCGCTGGTGCAGGGCGTGTCGTTTTCCGGTGTCGCGACCATGGTGGCGATTGTCAGCAGTGGCGGGGAGGGCGGCTTTCAGTCGGTACTCGGGGCGGTGATTGCCGCGTCGTTGATCGGTTTGCTGATCACGCCGGTGTTCTCGCGAATCACCAAGTTCTTTCCACCGCTGGTTACCGGCATCGTGATCACCACCATCGGCCTGACGCTGATGCCGGTGGCCGCGCGCTGGGCCATGGGCGGCAACAGCCACGCTCCGGACTTCGGCAGCATGCAGAACATCGGTCTGGCGGCGGTCACGCTGGTGCTGGTGTTGTTGCTGAGCAAGGTCGGCAGTTCCACCATCTCGCGTCTGTCGATCCTGTTGGCGATGGTGATCGGCACGGTGCTGGCGGTGTTTCTCGGCATGGCGGATTTCTCTAACGTTACTCAAGGGCCGATGTTCGGCTTCCCGACACCGTTCCATTTCGGCATGCCGACCTTCCACTTCGCTGCGATTCTGTCGATGTGCATCGTGGTCATGGTGACCCTGGTGGAAACCTCGGCGGACATCCTGGCGGTCGGTGAAATCATCGGTACCAAGGTCGACTCCAAACGTCTGGGCAACGGCCTGCGGGCGGACATGCTGTCGAGCATGTTTGCACCGATCTTCGGTTCGTTCACCCAGAGCGCTTTCGCCCAGAACGTTGGCCTGGTGGCGGTGACCGGAATCAAGAGCCGCTATGTGGTGGCGACCGGCGGCATCTTCCTGGTGATCCTCGGCCTGCTGCCGTTCATGGGCCGGGTGATCGCAGCAGTGCCGACGTCGGTACTCGGTGGTGCCGGCATCGTGTTGTTCGGCACCGTGGCGGCGAGCGGCATCCGCACACTGTCCAAGGTGGATTACCGCAACAACGTCAACTTGATCATCGTCGCGACCTCGATCGGCTTCGGCATGATCCCGATTGCCGCGCCGAACTTCTACGATCACTTCCCGAGCTGGTTCGCGACCATTTTCCACTCGGGCATCAGTTCGTCGGCGATCATGGCGATCCTGCTGAACCTGGCGTTCAACCACTTCACGGCAGGTAACTCGGATCAGCAGTCGGTGTTTGCTGCGGCAGAAGAGCGAACCCTGCGTTATCGGGATCTGGCAGCGCTGCGCGAGGGCGATTACTTCAGCGACGGCAAACTGCATGACTGCGACGGCAATGAAGTGCCAGTGATCGAGGCGGATTCGGATCACGGACACGGCGCGCCGAAGGCGCATGCCAAGAGCGGTGAACACGTCTGACCGCTGTTTCTGAATGAGAAGGGCCGATCAGTTGCGAAACTGATCGGCCCTTTTTATTGCACTGCATTTTCCAGCGCCCACAAAAAAGCCCCTGAATCTTTCGATTCAGGGGCTCTGTATTTGGCTCCACAACCTGGACTCGAACCAGGGACCCAGTGATTAACAGTCACTTGCTCTACCAACTGAGCTATTGCGGAATTGGTGCGTATGTTACTGATTTAAAAAGACTAGTCAAGCGCCAGTTGTAAATTTGTTGGAAAGATCAGGACGGACGGCGGTTTATCGGCGATTGGCGGTTACCAGAACCGCAGCAGAGGTCTACCATGGCCGCCCGGAAGTGGTCACACGCGCTGCCGGCCATTCGCCGAAAAGGTACGCGCCATGAATAGATCCATCCTGATCCATCGTCCTGCCGAGGTGTTCGCATGACCACCGCGCAAATCAGCCTGCCCAAAGGCGTCGGCCCGCACGCCGAAAAGCTTTTCGATGCGATCACCCAGGCCGCCACGGCTGAAGAACTGAACCGCGCAGGCGGCAAGGCCGAAGGTTTTGTCCTCGGTCTGGAAAGCACCAAGGCCATCAAGAGCCAGGTCGCCGAATCGCTCTATGTCGTTTATGACGATGCGGCGACTCAGCGCGCAACGGAACTGGCTTAACCGCCGAACGTGAAGGTGCCGAGCATCAGTTTGGCGTACAGCATCGTTGCGCCCAGTTGCACCAGCCACAGCGCCAGCCCGCCGAGAAACACCCCGGCCGCGACTTGCAGCACCAGGTTGTTGCCGCGTTTGGCCGGGGCGCGGGGGATGAAGTCATCCAGATCGTCGCGGTCGGCGCGCAGGTCATCGTTTTTCATGTTGTCTCTCTGAAATATCGTCTGTGTGCAGTCTAGAGGGTGTAGCGGCTTTTCTTCAGACAAATAAAAACGGGAAGCCCGAAAGCTTCCCGTTTTCAGTGCTACGTCAGGTCAGATGACCTGAACGATGGCGTCCGTCACGACTTCGATGTTGCTCTGGTTCAGCGCAGCGACGCAGATGCGGCCGGTGTCCAGGGCGTAGATGCCGAACTCGTTGCGCAGGCGGTGAACCTGCTCGGTGGTCAGGCCGGAGTAGGAGAACATGCCGCGCTGGCGACCGACGAAGCTGAAGTCACGCTGCGGGGCTTTCTTCGCCAGCAGAGCGACCATCTGCTCACGCATGCCGCGAATGCGCAGGCGCATTTCAGCCAGTTCCGCTTCCCACTGGGCGCGCAGTTCCGGGCTGTTCAACACCGCAGCAACGATGCTTGCGCCGTGGGTCGGCGGGTTGGAGTAGTTGGTGCGGATCACGCGTTTGACTTGCGACAGCACGCGCGCGCTTTCTTCTTTCGATTCGCTGATGATCGATAGGGCACCGACGCGCTCGCCGTACAGCGAGAACGACTTGGAGAACGAGCTCGACACGAAGAAGGTCAGGCCGGAGTCGGCGAACAGGCGCACGGCAGCGGCGTCTTCGGCGATGCCGTCGCCAAAGCCCTGGTAGGCCATGTCGAGGAACGGCACGTGACCTTTGGCCTTGACCGCTTCCAGCACGTTGTTCCAGTCAGCCGGGCTCAGGTCGACACCGGTCGGGTTGTGGCAGCAGGCGTGCAGCACGATGATCGAGCCGTTCGGCAGAGCGTTGAGGTCTTCGAGCAGGCCGGCACGGTTCACGTCGTGGGTGGCGGCGTCGTAGTAGCGATAGTTCTGCACCGGGAAACCGGCGGTTTCGAACAGCGCGCGGTGGTTTTCCCAGCTCGGATCGCTGATCGCCACAACGGCATTCGGCAGCAGTTGCTTGAGGAAGTCGGCACCGATTTTCAGTGCGCCGGTCCCGCCGACCGCCTGAGTGGTGACAACGCGGCCAGCCGCCAGCAGTGGCGAATCATTGCCGAACAGCAGCTTTTGCACGGCCTGGTCGTAGGCAGCGATGCCGTCGATTGGCAGATAGCCACGGGAGGCATGCTGAGCGGCGCGAATGGTTTCGGCTTCGATGACGGCGCGCAGGAGTGGAATTCGCCCCTCTTCGTTGCAGTACACACCCACCCCGAGGTTGACCTTATTGGTCCGGGTATCGGCGTTGAATGCTTCGTTGAGGCCCAGGATTGGATCGCGGGGTGCCATTTCGACAGCGGAGAACAGGCTCATTTTTACGGCAGCTCTAATGGAGAGTGGAGGGACGTGTGGCGCTCCAGCCGAATGCACTAGAGCGGTGCACAAACGGGGAGCTAGTATAGAGGCCATCATCGATCAATGGCGACAGGCGATTCGGCTTTTAAGGTAAGTTTTTCCGATTATTTCTCGACCGTTAGTCGAATGGACTTGTCGGAGACTTTACCGGATGTAGGACGTTTACCTTGAAAGGCGAGGCAATCGGCTCCACATTCAGCACAATCTTCGTTTTTCCTTGCGCGACATCGGTCGTTTGCGGTCTTTCTCGTGGGGCTCCGGTTTGTCCGCAGCGTCGCGAATCCAGAGGTGTTTATGTCTGAATTCCAGCTCGTCACCCGATTCGACCCAGCCGGCGATCAGCCTGAAGCCATTCGCCAGATGGTCGAGGGCATCGAAGCCGGGCTGGCGCACCAGACCCTGCTCGGTGTGACCGGCTCGGGCAAGACCTTCAGCATCGCCAACGTGATTGCCCAGGTACAGCGTCCGACCCTGGTGCTGGCGCCGAACAAGACCCTGGCGGCGCAGTTGTATGGCGAGTTCAAGTCATTCTTCCCGAACAACGCCGTCGAATACTTCGTTTCCTACTACGACTACTACCAGCCTGAAGCCTATGTGCCATCGTCCGACACCTTCATCGAGAAGGATGCGTCGATCAACGACCACATCGAGCAGATGCGTCTGTCGGCAACCAAGGCATTGCTGGAGCGCAAGGACGCGATCATCGTCACCACGGTGTCGTGTATCTACGGTCTGGGCAGCCCGGAAACCTATTTGAAAATGGTCTTGCACGTCGATCGCGGCGACAAGCTCGATCAGCGTGCGCTGGTGCGGCGTCTGGCCGACCTGCAATACACCCGCAATGACATGGATTTCGCCCGGGCCACGTTCCGTGTGCGCGGTGATGTAATCGACATCTACCCGGCGGAATCCGACCTCGAAGCGATCCGTATCGAGTTGTTCGATGACGAGGTGGAAAGCATTTCCGCGTTCGACCCGCTGACCGGCGAGGTCATCCGCAAGCTGCCGCGTTTCACGTTCTATCCGAAGAGCCACTACGTGACGCCCCGGGAAACCCTGCTCGACGCCATCGAGGGGATCAAGGTCGAGTTGCAGGAGCGCCTGGAATACCTGCGCAACAACAACAAACTGGTTGAAGCCCAACGTCTGGAGCAGCGTACCCGGTTCGACCTGGAGATGATCCTCGAACTCGGTTACTGCAACGGCATCGAAAACTACTCGCGTTACCTGTCCGGGCGCCCGGCCGGTGCGGCGCCGCCGACGCTCTACGATTACCTGCCAGCCGACGCCTTGCTGGTGATCGACGAATCCCACGTCAGCGTGCCGCAAGTCGGTGCGATGTATAAGGGTGACCGTTCGCGCAAGGAAACCCTGGTGGAATACGGCTTCCGCCTGCCATCGGCGCTGGACAACCGGCCGATGCGGTTCGACGAGTGGGAAGGGGTGAGCCCGCAGACGATTTTTGTCTCGGCCACGCCCGGCAACTACGAAGCCGAGCACGCCGGGCGGGTGATCGAGCAAGTGGTGCGCCCGACCGGTCTGGTCGACCCGCAGGTCGAAGTACGTCCGGCGCTGACCCAGGTCGACGATCTGCTTTCGGAAATCACCAAACGTGTGGCGGTGGAGGAGCGAGTGCTGGTCACCACGCTGACCAAACGCATGGCCGAAGACTTGACCGATTACCTGGCCGATCACGGCGTGCGCGTGCGTTATCTGCACTCGGACATCGACACGGTCGAACGGGTTGAAATCATCCGTGATCTGCGCCTGGGCACCTTCGATGTGCTGGTGGGGATCAACCTGCTGCGTGAAGGCCTGGACATGCCGGAAGTCTCGCTGGTGGCGATCCTCGATGCGGACAAGGAAGGCTTCCTGCGTTCCGAGCGTTCACTGATCCAGACCATCGGTCGCGCGGCACGTAACCTCAATGGCCGGGCGATTCTCTACGCGGATCGCATGACCGGTTCGATGGAGCGTGCAATCGGCGAAACCGAGCGCCGTCGCGACAAGCAGATCGCCTTCAACCTGGCCAACGGCATCACACCGAAGGGCGTGTTCAAGGACGTCGCCGACATCATGGAAGGCGCCACCGTGCCCGGTTCGCGCAGCAAGAAGCGCAAAGGCATGGCCAAGGCCGCCGAAGAGAACGCCAAGTACGAAGCCGAACTGCGCTCGCCGAGCGAGATCACCAAGCGCATCCGCCAACTGGAAGAGAAGATGTACCAGCTGGCCCGCGACCTGGAATTCGAAGCGGCGGCGCAGATGCGCGACGAGATTGCCAAAATGCGCGAGCGATTGTTGGCGGTCTGACTGATCGTTCCCACGCTCTGCGTGGGAATGCAGCCCTGGACGCTCTGCGTCCACTCAAGGTTAGTGCGCTTCGCCGGCCTTCAGGCCGGCGGGCAGTTTCTTGGTCAGCAAGATCGCCAGCATGCTGATCCCCAGCGCAATCCCGACAAAACGAAACGCATCGTTGTAGGCCATGATCAGCGCCTGCTGATGAACGATCTCGCTCAATTTCCCCAGCGCCGCCGTGTCATTGCCGAAGCGATCGGCCATCGACGCCAGCCGTTCGGCCACCTGCGGATTGGTGGGTACCACGGCTTCACGCAGGTAATCGAAGTAGGTCTTGGTGCGCGCATCCAGCAACGTCGCGAGCAGGGCAATGCCGATGGCGCCGCCGAGGTTGCGCAGGATGTTGAACAGACTCGATGCCGAGCCCGCGTCCTGCGGCAGGATGTACGCCGTGGCGATCAGCGAAATGGTCACCATGATCAGCGGCTGGCCGAGGGCGCGGATGATCTGGATCTGATTGAACTGCGGTCCGGCAAAGTCCGGGTTGAGCACGCCGGATGAAAAACTCGCCAGCCCGAACAGGCCGAAGCCGATCGTGCACAGCCATTTCGGCGATACGAACTTCATCAGTTTCGGCACCAGTGGAATCAGAAATAGCTGGGGCACGCCCATCCACATGATCACTTCGCCGATCTGCAAGGCGTTGTAATTCTGGATCTGCGCCAGGTACAGCGGCAGCAGATAGATCGAGCCGTACAGCCCGACCCCCATGCCAAGGCTGGAAATGCTCGACAGCCCGAAGTTGCGATTGCGCAGGATGCCGAGGTTGATCAGCGGATTGGGTTTGGAAACCTGCACGATGACAAAGGTGATCAGGCTCAGCAGGGCGATGCTGCCCAGTGTCACGATCAGGCTCGATTCCAGCCAGTCCTTGCGATGGCCTTCCTCAAGAAACACCTGCAGGCAACCGAGGCCAACGCCCAGCGTGAGAATGCCGGTGTAATCGGTGCTTTTCAGCAGTTCCCAGTGCGCTTCTTTTTTCTCCAGACCGTACATCAGCCCGGCGATCATGATCAGCCCCGGCGGAATGTTGATGTAGAAGATGTATTCCCAGCCCCAGTTCTCCGTGAGCCAGCCGCCGAGGGTCGGTCCGATGGACGGGGCGAAAGTGGCGGTCATGGCGAACATCGCCATGCCTTTGGCGCGGTGGTG
Source organism: Pseudomonas sp. GW821-FHT11G12 (assembly GCF_058808055.1). Lineage (NCBI taxonomy): Bacteria > Pseudomonadati > Pseudomonadota > Gammaproteobacteria > Pseudomonadales > Pseudomonadaceae > Pseudomonas > Pseudomonas sp. GW821-FHT11G12. Next base: position 297,918 of record NZ_JBXARH010000007.1, read on the forward strand.
TTCGGGGAGTTTGATCAGGGTCAGGGTGAAGGCCAGCGGGATCAGCGCGCCGCCGGTGAAGCCCTGCATGGCGCGGAACACGATCATGCTGTCGAGGCTCCAGGCCATCGAACACAGCAACGACGAAATCAGAAACCCCAGCGACACCCACACCGCCAGCCGCCGTGCCGAGAGCAACTGCACCAGCCATGCGGTCAGCGGGATCATGATGATTTCCGCCACCAGATAGGAGGTGGAAATCCACGAGCCTTCTTCCAGGGTCGCCGACAGGGCGCCCTGAATATCCTTGAGCGATGAGTTGGTGATCTGAATGTCGAGCACCGCCATGAACGCGCCGAGCATGACGCTCATCACCGCGATCCAGTCCCGCCGGGTCGGTTCGCCGACCGGGCGGATCAGTTGATCACCGGCCATTGTCTGGGGCGTCTTTGATATTCACGGTGGCGGTGACCGACATGCCCGGACGGATCTTGCCGTGCAGCGGGTTATCGGCCTTGAAGGTCAGCTTGACCGGAATCCGCTGCACGACCTTGGTGAAGTTGCCGGTGGCGTTGTCCGGCGGCAACAGGCTGAACTGTGCGCCGGAGGCGGCGAACAGGCTGTCGACCCGCGCTTCGATCGGCGTATCGCCATAAGCGTCGAAGACCAGTTCGGCCTTCTGGCCCGGCAGCATGTGGCCGATCTGGGTTTCCTTGAAGTTGGCCTGCACCCAGATGTCTTCGTCCGGAACGATCGACAACAAGTAAGCGCCAGCCTGCACGATTTGGCCATTGCGTGCGGCGCGCTGGCCGATCAGGCCGCTGATCGGCGCGTGGATTTCGCTGCGGGTCAGGTTCAGCTCGGCCTGGGCGAGGTCGGCGCGGGCGTTGGAGATCTGTGCGTCGAGGCGTTTGATTTCGGCGCTCAGCGCGTTGACTTGCTGGCGCTGACTCTGCGCATCGGCCTGGGCCTTGGCCACTTGCGAGCGGGCGATGTGGGCGTCGGCGGAGAGGGTGGTGACCCGCTCCTCGGAGACGTAGCCGGGTTTGCGCAGGGTTTCTGCCCGCGACAAATCGACCTGCGAGCGGCCGAGGGTGGCTTGCGTGGTTGCTACTTGTGCGTCGCTGGCAGCGATCAGGCTGGCCTGCTGGGTCAGTTTGCTCTGGGCTTGCAGGCGCTCGGCTTCGCGGGTGGCGAGGGCGGCGTTGGCGCGATCGACCGCGAGGCGGAAATCTTCGCCCTCGAGGCGGACCAGCAACTGGCCTTTTTCCACATGCTGGTTGTCCTGCACCAGGACTTCGTCGATGCGTGCGCTCAATTGGCTCGACACGCGGGTGATTTCACCCTGGACATAGGCGTTGTCGGTGCTTTCATAAAAGCGTCCCTTGAAAAACCAATGAGCAAAAAAGCCCCCGGCAATCAGCAGGACGAGCAGCAGGAAAATGAACAGGCGACGCTTGAGTTGGGCAGGCATGGGCAAACTGTAGTCGAGGAATTGTAAGGAAAGTTATCAGCAGGCGAATCTGGCATACAGCCGATGAACGGTAAATGCCGTCTGCTGATATTCAGCCATTCACCACGGCCAACGGGCGTTACAGACGCAAAGTTGGCTTAAATGCCCTGTCCGCTGGAGCGGGGCGGGTGTCGCCTGTTACCATTCGCCGCTTGATCGTTCTTTGCTTTTCATTCTTTTCGAGACATGCCATGACCACCGTCCGCACTCGCATCGCGCCATCGCCTACCGGGGATCCCCACGTAGGTACCGCTTACATCGCATTGTTCAACTACTGCTTTGCCAAGCAGCACGGCGGTGAGTTCATCCTGCGCATCGAAGACACCGATCAGTTGCGCTCGACCCGCGAGTCCGAACAGCAGATCTTCGACGCTCTGCGCTGGCTCGGTATCGACTGGAGCGAAGGCCCGGACGTCGGCGGCCCGCACGGTCCTTATCGTCAGAGCGAACGCGGCGACATCTATCAGAAGTACTGCCAGCAACTGGTCGATATGGGCCATGCCTTCCCGTGCTTCTGCACCGCCGAAGAGCTGGACCAGATGCGCGCCGAACAAATGGCGCGCGGCGAAACCCCGCGTTACGACGGCCGTGCGCTGTTGCTGTCCAAGGAAGAAGTCGCCCGTCGCCTGGCTGCGGGTGAGCCGCACGTGATCCGTATGAAAGTGCCGAGCGAAGGCGTGTGCGTTGTTCCGGACATGCTGCGTGGCGACGTCGAGATCCCGTGGGATCGCATGGACATGCAGGTACTGATGAAGACCGACGGTCTGCCGACGTACTTCCTGGCCAACGTGGTCGACGATCACCTGATGGGCATCACCCACGTGCTGCGCGGTGAAGAATGGCTGCCGTCGGCGCCGAAACTGATCCTGCTTTACGAATACTTCGGCTGGGAACAACCGGAGCTGTGCTACATGCCGCTGCTGCGTAACCCGGACAAAAGCAAGCTGTCCAAGCGCAAGAACCCGACCTCGGTGACGTTCTACGAGCGCATGGGTTTCATGCCGGAAGCCATGCTCAACTACCTGGGCCGCATGGGCTGGTCGATGCCGGACGAGCGCGAGAAGTTCTCGCTGCAGGAAATGGTCGACAACTTCGACCTCAAGCGCGTCTCGCTGGGCGGGCCGATTTTCGACATCGAGAAGCTGTCGTGGCTCAACGGCCAGTGGCTGCGTGATCTGCCGGTGGAAGAGTTCGCCGCTCGCGTACAAAAGTGGGCGTTCAACTCCGAATACATGATGAAGATCGCACCGCTGGTTCAGGGCCGCGTCGAGACGTTCAGCCAGGTTGCACCGCTGGGCGGTTTCTTCTTTGCCGGTGGCGTGAACCCGGATGCCAAGCTGTTCGAATCGAAAAAGCTCTCGGGTGATCAGGTTCGTCAACTGATGCAGTTGATCCTGTGGAAGCTCGAAAGCCTGCGTCAGTGGGAGAAGGACAGCATCACGGCGACGATTCAGGCAGTAGTCGAATCCCTCGAACTGAAACTGCGTGATGCGATGCCGTTGATGTTTGCCGCGATCACCGGTCAGGCGAGCTCGGTATCGGTGCTCGATGCTATGGAAATTCTCGGGCCGGACCTGACCCGTTTCCGTCTGCGCCAGGCGATTGACCTGCTGGGCGGCGTGTCGAAGAAAGAAAACAAAGAGTGGGAAAAGCTGTTGGGCGCTATCGCCTGATTGCGTTTGACTCTGCAGGACGCGCCGGAGGTCAGGATCTTTTGATCCCGTCCTTCGGCGTTTTCCCCCGAATTTACGGGGGGAGGGTGGTAAGTGATTGTTATGCCGACAAAAAATTTTGAAATTTTTCAAAAATAAGTTTGACAGCCTTTCGATACGCCCTTAAGATTCGCCCCGTCCTCAGCGATGACATCAACGATGAGGGGCTATAGCTCAGCTGGGAGAGCGCTTGCATGGCATGCAAGAGGTCGACGGTTCGATCCCGTCTAGCTCCACCAATTTACACTTCGAAGCCTGGCCACACCGGCTTCGAAGCGATCAACACTCAGCGTTGATCAGTTGTATAGAAGGGTTTGCGTCCCCTTCGTCTAGTGGCCTAGGACACCGCCCTTTCACGGCGGTAACAGGGGTTCGAGTCCCCTAGGGGACGCCAGTTTTACAGAAGCGATGTTGCAAGATGTCGCTCCGCCGCGAGGCGAAAAATCCGGGGCTATAGCTCAGCTGGGAGAGCGCTTGCATGGCATGCAAGAGGTCGACGGTTCGATCCCGTCTAGCTCCACCAA
>NZ_JBXARH010000007.1:301744-333771 GCF_058808055.1 Pseudomonas sp. GW821-FHT11G12
ATTTACAGTTCAGGGTCTGGCCACACCGACCTTGAATCGATCAGATCTCAGCACTGATCAGTTGTATAGAAGGTTTGTGTCCCCTTCGTCTAGTGGCCTAGGACACCGCCCTTTCACGGCGGTAACAGGGGTTCGAGTCCCCTAGGGGACGCCACGATTACCCGCTCTGCGGGATTTATAAGGGTCATTCAATTATTGAATGGCCCTTTTGTTTGTCTGGCGTTTGGCCAAATCTCCTTTTTCCTTAAACTGTGCTTCAGACCAGCGGTCATATTTTCGACTTGCAGAATATTATTATGAGAATAATATTCTAATCGTAATATTCGGAGGCAACGATGAACGACAAAAAAGCTCAAACCCGCGAACGCATCCTCAAGGCTGCCAGCGCCGCACTGATCCAGCGTGGCCCGGCCGAGCCGAGCGTGGGTGAAGTGATGGGCGCCGCCGGCCTGACTGTCGGTGGCTTCTATGCGCACTTTGAAAGCAAGGACGCCATGATGCTTGAGGCGTTCAAGCAGTTGCTGGGGCGTCGCCGAGACCTGATCGCCGATATGGACTCTGAATTGACCGGCGAAGAACGTCGCGCCCTGGTGGCAGCGTTCTACCTGTCGCGCAAACACCGTGATTCCAGCGATTCGGCCTGCCCGATCCCGGCATCCATCGGTGAGCTGGGACGGCTGCCGGAAGAGTTCCGCATCGCACTGAACGAGCACCTGGAGTTGATGATCGCGCAGTTGGCTTCAAGCCCTGAAGACATCGATAAAACGTTGGCCGACGTGGCCTTGATGGTAGGTGGTCTGGCGCTCTCAAGGGCGTTGGGGCCTGGTGATTTATCCGATCGATTGCTGCGCGCTGCCAAGTCGGCGGTGCGTTGACCTGAAGGCAACGAGCCTGAGGAGAGAGCGATGAGCACGTTGAAGTGGGTTCGCGGCGTTAATGGCACCTTGGGCTGGTTTGCACCGAAACTGGTGGCAAGCAAAATGCGGCTGGCATTCATGACCCCACGCGCCAATGCGCCACGGGATTGGGAATTGCCGCTGCTGGCGAAATCCGAGCGGATCACTTTGCGTTTCGGCCTCTCCGCGCTGCGCTGGGGGCAAGGTCCGACGGTTCTGCTGATGCACGGTTGGGAAGGGCGTCCGACCCAGTTTGCCGCGCTGATCACGGCGCTGGTCGAATCCGGTTACACCGTTGTCGCTCTCGACGGTCCGGCCCACGGTCGTTCGCCAGGGCGCGAAGCCAACGTCGTACTGTTTGCCCGGGCCATGCTCGAAGCCGCCGCTGAATTGCCTCCGCTGCAGGCCGTCATCGGCCACTCCATGGGCGGCGCCAGCGCCATGCTCGCGGTGCAATTGGGGTTGCGCACTGAAACCCTGGTCAGCATTGCTGCGCCGGCTCGCATTCTGGGCGTGTTGCGCGGGTTTGCCCGTTACGTCGGAATGCCGCCAAGAGCTCGTTCTGCCTTCATTCGGCAAGTCGAGCAGGACGTCGGTATGCGTGCCGCAACCCTCGATGTCGCCCACTATCAGCTGGATATGCCGGGCCTGATCGTGCACGCCGAAGACGACACCTTCGTCTCGGTCAAGGAATCCCAACTGATCCACGAATCCTGGTTCGACAGCCGACTGCTGCGCCTGGAAGCCGGCGGTCACCAGCGCGTGCTGGCCGACCCTCGGGTGATTGATGGCGTGTTATCACTGCTGGCCGGTCGCAGCCTTCAGGCGCGGCAATCGGCGTAGTCATCCGTTACACTGCCTCGGTTGAATCATTTGACCGGGAGTAGGGCATGGGCTGGGATCGGGCAACGCCGTTTACCATTGATCTGCAAGTGGGCGCCGAGGACATCGACGGGCTGGGGCACGCGAACAACGCGGTGTACGTCTCCTGGCTCGAACGTTGCGCCTGGCGCCACTCGCAGCGGCTGGGTCTGGATCTGGTCGAGTACCGTCGTCTGGATCGGGCGATGGCGGTGGTGCGGCACGAAATCGACTACCTGGCGGCCGCCTACGAAGGTGATGAACTGCAATTGGCGACCTGGATCGTCGATTGGGATCAGCGCCTGAAAATGACCCGTCACTTCCAGCTGATTCGCCCCAGCGACAACACCACGCTGCTGCGCGCCCAGACCACCTTTGTCTGCATCGAGCTGTCCACCGGCAGGCCCAAGCGCATGCCCGCCGAGTTCATCGAAGGCTACGGCCCGGCCATCCAGACAGCGGACGTGGGTTTAACCCGCGAAACCCAGTAAACTGCCGCACGTTTTTCCTTGAGTGTGTGTTTCCCATGCAAATTGCTCTGGCGCCGATGGAAGGGTTGGTCGATGACATCCTGCGCGATGTCCTGACCCGTGTCGGCGGTATCGACTGGTGTGTGACCGAGTTCATCCGGGTCAACGACCAGTTGCTGACTCCGGCCTATTTCCACAAGTTCGGCCCTGAATTGCTCAACGGCGCCCGCACAGCTTCCGGCGTACCGTTGCGCGTGCAATTACTGGGTTCCGATCCGGTGTGCCTGGCGGAAAACGCTGCGCTGGCCTGCGAACTGGGTTCTGAAGTGATCGATCTGAACTTCGGCTGCCCGGCCAAGACCGTCAACAAGTCCCGTGGCGGTGCGGTGCTGCTCAAGGAGCCGGAGCTGCTCAACCAGATCGTCGAACACGTGCGGCGTGCCGTGCCGGCGCACATTCCGGTTACCGCCAAGATGCGCCTCGGTTTCGATAGCCCGGACGGCTCGCTGGTCTGCGCCACGGCGCTGGCCGAAGGCGGCGCCGAGCACATTGTGGTTCACGCTCGAACCAAGATGGACGGCTACAAGCCACCGGCTCATTGGGAGTGGATTCCGCGCGTGCAGGACGTGGTCAAGGTGCCGGTGTTTGCCAACGGTGACATCTGGAGCGTCGACGACTGGCGCCGCTGCCGGGAAATCAGCGGCGTCGAGGACATCATGCTCGGTCGCGGCCTGGTTTCGCGTCCGGATCTGGCCCGTCAGATCGCTGCCGCCCGTGCCGGCGAGGAAGTCGTCGAGATGACCTGGGCCGAGCTGCTGCCGCTGATCCAGGACTTCTGGCTGCAAGCCAAGGCGCAGATGACAGCGCGCCAATCCCCGGGCCGCTTGAAGCAATGGCTGGCGATGCTGACCCGCAATTATCCTGAGGCTACCGAGTTGTTCACCGTGTTGCGCCGAGAAACCGAGCCGGACCACGTCTCGCGTTTGCTGGGCTTGCCGGTCGCCGAAGCCGCCTGAAAAAATCTCCGAACAATCTCTTGAAAACAAAACGCAGGTCCCTATCTAAGGGTTACGCGATGCCGAATTCGGGTCGCGGAGACAAAAAACCTTGCTGATTGTTTTCAGGAGATTTGAACCATGAGTACTGCATTTTCCCTCGCGCCACTGTTCCGTTCCTCGGTAGGCTTCGACCGTTTCAACGACCTGTTCGAAACCGCCCTGCGCAACGAACCGGGTAGCAGCTATCCGCCTTACAACGTCGAAAAACACGGTGACGATCAATACCGCATCGTCGTGGCGGCGGCCGGTTTCCAGGAAGAAGACCTGGAACTGCAAGTCGAGAAAGGTGTGCTGACCATCAGTGGCGGCAAGCGTGACGCGAACGAAGGCGTCACTTTCCTGCACCAGGGCATTGCCCAGCGTGCATTCAAGCTGTCCTTCCGCCTGGCCGATCACATCGAGATCAAGGCCGCCGGCCTGAGCAACGGCCTGCTGAGCATCGATCTGCTGCGTGTGATCCCGGAAGAAGCGAAAGCCAAGCGCATCCCGATCAACGGGACGCAGAAGCCGGCGCTGCAACACTGATTCACTTGCAGAAACAAATCGTCTGAACGGACGATAAGCCGCTGAACGAAGGCCCCGATACGTCGGGGCCTTTTTTGTGGGCGCAGGAAAACTGCGGTTCGGCTTTGCCGCCAGCGGCGGTTTCTCTACAATCCGCCGCAGTTTTGCCGACTCCCATCCTTACCGGTCGGCCTGGAGCCTTTTTCATGGACGATATTCAACAGCGCTGGCTGTGCGCCCTCTCTGCGCCGATGGTGGCGCTCAATCCTCGCGCCGAATACGACGAGCCAGCGTTTTACGCCGATCCACAATTCATCGACTTGCAATGCAGCTGGGGAATCAATGACCGCCCGCAATTATTGAGCATGTTCAAACGCATGACCGACAACGGTCATGCCAGGCATCTCAATGGTGCCTATCAGGCCTGGCAGCGTTGTCTGCCCGGCGAATGGCACGCATTGATGGAAACTCTCGAACCGCGTGAGCGCGTTCTGCACGATTTTGCCAGTCGCACCTTTGGTGACTGCGGGCCTGGCGGCATTCTGGCCTGGGACTATGGTCGCATGGGATTTCTGCTGCGCTGCGCGGTGCGCAACCAGTGGATCGATCTGACTGAAAGCGCCTGGTTGCACGGGCGGTTGGCGGTCAGGGCCCAATATCACTACAGCAGCTGGAAATCGTATTTCAACGGATTCCTTTTCGGTCGCGGGTTCTGGGGGTGTGAAAGCAAAGGTGATGACACCTTTGCTTTCGAGCTGGATCGGCAGGGCGAGCAATCGAACAGCGTGCAAGTGGCCCGTGGGCTTGCGCAGAACATGCCGGTTTTTCTGAACAACCTGCCTTGGCATCTGGAGCTCGACTTGCCCCAGCGTCCGGAATCTCTTGAGGAGTTCGACTGGTCATGAGTTGCTGGATACGTTTGGGTATCGAACCCACCGACAATGAATCGTTGATTCGAGATGCCTACCGCGCACGGCTGCCGGAACATCATCCGGAATCCGACCCTGAAGGATTCCAGGCACTGCGTCAGGCATACGAAAGTGCGATTCGCTTTGCTCGCGAAGAAGCACTTGAAGTGTCTGAAACCGTGGTTTCGGAAGTGCCTCAGGCCCTTGCCGACTTTGACAATCTGTTGAACGACCCTGCGCAGCGTTTTGATCCGCAGGCCTGGCAGAGCTTTGTCAAAACCCTGGATCAACTGCCGCTCGGCGTGCTCGACGACCTGCGCTGGGCGCTGTTTGGCCAGATGTTCAACGCCGATCTGTTGTCGCATCGTTGCGCCAGCGTACTCGTTGACCACATGGGCTGGCAGCATCAGTTGATGTCGCTGGGCTTCGAGCAGGCTCGGCAGGCGGAAGACTTTCTCGATCAGATCAATAAGCCCGACCCGTTCGATATGGCGTTGATGGGGGATTGGTCCGCCGCTGCACAGACCGAAAGCCTTTGGTATTTGCACACCCTGGATATGATCTTCAATCAGCGCTCGCTGCAGGAGTTCGACCGCTTTGTCAGTCGGCACACCTGCCTGCCATTGCCGGATCACACGGCGTCGATCAAGCGTCTGGTCGTGCAGTTCACTCAGGCTGGCATTGGGGGCGAGGGCCTGCGGCAGTTCTGCGTCGAGCTACAGCGTGAAACGCCGAATGACGTGGATTCGCTGTACCTGCTGGCCTGTCAGAACAGCCTGCTGGGGCTGGAGGACGAGGCATTTGCGTGCTGGGTGCAACTCTGGCAGGAACACCGGCACCCAAAGGCCGAGAGCGAGTTGTTGGCCTTGTGCGCCAGGCGTCAGCCGGATTTTCTTCCTTTGTTGATTCAGGCCTTCGACCGTCTCGGTGATTTTCGCGATTGGGCCTTTGATCTGGGGGATGCCACTCAAGCCTACGGCAGTCCATCGCTCCGGCCCGAAACCCTGGCTCGCTGGATGGGCATTGGCCCGGACCAGACTCAGGGCCTGGCCAAGGCGTTTTTGAACTGGCGGATGGCCGACGACGAATTGCCTTTGCTCGCGTTGCTGTTGGGCGCGCACGACGATGTTCGACTGCAGCAGCTTTATCGACATGCCTGGGCCCTGCATCGAGGCGATGTGCAACTGTTACAACAGTTGGTCGATCAGCCTCCGGCCATCGATGCACTTGAAGAACTGGTTCTGAGCGGGTTCAGGTCTCAAGCCCGACAGCATTTGCGTTGGTTGAGTCATGGGCCGATCCCGCTGACGATGGGCGCGTTTATCGATGAGGGTTCACAGCAAACGCACCTGCCCGAAGCGCTGGAGAAAGGCAGCGGCCACAAAGTCTGCCTTGCATGGCTGCGCAGGTTGCGAGCATACAGCCCGGTAGCGCTGGAGCGAGTCGAGCAGGCATTCTCCTTGGGCGACACGTACATGGCCGGCGAGTTGGCGGTGCTAAGTGTGCTGACCCAATTGAGTGATCGAGGCGTGGCGTTGCCACCTGTCGGCTCGGGAGAAGCGGTGTGGCAATGGCACGCCAGCACCCTATATCTGTTGGCATTGCTCAGCGAGCCGGAGCGCTGGCTGAGCTTGACGGGTGATCTGACGCTGGAACACCTGCCGTTCGATTCGGCCCAGCCAGCCAGTCGGTTGCAACCGCTGTTGCGGCGTCTTTATCGCGAGCAGGGAGATCTCAACGGTTTGCTTGGCTGGTTGCAGGTCGAAGACCCGGTGCATGCCGTACTTGCCCGGCAATTGACGGGCGTCCAGCAAGCACTCGACAGCGTGCGATTACTGAGCAATGACCGCTTGTATGATTGTGTGCACAGCGACTTGCGTGCGTTCAGTGATGACGTGCTCGGACGCATGCTGCTGACGGGTGTGCTGTATCACGATCCATTGATGGATGCGCAGCAACGCCGCTATTTGCTCGAAAGGACAACCGAGATCATCAACTCACAGGACTGGTTCGACGGTTTCCGTCACAGTCTGATCAAGGGCGAGCCGACGCACCCGCCATCACAGGCGTTGACGGAGTATGAAGGTATCCACAGCGAGACCTTTTACCTGGCCCTCGATGCGCTCAAAGGGTTGGTGCGCTACGGCAGCGCCGGGGTGCCGCGACAGAAGATTTTGCTGCGCATGCAGCGCGCCAAGGACAACCCGGACCATGGGGTCGGTCTGCGTCTGGCGTTCAGTGCATTGTTGTCGTGGTCGGAACGCTTGCTGCTGGCCCGGGCCGACAGTCGTCCGGCATCGCCTTTGGCCTTCTGGCGCCTGAATACTCGCCTGGCGCGCGGGCCGTTCTTCTGGCAGGTGCTCGGCTCGTTGTTGGTGACGCCGCTGGCGGCTTTGCTCAGCGGCACACCGTTTTCCGCAATTGCCGTATTGCTGCTGGGCGGTGTGTTCTTGCTTGGGGCCATACTGCGACGTTTGCATGACATGGGGCGGGGCATCCCGACGTTGTTGATCCTGCTCTGCCTGTCGCCGGTGTTGCCGTTTCTGCCGTTGATGCTGTTTGCGTTTCCCGGTGACATGCTGCCCAACCGTTATGGTGTGCCGCCGGACAGCGCCGGTGAAGACATGCTGCCCGGCGGCTTGCAGGCTACGCTGCGTCGGCTCAACGGTTAGAGATGCAGTTCATCGAGCGCCTTCTCGAGCTGTGATCGATGGCTGGCAATCTCCCTGGGTTGCTGGCCGCCGAGCACGGCGTTGAAGGTGTCCATCCAGTCGGCAATGCGTTCGCGTTCATTGCCGAGGCTCTGCATCCAGGCGCGTTCAAGGCGTGCCAGCAATGTGCGGTTGGGCAGCGAATCGCGAGGGTGGACTTTCAGGGTAGAAAGTCGTTCACGGCTGTCTTGCCGAGCCTGCTCGTCGAGCCCGGTCGGACTGCGGTCGATACTGTGGCTGTGACGTTCGCCACTGTCGAGCAGGGTGACGTCCACTTCCAGCAGGCCATTGATGTCATAGCTGAAGCGTACATCCAGGCTCTGAATGTGTTCGCTGGGCTTGAACTGCACATCAAAGGAATCAATGAAGATGTTGTCGCGCACCCACGGGCGCTCACCCTGATAAACCGCAATGCGGATCTCGGTCTGTTGTGCAAACGTTGTGGAGTAGCGCTGTACCCGTGAGGTCGGAATAACGGTGTTGCGCTCGATAATCGGCGAAAAAGCACCACTGATACCTTCACCACGGTTGGTCGAAATCCCCAGGGTGTAAGGGCAGACATCGGTCAGAATCAACTCTTCAACTGCACCGTCCCGTGCCTTGCACGCCGCTTGCGTCGCCGCACCCAGTGCGACGATCGTGTCCGGATCGAGGTGTCGGTAAGGCAGGCGTCCGAAGAGCGTGGCCACCATTTGCTGCACCGCCGGCATCCGTGTGGCGCCGCCCACCAGCACCAGGCTGTCGAGGTCTCGGGGTTTGAGGCGGGCATCGCGCAGGGCTTGCTCGATCGGTGCGCGCAAGCGGGCCAGAAGAGGTTCCCAGATTTTTATCGCACGGGTTTCGTCCAGCGACCATTCGAACGTCCTGTCGGCATATCGCCAGTTCAGGTGCCGGGTGCCTTCACCGAGTTTGCATTTGAGCTGTTCCAGCGCATCGCTCAAGCTGGCCATGCCCTGCGCGTCGATCATGGCGGGCGTCAGTTGCCAGTCGCTGAGGCACGCCTGCAGCAAGGCCTCGGTAAAGTCTTCGCCACCCAGAAAGTTGTCACCGGTAGATGCATGCACCTCGATCAGCGGCAACGCATATTCCAGCACCGTGACATCGAAGGTCCCGCCGCCCAGATCGAAGATCAGCGTGCGTTCGAATTTCTGTTCGTGCAGCCCGTACGCCATGGCGGCGGCGGTCGGTTCGTTGATCAGGCGGGAGACTTTCAGGCCCGCCAGTTCGGCGGCGAATAGCGTGCGTTTGCGTTGCTCGTCACTGAAATACGCCGGCACGGAAATCACCGCTTCAGACACCGGATGACCGAGAAAGGCCTCGGCATCCTGTTTGAGCGAACCGATCACCAGCGCCGAGAGTTCTTCCGGGCTGAATGAGCGCCCACCCAGTTCCAGATGTTTTTCACTGCCCATGAATCGCTTGAACGCCGCCGCTGTGCGTTCCGGGTGGGTGGTCAGGCGTGCGCGGGCGGCTTTGCCGACCAGAATGCTGTCGTCTTCATCGAGGCTGACGACGGAAGGCGTGAGTACCTCGCCGAGGGCGTTGGGGATCAACCGGGCCTGACCGTCCTGCCAGACGGCGATCAAACTGTTGGTGGTACCAAGGTCAATGCCCAGCAGGGCCGGGCGGGGGAGGGTTGCATCCTGCATGATCGATCTCGAAACGGCGCGAAAAAACGCGACCCTACAGGTTGCCGCCAACCCTGGCAATTACCGGCCTGACGTCGATGCCTGCGGTCGGCAACCGCAGGCGTTCCGGTCAATCCAGCAAGCCTTTCAATACCTCCAGCGCCACCGGCCGGCTGTGCAGATACCCCTGATACAAATGGCAACCCAGCCCTTGCAGGAATTCCAGCTGCTCCGGGGTTTCCACGCCTTCGGCGATCACTTCCAGTTCCAGGCTGCGGGCCATGGCGACGATGGCGCGAATGATCTCGGCGTCGTTGGGGTCACTGGTGGCGTCGCGGATGAACGACTGATCGATCTTCAGCGTGTCCACCGGCAGGCGTTTCAGGTAGGTCAGTGATGAATAGCCAGTGCCGAAGTCGTCCATGGCGAAGCTCACGCCGAGTTTTTTCAGGCGGCGCATCTTGCTGATGGTGTCTTCCAGGTTCTGGATGACGATGCCTTCGGTGATTTCCAGTTTCAGCAGCGAGCAGGGCAGGCCGTGGCTGGTCATGCTGTGTTCGATGCGTTCGACGAAGTCGTTCTGGCGGAACTGCCGGGGGCTGATGTTCACGCACAGGCTGAATGCCAGAGGATCGATCAGGCCGTCGGCGATCAGTTGTTTGAAGGCATCGCAGGCTTCATCGAGGATCCAGGTGCCGACCTCGAGAATCAGCCCGCTGTCCTCCAGGACCTTGATGAACTCGGTGGGTGATTGCGCACCGAGCTCCGGGTGATTCCAGCGCACCAGCGCTTCGGCGCCGATGATGCGATTGTCCCGGGCGTCCACTTGCGGCTGGAAATGCACGTTGAATTCGCCACGGGACAGCGCCAGGCGCAGATCGGTCTCCATGCGCAGCCGTTCGCTGGCCGCTTTCTGCATGGTGTTGTGGTACATCTGCGTGGTGTTGCGCCCGGAATCCTTGGCTCGATACAGCGCAATGTCCGCGCGCTTGAGCAGGTCGGTCGGGGTCGAACCGTGATCGGGTATTAGTGCCACGCCAATGCTCGGCGTCACTTGCAGGCGCTGGCCGTCGAGGAACATCGGTTCGGACAGCAATTCGCGAATGGTGTCGGCCAGTTCACGCACCTGGCCGCTGACTTCGTTGCGGGTGCCTTCCAGGCCGCTGAGCAACACCACGAATTCATCGCCACCGAGCCTCGCCACGGTGTCTTCCATGCGCACGCTGGCCTCAAGTCGCGCGGTGATGATTTTCAGCACCGTATCGCCGACCGGATGGCCGAGCGAGTCGTTGATGTGCTTGAAGTGATCCAGGTCGAGAAACAGCAGCGCGCCGCGCAGGTTGTGGCGTTTGAGCAGGGCTATCTGCTGGCTCAGGCGATCCATCAGCAGCGCACGGTTGGGCAGGTTGGTCAGCGGGTCGTGATAGGCCAGATGACGGATCTGCGCTTCGGCGTTCTTCAGCAGGCTGACGTCCCGGGCGGTCATCAGCAGGCACGCGGTTTCGTTGAGCGTGATCGGTTCGACCGACACTTCCACCGTCAGCAACTCCCCGCGCTTGTTGCGCCCGAGCATTTCCTGATGGTGCACACGGCCCTTGATCTGTAGCTCGGCAAGCAGCCCCGAGCGCTGTTTTTCCTCGGCCCAGATGCCGACCTGATACACGGTTTTGCCCACCACTTCGTCGGCGCGATAACCGGTCAGGCGACAGAAGCCGTCGTTGACCTCCAGATAACGCCCGGTGTCACGTTCGGTGATGGTGATGGCGTCGGGGCTTGAGTGAAACGCCTTGGCGAACTTCTCTTCACTGGCCTTGAGGGCCGCTTCCGAGCGTTGTTGCTGGGTAATGTCGCGCAGCGTTGTGACGATGCACGGCTGATTGCCGACGCTGATCTGGCGGCTGGAAATCACACAGGTCAGCGACTGACCGTCCTTGTGCTGGACGATGATCGCGACATTGCTCAGGCCCTGTTCGCGAATCACCCGTTCGATACGCTGCAGGCTTTTCGCCGAGGCATCCCACAGGCCGATTTCTTCGGCGGTATGGCCGATGACGTCAGTGGCGCTCCAGCCGAAGGTCTGGGTGAAACTGGAGTTGATCTCGATGAACTCCCCGGTTTCCTGGCGGGTCACGCAGATCGGGTCGGGGCTGACCTGGAACAGCGTGGCGAACTTCTCTTCCGAAGCCACCAGCCGTTGTTCGCGTTCGACCTGATCGGTGATGTCCAGCAGGGTGCCCGCCATGCGCAGCGGCGCGCCGTTTTCATCGCGATAGAGGCGGGCGCGGCTTTCCAGATAGCGTGAGCTGCCGTCCGGCAGTTGCACGCGGTAGGTCAGTTGATAATTGCCCGCCGGACCTTCGCGCAGACTGCGGTAGGCATCGCGCATGCTGTCGCGTTCCTCGCCGGGCACGCCTTCGAAGAATTCGTCAAAAGATTCGTGAAACGGAATCGGCTCCAGCCCGTGCAATTGCGCGGCGCGGGCCGAGCCGTAGAGCATGCCGCTGGGAATGTGCCAGTCCCAGGTGCCGAGCTGGGCAGAGTCCAGTGCCAGATCGAGGCGTTCCTGGCTGTCCTTGAGCGCGTGTTCGGCGGCTTTGCGCTCAGTGGTGTCGAGAAAGGTGCTCAATAAATAAGGCTGGCCTTCAAGTTCGACCTTTTGTGCACTGAGGATGCCGTCGTGGACTTGACCATTGCTGGCGCGGAACTGCACTTCCATGCTGATCAGCTCGCCCTTGGCCTTGGTCTTCTTGACCAGCTCCGCCCGTTGCTCGGGATGCACCCACAGGCCCAGTTCCAGGGTGGTACGTCCGATCGCACTTTGCACCGGCCAGCCGAACAGGCTTTCGAAATACTGGTTGGCCTCGCTGATCAGGCCGTCTTCCTGGCGGGTCAGCAGCACCATGTTCGGGCACAGATGAAACAGTGTGGCGAAACGTTTCTCCGAACTGCTGAGGGCCTGTTCCCGTTGCCGCTGGTGGGTGATTTCACGGATCACCCCGATCATTCGGGGCCGGCCATGCTTGTCCGGCAGCAGGCTGCCATTGATCTCCAGCCAGTGCAGGCTGCCATCTGGCCAGCGGATGCGGTGGTGCATCGCCTGTTCCAGTGGCGCGCCGGCTATTACCGCGTGGAAGGCGCGAACGGTTTTCGCCCGGTCTTCCGGCGGCAGCAGGTCGAGGTATTCCAGATCTTCGGGCAACGGCTGCCGTGGATCGAAGCCGAACAAGGCCTGAGTGCCCCGCGACCAACTGATCTGCCCGCGTTCGATGTCCCAATACCAGGCGCCGAGTCGGGCGCCATTGAGCGCCGCGAGCAATTGCGGCGCGCTCTCCCAGCTCTGCTCGGAACGCCGTGGATCAATGGCCTGAATACGCGGCATCGGCGGAATACGGTCAACAGATTTCGGCATTGTTAAGGGGCCTTGAGCTGATTTGGGCATTAGGCACAGGGACGGCAGCTCTATAGGAGTAGCACAAGTCAGCCGTGATTCCCTGGCAGATCGATTTGAGCG
This sequence comes from Pseudomonas sp. GW821-FHT11G12, assembly GCF_058808055.1. Classification (NCBI taxonomy): domain Bacteria; kingdom Pseudomonadati; phylum Pseudomonadota; class Gammaproteobacteria; order Pseudomonadales; family Pseudomonadaceae; genus Pseudomonas; species Pseudomonas sp. GW821-FHT11G12. Next base: position 314,292 of record NZ_JBXARH010000007.1, read on the forward strand.
TCCAGCAGGGCCATAAACGCCCGTGCAGCATTCGACAGCGTCCGTTCGGTGTGCAGGATATAGCCTAGCTGGCGACTGAGCTGTATGCCCGGCAAAGGTATGCGCGCCACCTGTTCATCGAGCATGGTGCGCGGCAAAACGCTCCACGCCAGGCCAATCGACACCATCATCTTGATGGTTTCCAGGTAGTTAGTGCTCATGGCGATGTTCGGCGTCAGCCCCTGTGCCTCGAACAGACGTTGGACAATATGGTGGGTAAAGGTGTTGCCGCCGGGGAAAACTGCCGGATGGCCGGCAATGTCCGCCAATGTGACAGCGCCGTTGCTGATCAATGTGTGTTCCGGTGCAACCACGAAATCCAGCGGGTCATCCCAGACCGGCGTGGCCTTGACCAGTGTGTGCGGCTCCGGCGCCAGGGTGATGACCGCCAGTTCTGCACGGCCATGGAGAATTTCCTCGTAGGCCACTTCCGAATCGAGGAACTGAATATCCAGCGCCACCTGTGGGTAACGGCGGGTGTACTCCCTTAATAAGGGCGGCAAACGATGCAGGCCGATGTGGTGACTGGTGGCCAGGGTCAGACGACCGGTCACTTCGCCGGTCAGGTTGGTCAGGGCGCGGCGCGTGTCATCGAGCACGTTGAGAATCTGATAAGCCCGTGGCAGCAAGGCCCGGCCGGCCTCGGTCAGACCCACTTCGCGGCCCAGTCGGTCGAACAGCCGCACATTCAGTTGCTGCTCCAGCCCGGCGATGCGTTTGCTGATCGCCGGTTGCGTCAGGTGCAGGCGTTCACCGGCGCCGGAGAAGCTCCCGGACTCGGCGATGGCGATAAAAGCATTGAGGTTGGCCAGATCCATGTTCGTATTCCAGTTGGTTATCCAAAGCATAAAAAATATGAATTTGAGTTATTCAATCTAACCCCATAGGATCGGCCTCACAAGCCAAAGGGTTATTGATAAGCCCAGGGCATAGAAACAAGCTGATGAGGAAACGTCTGATGGCCGGCAAAACGCTCTACGACAAGCTCTGGGATTCGCATTTGGTCAAGCAGCGCGACGATGGTTCGGCGCTGATCTACATCGATCGTCACATCATCCACGAAGTGACCTCGCCGCAAGCCTTCGAAGGCTTGCGTCTGGCCGGGCGCAAGCCATGGCGCATCGATGCCAACATCGCGACCCCGGACCACAACGTACCGACCACCCCGGAGCGCAAGGGCGGCATCGCGGCCATTGCCGACCAGGTCTCGCGTTTGCAGGTTCAGACCCTCGACGACAACTGCGATGAATACGGCATCGTCGAATTCAAGATGAACGACGTCCGCCAGGGCATCGTCCACGTGATCAGCCCGGAGCAGGGCGCGACCTTGCCGGGCATGACCGTGGTCTGCGGCGACTCGCACACCTCGACCCACGGCGCGTTCGGCGCATTGGCCCACGGTATCGGCACTTCCGAGGTTGAGCACGTGCTCGCCACTCAGTGCCTGGTCGCCAAGAAAATGAAGAACATGCTGGTGCGCGTCGAAGGCCAATTGCCGTTCGGCGTGACCGCCAAGGACATCGTTCTCGCCGTGATCGGCAAGATCGGCACCGCCGGCGGTAACGGCCACGCTATCGAGTTCGCTGGCAGCGCGATCCGCGACTTGTCCGTCGAAGGCCGCATGACCATCTGTAACATGTCCATTGAAGCCGGCGCCCGTGTGGGTCTGGTGGCGGCGGACCAAAAGACTGTGGACTACGTCAAGGGCCGTCCGTTCGCTCCGAAAGGCGCCGAGTGGGATCTGGCCGTCGAATCCTGGAAAGACCTGGTGTCCGACGCCGACGCGCATTTCGACACCGTGGTCGAACTCGACGCTGCACAGATCAAGCCGCAAGTCAGCTGGGGCACATCGCCGGAAATGGTGTTGGCCGTTGATCAGAACGTGCCGGACCCGGCTAAAGAGATGGATCTGGTCAAACGCGACTCGATCGTCCGCGCCTTGAAATACATGGGTTTGACCGCCAATCAGGCGATCACCGACATCCAGCTCGACCGCGTATTCATCGGTTCCTGCACCAACTCGCGCATCGAAGATTTACGCGCTGCTGCGGTGATCGCCAAGGGCCGCAAGGTTGCTTCGACCATCAAGCAGGCCATCGTGGTGCCGGGTTCGGGTCTGGTGAAGGCACAGGCTGAGGCCGAAGGTCTGGACAAGATCTTCCTCGAAGCCGGTTTCGAATGGCGTGAGCCGGGTTGCTCGATGTGCCTGGCGATGAACCCGGACCGTTTGGAGTCCGGCGAGCATTGCGCCTCGACGTCCAACCGTAACTTCGAAGGCCGTCAGGGCGCCGGTGGCCGTACCCACCTCGTCAGCCCGGCCATGGCCGCTGCGGCGGCGGTGAACGGTCGTTTCATCGACGTTCGTGAATTGATCTGAGGAGCGCAGCATGAAAGCTTTTACCCAGCACACTGGCCTTGTCGCACCTCTGGATCGTGCCAACGTCGACACCGACCAGATCATCCCGAAGCAGTTTCTGAAGTCGATCAAGCGCACCGGTTTCGGCCCGAACCTGTTCGACGAGTGGCGTTACCTGGATGTCGGTCAACCGTATCAGGACAACTCCAAGCGTCCGCTGAACAAGGAATTCGTGCTCAACGCCGAGCGTTATCAAGGCGCCAGCGTGTTGCTGGCCCGCGAAAACTTCGGTTGCGGCTCCAGCCGTGAGCACGCGCCATGGGCGCTGGAAGAATACGGTTTCCGCAGCATCATCGCGCCGAGCTACGCCGACATCTTCTTCAACAACAGCTTCAAGAACGGCTTGCTGCCGATCATCTTGAGCGATGCCGAAGTCGACGAACTGTTCAAACAGGTCGAGGCCGCGCCGGGCTATCAGTTGCAGATCGATCTGCACGAACAGACCGTGACCAGCCCGAACGGCAAGGTGTACCGCTTCGAGATCGACGCGTTCCGCAAGCACTGCCTGCTCAACGGTCTGGACGACATCGGCCTGACCTTGCAGGACGGCGATGCGATCGCGGCGTTTGAAGGCAAGCATCGCGCCAGTCAGCCGTGGTTGTTCCGCGACGCGTGAATTAGAAAGGTTGAAACCCCAACAAAGGAAGTACTCATGACCAGCACCGCCCAGCACAGTCAGGTTGTACAAAAGCAATTCGGTGAACAGGCCGCCGCCTACCTGAGCAGCGCCGTTCACGCTCAAGGCACTGAATTTGCGCTGCTACAGGCTGAGCTGGCGGGGCAGGGCGAGGCTCGGGTGCTGGACCTGGGTTGCGGCGCCGGGCACGTGAGTTTTCACGTCGCTTCGCTGGTGAAAGAAGTGGTGGCCTACGACCTGTCGCAGCAAATGCTCGACGTGGTGGCTGCGGCTGCCGTTGATCGCGGTTTGAGCAATGTGTCCACGGTCAACGGTGCCGCCGAGCGCCTGCCGTTCGCCGATGGCGAGTTCGATTTCGTGTTCAGCCGTTACTCGGCGCACCACTGGAGTGACCTCGGCGTGGCGCTGCGCGAAGTGCGTCGGGTGCTGAAGCCGGGTGGCGTGGCGGCGTTCATCGACGTGCTGTCGCCGGGCAGTCCGCTGTTCGACACCTACCTGCAGAGCGTCGAAGTGCTGCGCGACACCAGCCATGTACGCGATTATTCTGCCGGTGAGTGGCTGCGCCAGGTCAGCGAGGCCGGTCTGCACACCCGCAGCACCACGCGTCAGCGCCTGCGTCTGGAGTACAACAGCTGGGTCGAGCGCATGCGCACACCTGAAGTGATGCGCGCCGCGATCCGCCAGTTGCAGCAGTCGATGGGCAACGAAGTGCGCGAATATTTTGAGATTGAGGCCGATGGTTCGTTCAGTACAGATGTACTGGTGCTCTGGGCTGAAAAGTAATCTTGGAACGATAAGTATTTTTCCGGGCGCGCCTGTCGATGGCGCACCGACTGAAGACACGAGGAAAGCATGAGCAAGCAGATTCTGATTCTCCCAGGCGACGGTATTGGTCCGGAAATCATGGCCGAAGCGGTCAAGGTGCTGGAGCTGGCCAACGACAAGTACAGCCTGGGCTTCGAGCTGAGCCATGACGTGATCGGTGGCGCGGCCATCGACAAGCACGGCGTACCGCTGGCCGACGAAACCCTCGACCGCGCTCGCGCTGCCGACGCCGTGCTGCTGGGCGCCGTGGGCGGTCCGAAATGGGACACCATCGAGCGTGACATCCGCCCTGAGCGCGGCCTGCTGAAAATCCGTGCGCAACTGGGCCTGTTCGGCAACCTGCGCCCGGCGATTCTGTACCCGCAACTGGCTGACGCCTCGAGCCTGAAACCGGAAATCGTTGCCGGCCTGGACATCCTGATCGTCCGTGAGCTGACCGGCGGTATCTATTTCGGCGCGCCGCGTGGCACCCGTACTCTGGAAAACGGCGAGCGTCAGTCCTACGACACGCTGCCGTACAGCGAAAGCGAAATCCGCCGCATCGCCCGCGTCGGTTTCGACATGGCCATGGTTCGTGGCAAAAAGCTGTGCTCGGTGGACAAGGCCAACGTGCTGGCGTCCAGCCAACTGTGGCGTGAAGTGGTCGAGCAGGTGGCCAAGGATTACCCTGAAGTCGAACTGAGCCACATGTACGTCGACAACGCCGCCATGCAACTGGTGCGTGCACCGAAGCAGTTCGACGTGATCGTCACCGACAACATGTTCGGCGACATCCTGTCCGACGAAGCGTCGATGCTCACCGGCTCCATCGGCATGCTGCCGTCGGCTTCGCTGGACGCCAACAACAAGGGCATGTACGAGCCTTGCCACGGTTCGGCGCCGGACATCGCGGGCAAAGGCATTGCCAACCCGCTGGCGACCATTCTGTCGGTGTCGATGATGCTGCGTTACAGCTTCAATCTGCACGAAGCGGCCGATGCCATCGAGAAAGCGGTCAGCGTGGTGCTGGATCAAGGGCTGCGCACCGGCGACATCTTTTCGACCGGTTGCACTAAAGTCGGTACGCAGGAAATGGGTGACGCAGTAGTCGCCGCGCTGCGGAATCTGTAATCTCTCGGGCCCGCTGCGAAATTCAAGACAAAGCAGCGGCCCACTTTTCAAGAAGGTGTAGTTGCGATGAAACGTGTAGGTCTGATCGGTTGGCGCGGCATGGTCGGTTCCGTGCTCATGCAGCGGATGCTGGAAGAGCAGGATTTCGATCTTATCGAGCCGGTGTTTTTCACCACTTCCAACGTCGGTGGCCAAGGCCCGTCCGTGGGCAAGGACATTGCTCCGCTCAAGGACGCTTACAGCATTGATGAGCTGAAGACCCTCGACGTGATCCTGACCTGCCAGGGCGGCGACTACACCAGCGAAGTGTTCCCGAAGCTGCGCGAAGCCGGCTGGCAGGGTTACTGGATCGACGCGGCCTCGAGCCTGCGGATGAACGACGACGCCGTCATCATCCTCGACCCGGTCAACCGCAAGGTCATCGACCAGCAGCTCGACGCGGGCACCAAGAACTACATCGGCGGCAACTGCACCGTCAGCCTGATGCTGATGGGCCTGGGCGGTCTGTTCGAGGCCGGTCTGGTCGAGTGGATGAGCGCCATGACCTATCAGGCGGCGTCCGGTGCCGGCGCGCAGAACATGCGTGAACTGATCAAGCAGATGGGCGCGACCCACGCCGCTGTCGCCGATCAACTGGCTGATCCGGCCAGCGCGATCCTCGACATCGACCGCCGTGTGGCCGAAGCCATGCGCAGCGACGCGTACCCGACCGAAAACTTCGGCGTACCGCTGGCCGGCAGCCTGATCCCGTGGATCGACAAGGAACTGCCGAACGGCCAGAGCCGCGAAGAGTGGAAGGCCCAGGCCGAGACCAACAAGATCCTCGGTCGCTTCAAGAGCCCGATCCCGGTCGACGGTATCTGCGTGCGCATCGGCGCCATGCGTTGCCACAGCCAGGCGCTGACCATCAAGCTGAACAAAGACGTGCCGATCGCCGACATTGAAGGGCTGATCAGCCAGCACAACCCTTGGGTCAAACTGGTGCCTAACCAGCGCGAAATCAGCATGCAGGAGCTGAGCCCGACGAAAGTCACCGGTACCCTGAACGTGCCGGTCGGTCGTCTGCGCAAGCTGAACATGGGGTCGCAGTTCGTCGGTGCCTTCACCGTCGGCGACCAACTGCTGTGGGGCGCGGCCGAACCGCTGCGTCGCATGCTGCGGATCCTGCTTGAGCGTTGATCGCGTGACGCAATGAAAGAACCCGCGCCTTGAAAGAGGCGCGGGTTTTTTTTGCCTGCATGGCGGCCACCCGGTAAAGTGCCGCTCCCCCCGTTTCGCCAGAGGCAGCACCATGACCCAGACCCTTGATATTGCCGTGATCGGCGCCACCGGTACTGTCGGCGAAACCCTTGTGCAGATTCTCGAAGAGCGCGACTTTCCGGTCGGCACCTTGCACCTGTTGGCCAGCAGCGAATCCGCCGGCAGTTCGGTGCTTTATCGCAACAAGAACGTGCGAGTGCGTGAAGTCGACGAGTTCGACTTCAGCAAGGTCAAGCTGGCGTTCTTCGCCGCCGGCCCGGCCATCACCCTGAGTTACGCCGCCCGCGCTCACGCGGCGGGTTGCTCGCTGGTCGATCTGTCCGGTGCGTTGCCGGCGGATCAGGCGCCGCAAGTGGTGCCGGAAGCCAATGCCGAGGTGCTGGCCGGTTTGAAAGTGCCGTTCCAGGTCAGCAGCCCAAGCCCGTCGGCGACCACTTTGGCCGTGGTGCTGGCGCCGCTGCTTGATCTGATCGAGCTGCAATATGTGCATGTCACCGCCAATCTGGCGGTTTCCGCCCAAGGCCGCGAAGCGGTGACCGAGCTGGCTCGCCAGACCGCCGAGTTGCTGAACATGCGTCCGCTGGAGCCGACATTCTTCGACCGGCAGATGGCTTTCAACTTGCTGGCTCAGGTCGGTACGCCTGACGCTCAAGGCCACACGCTGCTGGAAAAACGTCTGGTGCGCGAACTGCGTCAGGTGCTGGCCAAGCCTTTATTAAAGATTTCCGCAACTTGCGTTCAAGCCCCGGTGTTTTTTGGCGATAGCTTTAGCGTGACCTTGCAGTCAGAGAGCGCGGTCGACCTGGAAAAGGTCAATGCCGCCCTTGAAGCCGCTGACGGCATCGAACTGGTTGAAGCCGGCGATTATCCGACCGCCGTCGGTGACGCGGTGGGCCAGGACGTGGTCTATGTCGGACGGGTGCGTAGCGGTGTCGACGAGCCGTCGGAACTAAATCTGTGGCTGACGTCAGATAACGTACGCAAAGGTGCGGCTCTCAACGCGGTGCAAGTGGCCGAGTTGTTGATAAAAGGCCTGCTGTAAAAGATACTTGGCAACAATTTGTCGACTGATTCTAGCCGGGCGCTATGCTTGGCCAGATCACTTGATGACGTAACACCCTCCGGGACTTTCCGGGGCATCAAAGAAATGATCGCGCGCGGCATGCTGTCGTCGTCGCGCGCAATGCCTTACGGCAGCGACAATCAACATCTTCTCGCTGGCCGAGGAACGTTCAAACAAAGGAAGAGGCTATGGTTCAAGTTCGCAAACTGGTGTTAGCAATAGCGGCCGCCTCGGCGCTGTCCTCCGGTATGGCGCATGCCCTCGGGCTCGGGGAGCTGACCCTGAAGTCGACCCTGAACCAGCCGCTGGTGGCGGAAATCGAGCTGCTCGATGTCAAGGATCTGACCGCTGCCGAAGTGGTACCGAGCCTGGCCTCGCCGGAAGATTTCGCCAAGGCCGGTGTCGATCGCCAGGCCTTCCTCAATGATCTGACTTTCACCCCGGTGCTCAACGCCAGCGGCAAAAGCGTGCTGCGTATTACCTCGAGCAAACCGCTGTCGGAACCGATGGTGAAATTCCTCGTGCAGGTGATGTGGCCTAACGGTCGACTGCTGCGCGATTACAGCGTGCTGCTGGATCCGTCGAAGTTCTCGCCGCAGACCGCCGATGCCGCTGCGCAGCCGGCACCGACGCAAACCATCACCGCGCCGACCACGGGTGCAACGCATTCGACCCATACCACCACGCCACGCGACACCCTATGGGAAATCGCAGCGAAGGCGCGTACTGGCGGTTCGGTCCAGCAGACCATGCTGGCGATTCAGGCCCTGAACCCGGATGCGTTCATCGGCGGCAACATCAACCGTTTGAAAACCGGTCAGGTGCTGCGTCTGCCGGATGAGGTGCAAAGCACCGCGTTGCCGCAGTCCAAAGCCATTGCCGAAGTGGCCGCGCAGAACGAGGCCTGGCGTCAGGGTCGTCGTTATGTGGCCAAGCCAGGCACCGGTCAGCAGCAGCTTGATGCGACCAACCGTGGTCGCGCCAACACCGGTCCTGCCAAGAATGCCAAAGACAACCTGAGCCTGGTCTCGGCTGAAGGTGCCAAGGGTCGCGGCAAGGGCCCGGCCGGCGACGCCAAGGCCTTGAGCAACAAACTGGCGGTGACCCAGGAAAGCCTCGACACGACCCGTCGTGACAATGCGGAACTGAAAAGCCGCATGACCGATCTGCAAAGTCAGCTGGACAAGCTGCAACGCCTGATCGAACTGAAGAACAATCAACTGGCGAAGTTGCAGGCCGAAGGGTCCGCTACTGCGCCAGCTCCCGCAGCCGCCGCACCTGCGGTTGCCCCGGTTCCGGCGATCACCGCCGAACTGGCCGCCACGCCACCGGCCACCCCGGCAGAAGCTGCACCTGTCGCGCCTGCGCCGGAGGCCGTTGCGCCAGCACCGGTTGAGCCGGTGGTCGAGTCGAAGCCTGCCGCCGATGACGAGAAAACCTTCAACGAATTGCTGACCAACCCGATCCTGCTGGGTCTGGTCGGTGGTGGTGCGGTGGTGCTGTTGCTTCTGTTGTTGCTGCTGGCTCGCCGCCGCAAGGCTCAGCAGGAAGCTGAAAAGCACCTGCGCATGGCTCGGGCGCTTGAGGAGCAATCGTTCGCGCCTGAACTCGATCTGCCGGAAAGCAGCTTCGAAGGCCTGGAAGTGCCGGCAGCGAGCGTCAAGCTCACGCCGGCACCAGCAGCGGCGCCTGTTGCCGCTGCGGTGGTGGCTCCGGTCGTGATGGCCGAACCGATCGCCGCGCCGCTGGTGGCCCCGGCGGCCGAGCGTTCCGACGACGTGCTGGACAAGGCGCAGTCGCACATCGACGGCGGTCGTCTGAATCAGGCCGCCGCGTTGCTGGAGGAGGGCGTCAGCCTGGAGCCGCAGCGCAGTGACCTGCGTCTGAAACTGATGGAAGTCTACGGTCGCCAGGGTGATCGTGATGCCTTCGTCGGTCAGGAGCGTCAACTGGTCGCCAACGGCGATAACTTTGCCAAGGTCGAAGAGCTGAAAAGCCGCTTCCCGGCCATGGCGGTCGTCGTGGCGAGTGGTCTGGCCGCTGCTGCCATTGCCGCCGAGCTGGACGCGGAATACGTCAAGGACCTGCTGCTCGACGAGCCTGAAGTGCCTGAAGCGCCTGCTGCCGCGGAAGACGATCTGGACAGCGCTTTCGACCTGAGCCTGGATGATCTCGACAACATCACACCGGTGGAGCCTGTTGCACCGGCGGCGGCTGTCGAGCCTGAAGCGCCGGTTGAGCTGGACGAGTTCCCGGCGGATGACGATCTGAGCTTCGAGTCGGTTCTGCAACAGCAGACCGAGATCAAGGAAAACCTCGACGATCTGTCTGATTTCGACCTGGATCTGGATCTGGGTGCCGATCCTGCGCCTGTGCCGGTTGAATTGGCTGACGACGACTTCCTGCTGGATCTGGACGAAGGCGTGAAGGATCTTGCGCCGGTCGAGCCGCCGGTTGTGGTCGAGCCTCCACTGGATGATCTGGAGCTGCCAGCCGATTTCGACCTGTCCCTGGCTGACGAAATGGATGCCGCCCCGGCCGAGCCGGATGCATTCGCGGCCGAGCTGGATGACGTCAACGCTGAACTGGATCGCCTGTCGGGCAGCATCAACGAGCCAAGCTTCACGGAGGCCGATGCTGCGTTGGGTGGCGATCTGGGTGAGGATGACTTCGACTTCCTCGCTGGCACCGACGAGGCTGCCACCAAACTCGATCTGGCGCAGGCCTACATCGACATGGGCGACAACGACGGCGCGCGTGACATCCTCAAGGAAGTGCTCAGCGAAGGTGACGACAAGCAGAAGAACGAAGCGAAGGAAATGCTTTCGCATCTGGCCTGAGTCAGCGTTCAGCGATAAATAAAACGGCAGCCCTTCGAGGCTGCCGTTTTTGTTTGGGTCTGGTATCCCCGGTTCGCCGCCTTATAATGCCCGCCTTTGTAGATCAGCAGGCTGTACCGACTTGGCAAACATAGATAACCCGGCCGCCGAAATGGCCCCCGAAGGCTTTTTCCGCGTCGCCCTGGGCGTTGAATACAAGGGTTCGCGCTACAGCGGCTGGCAGCGCCAGTCCACAGGCGTGCTCACTGTGCAGGAAACCCTGGAAAAAGCCTTGTCGAAGGTCGCCAATTCGCCGATCTCGCTGCAATGCGCCGGGCGCACGGACGCCGGCGTGCATGCCTGCGGGCAAGTCGTGCATTTCGACACCCAGGTCGATCGTTCGCTGAAAGCCTGGGTCATGGGCGCCAACATCAATTTGCCCCATGACATCAGCGTCAGCTGGGCGAAGGTCATGCCAGCGCACTTTCATGCGCGATTCAAGGCCATCGCCCGGCGTTACCGCTACGTGATCTACAACGATCAGATCCGCCCGGCGCATCTCAATGAAGAAATCACCTGGAATCACCGTCCGCTGGACGTGGAACGCATGGCCGAGGCCGCGCAGTACCTGATCGGTACTCATGATTTCAGCGCGTTCCGTGCCGGGCAGTGCCAGGCGAAGTCGCCGATCAAGAAGATGCATCACTTGCGCGTGACCCGTCACGGCAAAATGATCGTGCTGGACATCCGCGCCAACGCTTTCCTGCACCACATGGTGCGCAACATCGCTGGGGTGTTGATGACGATCGGTGCCGGCGAGCGCTCGCCGGAGTGGATGAAGGAAGTACTGGAGAGCCGCGAGCGGCGCTCCGGCGGTGTCACGGCGCATCCGTTCGGGCTGTATCTGGTGCAGGTCGAGTACCATGACGAGTTCCCGTTGCCCGAGCGTTTCATCGGGCCACATTTCCTTACGGGTTTCTCGGAACTTGACGGCTGACGCCCTCGAATGCATTTGTTACCATCCGGGACTTTCCCGGATTTGCCTTGAGGTTTTTATCGACATGTCGGCCGTTCGCAGCAAGATTTGCGGGATTACCCGCATAGAAGATGCGTTGGCAGCCGTCGAGGCCGGGGCCGATGCCATCGGGTTTGTGTTCTACGCCAAGAGTCCACGGGCGGTAACCGTTCAGCAGGCGCGCGCGATCATCGCTGCATTGCCGCCGTTCGTGACCACGGTCGGGCTGTTCGTCAATGCCAGTCGCTGCGAGCTCGGGGAAATCCTCGATGCCGTGCCGCTGGATCTGCTGCAATTTCACGGTGATGAATCCGTCGCCGACTGCGAAGGCTGGCACCGGCCTTATATCAAGGCCCTGCGGGTCAAGGCGGGCGATGACATCGCCGCCGCCTGCGATGCCTACCCGAGCGCCAGTGGCGTGCTGCTCGATACGTATGTTGAGGGCGTGCCCGGTGGAACCGGCGAGGCGTTCGACTGGTCATTGATTCCGCAGGGTTTGAGCAAGCCGCTGATTCTGGCCGGCGGGCTGACACCGGAGAACGTCGCCGATGCCGTTGCCCGGGTGCGGCCATACGCGGTGGATGTCAGCGGTGGGGTAGAGGCGAGCAAGGGCATCAAGGATCACGCAAAGATTCGGGCGTTCATCAACGCCGTACGTTGATGTGACGGCTGGCAGACTGCCGCCGTCCACAGCTCTGTAGAAAAGAGGCTGAGGGTCTTTTCGGGTTGTACGCAGGTCAGTTTCGCTGACCCGGCAGCCCAGACGATCATCGCCACACATGAATTTAGCTGAAGGGCATACGCGGGGCCGCGAACCAGAGCGTTCGGGCCGCCGGTACTGGAGAAAGAAAGCATGAGCAACTGGTTGGTAGACAAGCTGATCCCTTCGATCATGCGTTCCGAGGTCAAGAAGAGCTCGGTGCCTGAAGGTCTGTGGCACAAATGCCCGTCCTGCGAGGCTGTGCTGTATCGTCCGGAGCTGGAAAAGACCCTGGACGTTTGCCCTAAATGCAACCACCACATGCGCATCGGCGCACGTGCGCGCATCGACATTTTCCTGGATGCCGAAGGCCGTGCCGAACTGGGCGCTGACCTGGAGCCGGTTGACCGTCTGAAGTTCCGCGACGGCAAGAAGTACAAGGATCGTCTGACCGCTGCCCAGAAGCAGACCGGCGAGAAAGACGCACTGATTTCCATGAGCGGCACCCTGCTGGGCATGCCGGTGGTGGTTTCGGCGTTCGAATTCAGCTTCATGGGCGGTTCCATGGGCGCCATCGTCGGTGAGCGCTTCGTGCGCGCCGCCAACTACGCCCTGGAAAACCGTTGCCCGATGATCTGCTTCTCCGCCTCCGGTGGCGCGCGGATGCAGGAAGCCCTGATCTCGCTGATGCAGATGGCCAAGACGTCGGCCGTACTGGCGCGTCTGCGTGAAGAAGGCATTCCGTTCATCTCCGTGCTGACCGATCCGGTCTACGGCGGCGTTTCCGCCAGTCTGGCAATGCTCGGCGACGTCATCGTCGGTGAGCCGAAAGCCCTGATCGGCTTCGCCGGTCCGCGCGTGATCGAGCAGACCGTTCGCGAAAAACTGCCGGAAGGTTTCCAGCGCAGCGAGTTCCTGCTGGAGCACGGTGCAATCGACCTGATCATCGACCGTCGTGAACTGCGTCCACGTCTGGGTAATCTGCTGGCGCAACTGACCGGCAAGCCGACCCCGACCTTCGTTGCTGCGCCGATCGAGCCGATCGTCGTTCCGCCGGTGCCTGCCAACGTATGACCGAGCGCACCCTTGGCGAGTGGCTCGCCTACCTTGAGCAGTTGCATCCCTCGGCCATCGACATGGGGCTGGAGCGTTCGCAACAGGTAGCGTCCCGCATGGGGCTGGGCCAGCCGGCGCCTCGGGTGATTACGGTCACCGGCACCAACGGCAAGGGTTCGACCTGCGCTTTCGTGGCTTCGTTGCTGCGGGCGCAGGGCCTGAGCGTTGGTGTCTACAATTCCCCGCACCTGCTGCGTTACAACGAGCGGGTGCAGCTCAATGGCGTCGAAGCCACTGATGCACAGCTGTGCGAAGCCTTCGCGGCGGTCGAGGCCGGGCGGGGCGAGACTTCCCTGACTTACTTCGAAATGGGCACCCTGGCGGCGTTCTGGCTGTTTCAACAGGCCGGGCTCGATGCAGTGGTGCTTGAAGTCGGTCTGGGCGGGCGTCTGGACACGGTCAACGTGGTCGATGCCGACATCGCGCTGGTCACCAGCATCGGTGTCGACCATGCCGATTACCTGGGCAATACCCGCGAATCCGTGGCCTTCGAGAAGGCCGGGATTTTCCGTCAGGGCAAACCTGCACTGTGCGGCGATCTGAATCCTCCACAACCTTTGCTGGACAAGGCGCGCGAGCTTGCTTGCCCGTTCTTCCTGCGTGGGCGCGATTTCGATCTCGGCATCACTGATCAATTCTGGCAGTGGCGTGGCACTGATGCTGACGGTCAGGTCGTAGAGCTGCGTGATTTGCCGCTGCTTGACCTGCCGATGGAAAACGCCGCGCTGGCCTTGCAGGCTTATCTGCTGCTCGGGTTGCCTTGGGATGCTCAACAGATTGTTGTGGCCTTGCAGGCGACTCGCGTGGTCGGTCGTCTTGATCGCCGTTCGTTCGAGTGGAATGGCAAGCGTCTGAACCTGTTGCTGGATGTCGGTCATAACCCGCATGCGGCGGAGTATCTGGCCCGGCGTCTGGCTGCTCGTCCACCGGTCGGCAAGCGCCTGGCTGTGTTCGGCCTGTTGGCGGACAAGGATCTGGACGGTGTGGTCGGTGAATTGAATGCCAGCGTCCAGCATTGGGCGGTGGCGCCACTGGATTCGCCGCGTGCGCGTCCGGTGGCTGAATTGAATCAGGCATTGCAGAACCTTGGCGCCTCGGTCACGTCTTATGACAGCGTGGCGGCCGCTCTGGAAGGGCAGTGCGCAGTGGCCACCAGCGACGACGAGATCTTGCTGTTCGGATCATTTTATTGTGTCGCCGAGGCCCTTGAATGGCTGTCTCGGCGCTCCACGGAGGAAGCAGCAAATGGCTTTGCTGGATAAGGCGTACAAGCAACGCATGGTCGGTGCCCTGGTGCTGGTGGCGCTGGCGGTGATTTTCCTGCCGATGCTGTTTTCCCGTCAGGACGAACAACGTCAGGTGACCGTCGAGGCGCCGGCTGCACCGCAGGCACCCGCCGTGGCGCAGATCCAGATGGAGACAGTGGCAGTGCCTGAGCCGCAGGTTCTGCCGCAAGAGCCTGTGCCGAGCGATGACGAAGTTGCCGAGCAGACGGCGCCAGCGGCACCGATTGCGCCTGCGCCTGCAGCTCCGGCTCCTGCGCCCGTAGCCAAACCGGTTGCGGTTGCGCCGGCACCGGCTCCCGTGGCCAAACCTGCCGCAGCCCCGGCCCAGCCGATCGCTGCGCTTTCTGCCAAACCGGATACTACCCAGAGTCGCGTCGACGCCAATGGCTTGTCGGTGAGCTGGTCGGTGCAACTGGCCAGTCTGTCGAGCCGCGCCAGCGCCGAAAGCCTGCAGAAGACCCTGCGCAGTCAGGGCTACAACGCTTACATCCGTTCCGCCGATGGCAAGAACCGGGTGTTCGTCGGTCCGCTGATCGAGCGCGCCGAAGCCGATCGTTTGCGCGATTTGTTGAGTCGCCAGCAGAACCTCAAGGGGTTTGTGGTGCGCTTCCAGCCCGAGCGTGGCTGAAAACTATCACCTCGATTGAAATGCACTGACATTCGCAGCTTACCGACAGCCCTGCGCTCTGCTAAAATGCGCCGCCTTATCCGTCTGTAGGCTGCACTGTGCCATTTACCTGGGTTGACTGGGCGATCGTTGCAATCATCGCCATCTCCGCATTGATCAGTTTGAGCCGCGGCTTCGTCAAAGAAGCATTGTCGCTGGTGACCTGGATCATCGCAGGAGCTGTTGCCTGGATGTTCGGTGGCTCATTGTCCGAGTACCTCGCCGGATACATTCAAACGCCATCGGCTCGTGTGATCACGGGCTGTGCCATCATGTTTGTCGCCACACTGATCGTGGGCGCAATGATCAATTATCTTATCGGCGAGTTGGTTCGCGTCACCGGGTTGTCCGGGACCGATCGATTCCTCGGCATGGCCTTCGGCGCTGCGCGTGGCGTGTTGCTGGTGGTCGTGGCGGTCGGGCTGTTGAGCCTGGGGCCGGTACAGCAGGACGGGTGGTGGAAAGAATCACAGCTCGTGCCAAAGTTTCTATTGGTCGCAGACTGGTCCAAGAACCTGATTCTCGGGTGGAGCAGTCAGTGGCTTGCCAGCGGAATCAGCGTACCCGCTGATATTCCGTTCAAGGAGCAACTCTTGCCGTCGGCCAAAACGCCTCAGTGAGTGTTGTTCAGTTCAGATCCATTAAGTAGGGGTTGCGTCGCATGTGTGGCATCGTCGGTATCGTCGGTAAGTCGAACGTCAATCAGGCGCTGTATGACGCGCTAACCGTGCTCCAGCACCGCGGCCAGGACGCTGCCGGTATCGTGACCAGCCATGATGGCCGGTTGTTCTTGCGCAAGGACAATGGCCTGGTGCGTGACGTGTTTCAGCAGCGTCACATGCAGCGCCTGGTCGGCCACATGGGTATCGGTCACGTCCGTTACCCGACCGCCGGCAGCTCGACGTCGGCCGAGGCTCAGCCGTTCTACGTCAACTCGCCTTACGGCATCACTCTGGCGCACAACGGCAACCTGACCAACGTTGAACAGTTGGCCAAGGAAATCTACGAATCCGATCTGCGTCACGTCAACACCAGCTCCGACTCGGAAGTGCTGCTCAACGTGTTCGCCCACGAACTGGCCCAGCGCGGCAAGTTGCAGCCGACTGAAGAAGACGTGTTTGCTGCGGTGACCGACGTGCACAACCGTTGTGTCGGTGGTTATGCGGTCGTGGCGATGGTGACCGGTTACGGCATCGTCGGTTTCCGTGACCCGCACGGCATCCGTCCGATCGTGTTCGGCCAGCGTCACACCGACGAAGGCGTCGAGTACATGATCGCGTCCGAAAGCGTTTCGCTGGACGTGCTCGGCTTCACCCTGATCCGCGACCTGGCACCGGGCGAAGCGGTCTACATCACTGAAGACGGCAAGCTGCACACTCGTCAGTGCGCGACCAACCCGTCCCTGACACCGTGCATCTTCGAACACGTCTATCTGGCGCGTCCGGATTCGATCATCGACGGCGTGTCGGTCTACAAGGCCCGTCTGCGCATGGGTGAGAAGCTGGCCGAGAAGATTCTGCGCGAGCGTCCTGAGCACGACATCGACGTGGTCATCCCGATTCCGGATACCAGCCGTACTGCCGCACTCGAGCTGGCGAACCATCTGGGCGTGAAATTCCGTGAAGGCTTCGTCAAGAACCGTTACATCGGCCGTACCTTCATCATGCCAGGCCAGGCTGCACGCAAGAAATCGGTACGCCAGAAGCTCAACGCCATCGAGCTGGAATTCCGCGGCAAGAACGTGATGCTGGTGGACGACTCGATCGTTCGCGGCACGACCTGCAAGCAGATCATCCAGATGGCCCGCGAAGCCGGTGCGAAAAACGTCTACTTCTGCTCGGCAGCTCCGGCTGTGCGCTTCCCGAACGTGTACGGCATCGACATGCCGAGCGCTCACGAGCTGATCGCGCATAATCGTTCGACTCAGGATGTCGCTGACCTGATCGGCGCTGACTGGCTGATCTATCAGGACCTGCCTGACTTGATCGAAGCGGTCGGCGGCGGCAAGATCAAGATCGAAAACTTCGATTGCGCGGTGTTTGACGGCAAGTACGTCACCGGCGACGTCGATGAGGCTTACCTGAACAAGATCGAACAGGCACGCAACGATGCCTCGAAGGTCAAGACCCAGGCGGTCAGTGCGATCATCGATCTGTACAACAACTGAGTTTCAACCGGCCCTTAGGGGCCGGTTTTGTATCTGGCAAAAGACTTTTATTTATCGAGAACAGGGCAAGGAGTGACAGCATGAGTCAGGAATGGGATGCCGGTCGGCTGGACAGCGACCTTGAAGGCGTAGCGTTCGATACCCTGGCCGTACGTGCCGGTCAGCACCGTACGCCGGAAGGCGAGCACGGTGATCCGATGTTCTTCACTTCCAGCTACGTGTTCCGTACCGCCGCCGACGCCGCTGCGCGGTTTGCCGGGGAAGTGCCGGGCAACGTTTACTCGCGTTATACCAATCCGACCGTTCGCTCGTTCGAAGAGCGCATTGCTGCGCTGGAAGGCGCCGAACAAGCCGTAGCCACGGCGACTGGCATGGCTGCGATCATGGCGGTGGTGATGAGCCTGTGCAGTGCCGGCGATCATGTGCTGGTGTCGCGCAGCGTGTTCGGTTCGACCATCAGCCTGTTCGAGAAGTACTTCAAGCGTTTCGGCGTGGAAGTCGATTACGTTCCGCTGGCCGATCTGTCGGCCTGGGATGCGGCGATCAAGTCCAACACCAAACTGCTGTTCGTCGAATCTCCGTCCAACCCGCTGGCTGAGCTGGTGGATATCACCGCGCTGTCGGAAATCGCTCACGCCAAGGGCGCGATGCTGGTGGTCGACAACTGCTTCTGCACGCCGGCGTTGCAGCAGCCGCTGAAGTTGGGCGCAGACATCGTTGTGCATTCGGCCACCAAGTTCATCGATGGCCAGGGCCGTTGCATGGGCGGCGTGGTTGCCGGTCGCAGCGAGCAGATGAAAGAAATCGTCGGCTTCCTGCGTACCGCCGGGCCAACCCTGAGCCCGTTCAACGCCTGGATCTTCCTCAAGGGTCTGGAAACCCTGAATCTGCGGATGAAGGCGCACTGTGCCAACGCCCAGCAACTGGCCGAGTGGCTGGAGCAGCAGGACGGCATCGAAAAAGTGCATTACGCCGGCCTCAAGAGCCATCCGCAGCACGAACTGGCCCAGCGTCAGCAGAAGGGCTTCGGTGCGGTGGTCAGCTTCGAGGTGAAGGGCGGCAAAGAGGGCGCCTGGCGCTTTATCGATGCGACCCGTTTGATCTCGATTACCGCCAACCTGGGTGACAGCAAAACCACCATCACTCACCCGAGCACCACGTCCCACGGCCGTCTGGCGCCGCAGGAGCGTGAAGCGGCGGGGATTCGTGACAGCCTGATCCGCATCGCGGTCGGTCTGGAAGACGTCGCTGACCTGCAAGCCGATCTGGCGCGCGGTCTGGCGGCGTTGTGATCGAGTTGTCCACTCCGAAGACGGGCACCCATGGCCGCGTTGCGCTGGTCACGGGTGCCGCTCGCGGTATCGGTCTGGGGATCGCGGCGTGGCTGATCAGCGAAGGCTGGCAGGTGGTGCTGTCGGATCTGGATCGGGTGCGTGGTTCCAAAGTGGCGAAAGTGCTGGGTGAGAACGCCTGGTTCATCGCCATGGACGTGGCGGATGAAAGCCAGGTGGCGCTCGGCGTCGCTGAAGTGTTGGGGCAATTCGGTCGTCTGGATGCGTTGGTGTGCAACGCGGCGGTGGCCGATCCGCACAACATCACGCTGGAAAGCCTGGATCTGGCCTACTGGAATCGGGTGCTGGCGGTGAATCTCAGTGGTCCGATGTTGCTGGCCAAGCATTGTGCGCCGTATCTGCGGGCGCACAACGGGGCGATCGTCAATCTGGCCTCGACCCGTGCGGCGCAATCGGAACCTGATACCGAAGCCTATGCGGCGAGCAAGGGCGGCTTGCTGGCGTTGACTCACGCACTGGCGATCAGTCTCGGGCCGGAGATTCGTGTCAATGCGGTCAGTCCGGGCTGGATCGATGCGCGGGATCCCTCTGCGCGCCGCGCCGAGCCTTTGACCGATATCGATCATGCCCAGCATCCGGCGGGCAGGGTAGGGACGGTCGAGGACGTGGCGGCGATGGTGGCCTGGCTGCTGTCGAAGAATGCCGGGTTTGTGACGGGCCAGGAATTCGTGGTCGACGGCGGCATGACCAAGAAGATGATCTACTCGGAATGACATGTTTTTGTCTTTTTGAGAAAAACTTCAATCCTGCTATTGACTTAGGTTCGCTACCTGCGTAAATTTCGCGGCCTCGGAGATGCAAACGGGTGATTAGCTCAGCTGGGAGAGCGTCTGCCTTACAAGCAGAATGTCGGCGGTTCGATCCCGTCATCACCCACCACTCCCCGAGAGACTTGCGAAAGCAAGAGGTAGGCTGAAAGTGCCTCCACCGACGCGCAGCGGTAGTTCAGTCGGTTAGAATACCGGCCTGTCACGCCGGGGGTCGCGGGTTCGAGTCCCGTCCGCTGCG
>NZ_JBXARH010000008.1:0-324659 GCF_058808055.1 Pseudomonas sp. GW821-FHT11G12
AGTAGGTCATCGTCAAGATTAAATTCCGAAACCCCAATTGCGAAAGCAGTTGGGGTTTTGTTTTGCCCGCAGGAAAGCGGGTTGTTTGAATTCTATGCAACAGCTCGGTGCATGGCTATTATTCGGGCCTCATTCCGAGGCGAGACCTGCATGCTGACGTTGTTGAACCTTCTGAAGGATGGGCGATTCCATTCCGGTCAGGCTCTGGGAGTTGCCCTGGGAATTAGTCGAAGTGCAGTGTGGAAGCAGCTTCAACACCTGGAGGCTGAGCTTGGGCTATCCATACATAAAGTCCGGGGGCGGGGCTACCAGTTGGCCTCGCCACTGGAGTTGCTTGACTCGCTCAAGATAGAGGAAAGTCTTGCCGGCTGGCCTGTGAGTGTCTTCGACTCCATCGACTCTACTAACGCAGAATCGTTGCGTGCCGTTGACCGGGGTCAAATGGCGCCCTTTCTGGTACTGGCTGAGCGACAAATATCCGGACGTGGTCGTAGAGGTCGCAAATGGGTAAGTCCGTTTGCCGAGAACCTCTATTACAGTCTCGTATTGCGTATTGATGGTGGGATGCGTCAACTTGAAGGACTAAGTCTTGTTGTCGGTCTCGCGGTCATGCAAACCCTCCGTGCGCTTGGGGTGTCGGGTGCGGGGCTGAAGTGGCCCAATGACGTTTTGGCTGGGCGCAAAAAAATCGCCGGGATCTTGCTGGAACTGGTCGGAGATCCGGCAGACGTGTGTCATGTAGTGCTGGGTGTTGGCATTAACGTGAACATGCAGGCCACTGACGAGGTTGATCAGCAATGGACCTCGATACGGCTCGAGTCGGGAAAAACTTGTGATCGCAATGTTCTGGTGGTTGAGCTGAGCAAACAGTTGCAGCTTTATCTGCAGCGTCATCAATCAGGAGGTTTCTCTGCGCTTCAGGCGGAGTGGGAAGCGAATCACTTATGGCAGGGACTGCCGGTTTCTCTCACGGCGGGTGTCAATCAGATAGATGGCGTGGTGCTGGGGATCGATAATCAAGGTGCGCTACGGCTGAAGGTGGATGGCGTGGAGAAAGTCTTTAGTGGTGGTGAGCTCAGCTTGAGGTTGCGTGATGATTCTTGAGCTTGATTGCGGAAACAGTTTTATCAAGTGGCGGGTGCTGGATGCCGAGGCAGGTGCCCTGGTCGCGGAAGGGGTGGTCGACTCCGATGAGGCATTGGTCAGCGGCCTTCGTTCGCTCGATAAATTGTCTCTCGGCAAATGCCGCCTTGTCAGTGTGAGAACTGAAGATGAGACCAATTTGCTGATTGGTTTTCTCAAGCGTGAGTTCGATATTTCCGTTGTCTGTGCGACACCTGCTCGCGAAATGTCCGGCGTCAAAAATGGTTACGAAGACTACGAGCGTTTAGGCCTTGATCGTTGGCTGGCGATGCTCGGTGGTTTTCATCTGGCTGGTGGGGCTTGCCTGGTTCTCGATTTCGGGACAGCGGTGACTGCTGATTTCATCTCGTCGGATGGTGAGCACCTGGGAGGCTTCATTGGTCCTGGTATGCCGCTAATGCGCAATCAATTGCGTACGCATACTCGAAAGATTCGCTATGGCGATCTGGCGGCGGAACGGGCATTGGCGAGTCACGCTCCTGGGCGCAATACGGTCGAGGCAGTGGAGCGTGGCTGTTCGTTGATGCTCAGAGGATTCGTATTGACGCAGTTGGAGATGGCGCGCTCCTACTGGGGTGAAAGCTTCAGTGTCTTCATCACAGGTGGTGATGCCGAGTTGGTGTCGGATGTCGTGCCTGAGGCTCGGGTCGTTTCCGATTTGGTGTTCGTAGGTTTGGCTATGGCATGTCCTTTGTCCTGAGGTTTGTATGCGTTGGTTGTTTCTCCTGCTTCTGGTACTCAATGTGTTTTATTACGTCTGGCATCAGCAGGAGGCTCCATTGCGTGCAAAGGACGTCACGCCTCTCAGTCTTTATCGTGGTTCGCAGCAGGATATCCGTTTGCTGAGTGAGGCTGGTGATGCCTCGCGAGGTGCGAAGGCTGATGGGCAGTGTCTATATATAGGTGGTTCGGGTCGTCCTGAAACTGCGCAGGCACTGGAACAGCGCCTGAGTGAGCTTGGTGCGAAAGCTCAGCCCTTGCCGAAAGACCTTTCCAGCAATGCATATTGGTTCCGAATCACGCCTGAAACCCAGCGTTTCCTGGGCGATACTCAGTTGCAAAACCTTTCCAAGGAATTCAATGAGTTAAAACACAAAATAATGCTGTGCGAGGGGGTTGCACCTGCGGAATAGTTTGCATAGAATGGCGCCCGCTCCACAGCGAAGACCTGAAAAGGTTGAAGCGGTAGGGCGATGTCAAAGCAGCTAACCTCAGGTTTTTAAATGAGAAAATGCTTGACAAGGGTTTGGCATAGTATAGAATGCCGGCCTGATTAGGAGGGGTTCCCGAGCGGCCAAAGGGATCAGACTGTAAATCTGACGTCTACGACTTCGAAGGTTCGAATCCTTCTCCCTCCACCAGATTTTAGCGTGAGCTGCAGGCTCCGCGGGTATAGTTTAGTGGTAGAACCTCAGCCTTCCAAGCTGATGATGCGGGTTCGATTCCCGCTACCCGCTCCAAGTTTGCAGGTTGTGCAAAGTGTTACGCTCTTGTAGCTCAGTTGGTAGAGCACACCCTTGGTAAGGGTGAGGTCAGCGGTTCAAATCCGCTCAAGAGCTCCATATAACAAGGCAGATATGAAAATATCTGCCTTTGTTTTAATGGCTAGGGTTGTTTGCTTATTTCTTCTGTGAGGGGTGATATCGATGGCTAAGGAAAAATTTGATCGTTCCCTACCGCACGTCAACGTCGGAACTATCGGTCACGTTGACCACGGTAAAACCACTCTGACCGCTGCTCTGACTCGCGTCTGCTCCGAAGTTTTCGGTTCGGCCGTAGTTGAATTCGACAAGATCGACAGCGCTCCAGAAGAAAAAGCTCGTGGTATCACCATCAACACCGCGCACGTTGAGTACAACTCGACTATTCGTCACTACGCTCACGTTGACTGCCCAGGTCACGCTGACTACGTGAAGAACATGATCACCGGTGCTGCCCAGATGGACGGCGCGATCCTGGTTTGCTCGGCCGCTGATGGTCCGATGCCACAAACCCGTGAGCACATCCTGCTGTCCCGTCAGGTAGGCGTTCCGTACATCGTGGTTTTCCTGAACAAGGCTGACCTGGTAGACGACGCTGAGCTGCTGGAACTGGTTGAGATGGAAGTTCGCGACCTGCTGTCGACCTACGACTTCCCAGGCGACGACACTCCGATCATCATCGGTTCGGCTCGTATGGCGCTGGAAGGCAAAGACGACAACGAAATGGGCACCACTGCCGTTCGTAAACTGGTTGAAACTCTGGATACCTACATCCCTGAGCCAGTTCGTATGATCGACAAGCCATTCCTGATGCCAATCGAAGACGTATTCTCGATCTCGGGTCGCGGTACTGTTGTGACTGGTCGTATCGAGCGCGGTATCGTTCGCGTTCAAGATGCTCTGGAAATCGTTGGTCTGCGTGATACCACCACCACCACCTGCACCGGTGTTGAGATGTTCCGCAAGCTGCTGGACGAAGGTCGTGCTGGCGAGAACTGCGGCGTTCTGCTGCGTGGCACCAAGCGTGACGACGTTGAGCGTGGTCAGGTTCTGGTTAAGCCGGGTTCGGTTAAGCCGCACACCAAGTTCACCGCAGAAGTTTACGTTCTGAGCAAGGAAGAAGGCGGTCGTCACACTCCGTTCTTCAAAGGCTACCGTCCACAGTTCTACTTCCGTACTACTGACGTGACTGGTAACTGCGAGCTGCCAGAAGGCGTTGAAATGGTAATGCCAGGTGACAACATTCAGATGACTGTTACCCTGATCAAAACCATCGCGATGGAAGACGGTCTGCGTTTCGCTATCCGTGAAGGCGGTCGTACCGTCGGCGCTGGCGTCGTAGCCAAAATCATCGAGTAAGTAGTTGTAATGTATTTTTCGGGCCGGCATAATGGTCGGCCTGATTTTGTTTTAGGTCAGTAGCTCAATTGGCAGAGCGACGGTCTCCAAAACCGTAGGTTGGGGGTTCGATTCCCTCCTGACCTGCCAGATTCACTCGGTGTGTCTGGCTTTCTTTTCACAGGATCTTCATAGATGACTCCTAAGGCTGAAGCTCAAGGCTCTCGCTTCGATCTGCTTAAGTGGCTTGTAGTGGTCGCTTTGGTGATTGTTGGCGTTGTAGGCAATCAGTATTACTCTGCTTCGCCGATCCTGTACCGCGTACTCGCATTGCTTGTCATTGCTGCTGTAGCTGCCTTTGTAGGCCTGCAGACTGCCAAGGGCAAGTCTTTCTTTGTACTGGTTAAGGAAGCTCGCACCGAGATTCGTAAAGTCGTATGGCCAACTCGCCAAGAAACCACGCAGACCACGTTGATTGTTGTGGCTGTTGTTCTGGTTATGGCGTTGCTGTTGTGGGGGCTTGATTCCCTGCTCGGCTGGCTTGTTTCCTTGATTGTCGGCTAAGGGTGTCCCGTGGCTAAGCGTTGGTACGTTGTGCATGCTTATTCGGGTTACGAGAAGCATGTAATGCGCTCGCTGATCGAGCGTGTAAAGCTGGCTGGCATGGAAGATGGCTTCGGCGAAATTCTGGTTCCCACTGAAGAAGTGGTTGAAATGCGTAATGGCCAGAAGCGCAAAAGCGAACGTAAGTTCTTCCCTGGCTATGTGCTGGTCCAGATGGATATGAACGAGGGTACTTGGCACTTGGTCAAGGATACTCCTCGGGTGATGGGTTTTATCGGCGGTACTGCTGATAAGCCTGCACCAATCACTGATAAAGAAGCAGAGGCGATCCTGCGTCGCGTTGCTGACGGTAGCGACAAGCCGAAGCCGAAGACATTGTTCGAGCCAGGTGAAACCGTTCGTGTCAATGACGGTCCTTTCGCTGACTTTAACGGTGTTGTTGAAGAAGTTAACTACGAAAAGAGCCGGATCCAAGTGGCGGTGCTCATTTTCGGTCGCTCTACTCCGGTAGAGTTGGAGTTCAGTCAGGTCGAAAAGGTCTAACTGGACAAGCATCCCAACCCCGCAGCCCTAGGCTGTGGGGTTTTGTCGTCACTGGGATAAACGCGCAAGTAACCGGGGAGCCTTTCGAGGCGATCGAACCCGTAATTGGAGTGCCTCATGGCCAAGAAGATTACCGCTTACATCAAGCTGCAAGTGAAGGCCGCTCAGGCTAACCCAAGTCCACCTGTTGGTCCTGCTCTGGGTCAGCACGGCGTGAACATCATGGAATTCTGCAAAGCTTTCAACGCCCGTACCCAGGGCCTGGAAGCTGGTCTGCCGACTCCAGTGATCATCACTGTCTACAGCGACCGTAGCTTCACTTTCGAAACCAAATCCACCCCTGCTTCGGTTCTGCTGAAGAAGGCGGCCGGTCTGACCAGCGGTTCCGCTCGTCCGAACACCGTTAAGGTTGGCACTGTTACCCGTGCTCAGCTGGAAGAAATCGCGAAAACCAAAAACGCGGATCTGACTGCAGCTGATATGGATGCAGCCGTGCGTACTATCGCCGGTTCTGCTCGTAGCATGGGCCTTAACGTGGAGGGTGTGTAATGGCTAAGCTGACCAAGCGTCAAAAGGCTATCGCCGGCAAAATCGAAGCAGGCAAGGCCTACAACTTTGTAGACGCCGCTGCACTGCTGGCCGAGCTGTCGACTGTCAAGTTCAGCGAGTCGTTTGACGTTGCTGTAAACCTGGGCGTAGACCCGCGTAAATCCGATCAGGTCGTTCGTAGCGCTACTGTGCTGCCACACGGCACTGGCAAGACCGTTCGCGTTGCTGTGTTCACCCAGGGTCCAGCTGCTGAAGCCGCTCTGGCTGCCGGCGCTGACCGTGTAGGTATGGACGACCTGGCTGCCGAAATGAAAGGCGGCGACCTGAACTATGACGTAGTGATCGCATCCCCGGATGCCATGCGCGTTGTAGGTCAACTGGGTCAGATCCTCGGTCCACGTGGCCTGATGCCTAACCCGAAAGTCGGCACCGTAACTCCAGACGTAGCCACCGCGGTTAAAAACGCCAAGGCTGGTCAGGTTCGTTATCGCACCGACAAAAACGGCATCATCCACACTTCCGTTGGCAAGATCGGCTTCGATGCCGTCAAGCTGAAGGAAAACGTTGAAGCCCTGATCGCTGATCTGAAGCGTATCAAGCCAGCTTCCTCGAAAGGTATCTACGTCAAGCGCGTTACCCTGAGCACCACTATGGGCCCAGGTCTGGTTATCGACCAGAGCTCGCTGGACGCGTAAGACAAAATTGGCACGAGTTGTCGTGCCAATCGAAAGATTGGGGTCCCTGCCTGGCGGGGGCTATCCAAGACCGTAGGCGGCGCAAGTCTTAAACCTCAAGCCTACGCAGATGGTGCTCCCGGTTCCTTACCGAATCAGACACCAAAACGACATTCGGTTTCGATCGAGTGAAACGGTAACAAGCAGGAGTTAAACCCGTGGCAATTAATCTCGAAGACAAGAAGGCCATCGTCGCTGAAGTCAACGAGGCTGCCAAAGTCGCTCTGTCCGCTGTCGTGGTTGATGCCCGTGGCGTAACAGTAGGCGCAATGACCGGACTCCGTAAAGAGGCTCGTGAAGCTGGCGTTTACGTACGTGTTGTACGTAACACCCTGCTCAAGCGCGCTGTTGCTGACACTCAATACAGTGTCCTCAACGACGTGTTCACCGGCCCGACCCTGATCGCATTCTCGAACGAACATCCGGGCGCTGCTGCTCGTATTTTCAAAGAGTTTTCGAAGGGTCAGGACAAGTTCGAGATCAAGGCAGCTGCGTTCGAGGGCAAGTTCCTCGCAGCTAATCAGATCGACGTTCTGGCAACTCTGCCGACCCGTGACGAAGCAATTTCCCAGCTGATGAGCGTGATTCAAGGCGCTACCAGCAAATTGGCTCGTACTCTGGCGGCAATTCGCGACCAGAAAGAAGCCGCTGCAGCCTAAGGCTCGTCAGCTTCTCGCGTTTTTTGTTTATTTCGATGGTCGCGTAGGCCGTCCCCCAATTCAGGAATTGAGTCATGTCTCTGACTAACGAACAAATCATCGAAGCAATCGGCCAGAAATCCGTAGTGGAAATCGTTGAGCTGATCAAAGCGATGGAAGAAACCTTCGGTGTTACCGCTGCTGCTGCTTCGGCTGGCCCAGCTGTAGCTGCTGCTGCTGTTGAAGAGCAAACCGAGTTCAACGTTGTTCTGCTGGAAGCTGGCGAGAAGAAGGTTAACGTGATCAAGGCAGTTCGTGAACTGACCGGTCTGGGCCTGAAAGAAGCCAAAGAGAAAGTAGACGGCGCTCCTCAGGTTGTAGCTGAAGGCGTTTCGAAAGAAGCTGCTGAAGACGCCAAGAAGAAGCTGGAAGAAGCAGGCGCTAAAGTCGAGCTGAAATAAGTATCGACTTTGCTCCTCCAGCCCGAGCGTCAAGCGACAGGCTGATGGCTGGTGGCTCTTGCCACCGGCCTTTTTCCGTTATTGGCAGCCGACTGGGTCGGTGCTGATAACGAGCTGTAACCACCCGATGCGGTGGCGCAAACCATGGGGTTTGCACGATTTTCTGGCTGCTCCCGTCGGGAGGGGCCAAACAAGCAGGTGACCAAGCTGGGGAACGCTGATGGCTTACTCATATACTGAGAAAAAACGTATCCGCAAGGACTTTAGCAAGTTGCCGGACGTCATGGATGTGCCTTACCTCCTGGCCATCCAGCTGGATTCGTATCGTGAATTCTTGCAAGCGGGAGCGACTAAAGATCAGTTCCGCGACGTGGGCCTGCATGCGGCCTTCAAATCCGTTTTCCCGATCATCAGCTACTCCGGCAATGCTGCGCTGGAGTACGTCGGTTATCGCCTGGGCGAACCGGCATTTGATGTCAAAGAATGCGTATTGCGCGGTGTAACTTTCGCCGTACCTTTGCGGGTAAAAGTGCGCCTGATCATTTTCGACAAAGAGTCGTCGAACAAAGCGATCAAGGACATCAAAGAGCAAGAAGTCTACATGGGTGAAATCCCCCTGATGACTGAGAACGGTACCTTCGTAATCAACGGTACCGAGCGTGTAATCGTTTCCCAGTTGCACCGCTCCCCGGGCGTGTTCTTCGACCACGACCGTGGCAAGACGCACAGCTCCGGCAAACTGCTGTACTCCGCGCGCATCATTCCTTACCGCGGTTCGTGGCTGGACTTCGAGTTCGACCCGAAGGACTGCGTATTCGTACGTATCGACCGTCGTCGCAAGCTGCCGGCCTCGGTTTTGCTGCGCGCGCTCGGCTATACCACCGAAGAAGTACTGGACGCGTTCTACACCACCAACGTATTCCACGTTAAGGGCGAAACCCTGAGCCTGGAACTGGTGCCTCAGCGCCTGCGTGGTGAAGTTGCAGTCCTCGACATCCAGGACGACAAAGGCAAGGTAATTGTCGAGCAGGGTCGTCGTATCACTGCCCGTCACATCAACCAGCTGGAAAAAGCCGGGATCAAAGAGCTGGACGTGCCTCTGGACTACGTCCTGGGTCGCACCACCGCCAAGGTCATCGTGCATCCGGCTACCGGCGAAATCCTGGCAGAGTGCAACACCGAGCTGTCGACTGAAGTCCTGGCGAAAATCGCCAAGGCCGGCGTCGTTCGCATCGAAACGCTGTACACCAACGACATCGACTGCGGTCCGTTCGTCTCCGACACTCTGAAGATCGACTCCACCAGCAACCAATTGGAAGCGCTGGTCGAAATCTATCGCATGATGCGTCCAGGCGAGCCGCCAACCAAAGACGCTGCCGAAACCCTGTTCAACAACCTGTTCTTCAGCCCTGAGCGTTATGACCTGTCTGCGGTCGGCCGGATGAAGTTCAACCGTCGTATCGGTCGTACCGAGATCGAAGGTTCGGGCGTGCTGTGCAAGGAAGACATCGTCGCGGTACTGAAGACTCTGGTCGACATCCGTAACGGTAAAGGCATCGTCGACGACATCGACCACCTGGGTAACCGTCGTGTTCGCTGCGTAGGCGAAATGGCCGAGAACCAGTTCCGCGTTGGCCTGGTACGTGTTGAGCGTGCGGTCAAAGAGCGTCTGTCGATGGCCGAAAGCGAAGGCCTGATGCCGCAAGACCTGATCAACGCCAAGCCTGTGGCTGCGGCGGTGAAGGAGTTCTTCGGTTCCAGCCAGCTCTCGCAGTTCATGGACCAGAACAACCCGCTGTCCGAGATTACCCACAAGCGTCGTGTTTCTGCACTCGGCCCTGGCGGTCTGACTCGTGAGCGCGCGGGCTTCGAAGTTCGTGACGTACACCCGACTCACTACGGTCGTGTCTGCCCGATTGAAACGCCGGAAGGTCCGAACATCGGTCTGATCAACTCCCTGGCTGCTTACGCTCGCACCAACCAGTACGGCTTCCTCGAGAGCCCGTACCGTGTGGTGAAAGAGGGTGTGGTTACCGACGAGATCGTGTTCCTGTCCGCTATTGAAGAAGCCGATCACGTGATCGCGCAGGCTTCGGCGACCATGAACGACCAGAAAGTCCTGATCGACGAACTGGTAGCCGTACGTCACCTGAACGAGTTCACCGTCAAGGCGCCTGAAGAAGTCACCTTGATGGACGTTTCGCCGAAGCAGGTAGTTTCGGTTGCAGCGTCGCTGATTCCGTTCCTCGAGCACGACGACGCCAACCGTGCGTTGATGGGTTCGAACATGCAGCGTCAAGCTGTACCAACCCTGCGTGCTGACAAGCCGCTGGTAGGTACCGGCATGGAGCGTAACGTGGCTCGCGACTCCGGCGTTTGCGTCGTGGCTCGTCGTGGCGGCGTGATCGACTCCGTTGATGCCAGCCGTATCGTGGTTCGTGTTGCCGATGACGAAGTTGAAACCGGCGAAGCTGGTGTCGACATCTACAACCTGACCAAGTACACCCGCTCGAACCAGAACACCTGCATCAACCAGCGTCCGCTGGTGAGCAAAGGTGATCGCGTTCAGCGTAGCGACATCATGGCCGACGGCCCGTCCACCGATATGGGTGAACTGGCACTGGGTCAGAACATGCGCATCGCGTTCATGGCATGGAACGGCTTCAACTTCGAAGACTCCATCTGCCTGTCCGAGCGTGTGGTTCAGGAAGACCGCTTCACCACGATCCACATCCAGGAACTGACCTGCGTGGCTCGTGACACCAAGCTTGGCCCAGAGGAAATCACTGCGGACATCCCGAACGTGGGTGAAGCTGCACTGAACAAGCTGGACGAAGCCGGTATCGTTTACGTAGGTGCTGAAGTTGGCGCAGGCGACATCCTGGTAGGTAAGGTCACTCCGAAAGGCGAGACCCAACTTACTCCGGAAGAAAAACTGCTGCGTGCGATCTTCGGTGAAAAAGCCAGCGACGTTAAAGACACTTCCCTGCGTGTACCTACCGGTACCAAAGGTACTGTCATCGACGTGCAGGTCTTCACTCGTGACGGCGTTGAGCGTGATGCTCGTGCCCTGTCGATCGAGAAGACCCAGTTGGACGAGATCCGCAAGGATCTGAACGAAGAGTTCCGCATCGTTGAAGGCGCGACCTTCGAACGTCTGCGTTCCGCTCTGGTAGGCCACAAGGCTGAAGGCGGCGCGGGCCTGAAGAAAGGTCAGGACATCACCGACGAAGTACTCGACGGTCTTGAGCATGGTCAGTGGTTCAAACTGCGCATGGCTGAAGATGCTCTGAACGAGCAGCTCGAGAAGGCTCAGGCCTACATCGTTGATCGTCGCCGTCTGCTGGACGACAAGTTCGAAGACAAGAAGCGCAAACTGCAGCAGGGCGATGACCTGGCTCCAGGCGTGCTGAAGATCGTCAAGGTTTACCTGGCAATCCGTCGTCGCATCCAGCCGGGCGACAAGATGGCCGGTCGTCACGGTAACAAAGGTGTGGTCTCCGTGATCATGCCGGTTGAAGACATGCCGCACGATGCCAATGGCACACCGGTCGACGTGGTCCTCAACCCGCTGGGCGTACCTTCGCGTATGAACGTTGGTCAGATCCTTGAAACCCACCTGGGCCTCGCGGCCAAAGGCCTGGGCGAGAAGATCAACCGGATGGTCGAAGAGCAGCGTAAAGTCGCTGAATTGCGTACCTTCCTGGACGAGATCTACAACCAGATCGGCGGTCGTAACGAAGATCTGGACAGCTTCTCCGATCAGGAAATCCTGGATCTGGCGAAGAACCTGCGTGGCGGCGTTCCAATGGCCACTCCAGTGTTCGACGGTGCCAAGGAAAGCGAAATCAAGGCCATGCTGAAACTGGCGGACCTGCCAGAAAGCGGCCAGATGCAGCTGACCGACGGCCGTACCGGCAACAAGTTCGAGCGTCCAGTTACCGTTGGCTACATGTACATGCTGAAGCTGAACCACTTGGTAGACGACAAGATGCACGCGCGTTCTACCGGTTCGTACAGCCTGGTTACCCAGCAGCCGCTGGGTGGTAAGGCACAGTTCGGTGGTCAGCGTTTCGGGGAGATGGAGGTCTGGGCACTGGAAGCATACGGTGCTGCTTACACTCTGCAAGAAATGCTCACAGTGAAGTCGGACGATGTGAACGGCCGGACCAAGATGTACAAAAACATCGTGGACGGCGATCACCGTATGGAGCCGGGCATGCCCGAGTCCTTCAACGTGTTGATCAAGGAAATTCGTTCCCTCGGCATCGATATCGATCTGGAAACCGAATAACACGTGACGCGATCGAGAGCGGGGCAGGATTGCCCGCTCTCTGCTCCGCCAGGAGGAAAGGCCTTGAAAGACCTACTGAATTTGCTGAAAAACCAGGGTCAAGTCGAAGAGTTCGACGCCATCCGTATCGGATTGGCCTCGCCTGAGATGATCCGCTCGTGGTCGTTCGGTGAAGTTAAAAAGCCGGAAACCATCAACTACCGTACGTTCAAACCCGAGCGTGACGGTCTGTTCTGCGCCAAGATCTTTGGCCCGGTAAAGGATTACGAGTGCCTGTGCGGTAAGTACAAGCGCTTGAAGCATCGTGGTGTGATCTGCGAGAAGTGCGGCGTTGAAGTTGCACTGGCCAAGGTTCGTCGAGAGCGCATGGCGCACATCGAGCTGGCTTCGCCGGTTGCCCATATCTGGTTCCTGAAATCGCTGCCGTCCCGTATCGGCCTGCTGATGGACATGACCCTGCGTGATATCGAACGCGTTCTCTACTTCGAGAGCTATGTCGTTATCGATCCGGGCATGACCACTCTTGAAAAAGGTCAGCTGCTGAACGATGAGCAGTACTTCGAAGCGCTGGAAGAGTTCGGTGATGACTTCGACGCCCGCATGGGTGCTGAAGCTGTCCGTGAACTGCTGCACGCTATCGACCTGGAACACGAGATCGGCCGTCTGCGTGAAGAGATTCCGCAAACCAACTCCGAAACCAAGATCAAGAAGCTGTCCAAGCGTCTGAAGTTGATGGAAGCCTTCCAGGGTTCCGGCAACCTGCCAGAGTGGATGGTGCTGACCGTTCTGCCGGTTCTGCCGCCAGACCTGCGTCCACTGGTTCCGCTGGATGGCGGTCGTTTCGCGACTTCCGACCTCAACGATCTGTATCGTCGAGTGATCAACCGTAACAACCGTTTGAAGCGCCTGCTGGATCTGTCCGCTCCGGACATCATCGTGCGCAACGAAAAGCGTATGTTGCAGGAAGCTGTCGACGCACTGCTTGACAACGGTCGTCGTGGCCGCGCTATCACCGGTTCGAACAAGCGTCCTCTGAAATCCCTGGCTGACATGATCAAGGGTAAGCAAGGTCGTTTCCGTCAGAACTTGCTCGGTAAGCGTGTTGACTACTCCGGTCGTTCGGTAATTACCGTAGGCCCGACCCTGCGTCTGCATCAGTGCGGTCTGCCGAAGAAGATGGCTCTCGAGCTGTTCAAACCGTTCATTTTCGGCAAGCTGGAAATGCGTGGTCTGGCGACCACCATCAAAGCGGCCAAGAAAATGGTCGAGCGCGAGCTGCCGGAAGTTTGGGACGTTCTCGCTGAAGTGATTCGCGAACACCCGGTTCTTCTCAACCGTGCACCGACCCTTCACCGTCTGGGTATCCAGGCGTTTGAGCCGGTACTGATCGAAGGTAAGGCTATCCAGCTGCACCCGCTGGTCTGCGCCGCGTACAACGCCGACTTCGACGGCGACCAAATGGCCGTGCACGTACCGCTGACGCTGGAAGCCCAGCTCGAAGCGCGTGCGTTGATGATGTCGACCAACAACATTCTGTCGCCAGCCAACGGTGAGCCAATCATCGTTCCGTCGCAGGACGTTGTATTGGGTCTGTACTACATGACTCGTGAAGCGATCAACGCCAAGGGCGAAGGTCGTGTGTTCGCGGATCTGCAGGAAGTTGACCGTGTGTTCCGTGCCGGCGAAGCCGCGCTGCACGCCAAGATCAAGGTTCGTATCAACGAAACCGTGAACGATCGTGACGGCAACAGCGTGAGCGGTACCCGTATCGTCGACACCACTGTCGGCCGTGCGCTGCTGTTCCAGGTTGTGCCAAAAGGTCTGTCGTTCGACGTCGTCAACCTGCCGATGAAGAAAAAGGCGATCTCCAAGCTGATCAACCAGTGCTACCGCGTGGTTGGTCTGAAAGAGACCGTGATCTTCGCTGACCAGTTGATGTACACCGGTTTTGCCTACTCGACCATCTCCGGCGTTTCCATCGGTGTTAACGACTTCGTTATCCCGGATGAAAAAGCCCGCATCATCGGTGCAGCCACCGACGAAGTGAAAGAGATCGAGAGCCAGTACGCCTCCGGCCTGGTAACCCAGGGCGAGAAGTACAACAAAGTGATCGACCTTTGGTCGAAAGCGAACGACGAAGTCTCCAAGGCGATGATGGCCAACCTCTCGAAAGAGAAAGTCATCGACCGTCACGGCGTCGAAGTCGATCAAGAGTCGTTCAACTCGATGTACATGATGGCTGACTCGGGTGCGCGGGGTTCCGCAGCACAGATCCGTCAGTTGGCCGGTATGCGTGGTCTGATGGCCAAGCCGGACGGTTCCATCATTGAAACGCCGATTACTGCGAACTTCCGTGAAGGTTTGAGCGTACTTCAGTACTTCATCTCCACTCACGGTGCTCGTAAAGGTCTGGCGGATACCGCGTTGAAAACTGCGAACTCCGGTTACCTGACTCGTCGTCTGGTAGACGTTGCGCAGGATCTGGTTGTAACCGAGATCGATTGCGGCACCGAACACGGTCTGCTGATGACTCCGCACATTGAAGGCGGTGACGTTGTAGAGCCGTTGGGTGAGCGCGTATTGGGTCGTGTTATCGCCCGTGACGTATTCAAGCCGGGTACCGAGGACGTCATCGTTCCTGCTGGCACCCTGGTAGACGAGAAGTGGGTCGAGTTCATCGAGCTGAACAGCATCGACGAAGTGATCGTGCGTTCGCCGATCAGCTGCGAAACCCGCTATGGCATTTGCGCCAAGTGCTACGGCCGTGACCTGGCTCGTGGTCACCAGGTGAACATCGGTGAAGCGGTCGGCGTTATCGCTGCCCAGTCCATCGGTGAGCCGGGTACCCAGCTGACGATGCGTACGTTCCACATCGGTGGTGCGGCAAGCCGTACTTCCGCAGCCGACAGCGTTCAGGTGAAGAATGGCGGTACCGTCCGTCTGCACAACCTGAAACACGTTGAGCGTGTGGATGGCAACCTGGTTGCTGTGTCCCGTTCCGGTGAGCTGGCAATCGCTGATGACTTCGGTCGTGAGCGCGAGCGTTACAAGCTGCCGTACGGTGCTGTGATTTCGGTTAAAGAAGGTGACAAGGTCGACGCTGGCGCAATCGTGGCCAAGTGGGATCCGCACACTCACCCGATCGTTACCGAAATGAAAGGTACCGTGACCTACGTGGGCATGGAAGAAGGCATCACGATCAAGCGTCAGACTGACGAATTGACCGGTATGACCAACATTGAAGTACTCGATGCCAAAGACCGTCCGGCTGCCGGCAAGGACATCCGTCCTGCGGTGAAGATGGTCGATGACAACGGCAAGGATCTGTTGCTGCCAGGCACTGACGTTATCGCTCAGTACTTCCTGCCAGCCAACGCCCTGGTCGGTGTTGCGGACGGTGCGAAGATTGCGATCGGTGACGTTATCGCTCGTATCCCGCAAGAAACTTCGAAAACCCGTGACATCACCGGTGGTCTGCCGCGTGTTGCCGACCTGTTCGAAGCCCGTCGTCCGAAAGAAGCGTCGATTCTGGCTGAAGTCAGCGGCACCATCGCGTTCGGTAAAGAGACCAAGGGCAAGCGCCGTCTGGTCATCACTCCGAACGACGGTAGCGATCCGTATGAAGAGCTGATTCCGAAGTGGCGTCACCTGAACGTGTTCGAAGGCGAACAGGTAAACCGCGGCGAAGTTATCTCCGACGGCCCGAGCGATCCGCACGACATCCTGCGTCTGCTGGGTGTGAGCGCGCTGGCCAAGTACATCGTTAACGAGATCCAGGACGTTTACCGTCTGCAAGGCGTGAAGATCAACGACAAGCACATCGAGACCATCCTGCGTCAGATGCTGCGTAAAGTTGAGATCTCCGAGTCCGGCGACTCCAGCTTCATCAAGGGCGACCAGATGGAACTGACTCACGTACTGGTAGAGAACGAGCGTCTGAACGCGGAAGACAAATTTGTCTCCAAGTTCACCCGCGTTCTGCTGGGTATCACCAAGGCGTCGTTGTCGACCGAATCGTTCATCTCCGCGGCTTCCTTCCAGGAAACCACCCGCGTACTGACCGAAGCGGCCGTAACCGGCAAGCGCGATTACCTGCGCGGCCTGAAAGAAAACGTGGTCGTGGGTCGTCTGATCCCGGCTGGTACCGGTCTGGCTTATCACAGCGAGCGTAAACGTCGCCGTGATGCAGACAAACCGTTGCGCGTAAGCGCCAGTGAAGTGGAAGCTGCACTGACCGAAGCGCTGAACTCGAGCGGTAACTGAGTTCTGCGAAAAATGAGCTAAGGCCCTGATCGAACCGTTCATCGAATCGAGACAATTTGTCGAGGTTCGACGAGCGGGGAGGTCGGGGCCTTGCCTTGACTGGGGACAAGATCCTCTTTAGACTCTTGATCCCCTAAATTTGGCGGGAATTCGTTCCTGCCATTTTGCTTTTCTTGCAAGACAATAGCGTCGCAAGACAACAGTGGAGCTAGTAGATGGCAACTATCAACCAGCTGGTACGTCAGCCGCGTAAGCGTATCGTCGAGAAATCCGACGTACCTGCGCTGCAGAACTGCCCGCAACGTCGTGGCGTGTGCACCCGTGTGTACACCACTACGCCGAAAAAACCTAACTCGGCACTGCGTAAAGTATGCCGTGTGCGTCTGACCAACGGTTTCGAGGTTTCCTCGTACATCGGTGGTGAAGGCCACAACCTGCAAGAGCACAGCGTGGTACTGATCCGCGGCGGTCGTGTAAAAGACTTGCCAGGTGTTCGTTACCACACCGTTCGCGGCTCCCTGGATACTTCCGGTGTTAAAGGTCGTAACCAAGGTCGTTCGAAGTACGGTACCAAGCGTCCGAAGTAATCGGCCGTTTTGCAGATTTTCATTTTATTGAGTCGATAAGAGTAAGGTCGGGCGCGCATCCTCTGGATCTGTCCCGAGCTAACCTGAAGACCGTTTGAGGGCTTATCAATGCCAAGACGTCGCGTAGCAGCAAAGCGTGAGATTCTGGACGATCCGAAATACGGAAGCCAAATCCTCGCCAAATTCATGAACCACGTTATGGAAAGCGGCAAGAAAGCCGTTGCCGAGCGTATCGTTTATGGTGCCCTGGAAACCGTTGCGACCCGTAAGGCTGGCACCGATCCCCTGGAACTCTTCGAAAAAGCACTCGACGCCATCGCTCCGCTGGTCGAAGTGAAGTCGCGCCGCGTTGGTGGTGCTACTTACCAGGTTCCGGTCGAAGTTCGTCCGTCCCGTCGTAACGCTCTGGCAATGCGCTGGTTGGTAGACTTCGCCCGTAAGCGCGGCGAGAAGTCTATGGCTCTGCGCTTGGCTGGCGAGCTGCTGGATGCTGCTGAAGGTAAAGGTGCTGCTGTTAAGAAGCGTGAAGACGTGCACCGTATGGCCGAAGCTAACAAAGCTTTCTCGCACTACCGCTTCTAATTTTAGCTTCACTAATTTTGCGAGGGCTTTATGGCTCGTACTACTCCGATTAGTCGCTACCGTAACATCGGTATCGTCGCTCACGTGGATGCTGGTAAAACCACCACCACCGAGCGCGTCCTTTTTTACACTGGCAAAAGTCACAAAATGGGCGAGGTGCATGACGGCGCCGCGACCACAGACTGGATGGTTCAGGAGCAGGAGCGTGGTATTACCATTACTTCTGCTGCCATTACCGCCTTCTGGAAAGGTTCCGAGAAGCAGTACGCTCACGAGCATCGCTTCAACGTAATCGATACCCCGGGCCACGTAGACTTCACCATTGAAGTAGAACGTTCCCTGCGCGTACTCGACGGCGCTGTCGTTGTGTTCTGCGGTACTTCGGGTGTTGAGCCTCAGTCGGAAACCGTATGGCGTCAGGCCAACAAATACGGCGTTCCACGTCTTGTTTACGTAAACAAGATGGACCGTGCTGGTGCCAACTTCCTGCGCGTGATCGGTCAGATCAAACAGCGTCTGGGTCACACTCCGGTGCCGATCCAGCTGGCTATCGGTTCGGAAGACAACTTCCAGGGCCAGATCGACCTGATCAACATGCAAGCCGTTTACTGGAACGACTCTGACAAGGGTATGGTTCCGGTTCGCAAGGAAATTCCTGCGGACATGGCTGAGCTGGCTGCTGAGTGGCGCAACAACATGGTTGAGGCTGCTGCCGAAGCCAACGAAGACCTGATGAACAAGTACCTGGAAGGCGAAGAGCTGTCGATCGAAGAGATCAAGGCTGCTCTGCGTGCACGTACTATCGCCGGCGAAATCGTTCTGGCTGTTTGCGGTTCTTCCTTCAAGAACAAGGGTGTTCCCCTGGTTCTCGACGCCGTTATCGACTTCCTGCCTGCTCCGACCGACATTCCTGCTATCAAGGGTTCCAACCCTGATAACGAGGAAGAGGAAATGGAGCGTCACGCAAGCGACGACGAGCCGTTCGCGGCCTTGGCGTTCAAGATCGCTACCGACCCATTCGTGGGTACCTTGACCTTCGTCCGCGTTTACTCGGGCGTGTTGAACTCCGGCGACGGCGTGATCAACTCGGTTAAAGGCAAGAAAGAGCGCGTGGGTCGTATGGTGCAAATGCACGCAAACGCCCGTGAAGAGATCAAGGAAGTACGCGCTGGCGACATCGCGGCCCTGATCGGCATGAAGGACGTCACCACTGGTGAAACCCTCTGCAACGCTGACAAGCCAATCATCCTGGTTCGCATGGACTTCCCGGAGCCGGTTATTTCGGTTGCCGTAGAGCCTAAGACCAAGGATGACCAGGAAAAAATGGGTATCGCTCTGGGCAAGCTTGCTCAGGAAGACCCGTCTTTCCGCGTTAAAACTGATGAAGAGACTGGTCAAACGATCATCTCCGGCATGGGCGAGCTGCACCTGGACATCCTGGTTGACCGGATGCGCCGTGAGTTCAACGTCGAAGCCAACATCGGCAAGCCTCAAGTTTCGTACCGTGAGCGCATCACGAAGAACTGCGAAATCGAAGGCAAGTTCGTTCGTCAATCCGGTGGTCGTGGTCAGTTCGGTCACTGCTGGATCCGTTTTGCTCCTGCTGACGAAGGTCAGGAAGGTCTGCAATTCGTGAACGAAGTAGTAGGTGGTGTGGTTCCTAAGGAATACATCCCGGCTATCCAGAAGGGTATCGAAGAGCAGATGAAGAACGGCGTTGTTGCCGGCTATCCGCTGATCGGCCTGAAGGCTACCGTGTTCGATGGTTCTTACCACGACGTCGACTCCAACGAGATGGCGTTTAAAGTGGCTGCTTCCATGGCGACCAAGCAACTGGCCCAGAAGGGCGGTGGTGAGCTGCTTGAGCCGATCATGGCGGTAGAGGTTGTTACGCCTGAAGACTATATGGGTGATGTGATGGGCGACCTTAACCGTCGTCGCGGCATGATCCAGGGTATGGAAGACACAGTGTCCGGCAAGGTTATCCGTGCCGAGGTTCCACTGGGTGAGATGTTCGGTTATGCGACCGACGTCCGTTCCATGTCTCAGGGTCGCGCAAGCTACTCTATGGAATTCAAAAAATACGATACGGCTCCGTCGCACATCGTCGAATCCGTTACCAAAAAACAAGGCTGATTCAGCCCCTTTAGGCTAGGAGTTAATTGTCGTGGCTAAAGAAAAATTTGATCGTTCCCTACCGCACGTAAACGTTGGCACCATCGGTCACGTTGACCACGGTAAAACCACTCTGACCGCTGCTCTGACTCGCGTCTGCTCCGAAGTTTTCGGTTCGGCCGTAGTTGAATTCGACAAGATCGACAGCGCTCCAGAAGAAAAAGCTCGTGGTATCACCATCAACACCGCGCACGTTGAGTACAACTCGACTATTCGTCACTACGCTCACGTTGACTGCCCAGGTCACGCTGACTACGTGAAGAACATGATCACCGGTGCTGCCCAGATGGATGGCGCGATCCTGGTTTGCTCGGCCGCTGATGGTCCGATGCCACAAACCCGTGAGCACATCCTGCTGTCCCGTCAGGTAGGCGTTCCGTACATCGTGGTTTTCCTGAACAAGGCTGACCTGGTAGACGACGCTGAGCTGCTGGAACTGGTTGAGATGGAAGTTCGCGACCTGCTGTCGACCTACGACTTCCCAGGCGACGACACTCCGATCATCATCGGTTCGGCTCGTATGGCGCTGGAAGGCAAAGACGACAACGAAATGGGCACCACTGCCGTTCGTAAACTGGTTGAAACTCTGGATACCTACATCCCTGAGCCAGTTCGTATGATCGACAAGCCATTCCTGATGCCAATCGAAGACGTATTCTCGATCTCGGGTCGCGGTACTGTTGTGACTGGCCGTATCGAGCGCGGTATCGTTCGCGTTCAAGATGCTCTGGAAATCGTTGGTCTGCGTGACACCACCACCACCACCTGCACCGGTGTTGAGATGTTCCGCAAGCTGCTGGACGAAGGTCGTGCTGGCGAGAACTGCGGCGTGCTGCTGCGTGGCACCAAGCGTGACGACGTTGAGCGTGGTCAGGTTCTGGTTAAGCCGGGTTCGGTTAAGCCGCACACCAAGTTCACCGCAGAAGTTTACGTTCTGAGCAAGGAAGAAGGCGGTCGTCACACTCCGTTCTTCAAAGGCTACCGTCCACAGTTCTACTTCCGTACTACTGACGTGACTGGTAACTGCGAGCTGCCAGAAGGCGTTGAAATGGTAATGCCAGGTGACAACATTCAGATGACTGTTACCCTGATCAAAACCATCGCGATGGAAGACGGTCTGCGTTTCGCTATCCGTGAAGGCGGTCGTACCGTCGGCGCTGGCGTCGTAGCAAAAATCATCGAGTAATCTCTTTTTTGAGATAGCTTTGATGAGTTGAAAAAGCCCCCGCTTAGCGGGGGCTTTTTTATTGGGTTGACACCTATCTGGGGCGTCTATAGAATTGCGCCTCCTTTTAACGGGCGTATTGCGCCCGGTGGGAATAGCAGCCGGAGTCTGAAATCCAATGCAAAATCAGCAAATCCGTATCAGGTTGAAGGCTTTTGACCATCGCCTGATCGACCAATCAACCCAGGAAATCGTGGAAACCGCGAAACGTACTGGTGCTCAAGTGCGTGGTCCAATTCCACTGCCTACCCGTAAAGAGCGGTTTACCGTTCTGGTTTCCCCGCACGTCAACAAAGACGCGCGTGACCAGTACGAAATCCGCACTCATAAGCGCGTTCTGGACATCGTCCAGCCAACGGATAAAACCGTTGATGCACTTATGAAGCTTGATCTTGCGGCCGGTGTGGAAGTGCAGATCAGCCTCGGCTAAGACTCGGTCTTAGTCGTGTAACGCTCTGAAATGGGCGGCCATAGCGGGTGAAAGCCCCGTACACTCATGAGGTTTACAACATGACTATTGGTGTAGTCGGTCGTAAAGCGGGTATGACCCGTATTTTCACCGAAGAAGGTGTCTCCATTCCGGTCACGGTCATTGAGATCGAGCCGAATCGCGTCACCCAGTTCAAAACTGAAGAAACCGATGGCTATCGTGCAGTGCAAGTCACTGTCGGCGAGCGTCGTGCTTCCCGTGTAACAGCTGCTCAGGCTGGCCACTTCGCTAAAGCGAACGTTGCCGCTGGTCGTACCGTAATGGAATTCCGCCTTGAAGAAGGCGAGTACCAGGCCGGCGATCTGATCAACGCTGAAATCTTCGCCGCTGGTCAACTGGTTGATGTAACCGGTCAGTCCAAAGGTAAAGGCTTCCAGGGTACGATCAAGCGTTGGAATTTCCGCGGGCAAGATAACACCCACGGTAACTCCGTATCCCACCGCGTCCCAGGCTCTATCGGCCAGTGCCAGACTCCTGGTCGTGTATTCAAGGGCAAAAAAATGTCCGGTCATATGGGCGCTGAGCGCGTGACCGTGCAGTCCCTGGAAGTAGTGCGCGTGGACGCTGAACGCAATCTGTTGTTGGTCAAGGGTGCTGTTCCTGGCGCTACTGGCGGCAACCTGGTTGTACGTCCAGCAGCCAAGGCTCGCGGTTAAGGGGAAGCTGACATGCAATTAAATGTAAATGACGCTCAAGCGATCGAAGTTTCCG
Organism: Pseudomonas sp. GW821-FHT11G12; assembly: GCF_058808055.1. Lineage (NCBI taxonomy): Bacteria > Pseudomonadati > Pseudomonadota > Gammaproteobacteria > Pseudomonadales > Pseudomonadaceae > Pseudomonas > Pseudomonas sp. GW821-FHT11G12. The sequence continues at coordinate 21,779 of NZ_JBXARH010000008.1, forward strand.
AACTGACATTTGGCGGCGAGTTCAACGAGACGCTGGTTCACCAAGCAGTCGTGGCCTACATGGCCGGCGGCCGTCAAGGTAGCAAGCAGCAAAAGACCCGTTCCGACGTTCGTGGTGGCGGTAAGCGCCCATGGCGTCAGAAAGGTACTGGCCGTGCTCGTGCCGGTACTATCCGTAGCCCAATCTGGCGCGGCGGCGGTACCACTTTCGCAGCTCGTCCACAAGATCACTCCCAGAAGCTGAACAAGAAGATGTACCGCGCAGCAATGCGTTCCATCCTTGCTGAGCTGGTGCGTACTGATCGTCTGGTTGTGGTTCAGGATTTCGCAGTTGAAACTCCGAAAACCAAAGACCTGCTGGGCAAACTGAACAACATGAGCCTGACCGACGTTCTGATCGTGTCGGACGCTGTTGATCAGAACCTGTACCTGGCTGCTCGCAACCTGCCACACGTAGATGTACGTGACGTGCAAGGTTCCGATCCAGTTAGTCTGATCGCATACGACAAGGTGTTGATCACCGTGTCGGCCGTGAAGAAATTCGAGGAGCTGCTGGGATGAACCAGGAACGCGTATTTAAAGTTCTGCTTGGCCCGCACGTTTCCGAGAAGGCTACGGTTCTGGCAGACAAGAAAGGCCAGTTCGTTTTCAAGGTTGCTACTGACGCAACCAAGCTGGAAATCAAGAAGGCCGTCGAAAGCCTGTTCAGCGTGAAAGTTGAGCGTGTTACTACCCTGAACGTTCTGGGTAAGAGCAAGCGCACCGCTCGCGGTCTGGGCAAGCGTAATGACTGGAAGAAGGCAGTTATCTCCCTTCAGCCAGGCCAAGATCTCGATTTCAGCAGCAGTGCTGAGTAAGGAAGGGGTGCATCATGGCAATCGTTAAATGCAAACCGACTTCCCCTGGCCGCCGTTTTGTGGTCAAGGTGGTCAACCAGGAGCTGCATAAAGGCGCTCCTCACGCACCGCTGCTCGAGAAAAAATCGAAGTCTGGTGGTCGTAACAACAATGGCCGTATTACCACTCGTCACATCGGTGGTGGTCATAAGCAGCATTATCGTCTGGTCGACTTCCGTCGCAACGACAAAGATGGCATCGCTGCCACTGTCGAGCGTATCGAATACGATCCAAACCGTACTGCTCACATCGCTCTGCTGCTGTACGCAGATGGCGAGCGTCGCTACATCATCGCCCCTAAAGGCGTGAGCGCTGGCGACCAGCTGATCGCAGGTGCTCTGGCACCGATCAAGCCGGGCAACGCTCTGCAACTGCGCAACATTCCAGTTGGTAGCACCGTACACGGCATCGAACTGAAGCCAGGTAAAGGCGCACAAATCGCTCGTTCCGCTGGTGCTTCGGCTCAGCTGATCGCTCGTGAAGGCGTTTACGTGACCCTGCGTCTGCGTTCCGGTGAAATGCGTAAAGTACTGGCTGAATGCCGTGCGACCCTGGGCGAAGTCTCGAACTCCGAGCACAGCCTGCGTTCGCTGGGTAAAGCTGGTGCTAAGCGCTGGCGTGGCGTTCGCCCAACCGTTCGTGGTGTTGCCATGAACCCGGTTGACCACCCACATGGTGGTGGTGAAGGTCGTACCTCTGGTGGTCGTCATCCGGTATCGCCATGGGGCTTCCCGACTAAGGGCGCGAAGACTCGTGGTAATAAGCGTACCGACAAAATGATCGTCCGTCGTCGCAAGTAAATAGAGGGATACGACAGTGCCACGTTCTCTGAAAAAAGGTCCTTTTATTGATCTTCACCTACTGAAGAAGATCGAAGTGGCGGCGGAAAAGAACGATCGCAAACCAATTAAGACTTGGTCGCGTCGTTCGATGATCCTGCCACAAATGGTCGGTCTGACCATCGCAGTACACAACGGTCGTCAGCACGTCCCAGTTCTCGTTAACGAAGACATGGTCGGCCACAAACTGGGCGAGTTCGCCGGTACCCGCAACTATCGCGGGCACGTGGCAGACAAGAAAGCCAAGCGTTAAGGGGTAAGGAAATGGAAGTAGCCGCTAAGTTGTCGGGCGCTCGAATCTCCGCCCAGAAAGCCCGCTTGGTCGCCGACCAGATCCGCGGGAAGAAGGTGGGCGAAGCGCTCAACCTGTTGGCTTTCAGCAGTAAGAAAGCCGCCGAGATCATGAAAAAAGTGCTGGAGTCGGCCGTAGCCAACGCCGAGCATAACGAAGGCGCAGACGTTGATGACCTGAAGGTCAGCACCGTTTTCGTCAACGAAGGGCGTTCGCTGAAGCGCATCATGCCACGTGCCAAAGGCCGTGCTGATCGCATCGTCAAGCGGTCTTGCCATATCACTGTCAAGGTTGCTGACAAGTAACGGAGTCGAAGAGATGGGTCAGAAAGTACATCCCATTGGCATTCGCCTGGGAATCGTCAAGGAGCACACCTCCGTCTGGTACGCAGACGGTCGGACTTATGCGGACTACTTGTTCGCTGATCTGAAGGTGCGTGAATACCTCCAAGACAAACTAAAAAGCGCGTCCGTAAGCCGTATCGATATCCATCGTCCGGCCCAAACTGCACGCATCACCATCCACACCGCTCGTCCAGGTATCGTTATCGGGAAGAAAGGTGAAGATGTTGAGAAACTGCGTCAGGACCTGACCAAGCAAATGGGTGTGCCTGTGCACATCAATATCGAAGAGATCCGCAAGCCGGAACTCGACGGTATGCTGGTTGCGCAGAGCGTAGCTCAGCAGCTGGAGCGTCGCGTAATGTTCCGTCGCGCTATGAAGCGCGCTGTACAGAACGCCATGCGCATTGGTGCCAAAGGCATCAAAATCCAAGTGAGCGGTCGTCTCGGCGGTGCTGAAATCGCACGTACTGAATGGTATCGCGAAGGTCGTGTGCCACTGCACACCCTGCGTGCCGACATCGACTATGCCAACTACGAAGCTCACACCACTTACGGTGTGATCGGTGTAAAGGTTTGGATCTTCAAGGGCGAAGTAATTGGTGGTCGCCAAGAAGAACTGAAACCACAAGCACCAGCGCCTCGTAAAAAAGCTGCTAAGTAAGGGGTACGCCAAATGTTGCAACCAAAGCGTACGAAGTTCCGCAAGCAGATGACCGGCCACAACCGTGGTCTGGCACTGCGCGGTAGCAAAGTCAGCTTCGGCGAGTTCGCGCTGAAGTCTGTAGCTCGTGGTCGTCTCACCGCTCGTCAGATCGAGTCAGCGCGTCGTGCTCTGACCCGTCATGTAAAACGTGGCGGCAAGATCTGGATCCGTGTATTCCCGGACAAGCCGATCTCCAAGAAACCTCTCGAGGTTCGTATGGGTAAAGGTAAGGGTAACGTGGAGTACTGGGTTGCCCAGATTCAGCCAGGCAAAGTCCTGTATGAAATCGAGGGTGTTTCTGAAGAGCTGGCGCGTGAGGCTTTCGCCCTGGCTGCTGCAAAGCTGCCGCTCGCCACCTCCTTTGTTAAACGGACGGTGATGTGATGAAAGCGAATGAACTTCGTGAAAAATCCGCACAGCAGCTGAACGAGCAACTGCTCGGCTTGCTGCGCGACCAGTTCAATCTGCGTATGCAGAAAGCAACTGGCCAGTTGGGGCAGTCTCATCTGCTCTCGCAAGTTAAGCGTGACATCGCTCGCGTGAAGACTGTGCTCAACCAGCAGGCAGGTAAGTGATCATGGCTGAAGCCGAAAAAACTGTCCGTACGCTGACTGGCCGTGTTGTCAGCGACAAGATGGACAAAACCATCACCGTTCTGATCGAGCGTCGCGTTAAGCACCCGATCTACGGTAAATACGTTAAGCGTTCGACTAAGCTGCACGCGCACGACGAAACCAATCAGTGCCACATCGGCGACAAAGTCACTATTCGTGAAACTCGTCCGATGGCCAAGACCAAGTCTTGGGCGCTGGTTGATGTTCTCGAACGCGCTGTGGAAGTCTAAGGGCTAGGGGTCGGAGAAATTATATGATTCAGACTCAATCCATGCTCGATGTGGCCGATAACAGCGGCGCTCGCCGCGTTATGTGCATCAAGGTGCTGGGTGGCTCCCATCGTCGTTACGCTGGTATCGGTGACATCATCAAAGTTACCGTGAAGGAAGCAATTCCTCGCGGTAAGGTGAAAAAAGGCCAAGTGATGACTGCTGTTGTAGTCCGCACTCGTCACGGCGTACGTCGTGCTGATGGCTCCATTATCCGCTTTGATGGCAACGCTGCTGTTCTTCTGAACAACAAGCAAGAGCCGATCGGCACCCGTATCTTTGGGCCAGTGACCCGTGAACTTCGTACTGAGAAGTTCATGAAGATCGTCTCGCTCGCCCCAGAAGTGCTGTAAGGAGATCCGACATGCAAAAGATTCGTCGTGACGACGAGATCATCGTGATCGCCGGCAAAGACAAAGGTAAGCGCGGTAAGGTGCTGAAGGTTCTTGCTGACAACCGTCTGGTTGTTGGTGGTCTGAACCTGGTCAAGCGTCATACCAAGCCTAACCCGATGTCGGGCGTACAGGGCGGTATCGTCGAGAAAGAAGCGCCACTGCACGCTTCTAACGTCGCCATCTTCAACGGCGAAACCAACAAGGCTGACCGCGTTGGTTTCAAAGTAGAAGACGGTAAAAAAATTCGTGTCTTCAAGTCGACCCAAAAAGCGGTTGATGCTTGAACACTGCTAGGTAGAAGACCATGGCACGACTAAAAGAGATTTACCGGAAGGAAATCGCTCCGAAACTTAAGGAAGAACTTAAGCTTTCGAACGTGATGGAAGTTCCGCGCGTTACCAAAATCACCCTGAACATGGGTCTGGGCGAAGCGATCGGCGACAAAAAAGTCATCGAGCACGCTGTTGCTGACCTGGAAAAGATCACCGGCCAGAAAGTCGTTGTGACCTACGCTCGCAAATCCATCGCTGGCTTTAAAGTCCGTGAAGGTTGGCCGATCGGCGTCAAAGTGACCCTGCGCCGTGAGCGTATGTACGAGTTCCTGGATCGTCTGCTGTCGATCTCCCTGCCTCGGGTTCGCGACTTCCGCGGCCTGAATGCCAAGTCCTTCGATGGTCGTGGCAACTACAGCATGGGCGTGAAAGAGCAGATCATTTTCCCGGAAATCGACTACGACAAGATCGATGCTCTCCGCGGTCTGGACATTACCCTGACCACCACTGCCAAGAACGATGATGAAGGCCGCGCTCTGCTGCGTGCTTTCAAATTCCCGTTCCGCAACTGATTGGAGTAGGAAAATGGCCAAGAAGAGCATGAAGAACCGTGAGCTGAAGCGTCAGCTCACCGTTGCCAAGTACGCCACCAAGCGTGCAGCGCTGAAAGCTATCATCGTTGATCTGAACGCAAGTCCAGAAGCGCGTTGGGAAGCTACCGTAGCTCTGCAGAAGCAGCCACGTGATGCAAGCGCTTCGCGCATGCGTAACCGCTGCCGCCTGACTGGTCGTCCGCACGGCGTTTACCGCAAGTTCGGCCTGGGCCGTAACAAGCTGCGTGAAGCTGCAATGCGTGGTGACGTTCCAGGTCTGGTTAAAGCCAGCTGGTAATTGCTGTCAAAGTCTCGATGGTCGGGTTCGCAAGAACCTGACCATCGGTGGCCTTGAACATGAATCAAGCCCCTTTTGGGGCTTGATTCATTTCTGGGGTATGTCTAGAATGACCGGCTCGCCTGAGCCCGTGTTTTTTATGCCCGGAATTTCTCGGCGACAAGTAGTAGCCGCAAGGCTAATTTTTCTGTATTAGGAGCGTCTAGCCCATGAGTATGCAGGACCCGTTAGCGGACATGCTAACTCGAATCCGTAATGCCCAGATGGCTGAAAAGTCCGTCGTAAGCATGCCTTCTTCCACGTTGAAGGTGGCTGTAGCTAAAGTCCTGAAGGACGAAGGTTACATCGCGGGTTATCAGATCAGCAGCGAAACAAAACCACTGCTGTCTATCGAGCTGAAATATTTCGAAGGCCGTCCGGTCATCGAAGAAGTCAAGCGCGTTAGCCGTCCAGGCCTGCGTCAGTACAAGTCCGTCGAAGATCTGCCAAAAGTACGTGGCGGTCTCGGTGTGTCTATCGTCTCCACCAACAAAGGTGTGATGACTGATCGTGCTGCGCGCGCTGCCGGTGTCGGCGGCGAAGTTCTTTGCACTGTGTTCTAAGGGGGGATAAGCATGTCTCGCGTCGCTAAGAACCCCGTTAAGCTGCCAGCCGGTGTCGAAGTCAAATTCGCAGGCCAACAGCTTTCGGTGAAGGGTGCCAAGGGCACTCTCGAACTGAACGTCCATTCGTCCGTTGAGATCGTTGAAGAAGCCGGTGAGCTGCGTTTTGCTGCTCGCAATGGCGATCAACAAACTCGCGCAATGGCCGGTACCACTCGTGCGTTGGTTAACAACATGGTCCAGGGCGTAAGCCAAGGCTTTGAGCGCAAGCTCCAGCTGGTCGGTGTTGGTTACAAAGCGCAAGCAAAAGGCACAGTGCTGAACCTGGCTCTTGGCTTCTCGCACCCAGTGGATTATGAACTGCCGGAAGGCATCACCGCTGAGACCCCTAGCCAGACCGATATCCTGATCAAGGGCATCGACAAGCAGCTGGTAGGTCAAGTGGCCGCCGAGATCCGCGACTTCCGTCCACCAGAGCCGTACAAAGGCAAAGGTGTGCGCTACGCGGACGAAGTCGTCCGTCGTAAAGAAGCCAAGAAGAAGTAGGGCATAGCAAATGACCGACAAAAAAGTTACTCGACTGCGTCGCGCTCGCAAAGCACGCCTGAAAATGCACGAACTCGAAGTCGTGCGTCTCTGCGTGTTCCGCTCGTCGCAGCACATCTACGCCCAGGTCATTTCGGCCGACGGCAACAAAGTCCTGGCAAGCGCCTCGACTTTGGATAAAGAACTGCGTGATGGCGCCACTGGCAACATCGACGCGGCCACTAAGGTTGGCCAGCTGGTCGCTACGCGTGCTAAGGCCGCTGGCGTCTCGCAGGTGGCTTTCGACCGCTCTGGCTTCAAGTACCACGGCCGCGTTAAAGCGCTGGCTGATGCTGCTCGTGAAGCTGGGCTGGAGTTCTAAGTTATGTCAAATAACGACCAAAAGCGCGACGAAGGCTACATTGAGAAGCTGGTTCAAGTTAACCGCGTAGCCAAAACCGTTAAAGGCGGCCGTATCTTCACTTTCACCGCGTTGACCGTGGTTGGTGATGGTAAAGGGCGTGTTGGCTTCGGCCGTGGCAAGTCGCGTGAAGTGCCTGCTGCGATCCAGAAGGCAATGGAAGCTGCTCGCCGCAACATGATCCAGGTTGATCTGAACGGCACCACTCTGCAGTACGCAATGAAGTCCGCTCACGGCGCTTCGAAGGTGTACATGCAGCCTGCTTCTGAAGGTACCGGTATCATCGCTGGCGGCGCTATGCGTGCTGTCCTCGAAGTTGCTGGCGTTCAGAACGTTCTGGCCAAGTGCTACGGCTCGACTAACCCTGTAAACGTGGTTCACGCCACTTTCAAGGGTCTGAAGGCTATGCAGTCTCCTGAGTCCATCGCAGCCAAGCGTGGCCTGCGTGTTGAGGAGATCAAGTAATCATGGCTACCGTTAAAGTTACGCTGATCAAAAGCATGACCGGCCGCATCCCTAACCACAAACTGTGCGTTAAGGGTCTGGGTCTGCGTCGCATCGGTCACACTGTAGAAGTCCAGGATACTCCCGAGAATCGCGGGATGATCAACAAGGCTTACTACATGCTGCGTGTCGAGGGTTAATCGATGAAACTCAATGATCTGAGTCCAGCGCCGGGTTCCCGTCGCGAAAAGCATCGTCCGGGCCGTGGTATCGGTAGTGGTTTGGGTAAGACTGGTGGCCGTGGTCACAAAGGTCAGACCTCCCGCTCCGGTGGCACTATTGCTCCAGGCTTTGAAGGCGGTCAACAGCCGCTGCATCGTCGCCTGCCGAAGTTCGGTTTCGTTTCCCTGAAGGCCATGGACCGCGCAGAAGTGCGTCTGTCCGAGCTGGCTAAAGTGGAAGGCGACATCGTCACCGTGCAGTCCCTGAAAGATGCCAACGTGATCAATGTCAACGTACAGCGTGTGAAAATCATGCTGTCCGGTGAAGTGACTCGCGCTGTCACTATCGGCAAGGGAATCGGCGCCACCAAAGGTGCGCGTGCGGCTATCGAAGCAGCTGGCGGCAAGTTCGAGGAATAAATGGCTAAGCAAGGTGCTCTCTCTGCGCTCGGCAAAGGCGGTATGTCTGAACTCTGGGCTCGTCTGCGTTTTCTGTTCCTGGCGATTATCGTCTACCGAATAGGCGCACACATCCCGGTTCCAGGTATCAACCCGGACCGACTCGCGGACCTGTTTCGACAGAATGAGGGGACCATTCTTAGCTTGTTCAACATGTTTTCCGGCGGCGCGCTGGAGCGGATGAGCATTTTTGCACTGGGGATCATGCCGTACATTTCGGCATCGATCATCATGCAACTGATGACAGCCGTCAGCCCGCAGCTGGAGCAGTTGAAGAAGGAAGGTGAAGCTGGCCGTCGCAAGATCAGCCAGTACACCCGCTACGGCACCGTCGTCCTCGCTCTCGTCCAGGCCATTGGCATGTCCATTGGTCTGGCGGGGCAGGGCGTTGCGTTCACTGGTGACTTTGGCTTCCATTTCGTCGCGGTATCCACTTTTGTGGCTGGTGCGATGTTCATGATGTGGCTGGGTGAGCAGATTACTGAGCGTGGTGTAGGCAACGGTATCTCGATGTTGATTTTTTCGGGTATCGTCGCCGGTCTTCCGAGAGCAATCGGGCAGTCTTTCGAGTCTGCGCGTCAGGGTGATATCAACATCTTCGCCTTGGTTGCCATCGGTTTGCTGGCAGTAGCGATTATCGGTTTCGTGGTGTTCATTGAGCGTGGTCAGCGTCGTATCGCCGTTCACTACGCCAAGCGTCAGCAAGGCCGCAAGGTTTTCGCTGCGCAGACTAGCCACTTGCCGCTGAAGGTGAACATGGCCGGTGTTATTCCGGCTATTTTCGCGAGCAGCATTTTGCTGTTCCCGGCTTCGCTGGGTGCCTGGTTCGGTCAGTCTGAAGGTATGGGCTGGTTGCAGGACATCTCGCAGTCGATCGCTCCTGGTCAGCCGTTGAATATTCTGCTGTTTAGTGCAGGGATTATTTTCTTCTGCTTCTTCTATACGGCGTTGATGTTCAATCCGAAAGACGTAGCGGAAAACCTGAAGAAGTCCGGTGCCTTTATTCCGGGCATCCGTCCAGGTGAGCAGTCCGCGCGCTACATTGATGGCGTTCTGACTCGCTTGACCATGTTCGGTGCTCTTTACATGACGGCCGTGTGCCTGTTGCCCCAGTTCCTGGTGGTTGCAGCAAACGTTCCGTTCTACCTTGGCGGGACCTCGTTGCTGATCGTGGTCGTGGTTGTGATGGACTTCATGTCCCAAGTACAATCGCACCTCGTTTCGCACCAGTACGAATCCCTGATGAAGAAAGCCAACCTGAAGGGTTACGGCAGCGGCATGTTGCGCTGAGTACCCATAAGGTTCGAGGAGTTGGTGATGAAAGTTCGTGCATCGGTGAAAAAGCTGTGCCGTAACTGCAAGATTATTCGCCGCGAAGGTGTTGTTCGAGTAATTTGCAGCGCGGAACCGCGTCACAAACAGCGCCAAGGCTGAGTGTGATTGTGCTTCAAGCCCGGCAGCTAGTGCGCTGCCGGGTTGATTATTTGTTATTACAGCGATATTATCTCGCGCCCTATTTCTTGGCTTCCGGGGCGTAGGTAGCTGTCAATTGGAGTCCCACTGAATGGCCCGTATTGCAGGCGTTAACATTCCAGATAACAAGCATACTGTTATCTCGCTGACCTACATCTATGGTGTTGGTCGCACTACTGCACAGAAGATTTGTGCAGAGACTGGGGTAAACCCAGCCGCAAAGATCAAGGATCTGAGCGACGAGCAGATTGAACAGCTGCGTGGCGAAGTGGCGAAGTTCACCACTGAAGGTGACCTGCGTCGCGAAATCAACATGAAAATCAAGCGCTTGATGGACCTCGGTTGCTATCGCGGTCTGCGTCATCGTCGTGGTCTGCCAGTACGCGGTCAGCGTACCAAGACCAACGCGCGTACCCGTAAAGGTCCGCGTAAGCCGATCCGCAAGTAATCGCCCCAGCGAATCGACAGGAATTTAATCATGGCAAAACCTGCTGCTCGTCCTCGTAAAAAAGTTAAAAAGACAGTGGTTGATGGCATCGCCCACATCCATGCTTCTTTTAACAACACCATCGTGACCATTACCGACCGTCAAGGTAACGCTCTTTCCTGGGCTACCTCCGGTGGTTCGGGTTTCCGCGGTTCCCGCAAGTCCACCCCGTTCGCTGCTCAAGTAGCTGCTGAGCGTGCTGGTCAAGCTGCGCTGGAATACGGCCTGAAAAACCTCGACGTGAACGTCAAGGGTCCAGGTCCAGGTCGTGAATCCGCAGTCCGCGCTTTGAACGGCTGTGGCTACAAGATCGCCAGCATCACCGACGTGACGCCAATCCCGCACAACGGGTGCCGTCCGCCGAAGAAGCGCCGCGTGTAATCCAGGAGATTGTAAAGAATGGCTCGTTACATTGGTCCAAAATGCAAACTCGCTCGTCGCGAAGGCACCGATCTCTTCCTGAAGAGCGGCGTGCGCGCGATCGAATCGAAGTGCAACATTGAAGCAGCACCTGGTATCCACGGCCAACGCCGCGGTCGCCAGTCCGACTACGGCACCCAACTGCGTGAAAAGCAGAAGGTCCGTCGTATCTACGGCGTTCTCGAGCGTCAATTCAGCGGCTACTACAAAGAAGCTGCTGGCAAGAAAGGTGCAACCGGTGAAAACCTGCTGCAACTGCTCGAATGCCGTCTGGACAACGTCGTATACCGTATGGGCTTTGGTTCGACTCGTGCCGAATCCCGTCAGCTGGTATCGCACAAGTCGATCAGCGTTAACGGTCAGACCGTAAACGTTCCTTCGTACCAGGTTCGTGCTGGTGACGTGGTCGCTGTTCGCGAGAAAGCAAAAAATCAACTTCGCATTGTCCAAGCTCTCGATCTGTGTGCTCAACGTGGCCGCGTAGAGTGGGTAGAAGTAGACACTGAGAAGAAGTCGGGCGTTTTCAAGAACGTTCCTGCTCGCAGTGATCTGTCCGCCGACATCAACGAAAGCCTGATTGTCGAGCTCTACTCCAAGTAAGGGCTAGAAAATAGGTGCATCCATGCAGATTTCGGTAAATGAGTTCCTGACACCCCGCCATATTGATGTGCAGGTTGTCAGTCCAACCCGCGCCAAGATCACTCTCGAGCCTCTCGAGCGTGGTTTCGGCCACACCCTGGGCAACGCGCTGCGCCGCATCCTGTTGTCCTCAATGCCCGGCTGCGCAGTAGTCGAGGCCGAGATTGACGGTGTGCTCCACGAGTACAGCGCCATCGAAGGTGTACAGGAAGACGTAATTGAAATCCTGTTGAACCTTAAAGGTCTGGCTATCAAGCTGCACGGCCGTGACGAAGTTACGCTGACCTTGTCGAAGAAGGGTTCGGGGGTGGTTACCGCTGCCGATATTCAGCTGGATCATGATGTCGAGATCGTTAATCCCGATCACGTAATCGCTAACCTGGCGTCTAACGGCGCCCTGAACATGAAGCTCACCGTAGCTCGTGGTCGTGGTTATGAACCAGCAGACTCGCGTCAGAGCGATGAAGACGAAAGCCGCAGCATCGGTCGCTTGCAGCTTGACTCTTCGTTCAGCCCGGTTCGCCGTATCGCATACGTGGTGGAAAACGCCCGTGTCGAACAGCGTACCAACCTGGACAAGCTGGTTATTGATCTGGAAACCAACGGTACTCTGGATCCTGAAGAGGCTATCCGTCGTGCTGCAACCATCCTGCAACAGCAGTTGGCTGCGTTCGTCGACCTCAAAGGTGACAGTGAGCCAGTGGTTGTCGAGCAGGAAGACGAGATCGATCCGATCCTGCTTCGCCCGGTTGACGATCTGGAACTGACTGTACGTTCGGCTAACTGCCTTAAGGCGGAAAACATCTATTACATCGGTGACCTGATCCAGCGCACCGAAGTAGAGCTGTTGAAGACTCCGAACCTGGGCAAGAAATCCTTGACTGAAATCAAGGACGTTCTGGCCTCCCGCGGTCTGTCCCTCGGCATGCGCCTCGACAACTGGCCGCCTGCAAGTCTTAAGAAGGACGACAAGGCGACTGCCTGATCGTCGTAATCACCGAACGTAGTGTTTGGTAAGGAATGAACCATGCGTCATCGTAAAAGTGGTCGCCACCTGAGCCGCACCAGCTCGCACCGCAAGGCCATGTTCCAAAACATGGCAGTGTCGCTGTTCGAGCACGAGCTGATCAAAACTACTCTGCCAAAAGCCAAAGAACTGCGCCGCGTTGCCGAGCCGCTGATCACTCTGGCCAAGACAGACAGCGTTGCTAACCGTCGTCTGGCTTTCGACCGTACTCGTTCGAAAGCTATCGTTGGTAAGCTCTTCAACGACCTGGGCAAGCGTTACGCTACCCGTGAGGGTGGCTACCTGCGCATCCTCAAGTGCGGTTTCCGCGCTGGCGACAACGCGCCTATGGCGTACGTCGAACTGGTTGATCGTGCTGTCGGCGGTGAAGCTGTATCCGCTGAGTAAGACGTCAGTCTGAAACAAAAAACCGGGCCTAGTGCCCGGTTTTTTGTGCCCGCAAGAAATGCGCGGTTCGTACAAGCTTCTACCCTGTTTGTGTCTGCACTATGTGTTGGGATTTATCGTTAGCTTTTTTCTATTGATGACCATGAGTTAATGAATTTGTGGCTGTCATGTTGATGATCGATACTCCCCAACAAGCCGATTAGCCGGCAGTTCAAGACTGACAGAGGAAGAAGATCGCATGAGCCAGAACAAGACGCTTACGACTGCCAGCGGCGCGCCAGTCGCCGATAACCAGAACTCCCGCTCTGCCGGGCCGCGTGGTCCGTTGCTGCTCGATGACTTTCACTTGATCGAGAAGCTTGCCCATTTCAACCGTGAAAATATTCCTGAGCGCCGCGTGCACGCCAAGGGCTCGGGCGCCTACGGTACTTTCACCGTCACTCGCGATATCACGCAGTACACCAGCGCCAAGCTGTTCTCTGCGGTAGGCAAGCAGACACCAACCTTTCTGCGTTTTTCCACGGTGGGTGGTGAGCGTGGCTCGGCTGACACCGAGCGCGATCCTCGTGGCTTTGCCCTGAAGTTCTACACCGAAGAAGGCAACTGGGACATCGTCGGCAACAATACGCCAGTGTTCTTCATTCGCGATCCGCTGAAATTCCCTGACTTTATCCATACCCAGAAACGCCTGCCGCAAAGCAACCTGAAAAGTGCGCAGATGATGTGGGATTTCTGGTCGCACTCGCCTGAGGCACTGCACCAGGTCACCATTCTGTTTTCTGACCGGGGTATTCCTGACGGCTACCGCCACATGCACGGCTTCGGCAGCCACACGTACAGCTTGATCAGTGAGCAAGGCGAGCGTCATTGGGTGAAGTGGCACTACAAAACCAAGCAAGGGATCAAGAACCTTGCGCCGGCAGATGCGGCACGCCTGGCGGGTACCGATCCTGATTACGCGCAACGTGATCTGTTCGAGGCCATTGAGCGCGGCGACTTCCCGAAATGGAGCGTGTGCATCCAGATCATGACCGAAGCCCAGGCCGCAGCACATTACGAGAACCCGTTCGACGTGACCAAGACCTGGTCGCAGAAGGAGTTCCCTTTGATCGAAGTCGGTGAGCTGGAGTTGAATCGCAACCCGCTGAACTACTTCGCCGAAGTCGAGCAAGCTGCATTCGGCCCGAGCAATATGGTCCCGGGTGTTGGTCTTTCGCCGGATCGCATGCTGCAAGGTCGCGTGTTTGCCTACGCCGATGCGCATCGCTATCGCGTAGGCACCAATCACCAGCAACTGCCAGTGAACGCCCCACGCAGTCCAGTGAATACCTACCAGCGTGATGGTTCGATGGCTTTTGGCAGCAACGGTGGTGCGACGCCTAACTACGAGCCGAACAGCTACGTAGAGTCGCCAAAGCAGGCGCCGCATTACGCTGAGCCTGCGCTGGCCTTGAGTGGCGCGGCTGATCGCTACGATCACCGCGAAGACACCGACTACTACAGCCATGCCGGTGCGCTGTTCCGTTTGATGAGCAACGAACAGAAAGCGCTGTTGGTCAGCAACATCGCCGGTGCGATGACGGGGGTTTCGAGTGATGTCGTCGACCGCCAGCTGCAGCATTTCTACAAGGCCGACCCGGCGTATGGAGAAGCAATCGCAAAGCTGCTCAACGTACAGCTTAACGAAGTCTAAACGAGAAGCAGAACCGCCCTCATTAGGGCGGTTTTTGCGTTATTTAACCTGCTTTTCTCAGAATATCTTCGCTTTTATTGCGCGAAGTGAGTGACCTCGCAGTCAGGTTGGTTCAAACTACAGACTTTCAAGAAGGGAGATGTAGGGCGATGCAAGGCCACCCAGACGTTATCGATTACCTCAACACGTTGCTGACCGGCGAACTGGCCGCGCGTGACCAATATTTCGTTCACTCGCGGATGTATGAGGACTGGGGATTCACCAAGCTCTACGAACGAATCAACCACGAGATGGAAGAAGAAGCCGGTCATGCTGACGCTTTGATGCGCCGCATTCTGATGCTGGAAGGTACACCGCGCATGCGTCCTGATGATCTGGACGTCGGCACCACGGTGGAGACCATGCTCGAAGCGGATCTGCGCCTTGAGTACAAGGTGCGTGCCGCGCTGTGCAAAGGCATTGAGCTATGCGAAAAGAATGGCGACTACGTAAGCCGCGATATCCTCAAGCTTCAGCTGCATGACACTGAAGAAGATCACACCTACTGGCTAGAAAAGCAGTTGGGCCTGATCAAGCTGATCGGCATTCAGAACTACCTGCAATCTCACACATCCTGATTGCGTCAGATACAAAAAAGCCCCTGTCACTGGTGAAGTGACAGGGGCTTTTTCATGCCTGGCAATCAGGCTCGATCGCGGATCAGCAGCGGCTTGAGGTAATGGCCAGTGTGAGATTGCTTCATCTCGGCCACTTCCTCCGGTGTGCCGGTGGCGATGATCTGTCCACCTTTCGAACCCCCTTCGGGGCCGAGATCCACCAGCCAGTCGGCCGTCTTGATCACGTCGAGGTTATGCTCGATCACCACGACAGTGTTGCCGTGGTCACGCAGGCGATGCAGCACGTCGAGCAGTTGCTGGATGTCCGCGAAGTGCAGGCCTGTGGTCGGCTCATCGAGGATGTACAAGGTCTTGCCAGTGTCGCGCTTCGACAGTTCGCGAGACAGCTTGACCCGCTGCGCCTCACCGCCGGACAGCGTGGTCGCCGACTGACCGAGCTTGATGTACGACAGACCCACATCCATCAGTGTTTGCAGCTTGCGCGCCAGCGCCGGCACCGCGTCGAAGAACTCCCGCGCTTCCTCGATGGTCATCTCAAGGGTTTCGTGGATGCTCTTGCCCTTGTATTTGATCTCCAGGGTTTCGCGGTTGTAGCGTTTGCTCTTGCACACGTCGCACGGTACGTAGATGTCCGGCAGAAAGTGCATTTCCACCTTGATCAGGCCGTCGCCCTGGCAAGCCTCGCAGCGTCCGCCCTTGACGTTGAACGAGAAGCGCCCCGGGCCATAACCACGGGAGCGGGACTCGGGCACGCCGGCGAACAGTTCGCGAATCGGCGTGAACAGCCCGGTATAGGTCGCCGGGTTGGAGCGCGGTGTACGACCGATAGGGCTTTGGTCGATATCCACGACCTTGTCCAGATGCTCCAGGCCCTTGATGCTGTCGTGGGCTGCCGCTTCCAAAGTGGTTGCGCCATTGAGTGCCGTGGCGCTCAGCGGGAACAGTGTGTTGTTGATCAGCGTCGACTTGCCCGATCCGGAGACGCCAGTCACGCACGTCAGCAGGCCGATCGGGATCTCCAGGTCCACGTTGCGCAGGTTGTTGCCGCGCGCGCCCTTGAGCGACAGCACCTGTTTCTTGTTGCGCGGCGTGCGCTTGGCCGGCACTTCGATCTTGACCCGGCCCGACAGGTATTTACCGGTCAGCGAGTCCGGGTGTGCCATGACTTCGGCCGGCGTGCCTTCGGCGACGATCTGCCCGCCATGAACGCCGGCGCCCGGGCCGATATCGACCACATAGTCGGCCAGCCGGATCGCGTCTTCGTCGTGCTCGACCACGATCACGGTGTTGCCGATGTCGCGCAGGTGCTTGAGGGTGCCGAGCAGGCGATCGTTGTCGCGCTGGTGCAGGCCGATGGACGGTTCGTCGAGAATGTACAGGACGCCGACCAGGCCGGCGCCGATCTGGCTGGCCAGACGGATCCGCTGGGCTTCGCCGCCGGACAATGTGTCGGCACTGCGATCCAGCGACAGGTAATCCAGCCCCACGTTGACCAGGAACTGCAGACGCTCGCGGATCTCCTTGAGGATCTTGTCGGCGATTTCACCGCGCCGGCCAGTCATCTTCAGCTCGCCGAAGTAGTCGCAGGCATCGCCGATCGGCAGGTTGGTCACCGCCGGCAGGGTTTTCTCGCCCACCCACACATGCCGAGCTTCGCGACGCAAACGTGTACCACGGCAGTCCGGGCAGGACTGGGTGCTGAGGAACTTCGCCAGTTCTTCACGCACGCTGGCCGATTCGGTTTCGCGGTAACGACGCTCCAGGTTCGGCACGATGCCTTCGAACGGGTGCGAGCGTTTGACGATGTCGCCCCGGTCGTTGAGGTATTTGAAATCGACGTTCTGCGAGCCGCTGCCGTGCAGGATGTGCTTCTGCTGATCGGCCGGCAGTTCGTTGAACGGTTGCTCCAGGCTGAAGCCGTAATGCGCAGCCAGCGAGCCGAGCATCTGGAAGTAATAGACGTTGCGCCGGTCCCAGCCGCGAATCGCGCCCTCGGCCAGCGTGAGTTCACCGTTGACCAGACGCTTGATGTCGAAGAACTGCTTCACGCCCAGACCGTCACAGGTCGGGCAGGCGCCGGCCGGGTTGTTGAAGGAAAACAGCTTGGGTTCCAGTTCGCTGATCGCATGGCCGCAGATCGGGCAGGCGAAGCGCGCGGAGAAGATCATCTCTTCGCCCGGTTCGTCGTCCATCGGCGCTACCAGGGCGATGCCGTCCGCCAGCTTCAACGCGGTCTCGAAGGATTCGGCCAGACGCTGTTGCAGGTCGGCGCGCACCTTGAAGCGGTCAACCACGACTTCGATCGTGTGCTTCTTCTGCTTATCCAGTTTTGGCAGCTCGTCCAGCTCGCAGAGCCGACCGTTGACCCGGGCCCGGACGAAACCCTGGGCACGCAGTTCTTCGAATACCGAAAGGTGCTCGCCCTTGCGCTCACGGATCACCGGGGCCAGCAGCATCAGTTTGCTGCCTTCCGGCTGAGCCAGCACCAGGTCGACCATCTGGCTGACGGTCTGGGCTTCCAGCGGGATGTCGTGATCCGGGCAGCGCGGTGTGCCGACGCGTGCATAGAGCAGACGCAGGTAGTCGTAGATTTCGGTGATGGTGCCGACCGTGGAGCGCGGGTTGTGCGAGGTCGACTTCTGTTCGATGGAGATCGCCGGCGACAGACCTTCGATGGTGTCGACGTCGGGTTTTTCCATCATCGACAGGAACTGCCGGGCATAGGCCGACAGGGATTCGACATAGCGGCGCTGACCTTCGGCGTACAGCGTGTCGAAGGCCAGGGACGACTTGCCGGATCCGGACAGGCCGGTGATGACGATCAGTTTGTCCCGTGGCAGGGTCAGGTCGATGTTCTTCAGGTTGTGGGTACGGGCCCCACGTATCAGGATCTTGTCCAAAGTGGCCTCGCTCGGCGGGCGTCGAAAACACAGGAGTATACGGCCAAATACTGGATGGATGCACACTATCAAATGAAGGGATTTCTGCCTTACATGAAGAGAGTTTCATCTGTACGTGGCAAAGCGTCGCGATATACCCCGTCTTTCGATGGGACTGGTAGAATCGCCGCCGGTTCACACGAGGTTTTTCCATGCACGATCCCCACAGCGAACGCATGAGTGGCAGCGAGACCCGCGCGGCGAGCGGTCTGGCCCTGGTGTTCGCCTTCCGTATGCTTGGCATGTTCATGGTGCTGCCGGTACTGGCAACCTATGGCATGGATCTGGCGGGAGCGACCCCGGCCCTCATCGGGCTGGCGATTGGCGCTTACGGCTTGACCCAGGCGATTTTCCAGATTCCGTTCGGGATCATTTCCGACCGCATAGGCCGTCGTCCGGTGATTTACCTGGGGCTGATCGTCTTCGCCCTCGGCAGTGTGCTGGCGGCCCAGGCCGACTCGATCTGGGGCGTGATTGCCGGCCGGGTCCTGCAGGGTGCCGGCGCGATTTCAGCGGCGGTCATGGCGTTGCTGTCCGATCTGACTCGCGAACAGCACCGCACCAAAGCGATGGCCATGATCGGCATGACCATCGGCCTGTCGTTCGCCGTGGCCATGGTGGTCGGTCCGCTGCTGACCCGCGCATTCGGTCTGTCCGGCCTGTTCCTCGCCACTGGCGGGATGGCACTGGTCGGCATCGTGATCGTGATGTTCATGGTGCCGAAGTCCACCGGGCCGCTGAGTCATCGTGAGTCCGGCGTGGCGCGTCAGGCGTTGATGCCGACGCTCAAACACCCGGACCTGCTGCGGCTGGACCTGGGCATTTTTGTGTTACATGCGATGTTGATGTCGAGCTTCGTCGCGCTGCCCCTGGCGCTGGTCGAAAAGGCCGGTCTGCCCAAGGAACAGCACTGGTGGGTCTACCTCACAGCCTTGCTGATCTCGTTCTTCGCCATGATCCCGTTCATCATCTACGGCGAGAAGAAACGCAAAATGAAACGAGTTTTGCTCGGCGCCGTGATGACGCTGATGTTCACTGAGCTATTCTTCTGGCAGTTCGGTGACAGCCTGCGGGCTCTGGTGATCGGGACGGTGGTGTTCTTCACCGCGTTCAATCTGCTGGAGGCTTCGCTGCCGTCGCTGATCAGCAAGGTTTCACCGGCAGGTGGCAAAGGCACGGCCATGGGCGTGTACTCCACCAGCCAGTTCCTCGGTTCTGCACTCGGCGGGATTCTCGGCGGCTGGATGTTCCAGCATGGCGGTCTGTCGGTTGTGTTCCTCGGATGTGCCGGGCTGGCTGCACTTTGGCTGGCCTTTGCTGTTACCATGCGCGAACCTCCCTACGTGACGAGCCTGCGTCTGCCGTTGTCGCCCGAAGCGATCCGCGAAGCGGGTCTGGTCGAGCGCCTCAAGGCCCTCGTAGGGGTAACTGATGCAGTCATAGTCGCTGATGAAGCGGCGATCTACATCAAACTGGACACCGAATTAATGGATCGCACCACTCTTGAGCGCCTGGTGAACAACCCGGTGCAGACTGCGTGCGAAGCCTAGGAGAACGTTATGGCCCGTGGGGTTAACAAAGTCATTCTGGTCGGTACTTGCGGCCAGGATCCCGAAGTACGCTACCTGCCCAACGGTAACGCCGTGACCAACCTGAGTCTGGCGACCAGCGAGCAGTGGACCGACAAGCAGACCGGTCAGAAGGTCGAGAAGACCGAGTGGCACCGTGTATCGATGTTCGGCAAGGTTGCCGAAATCGCCGGCGAATACCTGCGCAAGGGTTCGCAGGTGTACATCGAAGGCAAGCTGCAGACCCGTGAGTGGGAAAAAGACGGTATCAAGCGTTACACCACCGAAATCGTGGTCGACATGCAAGGCACCATGCAACTGCTGGGCGGCCGTCCACAACAGGGCGACCAACAAGGCGGTGGCAACAACTATCAGCAGCAGGCGCCACGCCAGCAGGCTCCGCGTCCGCAGCAGTCGGCACCTCAGCAGCGTCCGGCCCCGGCTCCACAGCAGGCCGCACCGCAACCAGCTCCGGATTTCGACAGCTTCGATGACGATATCCCGTTCTGATTGAAGCGCCCGAACCCTTTCCGGTTTGCATTCGAAGCCCCCGCATTGCGGGGGCTTCGTCGTTTCTGGCGTCGTAAACATCTTTTGGATGATCGTGAGCTGACTGATCGGTCCCGGCAGTCAGGGCAATAAAGTTTCGCGTAGAGTCTTGAAGGCCGCGGCAAGCCAATCCATGATCGGTCCGGCGCTTTCGAGCCCGTCCATTTTGCAAGAGCGGGCTCCCCGGCGTCGGGTGTCAGTTCCACCACAAGAACAAGAGAAAACAATGAGCAGTAGTAAGAACAAGGAAATCGAGTACCTGCGCGGCGTGGCTATCCTGATGACGGTGTTTGCTCACAGCTCGCTGTTACTGCCGTTCCATGCCGAGTTCATGGAAAAGCTGTTCAACGTCTATTCCCCTTGGTCGGGGGTGGATCTGTTTTTCTGTATTTCAGGTTTTGTCGTCAGCAAGGCCTATCTCGACTATTTCGACAAGAACCGCGAGCAAAACCGGTTCGGCCTCGCCGCCACTTCATTCTGGATTCGTCGCGCCTATCGTCTGCTGCCTACGGCGTGGCTGTGGGTACTGATCCCGTTGGCGTTTTCGATCTTTTTCAACCAGTCGAATGCCTTCCAGTCGTGGTTCGAGAATCTGCGCAGCTTCACCGCCGTCGCGACGTTCACGGGGAATCTGGCGAACCAGTACGGTGTACTGCTGGGGCCGAACTCGGTGTACTGGAGCCTGGCGCTGGAGGAGCAGTTCTACTTCATTTTCCCGCTGTTCCTGCTGCTGATCACCTCCACGCGCTGGCGGGTGATCACCTTGATCGCGTTGATTGCCGTGCAATTCCCCTTCAATCGCTATGCGTTTGGCGGGCCATTGGCCGGCATGCTGTTCTCGTTCCGTCTGGATGCGATGATGTGGGGCATTTTGCTGTGCCTGTTCACGCGCACATCGCTGTACAAGGACATTGAACCCACGGCATTGGGGGCCAGCTTGTTCAAGCGGCTGGCGCTCACGCTGTTCCTGCTTTACATGCTCGGTGCCATTGCCGGTCAGATGGTCGCCATGCCGATCGCGGTGGGGCTGATCGCAATCAATGCGTTGATTCTCGTCTGGCTTTCCAGCTACCAGAAGGGCTACATCTACTGCCCGGCGATTTTGAGTGGGCTCGGGCAATGGCTGGGGTCGCGCTCGTATGCCTTGTACGTTGTGCATATGTTCGCCTACCACCTGAGCACCGAGATCTGGAGCCGGGTGGCCAGCGAACGGGGTGTCGCGTTGGGTGCGGAGTTCACCGTGCCGATGTTGCTGACCTCGTTTGCAATCATGCTGGTGTGCAGCGAGTTGAACTATCGTTTTGTCGAAACCCCATTGCGTCGTCGCGGTGCGGAAATCGCACGCCGGAGAATGGTCGGGGTCAGCACCGTCGAGCCGGTCAAGGAAAAGCGAGCGTCCGAGGTACCGGTGCGTACGACCGAATTGTCGTAATCGATGCCGGAAACGAAAAACCCGTAGCGCGCAAACGCTACGGGTTTTTTATTGCCAGCCTCGAATCAGTCAAGAATCAGATGCGGTAAAAACCGGCTCGAATCCTTGGTGATCAGACTGTTGTCTTCGCGCACGCCTATTCCTGCGGCCTGATCACCAATCACCCAGGAGCCGATCAGCGTGTAGCTGTCATCGAACTTGGGCAGCGGCGCAAATTCCTGCAGGATGAAGGGCGCGTCCGTGTAGGGGCCGTCCTCTTTGACGACCAGACCGTCGGCGGTTTGCAGCTCGATGTTGGCGCCTTCACGGGAAAAGTACGGTTTGCGTACCCAGCCCTTGGGCACCGCGCTGCCCGGATTCGGGTCAAGATGCGCCGCCAGCAGGTTCGGATGGCCCTTGTGCAGCTCCCAGAGCAGGGGCAGGGCGCCCTTGTTGGAGAGAATGGATTTCCAGGCCGGTTCGAAAAACTGCGTGTCGCATTCGGCGATGGCTGCGCCGAACGGCTCGTGGAAAATGAACTCCCAGGCGTGCAGCTTGAACAGGTGCGGGATCCAGCGATCTTCAAGATCGACAAAACGTCCCTCGGGAGTCAGGCCGATGTCTTCGATATCGATGTGCCGTGATTCGATGCCGACCTTTTCCGCGATCAGTCGCAGGTAGTCCGTGGTGCCCTTGTCCTCGACCGAGCCTTTCATCGAGGCAAAGTAGAACGGGCGCTTGAGCTTCAGCTGGGCAAAGGCTTCGTGCAGGCGGGTGTCGATGCTGTTGAACTGGTCGGCATGGCGCGGCAGCATTCCGCGCTCGATGCATTGCTCCAGCCAGCCCCACTGGAACGCCGCTGCTTCGTACAGGCTGGTGGGCGTGTCGTAGTTGAGCTCCAGCAACTTTGCCGGGCCGTTGCCGCTGTAGGAGAAGTCCATGCGTCCGTACAGATGCGGATGACCTTCCAGCCAGGACGTTCGGATCATGTCGTAGTACGACGCGGGGATGCTCAGGCGATCGAGCAACTCTTCGCTGTGGACGACGCGGTCGACCAGATCCATGCACATCTCGTGCAGTTCGGTGGTCGGATCCTCGAGATCGTTTTCAATCTGCGCGAGCGTGAACTGGTAGTACGCGCGTTCGTCCCAATAGGGTTCGTCGTCGATGGTGTGAAACAGGAAGCCGAGACTTTCGGCGGTCTGTTTCCAGTCGGGGCGCTCAGCGCAATGGATCTTCTTCATGATCAGCTGCTCGAACTGCCCCAGCCGCCCCAACCGCTGCGTGCACTGGACTGGCTGCCGAAACCGCCACGGGAAGTCGAAGATGCCACGTTGACCGATTTGCTTCGGGAGCTGGTGTAGTCCGAATCGTTTCGAGTCGTCGGAGCCGATTCGATCCGGCGGTTCAGCGTCGAAGTGTCGTACGTCTGGCGTGTGTCACGATCGCGATAGACCGTCCGCGTGTCGCTTGCGCGATTGTTGCTCATGGCATTACCGATCAGCCATCCGCTGAGCCAGCCGTTACCACCGCCACCGCCACTGGAACCATGGGAAGTGCTCTGTGTGGTCTGGGCAGGTGCCGGGTCACCCGCTGGCATCTGCGCATTGGCGATCGCATCGAGGTTCTGCGCCGGCTCAACGTTCTGTGGCACCTTGAAGCCACCCAGCTTCGGCACAAAGCGGCCGTCGGAATTTTTCTGACACCAGCCGGCAGCGAAGTCTGCGTCGCACTGCGCTTTATCGTCATAGGCCGGGGCGATGCGCCGGTGTTCGGTCAGGGCCGCGACGTAGGCGTTCGAGCAGGCATCGGCGGCCACTTCGGCATCAACGCACTGTTCCACGCTCTGGAAGTTGCGTTGTTCCTGGGCGGCCACTTCGCCGGAAATCGCCAGCGCCACGGAGGCCGCCAGGGACAGTTGAACGTACTTGCTTCGTTTCATCTCAGGCTTCCTGCCGATCAGTAGGACGGTGTCATGCACGCGGCGTTGAGCATGCCGACGCTGATCGCCACCGCCGCGACATAGATGCCGGCGGCGACTTCACCATTGGCGATGCGTTGGGACGTGCCTTTGAGCACCAGGCCGGTCGCCAGGAATGCCAGCAATTGCACCGCAGCGGCGATCACCGCCCAGAGCACGAAATCGAGGACGTTGATCGAGTGGGCGATGATGTTGCTCGCCGGAATCGCGAAACCGATGATCGCACCCGACAGGGCGATGGCGGCAGCGTTGTTGCCGCCGCGGATCAGATCGAATTCCTTGTGCGGCGTGATGCGGGTGTAGACGAACTGAAACAGCATGAACAGCAGCACGGCGCCGATCAGGTAGGCGGCGAAACCGACCAGCGCGGCCTTGTTCAGGGAAACGGACAGCACTTCCAGCATGGGGAACTTCCTTTTAAATGGTGCTCAGATCGGTGGTGTACAGCGAGATGCCCAGCGATGTGCTCAGGCTGACGGTGCCTTCTTCGTCCTGTTCGACGGAGAACAGCAGCAGCTCACGACGGTCGGTCAGGCCGGTTTCCCGGGCGTACAGCATCGAATGGTGTTCGATGGTGTAGGACTCGTCGGGATTGATCACTTGTTCGGTGAGCGGGACCAGTTCGGTCTGGCCGCGTTCGGTGCCCCATTCACGGGTGAAGGACACGCCCTCATGGGTGTAGGCCGGCAGGCCGATCAGGCTGTTCGGGCCCGCCAGGCGCTGCAGCTCGGCGTCACTGTTGACCGTGACGTAGCTGACGTAATTGAACAGCGTCACCGATTCGATCTGATCGTCGCCGGTGACGTGGACCTGCAGCCAGAAATCTTCGTTGTTCAGGTAATAGCGATGCAGCTTGTTCGACTGGCCGAGGTCGATCCAGCCGGCGCTCCAGATGGCCTGGGCATCGGGAACCCGTACCGAGGTGCTGCCATCGAGCAGCAGGCCGAGTGTCGAATCGAACCGGATCCCCTTGCCCTGCGCCAGGCCAAGCGGGCCGCCGACAGCTTCAGGTGTTGGAGCCGGGGTCCCCAGCAAGTTCTTTAACCATCCCATGGGTACATTCCTTGAAGCGGGTGGAGGTGTTCGTTGGCAAAACGCCGCTAGTGTACCGGCCTCGTGACAAACGAGCAGGCGAAAAAGAAGGGCACCCGGTGCCCTTCTTTTCTCTGGCTGCCCTTACTGGGCCGACTTCTGCTTCAGTCGCTCGAGGATCGCGTTGGCGCTGCCCTCGTTCGGCGTGATGCCGGCGTCGCGCAGTTTGCGCTCCAGGTCGTTGCCGGTCGTGGCATCGGCCAGTTCGTCCTGAGCGTTCAGCTCGGCGGCGCGTTGCTTTTGCTTCTCCTGCAGACGGTTCAGGGTGCCGACTGCGGTTTCCAGCTTGCCGTTGGCGCCGCCGCTGGCGATGGAGGCGCTGACCTGCGCTTTCTGCACGCTTTCACGGGCCTTGGCCATGTCCACTTGCTGACGCAGGCTCTTGATCCGCGCTTCGGCCTTGTTGATGTCCTTGCGCATGTTTTCGGCGTAGGTGCCGAACTCGTCGCTCTGGGCCTTCTCGGTGGTCAGGTCGTTGGTCAGGGTCGAAATAGCCTCGGCCACTTCCATCGCCAGGTCTTCACGGCCGGCGTTCAGGGCAGAGACTGCCTTGGCTTCCAGATCCTTGATCTTGGCGTCGTACTCGCTCACGCGGTCGGCGGACAGCTTGTGCTTGGCCATGATGGTGACCAGTTCGCGACGGGCGTTGGACAGGGCGCTGTCGGCGTCACGGATTTCCTGATCGAGGATGCGCAGGGCCTGTTGATCGACGATCGCTTCGCCGACTTCATTGGCGCCGCCGCGCAGCGCGGTGAACAACTTGTTCCAGATGGACTGAGTCATTGGACTTTCCCTGTTGATTACTTGAAGAAATGTTCGAAGGCTTCGCTGGCGCGCTGCACGTTATCGACCAGGGTTTTCACCTCGGTGACCACGTTGGTCAGGCTCGAATCTGCACTCAGCGCGCCGAACATGTTGTAGACAGTCTGGCCGTTGGGCATGGTCTCGATGCCGATCGACGACAGCGGGAACATTTCCCGGCTGCGCAGGACCGCATCGTTGAAGGTGCGCACGTCGGTGATCGAATCGATGTCCACCAGCACGGTGTCGACGATGATCTGCTGACCCGCGATGGCGATGTGAATCGGCAGGCCGCCGAATTCGTTCATTTCCAGCTTGAGGCTGGGTTCGGCGCTCTGGATCAGGGACAGGGTGATTTCTTGCGAAGCCACTTCGTCCAGTGCCTTGAAAGCGTTGTAGAGGCTATCGATGTTCCAGTTGTTGCCTGCGCTCATGTAATTCTCCGACATGAAAGAGCCAGCCAGAATCGGTTGGCGTAGCTGTTGCTCCATTTGCTTGAGCAAGCTTCGGTTCTCCGGAAGCACCCAAGTTTCGTGTTTCACATAACCGGCGGCCGCCAGGCCCGCACGCATCTGCTTCATATAGAAACTCGATGGTTTTTTCACGGACGTTGTCGAGCGTACTCCCTTCGGGCTCTCCGATTTTGTTGCTGGGGAGTTGCTTTTCATGGCGATGACTCTGTTATGAATAACTCACGCGTGAGCCACACTACAACCAATTCAAAGTGCCATCAATGGCTCACGCGTGAGATTTTTTCAGTGCACGAAAACAGGCCCGCAACATGGCGGGCCTGTGTCTATTGCGAAGGTTCGCGTACGAGAATTAACGGCTGGCGGCGAGGAACTCGTCTGCGGAGACCACGCTGGCGTAGGCAAAACCCAGCGATGACATGAATGCTGCGTGTACATAGGCCGCCGGCACGGTCAGGCCATTGAATTCCAGATCGCGGGTGGCGCAGGCATCGTGGATCACCGTGACGGTGTAACCCAGATCCGCCGCCGCACGGGTGACGCCATCGATGCACATGTGGCTCATGCTGCCGACCACCACCAGTTCCTTGATGTCTTGCTCATCAAGGATCGATTGCAGTTCGGTTTCGCGGAACGAGTTGACGAAGTGCTTGAGCACCACCGGTTCGTCGGCGCGGTTGAGCACCTTGGAATGCAACTTGGCACCCTCGGAGCCCGGGGTGAAGAACGGCGCATCCGCCGAGGTGAATTCGTGACGGATATGGATCACCGGCTCACCCGCTTCACGGAACGCTGCGATCAGTCGGGCGGCGTTGTCGGCAGCGGCGTCGACGCCAGCCAGTGGCCACTTGCCTTGGGGGAAGTAGTCGTTCTGGATATCGACTACGATGAGTGCTTGCCTGGCCATGGGTGTGTCCTCGAAGTGTTTGTTGGGTGTGGAATCAGTATCGGCGCCAGCTACGTCTTCGAGGATTGGCCGCACCGACAATAGACAGGGGAAAACTGACAATGGGTGTTGAAAGGGCCGTTGCCGAATTGGGCGTGCTGATTTATCCCGGTGCGCAACTGGCGGCGGTGCATGGTTTGACCGACCTGTTCGGCGTGGCCGACCGGATCGCGGTCGAGCATCAGGCCGCGCAATTGCCAAGGCTGCGGGTGAGTCACTGGCAGGTCGAAAACGAACAGGCTCCGGTCAGGGTTTACGACAGTCATCCTGCAGCCGAAACAGGCTTGCTGGCGGTGCTGATCCCACCTTCGATCGCCGGGTTCAGTGCAGAGCAGACATCACCGGGATTGCTGCAATGGCTGCGCGATCAGCATGCCCGTGGCGCGACGCTGGGCGGCGTCTGCGTGGGCTCGTGGCTGCTGGCCGAAAGCGGCCTGCTCAACGGTCGCAGCGCCACCACTCACTGGACCTCGGCCAAGGCGTTTGCCGAGCGTTATCCAGACATCAAGCTCAAGGCCGACACACCGATTGTCGATGACGGCGACCTGATCACCACCGCCGGGCTGATGGCCTGGTCAGAGCTGGGGTTGCGGCTGGTCGATCGTCTGCTCGGGCCGAGCATCGCCAGCGCCACTGCGCGGTTCCTGGTGATGGAACACAGCGACAGCGCCAGTGCCTGCGGCAGCAATTTCGCGCCGATCCTCAGCCATGGCGATGCATCGATTCTCAAGGTCCAGCACTGGCTGCAAAGCACCGGTGCGACTGACGTTTCGCTGGCCTCGATGGCTGAGCGCTCGGGGCTGGAGGAGCGCACATTCCTGCGTCGTTTCCGTGCCGCGACCGGCCTGAAACCCACCGAGTACTGTCAGCACCTGCGGGTCGGCAAGGCACGGGAAATGCTCGAGTTCACCAACAGCACCAT
This sequence comes from Pseudomonas sp. GW821-FHT11G12, assembly GCF_058808055.1. Taxonomy (NCBI): domain Bacteria; kingdom Pseudomonadati; phylum Pseudomonadota; class Gammaproteobacteria; order Pseudomonadales; family Pseudomonadaceae; genus Pseudomonas; species Pseudomonas sp. GW821-FHT11G12. The sequence goes on from NZ_JBXARH010000008.1 coordinate 49,387, forward strand.
CGACCATATCGCGTGGACGGTGGGATATCAGGATCCGGGTGCATTTCGCGCCATCTTCAAGAAAATCACCGGGCTGGCGCCGAGCGATTATCGGGCGCGGTTTGGCGTGACACCGCCGACGGCGCTGGCGAGATAGCGTCTGACGGTCGTGCAAAATGCCGGGGCCATGGCGCCGGTCGTGCAGATTGAAACGGGCGGGGTGCCAGTACGAAAAGGCTAATTCACTGATTTGCGTGGGGTTTCGCGCAGCAGCTGTTTGGCCTGTTCTCTGCACCCTCTGACCTACATTCATCTTGCCGCTGGAAGGGGGACGCATGACCCCGACACCTCGCAACAAAATAGTGGTCGCCCATTCCGTACGCCCCGACGCACCACAACACGAAGTGCAGACCAACAAGGCGCTGGCCCGCTGGCTGGCGCAGATTCTCGGGCTGAAATTCGGTGGCAGCTACGACGCGCAAAAGCATCGTGGTCGCGACCTGTATCTGCTGCCGACCCAAACCATCGTCGGCGCCGCCAAGGCCCATGAACTGGGCATCAAAGGCCCGGACGATCTGTGGGGCGGTTTCGTCGAGCACGATTTCATTTGCACCAAAGCCATCAGCCACGGTTTGCGCAGTCATCTGGCCCGCGCGCCGCAAGGCTGGTCGCCGCTGTTTTCCGAGCGCACGCGCAATGTCGTGCTCGACGGGCTCAGCGTGTTTGATCTGAAAGATGCACGACCCGCCGCCGAACATCTGCTGTACAGCGGCCCGATCCGTCTCAAACCGATTCATGCGTGCGCCGGCCGCGGACAGGAAGTGATCAAGAGCCTCGACGCTTTCGACGAGATCCTCGCTCGCCCGGACATTGCAAAACAGTTCAGCGAACGCGTGGTGCTGGAGCAGGACTTGAGCCAGGTAGTTACCCACAGCGTCGGTCAGTCATTCATCGGCGACCGGGTGCTCAGTTACTGCGGTGATCAATACTTGACCGAAGACACCCACGGCGAAGGCGTGTACGGCGGCTCGAATTTGCTGGTGGTGCAGGGCGGCTACGAGGAGCTGCTGACACTGGATCTGCCGGACGATGTGCGGCTGGCCATCGAGCAGGCGCAGGTTTTCGACCGCGCGGCGGATGAAGCCTATCCACGGTTCTACGCTTCGCGGCGCAATTACGACATCGCCCAGGGGCTGGGCAGCGATGGTCAGCAGCGCAGCGGCGTGCTCGAACAATCCTGGCGCATGGGCGGCGCGAGCAGCGCGGAAGTGGCGGCGTTGCAGAGCTTCGTCAACGATCCGTCGATGTGCGCGATCCGCGTGTCGTCGGTGGAAACCTACATCGACCAGGCCCTGCCGGCGGATGCTATCGAGGTCTATCGCGGTCCGGCCGAGAACAGCGACTTTCTCCTCAAATACGTAACGGTCAAATCCTATGACGGCTAGAAGCGAAAGCATTCAGATCGACATTGATGACGAGCAGATGAGCGGGACGTTCCTCAGTCCCAAATCGAAAGTCCCCGGCGTGTTGTTCGTGCACGGTTGGGGCGGTAGCCAGGAGCGAGATCTGGAACGGGCCAAAGGCATCGCCGGCCTGGGCTGCGTGTGCCTGACGTTCGATCTGCGCGGGCACACCGGCGGTACCGGCATTCCGCTGAGCCGGGTCACCCGTGAAGACAACCTGCGCGACTTGCTGGCGGCCTACGACCGGCTGCTCGCGCACCCGGCGCTGGACACCTCGGCCATCGCGGTGGTCGGCACCAGCTACGGCGGTTATCTCGCTTCGATCCTCACTTCATTGCGCCCGGTGCGCTGGCTGGCGCTGCGGGTGCCGGCGCTTTATCGCGACGAACAATGGCACACGCCCAAGCGCGATCTGGACAAGGCTGACCTGCGCGATTATCGCGGTACGCTGGTGCGCGCCGACAGCAATCGGGCGCTGCATGCCTGCTCGCAATTCACCGGCGACGTGCTGCTGGTGCAATCGGAAACCGATGACTACGTGCCCCACGCGACGATCATGAGTTATCGCGCCGCGTGCCAGCAGACCCACTCGCTGACTCACCGCATCATCGACGGCGCCGACCATGCCCTGAGCGATCCAACTTCTCAGCAGGCCTACACCTCGATCCTGGTCGACTGGATCACCGAAATGGTGGTGGGCGAACGGTTGAGCATCATTCAGTCGCGCTGATCAGATTTGGGTTTCTTCTCGATCCGCAATGCCTTGGCCTTGGCTTCCACCACCAGGTACATCAGCACGGTAATCAGCAGCGGCAGCAGGAAATAGATCGCCCGATAGGCCAGCAAGCCTGCCACCAGACTGCCGCGCGAAGCCTCGTGTTGCAGCAGCGCCACGAACACCGCTTCGAGTACGCCGAGCCCGGCCGGAATGTGGGTGATGACCCCGGCAATCGCGCTGATCAACAGCACCCCGAGCACCAGTGGATAGTCGAGCTTGCCCGGCAGCAAGGTGAAAATCACCGCCGCCATCAACGACCAGTTCAGCGCGCCGAGCAACAGTTGCAGGACGGCCATGCGCAACGACGGCAGATTGATTTCCACCCCGCGAATCGACCACTCGCGCCGCCGGGAAAACTGGCAGGCGACCAAGTAACCGGCACTCAGCAACAGCAGCAAAACGCCGATGCCCTGCAACGCATCGCTGCTGACTTTCCAGCCCGGCGGCATGCTGACCAGACCGCTGCTGAACACCGCGCCGGCGATGGTCATGTAGCCGAACCAGTTGGTGGCCAGGCTCAGCCCGAGGATCTTGGCGATGTTGCTTTTGCTCACGCCGAGCCGTGAGTACAACCGATAGCGCATGGCAATCCCGCCGACCCACGCGCTCAGATTGAGGTTGAACGCGTAACTGATGATGCCCACCGGCAGGATCTGTTTCCAGGTCAGCTCCTGGCGGATGTAAGTGCGGCCGATCAGATCGAAACTGGCGTACACCAGAAAGCTCAACAGCGTCAGGCTGGAAGCGATGATCAGCGTGCGCACCTTGAAGTCGGCGAGGGTTTGCAGCACTTCAGCCCATTCGATGCGACTGGCGAACATTGTCAGCAGGACGATCAGCGCGAGGAAAAAAAGGAGCGTCAGCGGACGCTTCCAGCGGCTCCAGCGAGATGTGGCAGCGGCTTTCACATGTGTGGCGGCGGGAGCATCGGAGCGGCTCATGACGGATCGCTCCCAGCAGTGCGGATGAAGGGTTTCAACCGTGGTTTGTGCGCCGGCAGCCAGCCGGCCATGGCCGGGAAATGGCGCAGGAAATGAAACACCAGAAACCCCACGGTCATGTGCCAGAGGCGCCCGCGCGGAGCCTGATCAACGTCCATCGCTTTGCAGTGGTTTTGGCTGAGATCTTCCAGACGGCGAAACAGCTCCTGATTGAAGGCCCGGTCGCGGATCAACACGTTGGCTTCCAGGTTCAGTGACAGGCTCAGCGGATCAAGATTGCTCGACCCCACGGTGCTCCATTCCTCATCCACCAGCGCGACTTTGCCGTGCAGCGGACGCTCGCAATATTCGTGGATCTGCACCCCGGCCTTGAGCAGGTAGTCATAGGTCATGCGCGCCGCAAGTTTGGCCACCAGCATGTCCGGCTGGCCCTGCAGGATCAGCCGCACATCGACGCCGCGCCGGGCCGCGTTACGAATCTCGCGCAGCAAGCGGTAACCGGGAAAGAAATACGCGTTGGCGATCACTACCCGACGCCGGGCGCGGCGCAACACCTGCAAATAAACGTCTTCGATATCGGTGTGGTGCTGGTCGTTGTCGCGAAATACCAATCGCACCTGACCGTCATGTTCGGTGAACGCCATCTCCGCCCGCCGCTGGCGTCGACGCTGCCACCAGAACCGCGCCCGGCCGGGACGACCGCTTTGCAGCAGGGCGAAGTGATGGATGTCGGCCACCGCCGGGCCCTGAACTTGCACCGCGTAATCCTGCTTCGCCTCGGGGCCGAAATCCGCCAGGTGATCGCCGGAAAAATTGATCCCGCCGACGAACGCAATCAGCCCGTCGACCACCACGATCTTGCGGTGCAGGCGCCGGAACCAGTTGGTGCGAAAACCCAGGCGTTTGGGCGCTGGGTCGAAGATTTGCAGGTGCACACCGGCCTCGCTCAACGCGGTGAGATAGCCGGTGCTCAGTTCGCCACAGCCGAAGCCGTCGAGGCTGACGGTGGTGCGCACGCCACGCCGGGCGGCGTCGATCAGAATCTGCTGCAACTCGTTGCCGACCTTGTCTTCGAAAACGATGAAGGTCTCCAGCAGGATTTCACTCTTCGCCGTGCGCATGGCATCGAAGACTCGCGGGAAATAATCCTCGCCGTTTTCCAGCAGTTCGACGCGGTTGTTGCCCTGCCAGCCATAGTCGACATCGACGTGACCGGGCTCGCGGATCGGTGGGGTGATGGTGATCGGTTCCACGGCGGATTTTTCCAGCGGCGCGCTGCTCATAGTTCGATCTCCACGGACAGCGGCACATGATCGGAAAGGTGTGACCAGGGTCGGTTGGCGAGCACCTTCGGCTGGCTGGTCTTGAGGTTGCGCACGTAGATCCGGTCCAGCCGCAACGCCGGCCAACGCGCCGGAAAACTGCGCGCCGGTTTGCCCTGCTGCTCGGCAAACACTTCACGCAGACCGCAAGGTTCCAGTAGCGCATCGGCGCGCTGGCGCCAGTCGTTGAAGTCGCCGGCGACGATTACCGGTGCATCGTCGGGCAGGTCGGCGAGGCGTTTTCGCAGCAGTTTCAGCTGTGCGTTGCGATGACTTTCACGCAGGCCCAGGTGCACGCAGATCGCGTGCAATTCGCGAGCGTCTCCCGGCAGGCGCAGCACGCAATGCAACAGGCCACGGTTTTCATGACCGCTGATGGAAACGTCGAGGTTGTCGTGGCGCACGATCTGGAATTTCGACAGCAGGGCATTGCCGTGATCGCCCTCCGGGTACACCGCGTTGCGCCCGTAGGCGAACTGCGGCCACAGACTGTCGGCGAGGAACTCGTATTGCGGCATCGTCGGCCAGTTGTTGTAGCGCTTGGGGTGGTGTTCGTGGGTGCCGTGGACTTCCTGCAGGAACACCACGTCGGCGGACACGCTGCGGACCGCTTCGCGCAGTTCCGGGAGAATGAAGCGGCGGTTCAGCGCGGTGAAGCCCTTGTGGGTGTTGACCGTCAGTACCGTGAAACGACGCACCGTGGTGATGACGGTGGCGTGTTCATCGGTGACGCCGACCGGCTCGGGAATGCTCATGACGGCATGCCCGCAGGGGGGTGGCGCTGGTCGCGCCAAGGGGCAGGGCGCCCCTTTGAGTCATCGATGCGAATCGCCGCCATGCCGTCCTCCCGTCGAAAGTCCTCTTACCGCCTCTGTCTATTGGTGACTGCGGGCGGTTCGAGAAAGTTTCGGCGGGACTACGGACGGTCGGTATTCGCCGGATCAGTGGCCGGTAATGACGCGAGCAGAGCCTTCAGCGGGTTCGGCATACACCGGACCCAGCCGGTCGAGGCGACCGCTCAAGGCTGTCAGGGCCAATGCCGCCAGCACCACCAGCCCGCCGATCCACGCGGTGTGGATCAGGCCGATGTGTTCGACAATCAGCCCGCCACCCCAGGCACCGCCGGCGATCCCGAGGTTGAACGCCGCAATGTTCAGCCCTGAAGCCACATCGACTGCCTGCGGCGTGTGATGTTCAGCCTGACGCACCACGTACACCTGCAAACCCGGCACGTTGCCGAAGGCGACCGCGCCCCAGACCAGCACGGTGGCCAGTGCCAGCCACGGGTTGCCGGCGGTGAAAGTGAGCACGAACAGCACGGCGGCGAGCAGGGCGAAGATGATTTTCAGGGCGCTGATCGGCCCGCGCTTGTCGGCCAGTTTGCCGCCCCAGATATTGCCGACGGCGACCGATACGCCGTACACCAGCAGCACCAGGCTGACCGTGCCGGCACTGAAGCCCGAGATGTCCTGAAGAATCGGCGCCAGGTAGGTGAAGGCAATGAACGAGCCGCCGTAACCGATGGCGGTCATGGCGTAGACCAGCAGCAGGCGCGGCTGTTTGAGCACCTGCAACTGTTGCAGCAGCGAGGCCGGTTTGCTGTGGGCGATGTTTTTCGGCACATACAGCAAGCTGCCGATGAACGCGATGACGCCCAGCGCCGACACGGCGAGGAAGGTTTCACGCCAGCCGAAATGCTGACCGATGAAGGTGCCCAGCGGCACGCCGGTGACCAGTGCCACGGTCAGCCCGGTGAACATGATCGCAATCGCGCTGGCGGCCTTTTCCTTGGGCACCAGGCTGGTGGCAATGGTCGAGCCGATGGAGAAGAACACGCCGTGGGCAAGGCCGGTGACGATCCGTGCCAGCACCAGCGATTCATAACTCGGTGCCAGCCAGGCCAGCAGGTTGCCGAGGGTAAACAGCACCATCAGCGACAGCAGCAACAGTTTGCGCGGGACTTTGCCGGTGAGCGCGGTCAGCACCGGCGCACCGATGGCCACGCCGAGGGCGTAGAGACTGACCAGCAGACCGGCGGACGGCAGACTGACGCCAAGATCGGCGCCGATGGTAGGAAGCAGGCCAACGATGACGAACTCGGTCGTCCCGATGGCAAATGCGCTGAGCGTCAGCGCGAGCAAGGCAATGGGCATGACAGCACTCCGGTTGAGGATTGAATGGAGCGCAGTGTCGGGGTTTGGCGAGGGAGGAAAAATACAGGGATGGGCATTTGATATTTGACCTGGGAGCAAAGATCAAACGCTGCCCTCAAGGCGTTCTTGAGCTCAATGCCGAATCAGTTTGTTGCGCACCTGTTCCATGGAGACCTGATCCAGCTCCGGCCAGAACTGCTGCTTGCCGGCAATCTCGGCCGCCACCGGCAACCCGTCGCGATACACCAGCCGGTTGCTCGTCAGCGCCGGCACTTTCGCGCCCGGCAACAAAGTGCCGGCGAGGTTCAGCGGATCGACCCCGCACACCGCGATCAGGCTACCGTCATGGGGGCGACGGCGCACTTCGCGCAGCAGCGGAATCGCCTCGGGCAGGGCGAATTGTTCACCGGCCAGGCCACTGACAAACCGCCCGCCGCGAATCTCGCCCCGGGCCTCCAGCCGGTGAAAGGTGCGCAGGAGTTCGCGCCAGCTCGGCAGCCAATCGGCTTCGCGTTCCAGCAGGCGCCAGAACACCACGCCGTAACGGCGCAACAAGGTCATGGCGATGTGTTCAAGCGTCTCGGGCGGCGCTGTCTGGCTGCTTTCCGCAACTGACCCACGACGTAAAAGCGCCCAGCGCCCGGCATCGTCCATGCCACCCACGAACGCCCCGCGCCCGCGTCGACTGCTGCGCTGCTGGCGCTTGCTCGCCGGGGTGATCAGTGCCCGCAGCCCGGCGAAGCTGTCGGCATTCACCAGACCTGCGCCGACCAGTTCCTGCAAGGCGATTTCCAGTTCGGTGCGCAGCAGGTGCGCTTCATGAATCAGCTCATCGAAAAACAGCGCCCCGTGCTGACTGAGGGCCTCGAAGACTTTCTGCGTTTTAGGCGACAGTTCACTGATCGGCGTCTGCTCGGCCAGTGCACTCCACAACCCGACCTGACTGCGCGGCAACAGCACCACGGGCGTACTGCGCAGCGCCGTGCCGCTGGTTTTTTGCCGGGCGCTGAGGCGTGTCCACACCAGTTTTCCGCTGCGGCACAAATCATCCAGCCAACGCGGTGAATAGTCCTTGAGCCGCGCCGGAAGAATGTCGCTGTCCCACGCCGAGGCGGCAGCCGGATAGCCTTCGAACTGACCGACAATCGCCGGCAACACGGCGCTGCCCTGACCCCGGGTGGACGGGGAGACATGCTGCCAGTCGAACAGGAAACGCATGAAATCCTGCAACGCCACCGGTTCGATTTCCCGGCGCAGGCGCTTGACGGTGTAGCGGTGAATACGCGCGAGCAGATGCCGTTCGCACCATTCTTCAGTCTTCAGCCCCGGCGTGAATTGACCGCGCAGTACATAGCCTTCGCGTTCCAGTCGGGCGAGGGCTTGATGGACGTGAGCGGGCAGCAATGACAGCGGTTGCGCGATGGTCTCCAGTGGCAGCGGACCGAATGCACTCAGTCGCGCGCGGATGACTTCCACCAAGGCATCGTCGGCGGTCCAGACTTCGTCAAAACCGGGCAGGGCTTGCAGTACTGAAGATGCCTGTGGATAAAGCGCTTGCAGACAGGTCAGGCGTTCTCGCGCCAACCAGAGCGAATGCTCGGGATCGATTTGCAGTTGGCAGGCTCGACCCGTGTCGGCCAACGCATTCAGCCAATCGCGCCAATGCAGGTTGGCCTCGACTTCGTGGTCGCTGATGCAGGCCAGGCTCATCAGCGCTTCGTGCATTTCATCGGGGCTGTTCGGCGTTGGCCAGGCTTCTTCACGTACGGCGGTGATCGCGTCGGCGTCCAGCGCACCGAGGTCATCGGTGGATTGTGGATCGCTCCAGCGGCGGTTGAGCACAGCCTGGGTGCGACGCTCTTCCAGCGGCGCGTCGTCGAGAAAGGTGTAGGGGCGTGCGCTGAGGATTTCCGCCGCCAGCGGCGAGGGCGCCGGCAGATCGCGGGCGATCAGGCGCACTTCGCCGCGTTCCATCCGTCGCAGGAGATCGAGCCAGCCCTCGCTGTCCATTGCGTCGTGCAGGCAATCGTCGAGGGTCTGTTCCACCAGCGGATGCTCGGGGATTTCCCGTTCGCCGGCGAGATTTTCCAGGCAGGCGATCTGATCGGGAAACACGCTGGCGATCAGGTCTTCGCTTTTCATTCGCTGCAACTGCGGCGGGACTTTTCGCCCGCCGACAAAGCGCGGCAGGGCCAGCGCCACCCCGGCGTTCCAGCGCCAGCGTACGCCGAACAACGGCGCATCCAGCACCGCTTGAATCAGGATGTGCTCGGCGCTGTTGCTGCGCAGATAACGCCAGACTTCGTCGAGTTCGAAACTGTGGCTGGTGGACAGCGACAGCACGATGGCGTCTTCGCTGGCGGCGGCCTGCAATTCGAAATTGAAGGTGCGGCAGAAGCGCTTGCGCAGGGCCAGGCCCCAGGCGCGATTGATACGGCTGCCGAATGGCGAGTGGATGATCAGTTGGGTGCCGCCGGACTCGTCGAAAAACCGCTCCATCAGCAGCGTGTCCTGGGACGGCAGGGCGCCGAGGGAGAGGCGGGCTCGGGCCAGATAATCCACAAGCTGTTCGGCGCTGGCCAGGTCCAGTCCCAGGGTCGCGGTCAGCCAGTCGAGGGCCGGTTGCAGGTCGCCGGGGCTGGCGCTCAGCAGTTGATCGAGCTGTGCCTGCAGGCGGGCCACGGCCATCGACAATTCGGCGCTGCGACCGGGCGCTTCGCCGAGCCAGAACGGAATGGTCGGCGGTTGGCCCTGGGCATCCTCGACCCGCACCTTGCCGGTTTCCACCCGCAGGATTCGGTAGGAGGTGTTGCCGAGCTGGAACACATCGCCGGCAATGCTTTCCACGGCGAAGTCTTCGTTGACGCTGCCGATGTTCAGGCCCTGGGGTTCCAGCAGCACGCTGTAGTCGGCGTTGTCGGGGATGGTGCCGCCGCTGGTCACGGCCGTCAGCCGCGCACCGCGTCGTCCGCGCAAGGTTCGGCTCACGGCATCGCGGTGCAGGTAGGCGCTGCGGATGCCCTGACGGCCGTTGTAGCCCTCGGCGAGCATGGTCAGCAGCGCCTGATAATGCTTTTCGTCGAGGTCGGCGTAGGGTTCCGCGTGACGAAGCAGTGCGAGCAACGCGTCCTCGGCCCACTCCTGGCAACTGACCTCGGCGATGATCTGCTGCGCCAGCACATCCAGCGGCGCTTCGGGGATGTGCAGGGTGTCGAGTTCGCGCCGGCGCACGCAGTCGAGCAGCGCGGCGCATTCGATCAAGTCATCGCGGGTGGTGGCGAACAGGCGCCCCTTGGGCGTGCCGCCAACCTGGTGTCCGGAACGGCCGACCCGTTGCAGAAAACCGGCAATCGAACGCGGTGAAGCGATCTGGCACACAAGGTCGACCTCACCGATGTCGATCCCCAGTTCCAGCGATGCAGTGGCGATCAGCACTTGCAACTCGCCACGCTTGAGTCGCTGTTCGGCGTCGAGACGAAACTCCTTGGCCAGACTGCCGTGGTGCGCGGCCACCGCGTGTTTGCCGAGGCGTTCGCTCAGGTGCCGGCTCAGGCGTTCGGCCAGGCGCCGGGTGTTGACGAAAATCAGCGTGGTGCGGTGTTCGCGGGCGAGCGTGGCGAGTCGGTCGTAGACCCGTTCCCAGACGTCATTGGCCATCACGGCTGACAACGGCACCGGCGGCACTTCGATGCCCAGATCCCGTGGACGGGCGTGGCCGATGTCGATGATTTCGCAAGGGCGCTCATGGCCGACCAGAAACCGTGCGACCGCATCGATCGGTTTTTGCGTGGCCGACAGGCCGATGCGGGTCAGCGGTTCGGCGCACAGCGCCTGCAAGCGTTCGAGGCTCAGGGCCAGGTGGCTGCCACGTTTGCTGGCGGCAATGGCGTGGATTTCATCGACGATCACCGTGCGCGTGGTGCCGAGCATTTTGCGCCCGGACTCCGAACCGAGCAGTACGTAGAGCGATTCCGGGGTGGTCACCAGAATGTGCGGCGCACTTTTGCGCATGGCGGCGCGGTCTTTTTGCGGGGTGTCACCGGTGCGTACGGCGGTGGTGATTTCCAGTGCCGGCAGGTCCATTTGGCGTAACTGGTCGGTTATTCCGGCCAGCGGATTTTGCAGGTTGATGCGGATGTCGTTGGACAACGCCTTGAGCGGCGAGACGTAGACCACCAGCGTCTCGTCCGGCAGACCGTCCGGGGTTTCCAGGCCACGGTGGACCAGATCGTCGAGCACCGCGAGGAATGCGGTGAGGGTCTTGCCGGAGCCGGTGGGCGCGGCGATCAGCGTCGAGCGACGCTGGCGGATCAACGGCCATGCGCGGGCCTGGGCGGCGGTGACCGTCGCGAATGTGCGGCTGAACCAGGCGCTGACAGCGGGGTGGAAGCCTGCCAGGGCCGCGTCCTTGGGGAGGGGCAGATTCATGGCTTCAGTTATGCGGGTGAGCGGGCGAAGTTGCAAGTACCGCTGGGGATCTACACTTTACGGGTGACGGTTGCGCACTAAACCCGCAAAATGCAACGATTCCGGCAATTATCGACGACGGTGCCACACGCATCGTCGCTAAAGCCATCGTTCCAATCAGACTGGGCCTGCTGACTCTATGCGAATGCGCCTTATGTTACTGGGCGGCGGAAATGCCCTTGGGCAGGCGCTGATTCGCCTCGGTGCGGAGGAAGACATCGGTTTCCTCGCCCCCCGCCCGCCCGAAGACGGCTGGGATGCCGCGAGCCTGACACAACTGCTCGACGACACCCGTCCCGATGCATTGATCAACCTTGCCTACTATTTCGACTGGTTCCAGGCCGAGACCGTCAGCGAAAGCCGTCTGTCGGGCCAGGAACGCTCCATCGAGCGTCTGGCCGAACTGTGCCAGCACCACAACATCGTGCTGGTGCAACCGTCCAGCTACCGGGTATTCGACGGTTCCCGTGCCACCGCCTACAGCGAAAAGGACGAGCCCGTGCCGTTGGGCCTGCGCGGTCAGGCGCTGTGGCGGATCGAGCAGAGCGTACGCGCCACTTGCCCGCAGCACGTGTTGCTGCGCTTTGGCTGGCTGCTCGATGACAGCCCGGAAGGCACCCTCGGGCGATTCCTGGCCCGTGCCGAACAGCCGGAAGAATTGCTGCTGGCTGACGACCGTCGCGGCAATCCGACCCCGGTCGACGATGCGGCCCGGGTGATCATTTCGGTGCTCAAACAACTCGATTGCGCCGCGCCGCTGTGGGGCACTTACCACTACGCCGGCCACGAGGCGACTACGCCGCTGGCGCTGGGGCAGGCGATTCTCACCGAGGCTCGCAGCCTGCATCCGCTGGCGATCGAAGAACCGACCGCCCAGGCCCATGCCGCGCGTGAGGATGCCGCTGAAGAGCCGCAACACGCGGTGCTGGCCTGCAAGAAAATTCTGCACACTTTCGGGATCAAGCCGCGCGCCTGGCGTGCCGCACTCCCGGGCTTACTGGATAGGTTTTATCGCCATGGCTGACGGCCCTGTTTTAATCACCGGCGGCGCCGGTTTCATCGGTTCGCACCTGACTGACGCGTTGCTCGCCAACGGCCACTCGGTACGGATCCTCGATGACTTGTCGACCGGCAAACGCAGCAACCTGCCGCTGGACAATCCCAAGGTCGAGCTGATCGTCGGCGATGTCGCCGATGCCGCGCTGGTCGCCCAGGCGATGCTGGGTTGCAGCGCAGTCGCGCACCTGGCCGCCGTGGCTTCGGTTCAGGCGTCGGTGGATGATCCGGTGAAGACTCACCAGAGCAATTTCATCGGCACGCTCAACGTCTGCGAAGCCATGCGCGAGGCCGGCGTGAAGCGCGTGCTGTTCGCCTCCAGCGCCGCGGTCTACGGCAACAATGGCGAGGGCGAGTCGATCAACGAAGACACGCCGAAAGCGCCATTGACGCCGTATGCATCGGACAAACTGGCCGGTGAGCACTACTTCGATTTCTACCGTCGCCAGCACGGTCTGGAACCGGTGATCTTTCGCTTTTTCAACATTTTCGGCCCGCGTCAGGATCCGTCCTCGCCGTACTCCGGCGTGATCAGCATCTTCAGTGAGCGCGCGCAGAAAGGCTTGCCGATCACCGTGTTCGGCGATGGCGAGCAGACCCGGGATTTCATGTACGTCGAAGATCTGGTCGACGTGCTGGTGCAAGCCCTGGAAAAACCTGAAGCACAAGTCGGCGCGGTGAACGTCGGCTGGAATCAGGCGACCAACCTCAAGCAGATGCTGGCCGCGCTGGAAGCAGTGGTCGGTGAGCTGCCGCCGGTCAGCTATGGCCCGGCGCGCTCCGGCGATATCCGTCATTCGCGGGCGAACAACGCTCGGCTGCTTGAGCGATTCAAGTGCCCGACGCCAACGCCGATGAGCGTTGGCCTGGCACGTTTGCTCGGCCGCTGAGCTTCTCGCGGACATGAAAAAGGCGCCTTTTGACAGGCGCCTTTTTCACGGCCGGAAATCGGATTTCAAACACATTTCCTGTAGCGAGGGAGCTTGCTCCCCGGTCGATTGCGTAACATCGCCGTCAGTTCTGAGTCTGCCCGCCACCAAGCCTCATTCACCACCACGTGAACGTTCTTTGATTGCTCGCTTAGAACTTGTAGCCCAGACCGACCATGTACACAAATGGATCGACATCAACATTCACTTTTGCTCGGGTGCCCGGCGCAACGGCGTTGTTCTCGACGGTGGCGCGGGTGTCGATGTCGATGTAGCGCACCTGGGCGTTGAGCATGATGTTGTCGGTCAGCATGTAGTCAGCGCCGACCTGCCAGGCCAGGCCCCAGGAGTTTTTCGCCTTGAAGTTGCTGAAGCCGTTGGACTGGGCTTCGCTGCCGACGTGTTCGTCGTAGATCCAGGTGTAGTTGATGCCGCCGCCGATGTACGGCTGGAAGGCCGACTTCGCGTCCAGCGGGTAGTAGACGACGCTCAGGGTCGGCGGCAGGTGTTTCAGGGTGCCGAGCTTGCCGTTGGCCGCTGGCAGTGCGGTGCCCTTGAGCTTCACGTCATGCTCGAACGGGGACGCGGCCAACAGCTCGATACCGATGTTGTTGGTCAGCATGTAGGCGAAGTTCAAACCCAGTTGGGTGTCGCTGCTCATGGTCGCCTTGCCGCCCAGGTTGGTGCCGCTCAGCGGACCCTGATCGACCTTGACGCTGGAGCTGTCGGCCTTTGGGTTGACGGTGATCGCACCGGCACGAACGATGATGTCGCCAGCTTCGTGGGCGTGGGCGAGCGGGGCTGCGAGCGCGAGGGCAAACAGCGAAGCGCTGAGCAAGGACTTGTTCATGGAAGCTCCCAAAGGACGTTAAAAATGTTTGATGTCCTATGGTACGAATCCGTCTGATACGGTCTTTTGACTCAGCTCAATGAAACAGTGATGGACGGTTTTTTTGTGGAACCTTTGCTCGCGAAGCCGATTTGGCGGGCTATAACTGATTGCCGGATTTACTCCGGCAGCTCGTAGACGTAAATCTTGTCTGCGTCCATCTGATACCCGGCATCGGCCAGTTCGCTGGTGGACGCCTTGACCTGCAGCGGCCCCTCGACCCAGTACGGCTGATACAGCTCGTCGAGCTTCACGCCGACGGCGCTTTTCACATGCACGATCTGGTTCGACGGTGGTGGCGGCACGTGGATGCAGGCGCCGAAATACGGCACCAGCAGGAAGTCCGTGGTGCGGCCTTCCTCGCTGACTTCCAGCGGCACGATGTAGCCCGGCAGGCGGATGTTCTGGCCGTCGAGGCTTTGCACCACCGGTGCGTTGGGCAAGTCCTGCTTGGCTGCCGGCGCGGATTCGGCGGACAGCGCGTCGCTCATCTTCGACAGGTCATGCAGCGGCGTCATGTTCGGCACTTCGGGCGCCGCGTCCGGCGGGATCATCTCCGACCAGGTCAGGTCTTTCGGCGCCGCTGCCCACACGGGCAGGGCGACCAGCAACAGCAGCGCAAGGACAGCGCGGGGCATGGTGAACATCCTCATAAACGGATCGACAGGCCATCGGCCAATGATTGGCGATACGCGCGCCAGGCCGGCACGCTGCCCATCAGCAGCGCGGCAGCCAGAATGCCACCGAGCAGCGTCCATTCATACTCGCTTGGCCATGCGAGCGGCAGATACAAGCCGTAATTGGCCTGCACATAACCCTGTGCCGCGGCGATGCCGATGTACAGCAACGCCAGCCCGGCGATCACCCCGGTCAGCGCCAAAGCAAATGCCTCCAGCACCAGCAGGCTCGCGATGTGCCACGGCCGCGCACCCACCGAACGCAGGATCGCCATCTCGCGGCGGCGTTCGTTGAGGCTGGTGAGAATCGCCGTGAGCATGCCGATCAACCCGGTCAGCACCACGAACAACGAGACCACGAACAGCGCTTTTTCAGCGGTGCTCATCAGGCTCCAGAGTTCCTGCAAGGCCACACCTGGCAGGATCGCCAGCATCGGTTCGCCACGGAATTCGTTGATCTCCCGTTGCAGCGCGAAGGTGGAAATCTTGCTGTTGAGGCCGAGCATGAACGCGGTGATCGCTTGCGGCGTCAGGTCCATGTTGCGCGCCTGATCGGCACTGATCCGCCCGTTGCCACGGGCCGGCACGCCGTTGTGCCAGTCGATGTGGATCGCCTCCATGCCGCCGAGACTGATGTGCAACGTGCGGTCCACCGGCGTGCCGGTGCGCTTGAGAATGCCGACCACGGTGAACGGTTTGTCATCGTGCTTGACCAGACTGATCGCCGCCACGCCGTGGGCCAGTACCAGATGGTCGCCGAGTTTGTAATGCAGCGCCTCGGCCACTTCGGCACCGAGCACCACTTCAAACGGATCGGTAGCAAAGGCGCGGCCGTCGGCCAGTTCCAGATGCTGCTGGCGACCGTACTGGTAATGCTCGAAATAGGCTTCAGTGGTGCCCATCACCCGATAGCCGCGATGGGAATCGCCGAGGGACATCGGGATCGCCCACTTCACCTTCGGGTTGCTGGCGAAGTGTTCGAAGCTGTCCCAACGAATGTTGTTGGTGGCGTTGCCGATGCGGAATACCGAGTACAGCAGCAGGTTCACCGAACCGGAGCGAGCGCCGACGATCAGGTCGGTGCCGCTGATGGTGCTGGCGAAACTGGCCTTGGCTTCGGTGCGCACCCGTTCCACTGCCAACAGCAGACAGACGGAGAGGGCGATGGCGAACGCGGTGAGCAGGGCGGTGAAGCGGCGGTTGGCGAGGCTGGCCATGGCCAGACGGAACAGATACATCTCAGACCTCGGCAGACGTGGCGGCGCGATTGAGTTCGGCCAGGGACAGGTGACGGTCGAACAGCGGCGCCAGACTCTGGTCGTGGCTGACGAACAACAGGCTCGACCCGGCCTCACGGCACTCGGCGAACAACAGGCGAATGAAGTTTTCCCGGGCGTCGTAGTCCAGCGCCGAGGTCGGCTCGTCGGCGATCACCAGTTCCGGCTGACCGATCAACGCGCGCGCAGCGGCAACCCGTTGCTGTTGACCAATCGACAGCGAGTCGGCACGGCGTCCCAGAATGCCTTCGTCCTTCAAGCCCAGGTGGGCGAGCAGGGTGGCGGCTGCCTGATCGACGCTGCCGTGACGTTGCTTCGCACGTTCTGCACGCAGCTTCGAAAAATGGCACGGCAGTTCGACGTTCTCGCGTACCGAGAGAAACGGCAGCAGGTTGAACTGCTGGAAGATGTAGCCGGTGTGATCGACACGAAAGCGATCGCGAGCGCCGGCACCCAGTTCGGTCAGTTCCTGGCCGAGCAGGCGAATGCTGCCGCGACCGGGCTTCTGCACCCCGCCGAGGAGGCCGAGCAGGGTGGTCTTGCCGCTGCCGCTGGGGCCCTTGAGGAACAGGGTTTCACCCGGTTCCAGACGAAACGCCGGGATGTCCAGCAGCGGCGGGTGACCGGGCCAGTTGAAGCCCAGGTCGGACAGTTCGATGAGTGCTTGGGTCATGGTGCCGGTTCGTGATCAGAATTTCAGGGCGGCGGATTTGGCCGTCACTTCCGTGCCTTGCTGGCCGTTCGGGCTGATCAGTTGTACCTGAATTTTCTGGGTCGCCGGGAAGGTATTGAAAATGTTCGCCAGATCCAGAGTAGTCAAGGCGCCCGGTGCTGCGCAGGTGAACTGGTAGTGAGCGTGGATTTCGCTGTGATCGTGGTGATGCGCTTCGCCGCCCTTGGCGTCTTCGTCGTGGTCATCGTCGTCATGATCGTCGGCATCCGGCTTGTCACCGAACAGCGGGCTCGACAGTTCCTGGCTGGTGACTTTGCAGCCAGCAGCGGCCGGCAGGCTGAACAGCGCCAAAGGCTTCTCAAGTTGTGCCCGGGCGGCAGCGACCTTGGCCTTGTCGGCATCGCTGGTGGCGACGTGTTCGAAGCCGACCAGGTTCATCGCCGGGCTTTCCAGTTCCAGTTCCAGGGTCTGGCCGTCGAGCGCAGCGTTCAGGCGACCGACGCCATGTTCGTGGGCACCGAGGCTGCCGTGTTCATGATCGTGGTCATGCTCATCGGCAGCCTGGGCGATGGCCAGCGGCAACAGGGCAAACGGCAAAGCGAGCAGCAGACGACGCATGGCGAACTCCGGGAAGTAAAGTGAAGAGTTTGTTATGTAATCTTATAACGAAAGTGCGCAGAGTTTGCCCGCCCCGCACGCTTTGCGCAAGGCATCACTGAGCACCGTCCGGGATGTTCCCGGAGCGGCACGTAGATTGAATGTCACGATTTTTGAATCAGAATCCGGCGCCGGGATAGTCGAACCAGTAGCCTCCCGTTAGCACATGGCGGATCAGACTTTCGTCGAGCAGGTTCGGAGCATCGCGAGTGAAGCGCTGGCGCCAGGCTGGAAGCCACCAGTAGTTGATCGCCGTTCCACGCGGAAGTACCACCACCTTCATGACCTCCGGATCTATTTTGTGCTCTGAGTAGAGTTGATGGCTGCGATCCATGAAGCCCATGTACTGACTGATCGGCAACTGGAACATCAACGCCGTAGTGAAGATTTTTTCACTCTCACTGAACGCGGGATTTTGCAGTATCTGTAACGCTTCACATGCGTACGGCTTTGGTTGGCCGGCAATTTTTTGGCCTTCGGGAGTAGAGAGTATGTCGAAGCGGTCATCCATATCGCGCCATCCGATACGTCTATTACTTTCAAAGTAATTGTGAATGATGGCGCTCAACGGCCCTGGTGCTGCGCCTTCGGAGGTGCAGGCTGAAAGGTCGGCAGGCGACCAAAAGCGCCATGCCACAACGAGCAGGAGTGAAGCAGCCAGGATTATCCAGAGTCGTTTCATTGTGGTTTGCTGTACTTGTAACGTCGGAAGATGGTGAAGTCGTGGTCACTGCGAGCAGCATTACCCGATGCGATTCGAAAACCTGCGTCGTTGACTTCGATTTTGTCCCAGCCTGCTGAAATGCAGACACCTTGAGTCAGAACAAATCCGACGTGACCGCTGGCATCAGAGTAATTGACAGCATACGCACCAACGTCTCCGGGTAGGGGAGATTTCTCTGCGTTCCAACTATTGAGCAGCCGGGTCTCATCTGCCCATTCCCCTGCGGTTGGCGGGCTCACTTTGGAATAGCCCGGGATGTATTTTGAAGAGCCATGTTCGATCATCGCCACGTTGACACCGATGGCAGTCAATACGTCATAGACGAACACATTGCACTTGTTTGATTCCGCCCTGAACTCCACGCTTTTCTTAAGCGTTGGATGCGGTAAAGAATGTTTGACTTTGTTGCCGGCCCATTCAGTCGAACCTCGGTGTGATAGCGCCTCCATCAGTATGCGGCGCGGCATGTCCTGGATGACCACCTTTACGGTGCGGGTTTCATCCCTCCGTTTGACGCCATACTCGACCTCGTAGAATGTGTCGTTAGAGACTTTGCCGCTGGTGGATAGGGGCACTTTTACCCAAGGTGATACTGCAACTATCGACAGCGATTTACCTGAATTCAGCGTGGCTGTATGCATTGCCTTTTTTGCGCCGGAGTTACCAACAATTTGAACGGTGACTTCGTAGCTGTCACGGCTTTTTATCGAAGGTAATTTCTGGGCGTCCAAGCGGGTAATAGCGGTTTGAGTCTTGTCCGAAACGAGTGAGTAGATGCGGGGTTTGTCATCGTTTTGAACGATGTTGTCATCAATGACAAGTCCGTCGATCAGCAACTGAAACTTCACGCCTTTTGGTGGCTGCATCAGAAAGTCTTTAAAGACGAGTTTGATTTCCGACTTCATGGCAAGTCCTGATTCAGGGATTCTTCATAAGCGTAAAACGTCCACTCGGACTCTTCACCGACCAACAGAGTGTCGTAATCCGAATGGCTTTCCACAGGGTGTTCGCAGCCTTCGCCTGTTGCATTACAGGTGATGTCTTGCAGGACGGCTGTTTTTTTCTTGTCTTTGAGTCTGTAGGCAAGTCCTGGTTTCTGGGAGTCGTCCAGGCGTTCGATGATGACTTGCAGATAGCGATGTGAAGTCGGGGCGGTAATCGAAGGGCCCATATCGATGGGAGCTGGACGGCCAATGCCGGCGAAGCCGCTGTGTTGCTGAGTGAGCAGTTTGTTGGCCATGGGCGGGCAGCCGCAGGCGATATAGTCACCCTCCAGTGCAGCTGGGCCGGCGGGCAGGATCAGAGTTCTTTCGCCAACGGCGACAATCGGTCCTTGGCCAGCACTGCACGCCGGGCAACTGGCAAGTTGCCCGATCGAGGCGATGATTTTGCCTTCGATACGCAGGTTTTCGTTTCCTTCGAGAATCACGCCACCTGTAGAGGTGGGGCCTCCCTTCGACGCCAGTTTTCTTCCTGAAGACATGGGGTTCCTTCCCATGAAAAAAAGAAGAAATGTAGCCGATAAGGCAAGCGTCGCCAGCTTCTGACACTTGGCGTTACACAAGTCCCATGGGAGCATGCAGGTCAGAAATGTGCGGGAGCGAAGTTATGTTGCGGATACGCGGAACCGTCGGCGAGTTGCCGGTGGATTTGACCCTGGAACTGGATGAAAGCGACTGGGCGCGGCTCGGTTCGCAGTTGGGCGTGCAGGTGCAGACGGCCCAGCCGCAAGCAGCCGCGGCGCCGGTGGCGAAACCGGTCAATCAGGATGACGCGTTGTGGCAGGTCGCCAGGGATTTGTTGCGCAAGGCCGGGCAACTCAGCGGGCCGGAGCTGCTGGATCAGCTCGAAGGGCTGACCGGCAGTGCGGCGGCGGGCAAGCGCTTGCTGGTGCGCCTGCGTCATTCATCCGACGTGAAAGTCATGAGCGGCGGGGATACACCGCTCTACAGCTGGATCGAGTAAGCGCTTAGTACAGCGCCGCAAACACCTTGCGCCGGTAAGCGGTCACCAACGGGTGATCGTTGCCCAGCAGTTCGAACACTTGCAGCAAGGTCTTGTGCGGCAGGCCTTCGCCGTAGCTGCGGTTGCGGATGAACAGCTTGAGCAGAGCGTCCAGCGCCGCTTCGTATTGCTGACGGGCCAGTTGCTGGATCGCCAGTTGATACACCGCTTCATCGTCCTGCGGGTTCTGCGCCAGACGGCTTTTCAGGTCGGCGGCGTCCGGCAGGTCGCGGGCCAGACCAAGGAACTTGATCTGCGCCTTGGCACCGGCCAGTGCGGCTTTGTGTTCGTCGCTCTTGACCGCGTCGAGTACGGCTTGCGCTTCGCCCAGTTCACCGCGTTCGGTCAGGCAGCGGGCGTAGAGAATCAGCGCCTTGGCGTTGGTGTTGTCTTCATTGAGCATCACCACCAGCGCGGCTTCGGCATCGGCGTAACGGCCTTCGTCGAACAGCGCCTGAGCCTGTTCGAATGGATCGGCGGCGGCCGGTGGCGGCATCTTTACATGCGGTTCGAGCAGGGCACGCACAGCGGACTCCGGCTGGGCCCCGGCGAAACCGTCCACCGGTTGGCCGTCCTTGAACAGCACCACGGTCGGCAGGCTGCGGATACCGAAGCGGGCGACGATATCTTGCTCGACGTCGCAGTCGACCTTGGCCAGCAGCAACTCGCCCTGATAGCTCTCGGCGATGCCTTGCAGCATTGGCATCAGCGCTTTGCACGGCGCGCACCATTCGGCCCAGAAATCCACCAGCACCGGTTTTTGAAAAGAAGCCTCGATCACCGACTGGTCGAAGTCGGCCGTCGTGGCGTCGAAAATGTACGGCGTTTGCTGACTCATGGGGTATCTCGTAAAAGCGTGAATGGGGCAACTATACGGTCAGGCGCGGGCCGCGTGGTAGAGGCTGACATGGCGAAACTCTTCGGGCTCGGCCAGATCCGGCAGGGTCATGGCTTCGAGCATTTCGATCCGCCGGTACAGCGGATGACGGAAATCCCTGACCCGCGAATCCGCCACCAATGCTTCGCGACCGCGACTGAGAAACGCATCGAGCAGCGGCAGGTTCTCACGGTCGTACAGAACGTCGGCCACCAGGATCAGATCAAAGCGATCCGCCTCGGCGAAGAAGTCCGTGGAATAGCTCATCTGCACATCATTGAGTTCAGCGTTGGCCCGACACGCGGCAATCGCCAGTGGGTCGAGGTCGCAGGCCACCACTTCCAGCGCGCCGGCCTTCACGGCGGCAATCCCGGCGATCCCGGAGCCGGCACCGAAATCCAGTACGCGTTTGCCACGCACCCACTCGGGAAATTCCGCCAAGTAACGTGCCACGGCCAGGCCGCTGGCCCAGCAGAAACTCCAGTACGGCGGTTCGTGCAGGATTCGCCGGGTTTCGTCCGGGCTGAATTCCCGGGCCATGTTGTCGCCGTCGATCAGCCACAGTTTCAGATCAGTGTCCGGCAGCGGGCAGGCCACCAGCCGGGCATCGCCGAGCAACTCGCCCAGCGCCTGTTGCAGGTCTAACGGTGCATTCATGGGGCTTTGACAAATTGCAGTTGGCCCAGCGCCTGGGTGGTCGGCTGGCTGATGGTCTGCGACGGCAGGTGCAGGATCAACTGGCCGGATTGAGTGGCGCGGCCCCGCAGTTCGACCCGCGCGCCGGCCGGGAAGGCGTCAGGGTTGAAACGCAGGCGAAACGGCAGAACCTGGTTGTTGCCGATCAGGCTGGAGCTGGCGAGTAACTGCTGTGGGCGACCTTTCTCGTCGATCACCAGCAGCGCCAGTTCGACTTCGGCGCCAGCCGGCACGCCTTGCAGGGTGCCGCTCAGTTCCCGTTGATACGCGGGCAGCGGGCCGAGGTCGGCAGCTTCCCTGGCCTTTTTCTGCGCCTGTTGCGGCGCCGGGCCCGGTGTAGGCGGCTGCGGCTTGGGCGCGTCGCTGCCACAAGCCACCAGCAGGCTGAAAACACTGAGCAAAACGAGCGGTCGTAACGACATTGGCGGCTCCAGCAAAATGAAATCCATGGATCAAACGATCATGGCAGTCTGTATACCGCAAAGCCTATGGCTTGTCTTGCCACCGGGATGCGCTACCATGGCCCTCCCTTTTTTTGTTGCCAGCCACCATGCACTGTCCCTTCTGCGGTGCCAACGACACCAAGGTCATCGACTCGCGTCTGGTCGCCGAGGGCGAACAGGTGCGCCGCCGGCGTGAATGCCTGGCCTGCGGCGAACGTTTCACGACGTTCGAGACGGCCGAACTGGTGTTGCCGCGCCTGATCAAAACCGACGGCAGCCGCCAACCGTTCGACGAAGAAAAACTCCGCGCCGGCATGCAGCGCGCCCTGGAGAAACGTCCGGTTAGCGTCGAGCGTCTCGAATCCTCGCTGGTGCACATCAAACACAAGCTGCGCGCCACCGGCGAACGCGAGGTCAAATCCCTCGTGGTCGGCGAACTGGTGATGGCCGAGCTGCAAAAGCTCGATGAAGTCGCCTACATCCGTTTCGCTTCCGTGTATCGCCGCTTCCAGGACCTCAACGAGTTCCGCGAAGAGATCGACCGCCTCGCCCGTGAACCGGTGAAAGAATGACCGCCGCCGCCGAACAGGCCATCCTCGACGCCCACTTCATGGCCCGGGCCCTGGAATTGGCGCGCAAAGGGCATTACACGACCCATCCCAATCCACGGGTAGGCTGCGTGATCGTGCGCGACGGGCAGATTGTCGGCGAAGGCTGGCATGAGCGTGCCGGCGAACCCCACGCTGAAGTCCACGCCCTGCGCGCCGCCGGTGAGCTGGCCCGGGGCGCCACCGCTTATGTCACCCTCGAACCTTGCAGCCATCACGGTCGTACACCTCCGTGCGCCGATGCGCTGGTGAATGCCGGCGTCGGTCGGGTGGTTGCGGCAATGCGCGATCCGAATCCACAAGTGGCCGGGCGCGGTTTGCAGCGTCTGGCCGATGCCGGCATCGCCACCGAAAGCGGTGTGCTGGAAAGCGAAGCGCGCAAGCTCAATCAAGGTTTTCTGAAACGCATGGAACACGGCTTGCCGTTCGTGCGGGTCAAGTTGGCCATGAGCCTCGACGGTCGCACGGCGATGGAGAGCGGTGAGAGCCAATGGATCACCGGGCCTGCCGCGCGTTCGGCGGTGCAGCGTTTGCGCGCCCAGGCCAGCGTGGTGCTGACCGGCGCTGATACGGTGCTGGCCGATGGCGCACGACTGACCGTGCGCGGCGATGAGCTGGGGCTGGATGCCGAGCAAACCGCGCTGGCCCTGAGCCGTCCGCCGCTGCGCGTGCTGATCGACGGGCGCCTGCGGGTTCCGCTGGATGCGCCGTTCTTCAAGGCTGGCCCGGCGCTGGTCGCCACCTGCGTGGCCATCGAAGAGCAATATGCCCACGGCCCGGAATGCCTGATCGTGCCGGGTGATGACGGTCAGGTCGATCTGCGCCAATTGCTGATTGAACTGGCCAGCCGTGGCGTCAACGAAGTGCTGGTCGAGGCCGGTCCGCGACTGGCCGGTGCGTTTGCCCAGCTCGGCCTGGTCGACGAGTTCGTGATCTTCATCGCCGGCAAGTTTCTCGGCTCCACGGCGCGTCCGTTGCTGGACTGGCCGCTAGCCTATATGAAGGATGCGCCGGAGCTGAAAATCACAGAAATTCGCGCGGTTGGCGATGACTGGCGAGTCACTGCAATCCCTGTCTCATCGGCGAGCGTATAATTCCCGGCCATCGCGTTAGCGCTGGCTTCGTTCTCAAGGAGAACCCCATGTTTACCGGCATCATCGAATCCATCGGCAGTATCCGCGCACTGACCCCAAAGGGCGGTGATGTGCGGGTGCATGTCGAAACCGGCAAGCTCGACCTGAGCGACGTCAAACTCGGCGACAGCATCGCGGTCAACGGCGTGTGCCTGACCGCTGTAGAGCTGCCGGGCGACGGCTTTGCCGCCGACGTCAGTCGCGAAACCCTCGACTGCACCGCCATGAATGACCTGAAGAGCGGTAGCCCGGTCAACCTGGAAAAAGCCCTGACCCCGACCACCCGTCTCGGCGGACACCTGGTCAGCGGTCACGTCGACGGTGTCGGCGAAGTGGTCTCGCGCAGCGATAATGCCCGCGCCGTGGAATTTCGCATCCGCGCGCCGAAAGAGCTGGCCAAGTACATCGCCCACAAAGGCTCGATCACCGTCGACGGCACCAGTCTGACCGTGAACGCGGTCGATGGCGCCGAATTCCTGCTGACGATCATCCCGCACACCTTGAGTGAAACCATCATGGCGTCCTACAAGCCAGGTCGCCGGGTGAACCTGGAAGTCGACTTGCTGGCGCGTTATCTGGAGCGTCTGCTGTTGGGCGACAAGGCTGCAGAGCCAACGTCCGGCGGCATCACTGAAAGCTTTCTGGCCGCCAACGGCTACCTCAAATCCTGACTGAAGGGGGTGCCTTGTGGCGCTCAATAGCATCGAAGAACTGGTTGAAGACATCCGCCAAGGCAAGATGGTCATCCTCATGGATGACGAAGACCGCGAGAACGAAGGCGACCTGATCATGGCCGCCGAATGCTGCAAGGCCGAGCACATCAACTTCATGGCCAAGCACGCCCGTGGCCTGATCTGCATGCCGATGAGCCGCGAGCGCTGCGAAACCCTGAAGCTGCCGCTGATGGCACCGCGCAACGGTTCCGGTTTCGGCACCAAGTTCACCGTGTCGATCGAAGCCGCCGAAGGCGTGACCACCGGCATCTCCGCCGCTGACCGCGCGCGCACCGTGCAAGCGGCTGCGGCGAAAGACGCGAAAGCCGAAGACATCGTCAGCCCGGGCCACATCTTCCCGCTGATGGCCCAGGCCGGCGGCACCCTGGCGCGCGCCGGTCACACCGAAGCGGCTTGCGACCTGGCACGCATGGCCGGTTTCGAGCCGAGCGGCGTGATCTGCGAAGTGATGAACGACGACGGCACCATGTCCCGTCGCGCCGAACTGGAAGCTTTCGCGGCCGAACACAACATCAAGATCGGCACCATCGCCGACCTGATTCACTACCGGATGATCCACGAACGTACCGTTCAGCGGATTGCCGAGCAGCCACTGGACAGCGAACTGGGCCAATTCAACCTGGTGACCTATCGTGATTCCGTGGAAGGCGACGTGCACATGGCACTGACCCTGGGCACCGTTTGCGCCGAAGAGCCAACCCTGGTTCGTGTGCACAACATGGACCCGCTGCGCGACCTGCTGATGGTCAAGCAACCGGGCCGCTGGAGCCTGCGCGCCGCCATGGCTGCGGTCGCCGAGGCCGGCAGCGGTGTGGTGCTGCTGCTCGGTCACCCGCTCGATGGCGACGTGTTGCTGGCGCACATCCGCGAAACCGGCGATCAGGCGGCGGTGAAAAAACCGACCACCTACAGCATCGTCGGTGCCGGTTCGCAGATCCTGCGTGACCTCGGTGTGCGCAAAATGCGCCTGATGTCGGCACCGATGAAATTTAATGCGATATCCGGTTTCGATCTGGAAGTTGTAGAATACGTGCCCTCCGAATAATGACCGGTTGTTTCCGGACCCGAATTCGCGGCAAATAAATCACTGAGGGACGCGAAACAGACGCGTCCCGGCTCTTTAAGAGATCTGACGAATGACCCTGAAGACCATCGAAGGTACCTTCATCGCCCCTAAAGGCCGCTACGCTTTGGTAGTAGGCCGTTTCAACAGTTTCGTGGTTGAAAGCCTGGTCAGCGGTGCAGTTGATGCCCTGGTTCGCCACGGCGTGAGCGAAAGCGACATCACCATCATCCGCGCACCTGGCGCCTTCGAAATCCCGCTGGTTGCGCAAAAAGTCGCCCAGAAAGGCGAGTTCGCAGCAATCATCGCCCTGGGCGCGGTCATTCGTGGCGGCACTCCGCACTTCGAATACGTGGCTGGCGAGTGCACCAAGGGCCTGGCCCAGGTGTCCATGGAGTTCGGCGTACCGGTCGCTTTTGGCGTCCTGACCGTTGATTCCATCGAGCAAGCCATCGAACGTTCCGGCACCAAAGCCGGCAACAAAGGTGCTGAAGCTGCCCTGTCCGCTCTGGAAATGGTCAGCCTGCTGGCGCAGTTGGAGGCCAAGTGATTAGCGACGAAAGCGATCGTTTCAACCCGCGCGATCCGAAACCTGCGGATGCCGGCAAGCCATCGAAGAGCGTCAAGCGCCGCGAAGCCCGTCAGCTCGCGACTCAGGCTCTGTATCAATGGCACATGGCCAAGGCTTCGCTGAACGAGATCGAAGCGCAATTCCGGGTCGATAACGATTTTACCGATGTCGATGGCGCGTATTTCCGCGAAATCCTGCACGGGGTTCCGGCCAGCCGCACCGAAATCGACAACGCGCTCACGCCTTGCCTGGATCTGGCGATCGAAGAGCTGGACCCGGTTGAACTGGCGGTTCTGCGCCTGTCCACCTGGGAGCTGCTCAAGCGCGTCGACGTGCCTTACCGCGTTGTGATCAACGAAGGTATCGAACTGGCCAAGGTGTTCGGTTCCACCGACGGCCACAAGTTCGTCAACGGCGTTCTCGACAAGCTGGCTCCGCGCCTGCGTGAAGCTGAAGTCAAGGCGTTCAAGCGCTGATCAGCGCTTGATATCGCAATGGGCGAGTTTGAGCTGATCCGCAATTTCTTCGCCGCCGCGCCTTGTGCGCAGGGGGGCGAAGGCGTTGCACTGGGGATCGGCGACGACTGCGCCTTGCTGGCGGTTCCTTCCGGGGAACAGCTGGCGATTTCCACCGATACGCTGGTGGCCGGCGTGCATTTCGCCGATCCCTGCGATCCGTTTCTGCTCGGTCAGCGCTCGCTGGCCGTGGCGGTCAGCGATCTGGCTGCCATGGGCGCCACGCCCGTTGCCTTTACCCTTGCCCTGACCTTGCCGACGGTGACTGCCGATTGGCTGCAAGCCTATGCCCGTGGTTTGAACCGTATGGCGCAAAGCTGCAGCGTGGCACTGGTTGGCGGTGACACGACGCGTGGGCCGTTGAGCCTGACTGTCACCGTGTTCGGTCGTGTCCCGGCCGGAAAGGCCCTGACCCGCAGCGGCGCGCAGCCGGGCGATCTGCTGTGCGTCGGCGGCGAACTGGGCAATGCCGCGGGGGCCTTGCCGCTGGTGCTCGGCCAGCGCGAAGCCGAGCCGGACATCGCCCAGCCGCTGCTCGATCATTACTGGTCGCCGCAACCGCAACTCGCCCTCGGTCAGGCCTTACGTGGCAAGGCTACGTCGGCGCTGGATATCTCCGATGGCTTGCTCGCCGATTGCGGCCACATTGCACTGGCCTCGAAGGTTCGCCTCGAAGTCGAGCGTGAGCGCGTGCCGCTGTCGGAGGCGCTGGTGGCGTTTCTCGGTCAGCGCGGCGCCGAGCGTGCGGCGTTGAGTGGTGGCGATGATTACGTGCTGGCCTTTACCTTGCCGTCCGTCGAATTGCCGGCGCTGCTGGCCGATGGCTGGCCGATCCATGTGATCGGGCGCGTGGCCGAGGGGCAGGGCGTGGTGCTGCTGGATCGCGAAGGGCATGACATCACCCCGCAAATCCGGGGTTATCAACATTTTCAGGAGTCACCGTGACAGATCACCCGAAACAGGTTCCCGGCGAGTTCGTTCCGCCGTCGGTCTGGCGCAACCCCTGGCATTTCCTCGCGTTCGGCTTCGGTTCCGGCACCTTGCCGAAAGCACCGGGCACGTGGGGGTCGTTAGTTGCGCTACCCTTTATTCCGTTGTGGCAGATGTTGCCCGACTGGGGTTACTGGCTGATGCTCGGGATCACCATGCTGTTCGGCTTCTGGCTGTGCGGCAAGGTCGCCGACGATCTGCGGGTACACGACCACGAAGGCATCGTCTGGGACGAAATGGTCGGGATGTGGATCACCTTGTGGCTGGTGCCGGAAGGCTGGTACTGGTTGCTCGCCGGGTTTTTGATGTTCCGCTTCTTCGACATCCTCAAGCCATGGCCGATCCGCTGGATCGACCGGCATGTGCATGGCGGCGTCGGCATCATGCTCGACGACGTGCTGGCGGGCGTGTTCGCCTGGCTGGCGATGCAGGGACTGGTGTGGATTTTCGCCTGATTTCAAGGCGTGGATGAGGGACACAGGGATGGCTCGACGCGGCTTGGCGATACTGTTTTTTACCCTGCTGGGTGTGCTGGCCGGTGCGGTGGCGCAGGCGCAGGACGCAACGCCGTCGGTCATTCACCTGGCCAGCGAAGAATGGGAAGACTACACCGCTGCCGATGGCCACGGCCTGGGCTGGGACGTGTTGCGCAAAGTGTTCGAGCCGGCCGGCGTGACTCTGGATATCCGCTCCGTGCCGTACACCCGTTCGGTGGGCCTGGTGCAACTGAAGGAAGTCGACGCACTGGTCGGCTCCTATCGCGGTGAAGCCGAGCAGGTGCTGTACCCGAAATGGAACTTCGATTCCGACCACATCTACGCACTCGGCCTTGCCAGCAACCCGTCGCCGACCCAGGCGAACCTTGGCAAGTACCGACTGGCCTGGGTGCGGGGTTATCGGTATGAAACCTACCTGCCGAACGTCAAACGCTTCAACCAGATCGAACGCCGCACCGGAATCCTGTCGATGCTCAAGCAGGGGCGGGCGGATTACTACATCGATGCGCTGACGGAAATCGAAGCGGTGGTGAGAAACGCCGCCGACCCTTCGCAATACCATTACTCGCATCTGGCGGAGTTGCCGCTGTACCTCGGTTTCGCCGACACCCCGCAGGCCCGCGCACTGATGTCGATCTACGACCAGCGCATGGAACAACTGGTGAAAAGCGGCGAGCTGAAACCGATCTTCGAGCACTGGAAGCAGCCGTATCCGTTCGAGTAAACGCGATGATGTCGGGCCTGTTATCAAACTTTTTGATCGTTATGGCCGATAATTCAGCCTAAGCGCCTGCAGGAACCTGCTGTTACAATGCCGCCCAGCGAATCTTCAGACTTTTTAGATCAGGAGCACACCGGTGCCTGTCGTTTTTGTCGCCGCTTCCAAGCTGCCAACGCCTTTTGCGCAATTCACCATGCACGGTTTTCTCGATGAAGCCACCGGCCGCGAGCACGTCGTGCTGAGCCTGGGTGAGATTGCCGACGGTGCCCCGGTACTCGGCCGGTTGCACTCCGAATGCCTGACCGGCGATGCCTTGTTCAGTCAGCGTTGCGACTGCGGCTCGCAACTGGAGGCCGCCCTCAAGGCGATCGCCCGTGAAGGTCGTGGCGTGTTGCTGTACCTGCGTCAGGAAGGCCGTGGCATTGGCCTGCTGAACAAGATCCGTGCCTACGAGTTGCAGGACGGTGGCGCCGATACCGTTGAAGCCAACGAGCGTCTGGGTTTTGCCGCCGACCAGCGTGACTACGCCATGTGCCTGCCGATGCTTGAGCATCTGGGCGTGAAATCCCTGCGCCTGATGACCAACAACCCGCGCAAGGTCAAAGCCCTGACCGACATGAATATCGTCGTCGCCGAGCGCGTGCCGCTGCACACAGGCCACAACCCGCACAACAAACTCTACCTGGCGACCAAGGCCAGCAAACTCGACCACATGATGGGCAACGAACATCAGGGCGAGGTAGACCGGGCGTGACTCGCGGTCAGGTGCGGCGCCGTCTGTCAGTCGCCTGGTGGAAATACCTGGCGCTGGCGCTGGTGCCGCTGTTTGTTCTCAATGCCGTGTTCGGCGAGAGCGAAGCGATCATGCCGGTGCTGGCGATGCCGTTTTTCATTGCCGGCGTGGCCTCGATGTTTGTCAGCCTGAAGTTTTTCGGCCGTTACAAACATGCGCTGATCGCCACGCAAAAAGCCCTCGATACCCCTGAAGAACCCGCTGCGTGGATAGCCCTTGCGGCTCGTCGTCGCACAGCGTTTCTGGTGGCGGGGTTGCCGGCGTGGATCGGTGCACTGGCGGTGTTCGTCGGCCTGGAGGCCGTGCCGCTGATGTTGCTGGCGCTGTCCACGGCGGTGCTGTTCTACCTCTACCGTATCCCGCGTCAACTCGGTTGATGCGTCGTCTCTGGCTGGCAGTTCTGCTACTGGCCGTCAGCAGCGAAACCCTGGCCGCTCTGCGAGTGGTCAGTCTCGCGCCATCCTTGTCTGAAATCGTCGTCGAGCTGGATTCGGCCGATCTGTTGGTGGGTGTGCTGGATGCCGGTGACCGGCCGTCTGCGATCAAGGATGTGCCTTCGGTGGGTCGTTATGGTCAGCTCGACATGGAGCGGCTGCTCAGCCTCAAGCCTGACTTGTTGCTGCTGTGGCCCGGCAGTGTCGGCCCGGCCCAGCGCGATCAGCTCAAGCGTCTGAACATCCCGACTTTCGTTGCCGAACCCCACAGTTTCGAACAGTTGATCACGCAGATCGAAGCCATCGCTGCGCAGCTTGGTCGCCCTGAGCGCGGGGTTGAGCGGGCGACTGGGTTGCGGCGCAAGCTCGACGAGCTGCGCCAACGCTATCGGCG
This sequence comes from Pseudomonas sp. GW821-FHT11G12, assembly GCF_058808055.1. Taxonomy (NCBI): domain Bacteria; kingdom Pseudomonadati; phylum Pseudomonadota; class Gammaproteobacteria; order Pseudomonadales; family Pseudomonadaceae; genus Pseudomonas; species Pseudomonas sp. GW821-FHT11G12. Next base: position 79,845 of record NZ_JBXARH010000008.1, read on the forward strand.
GGAAACGCCGCTGCGGGTGTTCTATCAAGTCTGGGACAAGCCGCTGTACACCGTCGGTGGCGGGCAGATCATCAGCGATGCTCTGGAGGTGTGCGGCGCGCGCAACGTGTTTGCCGACCTGACATTGCCGGCGCCGCAGGTGAGCATCGAAGCTGTTTTACAGCGTGACCCCGAAGTGATTCTGGCCGGCGATCAACCGCAACTGAATGCCTGGAACGCCTGGCCGCAGGTGGCAGCGGTCAAGCACAGGCAGTTGCTGCTGGTCACCGACAAAGGTCTGGAGCGTCCGAGCGGGCAGATGATCGAGGCGACCGCCAAACTCTGCCAACTGATTGCGCCAGACCGTTGACCGCTACAGCTGTGGCGTCCAGGTCACCCCGAACATGAACGCCCGACCTTCCTCGCGATAGCCATACTGACTGCCGTCATGGCTGTACAGCGCTCGGCTGTAACCCTTGTCCAGCAGGTTATCCACCTTGAAATCCAGCTTGATTTCACGGTTCAGAGCCCAACTGCTGCGCAGTCCGAGTAGCACATAACCACCCAATGGTTGTTGATTGTTCAGGTCGTCATAACTGCTGCTGACGGCCTGCCAACTGGCACCGAGACCGAGACGATCGAACTGCCGGTCCAGATCCCAGCTCAACGTCCGGCGTGCACGGCGCGCCAAGGTGTGGCCGGTGTCGCGGTCGCGGGGGTCGATGATTGCGACGCCGAGGTTGCTCTGCCAGCCCAGCAGTTCCTGTTTCAGCGCTGCCTCAAAGCCGTTGATCCGCGCCGACGCGACGTTCTCTGGCCGGGAGTTGCTGCCGAAGATGATCGCGTCTTCCAGGTCTGTCCGATACAGCGAGGCTTCGAGGCGGCTGCTGTCGCTCAACTGGCTGCGCCATTGCAGCTCGTAGCTTTTCGAGGTTTCCGGTTTCAGATCAGGGTTGCTGAAGTCCGGGTAGTACAGGTCGTTGAAGGTCGGTGCGCGGAAACCTTCGCTGTAGCTGAGCAACAGATCGTTGTCCGGGTTGACCGGCAATGTCAGCGTGCCGCTCCAGCTGTTCTGCCCGCCGAACTGCTGATTGTCGTCACGGCGCAGGCCGAGCTCGGTGGAGAAACTGTCGGCCTGGAAGCGATGCTGGATGAACGCAGCACGGTTCCAACGGCTGTCTTCGTCGAACGCGGTGCTGCTGTTGACCCGGTCTTCGTACCAGTCACCGCCGAGGATCAGGCTGTTGCGCGCATCCAGGGTCAGGTCGTTCTGCCAGGTCACCGAGTCGCGGTAGGTGTTGAACACCGAGCGTTCGTCGCTAAGCTTGTCGAACGTCTTCTCGCGGTTTTCGCTGTGGCCGAGTTCCAGGCGCGATTTCCAGCGCTCGTTGATCCGCGCGTCGATGTAGCTGCTGAAACTGCTGACGGTGAAATCGCTGTAGGGCTGCTGCTGGACGGAGTCGAAGGTGACTGGGTCGAAGCGTCCGAACGGGTTGTCGAACTCGCTTTTGCCACGGTTATCCAGCAGGTTGGCGCCGACTTCGACATCATCGGTCAGCGCATGGCTGAGGCTCAGACTGATGGATTTGTTGCGGTAGGCGTCGTGGTCGCTGTCGCTGGGATACGACTCGTGGGTGCGGTCGAGGCCGGCGGTTTCATCAAGGCTGGCGCCGAGGTTGAAGCGGGTTTTCTCGTCGCCGCCGGACAGGCCGACACTGCGCTCCCAGGTCTGATGGCTGCCGAATCCGACATGCATCCGCGGCTGCAAGCCTTGTTCGCCGCCGCGCCGGGTGAAGATCTGAATCACCCCACCAATTGCATCGCTGCCATAGATCACCGAACGCGAACCGCGCAGCACTTCGACGCGTTCGATTTGCTCGATGTTCAGGTGTTGCAGGTTGCTGTCGCCGGAGGTGGAGTTGCCGATGCGCTGGCCATCGACCAGCACCAGGCTTTGCGCCGACTGGGTACCACGAATGTAGATCCCCGGCAGACTGCCGCGCCCGCCGGTTTGCGCCACTTGCACGCCCGGTACCCGTTGCAGCAGGTCGGTGACGCTGCTCGGTTGCAGGCGCTCGATGTCTTCGCGGGTGAACACGGTGTTGGCGGCGCTGCTGTCGTTGCGAGCTTCCACCTGGCGGTTGGCGCTGATCAGCATGTCCGGCAGCTTCAGGGCCTGATCGCGTTCGAAGGTATCGGCGAGGGCGTTGGCGGTTGGCAGCAGGAGAAGGGGCAAGGCGAGGCGCGAGAGGTTCATCGGTATTCCGTTGGTATTTCCGGTGTGCGCAAATCAATGTGGGAGCGAGCCTGCTCGCGATTGCGGTGTGTCAGTCGACATTGAAGTGACTGACAGTGCGCTATCGCGAGCAGGCTCGCTCCCACATGGGCATTGCGTTTTACTTGTTAAGCAGCTCCAGGCGCTCGCGCACCGCCGCTTCGATCCCTGCCTCGTCCAGCCCGCACTCGGCCAGCATCTGCGCCGGTTTGGCGTGTTCGACGTAAACGTCCGGCAAGCCCAGGTGCAGCACCGACTTGAGAATGTTTTCACGGGCGAGGAATTCGCTGACCGCGCCACCGGCACCGCCCATGATCGCGTTCTCTTCGATGGTCACCAGCAGGTCGTGGCTGGCGGCGATTTCACGCACCAGCGCTTCGTCCATCGGTTTGACGAACCGCATGTCGACCACGGTGGCGTCCAGTGTTTCGGCGACGTTCAGCGCTTCGGCCAGTTGCACGCCGAACACCAGCAGGGCGACCTTGCTGCCCTGGCGACGAATCACACCCTTGCCGATCTCGATCGGTTCGAGGTCTTTCTCGATGGTCGCGTTCGGGCCGGTGCCGCGCGGGTAACGCACCGCCGCCGGGCCGTTGTACAGGTGACCGGTGGTGAGCATCTTGCGCAGTTCGTTTTCGTCGCTCGGGGTCATGATGACCATGCCCGGGATGCAGCGCAGGAACGACAGATCGAAGCTGCCGGCGTGGGTCGGGCCGTCTTCGCCCACCAGACCGGCGCGGTCGATGGCGAACAGCACGTCGAGGTTCTGCACCGCAACGTCGTGCACCAACTGGTCGTAGCCGCGCTGCAGGAATGTCGAGTAGATCGCCACCACCGGTTTCGCGCCTTCGCAGGCCATGCCGGCCGCGAGGGTCACGGCGTGTTGCTCGGCAATCGCCACGTCGAAGTAGCGCAGCGGGAAGCGTTCGCTGAACGCCACCAGATCCGAACCTTCCTTCATCGCCGGGGTGATGCCCACCAGACGCGGGTCGGCAGCGGCCATGTCGCACAGCCATTCACCGAACACGCCGGAATACTTCGGCCCGCCGGCCTTCTTCGGCGCGGCAGCCGGGGCGCCCAGCGGTTCGAGTTTGGTGATGGCGTGGTAACCGATCGGGTCGACTTCCGCCGGGGCGAAGCCTTTGCCTTTCTTGGTGACGATGTGCAGGAACTGCGGGCCTTTCAGATCGCGCATGTTGCGCAGGGTGGCGATCAGGGTCGGCAGGTCGTGGCCATCGATCGGGCCGATGTAGTTCCAGCCCAGTTCTTCGAACAGGGTGCCGGGAACCAGCATGCCTTTGGCATATTCTTCGGTGCGACGGGCGATTTCCCAGGCGCCGGGCAGGCGCGACAGGACTTTCTTGCTGCCTTCACGCATGCTCGCGTAAGTGCGGCTGGAAAGGATCTTCGCCAGATAGTTCGACAGACCGCCGACGTTGCGCGAGATCGACATGTCGTTGTCGTTGAGGATCACCAGCATGTTGGCGTTCACTTCCGGCGCATGGTTCAGCGCCTCGAAGGCCATGCCGGCGGTCAGCGCGCCGTCACCGATCACGGCAATCGCCTTGCGATCACTGTTCTGCAGGCGAGCGGCGATGGCCATGCCCAGCGCGGCACTGATCGAGGTGCTGGAGTGGCCGACGCCAAAGGTGTCGTACTCGCTCTCGGAGCGACGCGGGAAGGCAGCGATGCCGTCCTTCTGGCGCAGGGTTTCCATACGCTCGCGGCGACCGGTGAGGATCTTGTGCGGATAGGCCTGATGACCGACGTCCCACACCAGCCGGTCGTCCGGGGTGTCGAAGACGTAATGCAACGCGATGGTCAGCTCGATGACGCCCAGGCCGGCACCGAAATGCCCACCGGTCTGGCCGACCGTGTAGAGCAATTCCAGGCGCAACTCATCAGCCAGGGTTTCCAGCTCGGCTTCGCCTAACCGGCGCAGGCCGTCCGGCGTGTTCGCGCGGTCGAGCAGGGGCGTGGTCGGGCGCTTGCGGGGAATCTCATGGAACGTCGTGGGCATCAGGCGAATCGTTATAGGTATAAAAGATGCGGCAGTTTACCTGATGCATCGTCCCCTGCCCACGCGTTGGTCTTTTTTGGCTGATTAGCCTTTAGTTGCGTCGGTCGACGATATACCGGGCCAGATCGCGCAATGGCTCGGCGGCCGCGTCAAACGGTCGCAGTGCATGCAACGCCTGATCGCGCAGTTCCAGGGCATAGGCCTTGGCTGCGTCCAGACCCAACAGGGCCGGGTAGGTCGGCTTGTCGCGGGCAATGTCGGCACCCTGGCGTTTGCCGAGGGTTTCGGTATCGCTTTCGACGTCGAGGATGTCGTCCTGCACCTGGAACGCCAGGCCGATGGCCTGTGCATAACTTTGCAGGGCCTTGAGTTCATCCTTTTCGGCGCGGCCGCTGGCCAGGGCGCCGAGCTTGACGCTGACTTCGATCAGCGCGCCGGTCTTGTGCCGGTGCATCTGTTCAAGGGCTTTCTGATTGAGCTTCAGACCGACCGAACCGAGGTCGATGGCCTGACCGCCGACCATGCCGGCCGGGCCTGCCGCGTGCGCCAGCGCCGTGACCTGTTGCAGACGGATATCCGCGCTCAGGTCGCTCAGGCGCGGGTCGAGCAGGGCGCTGAACGCCAGGCTCTGCAAGCCGTCACCGGCAAGAATCGCGCAGGCTTCATCGAATTTTTTGTGGGTAGTCGGCTGACCGCGACGCAGATCGTCGTCGTCCATCGCCGGCAAATCGTCGTGTACCAGCGAATAGGCGTGGATCAACTCCACTGCACTCGCCGCGCCGTTGGCCTGCTCGGCCTTGCCGCCGAGGGCTTCGCACGCGGCGTAGGCCAGCAATGGACGCACGCGTTTGCCGCCGTTCATCACGCTGTAGCGCATTGCTTCGTAAAGCCGCGCCAGCTCTGGCAGTGGTGCGTTGAACAGGGTTTCCAGTGCCGCATTGACCCGCGCCTGGCTGGTCGCCGAATACGCCGCGATCATTCTGGCTGATCCGCGTCGAAGGGTTCCTCGGCCAGCTCGCCATCGCGCTCCAGCAACACCTGGACCTTCTGCTCGGCCTGGGCCAGCGCTGCCTGGCAGTCACGGGTCAGGCCGATGCCCTGCTCGAAAGCGGTCAGCGAGTCTTCCAGCGACAATTCACCGTTCTCCAGACGCTCGACCAGTGTTTGCAGGTCGGCGAGGGACTGTTCGAAATCCAGTGCAGCTTTTTTGCGGGCCATGGCGGCTAATTCCGGTTGACGTTAAACCGGCGCGACACTAGCAGATAGGGGGTTTATGGGCAAATGAGCGGGCTGATGGACAATGCTGTCAGTCGGTCGATTCGCCCGGATAACTGATCTGATACCGAGTACTCCGCCCGCCGCCCGGAAGACGTTGCAGGCAGCCTTTTTCCAGCAGTTCCGCCAGATGTCGGGTCGCCGTGGCTTTGGAGACCTTGGCCACACTCTGGTATTGCGCCGCACTGATGCCGTGCTCGAAACCGCGCTCACCACCGTCGAGCAAACGATTGAGCACTTTGATCTGCTCCGCCGACAGCCCGGATTCGCGGTGTGCCTGCCAGAAGCGCGACTTGCCCAACACACTTTCAATCCGTGCGATGGCCTGCTGCAGGCTGCGCAGCAGGGTTTGCAGGAACCATGTGAGCCAGTCAGTGATGTCCAGCGTGGCTTTCTGACTGGATTCCAGAATTCGGTAGTAGCCCGCGCGGTCATCGAGAATGCTGGCGGACATCGCGTAAAAACGAATCGCCTGCGCTTCGCCCTGAGCCAGTGCCAGATCGGTGAGGGTGCGAGTCAGGCGTCCGTTGCCGTCATCGAACGGGTGCAAGGTGACGAACCAGAAATGTGCGATACCGGCTCGCAGTAAAGGATCGAGGCCTGCCTGATGCTGACTGGCGTCGAACCACTTGAGAAAACTGTCGAGTTGTCGCTCAAGGCCTTGTCGCGGTGGCGCCTCGAAGTGCACGGTCGGACGGTCGATTCGTCCGGAAACCACCTGCATCGGCTCATCGCCGCGTAATGCGCCGACATTGATTGCTCGCGAAAGGAAACCACTCTCCTGTTCTGGAAACAGCCATGAATGCCATTCCAGCAATCGTTCCAGCGTCAGCGGTTCGGCAAAACGTTGAGTGGCATCGAGCATCAGTTGCGCCAGCCCCTCGCTGCGCTTGCTGACGTTGTCGCCATCCGGTGATTCCAGCCCCAGACGTCGTGCCAATGAAGAACGCACGGATTCAACATTCAACTGCTCCCCCTCGATGGCCGAGGAGGTCACGATGTTCTGCAGCAACGCGTCCAGCTCAGTCTGAGCGCTCAGTGAATTGCCCACTGATCCCGCCATGCCCATCAATTGTCCCTGCGCCTGAACGCATTCGCGCAACAGCGCAGTGAGACGCTCTGCCTGCCAATTGAAGTCGGGCCAATCGGGTTGCTGCCAGATCCAGTGAGTTGCCATGAAATGCTGTTCCTGAGTGCGTGAGCCGAATAGAAATGCTATTCGGCTCATTTTGTGAGCCGAATATGACGCCTATTCGGCTCATCGTCCACCCGGGTGCGTGATTCCCACCGCATTTCAAGATGTATCCGATTGTTAAAAAACTGCCGAATCGCTAACCTTCGCGCCTTCTACGACCCGACAGTCACGGGTCTTTCAGACGAAACGCAGTTTTCACCGCTGTGAAGTACCGAGGATCGGGTGCAAGGTTTCGTTCAGGCATGGCAGGAGGCATCACATGCGTTCATTTCTTTTGCTGCTGGTCGGGTTGGCCTGCGCCCCCGCTTTATGGGCGGCGCCGAGCGCTGATCTGTCAGAACCAGTGGGCGGCTGGCGCTATAACGGTTTGCTCGACCGCAGTGAAAACCCGCAAGTCGCCTATCCCACGCCGCCGATCGATCGCGGCATCCAGCGTAATCGCACGATGATCCAGGGCCAGCTCAAGGCCATCGGCAACCAGCGCGGGCCGCACACTCTGGCGGTCAACGGCAATCCGCTGAATCTGTACACCGACGACGATGGGCGTTTCGCCCGGCCTTATGCATTTGGCGCAGGCTCCAACAGCGTCGAAGTGCGCAGCGCCGAAGGCCAGTCGTTCAAGCGCGTGCAGTTCTACGAAGCGAACAACCTGCGCACACCGGCGCGGATTCGCGTGGTGCTCGGCTGGGACGATCCCAAGGCTGAACTCGACCTGCACATCATTACGCCTGACGGCCAGCATGCGTTTTTCGCCCACACGGCGTTGACCAACGGCGGCGGTCTGGACCCGGACGGTGTCGACGGCCCCGGCCCGGAAATGTTCACCATGACCGCGCCGCTGCATGGCACCTATCTGGTTTACGTCAACTATTGGGGCAACTTCGGCGACGGCGGCTATAACTTCGAGGAGACCAGCAACCAGAACGAGGTCATCACCTCGCAGATCACGCTGGTGCTCAACGAAAACACTGTCGACGAAAAACGCGAAACGTTCATCGTGCCCCTGCGGGCCATCGGTGATCTGCTGCTGGTCAAGACTTTCAACTATTAAGCATCCCGCCACGGATGAACTCGGGTTCTGGAAAGATGAGCGATAACACTGCTACACCGGCCGCCGTAACGCCTGCCGGCAAACCTTCCCGGCGCTGGCCGTTGCTGGTGGTCGGGCTGTGCCTGGTGGCCGGCGTGGCGGGCGGGCTCGGCTGGCTGATGCACAAACCCAAGCTGCCTGCGGCGGCACTGGCCAGCGACAAGCTCGGCCTCAGCCGCCCGGACGCGCTGCTGGAAACCCGCTCCCTGAGCCAGTTGCCCAAGGACTTGCTGACGGTGCCGTTCCTCAAGGCCACGCTCACCGAGGATTTTGTCTTCTATTACGAGACCCATGCTGATCGCCTCGGACTGATAGGCAGTCTGCGGCGGATCATTTACGAGCATGACCTGAAGCTGCAGGACAGCCTCATTGAGCAACTCTTCGATCAACCGGCAGACGTGGCGTTGTGGCGTGGCGCCGATGGTCGTCTGAAGGATTTCCTGTTGGTGATGGATCGCGGCGGACTGGCCAAGCTGCTGGAGCCGCTGGCGAAAGTCGCGCTGGATGATTCGCAACTGAGCGTGTTGAGTACCCTGAAAGTCGGCAGTGACGAGGTGCCGCTGTATCAACTGACCTACAACGCCAGCAAATCCCTGTTGTTCGCTTCCCGTGGCGACAAACTGGTGGTGCTGTCCAATCCGACCAAATTCTACGACCCTGAAAGTGGCGCCTCCGAAGAGTCTGGCCATGTTTCGCCACAAGCGCTGGCGGCGCTGCTCAATGGCGAAAAACTGTTCCCCGAAGCGTTCGGGCTGCCAGCTAAAACACCTGAAACCAAGCAGCGTCTGTCGGTCAATTCCAGCGTCCTCGCCATGGGCTACCAGCGCTTCATCCCGAACTTCGCCGGCCTGCGTTTCGACATGGACGACAAGGGCTGGCACAGCTTCCTCGCCATGGATGAACTGGAGAACCAGCCGGACTTCGATTTCAAACCGGTCTGGCAAGCCATGCCGCTGGGTGCCAGTGCCTGCGTGACCTTGCCGGTAGCTGCCGAACCGCAGAAACCGCTGCTGGTGAAGCTCGGCGCCGAAGAAGCAGTAGCGCAGACACTTACCGAACACGTGGCCGGCGCGGCGGGCCTGTGTTGGTACGCGGATTCGCGGCTGTACACGCCGTTGCTGGTGGCCAGTCTGAAGGACGAGGATAGCGGCAAACTCGACGGCGATATCGGCACGTTGTTCGATTCGATGGTCGGCGCCTATGAAGGCAATGTCGATGAGCACGCGTTCCCGGTGGTGGAAAAACAGGAAGGCCAGAGCCACCTCTGGCAGCGCCAGGTCAGCTCCAACTTCGGCCCTTACGCGGCCAAGGATGCCGAGAGCCCGGACGCGATCACCGGCAAGGCTTTCATGAAAGTCAGCCTGGCGCGCCACGGTTCGACGCTGCTGTTTTCCCTCGACGACAAACTGGTCGACAAGGCCCTCGGCACCCTCGACAAACGCTTCCCGCCGATGGCCGATGTGCTGCCCAAAGACGTGCTGATGCCGATCTACTTTGGTCCGGACTCGATGGCGCAACTGATGCAGCAGGAAACCCTCGACAGCCTGCCGCAGGACATGGAGCCGGTGTTCTACAACGCCGCGCAAACCTACCTGATCCCGAAACTGCGCACCCTCGGCGGTTACGGCAAATACGCCCTGACGTTGCCGGAAGGCAGTGAGCCCGACGGTCACTGGCAATGGCTGCCGCTGGAGTGGAAAGCGCTGTGACGGCACTGATCCGCAGCCTCGGCTTGCTCGCGCTGTTACTGAGCGCGGGTGTCCGAGCGGTCGAAGCGCCGGCGCTCGATCCTGCGCAGTCCCAGGTCTTTCGTGCCTGGTTCGTGCGCATCGCTCAGGAGCAGTTGAGCAAAGGCCCGAGCCCGCGCTGGTATCAGCAGGACTGCGCCGGACTGGTGCGGTTTGCCGCCAACGAAGCGCTGAAAGTCCATGACGACAAATGGCTGCGCAGCAATGGCGTGTCCAACCGCTACCTGCCGCCGGAGCTGGCGTTGAGCGACGAGCAACGCAAGTTTGCCCAGCAATGGCAACAGGGCGGCGGCAAGGTCGGGCCCTACGTCAATGCGATCAAACTGATTCAGTTCAACAGCCATCTGATCGGCCGCGACGTGTCTCAGGCACGGCCCGGCGATCTGATGTTTTTCGATCAGGGCGACGACCAGCACCTGATGATCTGGATGGGCCGTTACATCGCCTATCACACCGGCACGACCACCCCCACTGACAACGGCATGCGTTCGGCAAGCCTGCAGCAACTCATGACATGGAAGGACACCCGATGGATACCCGACGCAGCCAACCCCAACTTCATCGGCGTCTATCGACTGAACTTTCTCTCCCAATGACCGGTGCCCGCATGCTGCGTTTACTGCCTTTTCTGTTGCTGTTAGCCCTGCCATTTTCGGCCGTGAATGCCGAAGACACTGTCGAGCCGAGCGGCTACACGCCGGTGTCCGGTGAAAGCTTCTTCCTGCTGGCCGACAGCAGTTTCGCCAGCGACGAACAGGCGGTTGTGCGCCTCGAAGCGCCGGGCCGTGACTACCGTCGTTTCCGCATGGAACCGTACGGCGGCGCCGACATTCGCGTGTACAAGATCGACAAGCCGCTGGACTTCCTCAAGCGCCAGAAGAACCTGCACCGCGTGGTCAGCGACGGCCAGTTCAAGGGCGAAGGCCTGTCGAACACCCTCGCGTACCTGTGGGACAACTGGTACCGCAAATCCCGTCGGGTGATGCAGCGCGCGTTCTCCTACGAATCGCGTCAGCAAGTCACCGAAGAGGTGCCGGAGCTGAAGATGGGCAGCGCCATCGCTGCGCCGACGCCTTACGACGCGCAACCGCAGTTCGCCTTGATTCCGGGTCTGCCGGTGGTCAGCCAGTTCCGTTATCCGCTGTGGCAGGCCAAGCCGATCCAGCCGCCGGAAGGCGTGAATCTGGCCGGTTCTTCCAGCGAGTTCGTCAGCGTTGCGCCGGGCAACGTCTACATCCCGCTAGGCAACCTGAAACCGGGCCTGTACCTGGTTGAAGCGCTGATCGGCAAGTACCGCGCGACCACCATGGTGTTCGTTTCCAACACCGTGGCGGTGAGCAAGATTGCCGGTGATGAGTTGCTGGTGTGGGCCGCGCGCAAACACGAAGGCAGTTCGGTGCCGAAGGTCAATGTGCTGTGGACCGACGGCCTCGGCGTGATGAGCAGCGGCGCCACCGACACCGATGGTTTGCTGCGCCTGAAACACGTCAGCCCGGAGCGTTCGTTCGTGATCGGCGAGGACGAAGAGGGCGGCGTATTCGTCTCGGAAAACTTCTATTACGACAGCGAAATCTACGACACCAAACTCTACGCCTTCACCGACCGGCCGCTGTATCGCCCGGGCGATTGGGTGTCGCTGAAAATCGTCGGCCGCGAATTCAAGAACGCGCGGGACTCGGTATTGCCGGGTGCGGCGGACGTCAATGTCAGCGTGCTCGATGCGACCGGCACCGAGTTGCAGCGGCTCGACCTGAAACTCGATTCGAAGGCCGGAACCCAGGGCCGTTTCCAGTTGCCGGACAACGCGGTGGCCGGTGGTTACGAGCTGCGTTTCAACTACAAGGATCAGGCCTACAGCAGCGCGTTCCGTGTGGCGGAGTACATCAAGCCGCACTTCGAAATCTCGCTGAATCTGGCCAAGCAGGATTACCGCACCGGCGAACCGGTGAAGGGCAGCCTGGTGCTGCTGTACCCGGACGGTAAACCAGTGGCCAATGCCAAATTGACCCTGAGCCTGCGCGCCCAGCAACTGTCGATGGTCGACAACGAGCTGCAATACCTCGGGCAATTCCCGGTGGAGCTGACCAGCACCGAACTGACCACCGACAGCAAAGGCAACGCGACCCTCGACCTGCCAGCCGCTGACAAACCGAGCCGCTACATGCTCACCGTGTTCGCCAGCGATGGTGCGGCGTATCGGGTCAAGACCACCAAGGAAATCCTCATCGACCGGGGCGCCGCCAGCTTCCGCCTGACTGCGCCGCAGCGTTTCAGCGCGGTGGGTGACAAGGTCGCGTTCAGCTACGCCAACGAAGGTGGCAGCGAACAGGCTCAGGCCGTTGTGCCGAGCAGCTACAGCTGGGTGCGTTTGGAAGACCAGACCACCGGCGAAGGCAAACTGGCGGCGAAAGACAAAGGTTTCAGCGTGGCGTTCGATCGCCCGGGCACCTACAACCTGTCGCTGAAAGATCAGCACGGTCGAGTGCTTGGTGCGACCGGCCATTCGGTCACCGGCGACGGCGTCAAGGCGGTGCCGGGCACCGTGGAAATCGTCCTCGACAAAACTGAGTACAAGGCCGGCGACGAAGCGCTGGCGCTGATCACTTTCCCGGAGCCGGTGAGTGATGCCCTGTTGTCGCTGGAGCGCGACAAGGTCGAAGCCACCGCGCTGCTGGCCAAGGGCGGCGACTGGCTGAAACTGGAAAAACTCAGCGACACCCAATACCGCGCACGCATCCCGGTGAAGGACAACTTTGCGCCGAACCTGACGTTCTCCGTGCTCTACACCAAGGGCGGTCAGTACAGCTTCCAGAACGCCGGGATCAAGGTCGTCGCGCCGCAGATCGACGTGGCAATCAAGACTGACAAAGAGACCTATCAGCCGGGCGATACCGTGACGGTCGACCTGACCACGCAGTTCGCCGGCAAGGCAGTGCCGGCGCACCTGACGGTCAGCGTTGTGGATGAAATGGTCTACGCGCTGCAACCGGAAGTCGCGCCGACCATCGACCAGTTCTTCTATCACCCGCGCCGCAACAACGTGCGCACCAGCGCCAGCCTGTCGTTCATCAGTTACGACGTGGCATTGCCGGGTAGCCCCGGCGCACCGGGCAAGGCTAACCGCAGCGAACGCGGGGTGAAAGTGCTGGAACGGCCGCGTCGCGAAGACGTTGATACCGCTGCGTGGCAGCCAGAATTGCTGACCGATGCCGACGGCAAGACCCGCTTCACCTTCAAGATGCCGGACTCGCTGACTCGCTGGCGCATCACTGCGCGGGCGATTGCCGATGACGGTCAGGTCGGGCAGAAGAAGCAGTTCGTCCGCTCGGAAAAACCGCTGTACCTGAAGTGGAGCGGGCCGAGCAAGTTCCGCAAGGGCGATCAGCCGCAACTCGGCGTGTTCGCCTTCAGTCAGGCCGAGAAACCGGTCAAGGCTGAGCTGGTGACGCACTACGCCGGCGCCGAACAGCGCCTGCCGGTGACCCTCAACAACGGCATTAACTACCTGCCGCTACCGGCGTTTGCATTGGCTACCGGCGAGTGGACAGCCGAGCTGGTGCAGGACGGCAAAACCGCCGACGCCCTCGCTGTGCGCCTGACCGCGACCGGAGAAGGCTGGCAAGTGACGCAGACTCAGAGCCTCGACGTGGCCAGCGGCGACACGCCGTTGACTCTGCCGGCGGACGCCACCGACATTCGCCTGCGTCTGGATGACAGTCCGCAAGCGCTGTTCCGTTCCGCCCTCGACGATCTGTTGAGCTATCCGTACGGCGGCGTCGAGCAGACCGCCAGCCGCTTGCTGCCGCTGAGCATCGCTTATCCGTCGCTGGCGTCGAGCCCGCAGATCCGCGACCGCTTGCGTCTGATCATGCAGAACAGCCGTCTGCGCCTGGTGCAAATGGCCGGGCCGTCGGCGAGCTTCACCTGGTGGGGCTTCGACGGTGAACCGGATGCGTTCCTCACCGCTTACGCCTACTACGCCGACTGGAACGCCAGCCAAGTGCTGGATCTGACCCTGCCGCCGGAGCACTGGCAGCGGGTGCTGGAGGTTTACGCCAAGCAGGCGCCGAACACGCCGTTGCTGCAACGGGCGCTGATCCTGTCGTTCGCCAAGCAGATGCATCTGCCGGTCAACACGCTGCTCAGCGGTTTGATGGACGATCTGGCGAAGGCCGGTGAGGGCAATGCCGCGAACCTGATGGACGACGGTGAGGACAGTCTGGTGATGAGCGATCCGGATTCGGCGCTCGGTCTGGCGGCGGCGCGGGTCCTGACCGCATCGCTGGCCACCCAGTCGAAAGTCGCTTTGCCGGATGCGTTCAATCGTCAACTGGGCGCTGCGCAGCAGCGGTTGGCCGTCAGCTCTCAACCGTTTGTCGAAGCGCTGAACCTGTCGCTGCAACCGTTCGATCAGGATCGTGCGAACGCGCTGCTGCAACGCCTGTTGCCGCAGCAATCGACCCTCGAACGCGCGCTGGCGCTGACCTGGCTGCAACGCAGCATCGCTCAGGCGTCGCCGACCATCGCGCTGGCACCGGGTGAAGGCTGGAAGAAAAACTACGGCGCGACCGGCGAGATGTTCTGGACGTGGCAAGGTGCTGCGCCGGTGCCGAGCGTGTTGACGGTGTCGGGCACCCAGGAGCGTCCGTTGCGTGCAGCGTTGAGCTTCCAGACTCAACAACCGGCGGTCGATCCGATGGCCGTGACCATCACTCGTCGCCTGTCGCGTCTGGTGCCGGGTGACGAAGCCTTTACCTTCAAACTGGAGCCGGTCGGTACTAAACCACTGTCCAGCGACAGCCTGTATCTGGACGAAGTGATCCTCACCAGCAAGGCACCGAAACCGCTGCGCTACGGCATGCTCGAAGTGCCGCTGCCGCCGGGCGCGGATGTCGAGCGCACCACGTGGGGCATCAAGTTGCAGGGCAAGGACGGTACCGAGCCGACCGCGCTGGAAAAAGCACGTTTCGAACCGGGTCAATTGGCCTACGCGGTGCCGGTGGATGCGCTGAGCGGTGAATTGCGTCTGCGGCATCTGGTGCGGTTCTCGCAGAAAGGCCAGTTCAATCTGCCGCCGGTGCGCTTCACTCAGGTCTACGCGCCGCAGCATCAGGCCCAGGAAGCGAAAGCGGCCCTCGGTCAGGTCACGGTCAACTGACATGAGCCGGCCGCTGCTGTGGCTGCTGATGTGTGTGATTCCTGCGCTGGCGACAGCGCAGGATGAACCGTTGCGCGTGGCCTACAAGGGCGAGTTGTTGTCGCTGAACACCACGCAATTGACCGCTCGCGAGCCGCTGCCTTCGTCTCTGGATACGCCGCTGGGCAGTCTGTGGAAGGTGTTCGTTTACGCGTGGCTGGTGGATACCGGCGCGCAAGAGCCGGCGTATGAATGCCGCGGGCAGTCGAAGGAAGAAGTCTATTGCTGCACCGCGGGCGGCAAGATCGAACGTGATCAGGCGCTGGTGAAATCCTGCGGACTGTATTTCGAGCCGGCGCGGCTGGGCATAACCGCTGGCGATTGGAAAACCTATTGGCAGGCGCGACAGGCGCCGTCGTGGTTGCTGGACCTGCCATCGGTGCAACCGGCTACTCGGGTTTCCGTCGCTGACTTGCTGAAAGTTTTGGCTTTGCTGCCGGCTCAGGATCAGATGCGTCGTGTGCTGCTCGACGTGGTGCTGAACGCGGCGGACGGCAATGTCGTCGGTGAACTGGGCGGCCGCTTGCGGGTGAAAACCTGGAGCTGGCTCGGCGATCAGGACCCTCAATCACGCCAGGGCGGATTCGCTGGCTGGACGGCGGATGGTTCGCCGATCTGGGCGGGTGGCCGGGGTACCAGTCAGATGGTTCTGCGGCATTACGGTTCGGCGTTGGCGACGGTGTTGCCTTCTTCCTGGCCGGCGGAGGCGGGGCGTTGTGTCGAGGTCGGACTGTTCTCGCGTTATCCGGTTTCGCGGGTTCTGTCGGGTGAGCGCGTTGCGGGCTCAGGCCCATTGCAGGGTGATTTTCGCGTCGAATTCGCCAATGGCAATGCGCTGGATATCCACAGCGACGGCGAACTGTTTCTGCTCAACGACAAGCTTGTTGCTCGGCTCGATCGTGAAGAGTACGTCGCCCGTGTGCTGGAGCGTGAAGCCAAACCCGAACCCGCCGAAGCCGCCAAAGCATTGGCCGTGGCAATCCGCACGTATCTGCTGCAAAACGCCACGCGCAACGGCGAATGCCTGAGCATCGATGACAGCAGCACTCGCCAGCGTGTTGCACCGCGTCCGGCCTCCGCCGAGTCGCGCAGCATTGCGGCGTGGACGGCGGATCTGGTGTTGGCCGGCAGCACCGTCACCTATCACTCCGATCAACCCGGCCCCGACAAACTCGCCTGGCAACAAGCCGTCGAGCAGGCGAATGCCGGCCAGCGTTACGACGCGATTCTGCTGCACGCCTATCCCCGGGCCAGCCTTAGCCGTTGGGACAACCCGGTGGCGTCCTGCGAAGCGTTGCCCGCCGCGCAGGACTGGCTACAAAAACAGCGGCGTGGCTGGCGTCCGAAGCTGGAAAGCGAAACCGGCTACAACGAAGTCAGCACTTTCGCCGTCTGCAAACTCGCCTTCGGACGACCCTTCGTCGACCGCGAACGCCAGCGCATCTACGTGCGCGGCGTGCTGTCTTTGCAGGATCGCCTCGACCTGACTCACGAATACCTGCACCTGGCCTTTGAAGCACACCCCAACGGCCAGGATGAAACCTATATCGAAGGGCTCGCCCGTCACCTTTTGCTGGAATAGACCATGACACTCCGTTATCCACAGGTCTTGCTGTTGCTCTGCGCGCTCAATGCATTGCCGATGGCGATGGCCGCCGACAGCGTCAAACTCGACACCCCGATCGGCGGCTGGCGCAGCGGCGCGCCCGAGGGCGACGGCGAAAACTTCCGCCAGACCGTCAACTACCCGGCCTCCTCGGTGAACACCCCGGTCGGCCAGGCCAACACCGCACGCATCAGCGGCGAAATCAAAGCCACACCGAAAAACAAAGAGCCCGGCCGGCTGATCGTCAATGGCGTCAGCATGCCGCTGAAAATCGACGACAGCGGCCGCTTCGACCGCCCATTCTCATTCCCCAACGGCAGCAACAGCGTCGAAGTCCGCAGCCCCGACGGCCAGCAACGCCACCGCACGCAATTCCTCAACGTCAGCGGCGGCGCCACCCCGGCCAAACTGCGCGTGCTGCTGTCCTGGGACAGCGACGGCACCGACCTCGACTTGCACCTGGTCACACCGGACGGCGCGCACATCTGGTACGGCAACCGCGTCGCCCCCAACGGCGCTGCATTGGACGTTGACGTGACCACCGGTTACGGCCCGGAAATCTTCGCCATGCCGGCGCCGATCAAGGGGCAGTATCTGGTGTATGTGAACTACTTCGGCGGTGGCTATCGCGGGGATGACGAGGGCGGGGAAGAGGCGGTGCAGCCGCTGACCACGGCGCAGGTGACGGTGATTACCGAGGAAGGGACGCCGAGCGAGAAGATGGAGACGTTTTTGGTACCGATGCGGGCGGTGGGGGAGTTGACGTTGGTGAAGTCGTTTAGTTATCCGTGAGTCAATCGGGAAAAACGCCGCACAGTGCATTGCCTTCATATCCGTGAACGATTGGCCCCAGCACCATGAATGGGCCACAAGCGTATAGCGGAGATAGCACTTTTTGCTGGGTGTTGAGCAGAACGGCTTCGTTTCCGAACTCGTCTTTGCCGAAGGACTGTTCGAAGTACGACGTGCACACCGGCAGCTTCAACGGCACCGGAACTACCAGCGCCCAGACAGTAATTCCGCACCATTCTCGGGCGGGTGTCGATTTTACTGTTCTGGTGATCTGTGGGGGAATCGAGCGGTAGCTTTGTGCTCTGTAGGCGTCGGTTTTTAGTGTGGTTTTTTCAGGGAGGGAAACGCCTACTCCCACGCAAGCTGTCAGGCAGAGGCATATGGTCGAAACCAGTCCGACGGATTTCAGGCGTGAATTCAGGGCAGATGGGAGCAATCTTGAACGTCCTTGTAGTGGATTAAGCATCGAAGTTGCCAAGAGCCTTTTCGCTGAACAATTGTGCAAGTACCTGCTGCACAATTTGGTGTTGATCAGCAATTGGCTGAACGCCTCTCGAAAATCACTTTTCCAACAGGCATTAAAAAGCCGGCTTGTGGCCGGCTTCTCGGGGACTGGCTTGGTTTATTTTTGGTAAACCGCGCCAGCCTTCAAAACGTACACCCGGATCTTGCGTCCGGCTGTGGGACTTGGTCAGACAGTGGTCTGCCGCGTCAGGCGTCATCTGTGCCGCAGGGCGGTCGATGCGCGAATGTGGGGCGCAGGATACTGAGTTTTGCCGGGGATTCCCAGCCTGAAGTGCGGTTTAGAGCGACCGCAGCAGAACAAATTCGGGATTTGTACTGATTTTCCGGGCCTCATCGCCAGCCGGCGAGTTCCCACAACAGCAGTAACCTCAGAGAAACGGCACCACCGGCCGCCGTTTGCCCAGCGTCGACCACCAGAACACCCACCCCAATACATGAATCCTCTGCTCCTCGATCTGCGCTGCCCGGAAGATCTCGTCCGGGTATTCGGCGCTGTTGTGGCTGCGCAGGCGCAGGGCATTGCCGGGCATGCGGTGCAGGTATTTGATGCGCAGCATGCCGTCGTGTTCGATGGCGTAGATTTCGCCGTCCACCACCTGGGTGAGGCCGCGGTCGATGGCGAGGGTGGAGCCGTCTTCGATCTTCTCGGCCATGCTGTTGCCGATCATGTGCGTGCAGATGGCGTCGGTGTGGCGGATTTCCAGGGTTTCGAGGTGGCTGCGGGGCAGGCGGATGGTTTGCTCCGGGTCCTTGATGACATGGGTCTTGTCGGAGCCAGGGGCAGTCGGGGCTTCCTTGTAGAGCGGCAGTTCGATGTCGGTGGATTCGAGCACCGTATAGACGCCCTGAATCGCCTGGGCATCCAGTGTGTCGCCGGTGGTGTACAGGTGCGGCGCTTCTTTCGGGCCTTCACCGGTTTTCAGCCATTGGCTGTTGACGGACAGCAGGCGCGCGACTTCTTCCATGCGGTACGCGGGTACGCCCCGGGTGTACCAGTTATGAACGTTTTGGGCTTCCGTGCCCCAGAACTTTGCGAATCCCGTGGTGGTGATATTCGCAGCTTCCAGGAGCGCCTTGAATCTTGGACCGCTAGTGTTCTTTCTCATAAACACGAGTCTACGGCCGGCCTAGAGCGGTTTGAATAAACCTGGCGTTCAAAATCGCGGCAAATTTTGCGACGGGATGTAAGACGTACTTGTGGGAAATTACACACACTAAAACTTTTCTGTAGGCAGCCATAAACAAGCTGTTTAAGCCCCTGCCAGTCAGGCACAAAAAACCCCGGATCAACCGGGGTTTTCTTCAAGCGTGTCGCAGGTCGCGAGGCTTAGCCTTTGTAGGCAGCAACCGACTTGGTGATCGCTTCGCGAGCGGCGTCTGCACCGGCCCAGCCTTCGATTTTCACCCATTTGCCTTTTTCGAGATCTTTGTAGTTCGCGAAGAAGTGCTCGATCTGCTGGATCAGCAGGGCTGGCAGGTCGGTGTATTCCTTCACGTCCACGTACAGCTGGGACAGCTTGTCGTGTGGGACTGCGATGACTTTGGCATCGCCGCCGCCGTCGTCGGTCATGTTCAGGATGCCGACTGGACGAGCGCGGATCACCGAACCTGGAGCAACCGGGTAAGGGGTTACGACCAGCACGTCCAGGGGATCACCGTCGTCAGCCAGGGTGTTCGGGATGTAACCGTAGTTGGCCGGGTAGAACATCGGGGTGGCCATGAAACGGTCAACGAACAGGCAATCGCTGTCTTTGTCGATTTCGTATTTGATCGGCGCGTGGTTGGCCGGGATCTCGATCGCGACGTAGATGTCGTTCGGCAGGTCTTTGCCAGCCGGAATCTTGCTGTAGCTCATTGGGCGTTGCCCCCGTTAGTAGACCAAAACACTTGGCCGGATTGACCAAAAAGTGGCGGCGATTATAGGCATATTCCACCCGCGATGCCATGCACCGAAGGTCGTCCAGGCCTTACTCGTGTGCCTGATAGACCGGGTCCGTGGCCTGAAGTTGCTTCAGTCGTGCCAGCGGATCCTGTCGGTAGAAAAGCTGCAACTGCGCATACACCTGTGGATAAGCCTCGTGCAGCAGATCCGGGGCGCTGAAAAAGTACTCGCTGGTGACGGCGAAGAACTCGGCCGGGTTCTCGGCGGCATACGGGTCGATGGCGGTTTCGGCGTCGGGATGGCGGTCGAGCTGGCGGTTGAGATCGTCGTAGGCCGCTTGCATCACCTGGGCCCAGTCGCTGACCCTCATGTCGGCATGCAGCGGCGGCAGGCCGTTGGCGTCGCCATTGAGCATGTCGAGTTTGTGCGCCAGTTCGTGGATCACCAGGTTGTAGCCTTCCCAGCCACCACTGGCCATCACCCCGGGCCAGGCGAGGATGATCGGCCCTTGCTGCCAGGCTTCACCGCTGTGTTCGCCGTCCCATTCGTGCTCCACACCACTGGCATCGCGATGGCGCTGGGGGCTGAGGAAGTCGTCGGGATAGAGAACGATTTCGTGAAAACCCTGATACCAGTTCAGATCGTCGAGGTGTAAAAGCGGCAATTGCGCCTGGGCCGCGAGCAGCAGGCGTTGTTCCTGATGCAACTCGACGCCGGGCAGGGCGGTCAGGTGTTTGTCTTCAAGGAACAGGACGCTGGTTTCGCGCAGCCACTGATCCTCCTCGGCGCTGATGCCGTCGAGAAAGGTCAGGTGGTGGCGCACCCGCTGCCACATATCATCGGCAATCGGGTGCTTTGCCAGGATGCGCCGGCGTCGCCAGGCGCTCAGCGACCACATCGACTTAGTTCGATTGGGCTTTGGCGCCGCCGAAACGACTGCGAACCACGCCAATGATCATCGGTACCAGCGACAGCAGGATGATGCCGACGACCAGCAGCGACAGGTTTTTCTTGATGAACGGCACGTTGCCGAAGAAGTAGCCCAGCGTCACCAGACCACCGACCCACAGAACGGTGCCGAACACGCTGAAACCGAAGAAACGCGCATAAGGCATTTTCGCGACACCGGCGACGAACGGCGCAAAGGTGCGGATGATCGGCAGGAAGCGCGCCAGAGTCACGGTCTTGCCGCCGTGCTTGTCGTAGAAATCGTGGGTCTGTTGCAGATAGTCACGGCGGAAGATCTTCGAGTTCGGATTGCTGAACAGTTTTTCGCCGGCCGTTCGTCCGATCACGTAGTTGGTACTGTCACCCAAGATCGCCGCCAGCATCAGCAGGCCGCCCAGCAGCACCGGGTCCATGCCGCCACCTGCGGCAACGGCGCCGGCGATGAACAGCAGCGAATCACCCGGCAGGAATGGCATGACCACCAGGCCGGTCTCGCAAAAAATCACCAGAAACAGGATGGCGTAGATCCAGGTCCCATAGTTGTTCACCAGCATGTCGAGATAGACGTCGAGATGCAGGATGAGGTCGATCGGGTTGAAATCCATGTGGGCACCTGTGGTGACGGCCCGACTCGGCAGGCCTGTGCGGATGATTCGGTGTAAGCCTACAAGCGGGTGTAGTTTTTCTTACAAGCCGGAAAGCTCAGGATTATACGAGCTGATAGGTGAAAAGCGCGTTGGTTTTGTAGCGGGGCGTTTCGAGGGGGGAACGAGGCGCCAGCCTTGGTGGCGAGGAGGTTTGCTCCTTCGCCACGATGGCCGGCTTGCGCATTGTTAGAAAAAATCAGAGTTCGTCGCTGATCGGCAGCACGTAGTTCTTGAACTCGGTGTCTTCCTTGAATCCGATGGATTCGTAGGTTTTCTGCGCCACTTCGTTGTTGCTGCTGGTGGATACGCGCATACGCACGGCCTGGGTTTCCTTGGCCATTCTCTTCGCGGTGCGGATCAGATTGTCGGCGACCAGCTGGCGGCGGGCGTCTTCGGCGACGTAGATGTCGTTGAGGATCCATACACGCTTGAGCGACAGCGAGGAAAAGCTCGGGTAGAGCTGACAGAAACCCATGAGCTTTTTGTCGTCGTCATCGGCCAGGGCCAGGTAAATCACCGATTCCTTGCGCCGCAGGCGTTTTTCAAGGAATGCCCGGGACGAGTCCGGATAGGGCAGGGAACCGTAGAACTCGCGATATTTGACGAACAGCGGGGCCAGCAGGTCCAGGTGTTCGAGGGTCGCTTGAATAATCCGCATGATAGGTCTCGTCTTCAAGTGGCTGTCTTCAACTGCTCTGACGGCGATGGGAAACCCGTGCGGCCGTGCATCGATCCTGCCTTAAACCGGCGCAGAAACGCAATGCGGAAACGGTTCAGGCTGGGGGCGGATCGAGTAGGAAATTACTCTTCATATCTGCACCGGCTTCCGATTCCAGCGTCTGAACCTGCGCTTCGTCCTTCAGATTGACGCCCGACAGTTGTCGCCGACAGGCTTCACGCATCAGATACAGCAAGCGATGGGCCGCCATGCCGTAGCTGAGGCCCTCCAGCCGCACATTGGAGATGCAATTGCGGTAGGCATCCGTGAGGCCGACCTTTGGATTGTAGGTGAAATATAAACCGAGGCTGTCCGGCGAACTGAGGCCGGGGCGCTCTCCGATCAGCATCACGACCATTTTTGCGCCCAGCAATTGGCCGATTTCATCGCCAACCGCCACTCGGCCTTGCTCTACCAGCACTACCGGCGCGGTCGACCATTCGTCGGCGGTCATCTGTTCTTCCAGACGGGTGAGAAAGGGCAGGGTGTGCCGATGCACCGCCAGTGCCGAGAGGCCGTCGGCCACGACGATCACCAGGTCCACGCCGCCCGGATGCGCCAGGGCGTATTCACGCAGGGCTTGCGCCGATTGATCGCTCAATTTGCGCCCCAGGTCCGGGCGTTGCAGGTAGCTGTTGCGATCCGCAGCCGCGCTGTGCAGCAGCAGGCTGTCACGCTGACGCTCCGTCAGTTGGGCACTGAGCCCTGCATGGTCGAAGGGTAAATGCACCGCATCACGGGCCTGAGCGTGGGCGAACTGGAAATCCAGCTGCGCGCGGGTCGGCAGGCTGGTGCCGGTGCGGCCGAGAGCGATCCGCGC
The DNA here is from genome assembly GCF_058808055.1 of Pseudomonas sp. GW821-FHT11G12. Classification (NCBI taxonomy): domain Bacteria; kingdom Pseudomonadati; phylum Pseudomonadota; class Gammaproteobacteria; order Pseudomonadales; family Pseudomonadaceae; genus Pseudomonas; species Pseudomonas sp. GW821-FHT11G12. Next base: position 102,562 of record NZ_JBXARH010000008.1, read on the forward strand.
CGGGGTCAGGCGGCGCAGCTCAAGCCAGGGGTTTTGTGGATCAACGGGCGGTTTTTCCATCTGACTCATCCCAGTTGCGCCAACGCCTGGCGGAAGGCCGGCGGCAGGTTGTTGCCGAAGCGGACCTTGCCGTCCGCCTGGGTGAAGATGCCCATGTTCGCCAGCCACTGCTCGAACTCCGGCGCCGGTTTCAGGCCCAGGGTCTGACGCGCGTAGAGGGCGTCGTGGAACGAAGTGGTCTGGTAGTTGAGCATGATGTCGTCGGAGCCGGGGATGCCCATGATGAAATTGATCCCCGCCACGCCCAGCAGGGTCAGCAGGGTGTCCATGTCGTCCTGGTCGGCTTCGGCGTGGTTGGTGTAGCAGATGTCGCAGCCCATCGGCACGCCGAGCAGCTTGCCGCAGAAGTGGTCTTCGAGGCCGGCGCGGATGATCTGCTTGCCGTTGTAGAGGTATTCCGGGCCGATGAATCCTACGACGGTGTTCACCAGAAACGGTTTGAAATGTCGCGCCACAGCGTAGGCCCGGGTCTCGCAGGTCTGTTGATCGACGCCGTGGTGGGCATTGGCCGACAGCGCGCTGCCCTGACCAGTCTCGAAATACATTAGGTTTTGCCCCAGCGTGCCGCGATTGAGGCTCAGCCCGGCGTCATAGCCTTCCTGCAAGATATTCAGGTTGATGCCGAAACTGGCGTTGGCCGCCTCGGTGCCGGCAATCGACTGGAACACCAGATCCAGCGGCACCCCACGGTTGATCGCCTCTATAGAGGTGGTGACGTGGGTCAGTACGCAGGCCTGGGTCGGAATGTCGTAGCGCTGGATGATCGCGTCGAGCATTTCCAGCATTGCGCAGATCGAGGCGATGCTGTCGGTGGCCGGGTTGATGCCGATCATCGCATCGCCATTGCCGTACAGCAGGCCGTCGAGAATGCTCGCGGCGATGCCGGACGGTTCGTCGGTCGGGTGATTGGGTTGCAGCCTTGTGGATAACCGTCCACGCAGGCCGAGGGTGCCGCGAAATTTCGTGACGACGCGGATCTTCTGCGCCACCAGCACCAGATCCTGCACGCGCATGATCTTCGACACTGCCGCGACCATTTCCGGCGTCAGGCCAGGGGCGAGGGCCCGCAGGCTGGACTCGTCGGCCGCTTCGCTCAGAAGCCAGTCGCGAAAGCCGCCAACGGTGAGATGGCTGACGACCGCAAAGGCCTGCTTGTCATGGCTGTCGATGATCAGTCGGGTGACTTCATCGGATTCGTAGGGAATCAGCGCTTCCTGCAGGAAATGTGTCAGCGGGATGTCGGCCAGCGTCATTTGCGCGGCCACCCGCTCGCCATCGTTGAGCGCGGCGACGCCGGCCAGAAAATCCCCGGAGCGCGCCGGGCTGGCCTTGGCCATCACGTCTTTCAGGCTGTCGAAGCGATAGGTCTGGGCGCCGACGGTATGGGCAAATGCGGCCATGGGGCGCGTTCCTCCTGAATGAATGCTTTTAGTGCGGGCACCGAGCCCGAGGCCCGATGCCGGTGCAGCTCAGTTAGCGTTTAGATACCTTCGAGCATAGCGTCTGCCGGTGCTTCGGAGCGTTGCTTGGCGGTCAGCTGGAAGTACAGGTAACCGGCGGCCATGAACCCGAGGAACACACAACCGATCAGCGTGTTGAACCAGGCCATCGCCACCAGGCACACCACCGCCAGAAACAGCGCAATGGCCGGCACCACCGGATAACCCGGCGCGCGGAAGGTGCGTTCCAGGTTCGGCTCGGTTTTGCGCAGTTTGAACAGGCTGAGCATGCTGATGATGTACATCACGATGGCGCCGAACACCGACATGGTGATCATCGCTGCCGTCAGGGTCATGCCTTGCAGATTGACCAGTCCGTCGCTGTAGATTGCCGCGATGCCGATCACGCCGCCGGCCAGAATCGCCCGGTGCGGCGTCTGGAAACGCGAGAGTTTGGCCAGGCTTTTCGGCAGATAACCGGCCCGGGCGAGGGCGAAGAACTGCCGCGAGTAACCGAGGATGATCCCGTGGAAACTCGCCACCAGCCCGAACAGGCCGATCCAGACCAGCATGTGCATCCACGTCGAGTTGTTACCAACCACCGCTTTCATCGCCTGTGGCAGCGGGTCGTTGATGTTCGACAGTTGACGCCAGTCGCCAACGCCGCCCGCCATCACCATGACGCCGATGGCCAGGAACACCAAGGTCAGGATGCCGCTGACGTAAGCCTTGGGAATCGTGCGTTTCGGGTCCTTGGCTTCCTCGGCCGCCATGGCCGCGCCTTCGATGGCGAGAAAGAACCAGATCGCGAAGGGAATGGCGGCGAAAATGCCGGGAATCGATCCCATCGTGAATTCATTGGCGCCCGACCAGCCGTTCAGCACGAAGTTGCTGAAACTGAAGCCCGGTGCAACGACGCCCATGAACACCAGCAGTTCGGCGACGGCGAGCACGGTGACCACCAGTTCGAAGGTCGCGGCGATGCTGACGCCGAGGATGTTCAGGGTCATGAACACGAAATACGCGCCGACCGCCGCGACTTTCGGATCAAGTTCCGGATATTGCACATTGAGATAGGCACCGATGGCCATGGCGATGGCTGGCGGGGCGAACACGAACTCGATCAGCGTGGCGATCCCGGCGATCAATCCGCCTTTCTCACCAAAGGCTCGGCGGCTGTAGGCGAACGGCCCGCCCGCGTGGGGAATCGCGGTGGTCAGTTCGGTGAAACTGAAGATGAAGCAGGTGTACATGGTCGCGACCATCAGGGCCGTGACCAGGAAACCCAGGGTTCCCGCCGTGCCCCAGCCGTAACTCCAGCCGAAGTATTCGCCGGAAATCACCAGGCCGACGGCAATGCCCCAGAGATGCAGGGTGCCGAGTGTGGGTTTGAGCTGTGTGGTGGAAGTCATAAGTCCTCTCTGTCTTTTTTATTGTTCGATCTGTTGGACTTTCGGGTGCAGCGGTTGAGTGGGTGGGCGCTGTTCACGCAGCGGCAGTGTTCACGCAAATCCTGAATGACGGGTACGCAAGGCCCGTGCCAGAGCGGCCAGGCCAGGGAGTTGTCATCGGGATGAAAAGGGCGGTACCGAAATCTCGGCACCGCCCTCGGTTTTTTAGAAGAAGCCCAGCGGATTGATGTCGTAGCTCACCAGCAGGTTTTTGGTCTGTTGGTAGTGATCGAGCATCATCTTGTGGGTTTCACGGCCGACGCCGGACTTCTTGTACCCGCCGAACGCGGCGTGCGCCGGGTACAGGTGGTAGCAGTTGGTCCACACACGACCGGCCTTGATGGCGCGGCCCATGCGATAGGCGCGGTTGATGTCGCGGGTCCAGAGGCCGGCGCCCAGGCCGAACTCGGTGTCGTTGGCGATTGCCAGGGCTTCGGCTTCGTCCTTGAAGGTGGTGATGCTCACCACCGGGCCGAAGATTTCTTCCTGGAACACACGCATCTTGTTGGTGCCCTTGAGCAGGGTCGGCTGGATGTAATAACCGGAAGCCAGGTTGCCTTCGAGTTTTTCCACCTTGCCGCCGGTCAGCAGTTCGGCACCTTCGCCCTTGGCGATTTCCAGGTACGAAAGAATCTTGTCGAATTGCTGCTCGGACGCCTGGGCGCCGACCATGGTGTCGGTGTCCAGCGGATCGCCTCGTTTGATTTGCAGGACTTTCTTCATGACGACGGCCATGAATTCGTCGTAGATCGATTCCTGTACCAGCGCACGGGACGGGCAGGTGCAGACTTCGCCCTGGTTGAAGAACGCCAGCACCAGACCTTCAGCGGCTTTTTCGATGAAGCTCGGCTCGGCCTTCATGATGTCTTCGAAGAAGATGTTCGGCGACTTGCCGCCCAGTTCCACGGTGGACGGAATGATGTTCTCGGCGGCGCATTTCATGATGTGCGAGCCGACCGGGGTCGAGCCGGTGAAGGCGATCTTGGCGATGCGCTTGCTGGTGGCCAGGGCTTCGCCAGCTTCTTTGCCGAACCCTTGCACCACGTTGAGCACGCCCGGTGGCAGCAGGTCGCCGATCAGCTCCAGCAGCACGCTGATGCCCAGCGGGGTTTGCTCGGCAGGCTTGAGCACCACGCAGTTGCCGGCGGCCAGGGCCGGGGCGAGTTTCCACGCGGCCATCAGGATCGGGAAGTTCCACGGGATGATCTGGCCGACCACGCCCAGTGGTTCATGGATGTGATACGCGACGGTGTTGCCGTCGATCTCGGCGGCGCTGCCTTCCTGGGCGCGCAGGCACCCGGCGAAATAGCGGAAGTGGTCGGCGGCCAGCGGGATGTCGGCGTTGAGGGTTTCGCGGATGGCTTTGCCGTTGTCCCAGGTTTCGGTGATCGCCAGCAGTTCGAGGTTCTGTTCGATGCGATCGGCGATTTTCAGCAGGATCAGCGAGCGGGCCTGGGCGGAGGTCGAGCCCCAGGCATCGGCAGCGGCGTGAGCGGCGTCCAGGGCCTTGTCGATGTCTTCGGCAGTGGAACGCGGGAATTCGGCAATCGGCTGGCCATTCACTGGCGAGGTATTGGTGAAGTACTGACCTTTGACAGGCGCGACGAACTCGCCGCCGATGTAGTTACCGTACTTGCTCTTGAACGAGACTTTGGCGCCTTCAGTACCGGGGTGAGCGTAACGCATGATGATGTTCTCCTTGGCTTTGTACTTATTAGAGAAACGCGCATGAGCGCTTGCTATAAGCGTAGAGCAAAGGTCGGGCCACCGCCGTGCAGGTCAGGCAAATCAAGGCCTTGCGTGATTTCTGTCGGACAAGTGGCAAGCGTCTGTGACGGTATCGGTACAGCTAGGGTGACAGTTTGTACCGCTTCTGGCACAACCTGTGACCGGGCGGTCTTGCCAGCATTGCAAAGACCGGTTGGCTGGAGGATGCTGGGCACCACTTCACGCATGGGCCGATGAGCCTCGGGGAGAATAATAAGAAATGCACGACAACCATTTGAGTCGCCATGCCCAACAGGTTCTCACCGTCACCCAGGGCAAGCCGCACCTGCACGGCCCCGGCGCCGACCCGTCGATCGCCCGCTCGTGGCTGCGTTGTCTTGAGGACTATCACCTCGACCCGGCCCTGACCATGGCGCCGACCGTGCTCGAACACGGTCGTGTCCTCGAAAGCCGCGAACGGCTGCAACAGGTGTTGCAGATCGCCGGCAATGAAATGAGCAGCCTGCATCAGCAACTCTCCGGCGCCGGCCACGCGGTACTGCTGACCGACGCCCGTGGGGTAATCCTCAACTGCGTCACCGCTCCTGCCGAACGCAAGATCTTCGAACGCGCAGGGCTCTGGCTCGGTTCCGACTGGAGCGAGGCCTGTGAAGGCACCAACGGCATCGGCACCTGCCTGGTGGAACGTCAGGCCCTGACCATCCATCAGGACGAACACTTTCGCGGCCGCCACACCGGCCTGACCTGCTCGGCGAGCCCGGTGTTCGACCCGCACGGTGAACTGCTGGCGGTGCTCGATGTTTCCTCCGCACGGCATGACGTCTCGCGCCAGAGCCAGTTCCACACCATGGCGCTGGTCAATCTGTCGGCGAAGATGATCGAGAGCTGCTACTTCCTGCGCTGTTTCGATAACCAATGGTTGCTGCGTTTTCATCTCCAGGCCGAATCCGTCGGGCTGTTCAGCGAAGGGCTGCTGGCGTTTGACGGGGAAGGGCGGATCAGTGCGGTCAATCAAAGCGCCTTGAACCTGCTGGGGCACATTCGCGGTGGTTTGCTCGGCAAACCGGTGGAGGCGTTTTTCGATTGTTCGCTGGATGAGTTGCTGGGGCGTGCGAGTGCCAATGCCAGCGCCAGTTGGCCGTTGCGCACTCGTGACGGACGGCATCTGTTCGCGGTGCTGCGCGGCGAGTCGCGCAAGCCATCCATCGTCTTGCCAAAACCTCAGGCTCCCGAGGCGCCACGCCTGGCTGGCATTTGCCTGGGCGACGCCGGACTGCAAGCGGATTTCCGCAAGGCCTTGCGGGTGTTCGAGCGTGACGTGCCGCTGCTGATCAACGGTGAAACCGGCTCCGGCAAGGAAGCGTTCGCCAAGGCCGTGCATCAGGCCAGTCAACGCGCCGGCAAAGCGTTCGTCGCCCTCAACTGCGCGGCCATTCCCGAAAGCCTGATCGAGAGCGAACTGTTCGGCTATCGCGGCGGCAGCTTCACCGGCGCGCGCAAGGACGGCATGCGCGGCAAGTTGCAGCAGGCCGATGGCGGCACGCTGTTTCTCGATGAAATCGGCGACATGCCGCTGGCCTTGCAGACCCGTCTGTTGCGGGTGCTTGAAGACCGGCAAGTGGTGCCGATCGGCGGCGAGCCGGAAGCGGTCAACGTGCGGATCATCAGTGCCACACACCGTAACTTGCTGGAACGGGTTGGCGACGGCAGTTTTCGGGAAGATTTGTATTACCGGCTCAACGGGCTGGAAGTGGCGCTACCGCCATTGCGCGAGCGCAGTGACAAGTCGCAGTTGCTGGATTTCCTGCTGGCCGAAGAGGCGGGCGGTGAAACGATCCTGATCGAAGAGCCGGCGCGCCAGGCCTTGCTGGGGTTCAACTGGCCGGGCAATGTGCGGCAGTTGCGCAATGTGCTGCGCACGCTGGCGGCGTTGTGCGATGAAGGGCGGATCGGGCTGGATGATCTGCCGGCGATGTTCCGGCAGGTGCAGCCGCTGCTGGTCAAAGTCGATGAAGTGTCATCCGGGCAGCCGCTGGAGGATGCCGAACGGCTGGCGTTGCTCAATGCGCTGGAACACACGCGCTGGCACATGACCCACACGGCGCAGCAACTGGGTGTCAGCCGCAATACGCTCTATAGAAAGCTGCGTAAGCACGGGATCGCCCGAACCGCCTGAATCCCCCTCCTGATCGTTCCCACGCTCCGCGTGGGAATGCCTCCCCGGACGCTCCGCGTCTGCTTTTGGACGCAGAGCGTCCTGCACCGCATTCCCACGCAGAGCATGGGAACGATCAAGGTCGGGTGTTCAGCTAAAGAGTGCCATTTCCCCCTCCCTGCGCTAACCTGCGGCCATGTTTTACGAGGTCGACTATGCACATTCATATTCTGGGTATCTGCGGGACTTTCATGGGCTCGATGGCGGTTCTGGCCAAAGAGCTGGGCCATCACGTGACCGGCTCCGATGCCAACGTCTATCCGCCGATGAGTACTCAGCTCGAAGCCCAGGGCATTCAGCTGACTCAGGGTTACGACCCGGCTCAGCTTGATCCGGCGCCGGATCTGGTGGTGATCGGCAACGCCATGTCCCGCGGCAATCCGGCGGTGGAATATGTGCTGAACAAAGGCCTGCCGTACGTCTCCGGCCCGCAGTGGCTGGCCGACCATGTGCTGCAAGGTCGCTGGGTGCTGGCGGTTGCCGGTACTCACGGCAAGACCACCACCAGCAGCATGCTCGCCTGGGTGCTGGAACATGCCGGCATGAGCCCGGGCTTCCTGATCGGCGGCGTTCCGCAGAATTTCTCGGTGTCGGCGCGTCTGGGCGGCACGCCGTTCTTCGTGATCGAGGCCGACGAGTACGACAGCGCGTTCTTCGACAAACGCTCGAAGTTTGTCCACTACCGTCCACGTACGGCGATCCTCAACAACCTTGAGTTCGATCACGCTGACATCTTCCCGGATCTGCCGGCCATCGAGCGCCAGTTCCACCACTTGGTGCGGACTATTCCGAGCGAAGGCCTGGTGATCCACCCGACCACTGAACCCGCCTTGCAGCGCGTGATCGAGATGGGCTGCTGGACCCCGGTGCAAACCACCGGTGCTGGTGGTCAGTGGCAGGTCAAGTTGCTGAAGGACGACGGCTCGGCATTCGAAGTGATGTTCGAGGGCGTCTCCCAAGGCGTCGTCGAGTGGGAATTGACGGGGCAGCACAACGTAGCCAACGCATTGGCTACTCTGGCGGCAGCGCGTCACGTTGGTGTTGTGCCATCGATGGGCATCGCCGGGTTGAGCGCGTTCAAGAGCGTCAAGCGTCGGATGGAAAAAGTCGCGGAAGTGCGCGGCATCACCATCTACGACGACTTCGCCCACCACCCGACCGCCATTGCGACCACCCTCGACGGCCTGCGCAAACGCATTGGCGACGCACCGCTGATCGCGATCATCGAGCCGCGTTCCAACTCGATGAAGCTCGGCGCACACCGTGACGGCTTGCCGGACAGCGTGGTCGATGCCGATCAGGTGATCTGGTACGCCCCGGCCAACCTCGGTTGGGATCTGGCGGGCACTGCTGCGTTGTGCACCGTGCCGTCGATCGTCAGCGATTCGCTGGAAGGCATCATCGAACGCGTGAAAAGCCAGGCCCAGCCCGGCACCCACGTGGTGATCATGAGCAACGGCGGCTTCGGCGGTCTGCACGGCAAACTCGCCGAGGCGCTGAAATGAACAACAACGGCCCGGAACGCATCACGCTGGCGATGACCGGCGCGTCCGGCGCCCAGTACGGCTTGCGTCTGCTGGATTGCCTGGTGCGTGAGGATCGCGAAGTACATTTCCTGATCTCCAAGGCCGCGCAACTGGTGATGGCTACCGAGACGGACGTGTCGCTGCCGGCCAAGCCGCAAATGATGCAGGCGTTCCTTACCGAATACACCGGCGCCGCCGCCGGGCAGATCCGCGTGTATGGCAAGGAAGACTGGATGTCGCCAGTGGCCTCGGGCTCCGGCGCTCCGGCGGCAATGGTAGTGGTGCCGTGCTCGACAGGCACCTTGTCGGCCATCGCCACCGGCGCCTGCAACAACTTGATTGAACGCGCGGCGGACGTGACGTTGAAAGAGCGTCGCCAGTTGATTCTGGTGCCGCGCGAAGCGCCGTATTCGAGCATTCATCTGGAGCACATGCTCAAGCTGTCGAATATGGGCGTGACCATCCTGCCGGCCTCGCCGGGTTTCTATCACCAGCCGCAGACCATCGATGACCTGATCGATTTCGTGGTGGCGCGGATTCTCAATCTGCTGGGCATCCCCCAGGACATGCTGCCGCGTTGGGGCGAGCACCATTTGAGCAGCGATGAATAAGCTGCTGACAATTGCGCTGGCGCTGCAACTGACCGGCTGCGCCACGGCACGCACGCTCGATGCCGCCAAGCCCGGCGCGCCGGTGGTGTATTCCGGCACGCGGCTGGATCTGTATGCGATGAATGGCGGGTGTTGTGCGATGGATCGGTTCGGAGCCGAGGCGCCAAGCTATCCCGGGGTGGACCTGCCGGCCAGTGCGTTGCTCGATACGCTGCTGTTGCCGTTGTCGTTGCTGACGGTGATCGGCGTAGGCTTTCAGGCGACTGGCGGGCTCTAAAAAGATCGCAGCCGATGGCTGCGATTTTTTGTTTTTATTTGCCGAGCTTTCTCAATTCATCCGACTCGACGATCCGCACTCCGTCCTGTTCTTCCAAAGCCAGCCGCCACATGGCTCGGGCCAGTTGGCAGGCTTCGATGCCGCGGTATTTGCCGGGAATCAGTTTCGAAAACGGTGCGGCAAGCTGCTCGCCCAGCCGTGGCTCGCTGCGATCCCCTAGCAACAACGAAGGCCGGCAGATGGTCAGTTGCGGCCAGTCCTGCGCGCGCAAGGCGTGTTCCATCTCGCCTTTGACCTTGTTGTAGAAAATCGAGGATCGGCGATCAGCCCCCAGGGCACTGATCACGATCAGGTGCCGTGCGCCCATTTCCCGGGCGCGTTTGGCAAACGCCACGACCATGTCCAGATCCACGGCGCGAAACGCCTCTTCGGAGCCGGCCTGTTTGATGGTGGTGCCGAGGCAGCAATAGGCGATGTCGACGCGACCGGCCAGTTGCGGCAGGAAGGTCTGCGGGTCGCCGACCGGGTTTTCCAGATGGGGGTGTTCGGCCAGCGGCCGGCGTGAAGGGGCCAGGACGCGAGTGATCGTCGGTTCGTTGAGCAAACGGTCGAGCAGGTGTTCACCGGTCAGCCCGGTGGCTCCGGCAAGCAAGACATGCTGAGGCGTCAAGTACATAGTGTCTCTCCCTTGATACTGTTCAGCTTAGTTGCTCTTTGTCGCTCCGTCGTTCAACGCAGCACTTTGCAACGCTTTTCTCGCTTGCTGCTTGCGCAGCAGCTGCCAATGGGCGAGCACTGTTTTCGGCGCCCAGATCTGCGGTTCCGAGGCTTCGAAGTTGTCCGCCAGTTCGCGTTCGGCGACGGTGGCCTTGGCCAGCTTGAAGGCTTGCTCCAGATCATCGGTCTGGTTCAGCGCCTGGGCAAACAGGGCATCGCCGAAGTAGGTGAAGTTGGCCTCCTCGGAGCAACCGAACGACACGCGGTCGGCGCGCGAGGCGGTCATGATCAGCGTGCGTTCATCCTTCAGCGCCGGAATGAAGCCCCCGGAATAGCACGAGGAGATGACAATGATCTTGTCGCGGTTCTTCAGCGGTGCGAGCACGGCGGCGAGTTCGTCGGCGGGCAGGTCGGCCAGTTCCATGCGCGGCTGGTCGAGCACCAGTTCATGTTCGGCGGTGCCGTGGCTGGTCAGGTAGATGAACACCAGGTCTTCCGGGCCGCTGCGTTCCGCCAGGGTCAACGCCGCGCGGCGCAGATTTTCGCGGGTGGCCATCGGCCGGTCACCGAGGTGGTCGCGATGGTTGACCAGGCGGATCTGGCCAAAGGCGCCGAAGCGGCTGGCGAGCATGTTGGCCACGTAATCGGATTCGCGCAGGAACACGCTCTGTTTGCCGTCGCCGCCGAGGGTCAGGGAGTACAACTCCACCGCCGGGGTCGAGGCTGGCACATTGGCCAGCGCTTCCTCGAGCAGGCGGCCCTGGGCCAACAGGCCGAGTTCGAGTGTATCGGGCAGCAATTTGCCGTCGGCGTCGCGCACGCGCTGGCCGTTGATCCAGGTGCCGCTGAGCACGCTGCCGTCAGTCAGCACCAGCGTGCCTCGGCCCGCGTAGCTGTCGCTGTCGAACCCGCCGATGTAGAAACTGCCGTCGGACAGGTTCAGTCGGCCCTGACCGCTGAAGCGCCAGTCATTGAAGTAGCCGGTGTAATGGCTGCCGTCGGCGCCGATCAACTCGCCCTTGCCGGTCAGCGCGCCTTCCTTGAACTGGCCGAGCCAGACGTCGCCGTCGGCGTTTTCGTAGCGGCCCTTGCCGTGTAGCTGATTGTTCTTGAAGCCGCCGACATAGATGTCGCCGTCGGCGCTGTTGAAGGTGCCGTTGCCTTCGAGCTGGCCGTTCACGAAATGGCCGGTGAACTGATTGCCGCTGGCATCGCCGCGCTGGCCCTCACCGTTGGGTTTGCCGTTTGCGAACTGGCCTTGATAGGAGCTGCCGTCGTCCAGCTCCAGACGGCCGAGCCCGGAATACTGGTCGGCCTTGAATTCGCCGCGATAGGTCATCGCGTTTTCTTTGAGGGTGCCTTCGCCTTCGCGTCGGCCGAGCTTGAAACTGCCGGTGTAGCTGCCGCCGTGGGTGGTCAGTGAGCCCTGGCCGTCGAACAGGCCTTGCTGGAAATTCCCGCGATAAACCTCGCCGTTGCTGCCGTGCCATTCGCCCTGACCGTGCCACTGGCCCTTGTCGAACTCGCCCGCGTACCAGCTGCCGTTCGGGTAGTCGACCCGGCCCTGGCCTTGCAGCAGACCGTTGACCAGCTCGCCGCGATAGCGTCCGCCATCGGGCAGGCGCGCATCCGGGGGCAACAGCGATTCGCCATCGCCGCAAGCGGTGAGCATCAGGGTCAAGGCAAGCGGTGCAAGAGCAGCAAGTGAGCGCATAGCGGGATCCGGGCAATTAGGCGACCGAGTATGCCGCAGCTATGTGACCTTATACAGCCGGCAGAGGGGAGTGGATGCGAAACAGCGTGAGCCGCTTCGCATCCCGGCACTCAGACGAAGCAGAGCGACAGCGGTTCGGCGATGTAGGCCGGTTTGTCCGAGCCTTCGATCTCCAGAGTGGCGGTGGCCTTGAGCAGCCACTGGCCCGGTTTCTTCTCGGTCACTTCACCGAGGTCGACCTTGAGCCGGACTTTGGAATTGACCTTGACCGGCTGGATGAAACGCACGCTGTCCAGGCCGTAGTTGACCACCATCTTCACGCCTTGCGGCAGGATCAGGATGTCTTCCATCAGTTTGGGGATCAGCGACAACGACAGGAAACCGTGTGCAATGGTGCTGCCAAATGGCGTTTGCGCGGCTTTGACCGGGTCGACATGGATGAACTGATAATCCCCGGTGGCTTCGGCGAACAGGTTGATGCGCTCCTGATCGATAGTGAGCCATTCGGAACGTCCGAGTTCCTTGCCGACATAATCTTTGAGCTCTGCAACTGGAACATAGGGCATTGAGACTCTCCTTGGGTTCATCGGTTTTATAGTTTTTCAGGTGGGGGATTTGACCGCCCTGCGAACCACTGTAGATCATCATGACGATTTGCTCAGGTCAACCGACCATGCTTTTGGCGAATGCCGATCCATAGCGCTGGCGTGCTTATAATGCCCGGCCCGTGTTTGGCGGGATGTCGGACGGAGATGACGGATGTTGCTACGCGGCCTGACCATGCTGGTGCTGTTTCAATTGCTCGGCACCGCCCTCAATCATTTGCTGTTGCCGGTGCTGCCGGGGCCGATCATCGGTCTTTTGCTGTTGCTGGTGTTCCTGATCGTGCGCGGTGAAGTCGGCGAGCCGCTGAATCTCGCCGCCGGCAGTCTGTTGCGTTATCTGCCGTTGCTGCTGGTGCCGCCGGCGGTGGGCGTGATGGTTTACGCCACGGCCATTGCCGCCGATTTCTGGGCCATCGTCGGTGCGCTGGTGGTCTCGCTGATTCTGTCCATGGCCTTCGCCGGTGTGCTGATGCAACGGCTGGTCAAGCGTCACGCCCCGCATTCGGAGGAATCCTGATGCTGTTCGACTGGCAAGGTGCCTGGGCTTCGGTAATTCACCATCCACTGTTCGGCATCGGCATCACCCTCGGTGCTTATCAACTGGTGCTGGCGGCGTTCGAGAAAACCCGCTGGATTTTCCTGCAACCGGTGCTGGTCTCCATGCTGTTGGTGATCGGTGTGCTGGTGGGTTGCGGCCTGACTTATGTCGAGTACCGCAAGAGCACCGAGATCCTCAGCATTCTGCTGGGCCCGGCGACCGTGGCACTGGCGGTGCCGCTGTATCTGAATCTGCGGCGCATCCGCCAATTGTTCTGGCCGATTTTTACTACGCTGGTGATAGGCGGGGTGGTCGCCACGGGCATGGGCGTGGCGCTGGGCTGGTGGTTCGGCGCCGATCACATGATCCTGATGACCATGGCGCCCAAGTCAGTGACCTCGCCGATCGCCATGCTGGTAGCCGAGCAGATCGGTGGCGTCGCGGCGCTGGCCGCGGTGTTCGTGTTGATCACCGGGGTGATCGGCGCGATCTTCGGCCCGGCGCTGCTGACCCGCCTCGGCGTGCACAGCCCGGAGGCGCGCGGCATGGCGCTGGGCATGACGGCGCATGCGGTCGGTACGTCGGTGGCGTTGCAGGAAAGCGATGAGTGCGGCGCCTTCGCGGCGCTGGCGATGAGTCTGATGGGCGTGGCCACGGCGGTGTTCCTGCCGTTGGCGGTGTCGATGGTGGTGTAAGGAAATGTCTATGAGTCTGCCGCTTTTTCCGCTGAACACGGTGCTGTTTCCCGGCTGCAATCTGGATTTGCAGATCTTCGAGGCACGCTACCTGGACATGATCGGCCGCTGCATGAAGCAGGGCGGTGGGTTCGGCGTGGTGTGCATCCTTGAAGGCAGCGAAGTCGGCGTCGCCCCCGAAGGTTTCGCCATGGTCGGCTGCGAAGCGCGCATCACCGATTTCCAGCAGCAGGACAACGGACTGCTGGGCATCCGGGTGCAGGGCGGGCGCCGGTTCATCGTGCAGCGCACCGAAGTGCAACGCGATCAACTGATCGTCGCCGAAGTCGAGTGGCTGGACGACGAACCCGAGCAACCCTTGCAGGATGAAGATGCTGATCTGGTGGCGCTGCTCAAGGCCCTGGCCGAGCACCCGATGGTCGAGGCGCTGAACATGGGCATCGAAGCGGCCGGGCAGCAATCACTGGCCAATCAGTTGGCGTATCTGCTGCCGTTCGCCGAGGAAGACAAGATCGACCTGCTGCAACTCGACGACCCACAGCAGCGACTGGATGCGATCCAGGCGCTGCTCGATGAATTGCAGGGCGAGTTGTTCGCTTAAGACGCGTTCAGGTTATTCGGGCCAGACGATGTCGTTGGCGAACCAGTCCTTGCCGCTCGGCAGTGAGAGGATCGGCTTGCCTGCCTTGGCCACCGCATCGATCAAGGCATCGTATTCACGTTGATTGGCCACGCCGCTGTGGGTCCGTGCCTCGATGTCGCTGCCGATGTAGCTGCTTTGGGCTTCAGCGGCGACATCATCGACCTTCGCCGCACGGGTGAAGGTCGAGTCCAGCAGCCAGAGACGCTCCGATTCAATGCCCCGCCTCGACGTGGAAATCAACGCTTCGAGTTCGTCTTCGGGAAACCAGGCACTTTTTTCCAGCGCAGCCAGATTGAGCAGGTGGTTCTCTTCGTTGAGGACCACTTCCATCCTTCGTGTATCGATGACGTAGGCGAAAATGAACTGCTGATTGTGGCGGATCGTCTCGTAATTGCGTTCGACGTCCAGTTCCATGTCTGAAACATCGGACCAGTCGTTATCGGAATTCCCGGAATCGTTATCGGGCTCGCCCGGCTTTTTGCCGGGGTATTTGTTTCTTTGGCTGTTGTAGCGCAGGTATTCCGGATCGGGAGCGTCGGTGCCCTTGCCGCCATACATCTTCACCAGCTTGTGGCTGACCGTGGCGCTGATCGGTTTCTCGGTCGTGGCGCCGCGCGGGTGTTTCAAGCGAGGCAGCATGCGTCCGTCGTTGTGGAACTCGAAAGGCGTGCGCTAGTCCGCCCGGAACAGGCCGGGAATGTCGGTGCGGTACAGGCAGTCGCTGCTGTTGCGCTGGTAGCCGAGAGTGGCCAGGAAAGCGTCGAGAAAATCGCGGCTGACACTTTTGTCGAAGTCCACCAGATCGCTGCGCAACTTGCCGTTTCTTACGGGCAGCAGCAGGGGTTCGATTTCCTGGCGCAGCGTGTCAAAGCGAGTCGGATCGTTCACATCCAGGGTGAGTGATTGGTGCTGTTCGGCCCACTCCGGCATCCGTTGGGGGCTGGCAATCAGGTCGTTGTGCAACCGAATGTGTTGCCCTGGCGAAAGATTGTAGGTGCGCAGCAGCTCGACACGTTGGCCATGAGTCAGCAGCGGATACATCTTGAGCAGTGAGTCGCCAAGCAGTCGGGATGTCGCTTCCCGTGCCGACAGTGGCGAGACCGGAAGCTGTTTGGCCGGCACTTGTTCACTGCTGTGATCGGATTCGGGCAATGGGCGTTTCAATGGGTTTGGCAATTCCATCTGCCGGGCCGGGCTCCAGGTCGTATCGTCGGTATTTCTGTAGAGCGCGGGTCCCGCTGGCAGTTTTCCGTAAAGATCCGTCGCCCGATAAGTGCCAAGACCCGCGTCGAACTCGACATGCACGGTGCCGATGTCTTTGATGTCGACGAACCGCCGACCGACGACAAAGCGAAAACCGTCGTTGTCCGCAGGTTGCATGTTGCGCAGCAAGGCCGGATTCAACAGATAGCGGTTCATCCCGCTGTGCGATTCGGGGGGGAGGGTGGACAGGTCGGAGATTTTGACATTCGTTGGGGCAGCGTTGCCCTGAGGACGGTTGCCGTGAACTTGATCGGTAGTAGCCCCAGGCCGATGTGTCCCGGGCAACGGCAATTGATGCAGCAACGGCAGATCAGCGTCGGGCCGCACTCGACTCGATCCCGGGGCAGCCTGGCCGGGCGTATTGATTTTCGGGGCGTTGGAGGCAGCAGGTGGTTTGGGGCGCATGTGTCATTCCTTGACGACTGGACGTTGAAAAAAACACTCAGACTGTCGGCTTTACGGCCGTAGGTTGTTCGATGACCAGTTGCCCGGCCTCGATCTGACGCGTCGGGTCGCTGTCGACCTGCCAGCGACCGGAATCCGCGAGGTAGAAAATCTTTCCTGACGGGAACTGCGGCAATCGAATGTGTTGAACGTGGACTCGGTCGCTCTCCAGTTCATCGTGCTGCCTGTGTTCCTCGATCAGCGTGACGATGGCTTGGGTCGAGGCGCAGCCTCGTGCGTCGAGGGCGTAAAGACTGATGACATCGAACAGGGCATTGACCCGGTAACGGTGTCCTGACGAAACAATCACATCGACACTCTCCAGTGGCAGCGAAGGGTCGCTGCTGTCCGGCAGATGAATGTGAAGGCTGCCGATCTTCAGCAGGTCGTTGCTGATGGCGAGCTCGCGCCGGGTGATGGTTTCTTCCAACTGTGCGGTGTAGATAGCCCAGCTCGAAGAACCGCTGACGCTTGCGTCGGCCGGGGCGGTCGAGAGCCGGATGGACATGTGGCTGGCGGGATGGATTTCGTAGTGCGCCGATCGACCCTCAAGTGCGTAGATGGCGCTGTGCGGTGCAGCGCTGAAATCGATCCGCTGAGGGGTTGTCTTCAAGGTGCGCTTTTCGACAGAAGGCCGGATGAAAATGTACTGGCCCGCGCGCTTGTGCAGTGAGGCGCGGCTTTGGATCTGACGGTAGCCGGTGTTTCTTGCATCATCGAGATAGGCGTTGTCGGGATAACCGAGGCGATAGGAAACACCGTCTCGCATGACCAGCGTCAAGGCATGATTCATTTGCCAGCCGGAGGCCATGATCCCGGCCCCCATGTCACTTTTCCTGCCCGGACGCTCTCTCACGGCACCGTGCAATGAAAGCAGGCCGCCATGACCGAAAGTGAGGGTGAAGTGGACATTCGTGTAGCTGAGAAATGTGAAGGCGTTTGGCGTTGTTTTTTCAACGGTGTAGAGGGCGCGGACTTCGTCGATTTCCGTGCTGTCGTAGTCGACATACAGAGTGCTGCGAGTGGGTTTGTCACTTTGCGCGGCCACCAGGATCGTGTGATAGATCTGACGGGAAATGAAGTAGTGCGAGTGCGGATTCTTCGCGAGGGTACAAGGGCGATCGTTGACCGGCACCGGGGCGGGTCCGGGCATACCGACGGTCAGAACACTGACTCTCACGGTCAAGTCGGCGAGGTCTGGGGTTTCAGCCGGCCATACGGGCTGCAAATGGTAGCCGTCCTGGGTAATGAACGCCCATTTATCGTTGCGCAGGGAACGTTTGCCATCGACAGTCCGGTACACCGCCTCTAGCGCCAGTTCACGTCTCGGCGACCGGACGTCATCGTCGCGCAGTGATTCGATCACCAGAGCGTCATCGCGGATGTACCAGCGCTGGATCGCTTCAAGCGTTACGCCCAGATAGACCTTGCTGGGTTCCTGGCCATCTTCGTGGATGAAAACCTTGCGGCAACTCGGGTCGAGTACATAGGTGTCACTGCCGCTGCCGCCCTTGACGGTGCTATGGAAACCGCGAACGGAAATCAGGTCATCCCCACCCCCGGCATCAACATCGTCATCCCCATTGGCGGCAATGATTTCCGCCTCGTCGGTACCGGTCACGCGATTGATCGCACCGGCGAGGGTCTCGACCTTTTCGACGGACTTGAGCGTCGAATGCAGCACAGGTTCCAGCGCTGGATCCGCAGGGTGTAATGCCAGCCTGCCGTTTTTCAGGTCGATGTCAAAACCGATATGACGCGGAGGATTGGGGCCATGGTTTTCGTGTCGGTGATTGCCTTGCAGCCACAACAGGTCGGTGCCGTCACCTCCCGACAGATCACTCACTTTGATCGGATCGGATGAGAGCGCTTCGGATGCCGACTGAAACAGAAAGGAGTCGTCCTTGTTGCCACCGCTCAGGCTTTTACTGCCGGCGGTATAACTGAAGAAGTTCGGCTTTTCCCGCACGCCTTGCACGCGGTCATTACCGCCACCAAGACTCCAGAAAATCCCTTTGACGGGATCACTCTTGGCCTTGATGATCAAATCGTTTGCGGCGGGTAAACCTTCCCTCGCATCATACGTGTCATCTGTGTCACTGATGACGGGGAGGTTTTCGAGGGTGTAGGGCGTTTCGCCCTTCGATTCATCCCATTGGTAGCGATAGATGCGGGTTGGCTGCAACTTGATTTCGAACCGGCCATTGACGATCGCGTCGACACTGTCCTTGAATTCATTGTCGAGCCAGCCGAGGCTGCGGGTCTTCAGGGCTTTGGCGTAGTCGCTCGTGGTTTTGGCAATCAGGTAGCGATCCATCAGCGCCTTGTCCTGATCCTGTCCGGTGAACGCAAACCAGCCGGCACGCCAGCGCTCGTTCACGGTCAGCTCTATGTAATCGTCGATGTCGTCGACCATGCGCACGGCGCCATAGACTCTGGCACCGACAATCATGATCGCCGCTGCTGCAATGCCCACCGGGCCGGCGGCCTGAAATCCCATCAGTGCCGCGCAGCCAAGGGCGATGGACAATGCGCCGCTGAACACACTCAGTCCGCCAGTGACATACAGATCCTGCGCCTCCTTGCCCTGAGCCTTGGCCGCATCATTGAAGGACTTGATGGCGGTGTAGATATCGAAGGGCAGCGTCAGCACACTGGCGATCAACCCTGCACTTCGACAGAGCCATTTGCCCATGGACGTCTTGCCGAATTGCTCGAAGGCCATGGAGCCTTGGCGGAGCATCCGTTCACCTGTCTTGCTCAGTGCGTACTCCAGGCCCAGTGAGGTGATCTCCGTGAGGCCGCCGCCGATATTGATCAGTGCCTCACCCATCTGGCCTTTCCTGAGGGCGTCGATGGCGCCCATGTAGGCGCTGTACAGCCCGTAAGCCTGCAGCCCTGCCCCCATGCTGGTCATCCCGCGACTCTTGGTCTTGTCCACCCAGCTCGGCAAATGCTCGGGCAACGGGCTCCTGTGGATATCCAGGCGCTGGGTGGAGGCCAGCAAGCGATTGATCTGGTTCATCGCGACAGCAGAATCGCCCGCAGGCATTTCACGCAGCAATGGCGCTGCATCGGGAGAGCGCAGGGTGACGATTTCGTAGAGTAATTCCGGTACCCGTTGACGCGCTTGTCCATCGATTGACTTGATCCGTTGCTCAACCTGAACAGGGTCGAGCTCCAGTCCGTCGGTGAAGACCTGATCGGGCTCGGGAAAGTACGTGTTGGACGCTGTAACGGGCTCGCCGTTGATCCGGGCTCCAAGTGCTTGAAGCTCCTGGCGGCTCACGGTCAGCTCGCCAAATCGAAGGGGACCGAACAACTTGTCCAGGTCTCGCAGATCAGGGGATTTTTCGGAAGTGCCTTCCGTTTCTACTGTTGGTGAAGTGGTTGGAACGTTAATGTCGGAAATTGTAATTGGCGCTGTAAGAATAGTTTCAGTGTTTGCAGTAAATGCCTTGGCCAAAATCAATACTCTGCAGTGATGTGTCGATTGAATCTGGCATGAAGGGGTGAAGGTTTCAGTAGTTATTGTTTTTCTGATTGTATTGTTGTTTTTTGTATTGTGTTTGAAGTGCTCTGTGGGTTGATTGTCCGTTGTTGTTCCTCTAGTTTGAAGTCGACTCGAATGAAACGGGCTTCATCATCAAGGAGGACGATATGACGATTTACGAAGATGAGTGGGCTTTCTGGGATGACATCGCCGGGAAGTATATTTTCAAACATGCAGGCGTCGATCTGAATAGCGATATCATCATCAAGGGCGCAGGTTACTACGCTGACTCGATGGTCCTTGAACGGCGCAAGCGCAAACGGGTGAAGAGCGAGCTTGACGTTGCGGTGCCGACAACTGACAAGTGAAGTCTCGGTTGAGTATTTATCCGGTTTAAATAACAAGAGAGTTGCTATATGTCCAATGCAAAAAATACTACATTTACGGGGCATCTTTTTGCGGGTGGTCTTCCGCTTGTCATCAACTATCAGGTGATGGAGCAGCGTTTAAAACATCCGCGAATTACGACGGGGCAACGATTGAGTGCGGAAATTTCTCTTAATGACGAAGTTGCATCGCGCATTATTACCCTGGCGGATCATGACGATGCGGAGCCGCTGCTGTTTGAGTTTGTTCCGGAAAATCAGGGGCGTTACACCCTTGGCGTCAAGACTGTCGGGCGCTATTTCAATTGGCGACTGCGGATGGATCAGAGCTCCCGGCATCTTCTGGTGGACAAGAATATCGGCAGCTACTTCGAGCTGGAAACCTACGCCGGGAAGTTGAAGTCTTTTGGCGACTTACCTTCCAATCCGGCTTCTGTGGCGCTAGTCAGTGTCGAGAAGAAGCTGAGGCTGTTTCAACACGAAACAAAGGGAGGTCTCAAGTACTTCCTCGACAGGAATCCGAACGACACCGAGCACAATGCCTACAACCCCGTGCCAGTGTCGTTCGTCTTGAGAACCCAACCTTCTGCGCTGTCTGCCGTCGCCTAGTACGAATATCGCAACAATGTATGCGGCAAATGCCGCAACACGAAGAAACCGAACAAGGCGACCAGTGCCGGCAACACCAGCCACCAGACTTTCTGCGGCATCGCTTCAAGGGGGGAGCGGCGCTGAATCAGCCACAGGCTCGCGGCGCAGACACAGGCGGCAAGCATTGCGCCGGCCAGCACATCGGTTGGCCAGTGTGCCCCCAGGTACACCCGTGACAAGGCAATCGCCAGTGCCGGAATGCAGCCGACCAACAGCCAGGTCAGGCGCATTCTTGGCGGTTGTCCACGTCCGGCCAGCACCGCCAGGGTCAGGAACAGCGCGAACGATCCGGACGCGTGGCCGCTGGGCATGCTGTAACTGGTCAACGGGTCGGTCAGCACTTCCGGGCGTACCCGGGCGAAAAACAGTTTGGTCCCGGTGTTGGCCAGCGCGGTGACGAGCAGGGTACTGCCGGCGAAGATTGCCTGACGCCACTGGCGGCACAGCAGCAACAGGCCGGTCAGCAAAATGCTGAACACCAGCATGTTGCGGAACTCGCCGATCAGGGTAAAGACCACCGCGACCTCGTCGAGCACCGCGTTGCGGTGTTCCTGTACGAGGGTCATGACGCCCTGATCAAGGGCGGTCAGGTATGGGTAACCGACAAACAGACCGATCAGGATCAGCAGGCTCATGCTGCTGATCCAGATTGTTGCCCGACGATGGCGGCGCAGGCTGCTGTTGGCACTCAGGCCGACCATCACCGCAATGCTGGCGGCGACGATCCCGGCCTGCAGCCAGAAGCCTTCCGGCAATGGCAGACGAATCGCCGCCCCGGTAGCCCAGCCCGGCAGCAGATACGCGATGCTCCAGCCCGCCGCCGCCAGCAGACTCACGGCCGCGAAGCGCGGGAAGGGCATGTCGCACATCCCGGCGACCATCGGCAACATCGGTCGCAATGGGCCGATGAAGCGTCCCACTAACAGGCTGGCGATACCGTAGCGCTGGAAATAGGTCTCTGCGCCGGCCATCCATTCCGGGTGATGGCGCAAGCCCGGCAGGCGCCGGATGTTCTGGTGGAAGTGGCGGCCCAGGAAGTACGAAATCACGTCGCCGAGAATCCCGCCGAGAAAACCCAGCAACAGGGTTTCGCTCAACGACAGCGCACCGCTGCCGGCCAGCACTGCCACGGCAAACAGCAACACAGTGCCGGGAACAATCAGCCCGGCAATCGCCAGGCATTCAACGCAGGCTACGACGAACACTGCGGCGGCCAGCCACTGCGGATTGGCGGCCAGCCACCCGGTCACGCTATCGAGCCATGGGCCCATACAACACACTCCATTTCATTGATGTCCCTGACCGGCGTACCGCAGAGGGGAAATTCACAGCAGAAAATAATCGCGTCCTTCGACCTGACCCCGGCGCAGCGGGTTCCGGGTGCACCACTGGGCGTAGGCCGCATCAACGAAGCGATACATCAAATGCTCGTCACGCCCGTGGGGGATGCCCAGGCGGGTGGTCTGGATGATGTGGCCTGGCGCGGGGCCGGTGTCTTCCACCAGCAGTATGTCGTGGTCGAAACGCTTGGCATCCCACACCGGCACTTTTAGCCCCAGGGCCTTGCACAGCAGGGTCTGCCCGGCGCAAAGCTTTTGCGACGGTCGCGGGCGACCCTGTGCATCGGGGTTGTTCAGCAGCATCTGCGCCAGGCTGGCCGGGCCGCTGATTTCATCGACCCATGGATAGGCCGATTTGATCAGCACCGCATTGCCAGGACCCTGTGCACTGAAGTTCAACGAATCGCCGCCACGGGCGTAGTACATATAGATGTGGCCGCCATCCAGAAACAAAGCCTTACGCTTTTCCGTGTAGCCGAGGGAGGCATGGCTGCCTTTTTCTTCGCAGTAATACGCTTCGGTTTCGATGATCCGGGCGCTGAGCCACAGGTCGCCGACCCGGTGACGGATGACTTTGCCGAGCAGGTCCCGGGCAAGCGTCTGGGCGTCACGGTCGAAAAAAACGTCCGGAAGGCCCATCGGCAGGCGCTCGGCGTGGGCACGAACGGTCAGATTGGACATGGCAAACGGTGTTTATCCAGGCGAAAGAGGTCGTGATGATAACAATCCGAGCCTTAATTACGGCTGAACATCGGCAAATCGCCGTCCATTTCGACCATCCGCCCGTCACCGCTGTTAGTCCCGGGACGCGACAGCTATAATCTGCCGCTTTCCTCTTTGCCAAGACCCCAGCAGACCATGACTGAGTCCGTTCTTGACTACATGACCCGATTGGGTCGCGCCGCCCGCGAAGCTTCCCGGGTCATCGGCCGTGCCAGCACCGCGCAGAAAAACCGCGCCCTGCTGGCTGCCGCCAATGCCTTGGACGCCGCCCGCGCCGAGCTTGCGGCAGCCAATGAACAGGATCTGGCCGCCGGTCGCGCCAACGGTCTGGAGCCTGCACTGCTGGAACGTCTGGAACTGACCCCGGCGCGTATCGACGGGATGATCGTCGGTCTGCGTCAGGTGGCGGCCTTGCCGGACCCGGTCGGTGCGATCCGCGACATGAGCTTCCGTCCGTCGGGCATTCAGGTCGGCAAGATGCGTGTGCCGCTGGGCGTGATCGGGATCATCTACGAGTCCCGTCCGAACGTGACCATCGATGCCGCGAGCCTGTGCCTGAAGTCCGGTAACGCGACGATCCTGCGTGGCGGTTCCGAAGCGATTCATTCCAACCGTGCGATTGCCGCCTGCATCCAGCGCGGCCTGGCCGAAGCCGAGCTGCCGGCCGCCGTGGTGCAAGTGGTGGAAACCACCGACCGTGCCGCCGTTGGCGCACTGATCACCATGCCCGAGTACGTCGATGTGATCGTACCGCGAGGTGGCCGTGGCCTGATCGAGCGCATCAGCCGTGATGCGCGGGTGCCGGTGATCAAGCACCTGGACGGCATCTGCCACGTCTATGTCAGCGAACACGCCGACCTGCCGAAAGCCCAGCGCATCGCCTTCAATGCCAAGACCTATCGTTATGGCATCTGCGGCGCGATGGAGACCTTGCTGGTCGACCAAAGTGTTGCGAAGGATTTCCTGCCGTCGATGGCTGCCCAGTTCCGCGAAAAAGGCGTCGAGCTGCGTGGTTGCGAGCGCACCCGGGCGATCATCGATGCCGTGCCGGCCAGCGAAGAAGACTGGGGCACCGAGTATCTGGCGCCGATTCTGTCGATCCGTGTGGTCGACGGTCTGGACCAGGCCATCGAACATATCAACCATTACGGCTCCCATCACACCGATTCGATCGTCAGCGAAAACCTCGCCGACACCCGCCAGTTCGTGGCTCAGGTCGACTCGGCGTCGGTGATGATCAACACCCCGACCTGCTTCGCCGATGGATTCGAATACGGATTGGGTGCCGAGATCGGCATTTCTACTGATAAGCTGCACGCCCGTGGCCCGGTGGGCCTCGAAGGACTGACCTGCGAGAAGTACATCGTGGTCGGTGATGGCCAGTTGCGCGGCCAGGCGACGGTCTGACTTGTCCGACCTCGACCTGAAAGCGCCGAAATCCGGCAGAAAGTCTCGCCCCCGGCGCATTGGCGTTCTGGGCGGAACCTTCGATCCGGTGCATGTCGGCCATTTGCGTGGCGCGCTGGAAGTCGCCGAAGCGCTGGCCCTCGATGAGCTGCGCATGATGCCCAGCGCCCGGCCGCCGCATCGCGATACCCCGCAGGTGTCGGCGCAGGATCGGCTGGCAATGGTTGAATGTGCGGTGGCCGGAGTGCCGCCGCTGGTGGTGGACGCCCGCGAATTGCAGCGGGACAAACCGTCCTGGACCATCGATACCCTGGAGTCGCTGCGCGCCGAAATGGCCGCCGAGACCCAGGTTTTTCTGCTTTTGGGCTGGGACGCATTTTGCGGCCTGCCCACTTGGCACCGCTGGGAGGAGTTGCTCCAGCATTGCCACATCCTGGTGCTACAGCGCCCGGACGCCGACAGCGAACCGCCGGATGCCTTGCGCAACCTGCTGGCAGCGCGTTCGGTGAGCGACCCGCTGGCCCTGAAAGGGCCGAGCGGACAGATTGCATTCGTCTGGCAGACACCGCTTGCGGTCTCCGCCACCCAGATCCGTCAACTGCTGGCCAGCGGTAAGTCGGTACGTTTCCTGGTGCCCGACGCGGTCCTGGCCTACATCGATGCGCACGGTCTGTATCGTGCGTCGAACTGAACAAGGCGTGCTCAAGTAACACGATCATCGTGGGACGAGACGCCGAATACATGAGCAAAACGAGTTTTATATGACTGACAAAGACCAAACCAAAGTAAAGCGCAAAGGCACGTTCAAGAGCGCTCCGCTGCCAGAGCCGGTCAACACCAACGAGCCGCTGAAAGGCGACGAACTGGTCAAGATTGCCGTGGCCGCCCTGGAAGACGTCAAGGCCCAGGACATCCAGATCATCGATGTGCGCGACAAGCAAAGCATCACTGACTACATGATCATCGCCACCGGTACGTCCAACCGCCAGATCAACGCGATGCTGGACAAGGTTCGCGAAGAAGTGAAAAAGCAGGGCGCCAAGCCGCTGGGCGAAGAAGGCAAGGGCGACAGCGACTGGGTGCTGCTGGACCTGGACCTGGTGATCGTGCACATGATGACCGCCTCGGCTCGTCAGTTCTACGACCTGGAGCGCCTGTGGGCCGGTGCCGAGCAAAGCCGTGCGGCGGATGCCAAGCACCACAGCCCGGAAAACACCCACGAGCATTTCACCAAGCTCAACAAAGACCAGCTGTAAGGGACGCGCTGTGCGACTGCGACTGATCGCCGTCGGTTCACGCATGCCCAAATGGGTGGAAGAAGGCTGGCATGAATACGCCAAGCGTCTTCCGTCCGAGCTGGCGCTGGAACTGGTGGAAATACCGCTCAATACCCGTGGCAAGAATGCCGACGTGGCACGCTTCATCCGTCAGGAAGGCGAAGCCATGCTGGCCAAGGTCGGGCAGAACGAGCGGATCGTCACCCTCGAAGTGCACGGCAAGCCCTGGAGCACCGAGCAACTGGCGGTCGAACTCGACCGTTGGCGGCTGGATTCGCGCACGGTCAATTTCATGGTCGGTGGCCCGGAAGGGCTGGCGCCGGAAGTCTGTGCCCGCGCGGATCAGCGCTGGTCGTTGTCGCCGTTGACGCTGCCGCACCCGCTGGTGCGCATCCTCATCGGCGAGCAGTTGTATCGTGCCTGGACTGTGTTGTCCGGCCACCCTTACCACAAGTAATCCTGCCCTCATGTCCCAGCCGATCCGCATCAAGGACCACGAAAAAGACGCCCGTCTGGTGCGTAGCCGCGTCGTGTTCGGGGCCATTGCGGTGGTGTTGCTGATCTGTGTGCTGATTGCCCGGCTGTATTTCCTGCAGGTCATCCAGTACGAGTACCACTCGACCCTGTCGGAAAACAATCGGGTGCATGTCCAGCCGATTCCGCCAACCCGCGGGTTGATCTTCGACCGTAACGGCGTGGTGGTGGCGGACAACCGCCCGAGCTTCAGTCTGAGCATGACCCGCGAGCGCTCCGGCGACTGGCAGCAAGTGCTCGATGTGATCGTCGAGGTGCTGGAGCTGACGCCGGAAGACCGGGTGATCTTCGAGAAACGCATGCGTCAGGGGCGCCGGCCGTTCGAGCCGGTGCCGATCCTGTTCGAGCTGACCGAAGAGCAGATCGCCCGCGTCGCGGTGAACCAGTTCCGCCTGCCGGGCGTGGAAGTGGTCGCGCAACTGGTGCGTCACTACCCGCAGGGCGCGCATTTTGCGCACTCGGTGGGTTACATGGGGCGGATCAACGAGAAAGAGCTGAAGACCCTCGACCCGGTCAATTACAGCGGCACCCACCACATCGGTAAAACCGGCATCGAACGCTTCTATGAAGCCGAACTGCATGGCCAGGTGGGTTACGAAGAGGTCGAGACCAACGCTCGGGGCCGTGTGTTGCGGGTGCTCAAGCGTACCGATCCGGTGCCGGGCAAGGACATCGTCCTGAGCCTCGACATCAAATTGCAGGAAGCCGCCGAAGCCGCGCTGGGCGGGCGACGCGGTGCCGTGGTAGCGCTGGACCCGAACACCGGCGAGGTGCTGGCGATGGTCAGCCAGCCGAGCTTCGACCCGAACCTGTTCGTCACCGGCATCAGCTTCAAGGCGTACGCCGAGCTGCGCGATTCCATCGACCGGCCGCTGTTCAACCGCGTACTGCGCGGTCTGTACCCGCCGGGCTCGACGATCAAGCCGGCGGTAGCGATTGCCGGTCTGGACGCGGGCGTGGTGACGGCGTCGAGCCGCGTGTTCGACCCGGGTTACTACATGCTGCCCAACTACGATCACAAATACCGCAACTGGAACCGCACCGGGGACGGCTTCGTCGACCTCGACACGGCGATCATGCGGTCCAACGACACCTACTTCTATGACCTGGCGCACAAGCTCGGCATCGATCGGTTGTCGGCATACATGAACAAGTTCGGCATCGGCCAGAAGGTCTCGCTGGACATGTTCGAAGAATCCCCCGGCCTGATGCCGTCCCGCGAGTGGAAACGCGCGACCCGTCGCCAGGCGTGGTTCCCGGGCGAGACCCTGATTCTCGGGATCGGCCAGGGCTATATGCAATCGACCCCGTTGCAACTGGCTCAGGCCACTGCGCTGGTGGCCAACAAGGGTGTGTGGAACCGTCCGCACCTGGCCAAGACCATCGAAGGCGAGAAGCCGAAGGATGAAAATCCGATGCCGGACATCGTCCTGCGCGACCCGTCGGACTGGAACAAGGTCAATCACGGCATGCAGCAGGTGATGCACGGCGCCCGGGGCACCGCGCGCAAAGCGGCTATCGGCTCGCAATACCGGATCGCCGGCAAATCGGGTACCGCCCAGGTGGTCGCGATCAAGCAAGGCGAGAAGTACGACCGCTCCAAAGTGCAGGAACGCCACCGCGACCACGCCTTGTTCGTGGGGTTTGCACCGGCCGACAACCCGAAAATCGTGGTGTCGGTGATGGTCGAGAACGGTGAGTCCGGTTCCGGCGTCGCCGCGCCGGTGGTGCGTCAGGTAATGGACGCCTGGCTGCTGGATCAGGACGGACGCTTGAAGGCCGAATACGCCAGCCCAATCAGTGCGGAGGCTACGGCCCGTGAAGAATAATTTCGATCGCATGCTCTCCAGCGAGGATGTGATGCGTCGCCGCGCGACGCTGTTGCAACGCCTGCATATCGACGGACCCTTGCTGGTCCTACTGCTGATCCTCGCCGCCGGCAGCCTGTTCGTGCTGTATTCGGCCAGCGGCAAGAGCTGGGACCTGCTGGCCAAACAGGCCACATCGTTCGGCATCGGTCTGGTGTCGATGATCGTCATCGCCCAGTTCGAACCACGGTTCATGGCCCGTTGGGTGCCGCTCGGCTATGTGGTCGGGGTGGTGCTGCTGATGGTGGTGGACATCATGGGCCACAACGCCATGGGTGCGACCCGCTGGATCAACATTCCCGGGGTGATCCGCTTCCAGCCGTCGGAGTTCATGAAGATCCTGATGCCGGCGACCATCGCCTGGTACCTGTCCAAACGCACGCTGCCGCCGCAGCTCAAGCACGTCGGGATCAGCCTGATGCTGATTGGCGTGCCGTTCATTCTGATCGTGCGTCAACCGGATCTGGGCACTTCGCTGCTGATTCTGGCCGGCGGCGCGTTCGTGCTGTTCATGGGCGGGTTGCGCTGGCGCTGGATCCTCAGCGTGCTGGCCGCCGCCGTACCCGTGGCGATCGCCATGTGGTTCTTCATCATGCACGACTACCAGAAGCAACGGATCCTGACCTTCCTTGATCCTGAAAGCGATCCGTTGGGCACCGGCTGGAACATCATTCAATCAAAGGCCGCCATCGGTTCCGGCGGCGTGTTCGGCAAGGGCTGGCTGCTGGGCACTCAGTCGCACCTGGACTTCCTGCCGGAAAGCCACACCGACTTCATCATCGCTGTACTCGGCGAAGAGTTCGGCCTGGTGGGCATTTGCGCTCTACTGCTGATCTATCTCTTGCTGATCGGTCGCGGCCTGGTGATTACCGCCCAGGCGCAGACGCTGTTCGGCAAACTGCTCGCCGGCGCCTTGACCATGACGTTTTTTGTTTATGTTTTCGTCAACATCGGTATGGTCAGTGGCCTGTTGCCGGTGGTGGGGGTGCCGTTGCCGTTCATTAGCTACGGCGGAACTTCGCTGGTGACACTGCTGTCAGCGTTTGGGGTTTTGATGTCGATCCATACGCATCGCAAATGGATCGCACAGGTTTGAATAAGGTGAAGAGTTCAATGCAAGTAATGCGTGACTGGGCGACACGATACGCACCGTGGCTCGGCCTGGTAGGCATCCTTGGCAGCGCGCAGGAAGCGCTGGCCGGCGATTACGAAGGCTCGCCCCAGGTGGCCGAATTCGTCGGTGAAATGACCCGCGACTACGGTTTCGCCGGCGAACAACTGATGGCGGTGTTCCGCGAGGCGCAGCGCAAACAGGCGATTCTCGACGCGATTTCCAAACCCGCCGAACGGGTCAAACAGTGGAAAGAATACCGGCCGATGTTCCTCACCGACGCGCGCATCGCCCGGGGTGTGGACTTCTGGCGCCAGCACGAGGCCGTGCTGGCCCGCGCCGAGCAGGAATACGGCGTTCCGGCCCAGGTGATCGTGTCGATCATCGGCGTTGAGACCTTTTTCGGACGTAATACCGGTAATTACCGGGTGATCGATGCCTTGTCCACGCTGGGATTCGACTATCCTCCCCGTGCCGAATTTTTCCGCAAGGAACTGCGTGAGTTCCTG
Organism: Pseudomonas sp. GW821-FHT11G12; assembly: GCF_058808055.1. Taxonomy (NCBI): domain Bacteria; kingdom Pseudomonadati; phylum Pseudomonadota; class Gammaproteobacteria; order Pseudomonadales; family Pseudomonadaceae; genus Pseudomonas; species Pseudomonas sp. GW821-FHT11G12. Next base: position 131,787 of record NZ_JBXARH010000008.1, read on the forward strand.
CTGCTGGCGCGTGAAGAGCAGGTCGACCCGCTGACCCTCAAGGGTTCCTACGCCGGGGCGATGGGCTTGCCGCAGTTCATGCCGAGCAGCTTTCGCGCCTACGCGGTGGATTTCGACGGCGACGGCCACATCAATATCTGGAACAACCCGGATGATGCGATCGGCAGCGTCGCCAGCTACTTCAAGCGTCACGGCTGGGTGGCCGGCGAGCCGGTGGTCAGTCGGGCCGATGTGCGCGGCGAGCAGGTGGATGAGGGTTTGACCACCGGGATCGAACCGACGAAAACCGTCGGGGAGTTGCGAGCGCTGGGCTGGTCAAGTCATGATGCGCTGCGCGATGATATGCCGGTTACTGCATTTCGCCTGGAAGGCGACAACGGCCCGGAATACTGGATGGGCCTGAAGAATTTCTACGCGATCACGCGTTATAACCGCAGCGTGATGTACGCCATGGCTGTACATCAACTGTCTGAAGAGCTGGTAAAAGCACGGGGCGTCAAGTAATGCAGGCATTGCCTATCAACAAACCCCTGAAGCTGGTGGCATTCGCTGCGTTGGCAGTGTTGGTCGCCAGTTGCTCCACCAGCCGTGCGCCGAGCCAGAAGACTTCGCCCACTGCTGTTCGCGCGCAGCCGGGCCTGGATATCAACCGGGCCCACAAAGATGGCGCGCCGTGGTGGGACGTCGATGTGTCGCGCATCCCGGACGCCACGCCGACCCTGCACACCGGCCCGTACAAGGCCAACCCGTACACCGTGCTGGGCAAGACCTACTTCCCGTTGCAGGAATCCAAGACCTACGTGGCTTCGGGCACAGCGTCCTGGTACGGCACCAAGTTCCACGGTCAGAACACCGCCAACGGCGAAGTCTATGACCTGTACGGCATGAGTGCCGCCCACAAGACATTACCGCTGCCGAGTTACGTTCGGGTGACCAACCTGGACAACAACAGGAGCGTGATCCTGCGGGTCAACGACCGCGGGCCGTTCTATTCGGACCGGATCATCGACCTGTCCTACGCCGCGGCCAAAAAACTCGGCTATGCCGAAATCGGCACCGCGCGGGTCAAGGTCGAGGGTATCGACCCACAACAGTGGTGGGCCGCAAAAGGCCGTCCGGCGCCTTTGATGCTCAACGAGCCGCAAGTCGCGCAGAATACTGCGCCGGTGATCACGGCCTCGGCCGGTACCATCGAGCAGTGGACTCCACCGCCGCAACAACATGCCTCTGACACTGTACCTGTACAGATCAGCGCAAAAAAAAACGCTTCTGCACCAGCGTCTGGCCAGTATCTGCAGGTGGGCGCGTTCGCCAACCCGGACGCTGCAGAACTCCTGAGGTCGAAGCTCAGCGGGATGGTGAGCGCTCCGGTGTTCATCAGCTCGATCGTGCGCAATCAGCAGACCCTGCACCGGGTACGCCTGGGACCGATCGGTTCGCCGGGTGAAATTGCCCAGGTACAGAACAGCGTGCGCTCGGCCAATCTTGGTTCGCCAAGCGTGGTCACCGAGTAAGTAATACGTAGCACTTGATTGACGGTTCACCAGCGATTGGGGGGTGGACCAGGTTGTTGGCTCGTCGAAGAACAAAAGCCCGGCAAAGGGTGACTGGAGTGAGCAACTGAACACGCGATGGCCCGTTAGAAAGCCATCTGATTAATTTTGCCCGCAAGGGCAGTTTCCATTAGCGATTTCGAGAGACGGATGAACATCACCACCTTTGCCAAACGCCTGTGTCTGCTAGTCCCGCTGCTCCTCTCGCCAGCCGCCTTCGCGGCCGAGATGATGCCGTCGCCACCTCAACTGGCCGCAAAAGCCTACGTGCTCATGGACGCCAGCAGCGGCAACGTGCTGGTGGAGAACAACGGTGACCAGCGTCTGCCACCGGCCAGTCTGACCAAACTGATGACCGCGTACATCGCTACGCTGGAAATCCGTCGTGGCCAGATCGGTGAAAACGATCCAGTGACCATCAGCGAAAACGCCTGGCGCACCGGCGGTTCGCGGATGTTCATCAAAGTCGGCTCGCAAGTGACTGTCAGCGACCTGCTGCACGGCATCATCATCCAGTCCGGCAACGACGCCAGCGTCGCGGTTTCCGAGCACATCGCCGGCAGCGAAGACGCCTTCGCCGACCTGATGAACAAGACCGTCGCCGATCTGGGCATGACCAACACCCACTTCATGAACCCGACCGGTCTGCCGAACCCTGAGCACTACTCGTCGGCTCACGACATGGCGATCCTGGCGCGCGCGATCATCCACGAAGACCCGGCTCACTACGCGATCTACTCGCAGAAAGAGTTCTTCTGGAACGGCATCAAGCAACCTAACCGCAACCTGCTGCTGTGGCGCGACAAGACCGTTGACGGTCTGAAAACCGGTCACACCGACGAAGCCGGCTACTGCATGGTGTCCTCGGCCGTACGTGACGGCATGCGCCTGATCGCCGTGGTGTTCGGCACCAACAGCGAAGTGGCTCGCGCTGCTGAAACCCAGAAGCTGCTGACCTACGGTTTCCGCTTCTTCGAAACCCAGACCTTCTATCAGAAGGGCACCGAACTGGCTCAGGCCCCGGTGTGGAAAGGCACCACCAATCAAGTCAAGGCCGGCCTGGCTGAAGACCTGACCATGACCTTGCCGAAAGGCCAGCTGAAAAAGCTCGCTGCCAGCATGACCATGAACCCGCAACTGACCGCGCCAATCGCCAAGGGCGACGTGATCGGTAAAGTCGAAGTGAAACTGGATGACAAGGTGGTGCACAGCGCCGACCTGATCGCCCTGGACGCTGTCGAGGAGGGTGGTATCTTCCGCCGCATGTGGGATAGCATCCGTCTATTCTTCTACGGCTTGTTCAACTGATTCGAGTTGACCTGCATGGCCCCGTTCCGATCCGGAGCGGGGCCTTGTTCGTTACCGGGCTTACGCTTACGAGGCCGTTACGCCATGACCGATACCGAAGTAAAGGCGCCAAAGATCGAATTTCCGCAGGTTGATTATCCGGTTAAGGTGATCAGCGATACGGGCGTCGGCAACAAAGACAAGATCATCGACATCGTCAAGAAACACGCCAAGATCAACGATGAGCGTGTGGACGAGCGTCAAAGCAGCAACGGCAAGTACACCACCATCCAGTTGCACATCGTCGCGACCGACCAGGATCAGCTGTACAACATCAACAGCGAACTGCGGGCGACCGGTTTCGTGCACATGGTGTTGTGATGTCCGGCACGCTGGGCTTTCGCGAGCTTGGCCAGATGGCTTACGAGCCGGTCTGGCATGCCATGCAACGTTTTACCAACGAACGCGGCAGTGATGCCGCCGACGAAATCTGGCTCGTCGAACACCCGCCGGTGTTCACCCAGGGCCAGGCCGGCAAGGCCGAACACCTGTTGCTGCCGGGGGACATCCCGGTGGTGCAGGTCGACCGCGGCGGGCAGGTGACCTACCATGGCCCCGGCCAACTGGTGGCGTACCTGCTGCTGGATGTGCGCAAACTGGGTTTTGGTGTACGAGACCTGGTCACGCGCATGGAGCGGTGCCTGATCGAACTGCTGGCCAGTTACGGTGTAACCGCCGTCGCCAAGCCAGATGCTCCCGGCGTGTACGTCGACGGAGCGAAAATCGCTTCTCTGGGTTTGCGGATTCGCCACGGTTGTTCCTTTCATGGCCTGGCCCTGAACGTGGACATGGACCTGGAACCGTTTCGACGGATTAATCCCTGCGGCTACGCCGGGCTGGCGATGACCCAGCTGAGCGACCATGCAGGATCGATTGAATTTGCCGAGGTAAGTGCCCGGCTGCGCGCGCAGCTCGTCAAACACCTCGACTATGCTGAGCAGACGACCCTGACGGGCGGAATCGACTGATATGACTACTGATGCAGTGCAAACCATGATCCCGACGCTCGACGTGACCGAGCGCCCGGCCCCGCGTCCCAAGGTTGAAGCGGGCGTCAAGCTGCGCGGCGCCGAGAAGGTTGCACGCATCCCGGTGAAGATCATTCCGACCACCGAACTGCCGAAGAAACCCGACTGGATCCGCGTGCGCATCCCGGTTTCGCCGGAAGTCGACCGCATCAAGAGCCTGCTGCGCAAGCACAAGCTGCACAGCGTCTGTGAAGAAGCGTCCTGCCCGAACCTGGGCGAGTGCTTCTCCGGCGGCACCGCGACCTTCATGATCATGGGTGACATCTGCACCCGTCGCTGCCCGTTCTGCGACGTTGGCCACGGTCGTCCGAAGCCACTGGACGTCAACGAGCCGGAAAGCCTGGCCATCGCCATCGCCGACCTGAAACTCAAGTACGTGGTGATCACCTCGGTTGACCGCGACGACCTGCGTGACGGCGGTGCCCAGCACTTTGCCGACTGCATCCGCGAAATCCGCAAACTGTCGCCGAACGTGCAGCTCGAGACCCTGGTCCCGGACTACCGTGGCCGCATGGACATCGCTCTGGAAATCACTGCGGCCGAGCCGCCGGATGTGTTCAACCACAACCTGGAAACCGTGCCGCGCCTGTACAAGGCTGCGCGTCCGGGTTCGGACTACCAGTGGTCGCTGACCCTGCTGCAACGCTTCAAGCAGATGATGCCGCACATTCCGACCAAGTCCGGCCTGATGCTGGGTCTGGGCGAGACCGACGACGAAGTCATCGAAGTCATGAAGCGCATGCGCGAACACGACATCGACATGCTGACCCTGGGCCAGTACCTGCAACCGTCCCGCAGCCACTTGCCGGTGCAGCGTTTCGTGCACCCGGACACCTTCGCCTGGTTCGCCGAGGAAGGTTACAAGATGGGCTTCAAGAACGTCGCGTCCGGCCCGTTGGTGCGTTCTTCGTACCACGCCGACGAGCAGGCGAAACTGGTCAAGGCCGAGCTGCTCGGTTCCTGATTCAGCGCTGAATGAGAAAATGCCCGCCGAGGCTTCAGTGCCCGGCGGGCATTTTTTTGCCCGGCCTACACTCGTTACTGACTTTTCCTGCAATCTGCGGCGCAGCCGAGCCTCTTCTGTTTGTCGCCGTTCCTGACTACTGTGTGAGCATGACTTCACACAGGGAGATCCATGGATGACCGTTCGACCGACCCACACCCTTTGTCCGCACAAGCCTGTCCCCGCACTGCCTTCGGAAGGGCTGATAGGCGTCATCGCTCCAGCCGGCCCCGGCACGCTGGATACTGAAAAGGCTGTTCAATGGATGCGCGCCCGGGGTTACGGATTGCGGGTGTTCCCTGGCGTCTACGAAAAGGATGGCTATCTGGCCGGTAGCGACGAGGTGCGGCTCAACGATCTGCACGCTGCATTCGCTGACGAGGAGGTCGATGCAATCATTTGCCTGCGCGGTGGTTACGGCACGCCAAGGTTGCTGGACCGGATCGACTACGACTTGCTGAGCCGCCATGCCAAGCCCTTCGTCGGTTACAGCGACATCACCGCACTGCATCTGGCCATCAGTCGCTACGCCGGGTTCGTGACCTTTCACGGGCCACTGTTGAATGCCGACTTGCTGGGGGACAAGGAACCGCCGACGGTGACGTCGTTCTTCGCCATGCTGCGCGGCCAGTTGACGGCCGGTAGCGTATTGAGCCATCCGGTGGCCTACCCACTGACCACGGTTGAGCCCGGCATTGCCCATGGGCGTTTGCTGGGCGGCAATCTGGCGATGATCGCCGCGACCCTGGGCACGCCTTACGAAATCGACGTCGAAGGGGTGATTCTGCTCATCGAGGACGTCAACGAGCCGCTGTATCGGATCGACCGCTTGCTGACCCAGATGCGTCTGGCTGGCAAATTGGCCAAGCTGCGTGGCGTGTTGGTCGGGGATGTGGCGGGCGTGGATACCGAGGCCTTGAACCGCCTGCTCAAGCAGACCTTTGAACCGTTGCGGATTCCGGTGCTGTCGGGTTGGCGCAGCGGGCATTGTGATCCGAACCTGACGTTGCCGATGGGGGCGCTGGTTCGACTGGATGCGGGGAAGAAGGAGTTGATGCTGGAGCAGGATGTGGTGATTCGGTAGCCGAACCCCAAAACAAGACCGCCGCCTGAAGAGGCGGCGGTCTTTTTTACTGGCTACGCAAGCTTTCCAGCAGCTTGTGCGTCGGGTAACCGTCTGCGGGCCAGCCAAAGGACTGTTGCGCACTGCGGATCGCCTTGCGCGTATTGGCGCCGATGATGCCGTCGGCGGTACCCGCGTCGTAGTTGCGTGCAGTCAGCAGATTTTGCAGCTCGATGCGTTCGGTGCGACTCAGCGGCAGATCATCTTTTGGCCAGGTGCCGTTGATCAGGCCTGCGCCGTTGAAACGCTCGGACAACAGACTCACGGCAAGGGCATAGGACGACGAGTTGTTGTACTTGAGGATCGCCCGGAAGTTATCGAGGATCAGGAACGCCGGGCCACGATAGCCGGCCGGCAGCAGCAGGGCGGCCGAAAGTTGCTCGGAGCCGGCCGGTGCCTGGCCGCCGTTGGGCAGAATCACACCCAGTTGCCGCCATTCGGCGACACTTTTGCGAATCGCACCGTCTGCCAGGGTGTAGTTGAAACCGCTCGGCAGCTGCACCTCGAAGCCCCACGGCTGGCCACGCTGCCAGCCGGAGCTTTGCAGGTAGTGCGCGGTCGAGGCCAAGGCGTCAGCCGGGCTGCCCCAGATGTCACGGCGACCGTCACCGTCGAAATCCACGGCGTGGGTGTTGTAGGTGGTCGGGATGAACTGGGTCTGGCCCATGGCGCCGGCCCAGGAGCCGAGCATCTTCTCTGGCGTGATGTCGCCCTGTTGCAGGATTTGCAGCGCCGCGATCAGTTGCGCGTGGGCAAAGCCCGGGCGGCGGCCTTCATAGGCCAGGGTCGCCAGGGAATTGATCACCGACTTGGTGCCCTGGAACTGGCCGAAATTGCTTTCCATCCCCCACACCGACACCAGCGCCTGGCGATCGACGCCGTAGCGTTGTTCGATGCGTTGCAGGATGTCGGCGTACTGGTTGATCAGCGCCTGGCCTTTGCGCACTCGCAGCGGCGACAGGGCGCCATCCAGGTATTCCCACACCGGCCGGGCGAATTCCGGCTGGCTGCGGTCGGCACGGATCACGCTGGCATCGAAGCTGACGTTGGCAAAGGCGCGATCGAAGACGTCGGCGCGAATCCCGGCGGCCAAAGCGTCCTTGCGGAAACCGGCCTGCCACTCGGCGAAGGTTTGGGTGGGTTGCAGGTCGAGGTCGTCACCGGACGGCACTACCGGCGGGATGATCGCGGGGGCCGTGGCAACAGGAGCGGTCTGAAGCGGTTGAGCGTCGGCGGCGGTGGGTTTTTCCGCGCAGGCGACAAGCAGTACGAAACTTGTGGCAGCGATCAGTTGGCGAAAGGGCCAACGACGGGAAAGACTAAGGGGCATGCACAGGTCCAGAGGATACGAATCAGGTGCAGACCTTAACATGAGGAAGGGGTGCTGCGCTTCAAGCGGCCAGAAAGTAAGAAGCCTCCCAGCTGTCAGACTGGAAGGCTTCGCGGCGGTAGCTGCCTTTACCCTTGGTTGGTCGTTCCTGGCGGCTGCGGAACAGGGGTTGGGCGACGATGGATTTGGCCTTGTTATGGCCATGTTTCGATGGCTTTTTGCTCATGAGGGTTCTCGCGAGTGAGTGGGTTTTGCGCGGCAAATGATCTGCCGATGTCGAGCGTCTGTCTAGAGGGCTGAAGGCGGGATGTTCTGTAGGAAATGGTCTGTAAAAAAAAACCGGATCGCGGTGTGCGATCCCGGGTTTCATTCGGCAGGCAATGTCAGACGCTGACCGGCCATCAACAGCGCCAGCCGACTGAGGCTCATCCACGGCGAGCCAGCCGCCTGACCCTTGATTTGCGCGTCGATGCGCTGGGCCTCGAGCAACAATTGCGCCCAGCGTTGCGCCGAGTAGCGTTGCAGGGCTTTGCTCATCAGCGGTTTGCGCTTGTCCCAGACCGGCGGTTTCGCCTGACTGAAGCACTTGTCCAGCGGCGTGCCCTGACTGTACTGCAACGAGATATTGGCCAGCAGGCGCAACTCCCGCGCCAGGGCCCAGAGAATCACCGGCGGCTCGACACCTTCGCCACGCAGCCCTTCGAGCATGCGCAGGGCGTGAGCCGGTTCGCCGTTGAGCACCGCGTCGGTCAGGCCGAACACGTCAAAACGCGCACTGTCGGCCACGGCCGCCTGCACGGTTTCGACGCTGATCTGCCCACCCTCGGCCATCAGCTTGAGCTTTTCGATCTCCTGCGCCGCAGCCAGCAGGTTGCCTTCGACTCGCGCGGCAATCAGTTCGACTGCGTCCTGACTGGCTGACAGCCCAGCCTGGGACAGGCGTTGGCGAATCCAGCTCGGCAACTGGTTGGCATCCACCGGCCAGATCTGGATGAACTGGGTCTGCTGACCTTCGACCAGCGCCTTGCCCCACTTGGTCTTCTGCGCGCTGCCGTCCAGCTTGGGCAAGCTGATCAGCAGCACCGTGTCTTCAGCGGGGCGTGAGCAGTATTCGATCAGTGCGGCAGCGCCCTTGTCACCGGGCTTGCCGGAGGGAAGGCGCAGTTCCAGCAGGCGCTTTTCGGCGAACAGCGACATGCTGGCGCCGGCCTGCAGTAACGTTCCCCAATCGAAATTGGCGTCGGCGGCGAAGACCTGGCGTTCGTCGAACCCTTGCTGACGGGCAGCGGAGCGAATGGCGTCGGCGGCTTCCTGACACAGCAGCGGGTCATCGCCGCTGATGATGTAGACCGGCGCGAGCGCACCTTGCAGGTGTTTGCCGAGTTGGGCGGGAGCGAGCTTCATAAGAAACGGCGAACGGGGCGCCTGAGCGCCCCGTACGTCTTACTGCTGCGGCAGTTCGAGCGGCGACTGACGCGGGGTTTCCGCTTCAGCCTTCTGCGCCGCTTCCAGGGCGTCGGCTTCTGCCTTGGCCCGGTCGTTGGCGGCTTGTTGCAGAGCTTCCAGCTGAGCCGGAGTCAGCTGTTGCAGGCGCAGCATCATGCGCTGTACCAGCTCGCGGCGTGTCTCGTTGCGGGCATCGTTGGCTTCCTGGTCGGAACCCACCAGGTTGTTGCCGTCGTGGATGAACACTCTCTGCACTTCAAGCTTGTCGCTTTTGAGCAGCAGGTTCTTGTCGCCACGGATGTCGTAGCTGAGCACAGTGTTTACCTGATACTCGCCAGTACGGCCGGCGCCAGCGTAGCTGAGGATGCGCTGGTTCTCCTGCTCGTCGGCCAGGTACAGCTTGTACGGCGCACCGGAGACGATCTTGACGCCGCTGGCCTCCAGCAGCTGACGCAGTTGCGTCACGGTTTCGCCGTAGGCGTTGCGGGCGCTCAGGTCGAGTTCCTTGATCGCCAGTTCGGTGGTGCCGGTGCCGCGCAGCTGGAAACCGCAGGCGCTCAACAGGACCGCGAGGCCCATCACCAGCAGATTGCGTTTGATCATTGTGTTGCTCCCCTTGAAACCATGTGGGCCGACCTTGCGGCCCGAAAGGTTTTACAGGGCGCCAGGCAAACCCGGCGCCCGATCCAATTAGCTGGCGACGATATTGACCAGTTTCCCGGGCACTACGATCACTTTGCGAATAGTCAGGCCGTCGACGAAGCGCAGCACGTTTTCGTTGGCACGGGCGGCGGCTTCGACTTCCTCACGGGTTGCGGCGGCCGGCATTTCGATCTGGCCGCGCAGCTTGCCGTTGACCTGGATGACCAGCGTCAGGCTGTCCTGCACCAGTGCGCTTTCGTCCAGCACCGGCCAGCCGGCGTCGATTACCGGTTCGGCGTGGCCCAGTCGGTTCCACAGTTCATGGCTGATGTGCGGCGTGATTGGCGCCAGCAGCAGCGTCACGGCTTCCAGGCCTTCCTGAACCAGTGCGCGATCCTGTTCGGTGGCCTGGGCGGCTTTTTCCAGCACGTTCATCAGCGTCATCACCTGAGCGATGGCGGTGTTGAATTTGTGGTTCTGGCCGACGTCATGGCTGGCCTGCTTGATCGCCTGGTGGATCGAACGGCGGATGACTTTCTGTTCGTCATTCAGGCCGGTCACGTCCAGTTTGCCCGGCAGGCCCTGAGTCACGTGGGCCTGAGCCAGACGCCAGACGCGCTTGAGGAAGCGGTGCGAGCCTTCCACGCCGGAGTCGGACCACTCAGCGCTCATGTCAGGTGGCGAAGCGAACATCATGAACAGACGGCAGGTGTCTGCGCCGAACTGATCGATCATCGACTGTGGGTCGACGCCGTTGTTCTTCGACTTGGCCATTTTCTCGGTGCCGCCGATTTCCACCGGCAGGCCGTCCGCGATCAGCTTGGCGCTGATGACCTTGGCCTTGCTGTCGCGCTCGAGTTCCACGTCCGCCGGGTTGAACCAGGTGTAGGCACCGTTGGCTTCACGACGATAGTAAGTCTCGGCGACCACCATGCCCTGGGTCAGCAGGTTCTTGAACGGCTCGTTGGAGCTCACCAGGCCTTCGTCGCGCATCAGCTTGTGGAAGAAGCGCGCGTAGAGCAGGTGAAGAATGGCGTGTTCGATACCGCCGATGTACTGATCCACCGGCAACCAGTGGTCGGCTGCAGATTTTTCCACCAGGCCGCCTTCGAAGTGCGGCGAGGCGTAACGGGCGTAGTACCAGGACGACTCGACGAAGGTGTCCATGGTGTCGGTTTCACGCTTGGCAGGCTGGCCGCATTTCGGGCAGGTGCACTCGTAGAACTCGGGCATGCGCGCCAGCGGCGAACCGGCGCCGTCCGGCACCACGTCTTCCGGCAGTACGACCGGCAACTGGTCTTCCGGCACCGGCACGTCACCGCAGGCATCGCAGTGGATGATCGGGATCGGGCAGCCCCAGTAGCGCTGGCGGCTGATGCCCCAGTCACGCAGGCGGAACTGGGTGCGCGAGGCGCCCAGCTCTTTCTTGATCAGGGCGACTTCCATGGCGTCGAACGCGCCGGCGAAGTCCAGGCCGTCGAACTCGCCGGAGTTGATCAGCGTGCCGTGCTCGCCATAGGCGTCCTGCCACGGCGCCGGGTTGGTTTCACCGGAACTGGTACGAACCACGGATTTGACCGGCAGGTTGTACTTGTGGGCGAACTCGAAATCGCGCTCGTCGTGAGCCGGCACAGCCATGACCGCGCCATCGCCGTAGTGCATCAGCACGTAGTTGGCGACCCAGACCGGCAGTTTTTCACCGGTCAGCGGGTGCTCGACGAACAGGCCGGTCGGCAGGCCTTTCTTCTCTTGAGTGGCGACGTCGGCTTCGGCGACGCTGCCGCCCTTGCATTCAGCGATGAACGCTTGCAGCTCAGGGTTGTTCTTCGCGGCAAGGGCCGCCAGGTGGTGCTCGGCAGCCACGGCAACATAGGTTGCGCCCATCAGGGTGTCCGGACGGGTGGTGAAGACTTTCAGGGTGCCGCTTTCGCCAATCGAGTCGACGTTGTACGGGAACTGCACTTCCATCCCGCGCGACTTGCCGATCCAGTTGCGCTGCATGGTCTTGACCTGTTCCGGCCAGCCGGTCAGTTCGTCGAGACTCTCCAGCAGCTCATCCGCGTAGGCGGTGATCTTGAAGTAGTACATCGGGATTTCGCGCTTTTCGATCAGCGCGCCGGAACGCCAGCCGCGACCGTCGATCACCTGTTCGTTGGCCAGAACGGTCTGGTCGATCGGGTCCCAGTTCACGGTGCCGTTCTTGCGGTAGATCACGCCTTTTTCGAACAGGCGAGTGAACAGCCACTGCTCCCAACGGTAGTAATCAGGCTTGCAGGTGGTGACTTCGCGCGACCAGTCCACCGCCAGGCCCAGGCTGCGCAGCTGGGATTTCATGTAGGCGATGTTTTCGTAGGTCCACTTGGCCGGGGCCACGTTGTTCTTCATCGCGGCGTTTTCTGCCGGCATGCCGAAGGCGTCCCAACCCATCGGTTGCAGAACGTTCTTGCCGAGCATGCGCTGGTAGCGGGAGATCACGTCGCCGATGGTGTAGTTGCGCACGTGCCCCATGTGTAGCTTGCCGCTGGGGTAAGGGAACATCGACAGGCAGTAGTAAGTCTCCTTGCCTGGCTGTTCACTGACTTCAAAGGACTTTTGCTCGTCCCAGAACGACTGGGCGGCGGCTTCGATTTCACGGGGCTGATATTGTTCGTGCATGGCTACTTTTGTACTGGATAGGGGTGGCCTAATCCTCTTCAATGCGACATCCGGAGCGGGCCGGACGGGCTGGAAGTGGAGTTACAGGAAGCGCCGTAGCATACATGACCGCGCTTGGCCTAGGGAAACCCTGATTGCAGCCGTTTGACCGGGCAAAATCGCGGCGAGGGCCGTTGGTCGCGGCGTGCAGCCGGTTTGTGCAGCGAAGCTAAGCTCTAACTGGGGAGTGAGTCTTATCTTCAATGAGGTGAGGGATGGTGGAGTCACAGCAAAAAAACGTTACCAAACCCGAGTTGTACGAGCGGTTGATCGATCGCCTGGGGACGGCCCTGGACGCTGCAAAAACCGCTGTCCGGCTGCGCGACGAGCGCCCCCTGGAGCTGGAATTGCGTGGCTTGAGCCCCGCCGAGTTCGAACTGGTCAAGGCCTATCTGGATCGCAGTGAGCGTGAAACCCACGGATATCTGTCACAGGCAGTGAAGCAACTCGATGCACCCCGTTCGGCCAAAGTCATCTGGCTCAAGGACAAGGCGCCCGGCAGAGACACCGTCAAGGTTCGGACTCTGCAGGCCAAGTAAACGCATGGCAGGTCAAAAAGCGGATCTTTTTCAGCAGATCCGACCCTACTGGTTGTCGCGCTGTACTAACCCACTTAGGCTTCGGGCATCTCTGGAGATGCTCGATGCCTTTTCGTTATTTCATTAAACAACTTCTATTGCCGCCCGGCCTTCTCTTGCTGCTGTTGCTCGTCGCCTGGTGGCTGCGTCGCTCGCGGCCGCGACTGGCCGGGCTGTGCTTTGCCCTGGGTTTTGGCGGTTTCCTGCTGATGAGTCTGCCGGTGGTCGTGCAATGGGGGGCCAAGGCCCTGGAGCGCGAGCCGCCGCTGGCCCGGGAAGACTGGACAAGCCTTGCGCAACGCGCCGATGCCATCGTGGTGCTGGGCTCCGGTCGCGAGCGCGGTGATCTGGCTTGGGGCGAGGATCAGCCGACCGGTATCGGGCTCGAACGGCAGCGTTATGCGGCGCGGTTGGCCAAGGCCTCAGGGTTACCGATTCTGACCAGCGGTGGTCTGCATTACGGTACGCCGCCGAGCGAAGCCAGACTGATGGCCGATTCGCTACGCGATGATTTCGGTGTGACGGTGCGTTGGCAGGAAGGGGAGAGCCGCACCACATGGGAGAACGCCGCCTTCAGCGCCAAGATGCTGTTGCCTGAGGGCGTCAAGCGTGTCGTGCTGGTGACCCAGGCCTGGCACATGCCGCGAGCGGTGTGGAGTTATCAACAGGCTGGATTCGAAGTGGTGCCGGCGCCGGTCGGTTTCCTCGGCACTGACAATGCCCGGCCGTTTGGCGGCTGGATGCCCGAGTTCAAGTCGATCTGGCAAAGCGGGCAGTTGTTGAACGAGGCGGTGGGGCAGATCGGCTACTCGTTGTTCTACCGAGGGGAAGACAGCGCCGATTGATCACTCCCGCGCAGAACGCGGGAGTGATCGGGTTTTCACAGAGTCTTGGACATCCGGTTGGTCATCAGCGCCCAGCCAAACAGCACCACGCACAGGATGATCAACGGCCACGAACGCCATTGCAGGTAAGGCGTCAGGTTATGCATCGGCACGACTTCGCCGTAGAGCACGCCTTGTTCGAACTGCGGAATGCGCTCGGTGATCTGCCCGAACGGGTTGATCAAGCCGGTCACGCCGTTGTTGGTGGCACGAATCATCCAGCGCCCGGCTTCAAGGGCGCGCATCTGCGCCATCTGCAAGTGTTGCAGCGGGCCAATCGAGGTGCCGAACCAGGTGTCGTTGCTGATGGTCAGCAGCAGGTCGCTGCGTGCCGCCAGACTGGCGGCGAATTCCGGGTACACCACTTCGTAGCAGATGAACGGTGCAATCTGATAACCCTTGGCCTGCAACAGCGCCTGATCGGCAGGACCACGGGCAAAATCGGACATCGGCAAGTCGAAGAACGCGATCAGCCCACGCAGGATGTCCTGCAGCGGTACGTATTCGCCGAACGGCACCAGTTTTTGTTTCAGATAGGTGCCGTCGCCTTCGCCGACCACGGTGATGCCGTTGAAGAAGCGCTTCTCGTGACGCACTGTCTGGCGGATCGGCACACCGGTGATCAGCGCCGATTTACGCTCGGCGGCGAAGTTGCCCATCATGTTCAGGTAGCCCTCGGCGGACTCCTTGAGTACCGGTACGGCGGTTTCCGGCCAGATCAGCAGGTCCACGGGTTTCGAACGGAAGCTCAGGTCGCGGTACAGCGCCAGTTGTGCGTTGAGCTCGGCCGGGTCCCATTTCATGCTTTGCGCGACGTTGCCCTGAATCGCAGCAACACTCAGTGGTGCGCCAGCCGGGCTGGTCCAGGCATGGCCCTTCAGCGCGATACCCGCCACCCACGGCCCGACCAGCAATACCAGGCCCGCGGCGATAAAACCCTTGCGACCGGTCTGCAGCAGGCGTGGTGCGTTGTAGATCAGGGCGGCGGTCAGCGCCAGGACAAAAGACACCAGCCACATGCCGCCCACTGGCGCGAGCCCGGCCAGCGGGCCATCGAGCTGGCTATAACCGGAGTACAACCACGGGAAACCGGTAAGGAACCAGCCACGAAACGCTTCCTGCCCAACCCACAGCGCAGCGAAGGCCAGGGCATCGGCCAGCGGCGCCTCGTTGCGACGCAGCCAGCGCGCCCAGAGCCAGGCCGGCAGGGCGAAGAACCAGGCAATGGCCGCCGTGAAAATTAGCATCAGGAACCCGGCCAGCAGCACCGACGCGCCGCCGAAGTGGTGGATGCTGTAGTAGATCCAGCTGGTGCCGGCGCCGAACAGGCCGAAACCGAAGCACCATCCACGGCCCAGTGCCTGGCGCGGGCTCAGCTCGCGCAGGCCTGCGTAGAACAGGCCGACCGCCAGCAAGGCCAGCGGCCAGAGATCGAACGGTGCCAGAGCGAAGGTGGTGATTGCACCGGCCGCCACGGCCAGCAGGTTACCGGGCCAGCCGGGGCGGGTTGTCCAGCGCATTTCAGTCCTTAAATTTACCGGGCGATTGGCGTGAGTCGCAGCAAATGAATCCGACGGCTGTCGGCGTTCAGGATGCGGAAACGATAGGCGCCGATTTCAGTGATTTCATTACGTTTTGGCAAGTGTCCGAACGCGCTCATCACTAGCCCGCCGACGGTATCGAACTCGTCGTCGGAGAATTCGCTGTCGAAGAACTCGTTGAAGTTCTCGATCGGCGTCAGGGCCTTGATCAGGAAATCACCGCTGGGCAGCGGCTTGATGTAGCTGTCTTCTTCGACGTCGTGCTCGTCTTCGATGTCGCCGACGATCTGCTCAAGCACGTCTTCGATGGTCACCAGACCCGCCACACCGCCGTATTCGTCGATCACGATGGCCATGTGGTTGTGGTTGGCGCGGAATTCACGCAGCAACACGTTCAGACGCTTGGACTCCGGCACGAACGTGGCCGGGCGCAGCAGGTCCTTGATGTTGAAGCTGTCGCCGTTCTCTTTGAGGATCAGCGGCAGCAGATCCTTGGCCAGCAGCACGCCCATCACGTCGTCATGGCTTTCGCCGATGACCGGGTAGCGCGAGTGGGCCGAGTCGACCACGGCAGGGAGGAATTCGCGGGGTGTCTGGGTCGCCTTGATGCTGATCATCTGCGAGCGCGGCACCATGATGTCGCGTACTTGCAGGTCAGCCACCTGAATGGCGCCTTCGACGATGGCCAGCGCTTCGCTGTCCAGCAGTTTGTTCTGATGTGCATCGCGCAGCAGCTCCAGCAGCTCCTGGCGGTTCTTCGGCTCGTGGGCAAAAGCCTGGGTCAGTTTACCCAGCCAGGACTTCTGCCCGTTGCTCGATCGATCTTCGCTCATAGCGATTACTCTGAATCCTTTGTTGTAACGATAGGGGGTGTTTCGGTTTCGTCGTCCGCGTACGGATCGGGATAACCCAGTTCGGCAAGCAACTCGCGTTCCAGTGCTTCCATTTCCTCGGCTTCCTCGTCATCTATATGGTCGTAACCAAGCAGATGCAAGCAGCCGTGAATGACCAGATGTGCCCAGTGGGCGTTGAGTGCCTTGCCCTGTTCGGCGGCTTCACGCTCAACCACGGCCACGCAGATCACCAGATCGCCCAGCAATGGAATGTCGAGAAACTCGTCGGGCACTTCGGCGGGAAAGGACAGGACGTTGGTCGCGTAATCCTTGTGGCGCCAGGTGTGATTCAGTTCGCGGCCTTCTTCTTCGTCGACCAGACGAATGGTCATTTCCGAATCGGCGGTGCGCTGGCGCAGGGCCAGTTCGCACCATTGGCGGAATTCGGCTTCGGTCGGCGCAGACGCTTCGGTCGCGATTTGCAGGTCAAGCTCAAGCATCGTGGCGATTGTCCTTCGGTGTTTCATCGGCCACGCGATTCTCGAAGCGCTCGTAGGCTTCGACAATGCGTTGCACCAGCGGATGGCGCACGACGTCTTTGGGCATGAAGTGGGTGAAGCTGATACCCGGCACATCCTTCAGGACTTCGATGACGTGATGAAGTCCGGATTTGGTGCCGCGCGGCAGGTCGACCTGAGTGATGTCACCGGTGATCACCGCCGTGGAACCGAAACCGATCCGGGTCAGGAACATCTTCATCTGCTCGACCGTGGTGTTCTGGCTCTCATCGAGAATGATGAAGCTGTTGTTCAGCGTGCGACCGCGCATGTAGGCCAGCGGTGCGACTTCGATCACCTGACGCTCGATCAGCTTGGCCACGTATTCAAAGCCGAGCATCTCGTAGAGCGCGTCGTAGAGCGGGCGCAGGTACGGGTCGATTTTTTGCGACAGGTCGCCGGGCAGGAAACCGAGTTTTTCACCCGCTTCGACCGCCGGACGCACCAGCAGGATGCGGCGGATCTGCTCGCGTTCCAGGGCATCCACGGCGCAGGCTACGGCCAGGTAGGTCTTGCCGGTACCGGCCGGGCCGATGCCGAAGTTGATGTCGTTGCCGAGGATTTCCTTCACATAGCGCAGCTGATTCAAGCCGCGAGGGCGAATCATGCCTTTCTTGGTGCGCAGGGCGACGGAGGCTTCGGCGGGGGCGTGGTTGTCCAGCTCGACGACGGACGATTCCTGAAGGAACAGGTGAACCGTATCCGGCGACAGCTCTGAACCCTTGGTTTCCCGGTACAGGCGGCGAATCAGGTTTTCCGCAGAAGTGGTGAGCTTGGGTTCGCCGATCAGTTCGAACTGATTGCCACGGTTGCGGATCTCGATGGCCAGGCGCTGTTCGATCAGGCGCAGGTGCTCGTCGAACTGCCCGCACAGATTGGCGAAGCGGCGAGCCTCAAAAGGCTCGAGGATAAAACGATGAGGTTCTATGGGTGCGTTCAAGGTCGTATTTAGCCGCCCTGGGGCAATTAGGATGAAATCAAGGATAACGCCAGTGGCCTGGGTGCGAAAGCTCTTAAAAAGCCTGGCACCGATTCAGCCGTCTGGCGGGGTCTCCTTGCGGTGTTACTGGATCAGCGAGCCGCGCAGCGAGTGCGGTTGTGCCGCATCGATGTGCACGTCGGCGAACTGGCCGATCAGGGTCGGATTATCGCAGCGGAAGTTGACGATACGATTATTCTCGGTGCGCCCTTGCAGCTCGCCCGGGTCTTTCTTCGAATAGTCGGTCACCAGAATCCGCTGGATCGAACCGACCATTTGTCGGCTGATCTCGAAACCTTGCTGGTTCAAACGGTGCTGCAAGGCGTTCAGGCGTTCTTTCTTCAGCTCTTCCGGGGTGTCGTCGGCCAGGTCGGCAGCCGGGGTACCCGGGCGCTGGCTGTAGACGAAGGAGTAGGAAAAGTCGAAACCGACGTCGGCAATCAGCTTCATGGTCTGTTCGAAATCTTTCTCGGTTTCGCCCGGGAAGCCGACGATGAAGTCCGAGCTGATGCAGATGCCCGGTACGGCAGCGCGCAGTTTGCGCAGCTTGGACTTGTACTCCAGCGCTGTGTGGTTGCGCTTCATCGCCGCCAGGATCCGGTCCGAACCGGACTGCACCGGCAAGTGCAGATGCTTGACCAGTTCCGGCACGTCGGCGTGGGCCTGGATCAGGCTGTCGGAGAATTCCAGCGGGTGCGAGGTGGTGTAGCGGATGCGGTCGATGCCGTCGACAGCGGCGACAACACGGATCAGTTCCGCCAGATCCGCCAGGCGCCCGTCGTGGGTCGCGCCACGATAACCGTTGACGTTCTGCCCCAGCAAGGTCACTTCACGCACGCCGTTTTCGGCCAGGTGAATGATTTCGGCGATCACGTCGTCGAATGGCCGGCTGACTTCTTCGCCGCGGGTGTAAGGCACCACGCAGAACGTGCAGTACTTGCTGCAGCCTTCCATCACCGACACGTAGGCGCTCGGGCCGTCGATGCGCGGCTCGGGCAGGTGGTCGAACTTTTCGATTTCCGGGAACGAGACGTCCACTTGCGGCAGCTTGCTGATGCGCGCGGCGTCGATCATTTCCGGCAGACGGTGCAGGGTCTGCGGGCCGAAGACCACGTCGACGTACGGGGCGCGATCACGGATCGCCGCGCCTTCCTGGCTGGCCACGCAACCGCCGACGGCGATCACCATGTCCGGGTTGGCCAGTTTCAGTTCGCGCCAGCGACCGAGCTGGGAGTACACCCGGTCCTGGGCGCGTTCGCGGATCGAGCAGGTGTTGAGCAGAATCACGTCGGCGTCTTCCGCCCGCGCCGTGACTTCCAGGGCCTGGTGTTCGCCCAGCAGATCGACCATGCGCGAGCTGTCGTACTCGTTCATCTGGCAACCGTGGGTTTCGATGTAAAGCTTCTTGGCCATGGAATAGGGTCGTCACGTGGTTCAAAGAACCGCGCATTATAGGGAACATGTCCCCAGGTTCCTACCGTTGCGCGTCCGGCGGCTATGCTATAGTTCGCGCCCTCATTTTTACCCCGATGTGTTGTCCGCCCGCCATGACCAAACGCGAAGCTCCAATCTACAAGGTGATATTCCTCAACCAGGGCCAGGTGTTCGAAATGTACGCCAAGCAGATCTATCAAAGTGATCTGTGGGGCTTCCTGGAAGTGGAAGAGTTCGTCTTTGGCGAGCGCACCCAGGTCGTCGTTGATCCGAGTGAAGAGAAGCTCAAGGCACAGTTCGAAGGCGTGGTGCGCAGCTTTGTGCCGATGCATTCGATCGTGCGCATCGACGAAGTGGAACGTCTCGGTACGCCGAAAATCAGCGAAGCTCGCGGTGCGGTCGGCAATGTGATGCCGTTTCCGGTGCCGATGCCCGAGAAGTAGGCGGGGCGGGAGAAGGGACTACGGAAGCGGCGAGAACGGCGTACGGCCGTCAGCGCTCTGCAGTTCCATCAGGTATTTACGGAAAATTTGCCCGAGCACCTGGGTGGCGGTTTCCAGGTCTTCGCGGGGCATTTTCTCGGCGACTTCGTCGGCGGTGTCCAGGGCATCTTCTGCGCCGTTGACCGCGGCCATCTTCAGCACGATGTACGCCTGAATGTTGTTGGCCTGCACGCCTTCACCGTGGAAGAACATGGTGCCGAGCTTGAATTGCGCCTGGGCGTGGCCTTGCAGCGAGGCCTTTTCGAAATAGCTCAGGGCTTGATTGAGGTCGCGCGGCGCATTCTTGCCGTCGTAGTAGAACTCACCCAACTCGTATTGCGCTTGCGCATCCCCCTCATCCGATGCCTTTTGGCAGGCGGCGAGGGCCTGCGTGACATCTTGCGGCTGAGTATTGAGGGTGCAACGACCCATCGCCGGGATCAACAACGAGTTGCCGCCTGCTTGTGCATGTGCGAGCAGTGGCTGAAGGAGCAACAGGCAGCCCAAGGCAAGGGTGCGGCCGGTGCGGTTCATGAGAATCGACTTACCTCTGAAGGGCGCGCGGACCCATCGAGGGATCCAATAAGCGCGCATTATGAAATAAGCAGGGCCAACCTTACAAAGTCTTTACTCGATTTTCTGCTGTGTGGGGAATATATCACCCGGTTTGCGGGATATTTTTGGCAGAAGCGTCGGAGAAAGCGCTGGAATGTAGGTGAAAGCTGACGCTGGCAATGGCCAACGTCAGCGATCAAGCCATTACTTCAGTTTGGCGAACGCGCGCTCGGCAGCGTCGAGGGTCAGTTTCAGCTCGGCTTCGCCGTGGGCGATCGAGGTGAAACCGGCTTCGAACGCGCTCGGTGCCAGGTACACGCCACCTTCCAGCATCAGGTGGAAGAATCGACCGAACAGCGCTGCATCGCTGGCCATCACGTCTTCGAAAGTAACAATGTCGTCAGCGCCGCTGAAGTACAGACCGAACATGCCGCCAGCCTGAGTGGTCACGAACGGAATGCCCGCCGCGTCAGCGCGCTGTTGCAGGCCGTCGAGCAGGCGAGTGGTGTAATCGGTCAGTTCGGCGTGGAAGCCTGGACGGCTGATCAGGCGCAGGGTGGTCAGGCCGGCGGCCATCGCCAGCGGGTTACCCGACAAGGTGCCCGCCTGATAGACCGGGCCCAGCGGCGCGATGCGCTCCATGATCGAACGCTTGCCGCCGAAGCAGCCGACCGGCATGCCGCCACCGATGATCTTGCCGAAGGTGGTCAGGTCCGGGGTCACACCGTAGTAAGCCTGGGCGCCGCCGAGGGCCACGCGGAAACCGGTCATCACTTCGTCGAAAATCAGTACCACGCCGTGCTTGTCGCACAGGCTGCGCAGGCCTTCGAGAAAACCCGGCGCCGGCGGCACGCAGTTCATGTTGCCGGCCACTGGCTCGACGATGATGCACGCGACGTCCTGGCCGACTTCGGCGAGCATTTTTTCAACGGCGTCGATGTCGTTGAACGGCAGGGTCAGGGTGTGTTTGGCGAACGCTGCCGGTACGCCGGCCGAGCTTGGCACGCCTTGGGTCAGTGCGCCGGAACCGGCCTTGACCAGCAGGCTGTCGGAGTGACCGTGATAGCAGCCTTCGAACTTGATGATGCTGTCGCGGCCGGTGAAACCACGGGCCAGACGGATCGCGCTCATGGTCGCTTCGGTGCCGGAGCTGACCATGCGCACCATCTCCATCGACGGCACCAGCGAGCAGACCAGGTCGGCCATCTCGGTTTCCATCGCGGTCGGCGCGCCGTAGGACAGGCCGTGCTGCAACTGGTTACGCACAGCGTCCAGCACGTCCGGGTGGCTGTGGCCGAGGATCATCGGGCCCCAGGAGCCGACGTAATCCACATAACGCTTGTCGTCTTCGTCGGTGACGTAGGCGCCTTCGGCGTGCTTGAAGAACAGCGGCGTGCCGCCGACGCTCTTGAACGCGCGAACCGGCGAGTTCACGCCACCGGGAATGTGTTTCTGGGCGTTGGCAAACAGGGTTTCGGAACGAGACATGATCGGGCTCTCAAAAATCAGGATTTGAACAATTCGTTGAATGCACGGGCGCGGCGGGTCACTTCGGCTGTGCTGTCAGCGCCGAACAGGCCATGGACCACGGCCAGCAGATCGACACCGTGGGCCACCAGCGGCGCGGCGTTGTCGAGGGTGATGCCGCCAATCGCGCAGATCGGCAGGTGCAGCGTCTGGCGGGCCTGATCGAGCAGATCGAGGCTGCAGGTCGGCGCACCGGGTTTGGTGTTGGAGTTGAAGAAGCGGCCGAAGGCGACGTAACTCGCGCCTTCTTTGGCGGCCTGTTCGGCCAGTTCAAGCTGCGCGTGGCAGGTCGAACCGATGATTGCCTTGGAGCCGAGCAGGGCGCGGGTCGGTGACAACGGACCATCGGTCTGGCCCAGGTGCACGCCGACGTTCAGGCGTGCGGCCAGTTCGGCGTCATCGTTGATGATCAACTGGGTCTTGTAGCGTTCGCACAGATCGCGCAGGGCTTCGGCCTCACGCAAGCGCCGGGCTTCGTCGCTGCTCTTGTCGCGGTATTGCAGGAGGGTGACGCCGCCTTCCAGCGCCGCCTCCACGTACGGCAGGAACTTGCCGGCCAGCAACGGACCGTCGGTAATGGCGTACAGGCCACGTAGTTTCATCAGGCAGACCTCACGACGTTACGAGCAGAAATCCAGCGGCAGACGACGCGGCACGAACTGGCCTTTGCCCAGTTGTTCGGCATCGCGCAGGGTGCGCCAAGTGTAATCCAGCGCGGTACGCACGGCGCTGGCAAGGTTTTCGCCCAGTGCCAGTCGACCGGCGAGGGTACTGGCCAACGTGCAGCCGGAACCGTGATAGCTGCCGGGCAGGCGCTGGCACTTGAAGGTTTCGCGCAGGCCGTCGCGGCTGTACAGGCGATTGTGGATTTCGGTTTCGTCGCCGTGACCGCCGGTGATCAGCAGGTTCTTGATGTACGGCAACAGTTTTTCAGCGCACTCGTCCGCAGTGCCTTCTGGCAGTTCGGCGAGGATCCGGGCTTCGGGAAGGTTGGGGGTGGCGATGATCGACAGCGGCAGCAGGCGTTCGCGCATGGCGTAGCCGACCTCGTCCTTGCCCAGGCGTCCGCCGCCGCCGGCGCGCAGCACCGGGTCGCAGACCACTGGCAGGTGCGGGTGCGCCTGGAGCAGTTCGACAACGGTGTCGACCATTTCCAGGGAACCGAGCATGCCCAGTTTCACTGCCGCGACTTCGGAATCGTTGAGCACGGCATTGGCCTGGGCCAGTACCCACTCACGGTCGAGGACGCGAAAGTCAGTGACGTTGACGGTGTCTTGCACGGTCAGGGCGGTGACGGCCGGAGCCGCATGGCAACCCTGAGCGAGCAGGGCTTCGATATCTGCCTGCAAGCCGGCGCCACCACTGGGGTCGTGGCCGGAGAGACAGAGGACAACGGGGCGGGAGCTGTAGATATTCATGGTGCGCGAGCTTACCACCAAACCTGTTTTTCGGGTGTTGTGGCACAGCGTTCGGCCGATAACCTCGGTATCCGGATCCACACGGGTTCTCACAATCTGACCGAGTCAACAGCTCTAGCTCGGTGTTTTGCTCTGAAACGCCCGTTCTAGAGCCTTTGTCGGAAAAATTTCCATGGTGCTCAATGGCCATCAACGGCTATGCTAGAGTGGATCCAAACCAATAACAGGTAATACCGGTTTTACGTCATCTCAAAGGGAATGGGGGGCTTCCTGACACAACCGGACAAGCCACGCTGGGGCTTCAATGCGCTATTTGTTGATGTTGCTGTTCTGTTTGCCCCTCCTGGCAAACGCCGTCGAGTTCGACGAGTTCACCCAGAGCCTCCCGCTGGGTCGATCCCTGCAAGTGTTCGAAGACCCGAGCGGTCAGGCGAGCATTGCCGACGTCCGCGCGCAGGCCGCTGCCGGACAATTCAAGGCCCACGATAAAGCCACGCTCAATGCCGGTTACTCGCGTTCGGCGTTCTGGCTGAAAATCGACCTGCATTACCGCCCGAGCAATCCGGCGGCGCAGCGTACCTGGCTGCTGGAGCTGGCCTATCCGCCACTCGACCATCTCGACCTTTATCTGCCCGATGCCGCCGGTGACTATCGTCTGGTGCGCCAGACCGGGGACGCGCTGCCGTTCGCCAGTCGCGAGATCCGGCAGAACAACTACCTGTTCAACCTCGCGTTCCGGCCGGACCAGCAACAGACCGTCTATTTGCGACTGTCCAGCGAAGGCTCGATCCAGGCGCCGGTGACGTTGTGGTCGAGCACCGCGTACCTCGAAGATCAGCCGGTGCGCCTGTACGTGCTGGGCCTGATTTATGGCGTGCTGCTGGGGATGCTGGTCTACAACCTGTTCATCTACCTCAGCGTGCGCGACACCAGTTACCTCTATTACATCTTCTATATCGGCTCGTTCGGCCTGTATCAGCTGTCGGTCAATGGCGCGGCGGTCGAGTATTTCTGGCCGGACAACCCCTGGTGGGCCAACGCTGCGACGCCGTTCTTCATCGGTTGCGCGGGGCTGTTCGGCAGCCAGTTCGCCCGCAGTTTCCTGCAGACCAAGAACCACAGCCGCTGGCTCGACCGTTTGTTGATCGCCCTGATTGCCTTCGGCGCACTGGTGATCGGTCTGTCGCTGATGACCAGTTATGCCCTGGCCCTGCGTCTGGCGACGACCCTGGCGCTGACCTTTACCGTGGTGATCTTCGCCGCCGGGATCCTCGCCTGGTGGCGCGGCCTGCGAGTGGCGCGCTACTTCATCATCGCCTGGTCAGCGTTTCTGCTCGGCGGGATCGTCAACACGATGATGGTGCTGGGTTTGCTGCCGAACGTGTTCCTGACCATGTACGCCAGCCAGATCGGCTCGGCCATTGAGGTGGCGTTGCTGTCGCTGGCGCTGGCCGACCGCATCAACGCGATGCGCGAACAACAGGCACAGACCCTGTTCGACGCCGGCCAGAAGCTGGAAGTACTCAACCAGCAACTGGCCCATAGCAACAAGCTCAAG
This sequence comes from Pseudomonas sp. GW821-FHT11G12, assembly GCF_058808055.1. Taxonomy (NCBI): domain Bacteria; kingdom Pseudomonadati; phylum Pseudomonadota; class Gammaproteobacteria; order Pseudomonadales; family Pseudomonadaceae; genus Pseudomonas; species Pseudomonas sp. GW821-FHT11G12. The sequence continues at coordinate 156,299 of NZ_JBXARH010000008.1, forward strand.
GACGAATTCCTCGCGACCCTGACCCACGAACTGCGCACGCCGATGAACGGTGTGATCGGTTCACTCGAGTTGATGCAGACCGTCGAACTGGACCCGGAGCTGGAGCAATACCAGCAGACCGCCGCCGGTTCGGCGCGGGACATGATGCGCATGGTCAACGGCATCCTGACCCTGACCGAACTGCAGGCCGGCAAGCTCAAGGCGACGCCGGGCAGTTTCAGCCTGCGCGCCGTGGTTGAGGCGCTGCGTGTGCAGTTCGACGGCAATGCGTCGAGCAAGTCGCTGGACTTCAAGGTCGACGTGCTGCCGACCCTGCCGGACCGCCTGCAGGGCGACAGCGCCAAACTCGCGCAATGCCTGGAATGCCTACTGGACAACGCGATCAAGTTCACCCGCGTCGGTGGCCTCGCACTACGGGTTACCGGCAAACCGTCGACAGACAATCGTCTGGCACTGTCCTTTGCGGTGATCGACACCGGTATCGGCTTCACCGATCTGGGCGAGGCGACGATGTATCAGCGATTCTTCCAGCTCGACGGTTCGATGACCCGCGAATACGGCGGCCTGGGCGTTGGTCTGGCGATCTGCCGACAACTGGTGGAACTGCTCGGCGGCAAGCTCACGCACCGTTCCGAGCCGGGGCGCGGCAGTCGCTTTCAGCTGGATGTCGAGTTTGAGTTGCCGGCGGTTGAAGCGGCGCCGACGCTCGTTCGCGATGCCGTGCGCGCACCGCAGGACTGCACCGTGTTGCTGGTGGACGACAACAGCGTCAATCAGTTGGTGATGCGCGGCATGTTGCTCAAGCTCGGCTTCCGCGTACGCACCGCCGACCACGGCGCGGCGGCGCTCGACTGTTTGCAGCGCGAGCCGTTCGACGCGGTACTGATCGATTGCCAGTTGCCACCGCTCGATGGTGCGTCACTGTGCTGCCAGATCCACGACCTGCCGGGTTGCGCCAACTTGCCGGTGTTCGTGATCGCGCAGGGGGCGGATCGAGAGCATTGCGCATCCGCCGGCTCGATCGATTACCTGAGCAAACCGGTGAAATTCGAAGACTTGCAGGTTGCGATGCAACGGCGCGTGTTGAGTTGTTGATAGGGTGAAAGCGCCGGCATTTAGGCCGGTATGACACTTTGATCGGTTCGGGGGCGGTGCTTAACTGAAGCTCTGGCCGATCAAGGAGCCCCGTCATGAACCTGCATCAGTTCGCCGAAACCCACGAAGTCACCAACCAGCCACCGTCGCTGGACGGCACCAACCTGTACCGCATCGACCTGCCGTTGCAGGAGTGGTCGCGGCGGTTCGGCGCCGGCTGGGCCGAGTCGCGGATCGATGCCTACGGCGCGTTGGCCGGCGGGCCGCTGATGGAGGCCGGGTTCCTCGCCAACCAGAACAAACCGGTGTTCGCCAGCCATGACCGCTACGGTCATCGCGTCGATCTGGTGGAATTTCATCCGGCGTATCACGAGCTGATGCGCACCGCCATCGAACATGGTCTGACGTCGTTGCCCTGGGCTCATCCACAGGACGGCGCCCATGTTGCCCGTGCCTCCATGAGCTATCTGCACAGTCAGGCCGAGGCCGGCAGCGGTTGCCCGTTGACCATGACTTTCGCCAGTGTTCCCGCGCTGCGCTTGCAGCCGGATCTGGCCGAACAGTGGCTGCCGAAAATCCTCGCCACCGAATACGATCCGCGCAATGTCGGCATGGCCCACAAGGCGGGCGTCACCATCGGCATGGCGATGACCGAGAAACAGGGCGGCACCGACGTGCGCGCCAATACCACCAAGGCTTATCCGGTCGGCGCCAGCGGCCCGGGTCAGGCTTATGAACTAGTGGGGCACAAGTGGTTCTGTTCTGCACCAATGTGCGATGCGTTCCTCACGCTGGCACAGACCGACAAGGGCCTGACCTGCTTCCTGCTGCCGCGCCATCGCCCGGACGATACGCGCAATCAGTTCTATATCCAGCGCCTGAAAAACAAACTCGGCAACCAGTCCAACGCCTCCAGCGAAGTGGAGTTCCGTGGCGCGCTGGCGTGGATGGTCGGCGAGGAGGGGCGCGGTGTGCCGACCATCATCGAGATGGTGGCCATGACCCGTTTCGATTGCATGGTCGGCTCCAGTTCGCTGATGCGTCAGGCCCTGACCCAAGCCAGTCATCACTGCGCCCATCGCAAGGTCGGCGGCAAATTGCTCAGCGAACAACCGCTTATGCAGAACGTGCTGGCCGATCTGGCGCTGGAAAGCGAAGCCGCGCTGGCCCTGAGCTTGCGCATGGGCAAGGCGCTGGATCATCTGAACGATCGCCACGAAGCGCAGTTCGCCCGACTGGTGACGGCGGTGGGCAAATACTGGATCTGCAAACGCGCGCCGGCCATGATCAATGAAGCCGCCGAATGCATGGGCGGCGCCGGGTATGTCGAAGACAGCATTCTGCCGCGGCTGTACCGCGAAGCGCCGGTGAACTCGACATGGGAAGGCTCCGGCAACGTGCAATGCCTCGATGTGTTGCGTGCACTGTCGAAGGAGCCGGGCGTGCTCGATGTGCTGTTCAACGAGCTGGGCGACGGCCATGGCGACAAACGGCTGGCCGCGCATATCCAGCAATTGCAGGCGTCGTTCAAGGACACCGGCGACATTCAGTACCGTGCGCGGCAATTGACCGAAGACATTGCCCTGGGGCTGCAAGCGAAGCTGTTGCTGGAGGCCGGGAACTCGGCGGTCAGCGATGCGTTTATCGCCAGTCGTCTGAGCGGTGGCGGCCGGGTCTACGGTGCTTTGCCCCGTGGGCTGGATGTCGAGTCCATCGTCGCCCGCTCGACACCGCAAGGTTTCTGAAGGGCGATTGCGACAAAGCCATTACGCCACTGTTTCCGTGACGCCACGATGCAGGCAAGATGAAGCTCTGCAAGTCAGAACACAGGAAGCTGATCGTGACCGAAGCGTTTATTGTCGTTCAAACCGCCGAACAAGCCGTGGATCGTCTGGCCGAGCTCCATGAGCGGGCCACCACGGCGCTGAACTCGGCGCTCAAGCGTTATCTCAAGGATCGCGTCGAGCCCAACGCCGAGCAACGTGCCCTGTTCCGTTATCCCGAACTGCGTCTGACCTACCACTGCCAGGGCGAAGTCCCGCAGACCACCCGCGCTTACGCCAAGGTGCAGTTGCCGGGCACCTACAGCGTGACCGTCACCCACCCGGCGGCGTTTCGCAAATACCTGCTGGAACAGCTGGTGCCGCTGATGCACGACTTCACGGTGACCGTAGAAGTCGGGGTCAGCGCACAGAACATTCCATATCCGTACGTGGTCGAGCAGGGTGATGAACTGGCTGGCTCCGGCGTCACCGCCGCCGTGCTGGCGCGGGTATTCCCGAGTACCGACCTGTCTGCTGCCACCGACGGTATCGCCGACGGTCTCTACGACTGGGAAAACACCGATCCGCTGCCGCTGGCACTGTTCGATGCGGCCCGCGTCGACTTCTCTCTGCGTCGCCTGGTGCACTACACCGGCAGCGACTGGCGCCACGTGCAGCCTTGGATCCTGCTGACCAACTACCACCGCTATGTCGATCAGTTCATCCTTCATGGCCTGGAGCAATTGCGCCGCGACCCGCGTTTCGTGCGCATGGTGTTGCCGGGCAACGTGATCATCGAAAAGGGCATGGACCACGGCGAAGCCTCGGCCATTGCGGCCGGTGTGGTCTGGCACCGCTACCAGATGCCGGCCTATCACCTGATCGCCAGCGATGGCCACGGCGTGACCCTGGTGAACATCGGCGTCGGCCCGTCCAACGCCAAGAACATCACCGACCACTTGGCGGTGCTGCGTCCGCATTGCTGGCTGATGATCGGTCACTGCGGCGGCCTGCGTCAGTCGCAGACCATCGGCGACTACGTATTGGCCCACGCTTACATGCGTCGCGACGGGATTCTCGACCGGGTGGTGCCGCCGAACATTCCGATCCCGGCGCTGGCCGAGGTGCAATTGGCGTTACAACAAGCGGCTGCCAACATCACCGGCGAGAAGGGCGACGACCTGAAGAAACGCCTGCGCACCGGCACCGTGCTGACCTACGACGACCGTAACTGGGAATTGCGCTGGGCCCAGGAACGACCGCTGATCAACCTGTCCCGCGCCGTGGCCGTGGACATGGAAAGCGGCACCATCGCCGCCCAGGGTTATCGCCTGCGGGTGCCGTACGGCACGTTGTTGTGTGTGTCGGACAAGCCGCTGCACAGCGAAATCAAGCTGCCGGGTTCGGCCAACGCGTTCTACGAGCGCGCGGTGAGCCAGCACTTGAAGATCGGTATCGAAGCGGTGGACCTGCTGCGCACCGAACTCAACTCGCTGCACTCGCGCAAACTGCGCAGCTTCGACGAGCCGCCGTTCCGCTAACGGTTTGTCGTGGTCATTTGGCGGTCTGGGCACTAGCATTAGCAGCCCAGATCGCCAGATGTTGTTTTGCCCATGTCCCGTCCCCCACGTCCACCTTCCCGCCGCCCCGGCGCGAAGCCATCCTCTTCAGCCCCGCGCCGTGTCGCCAAGGCACCACCGGCCGAGCCGAAGCTGATCCTGTTCAACAAACCGTTCGATGTGCTGACGCAATTCAGCGACGGCGAAGGGCGGGCGACGCTCAAGGATTACATCGACGTTCCGGGCATCTACCCGGCCGGGCGGCTGGACCGCGACAGCGAAGGTTTGCTGCTGCTGACCAACGACGGTCAGTTGCAGGCTCGGATCGCCGACCCCAAGCACAAGCTTGCGAAAACCTATTGGGTGCAGGTCGAAGGTGTGCCGACGGCCGAGCAGTTGCAGCGTCTGCGTGACGGCGTCGAACTGAATGACGGCATGACCTTGCCCGCTGAAGCGCGGCAACTGGAGGAGCCTGAACTGTGGCCGCGCAATCCGCCGGTACGCTTTCGTGCAACGATTCCGACAACCTGGCTGGAACTGGTGATTCGCGAAGGCCGCAACCGTCAGGTACGGCGGATGACGGCGGCGGTCGGGCTGCCGACGTTGCGGCTGGTGCGGGTCAGGATTGGTGACTGGACGATCGAAGGGCTCGATCAGGGCCAGTGGAAAGAAGTACCGGCGCGCTTATAAGGCGCCGGATTCGATCAGGCCGATCACCACACTCTTGATGATGAACGCGGCCACGCCGAGGCCCAGCACGAAGAACAGAATGAACGAGCCGAAGCGCCCGGCCTTGGACTTCTTCGCCAGATCCCAGACGATGAAACCCATGAAAATGATCAGGATGCTGACCAGACCGGTCATCATCCACTCTTCAAATACTGCTGGATCCATCGGGCATCTCCGGCGCTGTGCGGCTGAAAGGGCGGCCGGGAGTATACGCCAGCGGCGAACGACGCAGCATTGACCTGCGTCGGTGTGCCGCAGTCATTCGTCGATTTCAGCTACGCAAGTGAGTCAGCGGCAGTTCGGTGCTGTTGAGCACCTGATTGAGCACAAAGCTCGAGCGCACGCTGGTCACGCCTTCGATGCGGGTCAGGTGCCCCAGCAGCAGCTTCTGATAGTGATCCATATCCGGCACCACCACTTTCAGCTGATAGTCGGCGTCCACCCCGGTGACCAGGCTGCATTCCAGCACTTGCGGCAACGTGCGGATCGCTGCTTCGAAGTTCTCGAAACGCTCCGGCGTGTGCCGGTCCATGCCGATCAGCACGTAGGCGGTCAGGCTCAAGCCGAGCATCTTGCGATCGAGCAGGGCCACCTGACGCGAAATGTAGCCGTCGTCCTCCAGTTGCTTGACCCGGCGCGAGCACGGGGAGGGCGACAGACCGATGCGCTCGGCCAGTTCCTGGTTGGAGATGCGGGCGTCGCGCTGCAATTCCGCCAAAATGCTGAGGTCGTAACGGTCGAGTTTGCTCATCAATCGGTCCTTTGTCCTAACTATTGCGGCGGATTATCTATCCAGGGTTAAAAATTGCGCAAGTGATGTTTATTTGAGCAATCTTCGCAATCATCTGTCGCAGCCTCCGGCCTATTCTTATCACCAGAATCACTGCTCGGTAACACAGTCCACGCGGCCCGCCCTATCCGGCCTGCCGCGGCCGCCACCCCCACCGGGGTTGTGCCGGCCCCCGAGCTGCACACTGTCCAGAAGACGGCGTGAGGTGAGCCGACGTCAAAAGCGTCGAGCCAGGACGAAGTTCTCTAAAAGGGAGGCCGACGGGTCTCCCTTTTTTCTTGCCCGCAATTTGGCCTCGCTCGCTCAATAAATAAATGGCGTGACTGATAACCTGTAGCAGAACCCGGTGCGCCCATCCCCGGTCTTAGCTACAAGCCCTTCTTAATTACAGGGTTCAGCCCGCAGTGAGGAATTTCATGAAGTCGCGTATCTGGCGTCTGGCCAGTGTTGGTGTGCTGTGTGTGAGTGTCTGCGCGCAAGCGCTGGCCGATGAGCCGCAGAATCGCGGCCCTGAAAATGGCGGACGCGAGCGGGAACATCAGGAAAACAATCAGGGCCACGGCGGCAACAATCAGCCGCGCCCGCAGAACAACGAAATCATTCGCGGCGACAACAGCCGCCAGTTCGAGCACAACGGCGAGCAGCACAACAACGGCCAGTGGCAGAACCACGACCAGAACCGTCCGGCCTACAATCCCAATCCGGTTCGCCAACCGCCACCGCCGCCACAACTGCCGGCCAACAGCCTGCCGATCCAGCCACGCCCCGACACCGTGCGCCAGACTCAGGAACCGCGTCAGGGCTATTACCGCGATGAGCGTCCACAGAATGGTTACCACCAGAACTGGCAGACCGGCAATCGTCCCAACGACAACCGCTGGCCGGGTCGTCCGGACGGGCATGGCAACGGCTGGGGCCCCGGCCCGCAATACCGGCCGGGCCATGTGATCGACCGTTTCCCGGATCGTGACTTCCGCGTGCCATATCGTGGCCAGGATTACTTCTACTCCGGCGGCTACTGGTATCGCCCGCAAGGCCCGCGCTACATCGTGGTCCAGCCGCCACGCGGTATTCGTATCCAGTACCTGCCGGATTACGCCCGTGAAGTGTGGATCGGCGGTTCGCTGTTGTTCCTGGCGGCAGGCTCGTACTACGCCTACCAGGAAGCGACCCAGGATTACGTTGTGGTCGAGCCGCCGGTGCAGCAACCTGCGCAACCGGCGAGCAACGGCTATGACGTCGAAGCGTATCCCGCCAACGGTCAGTCGCCGGAGCAGGTCCAGCAGGACGGCTACCAGTGCTATCAGTACGCGGTGCAGCAAAGCGGTTTCGATCCGCGCACCGCGACCTACCAGCCCGCACCCGAAGTGGTGCAGGCTTACCGTCAGGCCCAGGGCAATTGCCTGAGCAGTCGCGGTTATCAGGTCAGTTACTGAGCCCTGGCGGCCTTGACCACTTCCTGCGGGTCGGCGTGCACCAGCACTTCGGCCCGTGGGTAGGCGGCATGAATCGCATCCGCCGCCTGGTCGCTGATGCCATGGGCGACTGACAGCGTCAGATCCCCCGGCAATTCCAAGTGCAACTGCACGAACCAGTGATTGCCGGAAATTCGTGTGCGCAGATCATGCGCGCCCAAAACGCCTGGTACACCGCACGCCAGTTCGAGCATGTGCTGACTGACATCCACCGGCAGTTCTTCATCCATCAGCACCGAAAAACTTTCCCGGGCGATCTGGATCGCGCTCCAAAGAATGTACGCCGCAATCCCCAGGCCGAACCACGCATCCAGTTGAGCGAAACCCAATCCGGCCAACACCAGCGCGATCAGAATGCTGCCGTTGAGCAACATGTCCGAACGGTAATGCAGCGAGTCCGCTCGCACCGCGTTGGAGCCGGTCTGCTTGATCACCCGGTGCTGCAGCATCAACAGCGCCGCCGTCAGCAGCAGGGAAAACAGGATCACCCCGATGCTCAGCCAAGGCGCGCCGAGCGGCTCCGGATTGTTCAAGCGCTCATAAGCCTGAAACGCGATCAGCACCGCACTGCCGCCAATGAACAGCGCCTGTGCCATGCCCGCCAGGGACTCGGCCTTGCCGTGACCATAACGGTGATCGTCATCCGCCGGCCGCAGCGCGTAATGCACCGCCAGCAGATTGAGCAGCGAGGTGACGCCATCGAGGGCCGAATCGGTGAGGCCGGCGAGCATGCTCACCGAACCGCTCAGCCACCAGGCGATGGCTTTGGCGATGATCAGCGTACAGGCCACCGCCACCGAGGCGCGGGTCGCCAGCCTTAGCAGGCGGGCGTGTTCGGGGCTGGAGGTCATGGGTGCGTTGATTCCTTATGCGGCAGGTTGCAGGCCGAACATCGCCAGTTGCTGGGTGCTGCCCTTGTGCTGGATCAGCCGTGGGTCGTCCAGCGGCAGATTGCGGCCGAGTTCTGTTTCGAGAATAGCCTGCAACTTGAGGTTATCGACCTGGCCGTCCGGGCCGATGGCTTGCTTGAGCTTGGCCGGATCGACCTGCGCCGTGTGGCCCGGTTCGAAATAGATCGCGCCGGTGGTGAAGTCCACGGCAAACGCGATCAGGCCGGGGATGATGTAGAACAGCAGGCCCACGGCATCGAGCACGGCAATCGCCGGGTCGATCTTGCCGTCGATCTGGCCGCGCCGGTCGGGATAGAAAATCGAACCGCACGCGGTGATCTGAGTGAGCAGGGTGGCAACCAGTACACCGCCGATCAGGCGAAAAGGTAAGCGCATGGGAATCTCCTGAGTCATCTGTTAACGAAGCGTCATCGTGTGAAGTTAAGACCCTGACGAACGCTCAGCAGTTCGCCGTTATACTCGGCCCGGCAGGGCATGCCCACAGTAAATTGCGGCCCCGTCTCACCCCTATCGAAATACGTTGAGGATTGAAGTTGTTTTCTCCAGATCCATATCGCGTGATGGCTACCGAATCCTTCCGGGGTTCGGCCCTCCGGGCTAAAGCTGTGAGCGCGCCATGCTGCGTTGCGGGACTTGGTAAGGAAACGACCCTTACCTGCGTCCCGCGCCTTGCCTGGCACGCTCACAGCTTTAACGCGACTCGCAATTTACTGTGGGCACGCCCTGGGGAGCCAGTATGAATTCGTTGCCAATCGATGAAGTTTTACCCGCCCTGCGTGAAGCGTTGGCGACACGCCATGAAGCCGTGCTCGAAGCACCGCCCGGCGCTGGTAAAACCACCCGCGTGCCCTTGACCCTGCTCGATGAAGCGTGGTTGAACGGGCAGACCATTCTCATGCTCGAACCCCGTCGGTTGGCCGCGCGCGCAGCCGCAGAACGGCTGGCCAGCGAGCTGGGCGAGAAGGTCGGTGAAACCGTCGGTTATCGCATCCGTCTCGACAGCAAGGTCGGCCCCAATACGCGCATCGAAGTGGTCACCGAAGGCATTCTCACCCGGCGTTTGCAGGACGACCCGGCGCTGGACGGCGTGGGCCTGCTGATCTTTGACGAATTTCACGAACGCAGTCTCGACGCCGATCTGGCGCTGGCCCTCAGTCTGAACGGTCGCGAACTGTTTCGAGCTGAACAACCGCTGAAGATTCTGCTGATGTCCGCCACCCTCGAAGGCGAGCGTCTGGCCGGGTTGCTCGACGACGCGCCGATCCTGCGCAGCGAGGGCCGGATGTTCCCGGTGACGATGCGTTGGGGCCGGCCGTTCCAGCCCGGCGAATACATCGATCAACGCGTCACGCAAACGGTGCTCGAAGCCCTGCACGACGAAACCGGCAGCCTGCTGGTGTTCCTGCCGGGGCAGGCGGAAATCCGGCGTGTTCATCAGCAACTGGCGGATGCCATCGGTGAGCGCAGTGACGTCTTGCTCTGCCCGTTGCACGGCGAACTCGACCTGAACGCCCAGCGTGCCGCCATCGACCCGCCCCCGGCCGGCCAGCGCAAAGTGGTGCTGGCCACCAACATCGCCGAGACCAGCCTGACCATCAACGGCGTGCGTGTGGTGATCGATGCCGGGCTGGCGCGGGTGCCGCGTTTCGATCCGGGCAGCGGCATGACTCGCCTCGACACCCAACGCATCTCCAAGGCCAGCGCCACCCAGCGCGCGGGCCGGGCCGGGCGTCTGGAACCGGGCGTGTGTTATCGCCTGTGGTCGCAGGATCAGCATGAACAACTCGCGGCCTATGGCAGTGCGGAAATCCTTTCGGCGGATCTCGCCGGTCTCGCTTTGCAACTCGGGCGTTGGGGCGTCGCGCCGAGTGATCTGATCTGGCTGGACGTGCCGCCCGCAGCCGCTTATGCACAGGCGCAGGATCTGTTGCAGCGCCTCGGTGCGCTGGACGGTGAAAGCCTCAACCGCCACGGTCAGGCCATGGCCGAACTGCCGGCGCATCCGCGCATCGCGCATTTATTGCTACGCGGTCAGGCGTTGGGGCTGGCGACCATGGCGTGCGACGTCGCTGCGTTGCTCGGCGAGCGGGATATCTTGCGCGGCGCCGGGGCGGATCTGCACAGTCGTCTGGTGCTGCTGTCCGGCGAAGAACGTGCGGCGCGCGGCGCTCAGGGCGGCGTGCAGCGCGCCCGGCAACTGGCGCGGCAGTATCGCGGCTACCTGCGCGGTAAGGCGAGCGAGCCGGTCAGCGATCCGGATCACCCGCGCTGGCTCGGTGCGCTGCTGGCGCTGGCCTACCCGGATCGCGTCGCCCAGCAGCGGCGTGCCGGTGGTGCCGAATATCGACTGGCCAACGGCCGTGCGGCGTTGTTCGCCGAAGCCGACAGCCTGATGAAGGAACCGTGGATCGTCATCGCCGACCTCGGCAGCCGTCAGGGCCAGCGTGAGGAACGGATTTATCTGGCGGCGGATTTCGATCCGGCGCTGTTCGATTCGGTGCTGGCCGAGCAGGTGCACAACGTCGATCAACTGGACTGGGACGAACGCGAAGGCGTGCTGCGCGCCGAGCGTCAGCGCAAGGTCGGCGAACTGATCCTCAGCCGCGAGCCGCTGACCGGTCTCGACGAAAACGCCCGCAGTCAGGCGCTGGTCAATCTGGTACGGCGCAAGGGTCTTGAACTGCTGCCGTGGACCCCGGAACTGCGCCAGTGGCAGGCGCGAGTCGCGTTGCTGCGCCAGCTCGATCTGGACACCAAGGGCGACAGCCAATGGCCGGATGTCAGCGACGCCACGCTGCTGCAAACCCTCGAAGACTGGCTGATGCCTTATCTGGGCAAGGTCTCGCGGCTCAGCCATTTCGCCAACCTCGACCTGTCGAACATCGTCCGTAATCTGCTGCCATGGCCGCTGCCGCAGCAACTCGACGAACAGGCACCGAATCACCTGAGCGTGCCGTCGGGCTCGTCGATTCGCCTCGACTACAGCGAGCAGCCACCGATTCTCGCCGTGCGTTTGCAGGAGTTGTTCGGCCTCGCCGACACACCGCGCATTGCCGGCGGGCGGCAAGTGGTCAAGTTGCATCTTCTATCGCCAGCACGGCGGCCGGTGCAGGTGACGCAGGATCTGGCCAACTTCTGGCGCAGCACCTATGCGGAAGTGAAGAAGGATTTGAAGGGGCGGTATCCGAAGCATTACTGGCCGGATGATCCGCTGGTGGCTGAAGCCACTGCGCGGGCCAAGCCGCGCGGTACGTGAGGTTCAGCGACTGGCCTTGGCCGTCAGTTGTTCCCGGCAATAATCGGCAAACAACTGCGCCGGTTTGGTCAGTTGTCCGCGTTTGAGCCATGCGGCCACGAGGCCTGAGCCGGTGACGTCTTCGACGATGTCCACGCACACGACTTTCTTGCCGTCGTAGGTGCATTCCGAATGTGGGCGGGTGACCAGGATCGAGAAGCCGAAACCCTGGCCGACCATGCCGCGCACCATTTCGATCGACGGCGAGCTGAACTCGATGCGTGGCGACAGCCCGAGTTCTTCGAACAGGCTGACGAAGTAGGTGCGGCTCGGTTGTACGTCGAGCAGGATCATCGGTTCCAGGCACAAGTCCCGCAGCGACACTTGTTTGAGCTGAGCGAAGCGGTGATCTGCCGGGAGCAGGGCGTAGGGCCGCTGGGCCGGCATCAAGGGTTCGGTTTCGATGGTGGCGTCGAGGTCGTGCTTGTACAGGATCGCCAGGTCGAACGTGCCCGAGGTCAGGCCTTGCACCAGTTCCTGTTGTTCGCCGTCGCGGATGCGGATCTTCACCCCCGGATACAGCGCCGAGAAGCCGGCAATCAGTTGTGGCAAGTACAGCGGCGCGACGGTTTCGAAACAGCCGATATCGATCTGCCCGGCCACCACGTCGTTGTCGGCGAGGGCGTTCTGTTCGAACTCCTTGGCCATGCGCAGCAGTTCCTGAGCCTTGCGGAAGAACCGCGCACCGCTGGGTGTCAGGGATACGCCCTGAGCGTGATGGCGGATCAGCAGTTGCACGCCGAAGCTGTCTTCCAGCCCCTTGATCGCCGTGGAAATCGCCGGTTGCGCGATGTACAGCTTGCGCGAGGCTTCGGCGACGCTGCCGCATTCGACGGTGGTGATGAAGTATTTCAACTGACGCAGGTTGTAAGCGGCCACGGTGAACCTCAAAGCGAACGGATTCCACATCCAAGCAATTTGTAAGCCGCCGGCCTCCGTTCTGTCGGCGGTTTTTTTGTCCCTGAACAATAGCCCCATACGTGCGCGAAGGGGCCATCGGCTGGTTACCTTTTTTATTGTCTGCGAAGACATTTTTACTGGTTTTAGCTCGCACGGGCCTGAGCGACTATCTCTGCGCACTGTTCTCAAAAGAATAAAAGTCCAAGGAGCAACCACCGTGTTCGAGCTTGCAGACTGGCAGCGCAAGGCCGCTGAATTGAGTTTTCCCGATCAGGCCGTGATCGACGGCAAGTTGCGTTCAGCGCAGTCGGGGCAGACCTTTGCCGCGATCAACCCGGCCACCGGCCAGCTTTTGGCAAACGTCGCCGCGTGCGGTGAAGAAGATGTCGCCGCGGCGGTGCGCAATGCGCGGCAGGTATTCGAGGCCGGCACCTGGGCCGGGCGTTCACCGACCGAGCGCAAGCAAGTCTTGCTGCGTCTGGCGGATCTGATTCTGGCCAATCGCGAAGAACTGGCGCTGCTCGATTCGCTGAACATGGGCAAACCGGTGATGGACGCTTACAACATCGACGTGCCGGGCGCCGCCGGGGTGTTCCGCTGGTACGCCGAAAGTCTCGACAAACTCTACGATCAGGTCGCGCCGAGCGCTTCGAATGTGCTGGCGACCATCACCCGCGAAGCGCTGGGCGTGGTCGCCGCCGTGGTGCCTTGGAACTTCCCGCTGGACATGGCCGCGTGGAAACTCGCCCCGGCGCTGGCGGCGGGCAACTCGGTGATCCTCAAACCCGCCGAGCAATCACCTTTTTCCGCATTGCGTCTGGCCGAACTGGCGCTGGAGGCCGGGCTGCCGGCCGGTGTGTTGAACGTGCTGCCGGGGCTCGGCGAACAAACCGGTAAAGCCCTGGGCCTGCACCCGGATGTCGATTGCCTGGTGTTCACCGGCTCGACGCAGGTCGGCAAATATTTCATGCAGTACTCCGCGCAGTCGAACCTCAAGCAGGTGTGGCTGGAGTGCGGCGGCAAGAGCGCCAACCTAGTGTTCGCCGACTGCAAGGATCTGGATCTGGCGGCGCAGAAAGCCGCATTCGGGATCTTCTTCAATCAGGGCGAAGTCTGCTCGGCCAACTCGCGATTGCTGGTGGAGCGCTCGATTCATGATGAGTTCGTCGAGCGACTGAAGGCTCAGGCCGAGCGCTGGCAGCCGGGCGATCCGCTGGATCCGGCGAGTGCGGCCGGGGCGATTGTCGAGACTCGTCAGACCGAAAGTATTCTGCGCTTCATCCACCAGGCCGAACGCGAAGGCGCGACCCTCGTCTGCGGCGGGCGACAGCTGAGTTTCAACGGTTCGGACAACTACGTTCAGCCGACGATTTTCACCGACGTGCAGCCGCACATGACCCTGTTTCGCGAAGAAGTGTTCGGCCCGGTGCTGGCGGTGATTCCGTTCGATGACGAAGCCCACGCCTTGCAACTGGCCAACGACAGCGTCTACGGTCTGGCGGCGTCGCTGTGGACGGATGATCTGCATCGCGCGCACCGGGTGGCGCGGCAATTGCGAGCCGGTACGGTGTCGGTCAACAGCGTCGATGCGCTGGACGTGACCGTGCCGTTCGGCGGCGGCAAGCAATCCGGTTTCGGCCGCGATCTGTCGCTGCACTCGTTCGACAAATACACCCAGTTGAAAACCACCTGGTTTCAACTGCGCTCATGACAGCCGCTCACAACAAAAAAGGAGATCCGGCGATGACCACCTCACGTGAAACCCGCGACTACCAGGCCGCCGATGCAGCGCACCACATTCATGCGTTCGTCGACCAGAAGGCCCTCAACGACGAAGGCCCACGGGTGATGGTGCGTGGCGACCGCCTGCACCTGTGGGACAACGATGGTCGGCGCTACCTCGACGGCATGTCCGGGCTGTGGTGCACCAACCTCGGCTACGGGCGCAAGGACCTGAACGCGACGGCGAGCCGGCAACTGGAGCAGTTGCCGTACTACAACATGTTTTTCCACACCACTCACCCGCAGGTGATCGAGCTCTCCGAGCTGCTGTTCAGCCTGCTGCCGGGGCACTACAGCCACGCGATCTACACCAACTCCGGCTCCGAGGCCAACGAGGTGCTGATCCGAACCGTGCGCCGTTACTGGCAGGTGCTGGGCAAGCCCGAGAAGAAAATCATGATCGGCCGCTGGAACGGCTACCACGGTTCGACCCTCGCGGCGACGGCCCTCGGCGGCATGAAGTTCATGCACGAAATGGGCGGGATGATTCCCGACATCGCGCACATCGACGAGCCGTACTTCTTCGCCCACGAAGGCCACCTGACTCCGGCGGAATTCGGCCTGCGGGCGGCACAGCAACTGGAAGCGAAGATCCTCGAACTGGGCGCGGACAAGGTCGCAGGTTTCATCGCCGAACCGTTCCAGGGCGCGGGCGGGATGATCTTTCCGCCGGAAAGCTACTGGCCGGAAATCCAGCGTATCTGCCGCAAGTACGACGTGCTGTTGTGCGCCGATGAAGTGATCGGCGGCTTTGGTCGCACGGGTGAATGGTTCGCCCACGAATACTTCGGTTTCGAGCCGGACACCCTGTCCATCGCCAAGGGTTTGACCTCTGGTTACATCCCGATGGGTGGCTTGATCCTGTCGAAGAAAATGGCCGACGTGCTGGTGGAGCAGGGCGGTGTGTTCGCCCACGGCCTGACCTATTCCGGGCACCCGGTGGCGGCGGCGGTGGCGATTGCCAACCTCAAGGCATTGCGCGATGAAGGCGTGGTGACGCGGGTCAAGGATGACATCGGGCCGTACCTGCAACAGTGTCTGCGCGAGGTGTTCGGCAATCACCCGTTGGTGGGCGATATCCAGGGCACGGGCATGGTCGCGGCGTTGCAACTGGCCGAAGACAAGGCGACACGCAAGCGCTTCGCCAACGAGAACGACATCGCCTGGCGCTGCCGCACGATCGGTTTTGAAGAGGGGGTGATCATTCGCTCGACCCTGGGGCGAATGATCATGGCGCCGGCGTTGATTGCCAGTCGTGAAGAGATTGACGAGCTGGTGGGCAAGACGTTGAAAGCGCTGGATCGTACGGCGCAGGAATACGGCCGGCTCTAACTCCCAATATCGTTCCCACGTCGAGGCGTCGAACCGTCTGCGTGGGAACGCCTCAAGGGACGCTCCGCGTTCCAGCTCTCGAATGGGACGCAGAGCGTCCCGGGCTGCATTCCCACTCGGAGCGTGGGAACGATCTCCGCCAGACTTTTCCCAATCTGCACCCACCTCGGGCACCCCCGCCCGACGCGCCCTTTCGCGGTGCGCACTACCCAGTTTTTTCATCGTTCGCGTCTAACTATTTCCTCGTTTTCCTGACGCCAAGCCTGGGTCAACATCGATTTCGCCAGCCAAGGCATTGCCCGTCAGAGTCCAGCAGAGACCGCAGCGTGCAATCGCGACACCACGGCTGGCCGTACTGCCCATGACAACTAAATCAACAGCGTTGGGAGTGCTCCATGAACAAGTCCTTGTTTACCCGTCTTGCATGTCCTCTGGCGATTTCCGCCCTTTCAGTCACCGGCGCCCAGGCCGGCACCTTGTCGATCGGCCACACCACGTGGGTCGGTTACGGCACCCTGTATCTGGCCCAGGATCTGGGCTACTTCAAGGAAAACGGCCTGACCGTCGAATTGCCGGTGGTCGAAGAAGCCTCGATGTACATGGCCGCCCAGGCGTCCGGGCAATTGTCCGGCTCGGCCTCGACCATCGACGAAGTGCTCAAGTACCGCCCGCAGTTCTGCTTCAAGGCCGTGGCCGCGCTGGATGACAGCCATGGCGGCGACGGCGTGCTGGTCGGCAAAAACGTGAAGAGCCTGCAAGAACTCAAGGGCCAGGCCGTGGCCGTCAATGAAGGTTCGACCTCGCAGTTCTGGCTGTCGTACCTGCTGAAAAAGAACGGCATGAGCATGAGTGACATCACCGTGCAGAACATGACCGCCGACGATGCCGCCACGGCGTTCATCGCCGGTCGTGTGCCGGCCGCCGTGACTTGGGAACCGCATCTGTCGATGGTGCGCGACAAGCAGCAGGGCAAGGTGCTGATCGACAGCAGCAGTACGCCGGGTGTGATCGTCGATGTGGTGGCGCTCAACTGCACGGTGATCGAGAAGCAGCCGGAAGACGTCAAGGCGCTGGTCGCCGGTCTCTACAAAGCGGTGCAGTACACCAAGGACCATCCACAGAAAGCCTACGAAATCATGGCCAAGGGCGTCGGCGGTTACCTGTCCGATCCGAAGGAACTGGCCGCCGCCGCGCAGGGCGTGCGCTTCTACGATCAGGCCATGAGCGAGAAGCTGCTGGGCAAACCCGGCGCGCCGGGTGACAGCGCACCGCTGATCAAACTGGCCAATGAAACCGCCAGCGAATTGCAGGGCAAGCCCTACAACGTCAGCAACGACGATCTGGTGGATAACCGTTTCGTCAGCCCGCTCTAGGAGACTGGTCATGTTCAAGCGCAATTCATGGCTGAGCCGCTGCATCACGCCGAAGACCGGATTGCCGGTGCCGGTGGTGTGGAGCGCCAGCGGTCTGGCCTGGGTGTTGCTGGTCGGCCTGTGGGCCGGGTTGTCCTACGGCGGCATCGTGCCGGGGATGTTCCTGCCGACGCCCGGCGCGGTGGTTGAAGCCGCCGTGCGCCTGAGCCGCGACGGCACCCTCGGCCAGCATGTCTGGGCCAGTGTCGAAGTGGTGATGGTGGGCTTCATCGTGTCGTCGCTGGTGGCAGTGCCGCTGGGCTTGCTGATGGGCAGCTTCCGTATTGTCCAGGCGTTCCTCGAACCGCTGGTGAATTTCATCCGTTACCTGCCGGTGACCTCGTTCGTGCCGCTGTTCATCCTGTGGATCGGTATCGGTCTGGAGCAGCGGGTGTCGGTGATCATTTTCGGCGTGTTCTTCCAGCAACTGGTGATGGTCGCGGACGTGTCCAAAGGCATTTCCAAGGATTTGATCAACGCCTCTTACACCCTCGGTTCCAACCGGCGTGACGCGGTGCTGCATGTGATCGCCCCGGCGTCGTTGCCGGGTGTGCTCGACACCTTGCGGGTGACCATGGGCTGGGCCTGGACCTATCTGGTGGTCGCCGAACTGGTCGCCGCATCGAGTGGCCTCGGCTACTTGAGCCTCAAGGCCATGCGCGGCTTTCAGGTGGATGTGATTTTTCTCGCCATCGCGATCATCGGCCTGCTCGGCCTGGTCACCGATCAACTGTTCCGCTTCTTGCGTTTGAGGATTGCCGCATGGGCTCAGTAACCGCTGCCAACCGTCGTTTCATCGAGCCGGTCGCCGCACCGGCACTCGCCGCGCCAAGGTTGCAGGTGGACAAGGTCAGCCTGCGCTACAGCAAACCCGGCGGCGGAACATTCACTGCGCTTGAAGAAGTGTCGTTCGAAGTGCCGGATCAGCAATTCGCGGTGCTGGTCGGGCCGTCAGGCTGCGGCAAGTCGAGCCTGCTGTACCTCACCGCCGGCCTGGCCGAGCCGACATCCGGCGAGATCTACGTCGGCGGCCAGCAAGTGCAGGGCCCCGGCGCGGATCGCGGGATGGTGTTCCAGAGCTACACGCTGTTCCCATGGCTGACCGTGCGGCAAAACGTCGAGTTCGGCCTCAAGCGTCGGGGCATGCCGGCGGCGCGGCGCAAGGAGATCGTCGATCACTATGTGCATGAAGTCGGGCTGTCCGGGTTCGCCGACAACTACGCCAAGCAGTTGTCCGGCGGCATGATGCAGCGGGTGGCGATTGCCCGGGCGCTGGCCAACGACCCGCAGATCCTGCTGATGGACGAACCCTTCGGCGCCCTCGATAGCCAGACGCGCCTGCAAATGCAGCAACTGTTGTTACGGGTGTGGGGCAACAGCAAGAAGACTGTGTTGTTCGTCACTCACGATATCGACGAGGCGATCCTGCTCGGCGACCGGGTGTATGTGATGGGCGCGCGGCCCGGGCGGATCAAGCAGATCCTGGATGTGCCGATCGAACGACCGCGCACGCTGGACATGGTCATGGAGCGCTCGTTCATCGACATGAAACGGCAGATCTTCGGGCTGTTGCACGACGATCTCGAAGAGGCTCACTGAGATCAGTTGGGTGGCAGGAGGAACTTCGCAATCACCGGCAGATGATCGGAAATGCGCAACGTATCGTCCTGACGCACCGTGGCCTCGACCCGTTTGATCTTCGGGCTGTAGAACAGGTAATCGACCGTGCGGTCCGGGCCGTTGAGGCCGGGGTCGTTGGGGTAATGGGTCAGCCACTTGGCGCGGTCGATGCCGCCGGCTTCGTTGTTGGTCGGGATCATCGGGTACTTGTCCCACAGCAGATGCAGCGCACTGTCCACGGAGTAGGGCGTGCGCTGTTCGGTGGGCAGGCGCCGGTACTGGCCGAGCGGCAAGAGGTTGAAGTCACCCCCGATCAGCCACGGCGTGCCGTGGCTTTCGTGTTTGTCGAGAACCTTGGCCACCGCCGTCACTTGCGCCTGCAAGGTTTCGTCCGGCTGCATGGCGCGATCCAGATGCGTGTTGAACACCACCAGTTGCCCGCCATCGCTGAACGGCAGGGTGGTGGCGAGCAGGGCGTTTTTCGGCTGGAACTGGCGGCTGATGATATTCAGCGGCTGCACCGGCAATTGCAGGCGTTCGGCGTGTTCGATGCGCAAGCGACTGAGCGTTGCGAGTTGCCGGCCGACGCTGCCGAAGACATGCGGATCCGGGACAAAGTCGGCCTTCCAGTCGAAGGCATGGGCACTGCACGGGTAGAGGTCGGCGAGGCGTTCCTGCAACAGCTTGAGCTGGTTCTGATAGTCGCTGGCCTTGGCGCCGTCATCCAGTTCCTGCAACAGCACCACGTCGGGCTGTTCGTCGCGGATCACCCGCGCCACTTCATCGAGGCTGAACGCCATGTCTTCCGGGGTGGGTGCTTCGTCGTCGCCTTGCGCCAGGTCATTCCAGAACACGTAACGCTTGCCGGCCAGGTATTGCACGTTCCAGGTCATGACCTTCAGCGCCTGGCCGGGCACCAGCGTCGGCGGCTGCCCGGTGCAACTGACCGGCAGGGTCTCCCGGGCATCGGGGCGCCAGGTCAGGCTGAAAATCATCACGCCGGTCAGGGCGACGGCCAGCAGCACGGAGAGCAGGATGTAGCGCAGTAGACGGGTCATGGCTCGGCTTATAGCGATACGGAAGTGGTCCCGAGCATACCCGAGACCCGTCGCTCAGCCCAAGCGCGGAGCGGTCAGGCTATTCCGTCACGTTTGTCGGGCAATTCGCTGATCAGCATGAACAGCCGGAACAGCACCACGCTGGTGAACAGTTGCAGGAAGCTGTGGCCACTGTCGATCAGCACGGCGATCAACGGATTTTGCGGATCGGGATAGACCTGCAAGGTCAGGCCCTTGAGCAGCCACAACGGCCCCATCACACAGAGGATGCACGCCAGAATCCGCAGGAAATGCCCACGGCTCAGGCGCAGGCTTTCCTTCATCGCCTGCAACGGGCCGTAGCCGCGCAGCACCAGCAGGTATTCACCGAAGGCCAGGGTGACCATCAGCCACAGGCCTGGCAGGAAATACAGGGACAGGCCCAGCAGGATCAACATCGTGTTGAGCGCAGTGAGCACGGCGAAACGCGGCCACAGGCGCGCCGACATCGCCAGCAGATCGAGGTTTTGCGGGGATTCGCCGCGGGTGCGGGCGTCGAGAAACAGGATCAGCGCGGCGGTGTACAGCGGATAGACCAGCAGGCCGACGATCACGCTGATGGCCGAATAACCGTCCGGGTCGCTGGCGCGATCGACCACTTGTTGCAGCGCGGCTTCGAAGATCACCAGCGGCAGGCACAGCTGGACGATCCGCACCAGATTGCGTTTAAAGAAATACAGCGAGTCACGCAGCACATCGAAGGCATTCATCAGTCGGTATCGCAGGTCAAAAACAGTGGCTCACTTTAACCGATGATGTGCTGCCGGGCGCAAACGTAAACGTTCGGTAAAGACCATTGAAACATTCTGTCACTGCCTCCATTACAGAGGTGCGCCTCCTCCACTGTGGAGGAGGGCAACGTTATCCCCGGCAATCTACGAGGTCGCCATGAACAGCGAAGAGCAAACCCTGATCGATGGACTGTTTTCCCGGCTGCAACAGGCCGAAACGGAGGCAGCCCCGCGTGACGCCCAGGCCGAGGCGCGGATCAAGGAACACCTGACGCGCCAGCCGGCCGCAGGCTATTTCATGACCCAGGCGATTCTGGTGCAGGAGGCCGCGATCAAGAGCCTCGACGAACAGAACAAACAACTGACTCAACAGGTTCAGCAACTGCAGGCCGAACTGCAATCGGCCAAGGCGCAAAGTGCTGCCCCGGCGCCGAGCGGCGGTGGTTTCCTGTCGAGCATCTTCGGTGGCAGCAGCCCGCGCCCGGCGCCGACCCAAAGCGCCCCGGCTTCTACTGGCGGCTGGCGTGAGCCGGCACCGCAGCAGAACTTCGGTGCACCCGCGCCACAACAGAACTTTGGCGCGCCACCACCGGGTTATGGCCAACAGCAAGCGGCCCCGGCGGCGGGCAGCAGCTTCCTCGGCGGCGCCCTGAAAACCGCGGCCGGTGTGGCCGGTGGCGTGATGCTGGCACAAGGCATCAGCAGCCTGTTCCATCACAACCAGCAGCCGGAAGAAATCGTCGAAGTGATCAAGGAAGAGCCTGCGCAAGTGGCCGATCAGGGTAATAACGGTTGGGGCGATGACCAGCGCATGGCCAACAACGATTCCTTCGGCAACAACCAGGGTGGCTTCACCGACACCGACTACAGCGATGACAACTCATCGTTCTTCGATGACGACGATTCCTTCGTCTGATTCACCATTCGTCCGGGGCGCCTGAGCGCCCCGGGCCGATTATTCGCGGAACCTTCCTTCGGGCTGGCATACTGAGCGCCTTTTTCGGGCCTGGTGCCTGATCCGGCTCATGCGCGTCAGCGCTCACAGGAACTCCGGTGAAAAAAATCGCAGTGTTCGCCGATGTGCAGAACCTCTACTACACCGTGCGTCAGGCCTATGGTTGCCACTTCAACTACGCGGCACTGTGGGCGGACATCAGCAAGGACGGGCAGATCGTCGAGGCCTATGCCTATGCGATCGACCGGGGCGACAGCAAACAGCAGCAGTTCCAGCAGATCCTGCGCAACCTCGGTTTCACCGTGAAACTCAAACCCTACATCCAGCGCAGCGACGGCTCGGCCAAGGGCGACTGGGACGTGGGCATCACCCTCGACATCATGGACGCCGCCGACCACGTCGACGAAATCGTCCTGGCCTCCGGTGATGGCGATTTCGACATGCTGCTCGAACGCATCATTAACAAACACGGCGTGCAAGCGGTGGCCTATGGCGTTCCCGGCTTGACCGCCAACTCGCTGATCCGCGCCGCCAGCCGTTATGTGCCGATTGAAGGCACGCTGTTGCTCAAGAATTGAACGGAGTTGAACCCGGTTTGGAACGCATTGCAGTCATCGACTTTGAAACCACCGGCATCTCGCCGAGCAGCAGCTGCCGGGCCACGGAAATCGCCGTGGTCATGCTGGAAAACGGCCGCATCGTCGAGCGTTACCAGAGCCTGATGAACGCCGGCGTACGCGTCCCGGCCTTCATCGAACAACTCACCGGCATCAGCAACGCCATGCTGCGCACCGCGCCTTCGGCCGAGCAAGTGATGAACGAAGTCAACGAATTCGTCGGCTGCACGCCCCTGCTGGCGCACAACGCTGCGTTCGACCAGAAGTTCTGGGACTTCGAACTGGGCCGGATCAAGCGCACCCGTTTGCAGAACTTCGCCTGCTCGCTGCTGCTGGCCCGCCGCCTGATGCCGGCGGCGCCGAACCACAAGCTCGGTACGCTCACGACCTTCGCCCAACTGCCGCATACCGGCCAGGCCCACCGGGCGATGGCGGATGCGGAGATGGCGGCGAACCTGCTGGCGCATCTGGCGGATGAGTTGCGGCGCAAGCATGGGGTGCGGGAGCTATCGCACGACCTGCTGTGCAAATTGCAGAAAGTCCCGGCCGCTAAAGTCGGCGAACACCTCCAGCGCTATCGCTGAAGTCCACCCCTGGTTGATCGTTCCCACGCTCCGCGTGGGAACGAGCGGCAGTAGGTGTTATTGCCTCAGGGTTTGCCGTTGCCCTCGATATGACCGAGCGGCACCCGCTTCTCTATCGCACTCGACAATACAATCGACGTCTTGCTGAACCCGAATTTCGCCACCCGGTTGATCAGCTCTTCCAGCTCGGTCATCGAGCCCACGGCGGCCTGCATGATCACGCACGGGTCGCCGGTGACGCGGTGGCATTCGGTGAGTTGCGGAATTCTGATCAGTTCGTCGTACACCTTCGGGTTGCCGTGCTGGTTCAGGCGCAGTTCGATGACGCACTGGATCGGCAGGCCGAGCTTGGCCATGTCGACCTTGGCCGAGTAACCGGTGATGACGCCGCTGGCCTCGAGTTTGGCCACGCGCTCGGCGACGGCGGGGGCGGAGAGGTTCACTTTGCGGGCGAGATCGGCGTAGGACGCGCGACCGTTTTCGAGCAGGGCGCTGAGCAGCATGCGGTCGTATTTGTCCAAGGTCGGACTCCTGAAAATGCCAGACTTTCGAAATCGCGGTTTTGGCCGTCGATCTCCGTGTTTTCAAAAGTGTACCGGCGCTATAAACAGGTTTTGTAACTTATTTTTAGCGGTTGGCCTTTCTAGAATAACCAGTCTCCCTGCCTTGATGTCGAGTCGTCTCATGTCTGCCGTGCGCCGTTTTTCCTTGCCGCTGATCGCCGCGTTTTTTGCGTTGTACGTGATTTGGGGATCGACCTATCTGGTGATCCGCATCGGCGTCGAATACTGGCCGCCGCTGATGCTTGGCGGCGTGCGCTTCGTGATCGCCGGCAGCCTGATGTACGCGTTCCTGCGTTGGCGCGGGGCACCGGCGCCGACCTGGGCGCAGTGGAAAGCGGCGGGGATCATCGGGATTCTGTTGCTCAGTTTCGGCAATGGTGCGGTGACCCTGGCCGAACACAGCGGTGTGGCGTCGGGTGTTGCCGCACTGGCAGTGGCGACGGTGCCGCTGTTTACCTTGCTCTGCGGTTATTTCTGGGGCGCTCGCAACACGCGTCTGGAATGGGCCGGGGTGGCGATGGGGATTATCGGCATCGCGATGCTCAACATGGGCTCCAACCTGCAATCGAGCCCGCTGGGCGCGGCGCTGCTGATTTTCGCGGCGGCGAGCTGGGCGTTCGGTTCGGTGTGGAGCAAGCACCTGCCGCTGCCTCAAGGCGCAATGGCCAGTGCGGTGGAAATGCTGGTCGGCGGCGTGGTGCTGCTGATCGGCAGCGCGGCCAGCGGTGAACACCTGCAGGCCATGCCGCCACTGGAAGGCTGGTTGGCGCTGGCATACCTGATTTTCTTCGGCTCGATCATCGCCTTCAACGCCTACATGTATCTGTTGAAAAACGTCCGTCCGGCGGCGGCCACCAGTTATGCCTATGTGAACCCGGCGGTGGCGGTGTTGCTGGGGATCGTGTTTGTCGGCGAGACCATCGGGATCGAAGAGGCGCTGGCGATGCTGGTGATCATCGGCGCGGTGGTGCTGATCGGTCTGCCGCAGTGGCGCCGTCCACGGCAGCTGCCGGTGGTCACCGAGCCGGCTGCCGCAACGAAGGCCATAGCGACGGAGCAGCGTGCGAATTAGGGTAAACTGCGCGCCATCGCACACTTTGCTCTGATTTTTCCTACGGTACTCCCATGACTTTCGCCACCCTTGGCCTGATCGAACCCTTGCTGCGCTCCCTCGAGAAGCTCGGCTACCAGACCCCGACGCCGGTGCAGGCGCAAGCCATTCCGGCCGTGCTGGCCGGTCGCGACCTGATGGCCGCAGCCCAGACCGGCACCGGCAAGACCGCCGGTTTCGCCTTGCCGCTGTTGCAGCTGCTGAGCATGGAAGGGCCGAAAGTCGCTGCCAACTCGGTCCGTGCATTGATCCTGGTACCGACCCGCGAGTTGGCAGAGCAAGTCCACGAAGCCGTGCGCCAGTACGCCGAAAACCTGCCGTTGCGCACTTACGCGGTGTACGGCGGCGTCAGCATCAACCCGCAGATGATGAAGCTGCGCGGCGGCGTCGATCTGCTGGTGGCAACCCCGGGCCGTTTGCTCGACCTGTTCCGCCAGAAGGCACTGAAATTCAATCAGCTGCAAACCCTGGTGCTGGACGAAGCCGACCGCATGCTCGACCTGGGCTTTTCCGAGGAGCTGGCGAACATTTACCGCGCGCTGCCGAAGAAACGTCAGACGCTGCTGTTCTCCGCGACCTTCTCCGATGACATCCGCCTGCTGGCCGGGCAGATGCTCAACGATCCGCTGAGCATCGAAGTCAGCCCGCGCAACGTGGCCGCCAACACCGTCAAGCAATGGGTGGTGACGGTGGACAAGAAGCGCAAGCCGGAACTGTTCGTGCACCTGATGCGCAAGAACAAGTGGAAGCAGGTGCTGGTGTTCGCCAAGACCCGTAATGGTGTGGACTCGCTGGTCGAGAAGCTCCAGGGCCTGGGCGTGAATGCCGACGGCATCCACGGCGACAAGCCGCAAGCGACTCGGCAGCGGGCGCTGGACCGTTTCAAAATGAGCGAAGTGCAGATTCTGGTGGCCACCGACGTGGCGGCCCGTGGTCTGGATATCGAAGACCTGCCGTTGGTGGTCAACTTCGATCTGCCGATCGTCGCCGAGGATTACATCCACCGCATCGGCCGGACTGGCCGCGCGGGCGCGACCGGTGAGGCGATTTCGCTGGTGTGTGCTGATGAAGTGAACATGTTGTCGGCGATTGAAATGCTGACCCGCAGCACGTTGAAGCGCGAGATCGAACCGGACTTCGTGCCGGAGCACCGCGTGCCGGACACTGATGCCAGTGGCCAGGTGATCAAGAAGCCGAAGAAACCGAAAAAGCCGAAGGCTTCCGGTGGTGGCGGTGGCAAGCGCAATCTGGGCAAGTGGGTGGACAGCGGCGAGACTCAGGCGCCGGAGCCTTCGATCAAGCCTGTTCGTAAAGTGCCGGTGTTCAATACCGGGCCGCGTAAGCGTAAGCCTTGAAGATTGCCTTAAAGATCAAAAGCCCCCTCACCCTAACCCTCTCCCGGGGGGAGAGGGGACTGACGGGGTTGTTTTTGCGAGTTACGCCGACCTGAAATACCGAGTCGAACTCAGGTTGTGAAAAGCACTTGATCGATGAATCCATAATCGACTCGGTTTTTCAGGTCGATGTATGACGCCAGACACCGCGGTCGGCTCCCTCTCCCGGAGGGAGAGAGACTGATTGGGGGATGCTTCAGAGATGCGCCGACCTGATTCTGTTTTCCCGAATCCATAATCGACTCGGTCTCTCAGGTCGATGTATGACGCCAGACACCTCGGTCGGCTCCCTCTCCCTCCGGGAGAGGGCTGGGGTGAGGGGAAGAGGTGCAACTCGGTATCAGCGTCGTAACCAGTCCAGCATCCCCAACCCCGCCGCCCGGCCACTGGCAAAACACGCCGTCAGCAAATACCCGCCAGTCGGCGCTTCCCAATCCAGCATCTCCCCCGCACAGAACACCCCCGGCAACGCCTTGAGCATCAGCCGCTCATCCATCGCCTCGAACGTCACGCCACCAGCACTGCTGATCGCTTCATCCAGCGGACGGGTTTTCACCAAGGTCAGCGGCAAGGCCTTGATCGCCCGGGCCAACAGCGCCGGATCGGCAAACGTCGCAGCATCAGTGAGTTCACGCAGCAACGCCGCTTTCACCCCATCAATCCCGACCTGACTGTGCAGATGCTTGGCCATCGAGCGCGAACCCCGTGGTTTGCTCAATGCCGCCTGCAATTTATCCACAGGTCGGCCGGGCAGCAGGTCGATGTGAACAGTCGCTGCACCGTGCACATTGATCGCCTCACGAATCGGCGCTGAGAGCGCGTAAATCAAACTGCCCTCGATGCCGGTCGCAGTGATCACGCATTCACCCAGACGCGGAACATCGTCGTTCAAACCGATGGCGATATTTTTCAGCGGCGCGCCGGCGAATTTGCTGACCAGCACTTCGCTCCAGGTCTGCACCTCGAAGCCGCAATTGCTCGGCTGCAACGGCGCCAGTCCTACACCGCGTTGCTCCAGCGGCAGCATCCACGCACCGTCGGAGCCCAGCCGCGACCAACTGCCACCGCCGAGGGCGAGCAGGGTGGTGTCGGGGTTGAGGGTTTTCTCGCCTTCCGGGCTGTCGATGCGCAACGCACCCTTTTCATCCCAGCCGAGCCAGCGGTGGCGGGTGTGGATAACCACGCCGCTGTCGCGCAGGCGCTTGAGCCAGGCACGGAGCAACGGCGCGGCTTTCATGTCGGTGGGGAATACCCGGCCGGAGCTGCCGATGAAGGTTTCGATCCCCAGTTCGTGAATCCAGCGGCACAGTGCGTCGGCGTCGAACGCGCGCAGCAACGGGGCGATGTTCGGGGCGCGTTCGGCGTAGCGCGAGAGAAACGCCGGGTAGGCTTCGGAATGGGTGATGTTCATGCCGCCGACCCCGGCCAGCAGGAACTTGCGGCCCACCGAGGGCATGCCGTCGTACAAATCGACGCGGACTCCGGCCTGGCTCAGCACTTCGGCGGCCATCAGGCCGGCGGGGCCACCGCCGATGATGGCGACATGAGCGGAAGGGGCGGCGGAAGTCTGAGTCATGGCAGCGGCAATAGCGTGGCGGAATAAGCCGCGCATTCTAGCAGCAGCGGCCATCGTCAGGCCTGATCAAAAAACAACCAGCTTGCTGCAGGCCATGTTCAGCGTGGGCTGTAGTCCGTTTCGCTCAGGTTATCCACAGGCCGTTCCACAGCCATTGTGGGTAACGCAGCACAACTCAATGACAACCCGATGACTGCCAGACGCGCTGCGCACTGTGATGCAGGATGCCGTGACGGCGGGCCAAGGCCTGGCGATCCTTGCTGTAACCGCCGCCGATCACCCCGACCACCGGGATGTCGCGGCCCAGGCAGTGGCGCATCACGCTTTCGTCGCGGGCGGCGACGCCTTCGTCAGTCAGTTGCAGATAACCGAGGGCGTCGTCCTTGTGCACGTCGACACCGGCATCGTACAGCACAAGATCCGGTTGATACAGCGGCAGCAGGTAGTTGAGCGCATCGTCGACCACTTTCAGGTAATCGGTATCGCCCATGCCGTTGGGCAGCGGAATGTCCCAGTCGCTTTCGGCTTTGCGTGCAGGAAAGTTCCTTTCGCAGTGCAGGGAAACGGTGATCGCTTCCGGGGTGTTGTGCAGAATCCGTGCAGTCCCGTCGCCCTGATGCACGTCGCAATCGAAGATCAGCACCCGGTTCACCCGGCCGCTTTGCAGCAGGTAGTGGCTGATGATCGCCAGGTCATTGAAGATACAGAACCCGGCGGGGTAGTCGTAGTGCGCGTGATGGGTGCCGCCGGCGAGGTGACAGGCCAGGCCATGTTCCAGCGCTTTCTCTGCCGCCAGAATCGAACCGCCGACGGCCCGCACCGTGCGCCGGGCCAGTGCTTCGTTCCATGGCAGGCCGAGACGCCGCTGGTCTTCACGGGACAATTCGCCACTCATGTAGCGTTCGATATAACCGCGGTCATGGGCCAGGGCGAGGATGTCGGCAGGGCACAGTTCAGGGCGCAGCAGGTCTTCGTCGCGGGTCAGACCGCTGTCCACCAGGTGATCGCGCAGCAGGCGGAACTTGTCCATGGGAAAGCGGTGATCCGCCGGAAACTCGGGGCTGTAGTCTTCGTGGTAGATCAACGGCAATGGCATGGCGGACTATTCATAAAGGCTGTAGGAAAGAGTGCAAAGCCTACCAGCGATGTAGACTTGCGGCATGGAAACGGAGGGGCACGATGGAGCCGATACTTGAGCTGGAAAGCGCGAGACTGCTGATGCGTCAGTGGCAGGACGCGGATTTGCCGGCATTTGCGGCGATGTGCGCCGATCCGCAGGTGATGCGCTACTTTCCCGCCCCCTTGAGTCGGTTGGAAAGCGCCGCGTTGATTGGCCGTGTACGCGGTCATTTCGCCGAACACGGCTTTGGCTTGTGGGCGCTGGAACGCAAGGACACCGGCGAATTCATCGGTTTTACCGGGCTCGGCGTGGTCGGTTTCGACGCGCCGTTCACCCCGGCGGTGGAAATCGGCTGGCGCCTGGCGAAAGAACACTGGGGCCTGGGTTATGCCAGCGAGGCGGCGTGGACCGCGCTGCGCTGTGGCTTTGACCGGTTGGCCCTGAAGGAAATTGTGGCGTTCACTGCGCAGAGCAATCTGCCGTCGGAAAAGGTCATGCAGGCCATCGGCATGCATCACGACCCGGCCCATGATTTCGATCACCCGAAAGTGGCTGTCGATCACCCGTTGCGTCGACATCTGTTGTACCGCATCACCAGGGAGCAATGGCTGCAGACCCTGCATGGCTAAGCCGACACGGACGTTTACAAGGGCGCGATCATGGCTCGCGCCAGAACCTGAATTGGCCGCCGCAGCCAAGACTGCGCGGCATAGCGTTGTGTGAGGAGAGTCTGAATGAGCCAAGTGTTGGAAGATCTGGTGGATCTGCTGACCCTCGAACCGATCGAGGAAAACCTGTTCCGTGGTCGCAGTCAGGATCTGGGCTTTCGCCAGTTGTTCGGCGGCCAGGTGCTCGGCCAGTCGCTGTCGGCGGCCAGTCAGACCGTTGAAGAGACGCGTCATGTGCATTCGATGCACGGTTATTTCCTGCGCCCGGGCGATGCCAAGTTGCCGGTGGTCTACTCGGTGGATCGCGTACGCGACGGCGGCAGCTTCAGCACCCGCCGTGTGACCGCGATCCAGAAGGGCCACCCGATTTTCACTTGCAGCGCTTCGTTCCAGTACGACGAAGAAGGTTTCGAACACCAGAGCCAGATGCCGCAAGTGGTCGGCCCGGAAAACCTGCCGTCGGAGCTGGAACTGACCCAGCAACGCGCGCACCTGATCCCGGAACACATGCGCGAAAAACTGCTGTGCCCGAAGCCGATCGAAGTGCGCCCGGTCACTGAAAAAGACCCGTACAACCCGCAGCCGGCGGATCCGATCAAGTACGTGTGGTTCCGTGCCGACGGTGCATTGGCCGACATCCCGGCGCTGCACAAATACCTGCTGGCCTACGCCTCGGACTTCGGTCTGCTGACCACCTCGATGCTGCCGCACGGCAAATCGGTCTGGCAGAAAGACATGCAGGTCGCCAGCCTCGACCACGCCTTGTGGTTCCACAACGATCTACGCGCCGATGACTGGTTGCTCTACGCCATGGACAGCCCGTGGGCCGGCAATTCTCGCGGGTTCTCCCGTGGCAGCGTATTCAACCGCGCCGGGCAACTGGTGGCGTCGGTGACTCAGGAAGGCCTGATCCGTCATCGCAAGGATTGGGCATGAGTCTGGCGGATGTGCGGCACTGGGTGTTCGACATGGACGGCACCCTGACCGTCGCCGTGCATGACTTCGCGGCGATTCGCGTGGCGCTGGCGATCCCGCCGGAGGACGACATCCTTACACACCTCGCGGCGTTACCCGCCGAAGAAGCGGCGGCGAAACATGCGTGGCTGCTGGAGCATGAGCGCGATCTGGCGCTCGGCTCGACCCCGGCAGTCGGCGCGGTGGAGTTGGTGCGCGATCTGCACGCGCGGGGTTATCGCCTCGGCATCCTGACCCGCAATGCGCGGGAGCTGGCCCATGTGACGCTGGAGGCCATCGGCCTGGCGGACTGCTTTGCGGTGGACGATGTACTGGGCCGCGATGAAGCGCCGCCGAAACCGCACCCGGGCGGTTTGCTGAAACTGGCGGATGCCTGGCAAGTGCCGGCGAGCGAGATGGTGATGGTCGGCGATTACCGCTTTGACCTCGACTGCGGTCGGGCGGCGGGCACCCACACGGTGCTGGTGAACCTGCCGGATAATCCGTGGCCGGAGCTGACCGACTGGCATGCGAAGGATTGTGTGGAATTGCGGCGGATGTTGTTCGCTTGAAAAAAACGGGGGCTTCGGCCCCCGTTTTTTATTGGTCGAATATCGCTTTCTGGCCTTCCGGCGATGTCAGCATGCCGTCGCCGTTATGCCCGACACCGGGCACTTCCACCAGCCGCTGATTCACCCCTTCCGGATGCCGACGCAGCAGATAGCTGAAGAACATTTTTCCGCGCATCAGGCGATAGGCGCCTTGCGCTTCGGCGGCGCAGCTCTTGTCCAGGGCCGGGTGTTGCGGGTCGGTGTCCTGCTGGCCGAGCAGATAAATCACCTCACGTTTGACGTAACTGCCTTCAAGCTGCGCAGGCGTTTGCCCACCGGAGTAGATCGGCGGATCCACCAGACCGTACTTCCAGCGATTGAAACCCGGGCACTGCGCGTGATCGAACGCTACCGGCCGTTGTTCATTGAAGTAGGCGTACGACGACGGGTTGGCCACCACATAACGCAAGCGAATGCCTTCGGCCTTGAGTGCCGGCTGTTCGCGGGCCAGCAGGGCATAGCGCTGCACCACCTGACCGCCGCCGGAGTGGCCGAAGATCACGATCTGCTTCACGTCCGGAAACTGCTTGCGGTCGCTGAGCCGGCCAATGATTTCGTCGAGGGCGGCATAAGAACTGAGCGCGTTCGGCCCTGTGGATAACCCGCCGCCCATCCACTCATTGCCTTTCCAGCGCAGGACGCTGGCGGGCAACGAATAGAGGGCGACATCGCTTTCGTTGAGAAACTGCGGGGCGATCACCAGGGTGTTGGCGGTTTGCCCGGCCAGTTCGGCGGCGCTCTCGCCACTTTTGCGATAGGTCTCGGCGTTGCGCAGCTTGCCATGAATGACGATCAGCACCCGCTCGATTTTCGCTGGCGCCGGGCCGATGCCCACCGCCATTTCGCCGGCCTGCAATTGCAGGCGTCCGGGACTGATCGCGTCGACGCCGGCCGCTTGTGCGGTGCCGCCGATGAACAGTAAAGCCAACAGCCATTTATGCATTTACAGGTTTTTCGCCGCAAAGGTATCGCACTGGCCGACCTGGCCCTGGGCGAATCCGGTTTTGAACCAGCGCACCCTTTGCGCCGACGTACCGTGGGTAAACGAGTCCGGCACCACACGGCCCTGACCCTGTTGTTGCAAGCGATCATCACCGATGGCGTTCGCCGCGTTCAAGGCCTCTTCGATATCGCCCGGTTCGAGCCAGTTCAGACGCTTCTGGGCGTTGTAGGCCCAGACACCGGCCAGGCAATCGGCTTGCAGTTCCTGGCGCACCAGCAGACCGCCGTCACCTTCCATCTGCCGACCTTGCTGGCGGGCGGCCTGGATTTTCGCCGAGACGCCCAGCAGCGTCTGCACATGGTGTCCGACTTCGTGAGCGATCACGTAGGCCTGGGCAAAGTCGCCGGCCGCCTTGAAGCGTTGGGACATTTCCTGGAAGAACGCCATGTCCAGATAGACCTTCTGGTCCGCCGGGCAATAGAACGGGCCGGTGGCCGAGGTGGCCATGCCGCAGGCCGAATTGACCCGGTTGCTGAACAGCACCAGGGTCGGGTCTTTATATTGGCGACCGGCCTGCTGGAAGATCGCGCCCCAGGTGTCCTCGGTGTCGCCGAGAATCGAACGCACGAATTCGGCCTGTTCATCGTTTGCCGGTGGTGCCTGACGGGTTTGCGAAGTCGGTGCGGCTTGCTGTGTGCCTTGGCCGGTGAGCTGGCCGAGAATCTGTAGCGGGTCTTGCCCGGTGATCCAGCCGATACCGACGATCAACAGGATCGCCCCGAGGCTCAGGCCTTTGCCGCCACCGAAGCGCATGCCTCCACCGCCACCGCCCATGTCATCGCCACGGGCATCGACGACGTTGTCACTGCGTCGACCTTTTCTCCATAGCATGTGGGAATCCTCGTCTGTTCAGGTGGAAAGTGTGTGGTGATGAGTGTTGCTGGTGTGTGAGTGTGGCGCCAGTCCGGTCGTCCGTCCATTCGCACACAGACAAACAGGCCCGACCTCGCGTGACGAGGTCGGGCCTGTTATTGACGAGCACGGGCGCCGGGAATTCAATCCGCCGACGAATTTCTTTCGCCGGGTCAGGTGTCAGCGGTCGAAGGCGTCCCACACCGGCGCGAAGTCCGGGCTGACCTGACGTTCGCGTTTGGACAACGCGGCGATCAGCGCACGATCGTCATGGTCCAGTTCGACCTTCAGTGACGCCAGGTTGGCCAGTTGATTGGCCCGGCTGCTGGCCTTGGGAATCGCTGCGACATTGTCCTGATCCAGCAACCACTTCAGCGCGACCTGAGTCGGCAGCACACCATGTTTTTCGGCGATCTGCTGAATCTGCGCAATATCCGAGACCTTGTTACGCGCCAATGGCGTGTAGGCCGTCAGCGCCAGATCGTGTTGACGGGCGTAGTCGAGCAGGGCGTTTTGTCCGAGCAGGACGTGGTACTCGACCTGAATGGCTGACAGCGGGATGCCGTATTCCTCGACGGCTGTGCGAAGCAACGGCAGCGGAAAATTCGCCACGCCGATATTGCGAGCCAGGCCTTGCTCTTTGAACGACGCGAGGGTCTCAAGAGTGCGTGGCAAGTCCCAGTCAGTAGTCGGCCAATGGATCATGAACAGATCGACGTACTCACTGCGCAACGCCTTGAGGCTGCGATCCAGCGAGTGACGCATGGCATCCGGTTGCAACTGGTCCCACCAGACCTTGGTGGTGACGTGGATCTGCTCGCGGGGTGTCGGCGTATTCACCAGTGCCTGTCCGACTGCGTCTTCATTGTTGTAGGCCGCCGCCGTGTCGATGTGCCGGTAACCGAGCTCCAGTGCTTGCTCCACGGCGCGGGTGCATTCGTCGCCGAGCATCGGCCAGGTGCCGAGGCCGAGTTTGGGCAGGTTCAGTCCTTGTCTGTTGACGATGTGCTGCATGGTCGGCGCTTCCTGCATTGATGGGGTTTCAGAATGGGATTGCGAAAACTAAACAACGCCAGCCAGTAGGGGCAACTCGTCAGCCGAGAAAGGGGGCGATTATCGAGCGGTCAGTTCCAGATTTCGCAATCGCTGATATGTATTTTAGAATCGGCAAAATTTCACTGGGATCGCACCATGGCCGGCAGTCAGATCGAACGGGTTTTCAGCGTACTGGAGAGCCTCACCCACGAGCCGCGCGGACTGCCGCTGCAAACCCTCGCCGAACAAATCGACATTCCGAAAAGTGCGACACATCGCTTGCTCGCCGAATTGTCCCGGCTGGGCTATGTCCGGCAGAACCCGGAAACCCTGCGTTATCACTTGTCGACCAAATTGGTGGCGATGGGTTTTCGTTACCTGTCGAGCAGCGGCGCCGACATCGTGCAGCCGGTGCTTGATCGACTGGCGCAGGAAACCGGCGAGCTGGTACGACTGGGCGTCACCGACGGCGAGCGTCAGACCTGGATTGCCAAGTCTCAGGGCGCACGCAGCGGTTTGCGTTACGACCCGGACATGGGCCGCGATGCGCCGCTGTTCTACACCGCGTCCGGCCATGCGTGGCTGGCGAGCATGAGTGATGCCGAGGCCTTGTCGCGGGTTGAACGTCAGGCCGCCGAAATGCCGGCGGATATCGGGCCGAATGCACCGCGAACGAACATTGAATTGCTCGAGCATCTGCGCGTGGCGCGGGAGCAGGGTTACGCCTGTGTCGAAGAGAGTTCGGCGGTAGGCACATCGGCCATTGCCGCCGTGGTGCGGCATCCGGCAGATGGTCGAGTGATCGGGGTATTGAGCATTGCCGGACCGAGTGCGCGGATGCCGGGGGCGAGGTTGCATGAACTGGCGCCGCTGTTGTTGAGGTTTACCGAGGAGTTGTCGGCGGCGAGCCTGGCTTCGGAGCTGTTCGTCTAGCCGCGCAACGGAAGACGGGATCGGGTTGTCTGTAAAGCTGTGCGTTGATCGCACAGAATTTGGCTTGAAGGGTGTGAGAATTTGGAACCTGGTTCTAAATTATCGCTGGAGGCTTTTTCCTCATTTTGATTTCTAGAGATAGCCAATGACCGTCAGCACCCCGCTTTCCGGCGTCAACCAACCCTTCAAGGGGATCTTGCTGATTGTCGTGGCGACGTTCCTGTTCTCCAGCCACGATGCGCTGTCGAAATACCTCTCGGGTTTTTATCCGATCATCATGGTGGTGTGGGCGCGGTATCTGGTGCACACGCTGCTGATGGCGGGGATTTTTCTGCCGCAGTCCGGGTTGCGCGTGCTGCGCACTAAACGCCCGTTGTGGCAGTTGGCGCGGGCGTTGTGCCTGCTGGGCACCAGCCTGTTTTTCACTACGGCGCTGCTGTACATCCCGTTGGCCGAAGCCACTTCGGTCAACTTTCTCGCGCCGGTGCTGGTGACGGCGCTGTCGGTGCCGTTGCTCAAGGAGCGGGTGACGCGGGGCCAGTGGATCGCGGTGATCTGCGGGTTTATCGGCGTGCTGATCATCGTCCACCCCGGTGGTGAATTGTTCACCCCGGCGATTTTGTTGCCGTTCTGCTCGGCGCTGTTTTTCTGCTTCTATCAATTGCTCACCCGCAAGCTCAGCGAGATCGACAGCCCGACCACCAGCAACTTTTTCGCCGGGTTGTGCAACACGCTGGTGATGAGTGCGCTGGTGCCGTTCTTCTGGCAAGTGCCGAGCCTTGGGCACGCTTTCTTGATGCTGGCGCTGGGCACGTGCGGGATGACGGCGCACCTGTTTCTGACCCAGGCGTTTCGCCATGCCGCGCCAGCGTTGCTGGCGCCGTTCGGCTATTGCCAGATCGTGTTTGCGGGGTTGTTGGGGTGGCTGCTGTTTGCCCACACGCCGACCCTGATGACGGTGATCGGGATCGCGGTGATCTGTTGCAGCGGACTGGCGGCAGCGTGGCAGCAGAGCCGGCGCTGAAAGGAAAACCGGCCTGAAATCAGGCCGGTCGGTGCAGGAAGGTTATTCGGTGATGGTAGGAATTTTGCGCGGTGCCATGAAGTACATCCAGGTCAGCGCGATGAAGTACATCGCCGGAATCAGGGTGAACAGCACGGTGTAGTTGTTGTTGGTGACGGTGAGGATGTGGCCGACGATCTGGGTCATGAACATCCCGCCGATCGCTGCGCACATGCCGCCGAAACCGAACACCGTGCTCATCATGTGCTTGGGCGTGTAGTCCATCACCAGGCTCCAGATGTTCGCCGTCCAGGCCTGGTGCGCGCCGATGGCCAGGGAGATGGCCGCTACCGCAACCCACAGGTTGGCGGAACCGGCCGCCATGACCACACCGATGATGCAGCAGGCGAACAGGAACATCGACAGCAGCCGTGCCTTGATCGAATTCATGCCGCGACCGATCAGGAACGAAGACAGAATCCCGCCGCCCACGCTGCCGAAGTCGGCGGTGACGTAGATGATGATCAGCGGAATGCCCATCTGGGTGACGTTGATGCCCAGGTTGTATTGCTGATTGAGAAACGGCGGCAGCCAGTACAGGTAGAACCAGAACACCGGCGCAGTCAGCGAGTAGGCGAGGGCGAAGGCCCAGGTGCCGCGCATGCGCAGGATTTTCGAGAACGGCACGCGGGCCTGTTCCGGTTCGACTTCTTTCTGGATGTAGTCCAGCTCCGACTGTTTCACGCTCGGGTGATCTTCCGGGTTGAAATACTTCAGGCCCCAGAACAGCAACCAGATCCCGCCCAGTGCCGACATGCACAGGAACGCGGCCTGCCAGCCCCACACATGAAGAATCAGTGGCAGCAGCATCGGAGTGAACATCGCGCCGACGTTGGTGCCGGCGTTGAAGATGCCAGTGGCGACAGCACGTTCGCCGGCCGGGAACCACAGGCGCGTGGTTTTCACACAGGCCGGATAGTTGGCCGCTTCGGTCAGGCCGAGGATGAACCGGCAGACCATGAAGCCCACCGCCGAGGTCGCCAGACCGTGGGCGCCGGTGGCCAGGCTCCAGAGCAGCACGGCGCAGAAGAACACCCGTTTTACGCCGACACGGTCGATCAGTCGTCCTTGCAGCACGAAGCCGATGGCGTAGCCGACCTGAAACCAGAAGTTGATGTTGGCGTAGTCCATCGCCGTCCAGCTCATTTCCTTGGCGAGGATGGGCTGCATGACGCCGAGGGCCGCGCGGTCGATGTAATTGAGGGTGGTGGCGAAAAACACCAGCGCCAGCATGCCCCAACGGGTCTTGCCGACGGCCATGGCGCCGCGGATCTTGTCGCCGATGCCACCCGTGGCAGTGCTCATGGCCGGGGCCATGCGGGAAGTCTGTGAAGGAATCATGTGTTCCACCCGTTTTTGGATTTGTTATTTGGTGTGCTTTTTTTGTGCACGCTGCGACCGGTGGTTCAGATCCGGACTCAAGGTGAAAGGGATGTTGGGCAGTGGGCGAAAAATCGTCAATTCGCCAAACCGGCATTGTGTTCGATAATCGCACGCAAAACTAACCGGGTAGTACAGTTTAAATTGCTCAATGAAAAACCGGGACCAATAATTCGCTCACCTTATAAAAGCGGCGCAATCCTCGTAGCCGACGTCTCCACCGGGAGTTGAAACATGCAGCGATCCATTGCCACCGTTTCCTTGAGCGGAACCCTGCCGGAAAAACTCGAGGCCATTGCCGCCGCCGGGTTCGACGGGGTGGAGATTTTCGAGAACGACCTTCTGTACTACGACGGCAGTCCCCGGGAAATCAGGCAGATGTGCGCCGACCTCGGGATTGCCATCACCCTGTTCCAGCCGTTCCGCGATTTCGAAGGCTGCCGCCGCGATCGTCTGGACCGCAACCTGGAGCGGGCCGAACGCAAGTTCGATCTGATGCAGGAACTGGGCACCGACCTGGTGCTGGTGTGCAGCAACGCCTCCCCTGACAGTATCGGCGATCAACAGATCCTCATCGATGACCTGCGCCTGCTGGCCGAACACGCCGGCGCCCGTGGCTTGCGCATCGGTTATGAAGCGCTGGCCTGGGGTCGTCACGTCAATACTTATCAACAGGTCTGGGACATCGTGCGCCAAGCCGATCACCCAAGCCTCGGCGTGTTGCTCGACAGCTTTCACACCTTGTCGCTCAAGGGGGATCCACGGGCGATTGCCGAGATTCCCGGCGACAAGATTTTCTTCGTGCAAATGGCCGACGCGCCGATCCTGGCGATGGATGTGCTGGAGTGGAGCCGGCATTTCCGCTGCTTCCCGGGACAGGGTGAATTCGATCTGCCGGGCTTCCTCGCGCCAATCATCCAGAGCGGCTACACCGGGCCGCTATCGCTGGAAATCTTCAACGACGGCTTCCGTGCCGCGCCGCCTCGGGCCAATGCGGCTGACGGTCTGCGTTCGCTGCTGTATCTGGAGGAGAAAACCCGCCAGCGTCTGGAGCAGGACATCCGTCCTGTGGATAACCGCGAAATCCTCTTCGAGACGCCGAAGGCCAGCGCCTACAACGGCATCGAGTTTCTTGAGTTTGCCGTCGACGAAGCGCTCGGCGCCAAACTGTCGAACTGGCTTGAGCGACTGGGTTTCGTCAAGGCCGGGCAGCATCGCTCCAAGAGCGTCAGCCTGCTGCGCCAGGGCGATATCAACCTGATCCTCAACTCCGAACCTTACTCGTTCGCCCACAGTTTCTTCGAGTCCCACGGCCCGTCGCTGTGCGCCACCGCCGTGCGGGTCAAGGACAGCGCCAGTGCGCTGGCCCGCGCCGTCGCCTATAAAGGTCAGCCGTATCGCGGACTGGTCGGCCCCAACGAGCTGGAACTCGCAGCGGTGCGTGCGCCGGATGGCAGCCTGATTTATCTGGTGGATGAAGAGGCGGATGTCTACGGCACCGACTTCAATCTGCTGCCGGATGCGGTGGCTCGCGGCGGCCTCAAACGCATCGATCACATGGCCATGGCGCTGCCGGCGGACAGCCTCGACAGTTGGGTGCTGTTCTACAAGAGCCTGCTGGATTTCGAGGCCGACGACGAAGTGGTGCTGCCGGATCCGTACGGTCTGGTGAAGAGTCGCGCGCTGCGCAGTCGCGACAGTTCGATCCGCTTGCCGCTGAACATTTCCGAGAACCGCAACACCGCGATCTCACACGCGCTGTCGAGTTATCGCGGTTCCGGGGTGCATCACATCGCCTTCGACTGCGACGACATCTTTGATCAGGTCAGCCGTGCCAAAGAGGCGGGCGTACCGCTGCTGGATATCCCGCTCAACTATTACGATGATCTCGCGGCGCGTTTCGATTTCGATGACGAGTTTCTCAGCGAACTGGCGTACTACAACGTGCTCTACGACCGTGATGCCCAGGGCGGCGAGTTGTTCCACGTCTACACCGAGCCGTTCGAAGGGCGCTTCTTCTTCGAGATCATTCAGCGCAAGAACGGTTACGCCGGTTATGGCGCGGCCAACGTCGCGGTGCGACTGGCGGCAATGGCCAAAGCACGCAGTGGCGCTGTTCGCCAGGCGAAGTTGTAGGAAATTCGTAAACGCGGGATTAAACACGGGTCGCGCGGCTTCCTTCGCTGGGGCGCGCGGCCCATAATCGCCAGCCTGTGCAGTGATGGCCGTGAGCCCGCAATGACAATGACTTCAGAACTTTCCGCAGCCCCCGTTTTACCAGCGGTAGAGCCGCGCAAGAGTCGCAAGAACAACCCGGAAAAAACCCGCGAAAACATCCTCCAGGAAGCGATCGTCGAGTTCGTCCAGCAGGGCCTGTCGGGTGCTCGTGTGGACGCGATCGCCGAGCGTATCCACACCTCCAAGCGCATGATCTATTACTACTTCGGCAGCAAGGAGCAGTTGTACGTCGAGGTGCTGGAGAAGCTCTACGGCGATATCCGCAGCACCGAAAGCCGTCTGCACCTGGCCGAGCTGCCGCCGGTGGAAGCGATCCGGCGCCTGGTGGAGTTCACCTTCGATCACCACGACCGCAACGTCGATTTCGTGCGCATCGTCTGCATCGAAAACATCCACAACGCCGAGTATGTGAAGCGTTCCGATGCGATCAAGGCGATGAACAACACGATCCTCGATTCGCTGGGCGAGATCCTGGCGCGCGGTGCCGCTGAAGGTGTGTTCCGCGCCGGGCTCGACGCGCTGGACGTGCATCTGCTGATCAGTTCGTTCTGCTTCTATCGCGTGTCGAACCGCCACACGTTCGGTGAGATCTTTCAGATCGACCTGCCGGACGAAACCATCAAGCAGCGTCATCGCGAAATGATTTGCGAGTCGGTGCTGCGTTACCTGCAGGCCTGATCGGTATCGAGGGGGCGTCGCCCCCTCACGGTTTTATCCTTTCATGCTTTGAAAATGCGCTAGCATTCGCTGCGCATCCGGCGCCACGCCGCTGAACAGTTCAAACGCCTTCACGGCCTGAAACACCGCCATGTTGCCGCCATCCAGGGTTCGGCAACCCAAGGCGCGGGCGTTGCGCAGCAGTTCGGTTTCCAGCGGGAAATACACGATCTCCGCCACCCACAATTCTGGACGTAGCAATGCTGCCGGCAGCGGCATGCCCGGCAATTTGGCCATGCCCATTGGCGTGGTGTTCACCAGCCCGTCAGCGTGACTCAACGCACTCGGCAGATCATGTCCGGCCACGGCGCGGCCCGCGCCAAAATGCTGATTGAGGTTGTTGGCCAGGCTTTCGGCCCGCTCAATGTCCACATCAAAAATGCTCAGTTTTTGTACGCCTTCGCTCAACAAGGCGTGGGCCACCGCCGCACCGGCGCCACCGGCGCCCATCTGGACGACGTGCTCGCGGGCGACGTCTGGCAGGCCGCGACGAAATCCTTCGGCGAACCCCAGGCAGTCGGTGTTGTGGCCGACGCGTTTGCCGTCCTTCAACACCACGGTGTTGACCGCTCCGATGCCTCGGGCCTCGGGTGACAGTTCATCGAGCAGCGGGATGATTGCCTGCTTGCACGGGAAGGTGATGTTCAGGCCGGTGTAGTTCATGCGTTCGGCGGCCAGCAGCAGGTCGGGCAGGGCGTTGCTGTCCAGTTGCAGTTGATCGAGATCGATCAAACGGTACAGGTAGCGCAGGCCCTGTTCGTCACCTTCGTGTTCGTGCAGCGCCGGGGTGCGTGACGCCTGAATGCCGGCGCCGATCAGCCCGGCCAGTATCACGTTGTTGCGGAACATGCGGTTCCCCCCTTCAGACGCTGGCTGAAATGCTCCAGGGCCAGGCGATAGCCATGGCTGCCGAAGCCGCACATCACGGCCGTGGCGATGGCCGAGACGAACGAGTGATGACGGAACGGCTCGCGGGCGTGGACGTTGGACAGATGGACTTCGATCACCGGCAATTCGCTGGCGACCAGGGCATCGCGGATCGCTACCGAAGTGTGAGTCCAGGCGGCCGGGTTGATGACGATGCCGGCGCAGCGCTGGCGGGCGCCGTGAATCCAGTCGAGCAGTTCGCCTTCATGGTTGGTCTGGCGAAACTCCACGGCCAGGCCGAATTCTTCGGCGGCGCGCCCGCACAGGGCAGAGATGTCGGCCAGGGTTTCGTGACCGTAGGTCGCCGGTTCACGGGTGCCGAGCAGGTTCAGGTTCGGGCCGTTGAGCACCAGAACGATAGGGGGCATGGGGGCAAACTCCACTTATTGTTTTTGGCTTGGGTCGAGGGTTTCGACCTGTGGAGTTAAATTGTACTAGCTGGTTACTTTAATCAATTGCTCTACATCGACAGTCCTGTTTTGTGTGCGGTGATCGCACACTGGCAAGAATCAACGCGGCAATTGCTCCACCAGAAAATCAATGAAAGCCCTGACTCGCAGCGGCATGTGGCGATTCTGCGGGTACAGCAGGGTGAATGGCCGCGAGCGTCCGCTGTAGGGTTTGAGCACTTCCACCAGCGAGCCGTCGGCCAGTTCCTTTTCCACAATGAAGCGATAAGTCTGGAACAGCCCAGCGCCGTGTCTGGCCAGGGTCACGCCTCCGAGCACGTCATCGGAACAGCAGAAATTGCCCTCGGCGAGGATTTCCCGTGGCGCGTCCTCGTCGTAAAACAGCCAGGTGATTCGCCGCCCGCTGCTGGGCAATTCGTACTGGATGCACTCGTGCTGTTCGAGGTCTTCGAGGGTCTGCGGCGTGCCGGCGCGTTTCAGGTAATCGGGGCTGGCGACCATCACCAGCGCCGCATCTTCCAGGTGTCGGGCGATCAGGCCTGAGTCGGGAATGGCCCGCACGCGGATCGCCATGTCGTAACCCTCGCCGACGAAGTCGATGTTGCGATTGCTGATGTGCATGTCGACCTTCACCTGAGGAAAGCGCGCGCGAAACGCGGGCAGCAGCGGCAGGATCCGATGATGGGCGTAGGTCGTAGGAATACTGATGCGCAGGGTGCCGGACGGTTCCTGCTGCT
The DNA here is from genome assembly GCF_058808055.1 of Pseudomonas sp. GW821-FHT11G12. Lineage (NCBI taxonomy): Bacteria > Pseudomonadati > Pseudomonadota > Gammaproteobacteria > Pseudomonadales > Pseudomonadaceae > Pseudomonas > Pseudomonas sp. GW821-FHT11G12. The sequence continues at coordinate 198,238 of NZ_JBXARH010000008.1, forward strand.
GGCCCATGACTTCCCGTTGTGCCTCGACCAGCTGCGCCAGTGCCTGACGGCATTCTTCGTAGTAGCGCCGGCCGCTGTCGGTCAATTTCACACTGCGGGTGGTGCGCGCGAACAGCCGCACGCCCAGGCGTTCCTCCATGCGTGACACCGAGCGGCTCACGGCAGCCGGCGTCACCGAAGCCGCCTGCGCCGCGCCGGTGAAACTGCCGCACTCGGCGGCCAGGCAAAACAACTCGATGCTGCCTAGCTGAAGATCGTCGAAGTGTCGCTGCATGATTGATTACACCGGGGAATGAGTCTTCGTATGTAGCAAATGCGCGGCCGCTGCGAAAGAACTGCTTACCATTTTGCGCGGGGCTTTCCTGAATCCCGCACTAGGCTCGAAAACGTAATGACCATTGAAGGCAACAATGCCGATGGTCGGAATTGTCAGGGAATGGCAGTTTTCGAAACTCTTTAACCTAACGGATGGGTTAGCATGAAAGTGTGCAGTTACAAGGGATTGTCGGTGGTGATCATGCTGCGAGACGAACATTGTCCGCCCCATGCGCACGTAGATTCAGGTGCATGGAGTGCCCGCTTCAAATTCAGCTTCTGGCACAACGGCGTGGAGTTATGGGATGTGGTGCCGCTGTCGCGTCGGCCACCGATTGCAGTGCTTGAGGGGTTGCGCCAATCGCTCCGTGAAACCGTTCATCTGCGGCGGGCTCGCCGAATTTGGTGGACTCGTTTGCAGACGGCGTGTCTCGATAATCAATGGTGGGACGGGGACTCGAACGAAGTGGCCGTCATGCGCGAAGTCACCAATGCAACCTTCAGAATCGGATCGGCGTATTACGAGCCAGAAGAAAACAAAACCTTGCTGGCCCTGGTCGGTGCTCAGGAAGGTGTGGAGATCGAACTATGAAAACAGTAAAGGCCGGTTTGCATGCTGATCGACCGGTAACGGAAAAGCGCCTCGATGAAGCTGTCGATCGCGGGGGGCTGCGCCGACGCAGCAGCCTGCAAGCCGTATCGGTGTCCTTTCAGAAACCGTGCCTGGTGATTCACTTTGAAGACGACAGCGGCGTGCTGCTGCCAGTGAATCTTTACCGGGAATTCGATGATTTCGAACCGGAAGACTTCAGCGGATTGATCGTCGGTTTTGCCGGCACTGCCCTTTGCCACGATGGCAAGGACCTGCAGGTTTCCATCGCCGGCATGATCTCGGCCAGTCAGCCATTGATGGCCATGGCAGCCTCGGTGATCGCTTCCCGCAATGGTCGCCAGAGCAGCGCCGCCAAGGCAGAAGCTGCACGGGCCAACGGCAGGAAGGGCGGGCGCCCGCGCAAGATCGATCCTGTGTCATGAACAGGCACAAAAAAGCCGTCGGTCAGGACGGCTTTCTTGTTTCTGGCACCTGCGATCAACGCCGGGTCAACAGCACGCCGGATTCCATGTGGTGGGTCCACGGGAACTGGTCGAACAGCGCACAGCGGGTAATGCGATGCGTGTCGTGCAGTTGGGCGATGTTGGCCGCCAGGGTCTCCGGGTTGCAGGAGATGTACAGGATGTTGTCGAAGCGACGGGTCAGTTCGCAGGTGTCCGGGTCCATGCCGGCCCGTGGCGGGTCGACGAACACGCTGCCGAACTCGTAGCTCTTCAGGTCGATGCCGTGCAGGCGACGGAACGGGCGAACTTCGTTCAGGGCTTCGGTCAGCTCTTCGGCGGACAGGCGCACCAGGGTGACATTATCCACAGCGTTTTCAGCCAGGTTGCTCAACGCCGCGTTAACCGACGTCTTGCTGATTTCCGTGGCCAGCACTTTGCGCACGCGGGTCGCCAGCGGCAGGGTGAAGTTGCCGTTGCCGCAGTACAGCTCCAGCAGATCGTCGCTGCGATCGCCCAGTGCTTCGTATGCCCAGTTGAGCATCTTCTGGTTCACGGTGCCGTTGGGCTGGGTGAACGCGCCTTCCGGCTGGCGATAGCTGAAAGTGCGACCGCCGACTTCGAGTTTCTCGACCACGTAATCGAGGCCGAGCACTTCGCGCTTGCCCTTGGAGCGACCGATGATGCTGACGCCCAGGTCCGCCGAAAGCTTGGTGGCCGCCGCATGCCAGTGCTCGTCCAGCGGACGGTGATAGCACAGGGTAATCATCGCGTCGCCGGCCAGGGTGGTCAGAAACTCCACCTGGAACAGCTTGTGGCTCAGCGCCGCGCTGGCCTGCCATGCCGCTTTCAATTGCGGCATCAACTGGTTGATGCGCAGGCTGGCGATCGGGAACTCTTCGATCAGGATCGGCGTGCGTTTGTCATCCTGCGAGAACATCGCGTAATGCCGCTCACCGCCCTCGCGCCACAGGCGGAATTCGGCACGCAGACGGAAGTTCTGCAGCGGCGAGTCGAACACCGCTGGCTCCGGTGCGTCGAACGGGGCCAGCAGGTCACGCAGGCGCGTGACCTTGTCTTCGAGTTGTGCGGCGTAGGCCTGGGAATCAAAAGTCATGCGTTGAACCAACCCAGCTTGATCACGAACAGAATCGACAGGATCACCAGCGCCGGGTTCAGCTCACGGGCGCGGCCGGACAGCAGTTTGATTGCAGTCCAGGCGATGAAGCCGAAGGCGATGCCGTTGGCGATGGAATAGGTGAAGGGCATCGCCAGTGCGGTGACCACGACCGGCGCGGCGACGGTGATGTCGTCCCAGTCTATTTCCGCCAGGCCCGAAGTCATCAGCACGGCGACGAACAGCAGGGCCGGTGCGGTGGCGAAGGCCGGCACGCTGGCGGCCAGTGGCGAGAAGAACAGCGCCAGCAGGAACAGGATCGCGACAACGATGGCGGTCAGGCCGGTGCGGCCGCCGGCGCTCACGCCTGCAGCGGACTCGATGTAGCTGGTGGTGGTCGAGGTGCCCAGTAGCGAACCGGCCATTGCCGCCGTACTGTCGGCGATCAGTGCGCGGCCCATCTTCGGCATGTGGCCGTCCTTGCCCATCAGGCCGGCGCGCTTGGCGACGCCGATCAGGGTGCCGGAGTTGTCGAACAGGTCAACGAACAGGAAGGCGAAAATCACGCTGACCAGACCGATGTCCAGTGCGCCCTTGATGTCCAGTTGCAGGAAGGTCGGGGCCAGCGAAGGTGGCATCGAAGTCACGCCGCTGAACGGGGTGAAGCCCATCACGATCGAGACGATGGTCACTGCCAGAATGCCGATCAGCACTGCGCCGCGTACTTTCAGGGCTTCAAGGGCGACGATCAGGGCGAAACCGAGGGTGGCGAGGATCGGTGCCGGTTGCTTCAGGTCACCGAGGCCGACCATGGTCGCCTGGTTACTGACCACGATACCGGCGTTGTGCAGGGCGATCAGTGCCAGGAACAGGCCGATACCGGCGGCAATCGCCGAACGCAGCGGCAGCGGGATACTGTTGATGATCCATTCACGGATGCGGAAGATCGACAGCAGGAAGAAGCACACGGCCGAGATGAACACTGCACCCAACGCCACTTGCCAGGTGTGGCCCATGTGCAGCACGACGGTGTAGGTGAAGAAGGCGTTCAGGCCCATGCCCGGCGCGAGGGCGATCGGGTAGTTGGCGATCAGGCCCATCACCGTGGAGCCGATGGCAGCCGCAAGGCACGTGGCGACGAACACCGCGCCTTTGTCCATGCCGGTCTCGCCGAGGATGCTCGGGTTGACGAACAGAATGTAGGCCATGGCCAGGAAGGTCGTGACGCCCGCCAGAATCTCGGTCCGCACGTTGGTGTTGTGTGCCTTGAGTTGAAACAGCCTTTCCAGCATGTCTGCTCCCCGTGGCGCGCGTGGCGCCGTGAATGTATCGACCTCAACAGCAAAGCACAGACCGTCGCAAGCGCCTGGAAAATTGTGGTGGGCCGGAAAAAGCCGCGCATCATACCAGCAGCGTGAGGAATATGGCGGATGTTGGTATCGATCGTCGGCGAAGTTTTGTGTCGCGGCCAAACCGGCCATACTGCGCGCTGATTTTTCGGGAATGGATCGCATGAACAAGCATTGGATGAAGGCCTGCGGGTTGATCGCACTGTTGCTGACCGGGGCACCCGCTGCATCCGCCGCATCGGCACCGCCACTGAGCGAGGTGAAAGTCATCAAGGTTCAGTCGGCGTCCTGCGGGCTCGAAGACATTACCGATGGTCAGGTGCAGACCCGGTGCGATCACAGCGCGCCGGGCATCAAGGTTTATGTGCTGGAAATCGGCTATGGCCAGAGCCAGCCCCAGGCCGCACTGGACGGTTTTGAAGTGAACGGCACGCGAAGCCCGGTGTGTGCCTTCGATAACGGCAATCTGACCGAGTGCACGCCCGGCAGTAAAACCGTTGGTTCTCTCTATACCTTCGATCTGGCAGGCCGGCAGGAGGGCACTTTCACGTTCAGCAACACATCAATCAACGCCCCGCGCAACACGATGTCGACTCAGCTTTACATCAAGTAACGGCGCAGGCTGAACGGTTCGGGACAAAGCTGACTAAGCTTAATGAACCACTCAGCGGATTGCGCCCATGACCTTTAGAGCCCTGATTACCCTCGCCGAGGGCATCGATGATCTGCAATGCGTGACCCTGATCGACGTGCTGCGCCGCGCCGGCGTCGAAGTGGTGGCCGCCAGCATCGAAGGCCGGCGCATGCTGACCTGTGCCCGAGGCACGCGACTGACCGCCGACGGCATGCTCATTGATGTGCTGGCCCAGACCTTCGACCTGATCGTCCTGCCCGGTGGCATCGTCGGCGCTCAACATTTGGCGGCCCACCAGCCTTTACAGCAACTGCTCAAGGATCAGGCCAGCGCCGGGCGACTGTTCGCCGCCATCGCCGAATCCCCGGCGGTCGCACTGCAAAGCTTTGGTGTTTTGCGCCAAAGACGCATGACCTGTTTGCCCGCCACCAGCCATAACCTCTCCGGATGCACGTTTGTCGATCAACCGGTGGTGGTCGACGGCAATTGCATCACTGCCCAAGGCTCCGGCGCCGCGCTTGCGTTTGCGCTGACGCTGGTCGAGCAACTGGCGGGCAAGGCCGCCAGATCGAAGGTGGCGGGGGAGTTACTGGCCTGAGAAAGTCAGGCCTTCACCTCTTCCACCGGCACATGCATCCGGTCGCGATTGGCCAGGGTCGGGAACAGTTTGATCCAGGTTCCGGTCACCACCAGCGTACCGATCCCGCCCATCACCACTGCCGGTACGGTGCCGAACCAGTGGGCGGTGAGGCCGGATTCGAATTCGCCCAACTGGTTCGAGGCGCCGATGAACAGGCCGTTCACCGCGCTGACCCGGCCGCGCATTTCGTCCGGGGTTTCCAGTTGCACGAACGAGGCGCGGATCACCATGCTGATCATGTCCGCCGCGCCGAGCACCACCAACACTGCGAGCGAGAACCAGAACGAGGTCGACAGACCGAAGGCGATGGTGGCCACGCCGAATACACCGACGGCGGTGAACATCACCCGGCCGACGTTGCGTTCGACGGCGAAGCGCGCCAGGAACAGCGACATCATCAACGCCCCGACCGCCGGCGCCGAACGCAGCAACCCCAGGCCCCACGGCCCGGTCAGCAGGATGTCCTTGGCGAACACCGGCAACAATGCCGTGGCACCGCCGAGCAGTACGGCGAACAGGTCCAGCGAGATCGCCCCGAGGATATCCGGGCGGCTGCGGATGAAACGAATCCCCGCCAGCAACGAGTCCAGCGTCGCCTTGCCCTTGTTCAGTGGGGTTTGCCGTGCAGGCAGGTTGAGCATCAAGGTGCAGGCGATGACATACAGAATGACCGTCGGGCCATAGACCCACACGCTGCCGAAGGCGTAGAGCAGACCGCCCATCGCCGGGGCGACGATAGTGGCTGATTGCTGCGCCGATTGCGCGGCGGCGACCGCCCGCGGGAACAAAGCGCTGGGCACGATACTCGGCAGCAGCGCCTGGGTGGTCGGCATCTCGAAGGAGCGCGCGGCGCCCAGCAGGAATGCCAGGATAAAAATCATTTCCCGGGTGACATGGTCGGTGGCGCTGCCGATGGCCAGTGCCAAGGCGATCAAGGCCTGTAGGGACTGACAGATCGCCGCGACCCTGCGCCGGTCGTAGCGGTCGGCGACATGCCCGGTGTGCAGCATGAACAGCACCCGTGGCGCGAATTCCACCAGGCCAACCAGACCCAGGTCGAGCACGTTGCCGGTCAGTTGATAGAGATTCCAGCCGATCGCCACGGTGAGCATCTGGAAACCGCTGGCGGTGAAGATCCGGGCAAACCAGAACGCAAGAAAGGGGCGGTGGTGGCGTAACAGCAAGGGCTCTTGGCTGGGCATCTGCGGGCCGGTCTTGAACGAGGGGAACCGCGAGATTATCACCAGTCTGTAACAGGAAGTTGCTATGACAAAAAATTTAGTTAGCCAGGCATCGATTTTTCGGGACCCGGACACTCAACCCGGCCATCGATGTATTTCAGGGCTTTACCAAGACTCTGAGGCAACTTGTCACGCGGCAAAAGACCACGCGGTTCCCCGTCGGAAATGGGACTACTCTTTCAACGTTGATTGATCCAGATCAAGACCCTTCGCGGAACTGATCCGGGACCCGTCGGCAGACTCCCTGCGTCGCGATGCCTGTAAAAAGAAGAACGAATCCGAGTTCGCCGCACTCCATACCCGTGGGGGCAGTGGTTCAAGGCCGCCAGCCTTGGAACCGTTATCTGATAGAGGAAAGCTTATGTTCGGTTTAGAGGCACTAGATCTCGCCCGAATTCAGTTCGCGTTCACCATCTCGTTCCACATCCTGTTCCCGGCGATCACCATCGGTCTTGCGAGTTATCTCGCGGTGCTGGAAGGCCTGTGGCTGAAAACCGGCAACGACACCTACCGCGATCTCTACCATTTCTGGTCGAAGATCTTTGCCGTCAACTTCGGCATGGGGGTGGTCTCGGGCCTGGTCATGGCCTATCAGTTCGGCACCAACTGGAGCCGCTTCTCGGACTTCGCCGGTTCCGTCACCGGGCCTTTGCTCACGTATGAAGTGCTTACGGCTTTCTTTCTCGAAGCCGGTTTCCTGGGCGTCATGCTGTTCGGCTGGAACAAGGTCGGACGCAAGCTGCACTTCTTCGCCACGGTCATGGTTGCCATCGGCACGTTGATTTCGACGTTCTGGATTCTGGCTTCCAACAGCTGGATGCAGACCCCGCAGGGTTTCGAGATCGTCAATGGCCAGGTCATCCCGACCGACTGGCTGGCGATCATCTTCAACCCGTCGTTCCCGTATCGCCTGATGCACATGGCGACGGCGGCGTTCGTGGCGACCGCATTCTTCGTCGGCTCCTCCGCGGCCTGGCACCTGCTGCGCGGCAAGGACAACCCGGCGATCCGCACCATGCTGTCGATGGCGATGTGGATGGCGTTGATCGTTGCGCCGATCCAGGCGGTCATCGGCGACTTCCACGGCCTCAACACCCTCAAGCATCAGCCGGCGAAAATTGCCGCGATCGAAGGCCACTGGGAAAACCACGGCGACGAAGCGACGCCGCTGATCCTGTTCGGCTGGCCGGACATGAAGGAAGAGAAAACCAAGTACGCGGTGGAGATCCCGTACCTCGGCAGCCTGATCCTGACGCACTCGCTGGACAAGCAAGTTCCGGCGCTCAAGGAGTTTCCACCGGAAGACCGGCCGAATTCGACCATCGTGTTCTGGTCGTTCCGGATCATGGTCGGCCTCGGTTTCCTGATGATCTTCACCGGTCTTTGGAGCCTGTGGCTGCGCAAGCGCGACACGCTCTACACCTCGCGGCCGTTCCTGTACCTGGCGTTGTGGATGGGCCCGTCTGGCCTGATCGCGATCCTGGCGGGCTGGTTCACCACTGAAATCGGTCGTCAGCCGTGGGTGGTCTACGGGCTGATGCGCACGGCGGATGCGTCCTCCAACCACAGCTTCATGCAGATGAGCATCACACTGATCATGTTCGTGGTGGTGTATTTCGCGCTGTTCGGTGCGGGTCTGGGCTACATGATGCGCCTGGTGCGCAAAGGGCCGAAGACCGACGAAGGCAAGGAAACCAACGACGGTGGTCCTGGCCAGAAACGCACACCGGCCCGTCCGTTGTCCGCTGCCGACGACGATGGCGCCGAACACGATCGCAGCCTGACCAAGGAGATTTGAATCATGGGTATTGATCTTCCGCTGATCTGGGCCGTGATCATCATCTTCGGCATCATGATGTACGTGGTCATGGACGGTTTCGACCTGGGGATCGGGATTCTTTTCCCGTTCATCCCCGGCAAGACTGACCGCGACGTGATGATGAACACTGTCGCCCCGGTATGGGACGGCAACGAAACGTGGCTGGTATTGGGGGGCGCTGCGTTGTTCGGCGCCTTCCCGCTGGCCTATTCGGTGGTGCTGTCGGCGCTGTACCTGCCGCTGATCTTCATGCTGATCGGGCTGATTTTCCGTGGCGTGGCGTTCGAGTTCCGCTTCAAGGCCAAGGACGACAAGCGTCACCTGTGGGACAAGGCGTTCATCGGTGGTTCGGTGGCGGCGACGTTCTTCCAGGGCGTGGCGCTTGGCGCATTCATCGATGGGCTGCCGGTGGTCAACCGGCAATACGCCGGCGGTTCACTGGACTGGCTGACGCCGTTCACGCTGTTCTGCGGCGCTGCGCTGGTGGTGGCGTATGCCTTGCTCGGTTGCACGTGGCTGATCATGAAGACCGAAGGCAAGCTTCAGGAGCAGATGCATGACCTGGCGCGCCCTCTGGCCTTCGTGCTGTTGGCGGTGATCGGCATCGTCAGTCTGTGGACGCCGCTGGCCCATCCGGAAATCGCGACGCGCTGGTTCAGCATGCCGAACCTGTTCTGGTTCATGCCGGTGCCGATTCTGGTGCTGGTGACGATGTACGGTCTGATCCGCGCGGTGGCGCGCAATGCCAACTACATGCCGTTCCTGCTGACCCTGGTGCTGATCTTCCTCGGCTACAGCGGACTGGGTATCAGCCTGTGGCCGAACATCGTGCCGCCGTCGATCTCGATCTGGGACGCCGCCGCACCGCCTCAAAGCCAGGGCTTCATGCTGGTCGGCACGCTGTTCATCATCCCGTTCATCCTGGGTTACACCTTCTGGAGCTATTACGTGTTCCGCGGCAAGGTCACCCATGAAGACGGCTATCACTAGGGGTGATCACGATGGCGCCGACAGCGGCGCCATCTCCCTCAACCGGAGGATGCAAGCATGACCGGCAAACATTCCCTGCACGACATTGAAGAAGCCGAAAAAAAGCCGCTGTGGCAGCGGCTCGGCTGGTTGGCCATGATCTGGGTCGGCAGCGTCGGTGCATTGTTCATCGTCGCCAGCCTGATGCGCATGTTCATGAACGCCGCAGGCCTGACTACACACTGAAACTTCCCATCCCGTCGCCTTGCGGCACGGATTTTTGACCCTCCGACCGGAGGGTTTTTTTTGCCCGGATTATTTACGCGCCTTGAGGATGACGAACTTCGGCGTGGCCGCGACTTGCTCGACGCCCCGGAACAGCCGCGCCAGTTTGCTGTGATAACCCAGGTGACGGTTGCCGACGATGTACAGCGCACCGCCAACGACCAGCGCTTCACGAGCCTGCTGGAACATGCGCCAGGCGAGGAAGTCGCCGACCACCTGTTGTTGATGGAACGGCGGGTTGCACAGCACCACGTCGAGCGATTGCGCTTCCTGCCCGGCCAGACCGTCGCCGGCGCGAACGATCACCTCACGTTCACCCAACGCCGCGCGCCAGTTCTCGGCCGCCGATTGCACGGCCATGAACGATTCGTCCACCAGCGTGTAATGCGCATCAGGGTTTTGCAGGGCGCTGGCGATGGCCAGTACGCCGTTACCGCAACCGAGATCGGCAACCCGCGCCGCGCCGAGATTCTTCGGCAAGTGCGGAAGAAAGGCGCGAGTACCGATATCCAGCCCTTCGCGGCAGAACACGTTGGCGTGGTTGAGCAGTTCGATGGCCGGCTCGTCGAGGCGATAGCGGGTCGGATAAGGCGAGACGGCCGCAGCCTTGGCCTCAGGCGTGGCGATCAACAAGCGCGCCTTCTTCACGGCCAGCGAAGCCTGAACCGGGCCGATGTAGCGTTCCAGCAGATCACCGGCAGCGCGGGGCAAGTGTTTGACCATGGCTGCGGCTATCACCTGGGCACCGGGCGCCAATTGGCCTTGCAGGCGAATCAGTTGTTCTTCCAGCAGCGCCAGGGTTTTTGGAACGCGGATCAGTACCCGGTCGAATGGCCCGACCAACGGCTCGCTGGCCGGCGTGCCGCGCAGCGCATCGAATACCCGGCCATTGCGCAGCAGGTTTTTTTCAAGACCCTGAAACGCCAGGAACGAATCGCCGCTGCTGCTGACCTGCACTTTGCCGCAGAGGCTGATGGCCAGCGCGCCGAAGCTGTCGTTGAGCACCAATACCCGAGTGTTTGCCGCCGGGTTCTGCTCGGCCAGATGATTGAGCAGGTATTCGTCGGCCGCATCGAAAGCTTGCAGCGGTTCGTTCTGCTGTTCGGGCTGGCGGATCAGATCAAGCTGGGCGAAGGGCGTATCGAGCAAAGGCATGGGGCGGGGGACTCTGGGTAATCAACGGGTGTCCCGCGGCCCAGGGTGTTGTGCGGCGGAACCGTCCGAGTGGACAGCGGCGCGAAGTTTCGCGGCATCACTCAGGAAGGTCGCAAATGGTACTTTTTTTTCGACTGCATTACTTGCCTGATTTCGGGGACGCCGACTAGATGATCCCGGCCTTGGCGGCGGCGATGACTGCGGAGACCTTGTTGCAGACATTCAATTTCAGAATCACGTTTTGCACATGATAGTTAACGGTGCGTTCGCTAAGGCTCAGGATTCGGGCGGTTTCATAGGCGGTTTTACCGGATGCACACAGCTTCAACACCTCGACCTCCCGAGCGGACAGGCGAGGCGGTCGGGCCTTGGCCGGTCGCGTGGGAAGCGCTTGCGCGAACAACTCGGCCAGATGGCTGGTGACGTAAAACATGTAGCCAAAATGTTCATACAACTCGATTGCGCTGATCGGACAGTGAGGCCGAGCCAGGCTGAGAATGCTGCACAGGCCACTTTCTTCGTGATGAAACGATTGCGACCATCCGTATTGCAGTCCTTGTTCCTGTAACGCTTCCCACAACTTCGGAGTTTTTGAGAAGAGTTCCTTGTTCCAAGTAATTGGCAGCATTGACTGATTGCAGTGTGCTACTACCGGATCATCTTTGCAGTAACATTCCTCTTCGTATTGTTTGTTCCATGCTTCGGGGTAGTTATTGATATTCAAGGCTTTGGGTAGTATCTCTCGTTCAGTCGATGTGACTGAAATCCCACAGAATTTGAAGCCTATGTTTTTGGCAAATGTCAGCAGAATCGGGTAGGCGGTTTCAATTCTTGTGGCGAATGTCACCTGCTGTATCTGCCGCTCCTTCCACAGTTCCATTTGAAGAGTCTCCGAGAGTGTTTCGCTGGGGTGCGATCTTGGATCCAAGAGTCAGGCACGGAAACGAGTGTAGGACGCTTCTTGTATGGGTGTTTGGATTTTTTTGTTCTTAGAGGCTGCTCTGGATAGGAATATCGGATTTCAAGATAGGTAAAAGTTCAGGCCTTGAAGTGGGGTGAGTTGTACTCAAGGCGTCATTCAAAGTTTTGACTCAAAGGCTGTTTGGTCGTTGTTAACAATTCTGTTTTTCTTGAAAAATGATGGTGTTAAATACCACTACAAAACGTCGGTGTTTCAAAGCCTCTAATTGAGTGACACTGAAGCTCTTTGTCGAGGGAGCGCCGCATGACCGCCAGCGCAGAAAAATTCAGCAGCCAGACGCTGCTTGACGTGCAGCCTTTGACGCCCAGCCTGTTCACATTGTGTACGACCCGTGACGCAGGCTTTCGCTTTCGCGCCGGGCAATTTGCCCGCCTTGGGGTGACCAAAGCCGACGGAAGCACGGTGTGGCGGGCCTATTCCATGGTGTCGTCACCGTTCGATGAGTTTCTTGAGTTCTTTTCCATCGTGGTACCCGGGGGTGAGTTCACCAGTGAGTTGAGCCGTCTGAAGGCAGGTGACACCTTGCTGGTGGATCGCCAGGCCTTCGGGTATCTGACGCTGGACCGTTTTGTCGATGGCCGGGATCTCTGGCTGTTATCCACAGGCACCGGCGTGGCGCCGTTTCTGTCGATCCTGCAGGACTTTGAAGTGTGGGAGAAATTCGAGCGAATCATCCTCGTCTACAGCGTGCGTGAGGCGCGGGAGCTGGCTTATCAACAGCTGATTGCCGAGTTGACGCAGCGTGACTATCTGGCCGAGTACGCTCACAAGTTCCAGTTCATTCCTGTGGTGACGCGTGAGCCCTGTTTGGGGGCCCTCAACGGGCGCATTACCACGCTCATCGAAAACGGGGAGCTGGAGCAGGCGGCAGGTATTGAGCTTGATCCGGCCCATTCGCGGGTCATGCTCTGCGGTAATCCGCAGATGATCGACGACACCCGGGCCCTGCTCAAGCATCGGGGCATGAGCCTCAGCCTGACGCGGCGGCCAGGGCAGGTGGCGGTGGAAAACTACTGGTGAAGAAACGGCGCCTTCAGGCGCCGTTCATGGGGTTCAGGGCCGATTGTTCTGGGCCTTGAGCAGATCGCGGATCTCACCCAGCAGTTCTTCTTCCTTGGTTGGCACTGGTGGCAAGGTCGGAGCGACGGCTTCTTCGCGTTTCAGGCGGTTGATGGCTTTGACGCCCATGAAAATCGCGAAGGCGACGATGATGAAGTCCAGAATGCTCTGGATGAACTTGCCGTAGGCCATAACGACCGCAGGGGCGCTGCCCTCGGCGGCTTTCAGGGTTATCGCCAGGTCACTGAAGTCCACCCCACCGATCAGCAGGCCGATTGGCGGCATGATGACGTCACCGACAAACGACGAAACGATTTTGCCGAAGGCCGCACCGATGATGATACCGACGGCCATGTCGACCACATTGCCTTTGACCGCGAAGGCCTTGAACTCGCTGAGCACGCCCATAGTTATTTCCTTGTTACAGATGAGTTTGGTGTACGCAGTGTAAATCAGCAAAACGCGTCCTGCGCGAAACACCTTCTTACAATGCTCGTTTTTATCGACACATCAATTCGCGATTAGTTTGCAAAGTGCCACTAATCGCGCGCGAATTACTCCGCAAGGCTCTGATCGAGAAGCTATTTTTCTCAATCGACGGAGTGTGGATTTTCTATTTATGTTCGCCGTCGTGACTCTCTAGCCTCTGGTTGGCGCACCTGGATGCGCCTCAAACAACAGAGGAACCTGAAATGAATTCCACACTTGGTTCAGGGGTATTGCCCCTTCGCCGTACCGTCGGCGTATTGGCCGCCAGCCTGCTGACCTTTTCCGTGAACGCCGCGCCTCTGACCCGGGATAACGGTGCGGCGGTAGGCGATAACCAGAACTCGCAAACCGCCGGCGCCAATGGACCGGTGCTGTTGCAGGACGTGCAACTGATCCAGAAACTGCAGCGCTTCGACCGCGAGCGTATTCCCGAGCGCGTCGTGCATGCCCGCGGCACCGGTGCTCATGGCACGTTCACCGTCACCAACGATCTCAGTGATCTGAGCAAGGCCAAGGTGTTCGCTGCCGGCCAGGTCACACCGGTGTTCGTGCGTTTCTCCGCTGTGGTTCATGGCAATCATTCTCCGGAGACGTTGCGTGACCCACGGGGCTTCGCGACCAAGTTCTACACCGCTGACGGTAACTGGGATCTGGTCGGTAACAACTTCCCGACGTTCTTCATCCGCGACGCCATCAAGTTCCCGGACATGGTGCATGCTTTCAAGCCTGATCCGCGCACTAACCTGGACGACGACTCGCGCCGTTTCGACTTCTTCTCTCATGTACCGGAAGCCACTCGTACATTGACCGAGCTGTATTCCAACTCAGGGACACCCGCCAGTTATCGGGAGATGGATGGCAACGGTGTGCACGCCTACAAGTTGGTCAACGACAAGGGTGAAGTGCACTACGTGAAGTTTCACTGGAAAAGTTTGCAGGGGATCAAGAACCTCGATCCTGAACAAGTCGCAAAAGTTCAGGGTCGTGACTACAGTCACATGACCAATGATTTGGTAACTAATATCAACAAGGGCAATTTTCCGAAGTGGGACTTGTACGTTCAGGTCCTGAATCCGCAAGATTTGTCCAAGTTTGATTTCGATCCACTGGACGCAACCAAGATCTGGCCCAATGTTCCTGAACGGAAAGTTGGACAAATGGTCTTGAACCGCAATCCGGCAAATGTCTTCCAGGAAACTGAACAGGTGGCCATGGCGCCGGCCAATATTGTTCCCGGTATCGAACCTTCGGAAGATCGCTTGTTACAAGGCCGAGTGTTCTCCTATGCCGATACTCAAATGTATCGCCTGGGTGCCAATGCCCTGCAACTCCCCATCAACGCTCCAAAAGTTGCGGTGAACAATGGTAATCAGGATGGCGCGATGAACTTCGGCGCCAGCAATACGGGCGTGAACTACCAGCCGAGTCGCTTGCACCCGCGTGAGGAGCCACAAGGCGCACGGTACAGCCAGACGTCCCTGCAAGGCAGCACTCAGCAGGCGAAAATCCAGCGTGAGCAGAACTTCAAGCAAGCCGGTGATCTGTATCGATCCTTCAGCAAGAAGGAACGTCAGGACCTGATCGAGAGCTTTGGCGGTTCGCTGGCGAGCACCGATGACGAGAGCAAGCACATCATCCTGTCCTTCCTCTATAAGGCCGATCCGGAGTACGGCGCCGGCGTGACCAAGGTGGCCAAGGGTGACCTGGATCGGGTCAAGGCCCTGGCGGCCAAACTGGTCGACTAAGAACGATCGCGGGGCCCGAAAGGGCTCCGTTTCCCTTCAAGGCGGTGACTCATGCGGTTCTATCTTTCGCTGTTGCTGGGCTGTCTGTCGTTCGCGACCATGGCTGCACCGGCCGAACAGGACCCTGATGTGCTCAAGGCGCAATTGCAGGACTACTACTTCAATGCCGCCCGTGAGGGCGATATCGCCGTACTCGACACCTTCATCGAGGCGGGCTATTCCCTGGATACCCGAGATGCCAAGGGTTACACCGCGCTGATGCTCGCGGCCTACCACGGCGAAGGTGACGCGGTGGACAAGTTGCTGGCTGCCGGGGCGAATGCCTGTGCCCAGGATCAGCGCGGAAACACCGCCCTGATGGGGGCCATATTCAAAGGGGAATTGCAGATCGCCCGTCGATTGATGGCTACCGACTGCAACCCGGACCAACGCAACGGGGCGGGTCAGACCGCTGCGATGTACGCAGGGCTGTTCAAGCGTGAGGCCTTGCTCGACGCCCTCAAGGCCAGGGGCGCCGATCTGAACGCGCAAGATCCGTTGGGCAACAGCGCCGCGCGTCTGGCCAGCGGGGAAATCCGTACCGCCGCGCCGCGCTGATCGGCGACGGCTGCGTTATCATCGCGGTTTTTGCCGGGGGTTCAGATGGCCAAGGCCAAGCGCATGTACGGCTGCACCGAGTGCGGCGCAACCTTTCCCAAGTGGGCCGGGCAGTGCGGCGAATGCGGCGCGTGGAACACCCTGACCGAAACCATGGTCGAGAGCGGTGGCGCCGCCGCCCCGAGCGGGCGCACCGGCTGGGCCGGGCAACAGGCGCAGATCAAGACCCTGGCCGAAGTCAGCATCGAAGAGATTCCGCGTTTTTCCACAGCCTCCGGTGAGCTGGATCGAGTACTCGGTGGTGGTCTGGTGGACGGCTCGGTGGTGCTGATCGGCGGCGATCCGGGTATCGGCAAGTCGACGATTCTGTTGCAGACCCTGTGCAACCTCGCCAAGACCATGCCGGCGCTGTACGTCACCGGTGAGGAATCCCAGCAACAAGTGGCGATGCGCGCACGTCGCCTTGGGCTGCCGCAGGATCAACTGCGGGTCATGACCGAAACCTGTATCGAAACCATCATCGCCACCGCCCGCCAGGAAAAACCCAAGGTGATGGTGATCGACTCGATCCAGACGATTTTCACCGAACAACTGCAATCGGCACCGGGTGGCGTGTCCCAGGTGCGCGAAAGTGCGGCGTTGCTGGTGCGTTACGCCAAGCAAAGCGGCACGGCGATTTTCCTGGTCGGTCACGTCACCAAGGAAGGCGCATTGGCCGGCCCGCGTGTTCTGGAGCACATGGTCGACACTGTGCTGTATTTCGAAGGCGAGTCCGATGGCCGGTTGCGCCTGCTACGGGCGGTGAAAAACCGTTTCGGCGCCGTCAACGAGCTGGGCGTGTTCGGCATGACCGACAAGGGCCTGAAAGAAGTCTCCAACCCTTCGGCTATTTTTCTCACACGCGCTCAGGAAGAAGTCCCGGGCAGTGTGGTAATGGCAACGTGGGAAGGTACCCGGCCGATGCTGGTGGAAGTCCAGGCGCTGGTGGATGACAGTCATCTGGCCAACCCGCGTCGGGTCACGCTGGGTCTGGATCAGAACCGTCTGGCGATGCTGTTGGCGGTGTTGCACCGTCATGGCGGCATTCCGACTCACGATCAGGACGTGTTCCTCAACGTGGTCGGCGGGGTGAAGGTGCTGGAAACCGCATCCGATCTGGCGCTGATGGCCGCCGTCATGTCGAGTCTGCGCAACCGTCCGTTGCCCCACGATCTGCTGGTGTTCGGCGAAGTCGGTTTGTCTGGTGAGGTACGTCCGGTGCCGAGCGGTCAGGAGCGTTTGAAGGAAGCGGCCAAGCACGGCTTCAAGCGCGCGATCGTGCCCAAGGGCAACGCGCCGAAGGAAGCGCCTCCAGGCTTGCAGATCATTGCAGTGACGCGTCTGGAGCAGGCGCTGGATTCACTCTTCGAGTAATCAGAGCTCCATCAACGCGCCAAGCTCTCGTTCGAGCTCGGCCTCATCCCCGAGGTTGAGCTCGATCAGGCGGCGCAGGCGCTGGATCGATTCCAGGCTGATGTGCCGGCACTGGAAACCCAGTTGGCCATGATCGTCGTGCGCCAGTTGCACATCCATCTGGATGTCGGTGTCGTCGCTCAGGTGAATGTCGACGTTGAAGTCCTGCGTTTCATCCCCCAGCCACGGCTCCGGCCGCTCGATCAACAATCCCTTGAGCGACAGGTCGATCAGCTTCACCGGCCAGATGTATTCACCCTGGCTCAATTCGGTTCTGGCATCGAACGCGATACGTTTGAAGCGGCGACGCTCGGACGGGTGCTCGCTCATGGCGCAATCCTCTGGACGGTTCGCTGACTATAGACCCGCCACGTCGAGTGTTGCCAGTCAGGCAGGGCGTCCGACCAATGTCGGGGTATGGCCTTTGCCGCCAGTAGCGCTAAACTCGGGGTGGCTGTCTTTCTTGTCCACCCTGGCTGGAATAATAAAATGAAAAATAATAATAGCCTGCTGCGCCACTTACCCTGGCTAGTGCTGGCAATCGTAGGAGCGTGCGCCCTGGGCGTAGTGGCATTGCGCCGAGGCGAGGCGATCAACGCCTTGTGGATCGTGGTCGCCGCCGTGGCCATTTATCTGGTTGCGTACCGTTACTACAGTCTGTTCATCGCTAACAATGTGATGCAACTCGATCCACGCCGGGCCACCCCCGCCGTGCTCAACAATGACGGTCTGGACTACGTTCCGACCAACAAACACATTCTCTTCGGACACCACTTCGCGGCCATCGCCGGCGCGGGGCCTCTGGTCGGTCCGGTACTGGCTGCGCAGATGGGCTACCTGCCCGGCACGCTGTGGCTGATTGCCGGCGTGGTGCTGGCGGGCGCGGTGCAGGACTTCATGGTCCTGTTCATGTCCACCCGTCGCAACGGCCGCTCCCTGGGCGACATGGTGCGTGAAGAAATGGGCCGTATCCCCGGCACCATCGCGCTGTTCGGCTGCTTCCTGATCATGATCATCATCCTCGCGGTGCTGGCGCTGATCGTCGTCAAAGCCTTGGCCGAGAGCCCTTGGGGCATCTTCACCGTGATGGCGACCATCCCGATCGCGATGTTCATGGGCATCTACATGCGCTACATCCGCCCGGGCCGCATCGGCGAGATCTCGGTGATCGGCGTGGTGCTGCTGCTCGGTTCGATCTGGCTGGGCGGGCAGATTGCCGCTGACCCGGTGTGGGCCAAGGCCTTCAGCTTCACCGGCGTGCAAATCACCTGGATGCTGATCGGTTACGGCTTCGTTGCCGCTGTGTTGCCGGTCTGGCTGATCCTCGCGCCACGTGACTATCTGTCCACGTTCCTCAAGATCGGTACCATCATCGCCCTGGCGATCGGCATTCTGGTCACCATGCCCGAGCTGAAAATGCCGGCCCTGACCCAGTTCGTCGACGGCACCGGTCCGGTGTGGAAGGGCGGTCTGTTCCCGTTCCTGTTCATCACCATCGCTTGCGGTGCGGTATCGGGCTTCCACGCACTGATCTCGTCCGGCACCACGCCGAAACTGCTGGATAACGAAACCAACGCCCGCTACATCGGTTACGGCGGCATGCTGATGGAATCGTTCGTGGCCATCATGGCCATGGTTGCGGCCTCGGTGATCGAGCCTGGCGTGTACTTCGCCATGAACAGCCCGGCGGCAGTCGTCGGCGGTGACGTGGTGGCGGTGGCAACCGCTGTCAGCAACTGGGGTTTTGCGATCACGCCTGAGGCGCTGCAAGCCGTGGCGCATGACATCGGCGAAACCACCATCCTGGCCCGTGCCGGTGGTGCACCGACCCTGGCGGTCGGTATCGCGCAGATCCTGCACAGTGTCCTGCCGGGTGAAAACACCATGGCGTTCTGGTACCACTTCGCGATCCTGTTCGAAGCGCTGTTCATCCTGACCGCTGTGGACGCCGGCACCCGTGCCGGGCGCTTCATGCTGCAGGATCTGCTCGGCTCCTTCGTGCCGGCGCTGAAACGTACCGAGTCCTGGACCGCCAACCTGATCGCCACCGCCGGTTGTGTGGCGATGTGGGGCTGGTTGCTGTATCAGGGCGTGATCGATCCGCTGGGTGGCATCAACACCTTGTGGCCGCTGTTCGGTATCTCCAACCAGATGCTGGCCGGTATCGCGCTGATGCTCGGCACCGTGGTCCTGATCAAGATGAAGCGTCAGCGCTACATCTGGGTCACTCTGCTGCCGGCTGCCTGGCTGCTGATCTGCACCACGACTGCAGGCTTCATCAAGTTGTTCGACGCCAACCCGGCTGTCGGCTTCCTGTCGCTGGCCAAGAAGTACAGCGATGCACTGGCCGCAGGCCAAGTGATCGCACCGGCCAAGAGCGTCGAGCAGATGCAGCACGTGATCTTCAACGCTTACACCAACGCAACGCTGACCGCGCTGTTCCTGTTCGTGGTATTCAGCATCCTGTTCTATGCGCTCAAGGTCGGCATCGCCGCCTGGGGCAAAAAAGAGCGTACGGATAAAGAATCGCCGTTCCAGGCCCTGCCGGATGCGTAACCAGAGGATTGCACCATGTTCAATGACCTGAGTCGCCTCGGTAAATACCTCGGTCAGGCTGCGCGCCTGATGGTCGGCATGCCCGACTACGACACGTACGTCGAGCATATGCAAACCAAACACCCGGACAAACCGGTGATGAGCTACGAGATGTTCTTTCGCGAACGTCAGGAAGCCCGTTACGGTGGCAAGGGTGGGCCGAAGTGCTGTTGAGCCGCTGATCGCGGTTCATCAGACGTGAGGTGGGAGCAGGTCTTTCGGCCTGCTCCCATTTTTATTTGTGCAATTGAAGGAGATCGAGTTTGTCTTCTCCCATCCCGGTCACGGTGCTCAGCGGTTTCCTCGGCGCCGGCAAGACCACCTTGCTGCGCCATCTGTTGAAAGCCGAGCACGGCCTGAAAATCGCCGTGATCGAAAACGAATTCAGCGACGCCGGTATCGACACCCAGTTGCTGGGCGACGAGCCGGTGCAAGTCATGACCCTGGCCAACGGCTGCGTCTGCTGCACCATCCACACCGACCTGACCAAAGCCCTGTACTTGCTGCTCGAACGGCTGGACAGCGGCGAAATCGCCTTCGATCGGCTGGTCATCGAGTGCACTGGTCTGGCCGACCCGGCGCCAGTGGCACAGACCTTTTTCATCGACGAAGAACTGCGTGAGCGTTACCTGCTGGACGGCATCATCACCCTCGTCGACGCGGCCCACGCCGAGCTGCACCTGACCCAGACCATCGCCCAGGCGCAGATCGGTTTCGCCGACCGCTTGCTGGTGAGCAAGACCGATCTGGTGGACGAGGCTGCGTTCACCGCACTCAGCGAACGCCTGACCCGCATCAACCGCCGTGCGCCGATTCGCGTGGTCGAACACGGCAACATCGATCTGGCTGAATTGCTCGATGTGCGTGGCTTCAACCTGAATGCCGATCTCGGTGGCGGGGTGAGTCTGCGCCCGGTCAGCAAGGCGCCGTCCATCGACCGGATTTCCAGTCTGGTGCTGCGTACCGTTCAGCCACTGGATATCGATCAGCTCAGCGAGTTCATGAACGAATTGCTGGAAGAACACGGCAAGCAATTGCTGCGCTACAAAGGCGTGTTGAACATTGCGGGCGAAGATCGTCGGTTGGTGTTCCAGGGCGTGCTGAAACTCTACGGCTTCGACTGGGACACCGAGTGGGCCGAGGGCGAGGCACGGGAAAGCGTGATCGTGTTTATCGCCGATGATCTGCCGGAAGAGAAGATCCGGGCGGGGTTTGCCAAGGTGGCGGCGGACTGAGTCCGCCGCTGTCTCAGTGCGTGGAACCGCTGAGAATCGTCTGTTCCAGATGATCCAGATGACGGTTCATTAGCGACACGGCCTCGGCGGCGTCATCACGCTCGATCGCCTCGACGATCCGGGCGTGATCCTGCCAGCCGCAACAGCTGTGCGTGCTTTCAGTGCAACGCGCAATCGCCAGTGAGGTCAGCGGCACCAGCGTGCCGAGAAAATGCGCCAACGGTGCATTCCCGGCCATTTTCGCCAACTGCAAATGAAACTCCCCGGACAGGCGAATCGCCGCGCCGCGTCGGTCTTTATCCACAGCCTGGCGTTCACGTTCGATCAAGGCGCGCAGGCGTTTCAAGTCTTCAGCCTGCGCATGCTGGCAAGCCAGTCGCACCAGCGTGTTTTCGGCCAGGCGCCGGGCGTGCAAGGCCTGACGTGTCTGCTCGGCGTCCGGCGCGGCTATGCGCGGTCGATGGTTGGCCCGCAGCACGATGATCTGTTCGTGGGACAGTTGGGTCAGCGCCCGACGCACATCCGCGCGGCTGACACCGAACATCTGCTTGAGACTCTCTTCGGTGAAGCGGCTGGCGGCATCGAGGCGTTGTTCGAGGATCGCGTCGAACAGTCGCGGATACAGCTCGTCCACCGGCGTCTGCAGGCGGGAGAAGGGCAGGGCCGCCGAGGTCTGGCGAGGGTGCGACGGCGTGGCAAGACTGTTCATGGCCGGTCTCCAGTGTGAGGCGTTTCAGTTACTCAGATTGTCATCCGGAATATTCAGCTCGATCCCCATGCGCTGGCCTTCACGCAGGATGTGCCGGCGCATCTCGGCGCTGGCCTGAGCGCTGTTCTTGCTGCGGATCGCGCGCACCACGGCCTCGTTTTCCTCAAGGCGTTCGGCCAGGTGCTCCGGCGAATTGCGCAGCACTTCGGCGCTCTGCTTGAGGGCGTTGCTGGTCTGTTGCACCACGCTCTGGAAAATCGGGTTCGAGGTCAGGGTGAACAGCTCTTCGTGAAACGCGATGTAGGCGCTGACGCCGGCCTCGCTGTCACCTGCTTCGAGGGCTTCGCGCATGTCCATCAGGGTCAGGCGCAACTGCCCGACTTCCTTGCTGCTGATCGACTGCGCCACCAGACCGACGATGAACGGTTCGAGGGTGTAGCGCAGTTGCAGCACGTCTTCGAGGCTGGCGCCGGCCACTGCGCTGTCGTGGCTTTGGCTGTCACTGGCCTGGGCGTCGAGCACCACCACACCTTTGCCCGGCATCGAACGCACCAGACCGAGGGTTTCCAGCACGATCACCGCTTCGCGCAGGCTCGGGCGGCTGATGCCCAGTTGCTCGGCCAGTTCGCGCTGGCCCGGCAGCATCTCGCCGGAGCGCCACTGGCCACGGGCGAGGGCGGCCCGGAGTTTTTCTACCACTGAGTTGACGACGGTGGATGTAGTAATCACGTGTTCGCTCCATGAGCCGTGCCTGCATGTGCGCAGGCACGGCGATCATTCAGAATTCTTTGGCCGCCGCTTGAGCGGCCGTTTTTCTCGGCTGAAAGTTATAGCCCTGCTCGCCGTTGAGCACCTTGTTCGCCCGTTGCACATCGATATCCTTTTCCCAGCGGGCGATGGCCACGGTGGCGACGCAGTTGCCGATCAGGTTGGTCAGTGCCCGGCCGATGCCCATGAACCAGTCCACCGCCAGCACCAGCACCAGACCGACCACCGGAATCGCCGGGATGGCCGTCAGCGTGGCCGCCAGAATCACCAGCGCCGATCCCGGAATGCCGTGGGCACCTTTGGAGGTAATCAGCGACACCAGCAAAATCGTCAAGAGATCGGTCATGGCCAGCGGCGTGCCGGTGGCGTTGGCGATGAACACAATGGCCAGGGTCAGGTAGATCGAAAAACCATCGAGGTTGAACGAGTAACCGGTGGGAATCACCAGCCCGACGGTGGAGCTGCCGATGCCCAGATGTTCCAGCTTGCGCATGATCTGCGGCAGCACGGCGTCGGAGGAGGCGGTGCCCATGACGATCAGCAGTTCTTCGCGCAGGTACTTGAGCAGCGGCCACATACGCAGACCGGACAGGCGCATCACCAGGCCGAGAATCAGTGCGACGAAGGCGATGCAGGTCAAGTAGAACAAACCGACCAGGCTGCCCAGGTGTTGCAGGGAATCGAGGCCATATTTGCTGGTGGTGAAGGCGATGGCACCGAACACGCCGATCGGCGCCAGACGCACGATCATGCCCATGATCCGGAAGATTACATGGCTCAGTTCGTTGATCAGCCGCGAGATCCCGGAAGCGGCTTCGCCCACCAGATTCAACGCGCTGCCGAACAGCACCGAGAACAACAGCACTTGCAGGATGTTGTTGTCAGCGAAAGCGCCGAGTACCGAGGTCGGGATCAGGTCCATCAGGAACTGAGTGGTGGTGTGCATGTGCTGGCCGCGTTCGGCGATGTCGCCCATGTCGGCGGCGGACAGCTGCTCCAGATGGATATTGGCGCCACTGCCGATCCCGGTGCTGAACGCGAACACCAGACCGATCACCAGCGCGATGGTGGTCAGCACTTCGAAGTAGATCACCGACTTGAGGCCGATGCGCCCGACCTTCTTCAGGTCGCCGGCGCCGCTGATGCCGCTGACCACCACGCAGAACACGATCAGGCCGATGAGCATCTTGATCAGTTTGATGAAACCGTCGCCGAGCGGTTTGAGCTGGGCCGAGTATTCAGGAAGGGTCAGCCCGCAGATGATGCCGAGCATCAGTCCGAGAACCACTTGGAGGAAGATTGAACGCGAGCACCATCTGAGCATGGGAGGAATCCTGGTCGGTGTCCTGGCTGCCGTACGCGGGGCGTATCAGATTCAGGACTTAATTATTGTGGTCTTACCGGTATGTCCAGTGCGGGTGCAGTCTAGGCGCTGATTTTGGCGGATCGCAAGTGAAAAATGACGAATTGGCATGACCGGTCTGACCAGTTGGGCGCAATGCCCCGACCTTGAGCCATTTGGCGTTCGAAACTTTTTTGCGGACGAAAAAAAACCGGCCAATCACTTGGCCGGTTTTTCATGCTGCGGTTTTAGCGTCGCAATTAAGCGCCGTATACCGGCAGTTTCTTGCAGATGGCTTTGACTTTCTCACGAACGGCGTCGATCACCGCTTCGTTGTTCAGGTCAGCCAGGATGTCGCAGATCCAGCCAGCCAGCTCTTTGCACTCAGCCTCTTTGAAGCCACGAGTGGTCACAGCCGGAGTACCGAAGCGCAGACCGGAGGTGACGAACGGGGAGCGTGGGTCGTTTGGCACGGAGTTCTTGTTCACGGTGATGAACGCTTTGCCCAGAGCGGCGTCGGCGTCTTTACCGGAGATTTCCTGCTTGATCAGCGACAGCAGGAACAGGTGGTTTTCAGTACCGCCGGAAACCACGTCGAAACCGCGCTCGATGAACACGCCGGCCATGGCCTGGGCGTTTTTCACCACTTGTTGCTGGTAAGCCTTGAACTCAGGCTGCAGTGCTTCCTTGAAGCAGATCGCTTTGGCGGCGATCACGTGCTCCAGCGGGCCACCCTGGGCGCCCGGGAATACGGCGGAGTTCAGCTTCTTCTCGATGTCGGCGTTGGCGCGAGCCAGGATCAGGCCACCACGTGGACCGCGCAGGGTCTTGTGAGTGGTGGTGGTCACGACGTCAGCGAATGGAACCGGGTTCGGGTAGACGCCAGCGGCGACCAGACCGGCCACGTGAGCCATGTCGACGAACAGGTAGGCGCCAACCTTGTCGGCGATTTCGCGGAAGCGCGGGAAGTCGAGGATCTGCGAGTAGGCAGAGAAACCGGCCACGATCATTTTCGGCTTGTGCTCGACCGCCAGACGCTCGACTTCGTCGTAGTCGATCAGGCCGTTGGCGTCGATGCCGTACTGGATGGCGTTGTACAGCTTGCCGGAGGAGGAAACGCTGGCGCCGTGGGTCAGGTGACCGCCGTGAGCCAGGCTCATGCCCAGGATGGTGTCACCGGCCGACAGCAGGGCCAGGTAGACAGCGGCGTTGGCTTGCGAGCCGGCGTGCGGCTGAACGTTGGCGTAGTCGGCGCCGAACAGCTCTTTGGCGCGGTCGATGGCCAGTTGCTCAACAACGTCGACGTACTCGCAACCACCGTAGTAGCGCTTGCCCGGGTAGCCTTCGGCGTACTTGTTGGTCAGAACCGAGCCTTGAGCTTCCATCACCGCTGGGCTGGTGTAGTTCTCCGAAGCGATCAGCTCGATGTGTTCTTCCTGGCGCTGGGCTTCTTGCTCCATGGCGGCAAAAAGATCGGCGTCGTACTTGGCAATAGTCAAATCACGGCTGAACATGGCGGTCCTCAAGGATCGGGGGCAGAAAAGGGGGGCATTCTAACCCATCGGGTTTTGGATGGCATATGAAACGACATCATGTCGCAGACAAGTGGCGTTCATGACCAGATATGTGGCGTCCGTGCCGGCCTTTTCGCTGACCAGCCGGTTCGCACAATAACCGAGGCCGGCCCACGATTTTATGATCGACATCAATCCCTGTGGAAGCGGGCTCGCTCGCGAAGGCCGCCCCGCCGATCTTCAGTCGAACATGAACAGCGCATCATTGCTGAACTGCGCCTCGAAGCGGGTGGCCGGCATCGGCCGCCCGAACAGATAACCCTGAACCTCGTCGCAACCATGCTCGCGCAGGAAGTCCAGTTGCTCATGGGTTTCCACACCTTCGGCGATCACCGCCAGATTGAGGCTGTGGGCCATGGCGATGATCGCCCGGGCAATCTGCGCGTCCTGTTCGCCGGACGGCAGGCCGTCGACGAAGGTGCGGTCGATCTTCAGCACATCGATCGGGAATTGCTTGAGGTAGTTCAGCGACGAGTAACCGGTGCCGAAGTCGTCGACCGCGATGCTCAGGCCGAGGTTCTTCAGGCCGGCAAGGATCTGCATCGCTTCGCTGACTTCGCGCATCAGGATACTTTCGGTCAGCTCCAGCTCAAGGCACGCCGGCGGCAGGCCGGTTTCCTTGAGGATGGTGGCGATCCGCGTGCCGAGCTGGCCGTCGGAGAACTGCCGGGCGGAAATGTTCACCGAGACTTTCGGCACGCGCACGCGGCTTTGGTGCCAGGTCTTGAGCTGACGGCAGGCTTCGCTGATCACCCAGTCGCCGACGTCCACCACCAGCCCGAGTTCTTCGAGCACCGGAATGAAATCCCCCGGCGGTACCAGCCCGCGACGCGGGTGACGCCAGCGCAGCAGGGCTTCGGCGCCGGTCAGTCGTTTGCCGTCGCCGCTGAACTGCGGCTGGTAATACAGCACGAATTCGTTTTGCTCGAGGGCGTGGCGCAGGTCGCTTTCAAGTTCCAGACGCTCCAGCGCACTGGCGTTCATGTCGGCCTGATAGAACTGGAAGTTGTTTTTGCCGCGCTCCTTGGCGTGGTACATCGCGGTGTCGGCGTTCTTCATCAGCTGACTGAGTTCGTTGCCGTCCTGCGGGCTCAGGGCGATGCCGATACTGGCGGTGACGAAGAACTCGCGACCCTCCAGCACGAACGGTCGCACCAGGCTGCCAAGAATCTGCTCGGCCACATGGATCGCACGGTTCAGCGCCATCTCGCGGCTGGAGCGGTGTTGCAGCAGCAAAGTGAATTCGTCGCCGCCCATCCGCGCCACGGTGTCGTCATCGTCGACGCAGGCCAGCAGCCGGGTGGCCATATCCTTGAGCATGCGGTCGCCGGCGGCGTGGCCGAGGGAGTCGTTGATCGGTTTGAAGCGGTCGAGATCGAGGAACATCAGCACCACCCACGACTTCTGCCGGTCGGCCGATTGCAGCGCGGTGTGCAGGCGATCCTGGAACAGCGTGCGGTTCGGCAGATGGGTCAGGGCGTCGTAGTAGGCGAGGCGGTGAATCCGTTGTTCGCTGGCCTTGCGCTCGCTGATGTCGCTGAAGAAGCACACGTAACTGGCCAGGTCGCCTTCGTCATCGAGCACCGCAGTGATGCCGACCCACGCCGGGTAATGCTCGCCATTGCGACGCTTGAGCCAGACTTCGCCTTCCCAGGTGCTGTGCTGATGCAACTGCTTGAGCACGTAGCGCAGGTGCGCGTCCTGCTGTTCGTCGACGGTGAGCATGTTCGGCAACTGGTCGAGCACTTCGCTCACCGCGTAGCCGCTGACTCGACTGAACGCTTCGTTGGCCTGGACGATGTAACCGGCCGGGTCGGTGATCAGGATCGCCGAAGTCGAATGCTCGAATACCGTGGCCGCCATGCGCAGGTCTTTCTCGGCACGGCGCTGCTGGCTGATGTCGCGACCGACCCCGAGCACGCCTTCGAAGGCGCCGTGTTCGTCCCACACCAGCACCAGGCGCAGTTCGATCGGGATCTTGCGGCCATCGGCGCGCAGGCAGTCGAACAGGAACATCTGGGTCTGTACCTGACTGCGCAGGATTGCCAGTTGCTCAGGCTTGTCCAGCGCTTTGCTGACCCGGTCCATCAGGTGATAGATGCCGCTCAGTTGCTGCGGGTTGGCGATGGTCGACTGCCAGCCATTCTGGAAAATCCATTCGGCGTCGTAGCCAAGCACGGCTTGCACCGACGGGCTGACGTAGTTCAGCGACAGTTTGCTGTCGGTGGAGAAGATCACGTCGCTGATGCTTTCGGCGAGCATCCGGTAGCGTTGTTCGCTGTCGCGCAGGGATTCGCTGGCTTCGATCTGCTCGGTGATGTCCTTGGCCACGCCGATGATCCGCGTGACCTGATCGTGCTTGTCCCGAGCCAGCGCCTGTTCGCGGATATCGAAGCGCCGCCACTTGCCGTCGCGGTGACGGAAGCGTAACTGGCATTGCAGCAACTGGCTGTAACCGGCGTGACGCTGCATCTGCCGCGAGCGGTGGTAATAGTCGGCGTCTTCCGGGTGCAGGAGGATTTCCCAGAAGTACTCGCCCATCTGATGCAGCTCGGTACGGTTGTACCCGAGGGTCTGGCCGAGGTGGTGGTTGCTGAAAATCATCCGCTGACTGATCACATCCTGCACGTACAGGTGATCCGGCACGGTGCGCACCACGTCCGACCAGAAACCTTCGCGTTCCAGCAGTGACAGTTCGATCAGTTTGCGGCTGGTGATGTCGTTGATGCTCAGGATCACGGCCTTGTAGTCGTGCTGCTCCTGCGGCAGGCGCAGCACCAGCCACAGGTGCTGGTCGCGGCCGTTGATGTCCGGCAGTTTGATTTCCAGTTCCAGCTGCTTTTGCTGCTGGAGCACGGCATCGAGCACTTGATTACCGATGGCGCACTGGCTGTGCGGATGACCGTCGATCAGCAGTTGCCAGGCGTGGTCGCAGGAATTGACGTTGAGAAGTTGCAGCGCCACCTGGTTGACCTCGGTGACCCGCAGCTCCTGGAGCAGTTGCTGGCGCTGTTGCGGTTGGTCGAGCCAGGCCTTGAGCTGGTCGCTGGTCTGGATCTGGGCCTTTTCGAAAACCTGCTTGAGCCCCGAAAGATCGAGCACGCACAGGGCCACACCAGTGCCTTCGAAAATATCCTGATAACGACGACGTCCTTCATGTACCTGACGCTGGCGGCGGCGCATGTTGAGCAACGCGATAAATGGCAACAGCGAGAACGCCAGACCCAGCAGGCATTTGCCGATGAACGCGGGCAGCAATTCTTCCAGTACATGTTGCCGATCGAACAGTCCGCGCAGTTGCCAGTCGCTGCTGCTCAGCGGCACGGTCAGCACGCTGTTGGCCAGATCGTCGGGCGTCAGGGTGCTGGTCTTGGTAGAGGGCAGGGCTTCGTCGCGACTGATGATCTGATGGTTGATGCGGTTTTCCACCAGCCACAAAGGGCGGATGCCGCTGTCACCCTGTTTGGTCAGCGAGGCAAAGAAGGTCGGGGTCAGGCGCAGTGCCCAATAGCCGCGGGTGCTGCCGCTGGCCTGATGCAGCAGCAGATGCACCACCGAGCCGTCGTCGGCATTGCTGAAATAATGGGCCTGGGCGTGGCTGCGGCGGACCAGATCGCTGAGGTAGTCGGCGTCCTGGCTGTCAGTGGCGCTGTCGCTGAGGATTTTTCCGGAGGGGCTGAGCAAGGCCAGGCTGCGCAGGTCCGGCAGCGATTGCTGCAACTTGCGCAGCAGCGCCTGCTGATCGTCGGTGGACTGCGGCTGTTCGACGATCGGTAGCAGATTGAGTGCGATCTGCGCGTTCAGCGACATGTTGAGGCTGACTTGCGAAGCGAGATCGGCGGTGTAGTCGATGGTGTACTGGCGCTGGTTTTTCTGGGTTTCACGCAGTTGATCGAGCAGTTGCCAGAACAGCAACGCCAGCAGCAACAGCACCAAAGTCGCCAGCGCGCCTTTCAATGTCCCACGCAGGGACGAGCCGGGCGCCGGTGGGGTGCTGCTCACAGAAGTAGGCGGAGTGACATTGGACAAGCTGTAATCCTGCGGTTTGGCTGGACTGGCGCGACGTGCACTATAAGCCGGACGCCCAAAGGGCGGCTAGCATGCCTTGAGTTGTGGCGAAGTGCCAGCCCCGCTCGGCTGGACTGCCACCGGTCATTCAGGTAGCTTTGCCGGTTACGCGGGAGCGTTCCAGCTCCTAGAATCAGACTTTTTTCAGCGCGCACGCATTGATCACCATCAAGTGAACGACGCGCATGGTCTGGCCGGGCATCGCCTGCGCTCCAATCATTCATCTGTCACTGACCCAAGGTTCTCCATGGCTCAATACGTCTTCACCATGCATCGGCTGGGCAAAGTTGTTCCGCCGAAGCGGGAAATCCTGAAAAACATTTCTCTGTCCTTCTTCCCGGGCGCCAAGATCGGCGTACTCGGTCTTAACGGTTCGGGCAAGTCCACGCTGCTGAAAATCATGGCCGGCGTCGACACCGAATTCGAAGGCGAAGCGCGCCCGATGCCGGAACTGAACATCGGTTATCTGCCGCAAGAGCCGCAACTCGATCCGACCAAGACCGTGCGTGAAGTGGTCGAGGAAGCGGTCAGCGTGATCAAGGACGCCCAGGCCCGCCTGGACGAGGTCTATGCCGCTTACGCCGATCCGGACGCCGACTTCGACAAGCTGGCCGCTGAACAGGCCAAGCTCGAAGCGATCCTGCAGGCCAGCGACGGTCACAACCTGGAGCGCCAGCTGGAAGTCGCCGCCGATGCGCTGCGTCTGCCGGCCTGGGACGCGAAAGTGGAACACCTGTCCGGTGGTGAAAAACGTCGTGTGGCCCTGTGCCGTCTGCTGCTGTCCGCCCCGGACATGCTGCTGCTCGACGAACCGACCAACCACCTGGACGCCGACTCCGTTGCGTGGCTCGAACACTTCCTGCACGACTTCCCGGGCACCGTGGTCGCGATCACGCACGACCGTTACTTCCTGGACAACGTTGCTGGCTGGATTCTGGAACTCGACCGCGGCGCGGGCATTCCGTACGAAGGCAACTACTCGGGCTGGCTGGAAGCCAAGTCCGATCGTCTGGCGGCCGAATCCAAGCAACAATCGGCTCACGAAAAAGCCATGAAGGAAGAACTGGAGTGGGTGCGCAAAGGCGCCAAGGCCCGCCAGTCGAAATCCAAGGCTCGTCTGCAACGCTTCGAAGAAATGCAATCGCAGGAATTCCAGAAGCGTTCGGAAACCAACGAGATCTACATCCCGGCCGGTCCGCGCCTGGGCGACAAGGTCATCGAATTCAAGAACGTCACCAAGGGCTACGGCGATCGCGTACTGATCGACAACCTGTCGTTCTCGATGCCGAAAGGCGCCATCGTCGGCGTGATCGGTGGTAACGGTGCCGGTAAATCGACCCTGTTCCGCATGCTGATGGGCAAGGAAACCCCGGATTCCGGCACCATCGAAGTCGGCGAAACCGTGCAACTGGCCTGTGTGGACCAGAGCCGCGAAGACCTCGACGGCAGCAAGACCGTGTTCCAGCAGATCTCCGACGGTTCCGACCAGATCCGCATCGGCAACTACGAGATCCCGTCGCGTACCTACGTCGGTCGCTTCAACTTCAAGGGCGGCGATCAGCAGAAGTTCGTCAAGGACCTGTCCGGTGGTGAGCGCGGTCGTCTGCACCTGGCGCTGACCCTGAAGGAGGGCGGCAACGTCCTGCTGCTCGACGAACCGTCCAACGACCTCGACGTTGAAACCCTGCGTTCCCTGGAAGAAGCCCTGCTGGACTTCCCGGGCGCTGCCATTGTGATCTCTCACGATCGGTGGTTCCTTGACCGCGTCGCGACGCACATCCTGGCGTACGAAGACGACTCGCAAGCGGTGTTCTTCGAAGGCAACTACACCGAGTACGAAGCCGATCGCAAAAAGCGTCTCGGCGAAGCAGCGGCCCAGCCACACCGGGTACGCCACAAGAAACTGGCCTGATCACAGGTTGGTTGCATGAAAAAGCGGAGCCTTCGGGCTCCGCTTTTTTTTGCCTGCAATCCGCCGTGATTTATAGCGTGTGTACTATTTGTTTTCATAAATGCGACATTTTTGTCTGTTGCTGTGTACATGTCGTTTGTTACAGTCCGGCTCAATCTCTTCCAACGACAACAAATTTGCCGAGACTTTTCCCATGATCGAATCCGTCGAATCCTTCCTCGCCCGTCTGAAAAAACGCGATCCGGATCAACCCGAATTCCACCAGGCCGTCGAAGAAGTCCTGCGCAGCCTGTGGCCGTTTCTCGAAGCCCATCCGCACTATCTGACCTCGGGAATTCTGGAGCGCATCTGCGAGCCGGAGCGGGCGGTGGTGTTCCGCGTGTCGTGGGTCGACGATCAGGGCAAGGTGCAGGTCAATCGCGGTTTCCGCATCCAGATGAACAGCGCCATCGGTCCGTACAAGGGCGGTTTGCGCTTCCATCCTTCGGTGAATATGGGCGTGCTGAAATTCCTCGCCTTCGAACAGACCTTCAAGAACTCCCTGACCTCGTTGCCCATGGGCGGCGGCAAGGGCGGTTCGGACTTCGATCCGAAGGGCAAGAGCGACGCCGAAGTCATGCGTTTCTGCCAGGCATTCATGAGTGAGTTGTACCGCCACATCGGTGCCGACGTGGATGTGCCGGCCGGCGATATCGGTGTCGGCGCACGGGAGATCGGTTTCCTGTTCGGCCAGTACAAACGCCTGAGCAACCAGTTCACCAGCGTGCTGACCGGCAAGGGCATGACCTACGGCGGCAGCCTGATCCGCCCGGAAGCCACCGGTTTCGGTTGTGTTTATTTCGCCGAGGAAATGCTCAAGCGCCGCGAGCAGACCGTCGAAGGCAAGCGTGTGGCGATCTCCGGTTCCGGCAACGTTGCCCAGTACGCGGCCCGCAAGGTGATGGATCTGGGCGGCAAGGTGATCTCCCTGTCCGACTCCGAAGGCACGCTGTACTGCGAGGCAGGCCTGAGCGAAGAACAGTGGCTGGCGCTGCTGGAACTGAAGAACGTCAAGCGTGGGCG
Source organism: Pseudomonas sp. GW821-FHT11G12 (assembly GCF_058808055.1). Classification (NCBI taxonomy): domain Bacteria; kingdom Pseudomonadati; phylum Pseudomonadota; class Gammaproteobacteria; order Pseudomonadales; family Pseudomonadaceae; genus Pseudomonas; species Pseudomonas sp. GW821-FHT11G12. The sequence continues at coordinate 230,404 of NZ_JBXARH010000008.1, forward strand.
GATCAGCGAACTGGCGGCGGCATTCGGCCTGGAGTTCCGCGCCAGTCAGTTGCCATGGTCGTTGCCGTGCGACATCGCACTGCCATGCGCCACCCAGAACGAACTCGACGCCGAAGCCGCCCGCACCTTGTTGCGCAACGGCTGCGTGTGTGTGGCCGAAGGCGCGAACATGCCGACCACCCTTGAGGCTGTGGATATCTTTATCGAGGCCGGCATCCTGTTCGCGCCGGGCAAGGCATCGAACGCGGGCGGCGTGGCGGTCAGCGGTCTGGAGATGTCGCAGAACGCCATGCGCCTGCTGTGGACGGCGGGCGAGGTGGACAGCAAGCTGCACGCGATCATGCAGTCGATCCACCACGCTTGCGTGCATTACGGTGAGGAAAACGGGCGGATCAACTACGTCAAAGGCGCGAACATCGCCGGCTTCGTCAAAGTCGCCGACGCGATGCTGGCGCAGGGCGTGGTTTAAGGCAGATCGATGCGGATCACTTCGATCAGTTGATTGCCGGCCGGGCGCTGCCACAGCACTTCGTCGTTGAGCCGGGCGCCGAGCAGTGAGCGGCCCAGCGGTGAGGCCCAGTTGATCAGGCCGTTGGCCGCATCGGCCTGATCTTCACCGACCAGTTGCACACGGCGCTCGGTGGCGTGTTCATCGGCGTATGTCACCCAGCTGCCGATCTGCACCTTGTCGGTCGAGGTCGGGGCGAGCGCGACCTGGGCGCTGCCGACCCGCTGATTGAAATAACGCAAATCCCTTTCGAGATCGGCCAGGCGCTGTTTGTCGGCCTGCTCGCCCATGGCCGCCTGTTCGGCGTGCAGGGTTTGCAGCTCGGCGACTTTCGCCTGCAACTGGGCGAGTCCTTGTGGCGTGACGTAATTGGGCTGGTTGCTGACCTGCCGTTCGACCGGCTGATCAGCCTGCGCGGCGGCATTGTCTTCGTTGACGAAAGCACGGCTCATGGTGACCTCCTGTGACAACCGTTGGGCCATGGTCGCAGGCAATGAGTTTCACTGGATGTCTGGAAACGACCTACTGCGAGCGATAAGCCCGCGCGGCGCCCTGATCCTTCTGTTGCTGCCAGGCCCGTTCGCGCTCGTCCCAATGTTCGTTGCGATAGTCTTCGCGGTCCTTGTTTTCCAGCATCGCCTGACACTGACGGAAGCCGTCGCTCCAGCCTTCGGCGTATTGCTTGTCCTTGAGATAGCGCGGCACGTTCTTGCGAAACTCGCCGCTGATCGAACCGGCCGCCTGACGACCGCTGATGCAACCGTCATCGAAACCGTCGGCGAACGCCGGTGGATAACCCTTGGCGATCAGGTCTTCGTGGGTGCTCTGACAGCCACCCAGCAACAGCAACACGCCCACAAAACCCGCACACCGCCACATCACACTCTCCCGCGCCGTTATCCGGCTGATAGGGAAAGTCTAGAAGCGGATTCGTCGATGAGGCGTGAAAGAAAGATCAAAACCTCAGTAGTGATACCACTTCACCTCAAGCATCACTTCGGTCTCCGGCGTTGCCAGATGGCTGAACTCACGCTGGGCGCTGAGGCGCAGGCCGAGGTTGCGGGATAACTCCCACTGCTGGTTCAGGCTCAGGCTGCGGCGCACTTCGCCATTGAAGAAGTAATCGCCTTTGGCCTCCACACTGAGATTGCCCAACGGGTTTTTCCACAGCACACCGGTATTGAAACCGCCTGCGGGGGAAACGAACCCGGCGAAATCATTGTTGTGTTCAACACGCACGGTGCCGAGCGCAAACCCCAGTACATCATCACCCAGCGCCCAAGTGCCGCCACCGCCACCGTTGACATGGCTGACCAGGGTTTCGTCGTCATGCTTGCCCGGCACTCGCTCCAGACCGCCGGTGACTTGCCACGACAGCGGCTGCAACAGCGCATTGCGCGGCGTCAGCGAGCGGATGGTCGCCAGATCCAGCTGCTGGAACTGCCAGTGATTGCCTTCGTACTGGCGCAGCTTCATTTGCAGGATTTCGATCTGCGCGCCGAGGGGGAAACTCTCGGCGTTGTCGTTGAGATCGTGGTAGGCCATACGCAAGCCGTACTCGCCGAACGCGCGGTCACCGCGAGTGCCGAGACCGGCCTGCCAGGTGCGGGATTCGTGGCCGTCCTCGGGTAGGCCCGGCTGCGGGATTTGCAGCTCCGGCGCCGGGTTCTTGTTGATTGCCCGCAGCAGTTCGAAACTGCGCTGCGCTCGCTGTGGATCACGCTCCTGGCCGTTGGCGCGGTAGCGTTCCAGCCGATACGCGGCGTCGATGATCAGCGCCTGCCGGTCGCGGGGCAGGGACTTGAAGGCCGGATCCTGTAATTGCTGTTGGTCGGCGCTGACTTTCAGCACCTGGTCCTGTTCCTCGCCGGTCAGGGGCTCGGCGCGGCTGAGCAATTCACGCTCGCGGGACGGGCGGTATTCGATGTGCTCCACCAGTCCGGCTTCCTTCACCGCTTTGACCGTGTCGGTGGGGATCGCGGTCAGCGGGAATTGCTCGGTCAGGCGCAGACTCGGACGCGCGACCTGCAACAGTTCGAGCAGGCGATAGGAGCAGTTTTCATCGAAGAAAAAGTAGTCGAACTGGATCTGCTTCAGCTCCCACACATGCTCGACCATCCGTGCGGTTTCGGCTTGCGTCAGGTTGAGCCGGTATTCCCACAGGTCGCGGTTTTCCAGGCTGCGGTATTCCGAGAGTTTTTCCTGATAGGGCACCAGCGCGAACAGTCCCGGATATCCGCCCATCAGGCCTTTCCAGGCATACAGGATGCTGTTGTCCGAACCTTCGATGTAGGCGCCGAAGTTGATCGCGTAGCTGAGCAGCGAGGTCTTGTCGCTTTGCACGTCAGCCTGGTCGATGCGCAGCAGGGTGTGACCGAACATCGACGACGGGCTGTTGAGGTAGGCCGCCGGGAAAATCATCACCGCGCTGTGAGGCGAGACGTCCTTGAACCATTTCTTGAAGTCGGTGCAGTCCGGCGTTGGCAGGTCGCTCAGGTTGAGTTGATCTTTCAGCCAGCGCGTGCGCGCCGGGTAGACGCACTGCGCGTGTTGCTCGCCGAGACTGGCCGGGGCGTACAGCGCCTGGACGGTGGCGGCCAGTTCGTGGTCGGGGTGCTCGTTGCCGTCGGGGGCGAGGAAGAACTTCTTGTCGCTGACGTAACTGCGCCAGCCGCCGAGTTTGGCGGTTTCGTAGTGGCCGAGGGAAATCCAGAAACGATCTTTGGCCAGTTGCTGCAAACGTTGAGGGTCGATGTGGGGCGCGGCGGACAGCGGGGCGCAGACACACAGCGCCAGCCAGGCAAGGCGTTTGAGCATAGGTGGCAACTTAAGTCGAAAAAAACAAAAGACCCAAAGAGGGGCGGGCCGAAAAAACAAAACCCGCTTCCCGAAAGAAGCGGGTGGGGTCGAGCTTAAGCCTGAGTCGCGTACTTGGCCAGACGAGGGTCTGCTTTCAGGACGGCCAGGGTGTTGGTATGCACGTCTTCGGCGGTCACGTCAGCCTTGCTGAAGATCTGCTGGAAGTGCTCGTGAGTGACGGCGGCGAAGTGCGCACGGTCTTCCGGCGCCACGCCCAGTACCACGGCATAGGTCGTCAGCGCTTCGCCGTTGCCTTTTGCCATGTCTTCGGACAGCTCGTTCATCATGCCATTCATGGCAAACCAGGATTTGCCGCCATAGGTCAGCGACGCGTTGGTGGAGCAACCGTTGGTGCCGGAAGTCATGCCGAACGTCGCGTTGCCGGAGGTGCCGTTAGTGGTGGATGCCAGGAAGTGAGCCGGGGTGCCACGCTGACCTTCGAACAGCATGTTGCCCCAACCGCAATCCGGACCGCCTGGCGCCTGAGCCATGGCGTTGAGTGATACAACGGTGAAGAGAGTACCGAGAAGAATCCGTTTCATAGCTTTGTTCTCTTTGTGTGCATACCAATGGACAGGGTTCTGGCCCCGCTCTCTACCGAAAAACGCCGCTTGGCGATTTTTCGTACAGACCTTGTGGCGCCAGTGGGCCGGTATTAGTTCCAGCCGCGCAGTTTGGAGTTTAGGCACGTTCCGGCGGTTCCGTGATTTTTTGCACAATATTTGGAATAAACCCCGGTTCCATGGGCCCGGCCGCGGGGATGACCGGTTGTCTATGCTTTGTCGTGTGGCGCGCCTTGCCAGTGGGGCACGGGCAGCGCCAGAATGCCGCTATCTGCCCCGCCTGTGTTAAGGAAGCCCGATGCCTGATCCTGTTGCTGCCAGCTTGCGTCTAGCGCCCGAAGCGCTGACCCGTCCGTTTTCCGCTGAACAGTTCAGCTTCACTACCACCAATGATCTGGAGCCCTTTCGCGGTGTGCTTGGCCAGGAACGTGCGGTCGAAGCCTTGCAGTTCGGTGTGGCCATGCCACGCCCCGGTTACAACGTATTCGTCATGGGCGAGCCCGGCACCGGCCGTTTCTCGTTCGTCAAACGCTACCTGAAGGCCGAAGGCAAACGCCTGCAGACCCCGGCGGACTGGGTCTACGTCAACAATTTCGACGAACCGCGCGAACCTCGCGCCCTGGAGTTGCCGTCGGGCACTGCCGCTGCGTTCATCGGTGACATCAACGGCTTGATCGACAACTTGCTGTCGACTTTTCCCGCCGTGTTCGAACACCCGTCCTACCAGCAGAAGAAAAGTGCCATCGACCGCGCCTTCAACCAGCGCTACGACAAGGCGCTGGACATCATCGAGCGTCTGGCCCTGGAAAAAGACGTCGCCCTGTACCGCGACAGCAGCAACATCGCGTTCACGCCGATGCTCGAAGGCAAGGCGCTGGACGAGGCCGAATTCGCCCAACTGCCGGAAGCCGAGCGCGAGCGTTTTCACGAGGACATTTCCGGCCTCGAAGAGCGCTTGAACGAAGAACTCGCGAGCCTGCCGCAATGGAAGCGCGAGTCGAGCAATCAGTTGCGTCAGCTCAACGAAGAAACCATCACGTTGGCCCTGCAACCATTGCTTTCGCCGCTGTCGGAAAAGTACGCGGAAAATGCGGCGGTCTGCGGTTACCTGCAAGCCGTGCAGGTTTACCTGCTGAAAACCGTGGTCGAGCAACTGGTCGATGACAGCAAGACCGATGCGGTCGCACGCAAGCTGCTGGAAGAGCAATACGCGCCGAGCCTGGTGGTCGGGCATCCGAGCAGCGGCGGTGCGCCGGTGGTGTTCGAGCCGCATCCGACGTATGAAAACCTGTTCGGTCGTATCGAATACACCACCGATCAGGGCGCGCTTTACACCACGTATCGCCAGTTGCGTCCGGGTGCGCTGCACCGCGCCAACGGTGGTTTCCTGATCCTTGAAGCGGAAAAAATGCTCGGCGAGCCGTTCGTGTGGGATGCGCTCAAGCGCGCCCTGCAATCGCGCAAGCTGAAAATGGAATCGCCACTGGGCGAGATGGGCCGTTTCGCCACCGTGACGCTCAATCCGCAGTTCATTCCGTTGAATGTCAAAGTCATCATCATCGGTGCGCGGTCGCTGTACTACACGTTGCAGGACCTCGATCCTGACTTCCAGGAGATGTTCCGCGTCCTGGTGGACTTCGACGAAGACATCCCGATGGTCGACGAAAGCCTGGAGCAGTTCGCCCAGTTGCTGAAAACCCGTACTTCGGAAGAAGGCATGGCGCCGCTGACCGCCGACGCGGTGGCGCGTCTGGCGACCTACAGTGCGCGTCTGGCTGAGCACCAAGGGCGTTTGTCGGCGCGTATCGGTGATCTGTTCCAGCTGGTCAGCGAGGCGGATTTCATTCGGCATCTGGCCAACGATGAAATGACCGACGCCGGCCACATCGAGCGCGCCCTGAAGGCCAAGGCCACTCGCACCGGCCGGGTGTCGGCGCGAATTCTCGACGACATGCTGGCGGGGATCATCCTGATCGACACCGATGGCGCGGCGGTCGGCAAGTGCAACGGCCTGACCGTGCTCGAAGTCGGCGACTCAGCGTTCGGTGTGCCGGCGCGGATTTCCGCCACGGTGTACCCGGGCGGCAGCGGCATCGTCGACATCGAGCGTGAGGTCAACCTCGGTCAGCCGATCCACTCCAAGGGCGTGATGATCCTCACCGGGTATCTGGGCAGCCGTTACGCCCAGGAATTCCCGCTGGCGATTTCCGCGAGCATCGCGCTGGAGCAATCCTACGGCTACGTCGATGGCGACAGTGCGTCCCTGGGCGAGGCGTGCACGCTGATTTCGGCCTTGTCGAAAACCCCGCTCAAGCAATGCTTTGCGATCACCGGTTCGATCAACCAGTTCGGTGAAGTGCAGGCGGTGGGCGGGGTCAACGAGAAGATCGAAGGCTTCTTCCGCCTCTGCGAAGCACGCGGGCTGACGGGCGAGCAGGGCGCGATCATTCCGCAAGCCAACGTGGCCACGCTGATGCTTGATGAAAAGGTGTTGGCGGCGGTGCGCGCAGGGCAGTTCCACGTTTACGCGGTGCGTCAGGCGGACGAAGCGTTGAGCCTGTTGGTGGGTGAGCCTGCCGGTGAGCCGAACGAAGAGGGCGAATTCCCGGAAGGCAGCGTCAACGCACGGGTGGTGGAGCGTCTGCGGGTGATTGCCGAGATGATCAGCGAAGAAGACCTGAAAGAAGCCGAGAAGGAACTGGCGCAGGAGGCGCTGGCCGAGGCCAAACCAGCTTAAGTCAGACTGCAGTCAAAAAAATGGGAGCCTGGTGCTCCCATTTTGTTTTGTCGCGAACGTCGGCAAAAGTGCCATCACTCTGGCGTCAATATTCACACAATGACCATTCGGCGCCTTCTGGTTCTGTGCGGCTTGCGCGGCGGACTTTTCTTCTATTCTCTGCTCAAGGACATCGACAGTATCACGGGATCGAAACAGCCCTTCAGCAAGGGCTGAACACCGGCTTTACCGAGGGTCGCCGCCATGTCGCGCAACCTCTGCCTCACCCGTCAGTGCCTGGGTCTCGTGACCCGTATCGAATGCGCCATCAAGCCGTTGGCCGGCGATAACGGCATGTGGACATTGCTCTTCGCCGCCGGCATGGCCGGTGAACAACCTTCCGCCATCAAGGCTCAGGGCCCGTTTCATGGGCCGATCGCCGCCGAATCGATCCTCGATACCATCGTCGAAAGTCTGACGATGCACGGCTACGAGCTGGCCAATGATCCGCAGATCTGGTCCTTGCACCTGCAAGCCCAGCTACGGCAGATCAACGGTGGACGTGGGCGCAGCATCGGCGTTTTTGACCACTAGCTAGCGCCGATCATGGCGCAGCACCTTGTGTGTGGGCCTTGTCGAGTTTGACCTCAAAGCCGTACTGCACGGTGGCGAGGTCGGTTCGCTGATAGGTTTCCACGTGCGTCGGGCGGCCGTAGAAATAATGCACGCCGAACAGCGCCGGGCCTTCTGCGCTCGTGTCGTGGCTGACCGAAAGAATCTGTTTCAGGTAGTTGCCACTGTCGTCCTTGACGAAGAATCGCCATTCGTTGGCCGGGAACAGTTTCAGATCCACCACCAGTGCGTTGTTCCTGATTTCCAGGCCTTTGGGCAACGCCTTGGCTTCGAAGGCCTGCTTCTCCACCGTGGCCAGAAACAGCGGCATCGAGCCGACGGCAATCGCCGGGGTTTCCGGGAACAGGTTCAAGTCATAGGTGATGGTCGCCTGCAGCGGGTCCACCTGATAGGCCTCGGCCGGCAGTTCGATCGGTTCGTTGAGTTTGCCGCTGGTTTTTTCGGTGAAGAACGTCACCGGGCTTTCGCCGGGGGCCAGGTCGTCGCCCAGCAGTTCGTCATTGAAGGTTTTGCGGTGATCGAACTCGATGCGCGCGGCACTGGGCTCCTCCACTGACTGGCGGATATGGATGCTTTTTTTCAGCTCGTCCTCGGTCAGTGACGCACCTTTGAGCCAGTTGGGCGCCTGGTCGTCGTAGACGGTGATCGCCAGATCCAGCGGTTGCACGGTTTTCGCCGTGGTGTGCGAGTCGAACTCGCGGACCGGCAGGTCCAGTGGCTTGCGGGTGACGGTGGCTTCGGAAAAGTCCAGAACGCTGACTTCGAGGGTATCGATCGGGCCGTTGAAGTAGACCTTGTTGTAGCGGCGCGGATGCTGTTGCTCGAAGGCGTGCTGGTCGTCGTTCAATTGTTTTTCCAGTGCTTCGCTCCAGGCTTTTTGCTGTTGCAGGTGCACCAGTTGTTTTTGATAGAAGCCGACCTGCTCGGGGCTCTCGTTGATGGCGCCGGCGCGCACCAGGTACTGGCCGGTCGTGTCACGGGCCTGGACGATCAGCGGATTGAGCGGGGTGTTGGCGACTTCCGGGGCGAGCGGCAGGCTGTTGCTGAACTCGACTTCGGCGTAGTTCTTTTCCAGCTTCAGCAGGGTCACGCTGAGGTTGGCGTCAGTTCGGGTCTGGCCGATGTCCTTTTTGCCCAGATCGAAACTGTGCAGGCGTTTCGGGGCGATGACTTCAACCTGGCCTTGCAGGCTCACGGGGCGCGGCCGGGTTTTCTTGTCGACATCCAGGCCTTCGATGAACGGGTAGGTCACGGTCAGGTCATCGGGGTTGGTGACGTTGGAACTGGACGGGCTCAACTGAATGCCCGGATCGGTTTCCGACCATTCCGGCTGGTAGGCGATCACCCGCTTGTTGCTCAACGTCACCGATTGCCATTCCACGCCGTGGGGGAACAGGAACCCGCCGGGAATGTTGAGGTTGAAGGGGAACACCGGTTGCAGGTCGGTGAGGTAATCGGAGCTGGCATCCTTGTGCAGCACGAACAGGCCGTTGATGAAGGTGTCGACCAGCGCCTGAGGCGTCGGGTAATGCTTGAGCACGCCGAGGGCGTCTTCGCCGTATTCGGTTCTGGGCGGTTTGTTGTCGAGTCGTTGCTGCGCGCGCTCCAGCAGCAGTAACGAGCCGCCAAGTTCGGTCACGGCATCCTTGAGTTTCGGGTCGGTGATCGCGTCCAGGGACTGTTCGAACTGTGCAGTCTTTTCTTCGAGGCTGAGCGGGTGTTTTTCCTCACCGGGCGAGCAGCCGCCGATCATCAGGGCGAAGCAAATTCCGGCAGTCGTTAACGGCAATCGCACATCCATTTCCAGTCGTCCTGTCCACTGTCGCTGGGCTGTCAATGGTTTGGACACTAGCAGAAAAACTTTGTCACACACACGCAGGTAGCGGATTTCCGGGCGGTTTCTGGCTGTCATGGGGGACTGGTATACTCGCCGCCGATTACAACCCCCCTTGTGTGAGAGTCAATGGAACGCTTTATCGAAAATGCAATGTACGCCTCGCGCTGGCTGCTGGCGCCGATCTATATCGGGCTGTCTCTCGGGCTGCTGGCGCTGGCATTGAAATTCTTCCAGGAAGTGTTTCATGTCATTCCCAACGTGTTCTCCATGGCCGAGTCCGAGCTGATTCTGGTGCTGCTGTCGCTGATCGACATGGCGCTGGTGGGCGGTTTGCTGGTGATGGTGATGATTTCCGGCTACGAGAACTTCGTGTCCGAGCTGAACATCGACGAAGGCAAAGAGAAGCTCAGCTGGCTGGGCACCATGGACTCCTCGTCGCTGAAGATGAAAGTGGCGGCGTCGATCGTGGCGATTTCCTCGATCCATCTGCTGCGGATCTTCATGGATGCCAAGAACGTCGATCCCGAGCATCTGATGTGGTACGTGATCATCCACATGACTTTCGTGATCTCGGCGTTTGCCATGGGTTATCTGGACAAACTCACCAAGCACTGATGAGTTGTCAAAGGCTGTAACAAAACCGCCCGTCTGTTGCGAAACAGACGGGCGGTGTCGTTTATGGCTTGTGCTTTGTAGCGCCGAAGCATATCCCTGTAGGCGTCCCGGCTCGCCACTGTGTGAGGTGCGTTCATGAACCTGCAAGAATTGAATGCGTTTGCCATCGCCAAGAAGGTCGATGAGTTGAACCTGATCTCCATGGAGGGTGGCATCTATCTGCTGGAGGCGCGCATGCATGGCGCGGCATACCCGCTGAGTGATCCACAGGGCAAGATGCTGATGCTGCGCTCGGTGGAGCATGCGCGGGATGTACTCCACAGCTTTCCGGTGCTGCCGTTCAACCTTGTGCACACCTCGGTGCACGATGAAATGTGCGGTCTGGGCGCCAGCGGTGAAGAAAGCCTGAAAGTACCGCTGGCCTGGCGCTCGGCACTGTAGGCCCGAGGGTCTGATCAATGCCGGAACAACTGTGCTAGTCTGCTCGCCCTTTTGGTTCCGGGCGCGCCGGGACGCGCTGTGCACGCACGGCATGTCCTGAGGCCGTCCGCACAGCGGAGCAGTGTCATGTCCGAAGTAAATCTGTCCACCGACGAAACCCGCGTCAGCTACGGTATCGGCCGTCAGCTGGGTGACCAGCTGCGCGACAACCCGCCACCGGGTGTCAGCCTGGACGCCATCCTGGCCGGTCTGACCGACGCATTCGCCGGCAAGCCAAGCCGTGTGGGTCAGGACGAATTGTCCGCCAGCTTCAAAGTGATCCGCGAAATCATGCAAGCCGAAGCCGCTGCCAAGGCTGAAGCCGCCGCTGGCGAAGGTCGTGCGTTCCTGGCTGAAAACGCCAAGAAGGACGGCATCACCACTCTGGCTTCCGGTCTGCAATTCGAAGTGCTGACTCAGGGCGAAGGCGCCAAGCCATCCCGTGAAGACACCGTGCGTACTCACTACCACGGCACGCTGATCGACGGCACCGTATTCGACAGCTCCTACGAGCGTGGCCAGCCTGCTGAATTCCCGGTTGGCGGCGTGATCGCCGGCTGGACCGAAGCCCTGCAACTGATGAATGCTGGCAGCAAATGGCGTCTGTACGTGCCGAGCGAATTGGCTTACGGCGCTCAAGGCGTTGGCAGCATCCCGCCGCACAGCGTTCTGGTGTTCGACGTCGAGCTGCTCGACGTTCTGTAATCCCGTTACCCTGCACAAGCGTGGCTTGTGCAGGGTTTCTCCGCCGTTCTCATACTTCGATCTTGTGATGCAGCTCACTGGTCGGGCGCAACGCCCGGGCATAGCAGAACAGGAACAGATTGCGCACCAGCTCCTTGAGCACCAACGGTTCACTGGAACTCAGGCCGCTGACGTCCAGATCCCCTTGATCCTGCAACTCGTGCAGGGCTTCTTCTTCCAGCACCGCGCAGACTTCACCGGTTTCCCGATGCAGAATCCTGAGGTACGGGTGCGGGCGATCCAGCCAGGCGTCGATCAAATAAGTCATGGTTCTCATCTCCATTGAAAGGGTTTCAATGAGAATAATTCTTATTCGTCAAATAGCAAGCGTCTATTGGCGGTTTGTGATTTTTTGCGGGTAAAGATTGCGTAAGGTCAAAACGACTGGCGTTTGGCTATTGCGTGTTTTTGCTGAGGATAGCGGGGGAGGGTGAAGCTCCATCCCACGACGGGCGCGGGATGGAGGACAGCATATTCAGACTTTTCTGACGAACTCGGATTTGAGTTTCATCGGGCCGATGCCGTCGATCTTGCAGTCGATGTCGTGGTCGCCGTCACACAGGCGGATGTTCTTGACCTTGGTGCCGACCTTGACCACCAGCGAGGTACCTTTGACCTTCAGGTCTTTGATCACGGTGATGGTGTCACCGTCCTGCAGGACGTTGCCGACCGAGTCTTTCTTCACGGCATCATCGGACGCCACTTCGGCTTCGCCGCCGGCAGACCACTCGTGGGCGCACTCCGGGCACACCAGTTGGGTGCCGTCTTCGTAGGTGTATTCGGAATTGCATTTCGGGCAGGGTGGCAACGTGCTCACTAAGGCTCCTTGGAGAGGGGGTCGTTAAAAGTCGCACATTGTATAAGGTTTTAGCCGCAGATGGCAGGCAACAAAAAACCGCAGGCTCCGACGGAGGCTGCGGTTTCTTGATGACAAGGCGTTGATCAGTGCGTGCGGGCGACCGCGAACTCGCTCAATTCAACCAGTGCATCGCGGTATTCGCTGGCCGGCAGCGTTTCGAGGCACTTGATCGCACGGGCCACGTAGTCACGGGCCAGCTGTGCGGTGTATTCCAGAGAGCCGGACGCTTCCACGGCGATGCGGATGCTTTCCAGGTCTTCGATTCCGCCTTTCTGGATCGCCTGGCGTACCAGTGCGGCTTGCTCCGGCGTGCCTTCGCGCATGGTGTAGATCAGCGGCAGGGTCGGCTTGCCTTCGGCCAGATCGTCACCGACGTTCTTGCCCAGGGTTTCGGCGTCGCCCTTGTAGTCGAGCAGGTCGTCGACCAGCTGGAACGCCACGCCCAGGTGATCACCGAAGGTGCGCAGGGCTTCGCTCTGCTCGGCGGTCGCACCGGCCAGTGCCGCGGCGCTGTGGGTCGACGCTTCGAAAAGCATCGCGGTCTTGCCGCGGATGACTTCCATGTAGGTTTCTTCGGTGGTGCTGGCGTCGCGAACCTTGGACAACTGCAGCACTTCGCCTTCGGCGATGATGCGCGTGGCCTGGGACAGGATCTTCATCACCGGCATCGAACCCAGTTCGACCATCATTTCGAACGAGCGCGAATACAGGAAATCGCCGACCAGCACGCTCGGGGCGTTGCCCCACATGGCGTTGGCGGTCGAACGGCCACGGCGCATGCCGGACATGTCGACCACGTCGTCATGCAGCAGGGTGGCGGTGTGCAGGAATTCAATGGTGGCGGCCAGCAGGCGCATGTCGTCGCCTTCGCGACCCAGGGCCTTGCCACACAGCAGCACCAATAAAGGACGCAGGCGTTTTCCGCCGGCCGACGTGATGTAATCGCCGATTTTCGATACCAGCGGCACTCGGGAAGTCAGCTGCTTCTTGATGATGCCGTCGACGGCGCTAAAATCGTCCGCCACCGCGCGGTAGAAAGCTTGGGGTTGCATCAGCGACAGGTGCTCCAGAAGGGTTGCGCGGCATGCTAGGACCCACGTCCGGGCCTGTCAAGGCGCGATGGACGGCCACTTGCATGACTCTTGTAGCTTGCGTACAATCGCGCACCCTGAACTTCCTGGGCAGCACCTGCCTTACGCAATTGCAATCGGGCCTCCAGCCCAATGCAGCCATGCCAGCCAATACCTCTTCTTATAAAGAGCTGGGTGAGCAGGATTATCGGAGAAATACCATGTCTTATGCAGTAATCGTTACTGGTGGCAAGCAGTACAAAGTTGCACCAGGTGAATACCTGAAGATCGAAAAACTGGAAGTCGCTACTGGCGAATCCGTAACTTTTGATCGCGTTCTGTTGGTTGCCAATGGCGACGACGTGAATATCGGCGCTCCAGTTGTTGCTGGCGCTACCGTTGTGGCTGAAGTGATCTCCCAAGGTCGTCACGATAAAGTTCGCATCATCAAGTTCCGTCGTCGTAAGCACCACATGAAGCGTATGGGCCACCGCCAGTGGTACACCGAGATCAAAATCACCGGTATTCAGGCTTAATTTCAGCCTAATTCCTCACTAGGAGAATTGACTCATGGCACACAAAAAAGCTGGTGGTAGTACCCGTAACGGTCGCGACTCAGAAGCCAAACGCCTTGGCGTGAAGATGTATGGCGGCCAGGTCATCAAGGCCGGCAACATCATCGTGCGTCAGCGCGGCACCCAATTCCACGCTGGCTACGGCGTTGGCATGGGTAAAGATCACACCCTCTTCGCGAAAATCGAAGGCGTGATCAAGTTTGAAGTAAAAGGCGCCTTCGGTCGTCGTTACGTGAGCGTAATCGCAGCCTAACTGCGAGAGTGCTGGAGAAGCCCTGTCTTGCGACGGGGCTTTTTCGTTTGTGGGGTGAGTCTCTTGCAAAGCTGTTTGTATGGGCTGCCGGCGTGCGATGCAGGTCGTGGATTGGGGTCGCTGCGCTCATTTTTGCAAGAGTCTTATGTCTTGATTGTTTTTCGGCTCGTCCGTACGGCGAGAGGCGTTGGTTATGAAGTTTGTTGATGAAGTATCGATTCGCGTAAAAGCTGGCGACGGTGGCAATGGCGCCATGAGTTTCCGTCGGGAAAAATTCATTGAAAACGGTGGCCCGAACGGCGGTGACGGCGGTGACGGCGGTTCCATCTTCATGATGGCCGACGAAAACCTGAACACCCTGGTGGACTACCGCTACACCCGGCATTTCGACGCCGAGCGTGGTTCCAACGGCGGCAGCACCGACTGCACCGGCAAGAAGGGTGAAGACCTGATCCTGCGCGTGCCGGTCGGCACCACGGTAATCGACTCCGCCACCCAGGAAGTCATCGGTGACCTGACCAAGGCCGGTCAGAAACTGATGGTGGTTCAGGGCGGCTGGCACGGTCTGGGCAACACTCGTTTCAAATCCAGTACCAACCGTGCGCCGCGTCAGACCACGCCGGGCAAGCCGGGCGAGCAGCGCGACCTGAAACTGGAAATGAAGGTTCTGGCCGACGTGGGTCTGCTGGGTCTGCCGAACGCCGGTAAAAGTACCTTTATCCGTTCGGTATCGGCTGCCAAGCCGAAAGTCGCCGACTACCCGTTCACCACGCTGGTGCCAAACCTGGGTGTGGTCAGCGTCGATCGCTGGAAAAGCTTCGTCATTGCCGACATTCCGGGTCTGATCGAAGGGGCTTCCGACGGTGCCGGTCTCGGTATCCGCTTCCTCAAGCACTTGGCGCGTACCCGTCTGCTGCTGCACCTCGTGGACATGGCGCCGCTGGATGATGCCAGCGCACCGGATGCTGCTGAAGTGATCGTCAACGAGCTGATCAAGTTCAGCCCGTCGCTGGCTGAGCGTGATCGCTGGCTGGTGCTGAACAAGTGCGACCAGATCCTTGAAGAGGAGCACGATGCTCGCGTCAAGGAAATCGTCGATCGTCTGGAATGGACTGGTCCGGTCTATGTGATCTCGGCCATCTCCAAGCTGGGTACCGAGCGTCTTTGCCACGACATCATGCGTTACATGGAAGATCGTGCCGATCGCCTGGCCAATGACCCGGCCTACAAGGAAGAGCTGGCCGATCTCGATCAGCGCATCGAAGACGAAGCCCGTGCTCAGTTGCAGGCGCTGGATGACAAGCGTGCCCTGCGTCGCAGCGGCGTGAAGTCGGTCCACGACATCGGCGACGATGACTGGGGCGAAGAAGATGTGGATGACGAAGACGGTCCGGAAATCATTTACGTGCGTGACTGATTCGTTGAAGTAAACTTAAGCGCCGCTCAATCGAGCGGCGTTTTAGTATCTGGAAATCGATCGTTGGTCACGAATAACCACGAATAATGTCATGGGCAGTGCCAGGTCGCGCTGCCCTCAAGCTAAGGTTGAAGATGATGCGGAGCAAGGTGACGGGTGCGCAGCGTTGGGTCGTGAAGATCGGCAGCGCTTTGCTGACAGCGGATGGCAAAGGGCTCGATCGTGCGGCAATGGGTGTCTGGGTCGAGCAGATGGTGGCCTTGCATGAGGCTGGCGTCGAGTTGGTGCTGGTGTCCTCCGGGGCGGTGGCGGCCGGCATGAGCCGTTTGGGCTGGACCACGCGACCCAGTGCGATGCACGAGCTCCAGGCCGCTGCTGCAATCGGTCAGATGGGCTTGGTGCAGGCCTGGGAATCGAGTTTTGCCGAGCATGGCCGGCACACCGCGCAGATTCTCCTGACCCACGACGACCTGTCCGATCGCAAGCGCTACCTGAACGCCCGCAGCACCTTGCGTGCGCTGGTCGAGCTGAAGGTCATCCCGGTGATCAACGAAAACGACACTGTGGTCACCGACGAAATCCGTTTCGGCGACAACGACACGCTCGCCGCGCTGGTGGCCAACCTGGTCGAGGCTGATCTGCTGGTGATCCTGACGGATCGCGACGGCATGTTCGATGCCGATCCGCGCAACAATCCCGACGCGCAATTGATTTACGAAGCGCGCGCCGATGATCCGAGCCTGGATGCGGTGGCGGGTGGCACTGGTGGTGCGTTGGGTCGTGGTGGCATGCAGACCAAGCTGCGTGCGGCGCGTCTGGCGGCCCGTTCCGGGGCGCACACCATTATTGTCGGTGGGCGTCTGGAGCGAGTGCTTGATCGTCTGAAGGCGGGCGAGCGCATTGGTACGCTGCTGTCGCCTGAGCGCGGCATGCTGGCGGCGCGCAAGCAGTGGCTGGCCGGGCATCTGCAAACCCGTGGCACACTGGTGCTGGATGATGGTGCGGTGTCCGCGTTGTCCCAGGGCAACAAAAGCTTGCTGCCGGTCGGCGTCAAGTTGGTGCAGGGCAGTTTCCGTCGCGGCGAAATGGTGGTTTGCGTGGCGCCGGACGGTCGTGAAATCGCCCGTGGCCTGGCCAACTACAGCGCGCTGGAAGCACAAAAAATCATCGGTCAGTCGTCAGATGCGATTGTCGGTTTGCTGGGTTACATGGCTGAGCCGGAACTGGTTCACCGTGACAACCTGATTCTTGTTTGAGGAAACGCGCAATGCGCATGGCAAAAGGATTGTTGGGCTTGCTGATGGCGTTGCCATTGCTGGCCTCGGCCGAGGAAATCGGCCAGGTATCGACGGTGTTCAAGTTTGTCGGGCCGAACGACCGGATTGTGGTCGAGGCGTTCGATGATCCGAAAGTCGAGGGTGTGACCTGTTATCTGTCGCGCGCCAAGACTGGTGGCGTGAAGGGTGGTTTGGGGTTGGCCGAGGATCGTGCCGAGGCGTCCATTGCTT
Organism: Pseudomonas sp. GW821-FHT11G12; assembly: GCF_058808055.1. Taxonomy (NCBI): domain Bacteria; kingdom Pseudomonadati; phylum Pseudomonadota; class Gammaproteobacteria; order Pseudomonadales; family Pseudomonadaceae; genus Pseudomonas; species Pseudomonas sp. GW821-FHT11G12. The sequence goes on from NZ_JBXARH010000008.1 coordinate 247,041, forward strand.
GTCGTCAGGTGGGTTCTATCAACTTCAAGGGTGAGTTGAAGGATGGCGAAGAGGTGTTCAAGGAGCGTACTTCGCTGGTGTTCAAGACCATGCAGGTGGTGCGTTTCCTCGACAAGAAGCGCAATACGCTGGTTTATCTGGTCTATAGCGATCGCCTGATCGAGGGTAGTCCGCAGAATGCGGTGACAGCGATCCCGATTCTGCCGTGGGCGCCAGTCCATTAATTTGGACGTAAATAAAAAGGGGAGCCGGTTGGCTCCTCTTTTTTTTTGCGTTGTTTTCAGCAAATCGCAGGCAATAAAAAACCGACCCTGAGGTCGGTTTTTTAATGACTACGTCGCTTAGGCAGCTTCTTTCAGTGCCTTGACGTGGCCATTCAGACGGCTCTTATGACGAGCAGCCTTGTTCTTGTGGATGATGCCTTTATCGGCCATACGGTCGATAACTGGCACAGCCAGAACGTATGCAGCTTGAGCTTTTTCAGCGTCTTTTGCGTCGATGGCTTTAACTACATTCTTGATGTAGGTACGAACCATGGAACGCAGGCTGGCGTTGTGGCTGCGACGCTTCTCAGCCTGTTTTGCACGTTTTTTGGCGGAAGGTGAGTTGGCCACCGTCGAGCTCCTCGAAAGACTTTTTAGGAAATAGCAAACAAAATAGGCCGCGAATCATGCCGATGAGTTGAAGTCTTGTCAAGGGCGCTTGAAACGTTCCGCTAAGTGGTAGGTGTGGTGCGACGGGATATTTCTTTCCGGCGTGTGACCTGTAAACTCGCGAGCTTTGGCTCTGTGCTGTTGCGGCGCGGAGTATCGCACAAGTAGGCGCATTGTTCGCCTGCTGTTTATCGACAGGCACAAATTCCTTCAATGAATCTGCTCAAATCGTTGGCCGCCGTCAGCTCTATCACGATGCTTTCCCGGATTCTCGGGTTTGTCCGCGACACGCTCATTGCGCGTACATTCGGCGCCGGAATGGCGACAGACGCCTTCTTTATCGCTTTCAAACTGCCCAATCTGCTGCGGCGAATCTTCGCCGAGGGTGCATTTTCCCAGGCGTTTGTGCCGATTCTTGCCGAATACAAAAGTCAGAAGGGTGAGGAGGCGACCCGTACCTTCATTGCCTATGTGACGGGACTTCTGACGCTGGTTCTGGCGCTGGTGACGGCGCTGGGCATGATTGCCGCGCCCTGGGTGATCTGGGCCACCGCCCCCGGTTTTGCCAACACACCGGAAAAATTCCAGCTGACCTCTGACCTGCTGCGAGTGACCTTCCCCTATATATTGCTGATCTCCCTGTCGTCTCTGGCGGGTGCGATTCTCAATACCTGGAACCGTTTCTCGGTGCCGGCGTTCGTGCCGACCCTGCTCAACGTCAGCATGATCGTGTTTTCGCTGTTCCTGACGCCGTACTTCGATCCACCGGTCATGGCCCTCGGCTGGGCGGTGCTGGTCGGTGGCCTGGCGCAGTTGCTTTATCAACTGCCGCACCTGAAAAAGATCGGCATGCTGGTGCTGCCACGCCTGAATCTGCGCGATACCGGTGTCTGGCGGGTGATGAAGCAGATGTTGCCGGCGATCATCGGTGTCTCGGTCAGCCAGATTTCCCTGATCATCAACACCATCTTTGCCTCGTTCCTGGTGGCGGGCTCGGTGTCGTGGATGTACTACGCCGACCGCCTGATGGAATTGCCGTCCGGCGTGCTGGGTGTGGCGCTGGGCACGATTCTGCTGCCGACATTGGCCAAGACCTACGCCAGCAAGGACCGTCACGAGTACTCGCGGATTCTCGACTGGGGCCTGCGCCTGTGCTTCGTACTGGTGTTGCCGTGTGCGTTGGCGCTGGGGATTCTGGCCGAGCCGTTGACGGTTTCGCTGTTCCAGTACGGCCAGTTCAGCGGGTTTGACGCCGCCATGACCCAGCGCGCGTTGATTGCCTACTCTGTCGGTCTGCTCGGCATTATCGTGATCAAAGTGCTGGCGCCGGGCTTCTATGCGCAACAGAACATCCGCACACCGGTAAAAATTGCAATCTTCACCCTGGTGGTCACGCAGTTGTTCAACCTGGTGCTGATCGGTCCGCTGGCGCACGCCGGGCTGGCGTTGGCGATCAGCGCCGGCGCCTGTCTGAACGCCGGGCTGCTGTTCTATCAACTGCGCAAGCAGCAGATGTATCAACCGCAGCCGGGCTGGCTGAAGTTCGGTTTCAAGCTGGTGGTCGCCGTGGCGGTGATGTCGGCGGTGCTGTTGATCGGCATGCATTTCATGCCCGCGTGGGATCAGGGCCACATGCTGGAACGCTTCCTGCGCCTGGGCGCGTTGGTGGTTGCCGGCGTGGTGGCGTATTTCGGCATGTTGCTGTTGCTCGGTTTCCGCCTGCGCGACTTCAATCGCAAGGCGTTGAGCTGAGGTTTTACCCCTGAAAAACGGGCGCGAGCCGGCAGTTTTGTCGGCTCGATCACTTTGGGTTACGGTGTTGCCTGTCGTCTGTCGCCGGGTGTGGTTATAATCGGCCACTTTATGAGCAAGAAGCGCGTTATGCAGCTGGTTCGAGGCCTTCACAACTTGCGCCCCCAGCATCGGGGCTGCGTCGCCACTATTGGCAACTTTGACGGTGTTCACCGTGGTCACCAGGCCATCCTGGCCCGACTGCGTGAGCGTGCGCTCGAGTTGGGCGTACCCAGCTGCGTGGTGATTTTCGAGCCGCAGCCACGGGAATTCTTTGCCCCGGAGACCGCGCCGGCGCGTCTGGCCCGGTTGCGCGACAAGCTGCAACTGCTGGCCGCCGAAGGTGTTGACCGGGTCTTGTGCCTGGCCTTCAACCAGCGCCTGAGCAAGCTCAGTGCCAGTGAATTCGTCGACACCATCCTCGTTGATGGCCTCGGCGTGCAGCATCTGGAAGTCGGTGACGATTTCCGTTTCGGCTGCGACCGTCTCGGCGATTTCGATTTTCTGTTGCAGGCCGGGCAGGTTCACGGTTTTACCGTGGAAGCCGCGCAAACCGTCGAGCTGGATGGCATTCGTGTCAGCAGCACTCAGGTGCGCAATGCGTTGGCCGCCGCCGATTTTGCTTTGGCTGAGCGTCTGCTCGGCCGCCCGTACCGGATTGCCGGTCGCGTGCTGCATGGCCAGAAACTGGCCCGCCAACTGGGTACGCCCACGGCGAACATTCAACTGAAGCGCCGTCGCGTGCCGTTCACCGGGGTTTACCTGGTCGACGTCGACATCGACGGCAAGACCTGGCCCGGCGTCGCCAATATCGGCGTGCGGCCCACGGTGCAAGGTGATGGCAAGGCCCACCTTGAAGTCCATCTTTTAGATTTTGCCGGCGATCTGTATGACCGGCGTTTGACGGTGGTTTTCCACCAGAAGCTGCGTGAAGAGCAGCGTTTCGCCTCCCTGGAGGCATTGAAAACGGCGATCAGCGCGGATGTCGCCGCCGCCCGTGCACTAGCCGCACCTAGCGCCCATCGCTAATGAAGAGCCTTAAATGACCGACTATAAAGCCACGCTAAACCTTCCGGACACCGCCTTCCCAATGAAGGCCGGCCTGCCACAGCGCGAACCGCAGATCCTGCAGCGCTGGGACAGTATTGGCCTGTACGGAAAGTTGCGCGAGATTGGCAAGGATCGTCCGAAGTTCGTCCTGCACGACGGCCCTCCGTACGCCAACGGCACGATCCACATCGGTCACGCTCTGAACAAGATTCTCAAGGACATGATCATCCGTTCGAAGACCCTGTCGGGCTTCGACGCGCCGTACGTTCCAGGTTGGGATTGCCACGGCCTGCCGATCGAGCACAAGGTTGAAGTGACCCACGGCAAGAACCTGGGCGCGGACAAGACCCGCGAACTGTGCCGTGCCTACGCCACCGAGCAGATCGAAGGGCAGAAGACCGAATTCATCCGTCTCGGCGTGCTGGGCGACTTCGCCAACCCGTACAAGACCATGGACTTCAAGAACGAGGCTGGTGAAATCCGTGCCCTCGCCGAAATCGTCAAGGGCGGTTTCGTGTTCAAGGGCCTGAAGCCTGTGAACTGGTGCTTCGATTGCGGTTCGGCCCTGGCCGAGGCGGAAGTCGAGTACGAGAACAAGAAGTCCTCGACCATCGACGTCGCGTTCCCGATCGCTGACGAGGCCAAACTGGCCGCTGCGTTCGGTCTGCCGTCGTTGAGCAAACCAGCTTCGATCGTGATCTGGACCACCACTCCGTGGACCATCCCGGCCAACCAGGCGCTGAACGTTCACCCGGAATTCACCTACGCCCTGGTCGATATCGGCGACAAGCTGCTGGTGCTGGCTGAAGAACTGGTCGAATCCTGCCTGACCCGTTACGGCGTCGAAGGCACTGTATTGGCGACCGCTCCGGGTTCGGCGCTGGAGCTGATCAACTTCCGTCATCCGTTCTACGACCGTCTGTCGCCGGTGTACCTGGCCGACTACGTGGAACTGGGCGCCGGCACCGGTGTGGTTCACTCTGCTCCGGCCTACGGCGTGGATGACTTCGTGACCTGCAAGAAGTACGGCATGGTCAACGACGACATCCTCAACCCGGTACAGAGCAACGGCGTTTACGTGCCGTCGCTGGAGTTCTTCGGCGGCCAGTTCATCTGGAAGGCCAACCCGGCCATCGTCGACAAACTGACCGAAGTCGGTGCGTTGCTGCACACCACCGTCATCGAACACAGCTACATGCACTGCTGGCGTCACAAGACCCCGCTGATCTACCGCGCTACGGCGCAGTGGTTCATCGGCATGGACAAAGAGCCGGTCAGCGGCGACACCCTGCGTGTGCGCTCGCTCAAAGCCATCGAAGAAACCAAGTTCGTTCCGGCCTGGGGCCAGGCGCGCCTGCACTCGATGATCGCCAACCGTCCGGACTGGTGCATCTCCCGTCAGCGCAACTGGGGCGTGCCGATCCCGTTCTTCCTGAACAAGGAAAGCGGCGAGCTGCACCCACGTACCGTCGAGCTGATGGAAGAAGTCGCCAAGCGCGTTGAAGTCGAAGGTATCGAAGCCTGGTTCAAGCTCGACGCTGCCGAACTGCTGGGTGATGAAGCGCCGCAGTACGACAAGATCAGCGACACCCTCGACGTCTGGTTCGACTCGGGCACCACGCACTGGCACGTCCTGCGCGGTTCGCACCCGATGGGCCACGAGACCGGCCCGCGCGCCGACCTGTACCTGGAAGGTTCGGACCAGCACCGTGGCTGGTTCCACTCGTCCTTGCTGACCGGTTGCGCCATCGACAACCACGCGCCGTACCGCGAACTGCTGACCCACGGTTTCACCGTGGACGAGTCCGGCCGCAAGATGTCCAAGTCCCTGGGCAACGTGATCGCGCCACAGAAAGTCAACGACACCCTGGGCGCCGACATCATGCGTCTGTGGGTCGCTTCGACCGACTACTCCGGCGAAATGGCCGTGTCCGAGCAGATCCTGCAGCGCAGTGCGGACGCCTATCGTCGTATCCGTAACACCGCGCGCTTCCTGCTTTCCAACCTGACCGGTTTCAACCCGGCCACCGACCTGCTGCCAGCCGAAGACATGCTGGCGCTGGATCGCTGGGCGGTGGATCGCACCCTGCTGCTGCAACGCGAGCTGCAAGAGCACTACGGCGAATATCGTTTCTGGAACGTCTACTCGAAGATCCACAACTTCTGCGTTCAGGAGCTGGGTGGTTTCTACCTCGACATCATCAAGGATCGCCAGTACACCACCGGCGCCGACAGCAAGGCCCGTCGTTCGTGCCAGACCGCGCTGTTCCACATCTCCGAAGCGCTGGTGCGCTGGATCGCACCGATCCTGGCATTCACCGCCGACGAACTGTGGCAATACCTGCCGGGCGAGCGCAACGAATCGGTGATGCTCAACACCTGGTACGAAGGTCTGACCGAGCTGCCGGAAGGCTTCGAGCTGGGTCGCGCCTACTGGGATCGCATCATGGAAGTGAAGGTGGCGGTCAACAAAGAGATGGAAATCCAGCGCGCGGCCAAGGCCGTGGGTGGCAACCTGCAAGCCGAAGTGACGCTGTTCGCCGAGGACGACCTGAGCGCCGACCTGGCCAAACTGAGCAACGAGCTGCGCTTCGTTCTGATTACTTCGACCGCCAGCGTTGCGCCGTTCGTGCAAGCGCCGACTGACGCTGTAGCAACAGAAGTCAGCGGCCTGAAGCTGAAGATCGTCAAATCGGCCTTCCCGAAATGCGCCCGTTGCTGGCACTGCCGTGAAGACGTCGGCGTGAACCCGGAGCATCCGGAAATCTGCGGCCGTTGCGTGGACAACATTGATGGCACCGGCGAGGTTCGTCACTATGCCTAATGCCGTTGGCCGTTTCGGACGGCTGAGCTGGCTCTGGTTGAGCTTGCTGGTTCTGGTCATTGACCAGGCCAGCAAGTTTTACTTCGAAGGCAAGCTCGAGATGTACCAGCAGATCGTGATCATTCCCGATTACTTCAGCTGGACCCTGGCCTACAACACGGGCGCGGCATTCAGCTTCCTGGCTGACAGCTCCGGCTGGCAGCGCTGGCTGTTCGCCCTGATCGCGGTCGTGGTCAGTGCGGTGCTGGTGGTCTGGCTCAAACGCCTGGGCCGCAACGAAACCTGGCTGGCCGTCGCACTGGCATTGGTGCTGGGCGGCGCGCTGGGCAATCTGTATGACCGCATCGCCCTGGGGCATGTGATCGATTTCATTCTGGTGCACTGGCAGAACCGCTGGTACTTCCCGGCGTTCAACTTCGCCGACAGCGCCATCACCGTGGGTGCGGTGATGCTGGCACTGGACATGTTCAAATCCAAGAAATCCGGAGAAACCGTTCATGACTGAACAGGTATTGGCTGAGCAACGCATTGGCCAGAACACGGAAGTCACCTTGCACTTTGCATTGCGCCTGGAGAACGGCGACACGGTCGACAGCACTTTCGACAAGGCCCCGGCGACCTTCAAGGTCGGCGACGGCAACCTGCTGCCGGGCTTCGAGGCGGCGTTGTTCGGCTTCAAGGCGGGTGACAAGCGGACTCTGACCGTCGAGCCGGAAAACGCGTTCGGCCAGCCGAACCCGCAGAACGTGCAGGTCATTCCACGTTCGCAGTTTGCGGACATGGAACTGTCACCGGGTCTGCTGGTGATCTTCAACGATGCGGCCAATACTGAGCTGCCGGGTGTGGTGAAAGAATTCGACGACGCGCAAGTGACCGTCGACTTCAACCACCCGCTGGCCGGCAAGACGCTGACCTTTGACGTGGAAATCTTCTCCGTCAAAGCGTTGTAAACGCTGTTCTGCAGGGGCCGTACCGGCTCCTGCATTGATCTGAATTTTCGCGCGCAAGACACGAGGCACAGCATGCAAATCAAACTCGCCAACCCCCGTGGCTTCTGCGCTGGCGTGGACCGGGCGATCGAAATCGTCAACCGCGCCCTGGAAGTCTTCGGGCCGCCGATCTATGTGCGTCATGAAGTGGTGCACAACAAGTTCGTCGTCGAGGACCTGCGCAGTCGTGGCGCTATCTTCGTTGAAGAGCTGGATCAGGTGCCGGACGATGTCATCGTGATCTTCAGTGCCCATGGCGTCTCGCAAGCCGTGCGCACCGAAGCCGCCGGCCGTGGCCTGAAAGTGTTCGACGCCACCTGCCCGCTGGTGACCAAGGTGCACATCGAAGTCGCCAAATACAGCCGCGACGGCCGTGAATGCATCCTGATCGGCCACGCCGGTCACCCGGAAGTCGAAGGCACCATGGGCCAGTACGACGCCAGCAATGGCGGTGCAATCTACCTCGTCGAAGACGAGAAGGATGTTGCCGAACTGCAGGTACATGACCCGGAAAAACTGGCCTTCGTGACCCAGACCACCTTGTCGATGGACGACACCAGTCGAGTCATCGACGCGTTGCGCTCCCGTTTCCCGGCCATCGGTGGCCCGCGCAAGGACGATATCTGCTACGCCACGCAGAACCGTCAGGACGCGGTCAAGCAACTGGCCGACGAATGCGACGTGGTGTTGGTGGTCGGCAGCCCGAACAGCTCCAACTCCAACCGTCTGCGCGAGCTGGCCGAACGCATGGCCACGCCGGCGTACCTGATCGATGGTGCCGAAGACCTGCAAAAGAGCTGGTTCGATGGCGTCGAGCGCATCGGTATCACCGCCGGGGCCTCCGCACCGGAAGTGCTGGTACGTGGCGTGATCCAGCAATTGCAGGCCTGGGGCGCTACCGGTGCCGACGAACTGGCCGGGCGAGAAGAGAACATCACGTTCTCGATGCCTAAAGAGCTGCGCGTACGTTCGATCTGACCGCTTTATCCTTTCGACACAGCGCCTGTTCAGCCTTTTCGCTGGCCAGGCGCACGCGACCGGTCGCCGCCAGCACCAGTTGAAGCTGGCTGACCGGCTCGCGGGTCGAACAGATGTGTAGTTTTCCTGCCTGAAACGCCCGCCCGGGCATCAGCGGTTGCCCCAGACTGCTGAACCGTATGTACCGACTGACGAACCAGTTGCCGACAATGGGTATTCGCCCATCACTGGCGTGCTCGACCAGCAGCGGATTGCTGCTGTCCTCCGAACCCTTGCCACTGACATCCAGAATGATCCGCCAGCCCCGGCTCCAGTCCCCGTCGATGCCGTGAATCACCACGCTCTGATTGCGCGTGATCGCCTGGGTGCGGGCAGTGCGGATCCCGCTGATCAGCGATTCTGCGGCCTGCTGTCGGTGGTTTGACTCTGTCAGCGTTGCAAACGCCGGGCTGACCAGTGACAGAACAATTGCGCCGATCGCCAGTCCCATAAGCAGTTCGACCAGGCTGAAACCCTGTTGCGGCATGTGTATTCCCTCCGTGGGGCAGGGTGCCCGACGCGATCCGTGCGCCGGGCAGGGCAAATCAACCGACGTAACCCGGTCGAATGTTCTAGGTTTGTAGAGCAGGTATAGCCGACGGCAACGGAGGGCATCGATGGATCATCGTACAAAAGGTTTCACGCTGATCGAGCTGTTGGTGGCGGTCGCGTTGTTTGTGATCCTGATCACGATGGCCGTGCCGGCGTTTACCCGTTCGATACAGGGCAGCAAGGCCGACACCGAAGTCGGCGACCTGCAACGGGCGCTCAACTACGCCCGTCTGGAAGCCATCGATCGCGGGACGACCATTCGCTTGCGGCCGACCGCCGGGGGCAGCGTCTGGACTGGCGAATTGTCGGTCTACGACAGTACTGGCACTTCGGCCAATGTATTGCGGGTTGTTCCAGCGATGAGCAGTGGTGCGACTCTGACGCTAACCTCAGGAGTGACCGCGCTGGATTTCAACAATCTGGGCGGCCTGGCAGCACCGTCCACGGCGGTGGTGTTCAGTTACACGCTGGGCACGCAAAGCAGGACGCTGAACGTGTGTCTGAACGGACGAATTCAATCGGGTGGAAGCTGCGGATGAGGGCAGGGAGCAAAGGTGCACAGGAAGGCATGTCGCTGATCGAAATACTGGTCGCGTTGCTGATTCTGACGGTCGGGTTGCTGGGGGCGGCGGCGGTTCAGCTCAATGCGCTGAAGTACACCGACAGCTCGCGCATGACCAGTCAGGCCAGCTTCATCGCCTACGACATGATGGACCGCATCCGCGCCAACGCCGGGGCCGACTACACCGTCACTCCGCCGACCTCGGGCAACCTGAATGTCACTCGGGATCAGGATCTCTACGACTTCACCACCAACATCGTCAATTTCGGCGGGCCGAGCGCCACCGGCAGCATCACCCTCAATCAGCGCGTGTACACCATCACCATCAACTGGAGTGACGCGCGAGCCGCCAACACCGCGAGCGCCCCGCGCAGTTTTGTCCTGACCAGCCGCGCCGCGGTCGACCCGGTGGCCACGCCATGAAGCGTCATAACCAGGGTTTCGGCCTGATCGAAATGCTCATCGCCTTGGCGTTGGGGCTGATCATCGTGCTGGGCGTCGTACAAACCTTTCTCGCAGCGAAGAACACCTACGTCAGCCAGAACACCTCGGCGGCGATGCAGGAAGATGCGCGGTTTGTGTTGAGCAAGATGATTCAGGAATTGCGCATGGTCGGGATGTTCGGCTGTCTGGGCACCATTACCGATTCCAGTAGCAGCGGTGACTTCAATGCCGCCCAGATCACGCCGATCAGTTGGGACAACACCAACCTCAAACTGACACTGGTTACCGCCGACGTCGGTGGTGCGGGCGGGACGCCGACCTGGACAGTGGTGTCTGACTGCCGCAACAGTTCAACGGCCTATACAGGTGTGCGAGCACCGGCGACCGGGCAAATCGCGTTTCCGATCCGGCGTCTGGTCTACAGCTTCAGCAACAACCAGATCCTGATGGGCACCGGCAGCGGTACGCCGACCCAGCAAGTGCTGGTGAGCAATGTCAGTGCCTTCACCGTCCTGTTTGGCCTGGCCAGTACCGCGACCGATGTGGCTGCTTCGACCTACAGCAGCAACCCCAGTGATCCGGCACGCATCCGCAGCGTACGCCTGAGCCTGACCCTCACTGATCCGAACAACCGGATCGCCAATCAAACCTTCAATGTGGTTGCCGCGCTGCGCAACCGCTTGCAGTGAGGGCCGGTCGATGAATATTTCTCTTCATCAGCGACGAAGCCAGCGCGGCATGGTGTTGTTGGTCAGTCTGGTGTTTCTGTTGCTTCTGACCGTGATCGGTCTTTCTTCGATGCAGAGCGCCAATCTGCAGGAAAAAATGGCCGGTAGCGTTAGCCTGCGCAACCAATCGTTCCAGACCGCCGAGGCGGCACTGCGCATCGGCGAAAGCGCGGTGCAACTGGACAGCTATGCACTGGCGGTGTGTGCCAATACCACGCAATGCGCGCCGCCGGCGGAGTCGTCGGTGGTCAGCGCGGCGGGGCTCAACTCGACGTCGGGCGTTACCTGGGTCGCTGCGGGCAGCGGCTTCTACGGGGTGCAGAACATCGGTACCACCCTGACGGCGGTGAACGTGCCGAGCAATACCTCGGCGACGCTGTACCGGGTCACGGCTGTCGGCATCGTCGGCAGCTCTCGCAGTGTGGTGGAGAGCGTTTATGCGAAGTACTGAGCGACGCTCTGGCGGGTGGTCCGGGTTCATGGGTCTGTTATTGGGCCTGTATCTGGCGGTGCCAGCGTATGCCTTCACCCCGTCCGACTCGCCACTGTTGAGCGCGGCGGCAGTACCGCCGAATGTCATGCTGTTGATCGACGATTCGGGAAGCATGAACAGCATCATTTATGCCGCCGGTTTTGATCCGGCGGTGACTCGTACGCCGGCCCGCCAGTGCAACGCAGTGCTTGGTTTGTGCCTGTCCTCGACGGCGATCACCGGTGATCCGGTGTTTCTGTCGAGCCTGCCGACCTCCGGCTGCTCCGGCGGTGCCTATGCGTTCTACAACAACAGCCTGACGCCGCTGTGCCTGAAACTGCCGGACCCGGTGGGCGGCGGAAACACCCGCTATTACGGGGATTACATCGCCTACGTGGTCGGCCTCGCCATCAATAACGGTACGCGTGATTTCACCACCGGGGCCATTCCCAATGACTACCGGATCAACGTCGCACGCAACGTTTCCACGGCGCTGGTGACCAGCAACCGCAATCTGCGCATCGGTCTGTCGACGTTCAACCCGGCCACCAGCAACAACCCGGGCAATGGCGGGTACATCGCCCGTTCCATCAGTGACCTGTCACCGGTGAGCGGCAGCGTGACCCAGGGCCAGGCCGACACCAACTACAACGCCCTGATTTCGTCGATCAATGGCCTGAGCGCCGTGGCCAACACGCCATTGGCGGAAACCTATTACGAAATCACCCGCTACATGCGCGGCATGGCGCCGTACTACAACAGCACGCCAAACACCTACACCAGCCCGATCCAGTACCGCTGCCAGAAAAACTACGGGGTGGTGATCACCGACGGCCTGCCGACCTACGACCGTACATTCCCCAACAATGATCCCCTCGGGGGCAGTCGCCTGCCGAACTGGGACGGGGTCAACAATGACGGCAACAACCTCAACGGTGATAACGAGGGCGACACGCTGTACCTGGACGACATCGCCAAGTTTGCCTTCGACATCGACATGCGTTCGACCGGCGTCGATGCGGCCGGCAAGAGCTGGAGTTCGGCAGACTTTCCCAAGCAGAACATGAACACCTACACCGTTGGCTTCACCGCCGATAACGATATGTTGTCGGACGCGGCGGCGTACGGGCAGGGCAGGTATTACCAGGCCACCGACAGCGCCGGCCTCAACACAGCATTGTCGGCGGCATTGAGCGACATCACCTCCAAGGCGGGTTCCGGCGGTAGCGGTGTCACCAGCGGCACCACGCTGGCGAGCGGCAGCAGTTATTTCCAGACCAGTTACGACCCCAGGGACTGGCGCGGCACCATCAAGTCGTTCGGTTTCACTTCGGCCGGGACGGTGAACACCTCGACGGTGCTGTGGACAACCGACACCGCCATCGTTCCCGGTGCTGTGGCGCCGACCTACCAATCGTGGAATACCGCGAACAACGCGGCGGTCACCCTGGCTTACGGCAACTTCTCGGCAACCCAGCAGACTTCGCTCAGCCAGAGCCTGCCCTCCGGCATCAGCGGCAGCGATCTGGTGGAGTGGAGCAAAGGCACCAACAAGACCGGGCTCAAGGTTCGCAGCGTGCTGTTGGGCGACATCATCAACTCGCCGCTGGTGCTGGCCTCGCCCTCGGACAAGACCGCTTCCGACCTGTCGGGTGATAGCACCTACACCAGCTACCTGACCACCAAAGCCGCGAACATGAACGCCAGCCTGGTGGTGAATGGCAACGACGGTTTCGTCAGCGTCATCAACTCGGCCAACGGCACCCGGCGCTATGCCTACATGCCATCGAGCGTGTTGCCGTCATTGCGGCTGATCGCCGACCCGAATTACATCAACGGCGTCAGCCACAAGTTTCTGGTAGACGGGCAGGTCGGTGTCTACGACGTGCAGTTCGGCAGCGCCTGGAAAACCTTGGCCATCGGCGGCACAGGGGCCGGTGGCAAGACGTTCTATGCGCTGCAACTGTTCGACGCATCGGCGGGGAACATTCTCAATGCGCTGTGGGAAGTCAGCGCTCCGGCGACTGCCAACACGGCCAACACTTTCAATGATCTGGGTTATGCCTACGCCCGGCCGGAAGTGGCACGCTTGGCCGATGGTCGCTGGGCGGCCTTCATCGCCAACGGTTACGGCAGCAATTCGGGAGTCGCGGCGTTGTATGTGCTGGATGTGCGCGATGGTTCATTGATCAAGAAAATCGTCATCGACAGCACGGAAACCACCAATGGCTTGTCCTCGGTAAAGCTCAAGGTCAATTCGCAGAATGTGGTGCAGGCCGCGTATGGCGGCGATTTGAAGGGACGCCTGTGGAAGTTCGACCTGAGCGCGACCACCACCGACGGCTGGGGTGTGGCGTTTTCCGGCAAACCGCTGTTCACGACGGCGGGCGGGGCGACTCAACCGATCACTGCGCAACCGCTGCTGGCGGATAATTCATTGGGCGGCAAACAGATATTCGTCGGCACCGGCAAGTTCAACGAAACCGCCGACAAGACCAACAAGGATCTGCAGGCGTTCTATTCGGTGTGGGATGCCGACGGCGGTTCGGGTCAGCTCACGGTCAGCAGTTTGCAGGCGCAGGCCATCACCGGTGTGTTTTCCGGCAGTTCGGGGCAGTTCGTCACCACCACCCAGAACGACACGACGTATCCGGCGGAGAAGGGCTGGTACCTGCCGCTGGTGTACAACAACGTATTGACGGGGGAACGGGTGATCAATCAGGCCAGCCTGGTGCTCGGGCGCATCGTATTCACCACGGCCAGTGTCGATACCACTGACCCGTGCTCCAGTTTCGGCACCGGCAAACTGGTCGAACTCGATGCGTTCAGCGGTAAGATGCTCAACTATGCGGTGCTCGACACCAACGCCGACGGCGTGGTCGACAGCAACGACACGATTTCCAGCGGCGTGGTATTCAGCGGCGGCATTCCCACCCTGAACGCCATCGTCAATGGCGCAACGCGCAAGATCGTGAACGATTCCAGTGGCGGTATCACCACCCTGGTGGAAAAATCCGGCGGCGGCAGTCGTCGTATCATGTGGCGACAAATACAGTAAGCGAGAGTTGAGGCATGCGCAGATCCATCCGAGGATTCACCCTGATCGAAATCATGATCGTGATTGCGATTATCGGGATCATCATCACCATTGCCGCACCGAGCTATACCGAGTACTTGAAAAAGGGTCGTCGCGCCGAGGTGGTATCGCTGCTGTCGGAGCAGGCGCAGACGCTCGAGCGCTTCTACACCAAAAACAACGTTTACACAGGCATCACCGGTCTCAGCGCGGGCAATGATTTCTACACGATCACCCCGACCATCGCTGACCAGACCTTTCTGCTGACCGCGACCCGCAAGGCCGGTACGACCATGGCCGGCGACAAGTGCGGGGACTTCACCCTCACCAACACCGGTGTGCGCAGCATGAACAACGCGACAACCGGGCTGACCTCCAAGGATTGCTGGGGCCGCTGAGCCGCATTTATTCGGGTGCCTTTTGCGCCCACTGTCTTTTTTACGGTTGGATCAAACATGACCAGGCAACAGCAAGTGGTGATTGTCGGTGGCGGGGTGATTGGCCTGCTCACCGCGTACAACCTCGCCTCCGAGGTGCGCAGCGTGGTGCTGCTGGATCGCTCGAATGTCGGCCAGGAATCGTCCTGGGCCGGTGGCGGCATCGTTTCTCCGTTGTATCCGTGGCGTTATAGCCCGGCGGTCACGGCACTGGCGCACTGGTCGCAGGATTTTTATCCACAGCTGGGCGAGCGGCTGTTTGCCGACACCGGCGTTGATCCCGAAGTACACACCACCGGCCTGTACTGGCTGGATCTGGATGACGAAGCCGAAGCGCTGGCCTGGGCCGAGCGGGAAAACCGTCCGCTGCGGGCTGTCGATATCTCGGCGGCCCATGATGCGGTGCCGGTACTCGGCGGTGGATTTTCCCGGGCGATCTACATGGCCGACGTGGCCAACGTGCGTAACCCACGGCTGGTGAAGTCATTGAAAGCGGCGTTGCAGGCGCTGCCGAACGTGACGATTCACGAGCAGTGCGAGGTCAGCGGGTTTGTCCGTGAAGGTGAGCGCGTCGTGGGCGTAAAGACCCCGCAAGGCGTGATCAACGGCGACCAGGTGGTGCTGACTGCCGGTGCGTGGAGCGGTGAACTGCTCAACACCCTGAATCTTTCGCTGCCGGTGGAGCCGGTCAAAGGCCAGATGATTCTCTACAAATGCGCGGCGGATTTCCTGCCGAGCATGGTGCTGGCTAAGGGGCGTTACGCGATCCCGCGCCGCGACGGGCATATTCTGATCGGCAGCACGCTGGAGCACGAAGGCTTCGACAAGACGCCGACCGACAATGCACTGGAAAGCCTCAAGGCCTCAGCAGTCGAATTGCTGCCGGCGCTGGCGGATGCCGAAGTGGTGGGGCATTGGGCCGGTTTGCGTCCCGGCTCACCGGAAGGGATTCCCTACATTGGCCGGGTGCCGGGGTTTGATGGCCTGTGGCTCAATTGCGGGCATTACCGCAACGGGCTGGTGCTGGCGCCCGCATCCTGTCAGCTGTTTGCCGATGTGATGCTGGGACGGGCGCCGATCATCGATCCTGCGCCGTATGCACCGGAAGGCCGGCTCTGAAGCCAGATCAAAGATCGCAGCCTGTGGGCTGCGATCTTTGAATGACTCAGTCCAGGCCCAGTTTCTTCAATCGATAGCGCATCGAGCGAAACGATAGATTCAGCCGCTGCGCCGCCGCCGTGCGGTTCCAGCGGGTTTCCTCCAGCGCCTGCAGAATCAGTTTGCGCTCGACGTTCTCCAGATAGTCTTCCAGGTTGTCGATCTGCGTGAGATCGGCGATGCCGCCCTCGGCCGCGCAGTTGCCTTCACTCAGGCGCAGGTCGTCGGCTTCGATCATGCGGTTTTCGCACAACGTGTGCGCGCGTTCGAGGACGTTCTCAAGCTCCCGGACATTTCCCGGGAAGCGGTAGTTCTTCAAGGCTTCAAGCGCTTGCGGATGCAGGCGGGTCGAAGGCTGGCCAGTGCCGTGGGCCAGACGCTTGAGCATATGGGAGGCCAGCGCTTCGATATCATCACGGCGTTCGCGCAGAGACGGTACGCGCAGTTCGATCACGTTCAGCCGGTAATACAGATCCTGCCGAAAGCGCTCGGCGGCAACTTCCGCGTCCAGGTCCTTGTGGGTGGCGCAGAGAATGCGCACATCGACCACGGTTTCCTGCTGGCCGCCGACGCTGCGCACGGCTTTTTCCTGGATCGCCCGCAGCAACTTGACCTGCATCGACAGCGGCAAGTCCGCCACTTCATCGAGAAACAGCGTGCCGCCATGGGCTGCCTGGAACAGACCCGGTTTGTCCTCCACCGCGCCGGTGAAACTGCCTTTGCGATGGCCGAAGAACTCGCTTTCCATCAACTCTGACGGAATGGCCCCGCAGTTCACCGGCACGAACGGCTGGCTGGCGCGGGGGCCTTGCTCGTGAATCAGGCGGGCGACCAGTTCCTTGCCGCTGCCGGACTCGCCGCTGATGTAGACCGGCGCCTGACTGCGGGCCAGTTTGTCGATCTGTTTGCGCAGATCGCGCATCGGCTGTGAGTCACCGAGCAGGCGCCGGTCGATCGATGTGCAGACTCCACCGGTCGCGGGCATGCGCAATGCCGTGGCGACCAGTTCACGCAACCGCGTGAGGTCCACCGGTTTGGTCAGGAAGTCGAAAGCCCCGGCCTTCAAGGCGTTGATCGCTGTTTCCAGGCTGCCATAGGCCGTGATCATCGCCACCGGCAATTGCGGATGGCGTTGTTGAATGTGCTGCACCAGCTCCAGCCCGGTGCCGTCGGGCAGACGCATGTCGGTCAGGCACAGGTCAAAGGTATCGCGGTGCAGCAATGCCTGGGCTTCGCCGAGATTGCGTGCGCTGAAAGTGTCGAGTTTCATCCGTCCCAGGGTGATTTCCAGGAGTTCGCGGATATCCGGTTCGTCGTCGACGATGAGGATTTTTTGCCGTGGGCTCGTGTTCAACTTTGTTTCCGTCCGTGAGCAAAGGTGATGCGAAAGCAACCGCCGCCTTGGCGTGGTTTGAAGTCTAGGCGGGCCTGGTTGCTTTCGCACAGCTCACGGGACAGATAAAGCCCAAGGCCGGTGCCCTGGCTGCTGGTGGTAAAGAAGGGTTCGAACAGGTGGGCCTGCTGATCCAGCGCCACGCCGGGGCCGTTGTCCTGCACTTCGAGCACGGCCAGCTGGCTTTCGGGGTCGATGAACAGCCGCAGCCAGACCTCGGCAGGATCGTGCAGCAGGGCGCTGTGCCGCCAGCCGTTGCGCAACAGATTGTCGAGAATTTGCGTCAGTTGGCCCGGGTCCATCAGGGTGCGGAAATCCCCGGATTCGATGTTCAGATGAATTCGTTGGCGCTCGCTGGCCTGTTCCCGGCTTTCCTCGACGAACTGCACAAGCCACGGTTCGAGATCGAGTCGCTGCGGGGCGCTCTGCTGGCGACGGGAGAGTTGCAGGACATTTTCAATGACTCGGTTCATGCGCTGGGAGTGATCCTGGATGATCTGCGTCAGACGCCGATCCGCGCCGTCGAGTTCCTCGGATTCCTGCAACAGCTGCGCGGCATGACTGATGGCGCCCAGCGGGTTGCGGATCTCGTGGGCGATGCCGGCGGTCAGGCGCCCGAGTGCGGCGAGCTTCAGTTGCTGAGCTTGCTGGGCGATCTGGGCGAGGTCTTCGAGAAACACCAGGGTCTGGCGGTTCGGGCTCTGTTCCAGGGCGATGAAGCTCGGTTGCAGTTCCAGGCCGTTGGTGGCGATTTTCAGGCTCTGCGGTCGCAGTGTCGGGTTGTTCAGCCACAGATGCAGACGCTCGACCAGCGCGGTCGAGTAGTCGTCGATCAAATGGCCCTCAAGGGGCGATTGCGCCAGCAGGGTCCGGGCGCTGTGGTTGGCCAGTTGCACCCGGCGTTGTTCGTCGAGGACCAGAATGCCGGTGCGCATGCGTTGCAGGATCAAGGCGTTGAGGGCTTCGAGGCTGACCACTTCGCTGGCCCGTTGTTCGGCCAGGGTCTCGCTGACTTCGAGCCGACGGATCAAGCCTTGCACCAGCAGCGCCCCGGCAAAACACAGGGCGCCGAGGGTGCCTGCTTGCAGGTATTCGTTGGCGCTGAGGGGATGGCTGAAGCTCAGCAGGAAGCTGAGGCCGACAATACCGAGTGCGCCGATGGCTGCAATCAGCACACCGATACGGCGTCGCAACAGGGTATTGCTGATGGCTACCGAGACGATCAGCAGATTGCCGATCGGGCTGGCCACGCCACCGGCGGCATAAAACAGCCCGCACAACAGCAGGATGTCGAGGAGGGCCAGCCCGAACAACTGGGCCGGGCGGCGGATGTTCTCCAGGAACACCACCAGCAGGATATTCAGCACCAGGTACAACCAGCTGCCATTGCGCAGCAGATCGTCGTCGGCCGACGTCAGCAGGCGGTTGTCCATGTTGCTGGAAATCAGCAACACCAGGGTGATGCCGACGCTTAAACGGTAGAGATGATAGAGGCGCAGCAGTCGCTGTGCCTGTTTGCGAGTGGCGTTGGTGGCCTCAGCGATCACTGGAACCGGGGCCTTGCTCGAGGTGAGCCTGGCTGCAATACCACTGTTGTCGAAGGCTCAGCGCACGGTCGCGCGGCAGGTGCACGCCGCAATGGGCGCAACGCACCATGGGCGCGGCATCCTGTTCGCGAGGGGATTGTGTCGGCGCGGCAGGGGCCTTGAATTTGCGCCACAACCAGACGGCGGCGGCGATCAGGGCGATCCAGAACAGTAAACGAAGCATGATGGGCGGCTTTTTGGCTGATGATCCGGCAGTTTAGCCAAGGACCCGGCAGGCGCACAGCTCAATAAAACGCGGCAATAAAAAAGGGAGATCCGAAGATCTCCCTTTTTGGCATCACCGAAGTGATCAGTCGAACAGACCGAAGGTCATGTAGCTGAAAATGGAGCGGTCGCTGTTGCTGGACTCCGGTTCCGGCGCTTCGATCACGTCGCCGTTTTCGTCTTTAGGCTTGAGCTCGTTCGGGATCGCGTCTTTCGCGTCCTGGAACTGCTTCTGCACGTCCTGGTTGGCGCGGGTTTCTCCCGGCGGCAGCGGTGGACGGGATTCGATCAGGCCCAAAGTTGCCTTGCTCAGGAACGAACGGTTGTCGGCTTCCGCGACCGACGGTACGAACTGACCGTCTTTCAGGCTCGGGTGGTTCGGGTAGTTGAGCTTCAGGGTTTCCAGGCTCGAGGCTGCCAGTTCGTCCAGGTGCAGACGCTGGTAGGCTTCGGTCATCACCGCCAGGCCGTCACCGACCGATGGGGTTTCCTGGAAGTTTTCCACTACATAACGGCCACGGTTGGCGGCAGCGACGTAGGCCTGACGGGTCAGGTAGTAGTCGGCCACGTGGATTTCGTAGGCCGCCAGCAGGTTGCGCAGGTAGATCATGCGCTGCTTGGCGTCCGGCGCGTAGCGGCTGTTCGGGTAGCGGCTGGTCAGCTGGGCGAACTCGTTGTAGGAGTCGCGGGCAGCGCCCGGGTCACGCTTGGTCATGTCCAGCGGCAGGAAGCGCGCCAGCAGGCCGACGTCCTGGTCGAACGAGGTCAGGCCCTTGAGGTAGTAGGCGTAATCGACGTTCGGGTGCTGTGGGTGCAGACGAATGAAGCGCTCGGCGGCGGACTTTGCAGCTTCCGGCTCCGAGTTCTTGTAGTTGGCGTAGATCAGTTCCAGCTGCGCCTGATCCGCGTAGCGACCGAACGGATAGCGCGACTCCAGAGCCTTCAGCTTGGCTGTGGCGCTGGTATAGCTGTTGTTGTCCAGGTCCTGTTGAGCCTGCTGGTACAGCTCGGCTTCACTCAGGTTTTCGTCTACGACTTCCTTCGATGAGCAAGCAGCGGTCAATGCGAGGATGGCGATCAGCAGCAGGTGTTTCACTTGCATGGCGGCTTGCGTCCCTATGACGGCCGCTGTCTTGGGCGGGGCCGTCCTGTTATGATGAGCGCCCCGTTGAAAAGCCCCGGGGCAAAAGACGCCGTATTTAACCACAAGCGCGCAGCCGAAACCAAAGGCTGTAGCCGACGCCCAGTCCGAGCATGTCCGATAAAATTGAACTTCGCGCAGAGGTGCCGTCCGAATTGGGCGGCCAACGCCTCGATCAAGTCGCCGCCCAACTCTTCGCAGAGCACTCACGCTCGCGCCTTTCCGCCTGGATCAAAGAAGGTCGCCTGACTGTGGACGGGGCGGTCATCCGCCCGCGCGACATCGTTCATGGCGGTGCCATTCTTGAGCTGACCGCCGAGCAGGAGGCCCAGGGTGAATGGGTCGCTCAGGACATCGAGCTCGACATCGTCTATGAAGACGACGACATCCTGGTGATCAACAAGCCTGCGGGCCTGGTGGTGCACCCGGCTGCCGGTCACGCCGATGGCACCTTGCTCAACGCCTTGCTGCACCACGTGCCGGACATTATCAATGTCCCGCGCGCCGGTATCGTGCATCGCCTGGACAAGGACACCACCGGTCTGATGGTGGTGGCCAAGACCATTCAGGCGCAGACCAAACTGGTCGCCCAGCTGCAAAGCCGCAGCGTCAGCCGGATCTACGAGTGCATCGTGATCGGCGTGGTGACGGCCGGTGGCAAGATCAACGCCCCGATCGGTCGCCACGGCCAGCAGCGCCAGCGCATGGCGGTGATGGAAGGCGGCAAGCCTGCCGTCAGCCACTATCGCGTGCTGGAGCGTTTCCGTTCGCACACCCACGTACGGGTGAAGCTGGAAACCGGTCGTACCCACCAGATCCGCGTGCACATGGCGCACATCAACTTCCCGTTGGTCGGCGACCCGGCGTACGGCGGTCGTTTCCGCATTCCGCCGGCGGCGAACCCGACAATGGTCGAATCGCTCAAGCACTTCCCGCGTCAGGCGCTGCATGCACGGTTCCTGGAGCTGGATCATCCGACCACCGGTGTGCGCATGAGCTGGGAATCGCCGTTGCCGGAAGACTTCGTCTGGCTGCTGACGCTGCTCAAGCAGGATCGCGAGGCATTCGTCGGATGAACTGGCTGACGCCGGACTGGCCCGCGCCGGCCAGCGTCAAGGCCTGTGTCACCACCCGCGAGGGCGGCGTCAGCGAGGCGCCGTTCGACAGCCTCAATCTGGGCGATCATGTCGATGACCGCCCTGAGGCCGTCGCCGAAAACCGTCGGCGTCTGACCGAACACTTCTCTATAAAGCCTGCCTGGCTGCAGCAAGTGCACGGGATTGCCGTGGCGCATGCCGATCCGTCCGTGGTGGCCACGGCGGATGCCAGCTGGACTGCAACACCCGGTATTGCTTGTTCAGCGATGACCGCCGATTGCCTGCCAGCGTTGTTTTGCGACCGTGCCGGTACTCGTGTGGCAGCGGCTCATGCCGGTTGGCGTGGACTGGCGGCCGGCGTGCTGGAAGCCACCCTCGACAGCCTGGCCGTCGATCCGAAAGACATTCTGGTCTGGCTCGGCCCGGCCATCGGCCCGCAAGCCTTTGAAGTCGGCCCGGAAGTCCGGGAAGTCTTCATCAATCAATTGCCCGAAGCCGCGACAGCCTTTGTTCCGAGCCACAATGCCGGCAAGTTCATGGCCGACATCTATAAGCTGGCGCGACTGCGTCTGGCGGTCCGGGGTGTCACCGCTGTTTATGGCGGCGGTTTCTGTACCGTGACCGATCCGCGCTTCTTTTCCTACCGCCGTGCGCCACGCACCGGTCGCTTTGCTTCTCTAGTCTGGCTCACCCGCTAAGCTTGTCTGACCTGTATCAACTCCCTGACGCTTGAATCTTCCAGAATCGACCGCATCTATAGCGGTATCTGGCAGGTTTCTTTATTCAGGATGGTTTTTTAGGTCCGGCCTGCTCAAAAGGAAGGTGACCCATGCGTATAGACCGTTTAACCAGCAAATTACAGTTGGCGTTGTCCGATGCCCAATCCCTGGCTGTCGGCCACGATCATCCGGCCATCGAGCCGGCGCATTTGATGCAAGCCATGCTTGAACAGCAGGGTGGTTCGATCAAACCCCTGTTGATGCAGGTGGGCTTCGACGTCAACAGCCTGCGCAAAGAGCTGACCAAAGAGCTCGATCAATTACCGAAAATCCAGAACCCGACCGGCGATGTGAACATGTCGCAGGATCTGGCGCGTCTGCTCAACCAGGCCGACCGTCTGGCGCAGCAGAAGGGCGATCAGTTCATTTCCAGCGAGCTGGTGCTGCTCGCCGCGATGGACGAGAACAGCAAGCTCGGCAAGTTGCTGCTCGGCCAGGGCGTGAGCAAAAAGGCGCTGGAAAACGCAATCAACAACCTGCGCGGTGGTGAAGCGGTCAATGACGCCAACCACGAAGAATCGCGTCAGGCACTGGATAAATACACCGTCGACCTGACCAAGCGCGCTGAAGACGGCAAGCTCGATCCGGTGATCGGCCGTGACGACGAAATTCGTCGCACCATTCAGGTTCTGCAACGTCGCACCAAGAACAACCCGGTGCTGATCGGCGAGCCGGGCGTGGGTAAAACCGCGATTGCCGAAGGTCTGGCCCAGCGCATCATCAACGGCGAAGTGCCGGATGGCCTCAAGGGCAAGCGTCTGCTGTCTCTCGATATGGGTGCGCTGATTGCCGGTGCCAAGTATCGCGGTGAGTTCGAAGAGCGCCTGAAATCCCTGCTCAACGAGCTGTCGAAGCAGGAAGGGCAGATCATTCTGTTCATCGACGAACTGCACACCATGGTCGGCGCCGGTAAAGGCGAAGGCTCGATGGATGCCGGCAACATGCTCAAACCGGCTTTGGCCCGTGGCGAGCTGCATTGCGTCGGCGCGACCACGCTCAACGAGTACCGCCAATATATAGAGAAGGACGCGGCTCTCGAACGGCGCTTCCAGAAAGTGCTGGTGGACGAGCCGAGTGAAGAAGACACCATCGCGATCCTGCGTGGCCTCAAGGAGCGTTACGAGGTTCACCACAAGGTCGCGATCACCGACGGTGCGATCATCGCCGCGGCCAAGCTCAGCCATCGTTACATCACTGACCGGCAGTTGCCGGACAAGGCGATCGACCTGATCGACGAAGCGGCCAGCCGCATCCGTATGGAAATCGACTCCAAACCGGAAGTGCTGGATCGTCTGGAGCGTCGCCTGATTCAACTGAAAGTCGAATCCCAGGCGCTGAAGAAAGAAAGCGACGAGGCAGCGATGAAGCGCCTGGAAAAACTCCAGGAAGAAATCGTCCGCCACGAGCGTGAGTATTCGGACCTGGAAGAAATCTGGAACTCGGAAAAAGCCGAGGTGCAGGGTTCTGCGCAGATTCAGCAGAAGATCGAACAGTCCCGTCAGGAGCTGGAAGCCGCGCGCCGCAAAGGCGACCTGAACCGCATGGCCGAGTTGCAGTACGGGGTGATCCCGGATCTGGAGCGCAGCCTGCAAATGGTCGACCAGCACGGCAAGAGCGAGAACCAGTTGCTGCGCAGCAAGGTGACCGAAGAGGAAATCGCCGAAGTCGTCTCGAAGTGGACCGGTATCCCCGTGTCGAAAATGCTCGAAGGCGAGCGCGACAAGCTGATGAAGATGGAAAGCCTGTTGCACCAGCGTGTGATCGGCCAGGACGAAGCAGTGGTCGCAGTGGCCAATGCGGTGCGGCGCTCCCGTGCCGGGTTGTCCGACCCGAATCGTCCGAGCGGCTCGTTCATGTTCCTCGGCCCGACCGGTGTCGGTAAAACCGAGCTGTGCAAGGCGCTGGCCGAATTCCTCTTTGATACGGAAGAGGCGATGGTGCGGATCGACATGTCCGAGTTCATGGAGAAACATTCCGTGGCGCGGCTGATCGGTGCGCCACCAGGCTACGTGGGTTATGAAGAGGGCGGTTACCTGACCGAAGCGGTACGGCGCAAGCCTTACTCGGTGATCCTGCTGGACGAAGTCGAGAAGGCGCACCCGGACGTGTTCAACATCCTGCTGCAAGTGCTGGAGGATGGTCGTCTGACCGACAGCCACGGCCGTACGGTGGATTTCCGCAATACCGTGATTGTCATGACCTCCAACCTCGGTTCGATGCAGATCCAGGAACTGGTCGGTGACCGTGAGGCGCAACGTGCAGCGGTGATGGATGCGATTTCCACCCACTTCCGTCCGGAGTTCATCAACCGGGTCGACGAAGTGGTGATCTTCGAGCCATTGGCGCGGGATCAGATCGCGGGCATTACCGAGATCCAGCTGGGTCGTCTGCGCAGTCGTCTGGCCGAGCGCGAGCTGAAGCTGGAACTGAGCCCGGAGGCGATGGACAAGCTGATTGCCGTCGGCTACGACCCGGTCTATGGCGCACGGCCGCTGAAACGGGCGATCCAGCGCTGGATCGAGAACCCGCTGGCGCAGTTGATCCTGTCGGGACGCTTCCTGCCGGGCGAGACCGCGACCGGTGTCGTGGAGAACGACGAGATCACGTTCAACTGACACCTGAAGGTGGTGAAGTAAGGAAGGCCTCGCACTGCGAGGCCTTTTTTTTCGTTAGGCTGTTGAACTCAAAGGAAAAGGCTTGTAAAGTGCGCCCCGCAGTCAGTCACCAACACGGTTTCAGCTCACTGGGCAGAAATCTGAAATAAGTTGCAAATCATTAACTTGAAAGCAATTTAGGGGGTTGACAGAGGTGTTCTAGGTTGTAGAATAGCGCGCCTCAGACACACGAACGCAGCGATGCGAAAACGGTGTCGAGAAGCTGCAAGTTTCACCGTAGTAAATTGAAATATGTAGTTCCGTGATAGCTCAGTCGGTAGAGCAAATGACTGTTAATCATTGGGTCCCAGGTTCGAGTCCTGGTCACGGAGCCAATTTCAAGCCGGGGTATAGCGCAGTCCGGTAGCGCGCCTGCTTTGGGAGCAGGATGTCAGGAGTTCGAATCCCCTTACCCCGACCATTTTTGGGTCGTTAGCTCAGTTGGTAGAGCAGTTGGCTTTTAACCAATTGGTCGTAGGTTCGAATCCCACACGACCCACCATTTTTGAAACCAGTTAACGCTGGGATCGAATCTTAAGATCAGAGGCCAAAAGCGCTGATCGAAGAAGGCGATCTTTGAAAGGTCGCCTTTTTTTTACCGGGGTATAGCGCAGTCCGGTAGCGCGCCTGCTTTGGGAGCAGGATGTCAGGAGTTCGAATCCCCTTACCCCGACCATATTAAAAATCCTCGTATCGAAAGATACGGGGATTTTTTTTGTCCTCCAGAAATGTTTCATTCAAGTCATCGTACAACTTGCCGATAGCCCGCTAACGAAAGGGGTCTGCCGTCGATCGCCCCTTGAATCCGGCCAATACAAGAAAAAGGGCGTTCGTCATGTTGCTTCGTCAGTTGAATATTGCTCCCCGTGCCGCCCTGGGCTTTGCCCTGATTGCTGTGCTGGTAGCGTTGCTCGGCGTGTTTGCCCTGGGCCAGATGTCGAGCATCCGCGAGAGCGAAGTCGCCGTGGAGAATCAATGGCTGCCGAGCATCCGCGGCGGTGACGAGATCCGCGAAATCATGCTGCGCATCCGTACCATCTCCCTGCGCATGGCCCTGGATCAGGACCCGAACAACGTCGCCACCTACCGCAGCCAGATGGACACCCGCGACAAGGAACTGAGCGAGAAAATCGCCGCGTACGATCGACTGGTCACCACCCCGGAAGGGCAACAGTTATACGATCAGTTCAAGAAAACCTTCGCGGCCTACCGCGCCGGCATCACTCAATCGTTCACGCTGGCCGAGCAAGGCAAGCGTGACGAGCTGACCAAACTGCTGCTGGTCGACATGAAAACCGTGGTCGACGGCTCCGGCAAGCAACTCAACGACCTGGCAGATCTGTTCGCCAAACAGGTCGCCGCAGAAAGCCGCAACTCCGCCGCGCACTACGAAACCTCACGCACCATCGTCAGCCTGTTCATCGCACTGGCGGCATTGGCGACCGTGGCCCTGGCGATGCTGCTGACGCGCAGCATCGTTCGCCCCCTGAGCGCCGCTGTGGATGCTGCGGAAAACGTCGCAAGAGGCGATCTGACGCGTCCGATCAAGACCGATGGCAATGATGAGGTCAGCCGTTTGCTCAAGGCGCTGGCGACCATGCAACAAAACCTGCGTGAAACCCTGCAAGGCATCAACGGTTCAGCCACGCAACTGGCGACCGCGGCCGACGAACTCAACGTCGTCACGCTCGACAGCACCCAAGGCCTGCAACAACAGAACAACGAAATCGAACAGGCCGCCACCGCCGTCAACGAAATGACCACGGCGGTCGAGGAAGTCGCACGCAATGCAGTGTCGACCTCCGACGCGACGCGCCAGTCCAGCGAATCGGCGCATCTGGGGCAAGAGCGGGTCAGTGAAACCGCCAGCGCCATCAACGCGCTGGCCAGTGAGGTGCAACACACCGGCGAGTTGGTGCAATCACTGGCCAATCAATCTCAAGACATCGGCAAGGTGCTGGACGTGATCCGGGCGATCGCCGAGCAGACCAACCTGCTGGCGCTCAATGCCGCCATCGAAGCGGCGCGGGCAGGGGAGAGCGGACGCGGGTTCGCGGTGGTTGCTGACGAGGTCCGCGCGCTGGCCTATCGCACGCAGCAATCGACCCAGGAAATCGAGCAGATGGTGCAAGGCATGCGCAACGGTTCAAGCCTGGCGCTGGAGTCGATGCAGGCCAGTGCCTCGCGTGCGTCCACCACGCTGGTGCTGGCCGAACGGGCCGGTGAGGCGCTGCAAACCATCACCGCGTCGGTGCATGAGATCCACGAACGCAACCTGGTGATCGCCAGCGCCGCCGAAGAGCAGGCGCAGGTGGCGCGGGAAGTGGATCGCAACCTGGTGAATATTCGTGACCTGTCGGTGCGTTCGGCGGCCGGCGCCGATCAAACCAGCGCTTCCAGTCATGAGCTATCGAAACTGGCCAATGCATTGCAGGGCATGGTGCGGCGCTTCCAGCTGTAATCCCGGCAGACGTAAAAAAGCCGCGCTCCTCGTGAGAGAAAGCGCGGCTTTGTTTTGTCGGGACAGAATGAATATCAGGCACCGTCCTGGTCTTTCAGGTGTTCGAACAGGCCTTTCGGCATTTTCTTGCCGTTGGCTTCGAAGTTGGCTTTGACGTTGTTGTAAGCCTCTTGCTCGTCGATGAAGCCGTCATGGTTGGTGTCGATCTTGTCGAAGTCAGATTTCGGCGCGACCTTCAGGAACTCGGCGCGCGAGACTTTGCCGTCGCCATCGGTGTCGGTCTTGGCCATCGACGCGTCGCCGCATTTGCCTTCACCGCATTTGCCTTCCGGGGTTTTCACCGAGGTTTCAGCCGAGGCAACCATGTAGCCCTGGGCCAGCGGTTGTGCGGCGAACACCGAGCCGGACAGCATCAGGCCGCCAGCCAGTACGGCACCGACCAGGCCAAGGGAGGTTTTGCCAATTTTCGAAGTGCGGGTCATTTCATTCTCCTTCGGTTGCACTGCGCAACCACACGTTAAGGGCGATCAGCCGGAGCAGGTGTGCTCGGGTGTGGCCATTAAGCGGTGGCGGTGTATCGCGTCTGTGTCGAGGAGCGGGGGCGTTTGTAAGCGAAGGTGGGGAAAGCGGGGGCAGATACAGTAAAAGACAAAACCCTGTGGGAGCGAGCAGGCCCGCCCCCACAGCGTTTTACATCAGTGCAGCTTCAGGCGCGGCTCGGTGCCGCGTCCGATCTTGCTGCCCAGCATCAGCATGGCGGTGCGGAACGGGCCGTACAGCGCCATCTGGTGCATGCGGTACAGCGACACGTAAAACATCCGCGCCAGCCAGCCTTCGAGCATCACACTGCCGGTCAGGTTGCCCATCAAGTTACCCACAGCCGAAAAACGCGACAGCGAAATCAGCGAGCCGTAGTCGGTGTACTTGTACTCCGGCAGGGTCTTGCCTTCGATCCGCAGTTTCAGCGACTTGGCCAGCAGCGACGCCTGTTGGTGCGCAGCCTGGGCCCGTGGCGGAACGTTGCGATCCGAGCCCGGTTGCGGGCAGGCGGCGCAGTCACCGAAGGCGAAAATGTTTTCGTCGCGGGTGGTCTGCAAGGTCGGCAGCACTTGCAGCTGGTTGATGCGGTTGGTTTCCAGGCCATCGATGTCTTTGAGGAAACCCGGCGCGCGGATCCCGGCAGCCCAGACTTTCAGGCTGGCCTTGATCTCGTTGCCATCGGCGGTGATCAGGCTGTCGGCGGTGACCTGGCTGACCGACGCGTTGGTCATCACATTGACCCCGAGTTTTTCCAGAGTCTTGTGCACTGGCCCGCTGATACGTTCCGGCAGGGCTGGCAGCACCCGTGGCCCGGCTTCGATCAGGGTGATGTGCATGTTTTCCGGTTTGATCCGGTCCAGACCGTAGGCCGCCAGCTCATGAGCGGCGTTGTGCAGCTCGGCCGCCAGTTCGACGCCCGTGGCGCCGGCGCCGACGATAGCCACGCTGATCTGCTGGACCACATCGGTTTGCCCGGCGTGAGCACGCAGATAGTGATTGAGCAATTGCTGGTGGAAACGCTCGGCCTGTTTGCGGGTGTCGAGGAACAGGCAGTGCTGCGCTGCGCCCTGGGTACCGAAATCGTTGGTGGTGCTGCCGACCGAGATCACCAGCGAGTCATAAGGCACTTCCCGCGCCGGCACCAGTTCCACGCCGTTTTCGTCGTAGGTGGCGGCGAGCTGAATCTTCTTCTGCTCACGGTCGAGCCCGCTCATGCGCCCCAGCTGGAACTCGAAGTGGTTCCATTTGGCCTGGGCGACATAGTTGAGTTCGTCTTCGGAGGAGTTCAGCGATCCGGCGGCCACTTCGTGCAACAGCGGTTTCCAGATGTGCGTGAGGTTCGCGTCGACCAGCATGATGCTGGCAGTGCCGCGTTTGCCCAGAGTCTTACCCAGACGGGTAGCCAACTCCAGACCGCCGGCGCCGCCGCCGACAATGACAATACGATGGGACATGGGAATAGCTCGCAAGGTTTTTAAAGGAAATCGTTGTCGTCGTAACCCGAGCGAGCGCGATGCAGCTCATAGCGTCAGGTAACTGATAAATCGGCTCAACAGGCCCAGACCAATGGTCACTGCCAGCACCACCACCAGGAGCATCCACGGCCGGAATGGCCGGCGCTCGACACGGTGTTGGGACAACTGCAGGTACTCTTCGACATGCTTCTGGTCATCGGGGTTCAGGCGGCTGGTCATATGAGGCCTCGTCAGGGATAGACGTTGCTGAATGCGCAGACGTTACAGCGGTTTGCCTGCGAGCGTTGAACGGCGCATGTCATCCGGGCGAATGATTGCGCTTTTGTAACATCCGGCCAGTGTTTGCGCCATCCTGCTTAGGGATTACAGGCTGATCCCGACATCGAACACGATGCTGCGACCCAGGTTGCTGCGCAGGAAATCCGGTGCATCGGGGTGGGCGAACAGCACGCGGGCGAACGTCGGCCCGACCAGTGACAGCGAGCGCCAGCCCTGTCGCAAGTATTCGGTGGGCGGTGGAAAGTGGCTGTTGAGGTCGAGCACTTCGCGTTTGAGGCTGGCGAAGGCGATGATGTCCAGCTCCCCCAGATCCATGCCGCGTTCCTTGTAGTTGTGCGCTTTCTTGCGCAAGGTCGGCGCCAGTCTCAGCAGAAACTCATTGGCCGGAATCCGCCGTGGCTTGGCCTCGCGGCGCACCAGTTGGCTCAGGGAAAACGCACTGCGCCGACGTTGCAGCTCATCGCGCCATTCATCGTTGAGGCGGCGGCCTTCGTCGAGGACGAAAAACACCTCGAAGTTGGCATCGCGAAACAACACGTCCGGTGGCTCGCCGGCCGGGGCGAATTCGTCGGCGCGATACGGAATATTCAGGCCTTGCAGCAGGCGCTGGCAGACCCAACGCTCACGCTCCCATTTGCGGGCATTGGACAGGAACGCGTTGGCTTGCTCGGCCGCGATGGTCAGCAGGCGTAAATAATCTGAGTCATCCATAGGCCCAAGCTTAGCGTTCAATTGCGACAAGCAGAAAGCTTTGCATCGGCAGTTTCACCAAGGTGGCGGTGTAGACTTCGACACAGGAGCGCCAATCAAAGGAGTCTGCGGTGCGAATGAAGGTGATGGGATCATGATCGGTGCAGAACTGCTGTCATCGACAAGTCTGACCCTTGGCTGGCTGATCTACCTGCCCGTGCTGCTCTGGGCGATCTGCCGCTCGCCGTGGGTCGAATTGTTCAGCGACAGCCGTCGTCAGCACTTGCTGTTCGGCACCGTGTTCGCGCTGTTTCTGTTGTGGATGGTGCGCAGGGATTTCGACACGGGTGTGTCGTATCACTTCATTGGCATGACCGCAGTGACGTTGCTGCTCGACTGGCCGTTGGCGATTGTGGGCGGGCTGGTGGCGCAGATCGGGCTGGTCCTGCTGGGACGCCAGGATCTGGCGGCGGTCGGGGTCAACGGCGCGTTGCTGATCCTGCTGCCGGTGCTGATCACCGAGGGCGTGGCGATCCTGGTCGAGCGGGCGCAACCGCGTAATCCGTTTGTGTATATCTTTTGCTCCGGCTTCTTCGCGGCGGCCTTGTCGGCGCTGTCATGCCTGGTGCTGAGCCTGACGTTGCTCTGGTACGACGGCCTCTTCGCCATGCCCGAATGGCTGGAAGATTTCATCGGTTACCTGTGGCTGCTGATTTTTCCGGAAGCGTTCATCAATGGCATGGTGATCAGCGCACTGGTGGTGTTCAGCCCGGAATGGCTGGAGACCTTCAACCGCACCCGTTACCTTTCGGCGCCCTGGAAGGACGACGATCCCAAGTCTTGATCCACATCAAATCCACCCCGCGCACGGCATTTCATGCTCGGCCAAATCCCTTCAGGAGCAGCGGCATGAGCGTTTACGAGTGGGCGAGGCAGGAAACCCGGCAAAGTCTGGAGATGGCGCAGGAGGTGGGGTTCGATCCTGGATTGAGTCTGCGCGCCTTGCTCAGTGCCGTGGTGCAGCAGAGCAAGGTGGTGCGCAACGCCGAAGACCTGGCCGACGAGTTGCGCTTTCTGGCAGAAAACCTCGACGACAATCAGGACTACGGCTTCATGCGGCCCTGATCAGAGGATCAGTGGCGCGGGTCGAAGTCGCCGGAAAACAGTTCGTCCTCGGCATCCGGGGCGACCGGGATCTTGTGTTCTTCCGATGCCCAGGCGCCGAGGTCGATCAGTTTGCAGCGGTCCGAGCAGAACGGCCGGAATTTGTTCTCGGGGGTGAATTCCACCGGGGCGCCGCAGGTCGGGCATTCAACGGTCGGGATCGGGCTCATGACTGGCCTCCAGATAAAGTCAGGTAAAAGTGATGCAGGCGCTCGACCTCGCCGTGCAGCCAGGCGAGGTCGCGGTCGTTGACCACCACATCGTCGGCGCGGCTGACGCGGTCTTCGCGGCTGGATTGAGCCTTGAGGATGGCCTGGACCTGCTGTTCGCTGGTCTGGTCACGCTGCAAGGTGCGTTCGATCTGCAGTTGCTGCGGAGCATCGATCACCAGGATCCGCTGGGTCATCGCGTACTGTCCGGACTCGATCAACAGCGGCGAAACCAGAATCGCGTAAGGCGATTTTGCCAGCGCCAGGTGATGGGCGATTTCCTCGGCGATCAGCGGATGCAACAGCGCTTCGAGCCAGCGGCGTTGCTCCGGTACTTCGAAGATCAGCTTGCGCAACGCCGCGCGATCCAGCGTGCCATCGGCCTGCAGGACATCGGGGCCGAAGTGCTCGGCAATTTTCGCCAGCGCCGGGCGCCCCGGCTCAACCACCCAGCGCGCCGCATGATCGGCGTCCACCACATGGATGCCGAGGTCGATGAAGTGCTGGGCGGCTGCGCTTTTGCCGCTGCCGATGCCGCCGGTCAGGCCGAGAATCCAGGGTTTTTCCACAGGGGTATTCATTTCAAACCGACAAACTGCCAATAGAAGTCGGTTATTTGACCACCCCAGAGCAAGGCAATCCAGCCGGCAATTGCCAGATACGGCCCGAAGGGGATTGGCGTCGAGGTTTTCTGGTCGCGCAGCTTGAGCATAATCACCCCGAGCACGGCGCCCACCAGCGAGGACAGCAGGATGGTCAGCGGCAGAATCTGCCAGCCACCCCAGGCCCCGAGCAGCGCCAGCAACTTGAAATCACCGTGACCGATGCCGTCCTTGCCGGTGAGCAGCTTGAACAGCCAGAACACCGACCACAGCGCCATATAACCGGCCACTGCCCCCCACAACGCGTCGTGCAGCGAGACGAACAGGCCGAAGCTGTTGACGATCAATCCCAGCCACAGCAGCGGCAGCACCAGCACGTCGGGCAACAGCTGATGCTCGGTGTCGATCAGACTCATCGCCAGCAAGCCCCAGGTCAGGACGATCATCAGACAGGCCGGCCAGCCAAAACCCAAATGCCAGGCGATGAACGCCGACAGCACGCCGCAGGCCAGTTCGGTCAACGGATAACGCTTGCTGATCGGCGCCGCGCATGACGAGCAGCGGCCGCGCAAAAACAGGTAGCTGAGCAGCGGAATGTTTTCCCACGCACGAATGCGGTGGGCGCAATGCGGGCACTGCGAGTGCGGCAGCATCAGATTGTAGACCGGCAGCGGCGTTTCGACGGGCAGCCCGAGCACGTCGTGGGCCTGCTGGCGCCATTCGCGTTCGAGCATTTTCGGCAGGCGCCAGATCACCACATTGAGGAAGCTTCCGACCACCAGCCCGAGCACCAGAGCGGTGAAGACAAAGGCCAGCGGATAGAGGGCGAAGAGTTCGTCGATGGGCATGTCAGATCGCTGAGCCGAGTTGGAAGATCGGCAGGTACATGGCCACGACCAGTCCGCCGACGATCACCCCGAGTACCACCATGACGAAAGGCTCCATCAGGCTGGTGAGGTTGTCGACCATGTTATCCACTTCTTCCTCGTAGAACCCGGCAACCTTGTCGAGCATATCGTCCAGGGCGCCGGACTCTTCGCCGATGGCGGTCATCTGCACGGCCATGTTCGGAAAGATTCCGGTGGTGCGCATCGAAAAGTTCAGTTGCATGCCGGTGGCCACGTCCTGGCGAATGCGCAGCACCGCACGTTTGAACACCACATTGCCGGTGGCCCCGGCAACCGAGTCCAGCGCTTCGACCAGCGGCACGCCGGCGGCAAATGTGGTCGACAGGGTTCGGGCGAAACGGGCCACAGCGGACTTGTACATCATGGTGCCCACCAGCGGCAGTTTCAGCAGCCAGGCATCACGCCGGTCACGCAGGGCCTGGGATTTCTTCAGAGCATGACGGGTGCCGAAAAACGCCGCGACCAGCACGCCGAGAATCGCCCACCACCACTGCTGCATGAACTCCGAGAGGCCGATCACCATCAGGGTGAACGCCGGCAGTTCGGCGCCGAATCCGGAAAACACCGACTGGAACTGCGGCACCACTTTCACCAGCAGAATCCCGGTGACGACCGCCGCCACCAGGATCACGGCGGTGGGGTAGGTCATGGCTTTCTTGATCTTGGCCTTGAGGCTTTCGCTCTTTTCCTTGTAGGTCGCTACGCGTTCCAAAAGGGTATCGAGGGCGCCGGATTGCTCGCCGGCATCGACCAGGTTGCAGTACAACTCGTCGAAGTATTGCGGCTTCTTTCGCAGGGCCGCGGCGAAGCTGTTGCCGGCGGCGACTTCCTGTTTCACCTCGTCCACCAGTTTGCGCATCGCCGGGTTTTCAAAGCCTTCGCCGATGATGTCGAACGACTGCAGCAACGGCACGCCGGCTTTCATCATGGTTGCCATCTGCCGGGTAAAGAGGGCGATGTCCAGCGGCTTGATGCGTTTGCCGAAATTCAGCAACGACGCGGATTTCTTGCGCACCTTGCCGGGGTTGATGCCCTGCTTGCGCAACTGGGCCTTGATCAGTGCGGGGTTTTGTCCGCTCAACTCGCCGGTGATCCTGCTGCCTTTCTTGTCCGTGCCTTCCCAGGCATAGACGCTGATTTTCGCTGCCTTGACGGCCATGTTCAGTCCTTGGTGACCCGGTTGATTTCTTCAAGGCTGGTGATGCCTTGCATCGCCTTGATCAGTCCCGAGGTGCGCAGGTCGTTGAAGCCGTCCAGGCGCATCTGGCTGTCGATTTCCAATGAGTTGCCCTCGGCCATGATCAGCCGTTGCAGCTCGGGGGTGTTTTTCACCACTTCATAAATCCCGGTGCGTCCCTTGTAGCCGCCGTTGCATTGATCGCAACCGGCGGGCTCATAGATCGTGAAACTGCCGATGCGTTCCTCGGGAAAACCTTCCTTGAGCAAGGTTTCGCGGGGAATCTCGATGGGCTTTTTGCAGTGGCTGCAGAGTTTTCGCGCCAGACGCTGGGCGATGATCAGGCTGACCGACGTGGCGATGTTGAAGCCGGGAATGCCCATGTTGTGCAAGCGGGTGAGTGTCTCGGCGGCGCTGTTGGTGTGCAGCGTGGAGAGCACAAGGTGACCTGTCTGCGCCGCCTTGATGGCGATTTCCGCGGTCTCGAGATCGCGGATCTCGCCGACCATGATCACGTCCGGGTCCTGCCGCAGGAACGAGCGCAGGGCCTGGGCGAAGTCCAGCCCCTGCTTCGGATTGACGTTGACCTGGTTGATGCCTTCCATGTTGATCTCCACCGGGTCTTCGGCAGTGGAGATGTTGATGTCGACGGTATTGAGAATGTTGAGCCCGGTGTACAGCGAAACGGTCTTGCCGGAACCGGTGGGACCGGTGACCAGGATCATGCCTTGTGGTTGCTTCAGGGCAGCGAGGTACAGGTCTTTCTGCTCCGGCTCGTAGCCGAGGGCGTCGATGCCTATCTGCGCGCTGGACGGGTCGAGGATCCGGATCACCACTTTCTCGCCCCACAGGGTTGGCAAGGTGTTGACCCGGAAATCGATCGACTTGCTCTTCGACAGGCGCATCTTCAGTCGCCCGTCCTGAGGTTTGCGGCGTTCCGAAATGTCGAGGCTGGCCATGACCTTCAGGCGTGCGGCGATGCGCCCGGCCAGTTGAATCGGCGGCTTGGCCACTTCGCGCAGGATGCCGTCGGTACGTACGCGCACCCGGTAGTTTTTTTCGTAGGGTTCAAAGTGCAGGTCGGAAGAACCGCTCTTGATCGCGTCCAGCAGCATCTTGTGGACGAAGCGCACCACCGGCGCGTCGTCGGCATCGAGCCCACCGATGGCGTCCTGCTTGCTGTCATCGATGGACTCGACGTCCAGCCCGTCGAGGTCGACATCGGCCATGTCTTCCAGGCCGGAGGCGTGGGTGTCGAAGAACTTCTCGATGGCGTCGGTGAGCTTGTCGTCCTCCACCAGAATCGCTTCGGTGGTCAGCCCGGTGCTGAACTGAATATCGTTGATTGCCTGATGATTGCTCGGGTCGGAGATCCCCACGAACAGCTTGTTGCCGCGCCGCCACAGGGGCAGCGCGTGGTGCTGGCGCACCAGTTTTTCGCTGACCAGGCCCTTGGGCTGGGTTTCCTTGTCCAGGCAGTTGAGGTCGAGGAACGCCATGCCGAAATGCTCCGAGGCGATCTCGGCAACCTGCGAACTCTTCACCAGTTTGTTCTGTACCAGATAGCTGACCAGCGACAGGCGATTGCGCTGGGCCTGCTGCCAGGCTTGCTGGGCGCTTTTTTCCGTGAGCAGTTCGGCCTGTACCAATTGCTTGGCCAGACCGCTCAGAGCGATGTCATTCATGGGAATCCCGGATGCAGACAGTTCATGACTTATAGCCTAGTCAAGTGACAGCGCCAAACCGCCTCGGTGCAGGTGACAAAAAGTGTCAGATAGTGCGGTTACAGGTTGTAGGAAACGCCGCGATAGCGTGATCGCGCCCAGCCTGCGCGGGTGCGGGCGCCTTGGCACGGGCTGTGCTGAGTCCTGTTCAGATCATGAGATTCCGACTCATGCATGGAGCGTGTCTATGAAGAAACAACAAGGTTTCACTCTGATCGAGCTGCTGATCGTCGTGGCGATCATCGGCATTCTGGCCACCATCGCGTTGCCGCAATACACCAAGTACCAGGCACGGTCGAAGGTGACGGCAGGGCTGGCGGAAATCAGCGCACTCAAAGTGCCGTTCGAGGACACCATTAATCAAGGTACCGACCCGACCCTGTTGCTGGTGGCCGGTAACGCGGCAGCCACCACCTCCAACTGCACGTTGGCGGCGTCGGGCACGGCTTCGACAGGGGCCGGCACGATTACCTGCACGCTGGTGAACGCACCAGGCCCGGTGCTGGGCAAGACCATCACGCTCTCCCGCACGGGTGCTGCTACCGGCAACACCGCCGGTGTCTGGAGTTGCGCCTCCACGGTCAACCCGGACTACGCGCCTAAAGGTTGCCCGGGCAGCGGTGCCTGACCGGCTAGCCACGCATCATGAAATGCCCCGCTTTGCGGGGCATTTTCTTTTGCCCGGCACTTCACAAAAGCTTCAATCATTTCAGCGTGTTAGGAACTTTTCCAAAAGCCGCAACTTGCATGCAGATAATTCGAACGTCATGCAATTTGCATGATTCCGAAAATGCTCATGATTTATAACTTATTGATTTATAAAGAATTATTGTCTTTTGAAAACTTGGCACAGCGTTCGCAATATCTCCAGTAACCCTGCTGACAAGACACGCAGCAGACTTTCCAGAAAAACAGGAGTTACTCGTATGAAGAAGTTCGCTATCACTGCCGCTGCTGCTACCGCGCTGACCCTGACCATGGCCACCGGCGCATTCGCACAATCCACTCAGGCAACCCAGGCGCCAATGACCCTGGCCGCCGGTGAAATGACCAAGGCGAAAGAGGCCACTTCCGACACCTGGATCACCACTAAAGTCAAAAGCGACCTGGTCACCGAAAAAGGCATTCCAGGCACTGATATCAAAGTAGAAACCAACAAAGGGGTCGTTTCCCTGTCTTCGACCGTTGCCATCACCGAAGCTCAGAAAACCACCGCCGTGGCCATCGCCAAGAAAATCAAAGGCGTGAAAGCGGTCTCCGCTGACGGCCTGAAGGCCGAGTAAGGCAAGACTTCTCGCCTGGACCGGGAGAAGACGCGACAGGCGGGCCGAGTCATACGTCTGCCGCACTTTAGAGTTCATGCGAACGGCCACAGGGAGTGGCCATTACAGGCCCCGGCATTCGTGTCGGGGCCTGTTCTATTTCAGGGACGGGAAAACCAATGGGGGAGGTCAGTTGCCACGTTTGCTGTTGATCTGCCGCAGGCGATTACCTTCGAACCGCAGGTATTGGTACATGCCGTTGCTCGGGCCGTAGGTCCATTCCTCGACCTGAAACTCTTCCCGGCGATTGGCGCTGCGCTTGTAGCCCAGCACGTCACGGCTGACCGGTTCACCGCACTTTTGCAGCACCTCGCTGGAACGGTCGCCAAGGCTGACCAACTGGCTGCCGCAGCGCAGCGTATCGGATGCTGACGCCTGGCTGGCGACGAGCGCCAGCACTATTGCCGCCAGCCATTGGCTGTTCATCACTCGGCGTCCAGATGCATTTGCGTCACCACGCGGCCGTCGCTCTCCGCTTCGCCGAGATTGGCGTCGATGAAGTACACGCGGTCGTCGGCCAGTTGGCCTTTGTCCACCAGGTAATCCTTGATGCTGCTGGCACGGTCCTGACCCAGTTGGCGCAGCAGCACATCGCTGGAGCTCCAGAACTTGATCACGTCCGCACGCATTTTCGCGGTGCGCTCTTCCTTGCCCAGATCTTTCCATTCAGCCGGCGGCTGGGTTTTCAGACGAGTGCGGTAGATGCCTTCGAGCAGCGGGCCTTTTTCGTTATCCGGGACCTGGATCAGTGATGCCTGGGCCGGCACCTTGTCGCCACGGCGCTGGAGCATCTTGTAGTAGTTGTACTGGTATTCACGTTCCAGACGCTGTTCGGCAATCAGCGGGCCGTCGCTGCTTTGGGCGGCGGTGCCTTCGATTTCCAGGCGCAGGGCCGGACGTTCCTTCAAGGCCTGGGACAGTTTGACCAGCGCAGCTTCGGCGTCCTTGTTCAGTTCGCTGGAACCCGGTGCGAATGACACGGTGCCGAGGTCTTCGGAACCGCCCCCGTTGATCAGCCCGCCAATCATCTTGAACGGTGCGGCGGCGGCTTTGACGACCAGATTGCGCAGGGTCTGCCAGATAATCGGCATCACGCTGAATTGCGGGTTATTGAGGTCGCCGGTGACCGGCAGCTCGATGGAAATCTTCCCGTCCACGTCCTTGAGCAACGCAATCGCCAGTTTCAGCGGCAGGCTCACGGCATCCGGGCTGTCGACTTTCTCACCCAGTTGCAGCTGCTCGACCACCACTTTGTTCTCGGCCTTGAGCTGGCCCTTGGTGATCAGGTAGTGCAGGTCGAGATTGAGCCGGCCCTTGCGGATCCGGTAACCGGCGAACTTGCCGGAGTAGGGCGTCAGGGTGGTCAATTCGACCCGTTTGAAACTGGTGGCGATGTCGAGGCTGGCCATCGGGTCGAACGGGTTGACCGCACCCTTGATGGTCACCGGCGCATAGCGGTCGACCTTGCCTTTGACGTCGACGCTGGCCGGTTTCGCCTGACGGCTGTCGATGGTGCCGATCTGGCCGTTGAGCTGCTGGACCGCGGTGGCGAAGTTCGGGGTCAGGCTGAAGTCGGCGAAGTTGGCCGAGCCGTCATTGATCGCGATACCGCCGATATGAATGCCCAGCGGTTTCGAGTTGCCGGCTGGTTTGGCCGCTGCGGTTTTCGCCCCGGAATCGGCAGGTTGCGGAATCAGCAAGTCGTCGATGTTGGTGGTGCGGTCATCGTTGATCATGAATCGCACATAGGGCTGGAACAGGTTGATTCTGTCGATCGACAGGTTGTCGCCGTGCTGATAGTTCAGGCCTTCGACCACCACTTGCTGCCACTTGAGGAAGTCGCGGGTCTTCAGGGTGTCGAGGGTGTGCAACTGATCGACCTGGGCGCGACCGGTGACACTGAGTGCCAGAGGTGTGACGCTTTTCAGATTCACTTTCAGATCGCTGCCGAGCATGCCGCTGCGCAGTTCCAGGCGAATGAACGGGTTGATGTAGGACTGGGCGACGCGAAGGTCGATGTCCTGCGTCTTCACGTTGAGTTGGGCCGTGACCGGTGCCAGATTGACCACGCCGTCGGCGCTGATCTTGCCTTGCTTGCCCAGGCCGGTGTCCAGTTTGACGTTGAAGGGCGAGCCGTTGAGGCTGTCGAAATTCTGCAGGTCGAGGTTCAGCGGCGTGACATCCAGCGTGACTTCCGGCTTCGCCGAGCGGTCGGCCAGATGCACTTTGTAGTCACGCAGTTGCACGTCCTTGAGCAGCACCTGCCACGGTTTGCCCGGTGCGGCCGGTTCCGGTTTCGGTGAGTCGGCAGCCGCCGGCGTGCTTTTCGGTTCCGCCGCCGCTTTGGCGGCAGGTTTCGACGGCTGGCTGGCGAACAGTTTCTGCCAGTCCAGTTGCCCGTCCGCCTCAAGGGCGGCCCAGGTTTCGAGTTTCTGGCTGCGGATCTTGCCGACCACCACTTGCTGTTTGGCCAGGTCCACGGTGGTTTCGCTGACGTCGAGGCGGTCGAGTTTCGCCAGCGGGCGCCCGTCCGGGGCCTTGATCGCAAACGGCGCGACACTGACCGAGACGTTGCTCAACAGCAGTTCGGTTTCCTTGGACAGGTTGAGCTTGTAGTCGGTGCTCAGGCTGACCACGCCGTTTTCCAGTACCAATGGCACCGCGTCGCGCACGTAGGGCCAGAAGGCTTTCATCTGGCCATCGGTGACTTTGAGCGTGCCTTCGGAGGCGATCGGGATCAGGCTGAAGTTGCCTTTCCAGTCGATCTGTCCACCGGCCGGGCCGATGGCGACCAGGGTCATGTCGGCGTTGTCGTCGGGCAGGGTGCTGAGGTTGTTCAGTTCGAAATCGAGCTTGTCGTAGAGGAACTCGATCGGTTCGCTCGGGCGTGAGTCCTGGAAGTGCACGTTGCCGCCGGCCAGTTTGATCCGGTCGATGCGCAGCGGAAACGGTTTGGCATTCGGATCGGCCGGCGTCGGTTCACTGGCCGGCAACTTGAACAGACCCAGCAGATTGAGTTTGCCGTCCTGGGCGAACAGGACTTCGGTCTTGGGTTTATCCAGTTCGATGTCGGACAGGTGCAGCGCTTTTGTCCACAGGCTGTCGAGTTGCAGGTTGGCGTACAGGCGTTCGAAACCGACCTGTTCCTTGCCCGGCTCGCCGATGACCAGGCCCCAAAGCGTGACTTCGAGGCTGAACGGATTGAGTTCGATACGCTGAATGTGCGCAGGCACCGTCGCGTAGTTGGCCAATTGCTGGTTGGCGACCCGGAGCGCAATGCCCGGCAAAATCAGAAACCCCAGCAGGCTGTAGAGGGCCAGAGCGGTCAACAAGGCGCCAATCGCGCGAATCAATCCTTTGGGCATGTGCGGCTTCATCTGTCTGAATCGGAGTGCCTTGGAGTATGGCACGCGATTCCGGTTCCGAAGTAATAGCCTGTGATCAGGATTGTTCAGATTTTTCTGTGGGAAATTTCCTGCGCGACTTTAGAACCAGAAAATCAGAGCTGAAGAATCAGGGTCTTCAGCGGCGGTTGTTGATCCCGCGAAGGGAAGTCGGCACCCGGCGTCATCACACTCCATTCGCGTACCGGGCGCCCGGCTTTCTCGGCGCAGCGCAGCACCTGTTCGCGCCAGTCGTCCATGCTGACCTTCGCCAGGTTGTTGCAGCAGATCAGCACGCCATTGTCGGCAGTGGTCAGCAAGGCTGGCTTGAGCAGGCTTTGATAATCACGCAGCAGATCGACCGTGCCGAACGCACTTTTGGCCCACGCGGGAGGGTCGAGCAGCACCAGATCGTACTGGCGCTGTTCGAGGCGCTGATAGCTCGGCAGTTTCTGCCCGCGACGCTGACTGATCGGCAGACCGGCCAACTGGCGGATCGCCGGGAAGTAGTCGGACTGGATGAACTCCATGGTCGGCAGTTGCGGATTGAGCAAACCATTCTCGCGCCCGACCGCCAGATTGCCCTCGGCGAAGTCCAGGTTGCATACCTCGCGGGCACCGCCGGCGGCCGCACTGAGACCGACGCCGCAGGTGTAGGCGAACAGGTTGAGCACGCTTTTGCCCTTGGCGTGATCCTTGACCCAGCCGCGGGTGTTGCGCAGGTCGAGGAACAGCAGCGGATCCTGTCCGGCGTGGCGCCCGCGCACACGGTAGTTCAGGCCCCATTCGTGGCCGACCAGATCAACCAGCGCAGCATCGTCGGCGCGGTACACGCTGTCTTCACGATCGATGCGCGAGTTGCCACGGGAGCGGTCGTTGTAAACCAGCAAGGTTTGCAATCCCAACGTTTCATTCACCGTGGCGTGCAGTTGCAGCAGGTCGGCGAGTTCCAGCGTCTGGTGGAAGCTCTGCACCATCAGTTGCGGGCCGTAGCGGTCGATAGTCAGGCCGCCGGCGCCTTCCTGGCTGCCGTGGAACAGGCGATAGCAGTCGGTGCCCTGGCGGTGCAGCTCGGCGAGCAGATCCTGGCGTTGATCGAGGGCGGCGCGCAGCGCCTGATTCAGGGAAGACATGCTTGCGCCTTGCTGGAGGGAATCGGGGCGCGGGAGTTTAGCAGTTACTGAGCTTCAGCTCAGCCCCATCCGCCGCTGGGCCCGCTGAACCGATCCATTGCGCATCGCCCAGCGCAGCATTGGCGCGCTGCGTTTGACACTGGCGCGGATCAACTGGCGTTGCAGCGGGTTCTGGCGGGCATCCAGCATGTCGCTGGCCCAGTCCGGCAGCAGGTCGATGCCGGCCTTCATCATCAGGTCGCCAAACGGCCGCGCCAGAACGCTGGGCGCCGGGGCATCGAGCAACAGGCGCAGGACTTCGCGGCTGCGCTCGTCACACAGCAACTGCGGGCGCATCCGTTGCAGGTAATCGGCCACGGCCTGGCGTGATTTCGGTACATCCCGGGCACCCAGTCGTTCAGCGACCACGGCGATTTCCGCGTAGTAACGATCCTGGTCCACCGGCGACAACTGCGGGTTGCGGTAACGCAAATGAGCGGCGAGAAAGTTGCTGACTTCGGCCACGTGCACCCAGGTCAGCAGATCCGGATCGCTGGCCGCATAGGGCCGGCCATCCGGCGCGGTGCCGACGACTTGCAGGTGAATGGTGCGGACTTTTTCGATCAGCCATTCGGCGTCCCGTTTCGAGCCGAACGTAGTGCCGGAGACAAACTGGCTGGTACGGCGCAAGCGGCCGAGCATGTCCTGGCGAAAGTTCGAGTGGTCCCAGACGCCGGCCAGTGCCAGTGGGTGCAGGGCTTGCAGCAACAAGGCACTGATGCCGCCGATCAGCATGCTGCTGAAGTCGCCGTGCACTTGCCAACTGATCGAGTCCGGGCCGAACAGGCCGGGATCGCCCTTGGGGTTTTCCAGATCGAGCTGGCCGAGGGACAGACCGGTCAGGCTCATGAGTTGGTTTTCGATACGGCTGCGGATGAATTCCATGGCAACTCAGTGATGAAGGGCGGCGCGGCCGGTTGACCGCGCCCGTGATTCTACTGGTTAAGGCGCTTGTCGATCAGCCCCTGCACCACGCTCGGGTCAGCCAGGGTCGAGGTGTCGCCGAGGCTGTCGAGTTCGTTGCAGGCAATCTTGCGCAGGATCCGCCGCATGATCTTGCCCGAACGGGTTTTCGGCAGGGCCGGGGCCCACTGGATCAGGTCCGGTTTGGCGAAACTGCCGATCTCCTTGCTGACGTGGGCCAGCAGTTCCTTTTTCAGTTCGTCGTTGGGTTCGGCACCGTTCATGGGCGTGACGAAGGCATAGATGCCCTGGCCTTTGACGTCATGGGGATAACCGACCACGGCGGCCTCGGCGATGCTGTCGTGCAGCACCAGGGCGCTCTCGACCTCGGCGGTGCCGATGCGGTGGCCGGAGACATTGATCACGTCGTCGATGCGCCCGGTGATCCAGTAGTCGCCGTCCTCGTCGCGGCGGGCGCCGTCGCCGGTGAAGTAGTAGCCGGGGTAGGGCTTGAAGTAGGTGTCGACCATGCGCTGCGGATCACCGTAGACGCTGCGGATCTGCGCCGGCCAGCTCGACTTGATCGCTAGCACGCCGCTGCCGGCGCCTTTGATTTCCTTGCCATGCTCATCGAGCAGCACCGGTTGCACGCCGAACATCGGTTGGGTGGCGCAGCCCGGTTTGATCCGTTGGGCGCTGACCAGCGGGCTGAGCATGATGCCGCCGGTTTCGGTCTGCCACCAGGTATCGACTATCGGGCAGCGCTGTTCGCCTACGACGTTGAAATACCATTCCCACGCTTCCGGGTTGATCGGCTCACCGACGCTGCCGAGCAATCTGAGGCTCTGTCGCGACGTTTCCTGCAAGGGACCTGCTCCTTCGCGCATCAGTGCGCGCAGGGCAGTGGGGGCGGTGTAGAAGATGTTGACCTTGTGTTTGTCGATCACCTGCCAGAACCGCGACGTGCTTGGGTAGCTTGGTACGCCTTCGAAGATCAGCGTCGTCGCGCCGTTGGCCAGCGGGCCATAGACGATGTAACTGTGGCCGGTGACCCAGCCGACGTCGGCGGTGCACCAGAACACTTCGTCTTCGCGGTAGTCGAGGACGTACTTGAAGGTCATCGCCGCTTGCAGCAGGTAACCGCCGGTGGTGTGCAGCACGCCCTTGGGTTTGCCGGTGCTGCCGGAGGTGTAGAGGATGAACAGCGGATCTTCGGCGTCCATCGGTTCCGGAGGGCAATCGTCGCTGACGTCGCGCACCGCCTGGTGATACCAGAGGTCGCGGCCTTCGACCCAGTCGATCTTGTTCTGGGTGCGCTCGACTACCACGACGGTGCTGACGTCCGGGCAACTCTGCAGGGCCTTGTCGACATTCTGTTTCAGCGGCACGAACTTGCCACCGCGCACGCCTTCATCGGCGGTGATCACGGTGCGGCAGTCGGCGTCGAGAATGCGGTCGCGCAACGAGTCCGGGGAGAAACCGCCAAACACCACCGAGTGAATCGCGCCGATCCGCGTGCAGGCGAGCATGGCGTAGGCCGCTTCGGGGATCATCGGCATGTAGATGCACACCCGGTCGCCTTTCTTCACGCCACGGCTTTTCAGCACGTTGGCCAGGCGGCAGACGTGGTGATGGAGTTTGTTGTAGGTGATTTGCGTCGATTCGGCAGGGTCGTCACCTTCCCAGAGGATGGCGATCTGATCGCCGCGCTTTTCCAGGTGACGGTCGATGCAGTTGTAGCTGACGTTCAGTTTCGCCCCGGCAAACCAGGAAGCCTCGCCGGTTTTCAGGTCATAGCGCTGGACGGTCTGCCACGGTGTGCTCCAGTCGAGGAAGCGCGTGGCCTGTTCGGCCCAGAAGGTGCTGGGGTGTTCAATGGATTCGCGGTACAGGCGATGGTAGTCGTCCTGACTCAACTGGGCAGCCCGGCGGACGGCATCGGCTTTGGGGAACGTGCTGATATCGAACATGACGGTTCCTTATTCTTGTTATGCGACAAGGATAAAGATGCGCCGAGAGCGGGGAGGGTTCAAGACCCGTAAACAAACACCCCCTCATGGCGAGGGGGTGTGTTCAGTGCAGGATCAGCCGCGGTGACGGCCGCGGAAGTAGTTGATCAGGCCCTGGGTGGAAGCATCTTCGGCGGCGGTTTCTTCGCTGCCGACCAGGCGGTTGTAGACGCCCTTGCCCAGTTCCTTGCCCAGTTCCACGCCCCACTGGTCGAAGGCGTTGATGCCCCAGACCACGCTTTGCACGAAGACTTTGTGTTCGTACATCGCCACCAGTGCGCCGAGACGACGCGGGCTGATGCGCTCGACCAC
The DNA here is from genome assembly GCF_058808055.1 of Pseudomonas sp. GW821-FHT11G12. NCBI lineage: Bacteria > Pseudomonadati > Pseudomonadota > Gammaproteobacteria > Pseudomonadales > Pseudomonadaceae > Pseudomonas > Pseudomonas sp. GW821-FHT11G12. The sequence goes on from NZ_JBXARH010000008.1 coordinate 291,999, forward strand.
GATGGTGTTGCTCGGACGGTTGCCCGGGATCACCTTGTGCGGTGCCAGTTTCTGTACTTCGGCTTCGCTCATGCCCTTGTCGCGTAGTTCGGCTTCGGCTTCCGGCAGGGTCTTGCCGAGCATCAGCGCCTGGCTCTGGGACAGGCAGTTGGCGTACAGCCACTGATGGTGGTCGGACACCGGGTTGAAGCTGACGATCGGCACGATGAAGTCGGCCGGGATCAGTTGGGTGCCTTGGTGCAGCAACTGGTGGTAAGCATGCTGACCGTTGCAACCTACGCCACCCCAGATCACCGGACCGGTATCGGTCGATACCGGGGTGCCGTCCTGACGCACGCTCTTGCCGTTGGATTCCATGTCCAGCTGTTGCAAGTGCTTGGTGATGTTACGCAGGTAGTGGTCGTACGGCAGGATCGCGTGACTCTGCGCGCCCCAGAAGTTGCCGTACCACACACCGAGCAGGGCCAGCAGCACCGGCATGTTCTGTTCGAACGGCGCGCTCTGGAAATGCTGGTCCATGGTGTAGGCACCGGACAGCAGTTCCTTGAAGTTGGACATGCCGATGGCCAGGGCAATCGGCAGACCGATGGCCGACCACAGCGAGTAACGACCGCCGACCCAGTCCCACATCGGGAAGATGTTTTCTTCGCGGATACCGAAGGCCACGGCTGCCGCGTTGTTGCTCGATACGGCGATGAAGTGACGATACAGCTCGGCTTCCGAACCGCCCTGAGCCAGGTACCAGGCACGCGCGGCCTGGGCGTTTTTCAGGGTTTCGAGGGTGTTGAACGACTTCGACGAAACGATGAACAGCGTGGTCTCGGCGCGCAGTTTTTGCGTCAGTTCGTGGAATTCGCTGCCGTCGATGTTTGCCAGGTAATGGCAACGCACGCCTTTCTGGGCGTAGGACAGCAGGGCTTCGGAGACCAGCTCAGGGCCGAGGAACGAACCACCGATGCCGATGTTCACCACGTCAGTGATCGGCTTCTCGGTGTAACCGCGCCACAGACCGTCATGGATACGGCCCACGAGATCGGTGATCTGGTTCAGCACTTTGTGTACTTCAGGCATCACGTTGACGCCGTTGACCGACAGTTTGTCGCCGACCGGGCGACGCAGGGCGGTGTGCAGCGCCGGGCGGCCTTCGGAGGAGTTGACGATTTCGCCGTCGAACAGCGCCTTGATCGCGCCCTTGAGATCGACTTCATTGGCCAGGCCCACCAGCAGGTTGCGGGTCTCGGCGTTGATCAGATTCTTCGAATAGTCGAGAAACAGTCCGCAGCTGCTGAGGGTGAACTGATTGAAGCGCTGCGGATCGGCGTTGAAGGCTTCGCGCATGCTGAAATCCTGCATGGCTTGGCGGTGGTCTTTCAACGCTTGCCAGGCAGGCAGAGCGGTAACGTCATGAGGAGTGCGGTAGTACGCCATCGCTGCGGTTTTCCTTTTTACTTGAACGGCCTTTTGAACACTGAAAAGACCTCCCCGCCATGTTTGGGCGAGGGGGCAACTGCGTCGACACGATTACACGGGCGCAGGGCGAATACAGTAAACCTAGCGCTGCGATCTGTCTTGGCTTCTTCTGACCTGTTACCTGTACTTTTTTAACATCGATAACAGCAGACGCCGACAGACGGCGGGTAATACGAGCAAGTCCCTGCTTTTCGCGCGCAGTGGATCGGCGGGCAGTTTGCCCGATGGTCTGGTGGTCAGCAATACGGTTTGGAAGAGGAGGTGACACGAATGTGAGAGCGAGCAGGCTCACTCTCACATTCTGATATTGCGGTGCTCAGGCGGGGGTATCGAGATTCAGGTGCAGGTTGTCGATCAACCGGGTAGTGCCGAGGAACGCAGCCACCAGAATCACCAGGTCACGATCTTCCGCCGTCGCCGGACGCAGGGTCAGGGCGTGGCGGATTTCCAGGTAGTCCGGACGCAGGCCGGCGGCTTCCAGCTGTTGCCGCTGTGCCTGGATCAGGGCCGGGAAGTCGCGCTCGCCCTGCTTGATCGACTCGGCGATGCTGCTCAGGGCGCGATAGACCACGGGCGCCACGGCACGTTGTTCCTCGCTGAGGAAACCGTTGCGCGACGACAGCGCCAAGCCGTCGGCGGCACGCACGGTCGGCTCGCCAATGATCTGGATCGGCATGTTCAGGTCATGCACCATCGCACGGATCACCGCCAGTTGCTGGTAGTCCTTCTGACCGAAGATCGCCAGATCCGGCTGAACCATGTTGAACAGTTTGCTGACCACGGTCGCCACGCCTTCGAAGTGCCCCGGACGGCTGGCGCCGCACAGGCCTTCGGACAAGTGCGGCACGCTGACCCGGGTCTGGCCGGCCATGCCGTCGGGGTACATCTCTTCGACGGTCGGGGCGAACAGCAGGGAGCAGCCGGCGTCCAGCAGTTTTTCCTGATCCGCCGCCAGGGTGCGCGGGTATTTGTCGAGGTCTTCGCCGGCGCCGAATTGCAGCGGGTTGACGAAAATGCTCGCGACCACGAAGTCCACTCGCTGCCTGGCCTTGGTGATCAGTGCGATGTGGCCGCTGTGCAGGTTGCCCATGGTCGGCACGAAGCCGATGCGCTTGCCTTCGCTGCGGGCGCGCGCCACGGCAGCGCGCAGTTCACGTACGGTTTTAACGGTGTTCATGCAGAGAATCCGTGTTCGATCCCAGGGAAAGTGGCGGCTTTGACTTCGCTGACGTACGCCTTCAATGCGGACTGGATGCTGTCCTGACCCTGCATGAAGTTCTTCACGAATTTCGGTACGCGGCCGCTGATCGACAGGCCGAGCATGTCGTGCAGCACCAGGACCTGACCGTCGGTGTCGGCGCCGGCGCCGATGCCGATCACCGGGATTTTTACTGCGCTGGTGATTTCGGCAGCCAGTTCGCTCGGCACGCATTCCAGCAGCAGCATGGCCGCGCCGGCCTGCTCCAGGGAAATCGCGTCGGCGCGCATCTGGCGTGCCTGGTTTTCGTTGCGACCCTGCACTTTATAGCCGCCGAGAATGTTCACGGCTTGCGGGGTCAGGCCCATGTGGGCGCAGACCGGAACGCCGCGTTCGGCCAGCAGGCGGATCGACTCCGCCAACCACAGCGCGCCTTCGACCTTGACCATGTGTGCGCCGGCCTGCATCAGCATGGCGCTGTTGGTCATGGTTTGTTCAAGGGTGGCGTTGGCCATGAAAGGCAGGTCGGCCAGGATCAGGGCGTCGGTGTTGCCGCGCTTGACGCTGGCGGTGTGGTAGGCCATTTCCGCAATGGTCACCGGCAGGGTGCTGTCGTGACCTTGCAGGACCATGCCGAGGGAGTCGCCCACCAGCAGCACTTCGACACCGGCCTCGTTGCAGGCGTGGGCGAAGGTCGCGTCATAGCAGGTCAGCATGGTGATCTTTTCACCTTTCTGCTTGAGGCTCTGGAGCGTGGTCAGGGTGATGGCTGGCATGTAAGAAATCCTCGTTCAGGCGCTTTGGAAACTACTGCGAGTAACGCGCGTGATTCGTCATCTACTCAGGCGCACGCTCTTTTGTCGTGCTTATAAGGCCTGGATTGCGCCCTTGTATGCCGGGTTGGCGGCAGCGGGACGCCTATAGTCGTGATGAGGCCTCAGGAAGTCAATTGCATGTGTTACCGCATTGTTACGACGGGAGTGTTACCGGCGTTACTGATGCGATTCAGCGGGCCGGCGGGCCTGATCTGCGGAGTTTTTGTCCTACAAGAACGCAAAATGCGGGAGTCAGTTTGCTCCCGCATCAGCGGTTTGTGTCAGGCGTGGGCGAGGCGTTCGAGGCCGACGAACGGGCAGGCTTTCAGAAGATCGGCAAGGGTGCGGCCATCAGCCAGGTGCAGATCTTCGGGGGCCAGTTCGGCCAGGGGATACAGAACGAAGGCGCGTTCCTGCATGTGGTAATGCGGGACTTTGAGGCGCGGCTCGTCGATCAGTCGGTCACCGAACAACAGGATGTCCAGGTCCAGCGTGCGCGGGCCCCAGCGCTCCAGGCGTTCGCGGCCCTGACCGTTTTCGATGGCTTGTAGGGCATCGAGCAGTTCCAGCGGGGCGAGTGTGCTGTCGAGCGCCGCGACCGCGTTGGTGTAACGCGGTTGGCCCGGCAGCAACGAATCGCTCTGGTAAAAGGCCGAGACGCCGACCAGCGCGCTGTCTGGCAATTGCCCCAGCGCGTCGACCGCGCTGCGCAGTTGTTCGGCGGGGTCAGCCAGATTGCTGCCCATGCCGATGTAGATGCGTTCCATGCCTTATTCGCCCGTGGCGCTCGGTGCGCCTGCGCGCTTGCGCTTGGAACCGCTGCTGCGGCGACGCTTGCGCGGAGCACCGCTGGCGCCGTCATCCTTGCCGCTGAGGTCGCGGATCATGTCGCGGCGCTCGCTGTCATTGGCGTCTTGATAATCGGTCCACCATTCGCCCAGGCCATCGGTCTGCTCGCCGGCGCTTTCACGCAGCAGCAGGAAGTCGTAGCCGGCGCGGAAGCGCGGATTGTCCAGCAACAGGTCGGCGCGTTTGCCGCTGCGGCGCGGCAGGCGTTCCTGCATGTCCCAGATCTCGCGGATCGGCATGGTGAAGCGTTTTGGAATCGCAATGCGCTGGCACTGTTCGGCGATCAGCTCGTGGGCGGCTTCCTGCATCGCCGGAATCGGCGGCATGCCACGCTCTTGCAGACGCAACACGCGGGCCGGCAGGGCAGGCCACAGCAATGCGGCAAACAGGAACGCCGGGGTCACCGGTTTGTTCTGCTTGATCCGCAGATCGGTGTTGGTCAGCGCTTCGCTGATCAGCGTGTGGGTGTATTCCGGGTTGTATTCCAGCGCATCGGCACTGGCCGGGAACAACGGCGCGAACAGTTGCAGGTCGACCAGCATTTCGAAGGTGATGGCGCCATGTCCGGAGAGGAACAGCTTGAGCACTTCCTCGAACAGCCGGGCCGACGGAATCTCGCGCAGCATCGGTGCCAGCTCGCGGATCGGCTGGACGGTGTGCTTTTCGATGCCGAAGTTGAGCTTGGCGGCGAAACGCACGGCTCGCAGCATCCGCACCGGGTCTTCCTGGTAACGCTGCTTCGGGTCGCCGATCAGGCGGATCAGATGATTGCGGATGTCGTGCACGCCGTTGGCGTAATCGAGAATGCGCTCGCTGACCGGATCGTAATACAGGGCGTTGATGGTGAAGTCGCGGCGTTGCGCGTCTTCTTCCAGCGTGCCGTAGACGTTGTCGCGCAGAATGCGCCCGCTCTCGTTGCGCGAAGACTGGTTGCTGTCTTCGTCATCTTCGTTTTGCGGGTGATTGGCGCGGAAGGTCGCGACCTCGATGATTTCGCGACCGAAATGGATGTGCACCAGCTTGAAGCGGCGGCCGATGATCCGCGCATTGCGGAATTCGGCGCGGACCTGCTCGGGAGTGGCGCTGGTGGCGACGTCAAAGTCTTTGGGCGTGATGCCCAGCAGCATGTCGCGCACGCAACCGCCGACCAGATAAGCCTGGTAACCGGCGCCTTGCAGACGTTCGACGATATTGACCGCGTAACGGCTGAATTGGCCTTTTTGCAGCGAATGTTGGCCGCTGTTGAGGACTTCAGGCGTGCTACGGATGTGTTGAGTACGACGAACGGGAGTTCGGAATGACTGGAACAACTTCTTCAGCATGGGATGCACTGTTTGAAGGAATGTTCGGCCAGACCAAAGAATGACCGCATGATGGGCCGGGATTCTAGCATTTAGTCGAGTGATGGTGTAGGACGCAGGCATTTTGCGCTGCAAGCCGCAGGCTAAAGGCGTCGAAAAGGATGAGTGAGGGGGATTTTGCTGCGGGGGAGAAACTACAAGGGGAGCCGAAGCTCCCCAAGAAGTAGTTGCGTGCTCTTTTTATTATTGATTCGGGCTTCTTGTTTTTGTTGAGTGCCCTCGCCATGAAGCTTTTCCTTCATGACCCTCCCAATCGGGAGCCAAGAGCAAACGGATTGCTTTGGTCGCTGAATTGCAGTGATCTCTCGATCCAACCAGTACAGGCTCTGTCTTAAGACAGTTTTTGTTGTTCTCGGCCTGGTCGTGGGGCAAGCCCCAAATACAACGCCTCTCCAAAAGAATCAGTTAGCTGCGCCTCTCGCCGTCTTGTTTTTATTGTGCGTGAGTCGATTCGTCTTATTTTTATTGTCTTGTGCATTGCTTGTTATTGTTCTTGTACCAAACATATAGCAGGTGCCGTGCCAACTTTTGCGAACCCCAATAAAACAAGGGGTTAGGTCGATATAACCGTTTTCGCAGGGCGAAAAAAAGCCGGGGTTTCGTTACCGATAACCCCGGCTTCTGTTACGTGAAAAGACTGAGGTAACAGTTTTTTCACATCCTCAACCGTTACCCGCACACTCGACAGGTAACGTTCAGCTCTCGCTGGCGACCCCGGTCTTGCGCCGTGGAATGCCCAGACGCTGACGGCGCTCCCACAGGCATTTGCGGCTGACGCCCAGTTTGCGCGCCAGTTCGGTCTCGGTCATGTGGTCCTGATGCTCGAGCACGAAATGCTGGAAATAGTCTTCCAGCGACAGATCTTCGGTCGGCTCGTGGCTGCTGTTGCTGGCGTTACCGGCCGGTTGCGCCGGCAGACCGATGAACTCATCGTCCTCCAGGTCACCCAGCTCGATGTCGATGCCCAGCAGGTCGGCAGAGATTTCCGGGCTTTCGCTCAGAATCACGGCGCGCTCGACGGCGTTTTCCAGCTCCCGCACGTTGCCCGGCCAGGAATAGTGCCGGATGGCCTGTTCGGCATCGGCGGCAAATTTCAGGTCGGTGCGGTTGATGCGTGCGCTCTGGCGAGCGAGGAACGCATTGGCGATTTCGTTGACGTCGGCGCCACGCTCGCGCAGGGCCGGCAGTTTCAACGCGATCACGTGGAGGCGGTAGTACAAGTCCTCACGGAACTGGCCGATTTTCGCCAGGCTCTTGAGGTCGCGGTGGGTTGCGGCGATCAGTCGGACATCGACCTTCTGCGATTGGACCGAGCCAACCCGGCGAATTTCGCCTTCCTGCAATACGCGCAGCAGGCGGGCCTGTGCTTCCAGTGGCAATTCGCCGATCTCGTCGAGGAACAGCGTGCCGCCGTCCGCCGCTTCCACCAGGCCGGCGCGACCGGCGCTGGCACCGGTGAACGCGCCTTTCTCGTGACCGAACAGTTCCGACTCGATCAGGCTTTCCGGAATGGCGGCGCAGTTCACCGAGATCATCGGTGCCTTGGCGCGTTTCGACAGGTTGTGCAGGGCGCGGGCCACCAGTTCTTTACCGGTGCCGGACTCACCCTGGATCAATACATTGGAATCCGTCGGGGCGACTTTACGGATCTTGCCGTAAAGGTCCTGCATGGGTGGGCAGGAGCCGATGATGCCGATCTCGCCATTGCTGTTGTCGACGGCGGATTTGCCGTTACCGTTGGCAGTTTTGCCGGTAACAACTTCGCCGGCAGCCGGCGCCGACTGGCGATCACGCAGGATCCGCGCGACAGCTTGAAGCATCTCGTCGTGGTCGAAAGGCTTGGCGATGTAGTCCACCGCGCCCATCTTCATCGAGTCGACCGCCGAGCGCAGGCTGGCGTAGCTGGTCATGATCAGCACCGGCGTGCCCTGGCCGAGCTTGATCAGCTCGGTGCCCGGAGCACCCGGCAGGCGCAGGTCGCTGACGATCAGATCGAAAGTGGGAATACTGAAGCGTTCTTGTGCTTCCTGCACTGAACCGGCTTCGCTGACCTGGTACTGGTTGCGTTCCAGCAGGCGGCGCAAGGCGGAGCGGATAATGGTTTCGTCTTCGACGATCAAAATGTGCGGCATTGATTCGATACTCTCGACGGTCTCAGTTCACAGCGGACGTCGCTTCGACATGACGCGGCAATGTCACCCGGATACGGGTGCCGCGCTGGCTCTGAACATCAGCCGGGCTGTCGATGGTGATTTGTCCATAATGCTCTTCAACGATGGAATAGACCAGTGCAAGGCCCAGACCGGTGCCTTCGCCAGGATCCTTGGTGGTGAAGAAGGGTTCGAACAATCGATCCATGATGCTCGATGGAATACCGCTGCCTTCGTCCTCGACGATCAGATCGACCGTGTGTTCGCCGGCTTCGCTCTTGACCCGCACCGCACTGCCGGCAGGCGAGGCGTCACGGGCGTTGGAGAGCAGATTGATCAGAACCTGGGCGAGCCGCTGCGGGTCGCCTTCGACCCAGTGATCAGGGTCGCACAGGTTGTAGAACTGGACTTCGAAGTTGCGTCGGTTCAGGGCCAGCAGACCGATGGCGTCCTGAGCCACTTCCGCCAGACAGACGGGCTCGTCGCTGTGCTGATGGCTGCCGGCGTGGGCGAAGCTCATCAGCGACTGCACGATGCGCGACACGCGTTTGGTCTGCTCGAGGATCTGGCCGCTGATTTCCGTCAGTTCGCCGTCGTCCTCGCGCTCCTCGCGCAGGTTTTGCGCAAGACAGGCGATACCGGTGATCGGGTTGCCGATTTCATGGGCCACGCCGGCCGCGAGTCGGCCAATGCTGGCCAGGCGCTCGGAGTGCACCAGTTTGTCTTCGAGCATCTGGGTTTCGGTCAGGTCTTCCACCAGCAGCACGAGGCCGCTGTTACCCGGCGCGAGAGGCTCGTCGATGGCCGCTTTGTGCAGGTTCAGCCAGCGGGTCTGGCCGTCGAGAGCCAGGTGTTGCTTGTGCAAGTGCTCGTCGGGCAGGTTGATGAAGCCTTGCAGCAATTCTTTCCACGGATTGGCGATGGTGCTCAAGCGCGAGCCGACAACCCGTTGCGCGGCAATCCCGGTCAGCTCTTCCATGGCCTTGTTCCACATCAGGATCTCCTGATCCTTGGCCAGCGAGCAGACGCCCATCGGCAGTTCCTGCAAGGTCTGGCGGTGGTAGCGGCGCAGGGCATCGAGTTCGGCGGCGAGGCCGGTGAGGCGCGAGTGGTAGTCCTCAAGGCGACTTTCAATGAAGTGAATGTCTTCGGTGACGTAGTTTTCACCGCCCGCCTTGTACGGCAGGAAGGTTTCCACCATGTCCTGGGCGACGCTCGGGCCCATCAGGCCGGAGAGGTTGGCTTCGATCCGGTCACGCAAACGGCGCAAGGCATAAGGGCGGCGCTCGTCGAAAGGCAGATAAAGGTCGCGCAGGGCCTGTTCGACTTCCTTTTGCGCAGCCTTGGCGCCCAATGGTTTGGCCAGTTGCGTGGCGAATTCCTGCGGCGAGGCGGCGTGCAGCTCCCGGCGTTGCGGGCGACGCACGTTGTCCACCGCGCAGGCTTCGGCGGCGCTGGCCTCTTCCGGGCTGGCATTGGTGAACAGCGAAATCAAAGTGAACATCAAGACGTTGGCCGCCAGCGAGGCGATGGCCGCCATGTGCCAGCTGGTGTCGTCCAGCACGTAGATCATGTTCAGCAGCGGGATATAGAAACCCTGCAGATTGCCGACCAGCGGCAGCAGCATGGTCACCACCCACACCAGAATCCCCGCCAGCAGACCGGCGATGAAACCGCGGCGGTTAGCGGTCGGCCAGTACAGCACCGACAATACGCCCGGCAGGAATTGCAGGGTGGCCACGAACGCGACGATGCCGAGGTTGGCCAGATCCTGTTCGGCACCGAGCATCAGGTAGAAGCAGAAGCCGGCCATGATGATCGCGACGATCAGTGCCCGGCGGGTCCATTTCAACCAGCGGTAGATGTTGCCTTCGGCCGGTGGCTGATAAAGCGGCAGCACCAGATGGTTCAGGGCCATGCCCGACAGCGCCAGCGTGGTGACGATGATCAGGCCGCTGGCCGCCGACAGACCGCCGACGTACGCCAGCAGCGCCAGCGCCTTGCTGTTGGCAGCAATGCCGATGCCGAGGGTGAAGTATTCCGGATTGGTGGTGGCGCCGAGTTTCAGGCCGGCCCAGAGAATCAGCGGCACGGCCAGACTCATCAGCAACAGGAACAGCGGCAGGCCCCAGCTCGCACTCACCAGCGAACGCGGGTTGAGGTTCTCGGTGAAGGTCATGTGATACATGTGCGGCATCACGATCGCCGAGGCGAAAAACACCAGCAGCAACGTGCGCCACGGGCCTTCCTGCAAAGGGGTGTGCAGGGCGGCGAGGGCGGTCTGGTTCTGCAGCAGCCACAGTTCGAGCTGTTGCGGGCCGTCGAACACACCATACAAGGCGTAGAGGCCGACGCCGCCGAGAGCGGCCAGTTTGATCACCGATTCGAAGGCGATCGCAAACACCAGCCCTTCGTGCTTTTCACGGGTGGCAATATGGCGGGAGCCGAAGAAGATCGTGAACAGAATGATCAGCGCACAAAACGCCAGGGCTACGCGATTCTGCACCGGTTCGCCGGTAAGAATGCCGATGGAATCGGCCACGGCCTGGATCTGCAACGCCAGCAACGGCAATACACCGATCAGCATGAAAATCGTGGTCAGCGCGCCGGCCCAGGTGCTGCGGAAGCGGAACGCGAACAAGTCCGCCAGCGACGACAGTTGATAAGTGCGAGTGATCTTCAGGATCGGATACAGCAGCACCGGCGCCAGCAGGAACGCACCGGACACCCCGAGATAACTCGACAGAAAGCCGTAGCCGTACTGATAAGCCAGACCGACCGTACCGTAGAACGCCCACGCACTGGCGTAGACCCCCAGCGACAGGGTGTAGGTCAGCGGATGGCGAATGATCGCCCGCGGGATCATGCCCCGTTCACTGATCCACGCCACCCCGAACAGCGCAGCCAGGTAGGCGGCGCTGATCAGCAGCATCTGGGTCAGGCTAAAGCTCATCGGCATCTTTTTGGCTCTGAAGGATGAAGGTCACGACGATCAGGATCAGCCAGAGCAGATAAGGGCGATACCAGGCGCCCGTGGCGTCGATCCACCAATCCATGATGGCGGGAGAAAACAGGTAGATCCCCACGACCAGAAGCAGGACCAAGCGATAGATGTACATCCCGGCCTCTCTTTTTTATGCGCGTGCCCGAAAACGTGCGGCGATGGTAACGGATGGGCGCGCCACTGCAAGTGTCGTCACAGCAGTTGCGCTTCAGGCAGGGTCAGTGTGCGCGGGATTTTCGAGGCATCCCAGTGGGCGCTGCCCCAGTTCAACAATTCTTGCGGCGAGGCGTGGGCCAGTTCGGCGCCGGGATTTTGCCCCAGCGCGCGCAAGGCGCGCAGCAGCAGTGGCGTGGCCTGATCGGCTTCCAGCGGTGGCGAGCGGTAGGACTTGCCGAGTTTGTTGCCGTCGGGCTGGGTAATCAGCGGCAGATGCAGATAACGCGGCTGGCGCAGGCCCAGCAGTTCTTGCAGGTAGAGTTGGCGCGGCGTCGAGTCGAGCAGATCGGCGCCGCGCACGATGTCGGTGATGCCCTGCCAGGCGTCGTCCAGCACCACCGCCAGTTGATAGGCGTACAGGCCGTCGCGGCGGCGGATCACGAAATCACCCACGTCACGGCCCAGGTGCTGACGGTATTCGCCCTGCACCCGGTCGATGAAGTGATATTCCAGCTCGGGCACGCGCAGGCGGATCGCGGCGTCTTCCTGACCATGGCCGGCATTGCGGCACAGTCCCGGATAAATGCCGTGATAGGGCTCCAGTTGTTTGCGCGAGCAGGTGCAGGCGTACGCCAGACCGTGATTGAACAGACTGTCGAGCACTTGCGCGTAGGCGTCATGCCGGTCGCTCTGGCGGACCATTTCGCCGTCCCATTCGAAGCCGTAGCTTTCCAGCGCCTTGAGAATCGCGGCTTGCGCCCCCGGCTCTTCCCGGGGCGGATCGAGATCTTCCATGCGCACCAGCCAGCGGCCGTTCACCGAGCGGGCGTCCAGATAAGAAGCCAGTGCAGCCACCAGCGAACCGAAGTGCAGGTGTCCACTGGGTGTAGGCGCAAAGCGGCCGATGTAGGCGGGGGAGGTGTTGGCAGTCATGAGAGCGATGCTACTAGAGAGTCAAAAAACAGCAGAAACAAAAACGGAGCGTTCGCACGCTCCGTTTCTCGTTCAGGTCGGGATTACTTGCCGACCTGCTTTTCCTTGATTTCCGCAAGGTTCTTGCAGTCGACGCACATGTCGGCAGTTGGGCGGGCTTCGAGGCGCTTGACGCCGATCTCGATGCCGCAGGAATCACACCAGCCGTACTCTTCGTCTTCGATCAGTTGCAGCGTCTTGTCGATCTTCTTGATCAATTTGCGCTCGCGGTCGCGGGCACGCAGCTCAAGGGCGAATTCTTCTTCCTGGCTGGCACGGTCGGCCGGATCAGGGAAGTTGGCTGCTTCGTCTTTCATGTGATCAACAGTGCGGTCGACTTCCTGCATCAAGTCCAGTTTCCACTTGGTCAGGATCTTGGTGAAGTGCGCGCGCATGGGCTTGCCCATGTACTCTTCGCCTTCGGCCGGAACGTAAGGTTCGAAACCGCTGATCGCCTGTTGCTGCTGTTGCTTTGCTTGGGTGGGCATGAAATGGACCGCCTCTACTCTTGTAATCCATTGCGCAGGATTGCTCCATCACCGACACCTGCCGGCCCTGCGGCTGCAAGCGGGCGAACTTACCAGATCAATTCGGCCCGCGCTACTCCCGGATGTCGAGCCCGCGGCCGGTGGTGCTTGCAAATGTTTGCCAAGCCATGTCTGGTGGTGCTGGAGACCTGACAATCAATCATTTTAGTCAATCCTGGAGCGTACGCTCGGGTCGTTACAGTCCAGTGTTCTTGAGGCTGTGACCGCTACGGGTTCTCGCTCGTTCCGGCAGATGGGTAGAATCGTTTCTTTTCCCTCGTTGAAGGAAGGCCAATGGCTCAGCCCTACAGTGCGCGCAGTCGTGCGATCGAACCGTTCCATGTGATGGCGTTGCTGGCGCGGGCCAATGAATTGCAGGCTGACGGCCACGACGTGATCCACCTGGAAATCGGCGAACCGGACTTCACGACCGCCGAACCGATCATCCGCGCCGGCCAGGCCGCGCTGACGGCGGGGAAAACCCGTTACACCGCCGCCCGCGGCATTCCTGAGCTGCGCGAGGCGATTTCCGGTTTCTACCAGACCCGCTATGGCCTGAATATTGATCCGCGACGGATTCTGATCACGCCGGGCGGCTCCGGGGCGCTGCTGCTGGCCAGCGCGTTGCTGGTGGATCCGGGCAAGCACTGGTTGCTGGCCGATCCCGGTTATCCGTGCAACCGGCACTTTCTGCGCCTGGTTGAAGGCGCGGCGCAACTGGTTCCTGTCGGCCCGGATGTACGCTATCAACTGACGCCTGATCTGGTGGAGCGCCACTGGGATCACGACAGTGTCGGCGCACTGGTCGCCTCGCCGGCCAACCCGACCGGCACGATTTTGACCCGCGATGAGCTTTCGGGGTTATCCACAGCTATCAAGGCGCGGCACGGGCATCTGGTGGTGGACGAGATCTACCACGGCCTGACTTATGGCACCGATGCTGCCAGCGTGCTGGAAGTCGATGACAGTGCGTTTGTCCTCAACAGTTTCTCCAAATATTTCGGCATGACCGGTTGGCGTCTCGGCTGGCTGGTGGCGCCGGATGCGGCGGTCAGCGAACTGGAAAAGCTCGCGCAGAATCTCTACATCAGTGCGCCGAGCATGGCCCAATATGCGGCGCTGGCCTGTTTCGAGCCGGAGACCATTGCGATCCTCGAGGAGCGCCGCGCCGAATTCGGCCGTCGTCGCGATTTCCTGCTGCCCGCACTGCGGGAGCTGGGCTTCAATATCGCCGTGGAGCCGGAAGGCGCGTTCTACTTGTATGCCGATATCAGCCAGTTCGGCGGTGATGCCTTCGCGTTCTGCCGTCACTTCCTTGAAACCGAACATGTGGCGTTCACCCCGGGCCTGGATTTCGGTCGCTATCAGGCCAGTCATCACGTGCGCTTTGCCTACACGCAAAACCTTCCTCGCCTACAGGAGGCGGTGGAGCGCATCGCCCGTGGCTTGAAGAGCTGGCAAGGCTGATGCGCTTTCATCCTCCTCTTGAAGAAGGCCGGTTGATCCGCCGTTACAAGCGCTTTCTCGCCGACATCGAAACCGTTGGCGGCGAATTGCTGACGATTCATTGCCCGAACACCGGTTCGATGCTCAATTGTCAGGTCGAGGGAGGTCAGGTCTGGTTCAGCCGCTCCAATGACCCCAAGCGCAAGCTGCCCGGCACCTGGGAAATTGGCGAAACCCCGCAGGGCCGGTTGTTCTGTGTGAACACCGGGCGCGCCAACACGCTGGTCGAAGAAGCGTTGCAGGCCGGTGTCATCAGCGAGTTGAACGGTTTTACCGCGCTGAAACGCGAAGTGGCCTACGGACAGGAAAAAAGCCGTATCGACTTTCGCCTCGAATACCCGACAGGGCCGGCGTACGTGGAAGTGAAAAGTGTCACGCTGGGTTTTGACGGTACGGCGGTGGCGGCCTTTCCCGATGCGGTGACAGAGCGCGGCGCCAAACACTTGCGTGAACTTGCGCATCTGGCCCGCGACGGGATTCGGGCGGTGCAGTTGTACTGCGTGAACCTGACCGGCATCGAGGCGGTGCGCCCAGCCGTGGAAATCGATTCGGCCTACGCCGATGCCTTGCGTGAGGCGGTGGCGTCCGGGGTCGAGGTGCTGGCTTATGGTGTGCGGTTAAATCATGAGGAAATGTTGATCGATCGTCGGCTGGACGTATTGCTCGACGGTTAAACGTCGACCCACAGCCCTTGTGCGTCCTCACGGCAATCGATGACCGTCAGCGATTGCCCGGCGCAGGGGCCCGCCACGCATTCACCGTCCTCGATCAGAAACAGTGCGCCATGAGTGGCGCACTGGATCAGGCTGTTGCTCGGGTCGAGAAACTGGTCGGGTTGCCATTCGAGCCCGACGCCCCGGTGCGGGCAACGGTTGAGGTAGACGTACGCCTGGCCGGCCCGGCGTACGGCGAACAGTTTTTTACCATCGATCTCGAAACCGCGGCTGGCGGCCTCGGCCAGATCGGCGCCCGTGCACAGAAACTTCATGGCTATCCTCAAGTGTCAGCTCATGTCCGGATATGTCCGAGCTTGACGTTTAAATGCAAACAATTATCAAATGGCCGCCTTCGCCCGCTGCGCGGTGACCGCTGCCGAGGATACTTGGCCTGCCGTCCCGATGCCCGGGAAAATCCTTCAAGGAAGCTGTCTATGCGCCTGAGTACCCGCGTTGCCGTGCTGTGTGTCGGACTTTTTGTCAGCCACCAGGCTGCAGCGGCCCAATTGCCGCAACGTTGGGTCAGTGCCGGCGGTGCCTTGTCGGAGTGGGTGAGTGCGTTGGGCGGCGAGGCGAAACTGGTGGGCGTCGACACCACCAGCCAGCATCCCGAATCCCTCAAGTCGCTGCCGAGCATTGGTTACCAGCGCAGTCTGTCGGCGGAAGGCATCCTCAGCCTGCGTCCGGACATCCTGATCGGCACTGAGGAAATGGGCCCGCCTCCGGTGATCACGCAGGTTCGCGGTGCCAAGGTGCAGGTGGAATTGTTCTCCGCTCAGCCGGACCTGCCGACGCTGGAGAAAAACGTCACCCATCTGGGTCAGTTGCTGGGCGCCGAGACTCAGGCGACGCAACTGCTGCAAAGTTATCAACAGCAACTTGATGCACAGAAGGCGCGGGTGGTTGCGGTGCAGTCAAAACACAAGGCTCCCGGTGTGTTGTTGCTGCTCGGGCATGCCGGCGGCAAACCATTGATTGCCGGCAAGGACACCGCCGCCGATTGGCTGCTGCAACAGGCGGGCGGGCACAACCTGGCCACTCACACCGGTTACAAACCGTTTTCCGTGGAGTCCCTGGCCGGGCTCGACCCCGAAGTGTTGGTGTTTGCTGACCGCGCACTGACCGGCGAAGCGGCGAAAGCGGCGCTGTTCAAGGAGAACCCGATCCTCAATTCCAGCCGTGCGGCCAAGTCCGGACGCGTGCTGGAGCTGGACCCGACGCTGCTGGTCGGCGGGCTCGGGCCGCGTTTGCCGGGAGCGCTGAAAACCCTGTCTGACGGTTTCTACCCGACCCAGAGCGGCCAATGACCACGCTGGTCAAACCCCGTGGCTTGTTCATCGGCCTGATCCTGCTGTGTCTGTTGGCGATCTGGCTGTCGCTGGCCTTGGGGCCGGTCAGCCTGCCGCTGTTCGATACCTTGCGGGCTGCCTTGCGCATGATCGGCGTGCCGCTGGCGCCGGACGGGCTGGAGCAGGCTGAACTGATTCTCGGGCAGATTCGCCTGCCGAGGACTTTGCTCGGACTGGCCGTCGGCGGCGTACTGGCGTTGTCCGGCGTGGCGATGCAGGGGTTGTTTCGTAATCCGTTGGCCGATCCTGGGTTGGTCGGTGTGTCCAGCGGTGCTGCGCTGGGCGCGGCAGTGGCGATTGTCGGCGGTTCGCTTTTCGGCGGTTTGCCGGAGTGGTTCGGGCCGTATCTGCTGTCTGTGTGTGCATTTCTCGGTGGTCTTGGTGTGACGGCGCTGGTCTACCGGCTCGGCCGTCGCAACGGGCAGACCAATGTCGCGACCATGTTGCTGGCAGGCATCGCCCTGACTGCGCTCGCCAGTTCTGCTGTGGGGCTTTTTACCTATCTGGCGGACGACGCGACCCTGCGAACCCTGACTTTCTGGAACCTTGGCAGCCTCAACGGCGCGAGTTATGCGCGGTTGTGGCCGTTGCTGATCATCAGCGCCGGTGTCGCACTTTGGCTTCCTCGCCGGGCGAAGGCACTCAATGCGTTGTTGCTCGGGGAGTCGGAAGCCGGACATCTGGGGATCGATGTCGAGCGACTCAAGCGTGAGCTGGTGTTCTGCACCGCGCTGGGTGTCGGGGCTGCAGTGGCGGCGGCCGGGATGATCGGATTTGTCGGGCTGGTGGTGCCGCATCTGGTGCGTTTGCTCGCCGGGCCAGATCATCGCGTGCTGTTGCCGGCTTCGGTGCTGGCCGGTGCCAGTCTGTTGTTGCTGGCGGATCTGGTGGCGCGGCTGGCGCTGGCGCCGGCAGAGTTGCCGATTGGCATTGTCACTGCATTTATCGGCGCGCCGTTCTTCCTTTATCTGCTGCTGCGAGGACGTGCCTGATGTTGCGTGCGCACAATCTGCACATCCGTCGTGGCCGCAAGACGGTATTGGCTGACGTCAATCTGCAACTGGAGTCGGGTGAAGTGCTCGGTGTACTCGGCCCCAATGGCGCCGGCAAAAGCACTTTGCTCGGGGCATTGTGCGGGGAACTGACGGCCAGTGAAGGCAGCGTTTCTCTCGACGGCGAAGCCTTGAGCCATTGGAGTGGCAGTCAGCGCGCTCAGCGGCTGGCGGTATTGCCCCAGGTGTCGACGCTGGATTTTGCCTTTCGCGTCGAAGAAGTGGTCGGGATGGGGCGTTTGCCGTATCAGACCGGCAGAGTGCGCGACGACGAGATTGTTACCGCCGCGTTGCTGGCAGCGGATGCCGGTCATCTGAGCGGACGCAGTTATCTGGCGTTGTCCGGTGGCGAGCGCCAGCGGGTGCATCTGGCCCGCGTGCTGGCGCAGTTGTGGCCGGGGCAGGCCGGGCAGACCTTGTTGCTGGATGAGCCGACTTCGATGCTCGATCCACTGCATCAACACACCACCCTTCAAGCCGTGCGTGAGTTTGCCGATCGTGGCGCTGCAGTGATGGTGATCCTGCATGATCTGAACCTGGCGGCGCGCTATTGTGATCGCATTCTGCTGCTTGAAGGCGGGCGCCCGGTGGCGCTGGACACGCCGCAGCAAGTGTTGCGTCCGGAGTCGCTCAAGGCCGTGTTCGGTCTGGAGGTTTTGGTGCAGTCACACCCGGAGCGCGGGCATCCGCTGATCATCGCCCGCTGATTTCGTCATCGAGGTGAAAGCATGCGTGGGATTTTGCTGTTTGCGGTGTTGTTGCTTGGCGGTTGCCAACATGTCGCTCCGCCACCGGTCACTGGCGAGATTCGCGACCTGCGCAGCGGAACACTGATTACCCCGCACGAGTTGCTGACGCGTCTGGGCAAGCCGGCACGGGTGATCGTCGGTGAGCAACATGACAACGCCGATCATCATGCTGTGCAATTGTGGCTGTTGCAGACGCTGGGCGAAGCGCGTCCCCAGGGCAGTCTCCTGCTTGAAATGCTGACACCCGATCAACAATCGCGGGTTGATGACGTACACCATTCCGCAAAGCCTCCTATTGATCTCCCGGTCGAGCTGGCGTGGCAGGACGGTTGGGACTGGAAACTCTACGGACCGATTGTGCGGTTTGCTTTCACGCAACCGTATCCACTGTTGGCGGCCAATCTCGATAACATTGAAATTCGTGCGTTCTATCGCGACCCTCCGGTATTGAAGGGGGATCGCAGCAACGCCGAGTCGGTGAAAAACGAGCTGGCCGGGCAGATCAACGATTCTCACTGCGGCTTGCTGCCCCAATCGCAAATGCCGGCGATGCTGGCGGTGCAGCAGCAACGGGATCGGCGGATGGCTTCACGATTGATGGCGGCGCCTGCGCCGGCGTTGTTGTTCGCTGGTGCGTTCCATGCGCGCAAGGATGTTGGTGTGCCGCTGCATGTGCTGGATCTGGGCGCGCCCGAAGCGCCGACGGTGCTGATGCTGGCGGAGCAGGGCAGCGAGGTCACGGCGGCCATGGCCGATTATGTCTGGTTCACGCCGGCCACACCGAAACCGGATTACTGCGCCGAGATGCGTAAACAGTTCGGCCAATGACTTTCTTGCAGGCAAAAAAAGACCCGGTAAAAAACCGGGTCAAATAACCGTGATTAGCCTGATGAGGAGATAATCTGAGAGTCCGAACCAAGGGCTTTTCAGAATATCGACTGATCTCGCGACCAGTTGTGATAATCATAGCGATTCTCATTAACAAGTCAACGTGTGTTTTTCCATTTCTTCGATTTTGTTTGGGGAATGGCTGAAAAGCCCTGCAAACACTGGGCTTCAGACTGGACGGTCAAGTGCCGTGAGCTGCCTGTTGAGCTGGTCGATGCGTCGCGCCATGCTTTCGATCAGGCTGTGGGCGATTTTCGGATTGCTGCGGGTCATGCTCAAAAACTGATCGCCTGGAATCAGCATCACCGTGCTCGGCTCGCAGGTAACGACGGTAGCGTTGCGCGGTTCGCCGGTGAATATCGCCATGGCGCCGAAAATCTCGTCCTTTGGCACTTCCCCAACCTTGTGCCCGTCGACGAATGCCTGCGCGTGTCCCTCGATGATCACGAACACGTGATCGGCGGGGTCGCCCTCGCGGATCAACACTTCTCCGGCCTCGACCCGTTTGAAGCCATTGGTGCTGCGAAACTCCCGTGGCTTCAGCTCAGCAACCGCATGGGCCAGGAGCGCCATTTGCCCGAGCAGATAGTGCAGAAATTGCTCCGAACGGGCCGGTTCTGAATACACATGCTGAAATAAATCGCGTCGACGGTAGGGCAGCAGGCTCAACGGTCCTTCCGAACGCAGGATGCAATCCGTCCAGTCCGGGCTTTGCTGCAGACCGATCAGATCACCTTCCTGCCAGTAGAAAAGCGCCCGGCCACCGAACTGGCCGTTGATGATGCCCTCTGTCAGTAAAAACAGCTGATCACCCGGCAACTGCGCCATCAGATCATCCGTGGCCTCCAGTTCCAGCACGGGCCCGCACGGTTCAAGGTCCCGCAGAAATTGACCGGGCAGGTTCTGCAAGCGGTTAATCATCACTTCGGCCGGCGCCGATTGTTCCCCGAGCAGATACATGAAGGTGGGTGCCCGTCAGTTCTTGTGGCGAGAGGAAATGGCTTCGAGCTGTTTGTTCAGAGCGTCCTTGCGTTCGGCGGGGATGTCGTTCCAGTGCACATCCATCAGCGCCCCTTCGATCGCATACAACAACACCTTCGACGCCCGGAACCCGCGCGTGCGCACGGCCCGATAGGCATCCACGGCGCCCAGGCGACGCAGATCCGAGGCGCTGTGGATGCCCACGGCATGCAGCCATTGCGCCGACGTCTTGCCAAGATTCTTCAGGTGTTGCAGTTCATCATTCATCAAGCCTCCTTGCGACGGCCGAATGGTGCGTGGGCGAGCTTCTCAGGAGTGTAGCCATCAGTAGGAAAAGCGTGGTTGTTTGGTCGGATTCGACGCAAACGCTTCTAAGAAAGGTCAGGTTTTCGCTGATGAATCAGGATGGGGAGGGCGTGGGAAAAGCACGAATAGCACGCAGTCCAGCGCAAAGCGGGGGCGCTGGACGGGTCAGCCTCTCGGTGGCTTAGCGAGTGCGATAGCGCAGGCGTGTACCGAAGTTCATCGACATCAGGATTTCGTCTGCACTCAGTTCCGGCGGGAAGTAAGCGCCGGAAATCTGCGCGTGGGCCAGGCTCGCACCTTCCAGCGCCGCATTGCGAAAGTCGATGCCGCGCAGATCAGCGGAACGGAAGTAGGCGTCCCGGAAATCCACGCCATCGGCGTTCAGTTCACGCAGGTCGAGGCCGCGAAAATCACCGCCGACCATATCGATCGGACCGTCTTTCGGACGTTCTTTGTTGAAACCGGTTATGTCGTCTTTGTGCAGCAAGGCATAAAGCGGGGTGTCGAGAAGTTTCGGCTGGCTCATGTCAGATCACCTGTTGGTTTTATGACGCCAGTATAGTGCCACTATTTGACGGCCGTGAAGCGAGCGAGGGCTTCACGGCCGAAATAGTTTCTTACAGACCTGGCAGGCGCTGGCGGATTTGCGCCACGACAGTATCCAGGGTTCCGGACTCATTGGTCTGCACGCGCTTGCTGCGCAGAATTTCGTCCGGGGTCAGCGCTTCACGATTGGCTTGTTGCGCTTCGATCACAGCCAGCGTGGCGTCGGACGGATCCTTTTTGTCTGCCTGACGCAGGGCCAGCCAGCTCTCGATCACCGCTTGTGGCGCGTTGCAGTCGAGGATCAGGAACGGCGCGCCAGTGGCCTCGGCGACCTTGGCTGCGCTGTCACGTTGTTCGCGCTTGAGGTAAGTGGCATCGATCACTACCGGGAAACCGGCGTGCAGGATCACTTCGGCGATTTCATGCAGGCGAGCATAAGTCGCTGTGCTGGCGTCGGCGCTGTAAATCCCGGCCTGAACATCATTGGCAACGGTTTGCTCGCCGAACAGACGCTTGCGTTCAACATCGGAACGCAGGCGAATTGCGCCCAGCGCCTCGACCAGACGCATGGCTACGTGGCTTTTGCCTACAGCGGATACGCCGTGGGTGATCGCCATGAAGCGCGAAGGAATGGTGCTGTAGCTTTCCGCCAGGTTGGCGTAGTTGCGGTACTGGCGCAGGGTGGTGGCGCGCTGCACCGGGGTTGCGTCGGCCGGCATGCTGAACAGCGCAACTTTCGCGCGAACCAATGCGCGGTAAGCCTTGTAGAAGTTCAGTACTTCCAGGCCCTGATAGTCGCCGGTCAGCTCCAGGTATTGGCTGATGAAACGACGGGCCAGGGATTTCAGGCCGCGGTCTTCCAGGTCCATCGCCAGGAAACCGGTGTCGGCCCAAACGTCGGTGAAACGGAACGGTTCGTTGAATTCGATGCAGTCGAAGATCACCACTTTGCCGTCGATCAGCGTGGCGTTGCCCAGGTGAATGTCACCGTGGCATTCGCGGGTGAAACCTTGTGCCTTGCGCTGGGCGAACAGTGGCTTCAAGCGTTCGAAGCTGCTTTCGGCCCAGGCTTGCAGGGCATCCAGTTGCAGCAGATCGGCCTTGTCACTGAGGAACGGCAGGATTTGTTCGAAGTTCTGGCGAACCGGCGCCATCACGCTTTCAGGCGTGCCGGCATCGTGCTCGGCCGGGACTATCGGCGCGCTGAGGTGGAAGCGAGCAATCTGCTCGGCCATTTCGTCGATGTGTGTGGTGGTCAGCTCGCCATTGGCTTGCAGGGTGCTCAACAGGCCGGTCTGCGGGAACTGGCGCATTTTCAGCACGTATTCGATGGCCGGGCCTTCGCCACCCAGTTGCGGGGCTTCGACAGTGCCGGTGACTGGAATCACTTCCAGATACAAATCGTCGGTCAGGCGCTGGTTGAGGCGCAGCTCTTCGCCGCAGAAATGCTCGCGGGATTCGAGGCTGGTGAAGTCGAGAAAGCCGAAGTTCACCGGCTTCTTCACTTTATAAGCGTAAGGACCAGTGAGCAGGACCCACGAGATATGGGTTTCGATGACCTGAAACCCTTCGACAGGGTGCGCAAACAGGGCCGGGTTTTGCAGGGCGGCGATCAGGGACTGGCTCACAGGCGATCCTTCAGAGACTGGGGAAATTCGAGGTCGCCATTATGGCCGCTCGCCAGCCCGACGCAAACCTCGGAGCGCTCCTGTTGAGTATGAATAAAGTGCGTATAATCCGCCGCCATGACTCGTACTCGATCCCCCCGCACCCCTAAAAAACCACCTTCCCGGGGCCTGCGCCCATGGTTGGGCTGGGCCCTTAAACTCAGTCTGGTCGGCCTTGTGGTGCTGGCTGGCTTCGCCGTTTACCTCGATGCCGTGGTGCAGGAGAAATTCTCCGGCAAGCGCTGGACCATCCCGGCCAAGGTATACGCGCGTCCGCTCGAGCTGTTCGTCGGACAGAAACTGAGCAAGGACGATTTCCTCACCGAACTCGACGCCCTGGGCTATCGCCGCGAAGCCGTGAGCAATGGCCCCGGCGCTGCAGCCGTCAACGGCAATACCGTCGATCTGAACACCCGTGGCTTCCAGTTCTATGAAGGCCTCGAGAAACCGCAGCCGGTGCGCGTGCGTTTCTCCGGTGATTACGTGGCCGAGCTTTCGGCGACCAACGGTTCGAAGTTGTCGGTGGTGCGCCTGGAGCCGCTGATGATCGGCGGGATTTACCCGAAAAACCTTGAAGACCGGATTCTGATCAAGCTCGATCAGGTGCCGCCGTACCTGCTGGAAACCCTGGTCGCGGTGGAAGACCGCGATTACTACAGTCACTGGGGTGTGTCGCCGAAGTCGATTGCCCGGGCGATCTGGGTCAACACCTCTGGCGGCAAGATGACTCAGGGCGGCAGTACGCTGACCCAGCAACTGGTCAAGAACTTCTACCTCACCAACGAACGCAGCCTGACCCGCAAGCTCACCGAAGCGATGATGGCGCTGTTGCTCGAGGTGCATTACGACAAGAAGGAAATTCTTGAGGCCTACCTCAATGAAGTCTTCGTCGGTCAGGACGGTCAGCGTGCGGTACACGGTTTCGGCCTGGCCAGCCAGTTCTTCTTCGGTCAGCCATTGTCCGAGCTGAAACTGCATCAGGTCGCGCTGTTGGTCGGCATGGTCAAGGGCCCTTCCTATTACAACCCGCGTCGCAACCCGGAGCGGGCGCTGGAGCGACGCAACCTGGTGCTCGACGTGCTTGAGCAACAGGGCGTCGCCACTGCCGAGCAGGTCGAAGCCGCGAAGAAAATGCCGCTGGGCGTGACCTCGCGCGGCAAGCTGGCCGACAGCTCGTTCCCGGGCTTCATCGATCTGGTCAAACGCCAGTTGCGTGAAGACTACCGCGACGAAGACTTGACCGAGGAAGGTCTGCGGATCTTCACCAGTTTCGACCCGATCCTGCAGATGAAAGCCGAAGCTTCGGTCAACGACACCTTCAAGCGTCTTTCCGGCCGCAAGGGTTCCGATGACGTGGAAGCGGCGATGGTCGTGACCAATCCGGAAACCGGCGAAGTCCAGGCGATGATCGGCAGCCGTCAGGCCAGTTACGCCGGGTTCAACCGGGCACTGGATGCTGTGCGGCCGATTGGCTCGCTGGTCAAGCCAGCGGTTTATCTGACGGCACTGGAGAAACCGAGCCAGTACACGCTGACCAGTTGGCTGTCGGACGATCCGCTTTCCATCAAGGGCGCGGATGGCCAGGTCTGGAAACCGCAGAACTATGATCGCCGCTCCCACGGTACGGTGTTCCTCTATCAAGGGCTGGCGCACTCCTACAACCTGTCGACCTCGCGTCTCGGGCTGGCGGTGGGTGTTCCGAACGTCCTCAAGACCATCGGGCGCCTGGGCGTAACCCGTGAGTTCCCGGCGTTCCCGTCGATGCTGCTGGGTGCCGGTGGCATGACGCCGATCGAAGTGGCGACCATGTACCAGACCCTCGCCAACGGTGGTTTCAACACGCCGATGCGCGGGATTCGCAGCGTGCTGACCGCCGAGGGCGAGCCGCTCAAGCGTTATCCGTTCCAGATCGAGCAGCGTTTCGATCCGGCCTCGATCTACCTGATCCAGAACGCCATGCAGCGCGTCATGCGTGAAGGTACCGGCAGCTCGGTCTACAACGTGCTGCCCAAGACCCTGACACTGGCCGGCAAGACCGGTACCAGTAACGATTCGCGCGACAGCTGGTTCGCCGGTTTTAGTCAGGATCTGCTGGCAGTGGTCTGGCTCGGTCGCGACGATAACGGCAAGACGCCGTTCACCGGTGCTACCGGTGCGTTGCAGGTCTGGACCAGTTTCATGCGCAAGGCCGATCCGCTGCCGCTGGACATGCCGCAGCCGGACAACGTGGTTCAGGCGTGGGTCGATTCGCGTACCGGCCAGGGCTCTGATGCCAACTGTCCGGGCGCCGTGCAGATGCCGTATATTCGCGGCAGCGAACCGCCACCCGGTGCCTCCTGCGCAGGCGAAAGCCCGGCCTCGAGCGAGTCGGTGATGGATTGGGTCAAGGGCTGGATGAATTAAGCGAAGAGGGTTTCAAGTGAACAAGTGGTTGATTCCAGCGGTGACCGCCGTGGCTTTGCTCAGCGGCTGCTCCACCGTACAGCGTGGTTCGATCCCGGTTGTCGATTCGGGCACGGCTGTGTCCAACAGTGAACGCATTTCGGCCAATGGTGGCTTCCGGCAGACGACGGTGAAACGTCCTGTGCAGGGCCAGACTCAGGCTATCCCGCAGGGCGATACCGGTGTGGTGGTGATGGTGCCGGGTGGCGCTGCGACGTCGACGCCGATCAGCAGCTCGCCGATCGTTCCGGGTCCGGCGTCCGGTGGTATCACCGCGGGGCCATACAACCCTTCGCCGGTCGAATCGGCACCGATCAGCTCCGGCAGCTACAGCATGCCTTCGACGCCTAGCGGCATTCCATCGGCCAGCAGCAGCGGCGGCGGTCTGTCTGCCGACGAGCAACTGGACGGTCCGGTGCTCGCCTTGTTGACTACCGCGCAGCAACAGCAGGCCGGTGGCGATCTGAACGGTGCGTCCTCCAGCCTTGAGCGCGCTCAGCGTGTTGCCCCGCGTGAGCCACAAGTGCTTTACCGTCTGGCGCAGGTGCGCATGGCTCAGGGCGATGCCCCGCAAGCCGAGCAAACTGCCCGCCGCGCGCTGACCATGGCCAACGGTCGTCCGGACTTGCAGGCCAGCCTGTGGGAACTGATTGCCCAGGCTCGCGAAAAACAGGGTGATTCCGCCGGCGCCGCACTGGCCCGTCAGAAGGCCAAGGTTTCGCTGTGATGGACGCGCGTTTCTCGAAAGTTGCCGATCAACTGCTGTTGATCGAGCGCGAACTGCGCGCCCAGGGCTGGTGGGATGACGTCCAGCCTTCGGCTGAAGCCTTGAGCAGTGTCGAGCCGTTCTCGGTCGACACGCTCGATTTCGAGCAGTGGCTGCAATGGATCTTCCTGCCGCGGATGAAGATGATCCTCGAACAGGACCTGCCATTGCCCAACGCCTCGGGCATTCAGGAAATGGCCGAAATGGTCTTCGCCCAACGCAATCTGCAGGGCAAGGATCGGCAGTTGCAGGTATTGCTCAAAGAGTTCGACCTGCTGATCACTGCTTCGCGCTGAACGGCCGACTGCCAGTGATCACTGGCAGTTCTCGGCAATCTGCTTCTGCGTCTCTGCGATACGCTCCTGACGTTGCGTATCGCTCAGCCGCCGCAATTCCCCCTCGGTCTCTTCCCTCAAGCGCGGATTGTTCTGTAACTGCGCCAGGTTCGTGCGAGCCTGTTCGCAGAAGGTCTTGAGCTGAGCCTGTTGCTCGGCGACCTGGTTCCTGACCTTGTCGTCGATGGCTTTCTGATCGCCCAACGCGCCGCTGCCGGACATCGCGGTGGGGCGCGGAGCAGGCGAGGGCGGCGTTTGCACTGTGGTCGCCGTTTGACCTTGTGGCGGCTGCGCATCGAAATGCGTGACACCTTGAGCATCGACCCATTTGTAGATCTGACCGGCCATGCACCAGGTGCTGAGGCCGATCAGCAGGATGACGAGGAGCGTTCGCATGCTGATTCCTTGGCAAAATTGCGCAATTGACGCTAACAGAGTAGCGCTTTTCAGGTTTTTTCTTGCGTTCTCATGTGCTTACCCACAATTAAGCACATTGACGGCTTGACTTGGAGAGGGCGAAACAGAAGAATCCAAAGTCCGCTGTACAGGGACTGCCAGAAGCAGACCCTCTCGGCAGATCATGAGGCGCATATCCGCGTCGACCTGTTACACCCGCAACGCGTTACCTCGCGCTGGGTGGGAAAGGCCCGCAACACTTGGGACGATCCCAATACTTGCTCAGTCAGTGCTGACGTAGTCGGCGACCACCGTCGCTCATGCTCTGCCGAGAAGTAAACCTATTAAGACCCGTTCGCTTTTTTGTGGACGGTATTCTGGCGTTTTAGAGGTGAACAACGTGGAGCTTTTATCTGGCGGTGAGATGCTCGTCCGCTTCTTGCGTGACGAAGGCGTCAAATATATCTACGGGTACCCGGGTGGTGCTCTTCTTCATGTTTACGATGCCCTGTTCAAAGAACCGGAAGTGACCCACATCCTGGTTCGTCACGAACAAGCGGCTACCCATATGGCTGACGGCTACGCCCGTGCCACCGGTAAAGCCGGTGTGGTACTGGTGACTTCCGGTCCAGGCGCCACAAACGCCATCACCGGTATTGCCACGGCCTACATGGACTCGATTCCGATGGTGATCATTTCCGGTCAGGTGCCAAGCACCATGGTCGGCACCGACGCGTTCCAGGAAACCGACATGATCGGTATCTCCCGGCCGATCGTGAAGCACAGCTTCATGATCAAGCACGCGTCCGAAATCCCGGAAGTCATGAAGAAAGCCTTCTACCTGGCGCAATCCGGTCGTCCGGGCCCGGTCGTGGTCGATATCCCGAAAGACATGACCAATCCGGCCGAGAAGTTCGAATACATCTTCCCGAAGAAAGCCAAACTGCGTTCCTACAGCCCGGCCGTTCGCGGTCACTCCGGGCAAATCCGCAAGGCAGCAGAAATGCTCCTGGCGGCCAAGCGTCCCGTGCTGTACTCCGGCGGTGGCGTGATTCTCGGCAACGGCTCCGCGCCGCTGACCGAACTGGCGCAAATGCTCAACCTGCCGGTCACCAATACCTTGATGGGCCTGGGTGGCTACCCTGGCACTGACCGTCAGTTCATCGGCATGCTCGGCATGCACGGCAGCTACACCGCGAACCTGGCGATGCACCATGCTGATGTGATCCTGGCGGTCGGTGCGCGTTTCGACGATCGCGTGATCAACGGCGCGCCGAAGTTCTGCCCGAACGCCAAGATCATCCACATCGACATCGACCCGGCTTCGATTTCCAAGACCATCAAGGCTGACGTGCCAATCGTTGGCCCGGTGGAGAGCGTCCTGACCGAAAT
The DNA here is from genome assembly GCF_058808055.1 of Pseudomonas sp. GW821-FHT11G12. Taxonomy (NCBI): domain Bacteria; kingdom Pseudomonadati; phylum Pseudomonadota; class Gammaproteobacteria; order Pseudomonadales; family Pseudomonadaceae; genus Pseudomonas; species Pseudomonas sp. GW821-FHT11G12. The sequence continues at coordinate 319,592 of NZ_JBXARH010000008.1, forward strand.
GGTCGCGATCCTCAAGGAAATCGGCGAAACCCCGAACAAGGAAGCGGTCGCCAGCTGGTGGAAGCAAGTTGACGAGTGGCGCGGTGATCGCGGCCTGTTCCCTTACGACAAGGGCGACGGCAGCAAGATCAAGCCGCAGACCGTGATCGAAACCCTGTGCGAAGTGACCAAGGGCGATGCCTTTGTGACCTCCGACGTGGGCCAGCACCAGATGTTTGCTGCGCAGTACTACAAGTTCAACAAGCCGAACCGCTGGATCAACTCTGGTGGTCTGGGCACGATGGGCTTCGGTCTGCCGGCCGCGATGGGTATCGCCTTGAGCTTCCCTGAGTCTGACGTTGCGTGCGTCACCGGTGAAGGCAGCATCCAGATGAACATCCAGGAGCTGTCGACCTGCCTGCAATACGGTTTGCCGGTCAAGATCGTGATCTTGAACAACGGTGTACTGGGCATGGTTCGTCAGTGGCAAGACATGAGTTACGGCAGCCGTCACTCGCACTCCTACATGGAATCGCTGCCTGATTTCGTCAAGCTGGCCGAGGCCTATGGTCACGTCGGCGTGCGCATCACCGAATCGAAAGATTTGAAGTCGAAGATGGAAGAAGCGTTCGCCCTGAAGGATCGCCTGGTGGTGCTCGACATTTCGGTCGACACCAGCGAGCACGTCTACCCGATGCAGATCAAAGACGGCTCCATGCGCGATATGTGGCTGAGCAAGACGGAGCGTACCTAATCATGCGGCACATTATTTCCTTGCTTCTGGAAAACGAACCCGGTGCTTTGTCTCGCGTAGTCGGCCTGTTCTCGCAGCGCAACTACAACATTGAAAGCCTGACCGTGGCGCCGACCGAAGACCCGACTCTGTCGCGTCTGACGCTGACCACTGTCGGCCACGATGAAATCATCGAGCAGATCACCAAAAACCTGAACAAGCTGATCGAAGTGGTCAAGCTGGTGGACCTGTCGGAAAGTGCTCACATCGAGCGCGAACTGATGCTGGTCAAGGTCAAGGCCACTGGCGCCCAGCGCGCCGAGATCAAACGCACCACCGATATTTACCGTGGACAGATCGTCGACGTCAGCGCCAGCGTGTATACCGTTCAACTGACCGGTACCAGCGACAAGCTCGACAGCTTCATTCAGTCCATCGGCACCGCATCGATTCTGGAAACCGTCCGTAGTGGCGTCACCGGTATTGCCCGCGGCGACAAAGTACTCAGCATCTAAACCAAATTAGCGAATGGCCTGAACGGCCTGGATATAAAGGGGAAATTCATGAAAGTTTTCTACGATAAAGACTGCGACCTGTCGATCATCCAGGGCAAGAAAGTTGCCATCATCGGTTACGGCTCTCAGGGCCACGCTCAAGCGTGCAACCTGAAAGACTCCGGTGTCGACGTTACCGTCGGTCTGCGTAAAGGTTCGGCTACCGTTGCCAAGGCTGAAGCCCACGGCCTGAAAGTGACTGATGTTGCTTCCGCCGTTGCTGCTGCCGACCTGGTCATGATCCTGACCCCGGACGAGTTCCAGTCTTCCCTGTACAAGAACGAAATCGAGCCGAACATCAAGAAAGGCGCCACCCTGGCCTTCTCCCACGGCTTCGCGATCCACTACAACCAGGTTGTTCCGCGTGCCGACCTCGACGTGATCATGATCGCGCCGAAAGCCCCGGGCCACACCGTACGTTCCGAGTTCGTGAAAGGCGGCGGTATCCCTGACCTGATCGCGATCTACCAGGACGCCTCGGGCAACGCCAAGAACGTTGCTCTGTCCTACGCCGCCGGTGTTGGTGGCGGTCGTACCGGCATCATCGAAACCACCTTCAAGGACGAGACCGAAACCGACCTGTTCGGCGAACAAGCCGTTCTGTGCGGCGGTACCGTTGAACTGGTAAAAGCCGGTTTCGAAACCCTGGTTGAAGCTGGCTACGCGCCGGAAATGGCCTACTTCGAGTGCCTGCACGAGCTGAAACTGATCGTTGACCTCATGTACGAAGGCGGTATCGCCAACATGAACTACTCGATCTCCAACAACGCTGAGTACGGCGAGTACGTGACTGGCCCGGAAGTGATCAACGCCGAGTCACGTCAGGCCATGCGCAACGCCCTGAAACGTATTCAGGACGGCGAATACGCCAAAATGTTCATCAGCGAAGGCGCAACCGGCTACCCTTCGATGACCGCCAAGCGTCGTAACAACGCCGCTCACGGTATCGAAATCATCGGCGAGCAACTGCGCTCCATGATGCCGTGGATCGGTGCCAACAAGATCGTCGACAAAGCCAAAAACTAAGTCGTCGACCCTTGTATGAAAAAACGCGGCCTCGGCCGCGTTTTTTCGTATGGGCGGGCGGTTCTGGTATAAAGCTGCATCGTTTGTGGCCGAACCGTCGTCCCAGACACCTGTCGAAAATGTCCAATCCGTTGCAAGGTAATGTCCATGAGCGAACGTCCCGAAGAGCCGAACCAGGCTTCAGACGCCGAAAGCCTGCTGCCCATCGATGAGCATGTCGAAGAAGGGCATGACGCAGAAGGTCGTAAAGTCCGGCATCGTGGTATCTATCTTTTGCCGAATCTGTTCACCACTGCGAACCTGTTTGCAGGGTTCTATTCCATCATCAATTCGATGAGCGCCCAGGCTGCGTTGAGCGCCGGGGACTCGGCGAATGCGAGCAAGTACTTCGCCTTCGCGGCTATCGCGATTTTTGTCGCCATGGTGCTCGATGGTCTCGACGGCCGTGTGGCACGCATGACCAATACCCAAAGTGCATTCGGTGCCGAGTACGACTCGCTGTCGGACATGGTTGCGTTTGGCGTCGCGCCGGCATTGCTGGCATTCGGTTGGGCCTTGGGTGACATGGGCAAGGTCGGCTGGATGGTCGCCTTCATCTATGTGGCCGGCGCAGCGTTGCGTCTGGCGCGCTTCAATACTCAGGTGGGCACCGCAGACAAGCGCTACTTCATCGGTCTGGCCAGTCCGGCAGCTGCCGGTGTGGTCGCGGGGATTGTCTGGGCGTTCAGCGATTACGGGATCCAGGGTTCGAAGATGTCGTTCCTGGTTGCACTGATGGTCGCGGCCGCCGGTATGCTGATGGTCAGCAACATCAAGTACAACAGCTTCAAGGAGCTGGACCTGAAAGGGCGCGTACCATTCGTGGCGATCCTGGCGGTGGTGCTGGTGTTCGCCGTGGTGTTCAGTGATCCTCCGCGTATTCTGCTGTTGGTGTTCCTTGCCTATGCGGCCTCGGGCCCTGTGCAGTACCTGTTGCATCTTCGTCGCCACAAAAACGTCGAGTGATGTAATTTCCCTCATACTCCGCAGTCTATGGGTGCATCTGTCCTCCAAAACTGCGGAGTTGTCATGCTGATCAAAATCCCCAAAGCGTCCGACTGCCACGAGTCGGACGTCACGCCTGAATCCATTTATCTCTCTCGCCGGCAATTGCTCGGAGCGACTGCGGCCGGTCTGGCCATGAGCAGTCTGCCGCGCTGGGCCAGTGCTGAAGAGGCCGCCCGTTATGCCGATGTCGAGTCTGGCAATGCGCCCGCCTGGTTTACCGAGAAGCAGCCTTCTATTAAATGGGGCGCCGTGAACGTCAAGGATGAGGCGATCACGCCCTATAAGGACGCGACCCACTACAACAACTTCTATGAGTTCGGTACCGACAAGGGGGATCCGGCGGCGAATGCCGGATCGCTGAAGACCGAACCCTGGAGTGTGGTGGTGGACGGGGAGGTGGGGAAACCGGGGCGCTATGCACTGGAAGACTTCATGAAGCCTTATCAGTTGGAGGAGCGCATCTATCGCCTGCGTTGTGTCGAGGCGTGGTCGATGGTCATCCCCTGGATCGGTTTCCCTGTTTCGGCGCTGCTCAAGCAGGTGGAGCCGACGTCCAACGCCAAATACATTCGTTTTGAAACCTTGCAGGATCCGAAGAGTATGCCCGGACAGCGGTCGGGATTTGCCCTGATCGACTGGCCTTATATAGAAGGCTTGCGTCTGGATGAGGCGATGAATCCATTGGCGATCCTGGCAGTGGGCATGTACGGCCGTGAATTGCCGAATCAGAACGGCGCGCCGTTGCGTTTGGTGGTGCCATGGAAGTATGGCTTCAAGAGTGTCAAATCCATCGTGCGGATCAGTCTGGTTAGTGAGCAGCCAAAGACGACCTGGCAAAGCATTGCAGCGGACGAGTATGGGTTTTATGCCAATGTGAACCCGACGGTTGATCACCCTCGCTGGACTCAGGCCCGGGAACGGCGCCTTCCTAATAGTCTGTTCAAGCCGAATGTACGTGATACGCAGATGTTCAACGGCTACTCGGACGAAGTCGCTTCTTTATATACAGGGCTCGATCTGCGGAAGAATTACTGATGCGATATCCGTTCTGGCGTGTGGGCGTTTTTATTGCGGCGGCTATCTGGCCGTTGTGGTGGTTCTATCAGGCCTTTGAGGATCTGCTCGGGCCAGACCCCGGAAAAGTCCTGGTTGATCGACTTGGGCTCGGGACATTGGTATTGCTGTTGATCACTTTGAGCATGACGCCGCTGCAGAAGCTTACGGGGTGGGCAGGGTGGATCGCTGTGCGCCGGCAGTTGGGGCTCTGGTGTTTTGCGTATGTGGTTTTGCATTTATGCAGCTATATGGCGTTCATCCTGGGTTTCGACTGGTCGCAGCTGGGCGTCGAGTTGCGCAAGCGTCCGTACATTATTGTCGGCACGCTTGGGTTTCTGGGGTTGCTGGCGTTGGCGGTGACGTCCAATCGTTATAGCCAGCGTCGTCTGGGCGCGCGCTGGAAGAAGTTGCACCGGCTGGCGTATGTGATTCTCGGGTTGGGATTGCTGCATATGCTGTGGATTGTGCGCGCCGATCTTAAAGAGTGGGCGGTCTATGCCTCTATAGGTGGGCTGCTTCTTGTGCTGCGACTGCCGCCGGTAGCCCGCCGAATCCCGCGTTTGCCGGGTAAAAGGCAGGTTTTGCAAGAAAAGCGTAATTAAGGGTTGACGGCAGATTCTGGAGGCCTATAATTCGCCCCACTTCCGGCGCAGTCGAAACGGAAAACTCCTTG
>NZ_JBXARH010000009.1:0-58224 GCF_058808055.1 Pseudomonas sp. GW821-FHT11G12
TTGAAATACAAAACGCCCGATGCGATGCATCGGGCGCTGGAGTGAAACAGGTGTAAACCTATTTCAGGACTAGACACTGAAGAAAAGCAAAACCCGGAAAAGCAAAAAGGCCCGCAAGGGGCCTTTTCTTCAAACGCGGGACAGATCAGCGTTCGAGGTCTTTGATCTTGCCTTTGACGCCATCCCACTCTTCGGCATCCGGCAGCGATTCTTTCTTCTCGGTGATGTTCGGCCAGATCTCCGCCAGCTCGACGTTCAGTTGAATGAACTCTTGCATCTCTTCCGGGACTTCATCCTCGGAGAAAATGGCTACGGCCGGGCATTCTGGTTCGCACAGGGCGCAGTCGATGCACTCATCCGGGTGAATCACCAGGAAGTTCGGGCCTTCGTAAAAGCAGTCCACCGGACAGACTTCTACGCAGTCGGTGTACTTGCACTTGATGCAGTTGTCGGTGACGACGAAGGTCATTTCTAATTTTCTCCTCAGGCGGCGGCAGCGTTGCCCCTTCACGGTTGGGGTCGCCAGGTTCGGGAGCGATGTCTGCCAGCCAGGCTATTAGCCAGCAGCATCCCAAACCGCGCGAGATTCTAACAGCTTGAAGCCTTTTGCGTTATATCCGGTTCATCGGTGCTTAGATCCGGTTCTTTAGTGCATAGAGCATTTCGAGCGCACGGCGCGGTGTCATGTCGTCTATGTCCAGTTTAGCCAACTCATCCAGCACCGGATGCGGCAGGCTGGCGAACATGTCGCTTTGTTGCGGCGTCGCCGGTTTGCCCTTGGCGGCCGGTTTAGGCGCTTCATGCGGCAAAGCAGTGTCTTCCAGGCGGCTCAGGTGTTCACGGGCGCGCACGATCACTTCGCTCGGCACACCCGCCAGTTGCGCCACGGCCAGACCATAACTCTGGCTGGCCGGCCCCGGCAGCACGTGGTGCAGGAACACGATGCGTTCGTTGTGCTCGGTTGCATTGAGGTGCACGTTGGCCACCAATGGCTCGGCTTCCGGCAGCACGGTCAGTTCGAAATAGTGCGTGGCAAACAGCGTGTAGGCGCGCAGGTGCGCCAGTCGCTCGGCTGCCGCCCAGGCCAGGGACAGACCGTCGAACGTGCTGGTGCCGCGACCCACTTCGTCCATCAGCACCAGGCTGCGCTCGGTGGCGTTGTGCAGAATGTTGGCGGTTTCGCTCATTTCCACCATGAAGGTCGAGCGCCCGCCGGCCAGGTCGTCGCTGGAACCGATCCGGGTGAAGATCCGGTCCACCAGCGACAGTTCGCAGCTGGCCGCCGGCACGAAGCTGCCGATATGGGCCAGCAACACGATCAGTGCAGTCTGGCGCATATAGGTGGATTTACCGCCCATGTTCGGACCGGTGATCACCAGCATGCGGGTGTTGTCATCCAGGCTCAGGTCGTTGGCCACGAACGGCGTGGTCAGCACCTGCTCGACCACCGGGTGACGACCCTGGGTAATGCGCATGCACGGTTCGCTGACGAAGGTCGGGCAATTCAGGTCGAGATTCAGTGCTCGTTCGGCAAGGTTGCTCAGCACATCCAGTTCAGCCAGCGCGCCAGCAGTATCCTGCAACGGCGGCAACTGGCTGATCAGATCTTCCAGCAGCGCTTCGTAGAGCATTTTTTCGCGAGCCAGGGCGCGGCTCTTGGCCGACAGCGCCTTGTCTTCGAACTCTTTCAGCTCAGGCGTGATGAAGCGCTCGGCACCCTTGAGGGTCTGCCGACGGATGTAGTCCGCCGGTGCCGATTCAGCCTGCTTGCTCGGCAGTTCGATGAAGTAGCCGTGGATGCGGTTGTAGCCGACCTTCAGGTTGGCCAGGCCGGTACGAGCCTTTTCCCGCGCTTCCAGATCGATCAGGAACTGGCCGGCGTTTTCGCTCAGCGATTGCAGCTCGTCGAGTTCGCTGTCGTAGCCGGTTTTCAGCACGCCGCCGTCACGGATGACCGCCGGTGGGTTGTCGATGATGGCTTTTTCCAGCAGCGCTGCCAGTTCGGGGTAAGTGCTGGTGGTGGTCGCCAGACGTTGCAGATGCGGCGCTTCCAGATCGGTCATCGCCACTTGCAGTTCAGGCAGGGCGCCAAGTGCATCACGCAGGCGGGCAAGGTCGCGAGGACGGGCATTGCGCAGGCCGATCCGCGCCAGAATCCGCTCGATGTCGCCGATTTCCTTGAGCTGCGGTTGCAGGCTTTCAAAGCGATAGCGGTCAAGCAGGCAAGTGATCGAGGTCTGGCGTGCGAGCAGTACGGTCAGGTCGCGTAGCGGACGGTTCAGCCAACGGGTCAGCAAGCGGCTGCCCATGGCGGTCTGGCAACGGTCGACAACCGATTGCAAGGTGTTGTCGCGGCCACCGGCCAGGTTGGTGTCGAGTTCCAGGTTGCGGCGGCTGGCGCCGTCCAGCACCACGGTGTCGTCCAGCCGTTCATGACGCAGGCTGCGCAAGTGGGGCAGGGCGGTACGCTGGGTTTCCTTGGCGTACGCCAGCAGGCAACCGGCGGCACCGATGGCCAGGGTCAACGTTTCGCAGCCGAAGCCTTTGAGATCCTGAGTGGAGAATTGCTGGCAAAGACTTTTCAGCGCCGAATCACGCTCGAAATCCCACGGCGCGCGGCGACGCACGCCACGGCGTTTTTCCGCCGGCAGATCCTTTGGCCAGTCATCCGGGATCAACAGCTCGACCGGGTTGACCCGCTCAAGCTCCGCCAGCAGGTTTTCCCAGCCCTTGATCTCAAGCACCGTGAAGTTGCCACTGGTGATGTCCAGCACCGCCAGACCGAACAGACGCTCGTCCCCCAGCACCGCCGCGATCAGGTTGTCGCGACGCTCATCGAGCAGTGCCTCATCGCTGACCGTGCCCGGGGTGATGATCCGTACCACCTGACGTTCGACCGGGCCCTTGCTGGTGGCCGGATCACCGACCTGCTCGCAGATCACGACCGACTCGCCGAGCTTGACCAGTTTCGCCAGATAGCCTTCCGCGGCGTGATACGGAATCCCGCACATCGGAATAGCCTGCCCCGCCGATTGCCCACGGGCAGTCAGGGTGATGTCCAGCAACTTGGCCGCCTTCTTCGCGTCTTCGTAGAAGATCTCGTAGAAGTCGCCCATGCGGTAGAACATCAGCTGGTCCGGGTGCTGATTCTTCAGGCGCCAGTACTGCTGCATCATCGGGGTGTGGGAGGACAGGTCGGAGACGGCTTTATTCATCGGATTGTCAGGTAACTCGTTGGAAGGTGTGGGGTAAAAGCGGGGCAGTGGCCGGGCTTTTCCGCGATGGGCGCAAGGTTACCATGGGCGGTCTTGCAGGCGCTGCCCTGAGCCGGGTTGGATAGTGCGGTGTATCCGATTGCGGTCAGGAAATGACAAAACCCGGCACTTGGCCGGGCTTTCTGGGAAAAATGTAAACTATCAGGCTCGTTTCACTTCGGCCTGCATCATGACGAGATTCTGTTGCTTGGTCGCCTCAGTCAAAACCTCACCATAGACACGCTTCTTTTGTTCGGCCTTCGCGTTACGAATAAAGTCGGCAAAGGGGTTTTTGGCACCTTTTCTAGCGCCAAGCTTAATAGAAATCATGAATGCGCTCCTTAGGGTGTCCCGAGCCTGGCTTGAAGATCGGCTCGTGTGTATTTCTCAGGTATATGGTAGTCAATTTTGTCGACACCAGCTTTGTAAAGCCGCCCCGAGTTATCGATGTGCTTGAGCAACAGATCGACATGGATATCACCACTGAACTCTAACTTAAGCGAGTTCACTACGTCACGTGCTGCAAAATACTGATCGATGAAATGCTCTTTTCGGATCCTCCTGCCCTCAGCTTCCTCTCGGGCTTTCACAAAATCCCAAGCCAGAAATGGATTTTGATAGACATACAAAATTTGCACAAACCGGCCTTTCTTCAAGGATCGTTCAACATTTTTTCTGGCCACATCGATGTTTGAAAGGGTTCCATCCAACAGAAATGACTGTCTTTGATCGATGGCGAAGTCGAGGATTTTTTCAACCAAAATCGAAACGCCTCCTTGGAAAAGCCACGAGTTCCCTCCTGAGTATTCAGAGAATTCGCTTCTCAGCTCGTCGGGGTCGATTCTCAGGATTTTCGTATCCGCGAAAAGGTTGATCAGAGCGATTGACGCTTCTGTTTTTCCTGCACCCGGTGAACCTGCCATGAATACGGATACCGGCGCTTCCTCCGGGAGAAAGACGGTTTTGTCTGTGAGGCGCTTCGCGATGGCCTTTTTGTTTGAGCGAGCAAAAACAATCGCTTGGGAGGAAATAATCTGTTCTGCTGGTGACATGGATCGCCTTGTGGAGTCGGTATCATTCACTTTGAAGATCCTTTCCAGGTTGATTTCGTGCTGATCAGGCTAGTCCGATTGATTGCGCTTCTACAGAAATCGATTGATTTGAAATGAAACAAGGTTTGAATTCGAACACGTCAAATGCACGATTTATGCAAATCAGCATTTGTCTTCCCGAAAAACTTCAAGCACTATGCGCGTTATGCAAAAACGCAACGTATCCTCCGTCTTAAGAGCACTGCTCGATCAGCACGGGATCTCCCCCACGGAGCTCCACCGTCGCACCGGCGTGCCTCAATCCACTCTCTCGCGGATTCTCAGCGGGAAGATCGTCGATCCTTCGGATAAACACATCTCGAAGATTGCCGAGTACTTCGCCGTGAGCACCGATCAGTTGCGCGGGCGCGCGGATGTTGCGCCGGTCGCCGGCGGCGGGCGCGAGGAGTTGCATTCCGAACTCAAGGACATAAGCCTGTGGGACGATGACACGCCCGTCGATGACGACGAGGTGTCGGTGCCCTTCCTTCGCGAGGTTGAATTGGCTGCTGGATCAGGAAGATTCGTCATCGAAGAGAGCGAACGCTCTAGCCTGCGCTTTGGAAAGCGCAGCCTGCGCCATAATGGTGTGCAGTTCGACCAGGCCAAATGCGTGACCGTACGGGGCAACAGCATGTTGCCGGTGCTGCGTGACGGCGCCACTGTCGGTGTCAACGCGGGCAAGTGCGGGATCGGCGACATTGTCGATGGCGACCTTTATGCGATCAATCACAATGGTCAATTGCGGGTGAAGCAGCTCTATCGCCTGCCTACCGGTATCCGCCTGCGCAGCTTCAATCGCGATGAGCATCCGGACGAGGACTACAGCTTCCAGGATATGCAGGAAGAACAGATTGTCATCCTCGGTCACGTCTTCTGGTGGGGCATGTACGCCCGATAACGACCCCTCTCTCAGATAAAACCCGCCCACGGCGGGTTTTTTTTCGCCTGTAGAAAAGCGGCCAACCCTTGATCGGCGGGGCTTTGATGCATCCGCGCATTTCTCATGCATAAATAAATGCATTTACGCATTGACTGGATATGCATGCATGCATATCCTTGCCACCAAGCCGCTCGACAAAGCGGCTGGCAACAACAGCTCTTTAGTTCCACAAGAACAGGCAGCGATGAACCGGCCTCAACGGTTCAGAGGGTTGGCAACTGACCCGGGTGTGCAGCGTAAAGCACCAGAAGCAGTTATCCGGCGGGCAGGGACCGCGGTCGGAAAAACAATTTGAACGGACTCGTACCGCGCCAGTAGCGCCGAAAAGTCAGCGTCCTTCACGTACACAGGATTGAAGGAAGGCAAAGGAGTGCATTACTGAAAAGCCCGGCGCATTGCCGGGCTTTTTGGAATGCTCCTCTGAGCAGATCACCTGCAATGAATATTGTGCAGAGCAGGGCCTGGTTAAACAGACAAAGGGAAATTGGAATGAATCGTTATGCATTTATGGAGTTGATGGCTGGGTACAGCTTTTATGTGGTCAACCAAATCGTGGAGGCTGAAAGTCAACCGCCATTTCCTACACAGGGAGGAGCGATGGACTACTGGATGGATGTCACCGCAAATCCAGAGGTTCAAGTTGGTTTGATATACAGGTACTCCGGCTCGGCCCCGGGCTTTTTTGAACCTGTTTACGGGGACTACCTGGCCATTGCCGCTGCACGCAAAAAGCAGCGTTTTATTATCGCAGCCGAATGGCTGACGTATAACCCGCTGCAATACCGGGTAGAGCTGGGTGCCGCAACCCCGGCAGAGGTGACGCAGTGGCAAGCCTACAAACAGTACATCGTCGACCTGACCGAGATTAACAATCAGGCCGGTTATCCAACGGCGCTCCACTGGCCGGTTGCTCCTTTCTGAGTCACTCGCCTCAGCGCGTGCGCAACTGAAGAGCCTGGCCTAAGTGCCGGGCTTTTTGGAATGCCTGCCAGGTTTCATCACGGCATTCATCTGGATCAACAAAAAACCAAGGAGTTAAACCATGAATCTCTATGCGCTGGTTGAATACAGCAAAGTCACCCAACTGAGAGAAAGTGAGGTCATCCCGGAAGCGCCAGCTTCGCCGACGTCCTTTTGGGTTGATGTCACCGGTAATAGCGAAATTCGCGTGGGTTGGTCGGCGACCTTTAATGAGGTCTGGACATTTACCCCACCTTCCGACGAAGACCTGCGCAACGAAGCCGAGCAACAGAAATGGCAACTGCTGAATTTCGCCGCCAACTGGCTGCTAATGAATTCCCTGCAGTTCAAAGTGGACCTCGGCGTCGCTTCGGCCGCGGACGAGGCTCAGTTGTTGGCGCACAAGCAGTACTCGATTGCCGTCAGCGACATCGATAAGCAGCCGGGTTATCCGGCAAATATTGTCTGGCCAGTAGCTCCTTACTGACAGCCTTGCGATGTTAACTGGCCGGGTGCGACTGTCCCAAGCGCTTTGTCAGCTCAGTTATCGAGAACGCATTGCTGAAAAGCCCGGCCACCGCGCCGGGCTTTTTGGAATGCCTGCCTCGAGAGAAAACGTTTGAACCCAACACACACCACTCATCCATCACACCAGGAGGCGTGACATGACAAACGAGCAACAAGCGTTGGCGGACATGCCGATCTGGCTGGTCATCCTGCTTGCCGTGGCGGGCGGGGTCTCCGGCGAAATGTGGCGCGCCGACAAGGACGGCGCCCGCGGCTGGCCACTGCTGCGACGGCTGGCCCTGCGCTCCGGCGCCTGCATGATCTGCGGCGTCTCGGCGATCATGCTGCTGTACGCCGCCGGCATGTCGATCTGGGCCGCCGGCGCGTTTGGCTGCCTGACCGCCATGGCCGGTGCCGACGTCGCCATCGGTCTCTACGAACGCTGGGCCGCCAAGCGCATCGGCGTCTGCGAAGTACCTCCGCGCGACCCACAGTAACCCCTTCACTTTCTTGTCTCGCTGCACGCCTTGCGGCGGGACTGCGCGTGGACATTTGAAAAGGAGGTCATGCATGCCCGCACCGATCCGGCAGCCATCGCAGCTGTTCACGGCGATGGCGACAGCCTTGCGCAATAACGTTGACCTGAACATGCAAGTCGGCAATCGCGATGACTTTACGGCACCCGGCGACAAGGCCTGGGTGTTGATCGATATCGAACGAAATGCACCGGGAGAGCGGGCAGCCAACGGGCGGATTGCCCATGTGCTGACGCTGTCGCTGCAGGTCATTCCGGCAGTTTCCGCCACGGCGTTTGCTGCCTGCGACCTGATCGCCGCACTGAAAAACCTGATCACCGACAACCGCTGGGGCTTGCCCGGCGATCAATGTGATCTGCCGATGAACATCGATGGATTGCCGTCCTTGCTCACCCGTGCCGATCAACAGAGCAAAGCCTGGACGCTGTCGTTCAACCAGACCCTCTACCTGGGCCCGACCTTGCTCGACGACCCGCTCGGCACACCGAAATTCGCCCGCACCTGGGAAGTCAGCGACATCGACGACCCCGACCAATACACCTCGCTGGAGGCCTGACCGATGTTCGACGCAATACTGCGTATGCAACTGGGGCCGATCATCGAGCGTCTGGCCGAGATGGAAGCGGAGATCGAAGACCTGCACCGACGCGCCGAGAGTTATTGCCGCATCGGCATCTGTCAGGAAGTCGATGCGGCGAGCAATACCTGCAAGGTCAGCCACGGAGGATTGCTCACCCCGGCCATCAAGTTCTTCAACCCGAGCGCCGGCGCACAGAGCGAGTCGCGGATTCCGAGCGTTGGCGAACAGTGCCTGCTGTTCAACTACGGCAGCGGCGAAAGCGGTGCGCAAAGCGTGGCGTTGTTCGGCTTGAACAGTGATCGGTTTCCACCCGCTGCCACCGTCCCCACGCTGACGCGACGGGTGCATGTCGATGGCAGCGAAAGTGGCTACGACGATGCCTCTCACACCCTGCACTGGCAAAACGGTCCTGTGGCTTTCAGCGGTTCTCGCGAATCCCTTGAGCTGAGCATCGGCCCCGCACGGCTGGTGATGACGCCGCAAGCGATCAACCTGCAACTGGGCGCTGTCGGCCTGACGATCGACGCCTCGGGCGTGCACTTCAGCGGCCCGCTGGTGGATCACCAGGGTCGCGTCATCAGCCCCTGAATCAAGAGCCTCCCATGATCGGAATCGATAGAAACACCGGGGCCACGGTCGACGACTGGCTGCAATTCGTGCAGCGCGCGACCCGGGCCCTGACCACGCCTTTGGGCACACGGCAGAAGCGGCCCTTGTACGGGTCGCTGATCCCCACGTTGCTGGGGCAGAACCTCGGCGATGACGTTCTGCTTCTGGCGCAAAGCCACGCCGCGCAGGCGTTCTACAACGCACAGAACGGCATCGGCGATTTCCAGCCGCAAGTGATCGTCGCCAGCCGTCAGGGCGCGGGGTTGCTGCTGCGATTTGCCGGCACCTGGAAAAACCGCCAACAGACTTTCGAGGTCGTGACATGAGCATGTTGATCCCTGGTCAGAACCAACTGGCCGAACCCTCACTGATCAAGGTCGAGGCCTTCGAGGATCTGCTCGCCGAGTTCAAGGCCTTCGTCCTCGAGTACGTCGGCACCCGCTCGCCGGACAGCGCGGCGAAACTCAAGACCAGCCTGGAAAACGAAAGCGAACTGCTGACCCTGGCCCTTGAGGCTTTCTGCGTTCGCCTGCAAACCCACGAACGCAAATACAACGCCCGGATCAAACAGATGCTGGCGTGGTGGGCGACCGGCAGCAATCTCGATGCACGGCTGGCGGACATGGGTCTGGAGCGACAGTTGCTCGACCCGGGCGACCCGGCGGCATTCCCGCCGGTGCCAGCGATTTACGAAAGCGACGATGACGCCCGGCTGCGCTATTACCTGGCGCCCCATGCACCGGCGGCGGGCTCGCGGATGCAGTATCGCCGCGAAGTCTTCACCCTCGGCGAACGGCCGGCAGTGAAAGTCGAATCCACCGATGCCGGCGTCGTCGACGTCACCTACACCTTCGCCCCGGACGGCCTCGCTGCACAGGTCAAGGATGGCAATGGCCGCCGCACGGCCCCCGGTGAAGTGCAAGTAACTGTGCTTTCCCGAGACGCCGACGGCACACCGTCCGCCGCATTGCTCGACGGCGTGCGCCAACACTTTGCCCGCCCCGATGTCTGCCCGGAAACCGACAAGGTCACCGTCAAAGCTGCGGACATTCAGCGCTACAAGATCCGCGTCGTGGCGAAGATCAACTCCGGCCCGGATTCGGGCCTGACCAAAGTCGCCGCGCAACAGCATTTGCAGGCCTACGCCGACAGTTGCCATCGTCTGGAAGGGCGGGTCGATCCGAGCTGGATCGACTACACGCTGCACAGCGCCGGTGCCGTGCAATTGCAGATTCTTGAACCGCTGACGCCGATCGTATGTACCGCGTTTCAAGCGCCGTACTGCACGGCGGTCGAGGTTGAGGTTCAGACACTATGACGGACCAGACACCGCGTCCGACCTTGCTGCCGGCCAACAGCTCGGCGCTGGAGCGGGCACTCGACATCGGCTTCAGCACATTGCTTGACCGCATCGCGCCACCGTTTCCCGAGCTGATGAACCCGAGTTCGACGCCCGTCGCGTTCCTGCCGTATCTCGCGGCGGATCGCGGGGTGGCCGAATGGAGCACCGACGCACCGGAAGCCGAAAAACGCCTGACCGTCGAACTGGCCTGGCCCACCGCGCGCCAGGCCGGCACCCGCAAGGCGCTGGAGAACGCCGCCAAGGGGTTGCAACTGAGACCCGAGATTCGCGCCTGGTACGAACAGACTCCGCCGGGCGCGCCTTACAGCTTCTCCGTGCGGGCCTTCAGCGAACAACCCTACAGCGAAGAAATCGACGCCCGTCTCGACCGACGCCTGGCTGATGCCAAGAGCGAACGGGACGTGCTGTCGGTGTCGGTCGGCCTCAGCGCCTTTGGCTCTCATGTGATCGGCGCCGCGACGTTCTGCGGCGAGCTGACCACGGTCTATCCGGTGTTCCTCGAAGGACTCGAAACCTCCGGCAAAGCCTTCATGGCGGCCGCTCTCTACACCGTCGAAACATCCACTATTTATCCTCAGGGGGCCTGAATGGCTGACTATTACACCCTGCTAACCAACGCAGGGATTGCCTACGAAACCGCCTGCAAGGCAGCGGGCGTGCCGATCAAGCTGACGCAGATTTCCGTCGGCGACGGCGGTGGCGCGGTCTACAACCCGGCCGCGACGGCTACCGCGCTCAAGCGCGAAGTCTGGCGCGGACCGCTCAACGCGCTGTTCCAGGACGAGAAAAATCCGAGCTGGCTGCTCGCAGAAGTCACCATTCCGCCGGACGTCGGCGGCTGGTATGTGCGTGAAGCCGGCCTGTGGACCGACACCGGCATTCTCTACGCCATCGTCAAATACCCGGAGTCGTTCAAACCGGTGCTGGCCACGTCGGGCTCGGGCAAAGAGTTCTACATCCGCTCGATTTTCGAGACCAGCAATGCTTCGCTGGTGACGCTGCTGATCGATGACACCGTGGTCAAGGCTACCCGCGCCTGGGTCATGAGCTACCTCGCCGAAGAACTCGGCAAACTCGATGGCAAACAGTCGGTACGTGTCGCCGCCACCGCCAACGTGGTGTTGAACGGTGCGCAGCAGATCGACGGTGTGGCGGTGATTGCCGGCGACCGCGTGCTGCTGCCGAATCAGACCCTGGCGAAAGACAACGGTCTGTGGATCGTCGCCAACGGTGACTGGACTCGGGCCAACGATGCCAACGTCAGCGCCAAGGTCACGCCAGGCCTGACGGTGATGGTGGAAGAGGGCACGCTGAACGGCGATTCGCTGTGGCACCTGACCACCAACGCGCCGATCACCCTCGGTACTACCGCGCTGACATTCAAGATGCTGGCCGGGCGCACGGGGATTGCTGCCGGTACTTACAAGAGTCTGAGCGTCGACGAATATGGCCGCGCAACGGCCGGGGCTAACCCCACGACACTGGCCGGTTTCGGGATCACTGACGCTCTTGGAATCAACGCCACTGCAGTCGCGGCTCGAAAGCTCGAAACGGCACGCAGTATTTCCATCTCCGGCGCGGCGAGTGGTAGCGCGTCATTTGACGGATCGGCGAATGCCAACATTGCCCTGGCACTTGCCGATTCAGGTGTTGCTGCCGGCACTTACACAAAAATTGCCGTCAACGCCAAAGGGGTGGCTACCAGTGGCACAACTCTGGTCGCATCCGACATCCCTGCGCTGGACTGGAGCAAGATTACCTCTGGCAAACCCAATTCGCTGGCGGGCTACGGAATTACCGACAGCTATACCCAGGCCCAGACCAACAGCGTAGTCACCGCTGCTTTAAACAATTTTTCAGCGACTACCCTCCTGGTTCCTGCGTTTATCAATGGCTTCACTGACGGTAATTCCTCCCGCTACTGGAGAGCCAACGGCAATGTCTATGTGAGCCTTGATGCCGCACGTTGGGTAAGTAACGGTGTCGATTCGTTGGTCATGTTCACACTTCCACCAGGCTATCGTCCCCTCTGCAGAATGTGTGGGACGGGCGATTGGGGGACCACCGGTCAACTTGGAATGGGGTTGCTGTCGTGGCGTGTGGAAACCACGGGCGAAGTTATCCTGGATTACTCGATTGGATCGACGGCAGGCGTGGCTGGTTACAAGTGCCAGTTCAGTTTTTGCGTTCAAGCGGCTTAAGGGGACAATATGATTTTTGTCATTGATCAAACCGGGCGGTTTCTCTACGCCTCCGATGCCCCCAATGGGGCCGTAAACTGGACGACCGTCCAATTGCCTCAACCTTGCTGGAATCCGCGATTCAAAGGTGAGCGAGTCAGTGATACCGGCGAATGGAAAGGCCAATGGGAGCATGACGGTGAGCCTGTGCCGACCTGCGCCGAGTTGTGCGCAAGGATTGATAACTACGCCGACCAGGCACGACAGACTTTTGCAGGCGACCCGTTGCGGGCGTTCGAATACGAACGAGCGACGGCCGAAGCGCAAGCTTTCAAGGATGCCGGCTATCCCGCAGACGCAGTGCCACGTTCGGTCGCTGCCTGGGCAATCATGGGCCGCACGCCTCGGGAAGCCGCAGACAGCATGCTGGCTGAATCCGCCAGATACGCAGAAGTACTTTATCTAGTCCGCGAACACCGCCTGGAGGCGAAAGAGCTGATCAGAGACAGGATTGCGAATGGCGCAATCGATGAAGCCAGAAAGGCTGCCGACGAAGCAATCAAAGCTATCCAGACAGCTGTGACAGATACCGGGAAACCTGAACCGTCACTTCAATAACGCCCCGAATCCGGGGCGTTTTGTTTTCCCACTCAACACAATCAACACCCGCCAAGCCCCTCCCTCTGAGGGGCTTTCCCGTTTATGGAGAAACGAAAAATGGCAACCCGCCAAACCTACACCGTGCTCGTCCCATTCCCCACCGGCGGTGGGCACTGGTCGAGCGTCGGCCAGGAACTCGATCTGCTCGATGTCGAGGCCAGTGCCCTGTACAGCGCCGGTCGACTGGAGCTGAAAACACCTACCACCAAGGCCGTCAAGGCCGCTGCCAAGAAGGCTGACTGACTATGGCTGAGGTTCTGAACTTCGAGCACAACGGCATTACCGTCAATGCCACCGAATCCCCCGAGGCCATGGGTGGCCTGGGCGACAACGTCATCGGTCTGGTCGGCACCGCGCCGAAAGCCGATCCGCTGATTCCGCGCAACGCACCGTTTCGCATCAACAGCTTCACCACCCACGCAATGCTTGATCCGACCGGCTCGGAAGAGGGCACCCTGTACCACGCGGTCTACCAGATCCTCAAAGTGGTCAAGGTGCCGGTGTACGTGGTGATCGTCGAAGCGGGCGCGACCCCGGCCGATACCGTCAACGCGGTGATCGGCGGCGTTGAGCCAGCCACCGGCCGCAAACTCGGTCTGGCGGCACTGGGCAGCGTACCGGAGGACCTGACCATCATCGGCGCGCCGGGCTTCACCGGCACTAAAGCGGTGGCCAGCGAGTTCGCCTCGTTCGGCAAGCGCATCAAGGCCCGTGTGGTGCTGGACGGCAAGGACGCTTCGGTCGCCGATCAGGTGCTGTACAGCAAGGATCTGGGCGGCGCCGACCTCGGTTTCGACCGCTGCCTGGTGGTGCACAACATGCCCGCCGTGTACTCGAAAGCGGCGAAGAAAAACGTCTTCCTCGCGCCATCGAGCCTGGCGATTGCCGCGCTGGCCAAGGTCAAGCAATGGGAAAGCCCGGGCAACCAGGTGACCTACGCCGAAGACGTGTCCCGCGTCGTTGAGTACAACATCCTCGACACCTCTACCGAAGGCGATCTGCTCAACCGCTACGGCGTCAGCTACTACGCCCGCACCGTGCTGGGCGGCTTCTCGCTGCTGGGCAACCGTTCCATCACCGGCAAGTTCATCAGCTACGTCGGTCTGGAAGACGCCATCAGCCGCAAGCTGGTGAAGGCCGGCCAGAAAGCCATGGCCAAGAACCTGACCAAGTCGTTCATGGATCAGGAGGTCAAGCGCATCAACGACTGGCTGCAAACCCTGGTCGCCGACGAAACCATTCCTGGCGGCAGCGTCTACCTGCACCCGGAACTCAACAGCGTCGAGAAGTACAAGAACGGCACCTGGTACGTGGTCATCGACTACGGCCGCTACGCGCCGAACGAACACATGGTTTATCAACTCAACGCCCGCGATGAAATCATCGAGCAGTTCCTGGAGGACGTTCTCTAATGTTTACCAACCGCGTAAGACAGGCCATCGCGGCCACCCTGCAAGGCCTGCCGTTGTCGGCGACCGTGGAAGAGTTCACCCCGCCGAAGATCGATTTCGAGATGGAAGGCATGACGGGCGGGCGCTTCATCGTCGAGGAAATGGCCAAGAGCGCCAAGCCGCTGAATGCCACGCTCAAGCTGCAAGGCACCGGCGCAGAAGTGCTGCTGGCGATGGGCGTGAAGCTGGGCGACGACATTCTGCTGAACGTGCGTGAAGCCGGTCAGGATCAGGACGGCAACACCTGGTTCACCTATCACACCGTCGGCGGCAAGCTGAAATCTCTGGCTGAAGATGCCTTGAAAATGGGCAGTAAAGCCATCACCACGCTGGAACTCTCCTGCCGCACCTACAACCGTCTGGAAAACGGTATTCCGGTGATCGACATCGACGTGCGCACCCAGAAGTTCGTGCTCAACGGCGTCGACATCCTTGGTGATGCCCGCCGTGCGGTGCTGATGCCGTAAGCCTTTTCGGCGCATCAAGCACACACCCTGTGGGCGCTCACGCCCACAGGGATCTTCAAGAACACCCAAGGAATTCCTTTCATGTCGTGGATGCCACCCCAGCATGACCTGTTGTCGCCGATCACCGGTGACGACGGCTCGCAGATCGCAACGATCCAGCTCAAGCCTTTGTTCTACGCCGCCCAGAAAGACGCGCTGGAACGCGCCGGTGATGACGAAGACGATCAGTTCTTCGAACTGGCGCTGCTGGCCACCGGGTTGTCGGTCAAGGAACTCGACCAGCTCAAACGTCCGGACTACGTAACCATTGCGCAGTACGTGCACGAGATGTCGACCCGTCCGGCGTCGTACTTTCTCGACCAGGTCGAAGACGCGGAAAAAACCGACGATCCCGACCAGGTGCAACTGCTGCAACCGCTCGCCGTCACCGGCCGCACCGTCACCTCGTTGAGCCTGGAAATGCCGGCGCTGCGTGCCACCAAAGTGATGAAGAAACTGAAAACGGCCAAGGAACGCGCCGAGTTCATCACCGCCCATTGCACCGGCCTGATGATCCCCGATCTGGCCCTGATGACCGTCCCGGACTGGACACAATTGCAGGTGCGCATCGACGATTTTTTAAACCAGCCGGCGGCCTTCTTTCAGAGCGCGACATCGAAGTAATCCTCGATATCGTGCCGCTCATTTACCCGGTAAGTGAGGCGGAAATTCTGGAGTGGGACGCCGAAAAGGCGTTGCGCCGCTACGACATAGCGATCACTCGCCTTGGCGTGAAACAGGAGTAGAGCGGCATGGCAGATACGAAGTATGCGCCGATGCTCGCCAGCGAGACTGGAAGCATGGCGTTCGGCAACGCCAGACTGGCGGGCGGATCGATATCGCCCGACAGCCTCGGCACACCGCTGGTGGATTTGAGTCTGGCACTGGCTATGGCCAGTGCGGATATTCGTTTACTGACCCAGGAACAGATCAAGCTTCGAGAGCTGTTGGCCAATCAGCAGTCGCTGTTCAAGGTGAGTGCTGCATCCCCGGCTGCAAGCGCCGAACCAAAGTCAAAACTCAAGGCCGAGATCGAGCAGCGTCCACCTCCTAAGCTCATGCAACCAGCCATGGCCAACGAGACGGCGCTTGTCGAACTCAATCAGTTGCTCAAACTGAGCAGTGATCAGCTTCAAGCGCACTCGCAGAGCACTCTGGAACTCGCCTGCGAGAAACAGATATCCGCCAGTGGTGCGACCAACGCGGATCTGTTGCAAGTGCAGCTTGCCGGAGCCAGATCCGGCATTGCCGATGGTGCCAAAGGTGACCAGCGGGCGAACGAACTGAAGTGGTTCTCCCATGATGCCGCAATCAACGCATCGGCATTCGGGATGGACGTCAAGACGGCTGGCGAAACGCTCGCCGCGTGGCGTTCCTCGCTGAAGCTGGATCAGTATCAAAGCCAGGATCTTGCGGATGCAACGACCTACCTCGGCAATAGCGGTCTGGATGCCAAGGCCGCCGACATCGGTTCGGTGGTGCAACGTTCCGGCGAGAGTGCGATTGCCGCCGGATTGACGCCCGAACAGGTCGCCGCATTGGCGGCGGCTCTACTCAATAGTGGTGCGGACAAGGAGGGCGCCAGCGCCGCGCTTAAAGGCATCACCTCGATGCTGGCCAAAGGCGGGGCGGTATCGACTGAGCAGCGAACAGCCTTGACTCAGTTAGGGCTTGATCCTCAATCGCTGTCTGAGGGGATGAGGAAGGATGCGCCTGCTGTCATCAACTCGGTTCTTGCTGCACTTAACGAGCAGCCTGTGCAAGAGCGGGCAGCACTGACGAAGACGCTGTTCGGCGAAAACGACACCCGAGTTCTCGAACTGCTGAAGAAGCCGGACGATGTAAAAAACGCCTTCTCGCTGGTAGCCGACAAGCACAAGTACGCAACAACGGAGCTTGGCGCGGGCGAAGGTGCTGCGGCGAAGTCCGCAGAGGCGTTTGGCAATACTTCGCAGGGTCGCTGGAATGCGCTGGACGCAAGTCTGACCCGGTTGACCACTGCATTCGGTACGGCGCTTGCGCCCTTGGCTGACGGTGCCGCCGTAGTGCTCACCGCACTGGTCAACGGTGTGAGCGCAGCGGCAGAAACGTTCCCGGCCCTCACGGCAGGGCTGGTTCTGCTCGGCGTGGCAGCCATGCCGTTTGTGGGGGGGGCGTTGAAGTCCGGCGTGGCCTCGGTGCTCGACGTGGTTTCCACGAAACTATTGCGCCTGGCATCGGCGAGACTGCCGCCGGATATTGCCAATGTGATAGGCGGTGATGACAACGATGGCGACGGTCGCAAAAGCAGGAAGAAGGGGCGTGGATCACGCCGACGCACCCCTTCTGCTGCACGGTCGGCCGGCACCGCTTCCATAACCCGCAGGAGCAGTCGCTTGAGTGGTGTGACGGCCAGAGTCGCACCCATGTTCGACGATGCGCTCACCCGATTCAGAATGGTTGGCGATGTTGTCAAAAGCGCCATGCCGAGTCGGCTGAGCGGGGCTGGCGCGAAAGTCATGTCATTGGCAGAGGGTTTGGGGGGCAAGCTCATGCCGTCGGTTGTCAAGGCATTGCCTGCCATCAAGGTTGGTGCACCTCTGGCCATTGCTCACGCTGCCTATAAAGGGTTGAAAGGCTGGCGCGAAGGTGATGACAAAGCGGTAAAGGGCGCGGCCGGTGAACTGGCCGGAACGGCGATTGGCGCTACGATCGGTACGTTCATTGCGCCCGGCATCGGAACCTTCATTGGTGGCACGCTGGGTGGAATAATCGGGTCCTATGTGGGGGAGCATCAGGCGACGCCGCCTGAGGACAAGCTCGCCCCGCCAGCGGAAGTCGCCAAGGACCTGTCCGCGGCGCAAATGCAAACACCAACGCCACCTCCGCAATTCACCTACGCACCTTCAGTTCATGTCAGCGGCAGCGAAATGCTCAACTCCGAGAAGCTCGGCACGATGCTTTCGCAGGTGCTTGAGTCGCACTTCACGTCCCAATTTGTCCCGGGTGTGGCCGGCAATGCCCTCTCCATACGCCGTGACGCAGCCCTGACCGATGGAGTCGCCCAATGAAACAACAAATGGCACTGGGCAGTTTCATCTTCGGACTGTCCCGGGACTTTGCGTACAGCACGCTGTCGCGCAAATCCGAGGGTGGCTGGACTGATCTGCAGATCCTCAACAGCAAACCCAGGTCCCACCAGACAGGCCAGAAGCCCGAATCCCTGACCATCGGCGGCACCTCGATGTACGCCGTGGCGATGGAGCGGCTCGATGAGCTGCGTGCGCTGCAAGCGTTGAGAGTACCGCTGCCGTTGATTGACGGCATTGGTCGCAACTGGGGTTTGTGGCGGATCAACAGCATCGACGAAAACCAGAGCGAGGTCATCGATGACGGCACCGCGATGGTGATCAAGTGGGTCATCGGATTGTCGGAGTTCAACAATGCGTAAGGTACGAAGCGTGGCCGGTGATTCGGTGAATCTGTTGCTCTACCGCGAAACCGGTCGCAGCGATGACAGCGCCGAAGAAGCCCTGTGGGCACTCAACCCGACCCTGGCCGAGCACGGCCCGATCCTGCCGGCCGGTGTCTGGGTGACTCTGCCGGAGCTCGACTCGAAACCGGCCGCGATCAAACCGGTTCTGGCCTGGGATTAAGGAGGCTGCATGGCACAGGGATTTACACCGGCGATCGAAATCTACGGCGCTAACAAGGACCTGCTGAACCAGCGCCTGATCAGTTGGGAACACATCGATGCCGCCGGAATGGAGTCCGATCAACTGACGCTGGTGCTCGACCTGGAAGGCCTTGAAGGCTTGCCGACCCTGGGCGGAATCATAGGCTTGCGGGTGGGCTATCTGGAGACCGGGCTGGTCGAAAAGGGCCATTTCAAGGTCACTCGACTGACACCCACACTGTTCCCGCTGCGCCTGACGCTGGTCGCGACCGCCGCGCCTTTCAGCGGCAAGGACGAAACCGGATTCAAGGAACGGCGCACGGCCAGTCATGGCCCCACGACGCTTGGCGGGCTGTTTCGCAAACTGGTTGAGCCGCACGGTTTCTCCCCGCGCGTCGATCCCGAACTGGCGCTGATCAGGATCGCTCATGTCGACCAGTCGAACGAAACCGACATGAGCTTCATCACGCGGCTGGCAAAAAAGTACGACGCGGTGGCGAAACCGTTCAACGACCTCTACGTACTGGCGAAACCGGCGCAGCTCAAAACCCTGTCGGGTCAGGTGATACCGAACGTCAGGCTGTCGGTGACCCACAACAATCGGCCGGGCGATCACGCCTTCATCAGCGCCACGCTGGAAGAGACCGCGCGGACCCAGAATCAGGGTTGCAAAGTCTGTTGTTGGGACGCCAATGCCGGCAAGCAGGTAGAGGTGAAAACCGGCTCGGCGCCCTACAAGGTCATTCGTCAGAAACAGGCCAGTGTGGAAGAAGCCAAAGCCATCGGCGAAGCCGAAGTGCGCAAGATGCTGCGCGAGAAATACAAGCTGAAAGTTACTTGCCCGGGTGATCCGCTGCTGGTGGCCGAAGGTCTGTTGGTGCTCGATGACACCTGGCCCGACTTCATGCGCGGTCGCTGGTCGATCGAGAAGGTGACTGCCAGCGGCAAGCCCGAAGAAAGCTATCGCTGCCTGATCGAAGCCAACGGCCGGGATCCCGAGGCAAAAGCCAAGGACTGATCCCCCGGTCTCACCGCCACACGCATCACTGTGGCCACTCACACATCCTGGAACGCTCCCCATGAAGATCTCCCCGATCCTCACGCAGCTGCGTGCGCAATGCCCAAGCCTTGCCGGCCATATCGCGACAGGTGTCGACCTGGCGCTTCTGCAAGGCAACCCGAATCTGCCGACACCGTCGGCTCATGTTTTACCGCTGGCCGATCTGGCCAGCGCCAGCACCGCACAGAACTCTGCCAGCCAACCGATCCGCGACCGCTTCGAAATCATCCTGGTGCTTGATGCCACGGACGCCACAAAAGCGCTGGATCTGTTGCACGACCTGCGCGCCGAAGTGTGGCGGGCGCTGGTGGGTTTCAAGCCCGGTTCCGACTACAGCGCCATCGTTTATGACGGCGGCGAAACGGTCTCGATCAACAGCAGCCGCGCGTTCTACCGGCTGCGCTTTTTTGCCGAGTTCCAGCTGGGCCGCAATCTGCCAAGTCAGCCTGCGGAGAGTTGGCACGAACGTGAACTGGACGGTTTGTCGTCCTTTACCGGGGTCACCGTGCGGGTCGATGCGATCGACCCGGCCGACCCCAACCTGAAACACCCGGGCCCTGACGGGCGCGTGGAAATGACTTTCTCTGGAGACGTAACCCCATGAGCAACCGCATCACCGTAGTGCCGGCCGCTGGCCGTGCCGTGCCGGACCCGGAAGCAGGCGACCTGCTGCCACTGGAAGGCCGTGAAGTGCTGGACAGCGCCTGGTGGCGCCGGCGTCTGGCCGACGGCGATATCACCCTCAAAACCGCAACAGCTAAACAAAAGGGAGCCAAATAATGGCGATCGGATTCAGCAACATTCCTGCGGACATTCGTGTACCGCTGTTCTATGCCGAAATGGACAACTCGGCCGCCAATAGCGCGTCCTCGTCCATGCGCCGCCTGATCGTGGCGCAGGTCAACGACAACATCGCCCCGAGCGAAGTCGGCAAACTGGTGCTGGTTTCCAGCGTGGCACTGGCCAAGAGCATTGGCGGCCAGGGCTCGATGCTGGCCTCGATGTACGAGACCTTCCGCAAGGCCGACCCGATCGGTGAGATCTGGTGCCTGCCGCTGCACAACGCCACCGGTGCCATCGCCAAAGGCGTGCTGACCCTGACCGGCACCGCGACTCAGGCTGGCGTGCTCAACCTGTATGTCGGCGGCGTCCGTGTACAGGCCACCGTGGTCAACGGTGCCACTGCTGCCCAGGCGGCCACCGCCCTGGCACAGAAAATCAACGCCACCGCCGATCTGCCGGTGAGCGCTGCAGCCGCTGAAGGCGTGGTAACCCTGAACGCCAAATGGACCGGTGAGAGCGGCAACGACATCAGCCTGCAATTCAATCGCCTGGGCAAGAGCAACGGCGAAGAAACCCCGGCCGGTCTGACCACCGCGATCACCGCCATGACCGGCGGCGTCGGTGTACCGGATCAAGTGGCTGCCGTTGCGGCACTGGGCGATGAGCCGTTCGAATTCATCACGCTGCCATGGTCCGACCTGGCGACCCTCAACACCTGGCAAGCGGTGATGGATGACAGCACCGGTCGCTGGTCGTGGGCCAAGCAACTGTTCGGTCACGTCTACAGCGCCAAGCGCGGCACCGTCGGCACTCTGGTGGCAGCCGGTCAAGCTCGCAATGACCAGCACATGACCATTCAGGCGCTGGAGCCGGGCGTTCCGCAACCGGTGTGGGTACAAGCTGCGGCACTGGCTGCACGCACTTCGGTGTTCATCTCGGCCGATGCCAGCCGCCCGACCCAGAGCGGCAGCCTGCCGGGTGTCGATCCGGCACCGTCCAGCGAGCGCTTCACCCTGACCGAGCGTCAGTCGCTGCTCAACTACGGCATCGCCACCGCGTACTACGAAGGCGGTTACGTGCGCATCCAGCGCTCGATCACCACCTATCAGAAGAACGCTTACGGCCAGGCCGACAACTCGTACCTGGACAGCGAAACCATGCACCAGTCGGCGTTCATCGTGCGTCGTCTGCAAAGCGTGATCACCAGCAAATACGGTCGCCACAAACTGGCCTCCGACGGCACCCGTTTCGGCGCCGGCCAGCCGATCGTCACCCCGGCGACCATTCGCGGTGAGCTGATTGCCCAGTACGCCAAGCTCGAACTGGAAGGCCACGTGGAAAACGCCGAGCTGTTCGCCGAGCACCTGATCGTCGAGCGCGACGTGCAGGACCCGAGCCGCGTGAACGTGCTGTTCCCGCCGGATTACATCAACGGTCTGCGCGTGTTCGCACTGCTCAACCAGTTCCGTCTGCAGTACGACGACGTCGCCTGATCGGCCCGTTTGACACTGTGATTTCAGCCCACCTTGCGTGGGCTTTTTATTTGAAGGGAGTAACACCATGGGTCAACTGATTGCAGGCACCTGCTACGTCAAGGTCGACGGTGCACAACTGACTATCAACGGCGGCTGCGAAGCCCCGCTGATGGCCGTCAAACGTGAAACCGTCGTGCCGGGTTTCTACAAGGAAACCGACATCGCGCCGTCGTTCAAAGTGACCGCGCTGCACACCGCCGACTTCCCGCTGAAGAAGCTGATCGAAGGCACCGACATCACCGTCACCTGCGAATTCAGCAACGGCAAAGTCTACGTACTGGCCGGTGCCTACCTGGTCGAAGAACCAGTCTCCAAAGGCGATGACGCCACCATCGAACTGAAATTCGAAGGCATCAAGGGGACCTGGCAATGAGCGGCGCCGTGAAGCTTCAAGTTGCGATCGAAGCTCACGGCGAGCCCCTGACCGAACTCGTCCTGCGCCGTCCGACGGTGCAGGAGGTACGAGCGATCAAGGCGCTGCCGTACAAGATCGACAAGAGCGAAGAGGTCAGCCTCGACATGGACGTGGCGGCCAAATACATCGCTGTGTGCGCTGGCATTCCGCCGTCGTCGGTCAACCAGTTGGATCTGGCTGACCTCAACGCGCTGAGCTGGGCCGTTGCGAGTTTTTTCATGAGTGCGGCGTCGGAGCCATCACCGACCTGATTTCGGTCGCCTATGACCTGGCCTGGTTCTGGAAGGTTGACCCCGAACAGATGATGGCCAGGCCACTGGATGTGCTCCGCGAATCGCTGGAGCACGCGCAACGGATCAATGCGATGCAGCAGGTGCAGTGATGGCAGACGAAGAAAAGAAAGAGAAAACCTCGGTGCTGCTGACGGGCATCGATGAACTGTCGCCCAAGCTCGGTGCCCTGCGAGTAAAGGTCGAGAGCTTCAAGAAAAACCTCGAACAGACCGGCCTCGGCAAACTGGACATCAGCGGTCTGTTCAAGGGCGGCAGCGTGATTACGCCGTTCGTGGACGGCATCAAATCGGCTGCGGCGTTTCAGGGCAAGTTGACCGAAGTCAGCGAAACGGCGAAAACCGTCGATCTGCCGGAAACACCGAAAGCCGCCGCGCAGAACATGAACGTGTTCAGTGCGTCGATGGAAAAGGTCTCCGCCGCGGTGGACGCCGCACTGGTGCCGGCCGTGGGGGCGTTGGTGGTCGGGCTGGAACCGGTGCTGACCCAGGTCGGCAGCCTGTTGGCCGACAACCCGAAACTGGTCGAAGGGCTGGCGGCGGGGGCGATTGCGTTTTCTGCCATGCAAACCGCCGTCACCGGTGCGACACAGGTGTTCGACGTGATGAGCATGGTGCTCAAGACCAATCCGATCATGCTGATCGCCATGGGCATTGCGGTGGCGGCCGGTTTGATCGTGGCCAACTGGACACCGATTTCCGCGTTCTTCACCGGATTGTGGGAGGGCGTGAAAAACGCCGGAGCGAGTGCAATGGCGACGTTGCGTTCGGTGCTCGACTGGCGGCCGCTGGAGGCACTGGCGGCGCTGTGGGAACCGGTCACGGGTTTCTTCTCGGGGATCTGGGACAAGGTCAAGGCTGTGACCGCGCCTGTGATCGACTTCTTCAAGTCGGTTTTCTCGTGGTCGCCCGCGGGCCTGATTCTGGAAAACTGGGGGCCGTTGACCGGTCTGTTTTCGGCGATCTGGGAATTGCTCAAGGCCTTGAGTGTGCCGGTGATGTCGTTCCTCAAAGGTCTGTTCGACTGGACGCCGCTGGGGATGATCATCAACAACTGGGGGGCGATCACCGGCTTCTTCGCCTCGATCTGGGCCTCGCTGCAACCGGCGGCGCAAGCCATCAAGGACTTCTTCGGCACCTTGTTCGACTACTCCCCGCTGGGGATGATCGTCAACAACTGGGGCGCCATCGTGACGTTCTTCGAACCGATCTGGGCCACGCTGCAAGCCTCGGCACAGCAGGTCAAAAGCTTCTTCCAGAGCCTGTTCGAATGGTCGCCGCTGGAGCAGATCGCCCAGTACTGGCAGCCGATCAGCGAAGTGTTTTCGGCGCTGTGGGGCGTGGTGCAGGCGCTGGCCGCACCGGTGCTGGAGTTCCTGCACAACATGTTCGAATGGACACCGTTGGGGCAGATCATCAAGAACTGGGGACCGATCACCGAGTGGTTCGGCGAGTTGTGGCAAAAGCTGCAAACCGTCATCGCTCCGATCAAGGAACTGTTCGACGGTGGCTTCGCCGGGCTGATCGCCAAGGTCACCGGCAAGGTCGAAACCCTGACCCAGGCGCAACGCCAGACCAATGCCGAAGGCAAGGGTGAACTGGCGCCGGCATTCTTTGGTGCCAGCCCGAAACCCGAGGGCGGCAGTGCGTTGCAGGGCGGTTCTTTGCCGCAATCTTCTGGCGCACTGATCCAGCAAAGTGCTGCCAACAACCGCACGCAACTCGAAGGCGGCCTGACGGTGCGCTTCGAAAATGCACCGGCGGGGTTGCGCACCGATCAACCGCAAACCAATCAACCGGGGCTGGCGCTCAGTTCGCGCATCGGCTATCGCTCGCTATCGGCAGGAGGTTCCAATGAACTGGCGTGACCGTTTGTTGCCGGCATCCTTTCGCGGTGTCGGCTTCTGGATCGACCAGGCGAAAACCCCGGTCGGTCGCAAGGGGCAATTGCACGAATACCCGCAGCGCGACCTGCCGTTTTTCGAGGATCTCGGCCAGCAGGCCAAGACCCACGATCTGACGGCGTTCATCATCGGTGCCGATTGCCTGGAGCAGCGCGACAAGCTGCTCCAGGCCCTGGAACAGGGCAGCGGCGAACTGGTGCACCCGTGGCTGGGGCGCTTGCAGGTCAAGGTCGGCGAGTGCGACATGACCCACACCCGCCAGGACGGCGGGATGGTGACCTTCAGCCTGAAGTTCTACCCGGACCGGCCGCTGCCGTTTCCCACGGCGACGGTCAGCACGCAAAAAGTCCTGCTGATCAAGGCCGACGGTTTGCTCGGTTCGGCGGTGGCGCGCTTCGAACAGGCGATGACCCTGATCAAGGCGGCGCGGATCGGCATCGCCAATCTGCGCAACAGCCTGACCGGCGTGTATGACGTGATCAAGGAGCAGCTCAAACCGCTGATCGCGCAGTACAAGCAGATCACCGAGCTGGTCAGGGCCGTCAAGGAACTGCCCAAGGAAGTGGCAGCGGAATTCAAAGGTCTGCTAGGCGATATCAAGGAGCTGAAGGAATTCGCGAAGGAGGGCTACCGTGGCGTGATTGCCGACGTGTCCCAACAACTCGAAGCCATCCGCAAGGCCGATGCACCGAAAATCACCACCGGCAAGGACACCAACGCCGCCGCGCAAGCGATGGCCAACCTGGTGCAGGACACCCTGATCGTCAAAGTCGCGCAGTGGGTTGCCTCGATGCCAG
Source organism: Pseudomonas sp. GW821-FHT11G12 (assembly GCF_058808055.1). NCBI lineage: Bacteria > Pseudomonadati > Pseudomonadota > Gammaproteobacteria > Pseudomonadales > Pseudomonadaceae > Pseudomonas > Pseudomonas sp. GW821-FHT11G12. The sequence goes on from NZ_JBXARH010000009.1 coordinate 25,079, forward strand.
TGGCCTCTACGCCGGTAAAACTGAACTCGACCCCCTCGCTGGAGCAGCAATCGAAGCAGCCGATCACTCGTCAGGAAGTGCCGGTCACCGATGATCTGCAAGCCCTGCAAAAGGAGTTGAGCGAAGCGCTGCAAAAGGCCCAGGACAAGGCCGATCCCGCGCACTACCAGGCCATCGCCGATGTGAAGGAAGCGCTGATCGCGCACCTCAAGGCTGTGGCTTCGTCCGGTGTGCGACTGGTCAGCAAAACCTTCCAGGAAACCTTTCCGGCAGTAGTCGTGGCCTACAAACAGTTTGGCGACGCCACGCGGGTGACCGAGGTCATTCAGCGCAACGGTCTGTCTCATCCGAGCTTCTCACCCAACGAAGTCAAAGTTTCCAGGGAGTGAGTCATGAACGAGACTGACAACCGCGTGACGCTGACCGTCGGCGACATGGAATACGGCGGCTGGAAAAGCGTGCAGATTACCGCGGACCTGGAGCGCCAGTTCCGCACCTTCAAACTCGACATCACCTGGCAATGGCCGGGACAGACCGTGGATCAGCGGATCAAGGCCGGCGATCCGTGCGAAGTGCGGATCGGCAAGGATCTGGTGCTCACCGGTTATGTGTTCAAGGCCCCGATCAGCTATGACGGGCGGCAGATCAGCCTGAGCATCGAAGGCAGTTCCAAGACTCAGGATCTGGTGGATTGTGCGGCGAGAAACAACCCCGGCCAATGGCAGGATCAGTCGTTGTTGAACATCGTCCAGGCCCTGGCCATGGAGTACGCGTTGATGGTGGTCAACGAAATTCCCGAGACCGCACGCCTGAGCAAACACACGATCGTGCCGGGTGAAACGGCGTTTCAGTCGATCGACCGCTTGCTCTCGCTGTACCGGGTGTTTTCCACCGATGACGCCGAAGGCCGGCTGGTGCTCGCCAAACCGGGCAGCGGCGGTCGCGCCAGCGATGCACTGGAGCTGGGGAAGAACATTCTCTCGGCCAATGCACCGATGGATTTCAGCCAGGTGTTCTCTGAATACCGGGTGATCGGCCAGCAGAAGGGCAACGACAAGAAGAGCGGGGCAGCGGTCAGCGAAGTGGAATCGGTGGCGGCCGACCTGAGCTTCAAGCGCCGGCGTACCACGATCATCAACGAAGGCTCGCAACTGACCTTCGAACTGGCCCAGCAACGGGCCCAATGGGAAAGCGCAACCCGTATGGGCCGGGCGCTGACCACCTCTTATCAGGTGCAGGGCTGGCGTCAGTCCAACGGTGACCTGTGGCGTCACAACACCCTGGTGCGGGTCAAGGATCCGGTGCTCGGGTTCGATGAAGACATGCTGATTTCCAAGGTGACGTACTCGCTGTCGGCGCAAGGCTCGGTGACCACCCTGCAAGTGGCGCCGCCGCATACCTTCGATGCCAATCCTTCGCCGCCGAAAAAAACCTGAGCCCGACCCCGCCCTCCAAGGAAACCCTATGAGCCTACTGACACGCCTGCTGGCGCGCGGCACTGTCGTGCTCGCCAGTTCGGCCTCCAAGCTGCAATCGCTGCAAATGCGCCTCACCGCCGGTGAAGTGAACGACGACATGGAGCACTTCGAACCCTACGGCTTCACCAGCCATCCGCTGGCCGGTGCCGAAGGCGTCGTCACGTTTCTGGGCGGTGATCGTTCCCACGCCATTGCCCTGGTGGTCGCCGACCGCCGTTATCGCCTGCAATCGCTGGCGGCCGGCGAAGTGGCGATCTACACCGACGAAGGCGACAAGATTCACTTCAAGCGTGGGCGGATCATCGACATCGAAACCTCCACCCTCAACATCCGCGCCAGCACCGCCGTGAACTTCGAGACGCCGGTGATCAACCAGACCGGCAAGATCGTTTCCAAAGGCGATCAGCTGGCTGGCGGCATCAGCCAGATCAAGCACGTGCACGTTGGCGTGCAGGCGGGCAGCGGCCAGACCGGCGCGCCGGCGGGAGGTCAGTGATGCTTTTCAGTCAGAACCTTCACGCCGCGCTGACCCGTTCAGTGCTGATCAGCCTGTTCTCCTGGCGCCGTGCGGCCGACGACGATGCCCTCGACGACGAGGAGCGTTACGGCTGGTGGGGTGACACCTTTCCCACCGTAGCCGACGACCGCATCGGTTCGCGGTTGTGGCTGCTGCGCCGGGTCAAGCTGACCCGACAGACCCAGATGGACGCCGAGTTTTATGCCCGCGAAGCCTTGCAGTGGCTGATCGACGACGGCCATTGCAGCGCCATCGACATCATCAGCGAACGCCTCGACGCCCAGCGCCTGAACCTGCGTACGGTCCTGACCCTGGCCGACGGCGAACGTCTGGACATCAACCCCGATAACAGTTGGCAGGTGATCTATGCCGTTTGAAACCCCTTCGCTGCCGGTGCTGATCAAGCGCACCCAAAGCGACCTGGCCGGCGATTCGCTGCGCCAGTCCGATGCGCAAGTCCTGGCCCGCACACTCGGCGGTGCCGCCTATGGCCTGTACGGCTACCTCGACTGGATTGCCGAGCAGATCCTGCCCGACACCGCCGATGAATCCACCCTGGAACGCATCGCCGCGCTGCGCCTGAACCAGCCACGCAAACCGGCACAGGTGGCCACCGGCAACGTCAGCTTCAACGCGACGGCGGGCGCGGTGCTGGACGTCGATACGTTGCTGCAGTCGAGCGACGGTCGCACCTTCAAAGTCACCGCAGCGCGTACCTCCGTCAATGGCGTCAACAGCACCTCCATCGCTGCGCTTGATGCCGGCAGCCTGGGCAATGCCGAGGCCGGTCTGGCGCTGGCGCCGGTGCAGCCGATCACCGGTGTGGTCGGCAACAGCTTTGTGGTGCTGGCGCCGGGGCTCAACGGCGGGGTGGCGCGGGAAAGTCTGGAGTCGCTGCGCTCGCGGGTGATCCGCTCCTATCGCGTCATCCCCCACGGCGGTTCGGCCAGCGACTACGAGACCTGGGCGCTGGAAGTGCCGGGCGTGACGCGCGCCTGGTGCCGTGGCGGCTTTCTCGGGCCGGGCACCGTGGGCGTCTACATCATGCGTGACGACGATCCGCAACCGGTGCCGAATGCCGATCAACTGGCCGAAGTGCAGGCTTACATCGAGCCGCTGCGCCCGGTGACCGCCGAAGTGCATGTGCTCCCGCCGGTGCAGAAACCGGTGACCTATCAACTGAAGCTGACGCCCGATACCACCGCGGTGCGCGCCGCTGTCGAAACCCAGTTGCGCGATCTGCATAACCGCGAGGCCGACCTCGGCGCGGATCTGTTGATCAGTCATATCCGCGAAGCGATCAGCAGCGCGGCGGGTGAAACCGATCACGTGCTTTCGGCCCCGGTGGCGAACGTCGCGGCAGGCGACAGCGAACTGCTCACCTTCGGAGGTTGCGTATGGGGGGCATAAGAACCGCCGCGCAATACCAGGCGCAATTGCGTGCCTTGCTGCCTTCGGGCCCGGCGTGGGATCCGGAGCGAGTGCCGGAACTCGATGAGGTGCTGCAAGGCGTCGCCGTCGAACTGGCACGCCTCGACGCCCGCGCGGCCGACCTGCTCAACGAGATGGACCCGGCCGGTGTCAGCGAACTGGTGCCGGACTGGGAACAGGTGATGAACCTGCCCGACCCGTGCCTGGGCGCCACACCGCTGTTCGACGACCGTCGCCTCGCTGTACGCCGCCGCTTGTTGGCGGTCGGCAGCCAGGCCGTCGGCTACTACCTGGAAATCGCCAAAAGCCAGGGTTACCCCAACGCCACCATCACCGAGCTCGAAGCTCCGCGTATGGGTCGCTCGCGCTTTGGTGCGGCGCACTGGGGCACCTGGGAAGCGCAGTTCATGTGGACGCTCAACACCGGCGGCCGCCTGCTGCTCGGTCGGCGTTTCGGTGCGAGTTACTGGGGCGAGCGCTTCGGCGTGAACCCGGGCTCGGCGCTCGAATGCATGATCCATCGGGCAGCACCGGCGCACACCAAGGTGCACATCAATTATGACTAGGGAATAACGCAATGGATTATCCGAAGAGTGTGCCCAGCGCCGGTCTGGTGAATGGGAAATTTGTCGATGAAAACCCGCTGACCGGAACGCCGGGATCGTTGATTCCGGCGGACTGGGGCAACAGCGTCACGCAGGAAATCCTCAGCGTGATCAAGGCCGGGGATCTGACCCCGGACGAGAAGAAATACGATCAGTTGTTGCAGGCGATTCAGACGGTGACGGCCAAGGGCTGGAATCAGGATCTGGCATTGCCGCTGTCGGCCTTGCCGCTGCCAACGGTTGCCACGCCGGATGCGCGTATGCCGATCACGCCGGCCGCTGCCTCGACCAGTGGCGGGCGGGTGTCGGTGCCGGCGGGTATCTACGTCAGCATTGGCCAGGAAGTCGTGGCAGGGCAGTTGGGGCGTTCGCGTACGTTCACCACTCAGGCCTGGAGCAGTGCCGACCTGCTGCCGAGTTCGGGTTACTTTCTGCGCGCTCAGGTGATTGGCGGTGCGCTGACCTTTTACATGCAGCGCGGCACAGTCTATGACGCGACACCGGAAGGTTTGAAGGGCACGGTAAATGGCGCAGCGGGTGGTGGCTTCCAGTCGACGCCGCTGGATATCTGTCTGGCCTGGGTTGTCACCGCCGGACCCGGTTCGGTGCCGACTGTCAGGCTGATCTACAACCGAAGCCGGTTGTCGTGGACGCAGACGGTCAATGGCAATGGAGTGGTGTATCTGCCGCTGGATCCACATGCGCGAGCGGCGCGTCTGGTGGTGGGCAATCCCACGCCGCACCCGACCGGCATCACCAGTGTGAACTTCGCGCCGGGCGGATGGCTGGGTGGCAACTATTGCTTCCTCAACCCGACCGTGGGCACCTCCAGCAACTGGGATGGCTGGGCAACGGCCGGTGGCGCCGCGCTTATTTTCTCCAGCAACGTGGTCAGCGATACGACGGTTTCGACATTGACCGCCAGCTTCGACCATAACGAATTGCGCTCACTGTGGCAGGCGTATCAGGCCGAACATACCTGGGGCGCGGGCAATGCCGCCAGTGACGAATTGCTGTTCAGCATGGGGCTCAAGAGCGTCGGTCCGGCCGATTACGCCAGCGGCATCGCGGTCAACTTTGCCGCCGCCGTCAATGTGAATTTTTCCTGGGAGTTGATCCGATGATCATCATTCATGAACTGCATCAGTTCGAGGAAGGCTTGCGTCCTGCACAACCCTCCACCGCACATGTCTGGGATGGCGAGAAGTGGGAGCTGAGTGACGACAGAGTCGCCGCACTGCAGCAGGAAGAAACCGAACGTCTGTGCGTCAATCTCGATGCAGTCGCCGACAGCGCACGCACCGCACTGGCCGGTGACCCGCTCAAAGCCCTCGAGTACGCCCAGGCGGCGGTCGACGCTCAGGCCTATCAAGACGCCGGTTACCCGAAAAAGGAAGTGCCGCTGTCCGTCGCTGCCTGGGTAGCCAAGGGCCGGTCGGCAAAACAGTCGGCCGAGCAGATCCTCGACAAGGCTGCCCAACTCAGCGAGAACCTGCTGACCCTGCGGACCGTGCGCCTGAAAGCCAAGACCCAGATCCGTGCGTACGCGAGCAAGAGCCAGATGGATCAGGCTCGCGCTGCCGCTGATGAGGCACTGCTGGCCATTCGCGAATTGACCGGCAACTCGACCCGGTAATCGCAACTTGCTGCACCCAAGCCCACTTCGTTGTGGGCTTTTTGTTTTCAGGAACAGAAGCGTTTGCGCCGTTGCGAAAGCCTTCGCGCCGCCACGTTTCATTTGTCATGACAGAGGAACGAACATCCAATGGATTATCCAAAGAGCGTCCCCAGCGTCGGCCTGGTCGACGGCCGCTTCGTCGATGAAAACCCTGTGGCGGGAACGCCCGGGTCGCTGATACCGGCGGTGTGGGGCAACAGCGTTACACAAGAAATTCTCAGCGTGATTACCGGCGCCGGGATGACTGCCGCCGAGGCTGATACCGGGCAGTTGTTCAAGGCCATTCAGTCGGTTGTCGGTAATGCCAGTCCGATGCGTTCGGTCATCACACGGTTGGCTGCTTCCAAAACACTGACCGGGCAAGAGCTTGGCCTGGTGCTGATCGACGGCAGTCCCGGTGCCTTGACGCTGGTGTTGCCTCCCGCCGACGTCGCTCTTGGCGTGCGTGACGTGATTGTTCGTCGCGTGGACAACAGCGGAAACCGTATGGTCATCCAGGCCTCCGGCACTGACCGCATACGCTTTCACACCCATCTCTCGCCGAGTGGTTATCCATTCTTCGTATTGATGGGCGGCGGTGACTGGTGGCATTTGCGAAGCGACGGTGCTGGCAGTTGGTGGCCTGTGGGGCGCTTCGACAACACGCCACTGGGGCGGCCGTTTTTTGAAACCACCATCGTGCTCAGTCCCGGTGGATACGGCGCGCTGAACGGCACGCTGATGAATCGTGCCGAATGGCCCTGGCTGTGGGACCACGCGCAGCGCTCCGGAATGCTCAATACCGAAGCCACCCGCGTGGGCAACGAGGGCAACTGGACGCCGGGTGATGGTGCTCTGACATTTCGAGGCCCGGAGTTGCGTGGCGAGTTCCTGCGCGTACTGGACGAAGGCCGCAACGTCGACTCGGGCCGCATGATGGGCAGCAACCAGGCGGGTACGGTGCACTCGTATGCCATGGGGGCTCAGGGCGCGGGAGCCATTGGCTCACGTTGGTCTGACAGTCTGGCGGCGGTCGGCGCGCAGACTCACGAAACGAAAACCTACTCCACGCCTACCAACGGAGGCCCGATCTACCCCGCCGGCACCAGCTATCAGATGGATACGGCCAACACGCTTTTGTATTCCTTCTCATCCCGTCCCCGCAACGTTGCCTATCCCGGCCGCATGAAAGTCATCTGAGGTCTTTTCAATGTTCAATTATCTGGTCGATGACGCTGGCGCTCTGGTGGGGCCGGTGGAGTTTTTCGTGACGCCCGGAATCGGCGTTCAATTACCTGCCAATGCCGTTCAACTGGCTTACGAGTTGCCGGCGGCAGAGCAGGGGCGCACGTGGGCGATGGCCAACGGCGTTCCGCGTGAACTGATTGATCTGCGCGGCATCGTGTACCGCAAGGACAACGGTGCCCAGCAGACCTGGAGCGAATTGGGTGCGCTGACGGATGAGTTCACCGCGGAACCTTGCCCGGACGAGTTTCATGTCTGGCAGGACAACGCGTGGGTGCTTGATGAGCAACGACACCGGACGGATCTCACTACCAAAGTCCTCAATCAACGCGACACGCTGCTGCGCGATTCCGTCCTGCGCATTGCCCCCCTGCAATACGCCGAAGACATCGGTGATGCCAGCCACGAAGAACAGTTGCAACTGCTTGAGTGGAAGCTCTACAGCGTCGAGCTGAACCGCATCGAAAAGCAGACCGGTTTCCCCGGCGAAATCACCTGGCCGGCTGTGCCCGGCACAACCGTCACCAGCTGATTGCAGCACAGGAAGCAGCGCAATGGACTATCCGAAAAGCATTCCCGGCGTCGGCCTGGTCGACGGTGGTTTTATCGATGAAAACCCCGTTGCCGGCACGCCCGGGTCGTTGATCCCCGCCGCCTGGGGCAACAGTGTCACGCAAGAAATTCTCAACGCCATCAAGGCGGCCGGACTGACGCCGGACGAGACCAAGACCAACCAATTGGCAACGGCCATTGGCGCCCTGGTCGACTTCACCAAACTGAAGAACACCCCGACCACGCTGGCGGGCTACGGCATCACCGATGCGGTGGGACGGTTGCTGGCGGTCCGGCAGATCGACGCGGTCGGGATCACGGTTTACAAGCCGAACCCGCGAGCCAGACGGATTCGCGTGCGGCTGGTCGGGGCGGGTGGTTCGGGGGGCGGATGTGCACCCATCCCGGCGACTAATTTAGGCATTGGCGGTGGCGGCGGGGCGGGCGCTTATGGGGAAAGCCTGTATGACGTCACGCCGGAAATGCTGACCGGTGTTCCGGTCACTCTGGGCGCCGGCGGTGCCCCACGTAACGCGGTTGGCCTGGCCGGTGGCGGCGCTTCTTTCGGTTCCTACCTGAGTGTTTCGGGAGGCATGGGCGGGCAGACGATTACCGTCCTGACGTCCCCAACGGCGTCCGGCTTTGTGCAAGGCGGTTCGGGAGGGCAAGTCGTTACGGGCGGCAACCTCTGCAGTGCTCGGGGCATCACCGGCACCTTTGCGATGTACAACGGCAACTGGGGAATGCTCTGCGGGGGCGGAGGCCCCAGCCCGTTCGATGGCGGTGCGCCGCTGATAGGTGTGAACAGCATTGGTATTGCCGGTGTTCGTGGCTCGGGAGGAAGTGGTTCGTGCTCGAACAATGCATCCGCATCAGTCGTGAGCGGCGCCGGTGGCAACGCCTTCTGTGAAATCTGGGAGTACGAGTAATGGCCCGTTATGCACGTATTGAAAACGGTGTCGCGGTCGAAGTGATCGACACCGGTGACTTCGCGATCGAACAACTGTTCGCGCCTGCGTTTGTCGCGGCGATGGTACCGGTGCCCGAAGACGTCAACGTCGAAATCGGCGCGTCGATGGATGAGGTAGCTCCCGCTATCGAGCCTGCGTACGAACCGCAAAATCCAGTTGTCGCCAAGGCCCCCGTGGTTGAGGAAAACCAGCCTCTGGCGGCGGAGCGTACCTGGCGTCAGTCGGCTCTCTCAGCCACCGAGTGGCGGGTCACCCGCCACCGCGATGAGCAGGAATTGGGACGCGGGACAACGCTCAAGGCCCAGCAGTACCTGGAGCTGCTCGAGTACCGCCAGGCATTGCGCGACTGGCCTGGTTCCGGCGCATATCCGTCATCCGTTTCGCGGCCCTCAGCACCGCAGTGGCTGGCCGGCGCGATTGGCTGAAGCCATCACGCAACCCATGTTTTCAGATAAGGAGATAAGCCTTGGACTATCCCAAGAGTGTACCCAGCGTCGGGCTGGTCAATGGACAGTTTGCCGATGAGGATCCGGTTGCCGGAAAACCCGGTTCGCTGATTCCGGCGGCGTGGGGCAATGGTGTCACGCAGGAAATTCTCAGCGTTGTTCAAGCCGCTGGCATGACGCCCAGCGAGGCGTCGAACAATCAGTTGCTGGGTGCGTTGCGCAGTTCCCGATTGTTTGCGACTCCGCCGCAGTTCGATACCGGAAAAGCGGTGGCCACGCCTGAGTTCGTGCAACGTGCGTTGGGTAACCATGCCAGTGCCCGGAGCCTGGTCGACACGACACAGCTCACGGCTGCAGATGTGGGGTGCGCATTCGGACTGGGTGGAAGCGCGGCTTACACCGTGACACTGCCTGAGGTTTCCAGTGTCCCCGATGGTGCCACTCTCAGTTTTCATTGCCTCAGCAACTCAGTCATCACGATCGCCAGTAAAACCGGAACACAAATCTGCCCGCAGGGTGCTTACTTGAGTTCGATCACGATCAACGGCGGTGAAAGCGCGCAGTTCGTGAAGGGCTATGGCATCTGGACGGTCCATGGCACTGCGAGCCTGAAATATTCAAACGCCTTTACCTTGCAGCTAGCCAGTGCCGGTTATCAAAAACTGCCCAGCGGTTTGATTCTGCAATGGGTTGTGGGTGGTTCTGACGCCAACGGCATCATGAGCCTGTCTTTGCCGGTCAGGTTCCAGACGGCGATCGTCGGCGGAGTGGCCGATGAGGGGAACCCGTCCGGCTGGAGCGCGGGCAACACGACTGTCTGGGCGTTTGATTCGACCCTTTCAACAACATCGGTAGCTGCGGCGCGGGTCAGGAATGTCGACGGCACGAGTGTGAGACCGGCACCCGGCATCATGGGCCGCATTCTGGTTTGGGGGCGATAACGATGAAGATCTATTTCTTTGCACAGACACTCGGATTTGATCGGGTCGAAAGCCCTTCTCCGGAGTTACCTGAAGGCGCCGTAGAAATCACCCACGCCCAATACGCCGAATTGTTTGCCGGGCAGGCAACGGGCAAGGTCATCAGCGCCAGTGCCAGTGGGCAACCCGTACTGACCGATCCGGTCATCTCCCCTGAGGCTGCGATCACTCATGAACGCGCATGGCGCAATGCTGTTCTTCGCGACACCCAATGGCTGGTATGGCGTGACGCTGAGGAGCTGGAAGTCGGCGACGGCACGACCCTGCGCGCCGAAGAGTTCAAACAGCTTCTCGCCTATCGGCAGGCATTGCGCGACTGGCCCAACGATCCGGAGTTTCCTGATCCGCAAGCTCGTCCGGTAGAGCCCGACTGGCTTGAAGGCTTGCTGCACAACGGAAACTGAGGAGATACAAACGTGGATTACCCGAAAAGCGTTCCCGGCATAGGGCTGGTGAACGGCAAGTTCGTCAATGAAGACGTCGTTGGCGGGTTGCCGGGGTCGTTGATCCCCGCGACCTGGGGCAATGGCATCACCGATGAGCTGTTGAATGTCGTCAAGTCTGCGGGACTTGAGCCGAGCGAAAGCGATGCGACGCAGTTGCTGCAGGCGATCAGGAAAATCAGCCAGGCCGGTGCAGATAAACACGCAGCGGATATCGGCGCTGCCAATCTCTACATGGCCAATTATGTGCCGGCCATCACGACGTTGAAGGACGCTCTGGCGCTGCGTTTCACCGCAGGCAATGCCAACACCGGAGCGAGCACATTTGCACCGAATGGTCTTCTGCCCAAACCGCTATTGAGTCTGGCACAGAGTGCATTACGGCCAGCCGAGATTATTGGCGGCAGTGTGTGTTCGGTGGTGTATAGCGCCGCGCTGGACAGTTGGTTGCTGGTGTATGCCAGCGGTGGCAATGCCTTGAGTGGTCGTTTGTTGAATGTGAAGACATTTGCTGTCAGTGGTGTTTATACGCCGACCGTGGGGATGCGATCCGTATTGGTCAAAGTCGTGGGCGGCGGTGGCGGGAGTGCGGGTATTGCAGCGACCGGTGCGAATCAATATGCCGTCTCCGGTGGTGGTGCTTCCGGCAGTTACGCCGAGGCCCGGTTGCCGAGCGACAGGATCGGTGCGAGCCAGATCGTCACGATCGGTGCCGGTGGGGCTGCCGGAGCCGCACAGACGAACGGCGGCGTCGGAGGAACCAGCTCGCTGGGCTCGCTGGTATCGGCACCGGGAGGTCAGGGTTCCCTCTGGGTCGGTGTTGTTTCCGGATCGTCGGCAGGACTTTGTGTGGGCGGGTATCCCGGTGAAATTGCGTCCGGCGGGAACATCGTCAACTCAGCCGGGGCCCCGGGATCACCGGGCATCTCGGTCAATAGTTCGACGCTGGCGGGGCATGGTGGCAGCTCTCCGTTGGGCAGTGGTGGCCTCGGGTTCGGCACCACCGTCATTACCAGCTTCCCCGGCTACCCCGGCTCGGGATATGGATCCGGCGGCGGCGGGGTCGCTATCGGCCCCAATCTGGCTGGCAAATCAGGAACATCAGGTGCCCCTGGTGTCGTGATCATTTACGAGTACGCCTGATGAAAACCTACGCACGCATCGTCAACGACACGGTGGTCGAATTGTTCTCGACCGACGGAAACATGGTCGAGATGTTTCACCCGGATCTGCTCTGGGTCGATATCAGCGAGATCACTCCAACACCGCAAATCGACTGGATGGCGAATTTCGGCACCCTCGGCTGGGTGTTTTCGTCGCAAGAAGACAGTGCCCCTGATGGCACCCTGAAAACCCTGGCAAAGAAATGGCTGACCGGTCTCGGTCGTCAGTCGTGATTCAATCGGAGCATCCAGGGAGGATTACGCATTATGCAAATTACAGAAGACAACCTTAAAACCATCATGCCCAACGCCCGCTCCCAAGCGGGCGTTTTTGTTTCACCGCTCAACGACGCCATGGCTCGCCATCGCATCGACGCACCCAAGCGCATTGCCGCGTTTCTCGCCCAGGTCGGGCATGAGTCCGGCCAATTGCAGTACGTGCGTGAACTGGGCAACAACCAGTACCTGAGCAAGTACGACACCGGTACGCTGGCCTTGCGTCTGGGCAATACACCGGAAGCCGATGGCGACGGGCAGAAGTATCGCGGCCGCGGGCTGATCCAGATCACCGGCCGCACCAACTATCGCCAGTGCAGCCTCGGGCTGTTCGGCGATGAACGACTGCTGGCCTTGCCGGAGCTGCTGGAACAACCGCAATGGGCGGCCGAGTCCGCGGCGTGGTTCTGGGAGCAGAACGGCCTGAACGCACTGGCCGACCGTGATGAGTTCAACAGCATCACCCGGCGCATCAACGGCGGGTTGAACGGGTTGCAGGATCGGCTGGAGCTTTGGGGGCGGGCGAGGGCGGTGTTATGCCTGCCTTCAGTCTGAGTATCGGGCGGCTGCTCGGCCTGGTGCTGCTGGCAGCGGGAGCGGCGGCGCTGGCCTGGCAATTCCAGGACTGGCGTTACGGCCGCCAACTGGCTGAACAGGCGCGGCTGCACGCCGAAACCCTCAACCAAATGACCCTGGCGGCCGCCACTGCGCAACAGGCCGAGCAGGACAAGCGTCTGGCCCTGGAGCAACGGCTCACGGCCAGTGAGCAAACCCACTATCGAGCACTCAGCGATGCCCAACGTGATCAGGATCGCCTGCGCGATCGCCTTGCCACTGCTGATCTGCGCCTGTCAGTCCTCATCGACGCAGGCGACGCTGCCCAAGGCTGCGGTGTGCCAGCCGCCTCCGGCACCGGCGGCGTGGATCATGCAACCGTACGCGCCCGACTTGACCCGGCGCATGCTCAACGAATTGTCGCCATCACCGGTGAAGGCGACCGCGGACTGATTGCCCTGCAAGCCTGTCAGGCCTATATCAGAGCGCTGGCGCCTGCACATTTTGAATAAGCTTGTGTATTGAAAGCGCAACCGGCTCGTGTACGGTGGTAGACATTCCACCTGATCCGGAGAGTGCCGTGAAAGACCTCACCCAACTGGCGGCCGAACTTGGCCGACGCCTGCAGTTGCTTAATGCCCACGTCACCACGGCCGAGTCCTGCACCGGCGGCGGCATCGCTGAAGCGATTACCCGGATTCCGGGGAGTTCGGCATGGTTCGAGGCCGGTTATGTGACCTACTCCAACCGACAGAAAACCCAGCAACTGAACGTACCCGCCGAACTCTTCGGGACGGTGGGCGCCGTCAGTCGCGAGGTGGTCGAGGCGATGGTGCGCGGCGCGCAGAAACACAGCCGTGCGCGATTTGCCGTGGCGGTCAGCGGTGTGGCCGGGCCGGACGGCGGTTCGCCGAGCAAACCGGTGGGCACGGTGTGGCTGGCGTGGGGTGTGGGCGATGCGGTTTCCAGCGAGGTGCAGCACTTCCCCGGCAATCGCGATGAAGTCCGCCGACAAACGGTGAAGGCCGCGCTAGAGGGGCTCCTGCGACTAGCGGCACGAGAAATCGAAAATCAGGGGTAGGCGATCCGCGAACGCTGTGGAATAATACTGGCTACTTATACAGGTGTTGGCCGTCAGGCCTTATTGATTACGTGAGGACTTTAATGGACGACAACAAGAAGAAAGCCTTGGCTGCGGCCCTGGGTCAGATCGAACGTCAATTCGGCAAGGGTGCCGTAATGCGTATGGGCGATCAGGATCGTCAGGCGATTCCGGCCATTTCCACCGGCTCTCTGGGTCTGGACATCGCGCTCGGCATCGGCGGCCTGCCAAAAGGTCGTATTGTTGAAATCTACGGTCCTGAATCTTCCGGTAAAACCACACTGACGCTGTCGGTGATCGCCCAGGCCCAAAAAGCCGGCGCGACCTGCGCATTCGTCGACGCCGAACACGCCCTCGACCCTGAGTACGCCGGCAAACTGGGCGTCAACGTCGACGACCTGCTGGTTTCCCAGCCGGACACCGGCGAGCAGGCCCTGGAAATCACCGACATGCTGGTGCGCTCCAACGCCGTTGACGTGATCATCGTCGACTCCGTGGCTGCACTGGTGCCGAAGGCTGAAATCGAAGGTGAAATGGGTGACATGCACGTGGGCCTGCAAGCCCGTCTGATGTCCCAGGCGCTGCGTAAGATCACCGGTAACATCAAGAACGCCAACTGCCTGGTGATCTTCATCAACCAGATCCGCATGAAGATCGGCGTGATGTTCGGCAGCCCGGAAACCACCACCGGTGGTAACGCGCTGAAGTTCTACGCTTCGGTCCGTCTCGACATCCGCCGTACCGGCGCGGTGAAGGAAGGCGACGAAGTGGTCGGCAGCGAAACCCGCGTCAAGGTTGTGAAGAACAAGGTGGCTTCGCCGTTCCGTCAGGCCGAGTTCCAGATTCTTTACGGCAAGGGCATCTACCTGAACGGCGAGATGATCGATCTGGGCGTGCTGCACGGTTTCGTCGAGAAGTCCGGCGCCTGGTATGCCTACGAAGGCACCAAGATCGGTCAGGGCAAGGCCAACTCGGCCAAGTTCCTGGCAGACAACCCGGAAGTCGCGGCCAAGCTCGAGAAGCAACTGCGTGACAAGCTGCTGTCGCCAGCCGTGATCGCTGACTCCAAGGCATCTGCGGTCAAAGAGACCGAAGATGACCTGGCTGACGCTGACATCTGATTGCACCGATGACAACCGCCGTACTCGATACCCTCGTCGCGGTGCGGCGTACCGCAATGGACCTGCTCGCACGTCGCGAGCACGGTCGAGTCGAGCTGACGCGTAAACTGCGTCAGCGCGGCGCCCCACCCGAGATGATCGAAACAGCCCTCGACCGCTTGACGGAGGAGGGGCTGCTTTCCGAAGCCCGTTATCTGGAAAGCTTTGTTTCTTACCGCGCCCGTTCAGGTTATGGCCCGTTACGGATTCGTGAGGAACTCAGCCAGCGCGGCTTGCAGCGTGCCGATATCGAACTTGCCTTGCGCGAGAGCGGTATCAGCTGGCAGGAACAGCTAACGGATACGTGGCAACGGAAGTTCTCCGGACAGCTTCCCGTCGACGCCAAGGAGCGAGCCAGACAAGGCCGGTTTCTGGCGTATCGAGGGTTCTCGATGGAGATGATCAACCGCTTGTTCAGCGGCAGAGGGATGGACGATTAAATCGGCTCCAGCTTCAATCAAAAAATAAAAAAGCGGCCCGCTATTTCGATAGCGGGCCGCTTTTTTTTTGCCTTCAGATTACCTTCGAGGGTTCGCGGTTGTGTTGCGCCGTTTGTGGTCTGGACTGGGCCCAGTTTTCCGGCAGGTTGATGAAGTCCACCAGCTCGCGCAGGCGCCCGTGATCCCGGGCGTTGAAGGCGAAGGCCAGTCGCGCCAGATGGCTGAATTGCGCCTCGTCGTGTTCCTCGCCGCTGTAGGCGTGTTGATGGAACCGGTCGCTCAGGCACAGATCGGCGAAGGCTTCCTGCATGTGATCGAGTGCCTGATCGCTGAGCCTGTGGTTCATCCGAATCACGAACTGACGCTTGAGCCAGCGGCTGGAGTGGAAGTTGCTGTAGAACTGGTTGATCTGCTCCACCGCCTCTTCAACGCTGTAGACCAGGCGCATCAGTTTCAGGTCGGTTGGCAGGATGTAGCGGTTCTCCTCCAGTTGATGACGAATGAAGTCCAGCGCCCCTTGCCAGAACGTGCCGCCCGGCGCGTCCAGCAGTACCACCGGCACCAGTGGACTCTTGCCGGTCTGAATCAGGGTCAGTACTTCCAGTGCTTCGTCCAGCGTGCCGAAGCCGCCGGGGCACAGCACCAGTGCGTCGGCTTCCTTGACGAAGAACAGTTTGCGCGTGAAGAAAAAGTGGAAGGGCAGCAGGTTCCCGGTGCCGTCCACAGTTGGGTTGGCGTGCTGTTCGAAGGGCAGGGTGATGTTGAAGCCCAGGCTGTGATCACGACCGGCCCCTTCATGTGCGGCGGCCATGATTCCACCTCCGGCACCGGTGATGACCATCATGTCTGATCTGGCCAGAGCCGCGCCCAGTTCACGTGCCATGGCGTACAGCGGATGCTCGACCGGCGTGCGCGCCGAACCGAACACCGTGACCTTGCGCCGGCCCTTGAACTGTTCCAGCGTTCGAAACGCCTGCTCCAGTTCACGCAGGGCTTGCAGGGTGATCTTGGCGTTCCAGCGGTTGTGATCTTCCTGGGCCATGCGCAGCACAGTCAGGATCATGTCGCGATAGATGGGGATGTTCGGACTGTTGGGGGAAACCAGGTTGAGTTGTTCTTCGACCTTGCCGGTGAGGTCGTGGCCGCTTTCCTGAAAATGACGGCTGAGCAGGTCATTCGGTTGGTAAGGCATGCAACTTCTCCTTCTGCACAGAGCCTTCGGCCCTGACGTGCGGCGTCAGTGCCGCGCTGCAAGAAAACAAACATCCGGCAGCTCCTTTCCTGCCGTTAATAAAATGATCGGGAATACTTTGAATCTAGACCCTCAAAGCATTTCTCGCTCATTGAGCATTGCGCCGCAAAGTCTTTCCTGGCAACTGCTTATTGTCGCTTTGCGAAGTGTTTTCACCGCTCGTCTGATGCCACGTCGAGGGCTGAATGCTCTGATTTACTAAGTTAAAGGCGCCGTACGACAACTTTGCGTCAACGACCGTACGCAAGGTGCACGCTATTCAAGGATTTGCGGGTGGCAAGGAGGCGGGACACATGACCAGAGTCATTCTGGAGATCGATACGCAGCTGTATCGAATGCTGAAAGCATCGGCCGAGACCAATCATGTGAGTCTCGAAGAGGAGTGCTGCCGGCGCTTGTCGGGAGGGGATCGCCGTTCGCGTTATCTGCAGGCCTTGTTGGCCGAACTGCGCGCCGAGGATGAACAGCGGCGCGCCAATTCCAGATAGTTACTTTTGCGGAAAGTTACTTTTTCTTCGCCGGGGCGGCTTTCGGGCAATCCGATTCCTGATAGCTGGCGGAGCCGATGGCCTTGTTGGTCTTCACTTCGCTGAAGTCGTAACGCATCACGGCCCCCTTGGCCATCAGCTTGCGGTATGACGGGTTGTTGCAGACCGAGGCGCCCAGTTGGAAATAAACGGCCTTGGGATCGGCACGCATCTTGTCGGCATGGCTTGCCTGCACGCTCAGGTGGTTGATCAGCGTGGTGCCTTCGACGGTGTAGCCCTGATCGAGAATGTCTTCGTTGATCGCTCGTGGCGTGCCGGCACTGCTTTGAGCAGCGACGTTTTGCAGTTCCTTGTTCAGGTTCTGCTCTTTCAGGGACGCAGCCTGTGCGCTGAAGGACAACGCCAGCGCAATGGCCGCGGTAGGAACGATAAGGCGCAGCATGAAACTCTCCTGATTCAGTGACTGGTGGTTCGACCAGCCCCGTGGCTGTGCGTTCAGTGGCGGCGAATTATAGGGGAGCCGGTCGGGAGGGTACAGGCTTGTGCCCGTCGCTCTGATAAACTGCCGGCCTTTATTGCCTTGCCGAGAGTTGTTCGTGTCGAGTTTTCCTGTCAGCCGGCGTCGCCCGCAATGAACCATGCCCCCAACGCTGTGGCCCGCCTGCGCGATCAGCGCGAGGATGAGGGCATCAAGCCGATTCAGGCCCGTGGCTTTCGCTCCGAACGTTGCCGTGACTGTCGGGTGATCATCAGCCATTGCCTGTGCGCCTGGCGCCCGACTGTCGACACCCGTTCCGGTGTCTGCCTGATCATGACCGGCAAGGAAGTGTTCAAGCCGAGCAATACCGGCTGGCTGATTGCCGACATCGTGCAGGACAATCACGCCTTCATCTGGTCCCGGACCGAACCGGACGAGCAACTGCTGGCGCTGCTGAACGACCCGCAATGGCAGCCGTATCTGGTGTTTCCCGGCGAATACGTCGAGCCTTCGCGGGTGACCAACACCGTGGATCTCGATAGCAGCAAGCGTCCGCTGTTCATTCTGCTGGACGCGACCTGGACCGAGGCCCGCAAGATCTTCCGCAAAAGCCCGTACTTCGACCGCTTGCCGATCCTCAGTCTGTTGCCCGACAAACTGTCGCGCTATCGCCTGCGTCGTTCCACCCGCAGCGAGCACCTGTGCACCGCCGAAGTGGCGGCGCTGTGCCTGGAACTGGCGGGCGACACGGATGCCGCGTCGGCGCTGGACGCCTATTTCGATGTGTTCAGCCAGCATTACCTGGGGGCCAAACAGCAGCTTGATGTGAACGTGTCGACGCCGGCCCATGCCGAGTTGCTGCCGTTCATTCGAAATGCGCAGCCGGTGCCCGTCTGATACTGGCCCATACTGCTAAAGCAGTGGCCGTGTTGCTTGACCACCCCGGCTTCGCTGGGCATGCTTGGCGCCGATTGGGGTGCGGCCAAGGTTTGAAACGCCGTTTTTGTCCGTGATTGGCGTTGAACGTGCCCCTGTGGATGCCGCTGCAAAAGCGTCGGCATCTTGAGTTGCCTTGGTGAGACTCGAATGCATCGGGTCTGCCATCAAAAACAGGATCATTTGAAAAATGGCCACATACGACATCCTGATTGCCGATGATCACCCTCTTTTTCGTAGCGCACTGCATCAAGCGGTGACGATGGGCCTTGGCCCGGATGTGCGAATGGTGGAAGTGGCGAGCATTGCCGAACTGGAAGCCCGCCTGACCGAAAAGGCCGACTGGGACCTGGTGCTGCTGGACCTGAACATGCCGGGTGCTTTCGGGTTTTCCGGGCTGGTGATGTTGCGCGGGCAGTACCCGCAGATTCCGGTGGTGATGGTTTCGGCGCAGGAAGAAGCTTCGGTGATGGTCAAGTCGCGGGAGTTCGGCGCCAGCGGTTTCATTCCCAAGTCGAGCGACTTGAGCGTGATTCAGGAAGCCGTGCGCAAAGTTCTGGACGGCGACGTGTTCTGGCCGCCACAGGCGTTCGAAGCGGTCAGCGTTTCGGATGAAGCCAAAGCCGCCAGCGATGGCCTGGCGAGCCTGACGCCGCAGCAGTTCCGGGTGCTGACCATGGTCTGCGAAGGCCTGCTCAACAAGCAGATCGCCTATGAGTTGAGCGTGTCGGAAGCGACCATCAAGGCCCACGTCACGGCGATCTTTCGCAAGTTGAACGTGCGGACCCGGACTCAGGCAGCTTTACTCTTGCAACAACTTGAGTCAATTCCGAGCCAGTAATAGCTGGCGTCTTCACGCTTTTTTGACTTTCGTTGATCTAGCTTCCCCACTTCTTTTTGGTCGGTTATCTACTTTATGTCACCTTTCAAGGGCCAGACGGGCCTGAAACGCATCCTCAACGCTTCCGGTTACTCGCTGGACGGTTTGCGCGCAGCCTTCACCGGCGAAGCGGCGTTCCGTCAGCTGGTGCTGCTGAACGTGGTGCTGATTCCACTGACGTTTTTCCTGAATGTCAGCCGTGTCGAGCAGGCCTTGCTGATCGCTGTGTGCCTGCTGGCGCTGATCGTCGAGCTGCTGAACTCCGCGGTGGAGGCGGCCATCGACCGCATTTCCCTGGAACTGCACCCACTCTCCAAGAACGCCAAGGACATGGGCAGCGCCGCGCAATTCGTGGCACTGAGCATGATTGCCCTGGTGTGGGCGGTGATTCTGCTTTAAGCGATCGTCGGCAGGACGATCTCGTCGCTGCGCTGGACCCCGGCGGTGAAGGCGCGGCACAGATCGAGAAACTCGCGCATGGCGGAGGTCTGGTACTTCTGTTTGTGCCAGATGAAGTAGAACTGTCGCGCCAGATCCAGATCCGGCGTCTCCACCGGCACCAGGCTGCCGCGCCGGAAGGCGTCACGCAGCGCCAGGCGCGAAATACAGCCAATCCCCAAACCTGATTCCACGGCGCGCTTGATCGCTTCCGTGTGTTCCAGTTCCAGACGAATGTTCAGCGCACTGCGATGGTGACGCATGGCCTGATCGAAGGTCAGGCGGGTGCCGGAGCCTTGTTCGCGCAGAATCCACGCTTCGTGCGTCAACTCTTCCATGGTCGCGCTGCCGCGTTTGGCCAGTGGATGCTGCGGGGCGCAGAACACCACCAGTTCGTCCTCGACCCAGCTCTGCACTTCGATGTCCGGGTGGCTGCAATCGCCTTCGATTAGACCCAGATCAATTTCGTAATGCGCCACTTGTTGCACGATATTGGCAGTGTTCTGCACGTGCAGCTTCACTTGGCTTTCCGGGTGACGCTGCATGAAACCGCCGATCAGCAGCGTCGCCAGGTAATTGCCGATGGTCAGGGTCGCGCCCACCGACAGCGAGCCGAAACCGGATTTGCCGTTGAGCAGGTCCTCGATTTCCTTGGCCTGATCGAGCAGGGCCACCGCTTGCGGCAATAACTGTTTGCCGAGGGCGTTGAGGCTCAGGCGTTTGCCGGCGCGATCGAACAGCTGGCAGCTGGACTGGCGCTCCAGTTCGGTGATGGAAGTGCTGGCGGCCGATTGCGACAGGTTAAGCAGACCCGCAGCGCGGGACACACTTTCCTGCTGGGCGACGGCGACGAAGACTTGCAGTTGACGAAGAGTAAATCGCATATCGATATAACCGATAACCCTTATCTTAATAATCCAGTTAACAGATATTGTCGGCGCTATTAGAATGCGATGCAATTGCGCACCGTCGGCATTCTTCAAGACCAGCCGGGCAAGCGCAGATCAATCTCCAGGAGTCCCACGTACATGAGCAACATGAACCACGAGCGTGTCCTCAGTGTTCATCACTGGAACGACACTCTGTTCAGCTTCAAGTGCACCCGCGATCCGGGCCTGCGCTTCGAGAACGGTCAGTTCGTGATGATCGGCCTGCAACAGCCCAACGGCCGCCCGCTTATGCGCGCTTACTCGATCGCCAGCCCGAACTGGGAAGAGCATCTCGAGTTCTTCAGCATCAAGGTGCAGGACGGTCCGCTGACCTCCCAGCTGCAGCACCTGAAGGAAGGCGACGAGATCATCATCTCGAAGAAGCCTACCGGCACCCTGGTGCTGGACGACCTGAACCCGGGCAAGCATTTGTACCTGCTGAGCACCGGCACCGGTCTGGCGCCGTTCATGAGCGTGATCCAGGACCCTGAAACCTACGAGCGCTTCGAGAAAGTGATCCTGGTTCACGGTGTTCGTTACGTCAACGAAGTCGCCTACCGCGAGTTCATCACCGAGCACCTGCCGCAGAACGAATTCTTCGGCGAGGCGCTGCGTGACAAGCTGATCTACTACCCGACCGTGACCCGCGAACCGTTCGAGAATCAGGGTCGTCTGACCGACCTGATGCGCAGCGGCAAGCTGTTCAGCGACATCGGCCTGCCACCGATCAACCCGCAGGACGACCGCGCGATGATCTGCGGCAGCCCGAGCATGCTCGACGAGACCAGCGAAGTGCTCGACAGCTTCGGCCTGAAGATCTCGGCGCGGATGCGCGAGCCGGGTGATTACCTGATCGAGCGTGCGTTCGTCGAGAAGTAAGCTGTTTATAGGTGACGCAGAGCGTCACTGGATGCATTCCCACGCAGACGGTTCGACGCCTCGACGTGGGAACGATCAGCCCGCGTTGCCTGAGAAGGCAACGCGGGCTTTTTCGTTTCCGGGATTTAGTCGTTGGCGGGGATGACTTCCAGGACGCGGATCTGCTCCGGCGTCGGATAGTGCCAACGCACATCCAGATCCCAGAACTGCGCACCGTATTCGCGCTCTGGCGCGGGCGTCTGATACGCCGGACGCGGATCCTGGGCCAGACATTGCTCGATCAGCTCGACCAAAGGTTCGGTAAGGCGCTGAGCGTGCGTATGCGCCTGTTGCAGCGCTGCGTCTGTCCACTGCACGTCGATCAGTTGCGGCGCGGCACTGGCGATGCTGTTGGAGGCGTCAGCGATGATATCGGCGTAGGGCACGTAGGGTTTGATGTCGAGAATCGGCGTGCCGTCCAGCAGGTCGATGCCGGAGATGAACAGGCGATTGGCCTCGACCTTGTCCAGCTTCACCACCGACTGGCCGATGCCGTTCGGCCGGTGAGTGGCGCGGGTGGCAAACACGCCCATGGACTTGTTGCCGCCCAGGCGGGGAGGGCGGACCTTCAGTCGCGGCTTTTCCTCCAGCGCCTGATGGAACAGGAACAGCAGCCAGACATGGCTGACCTGCTCCAATCCTTGCACCGCATCGCCCTGATCGAACGGCGCCACCAGTTCCAGCACGCCACGGGCGGCGGGGGCCAGTTGCGGCTGGCGCGGGATGGCGAACTTCTCCTTGAAGCAGGAGCGGACGAAGCCGATGGGGGAGACGCTGTAAGTCATGGTTTGCATTCGAAACGGAGCAGGGCGGGCATGATAACCCGTCCGGGCGCGTCGCCGGTCTACAGACTGAACCCGCCATCCAGCGGAATGATATTCCCGGTCATGTAGGCCCCGGCAGTGCTCGCCAGGCTGATCGCCAGCGCCGCCATTTCTTCTTCGCGGCCCCAGCGTTTCATCGGAATCAGCGCAGTGTCCTCGGCCAGTGCCTGCTGGTCACTGCCGATGTGCTGGGTCATCTTGCTCGGGAAGCGCCCCGGCGCGATGACGTTGACGTTGATGTGCTGGCTCACCAGTTCACGAGCGAGAATCCGCGACAGTTGATGCAGGGCCGCTTTGCTCGGCCCGTAGGCGTAGGCCTGTTCGCCGAAGGAAGAGATTCCCGCCACTGAGCCGATGTTGATGATCCGCGCGGGATTCGCTGCCGAGCCAGCCTTGCGCAGCAAAGGCAGGAATTGCTGGATGCAACTGAACACCGAGGTCACGTTGAGCTGCATGACCTTTTCCCAGCCCTTGACCGGGTAGCTCTCCAGCGGCGCGCCCCAGGTGGTGCCGGCGTTGTTCACCAGAATGTCCAGATGGGTAATCTGTTCGCCCAATCGAGCTGCCAGTTCTTTTACGCCTTCTTCGGTCGCCAGATTCGCTGCCACCCCCTGGCAGGAGCCCAATGCACCGAGTTCTTCAGCGGTTTGATGACAGGCTTCAGCGTCTCGGGAGCAGACGTACACACGGGCACCAGCCTCGACAAACGCCTTGGCGATCATTTTGCCGATACCACGGGTGCCGCCGGTCACCAGGGCGGTGCGGCCTTGCAGGGAAAAATACGGGTGCATGGCGAATCCTGAGGGCTAGGGTTCAGTACACCCTAGTCGCCGGCCGCGAAAAGCGGAGCCACTATTTTTGCAGGGAATGGAGGGGCATGCATGAAAACGGCGACCGAAGTCGCCGTTCTGAAAGGGATCAGCCGCGAACGCGCAGCGTCAGACCCTTGAGGAAATTGCGCAGCAACTGGTCGCCGCACGGACGGTAGTTGGTGTGGCCGACCTTGCGGAACAACGCACTCAGTTCAGGCTTGGAAACCGGGAACTCGGCAGCCTTGAGAATCGCGTGCATGTCGTCTTCTTTCAGTTCGAAGGCCACGCGCAGCTTTTTCAGGATGATGTTGTTGGTCACTGGCACTTCGATTGGCTGCGGCGGACGGCTTTCGTCCTTGCCGCGCTTGAACACCACCAGGCCGTCGAGGAAGTGAGCGATGACTTCGTCCGGGCAGCGCACGAAACCTTCTTCGTCTTCTTCTTTCTTGTCGAGCCAGGTCACCACGTCGGCGAGGGTCACGTCCAGGCCGCCGAGTTTGATGATCTCGACGACTTTCTTGTCGCTGATGTCGAGCATGTAGCGCACGCTGCGCAATACGTCGTTATGAACCATGTTTGCAGTCCTGATCTTTCGCTGTGGGCACCGCGCAGGCGCGATGCCGGAATGTGTGGCGGCAACAGAGGCCTTAGAACTTCTCTTTGCCGGACAGGTAGCGCCATTGGCCGGCCGGCACCTTGCCGATCGATACGCCGCCGATGCGGATGCGGCGGATGCCGACGACCTTCAGCCCGACCGCTTCGCAGAATTGGGCGATGATGCCCGGCTGCGGGTTCTTCATGGCGAAGCGCAGGCGGTTTTCGTTCTGCCAGCTGGCCTTGACCGGCGGCAGCTCCTTGCCCTTGTGGGTGAGGCCGTGCTGCAGGCGATTGAGGCCGTGGGCGACCATGTCGCCTTCGACTTCGACCACGTATTCCTGCTCGATCTTGGCCGCGTCGGCGGTGAGCTTGCGCAGCACCTTCCAGTCCTGGGTGAACACCAGCAGGCCACTGGCCTTGGGTTGCAGGTCGGCGCTGGCGGTCAGGCGCAGGAAGTGCCCGCGCAGCGGACGCTTGCCGTAGCGGTGTTCTTCGCTGAGGGTTTCGGCGTTCAGCGACTGCATGGCGGTGTCGATGTCCACGCCCGCCGGGACGTTGAGCAGGATGGTCACCGGCTCCGGCGCGGTGGCCTTGGCGTCCTTGTCGAGCTCGACTTTCTGGTCGCCGACCTTGAACTGCGGCTCGTCGATGACTTCGCCGTCCACGGTGACCCAGCCGCCCTCGATGAACAGCTCGGCCTCCCGGCGGGAGCAACCGACCAGTTCGATGAGGCGTTTGGAGAGGCGAATCGGGTCAGTCATGACAGGGCCGTAACAAAAAAGGGGTGGGCATTGTACCTGCCTGGCGCCGGTTAATCGCGATTGCATTTGTACCGTGTGGCTTTTAGCCGCGTACGGCGCGCTGTTCCGGCTGTTTCAGACGCATGTGCAGCAACGGATAAGGCTGGCCCATGCCGTCGACCTCCGACCGGCCGATCACCTCGAACCCCTGCTTGAAGTAAAAACCCAGAGCCTGCGGGTTCTGTTCGTTGACGTCCAGTTCATCGGCGTTCAGGTGCTGCATCGCATAATTGAGCAGCTTTTTGCCCAGGCCTTGGCCGCGATGTTCGGGATCGATGAACAGCATTTCGATCTTGCCCGCCGCCACGCCGGCAAAACCGGTGATGCGCTGGTGACTGTCCTTGGTGCAGATCAGCATCACCGCATCGAGGTAGCGGGTCAGCACCAGATTGCGCAGCAGCTCGATATAGCTGTCCGGCAGAAAATCATGGGTCGCGCGGACCGAGGCCTCCCAGACCCGGGTCAGTTCCTGATAGTCGCTGAGTTTCGGCGTGTGGATGACCGAATGGTGACGCATGCCCGTTAGCCTCTTTGTCATGAATGAGGGGAGTCCTTCCCCCCACAAACGATAGCCGTAAAAAAGCCCCGCATCTCGTAAAAGAGAGCGGGGCTTTTCGTATTTTTCGCGTTTAGATCTGTTCGGCCCAGAGGTCGTATTCGTCGGCGTCGGTCACCTTGCACCAGACCTTGTCGCCCGGCTTGAGGTTGCTGCCGTTGTCGATGAACACGTTGCCGTCGATTTCCGGGGCATCGAAGAAGCAGCGGCCGACCGCGCCTTGCTCGTCGACTTCGTCCACCAGCACTTCGATTTCACGGCCGATGCGCATTTGCAGACGGGCCGAGCTGATTTCCTGCTGGTGCGCCATGAAGCGTTCCCAGCGATCCTGCTTGACGTCGTCCGGAACGATATCGAGGTTCAGGTCATTGGCCGGCGCGCCTTCGACCGGCGAGTACTGGAAGCAGCCGACGCGGTCGAGCTGGGCTTCGGTCAGCCAGTCCAGCAGGTACTGGAAGTCTTCTTCGGTTTCGCCGGGGAAGCCGACGATGAAAGTCGAACGGATGATCAGGTCCGGGCAGATTTCGCGCCAGTTCTTGATCCGTGCCAGGGTCTTGTCTTCGAACGCCGGGCGTTTCATCGACTTCAGGACTTTCGGGCTGGCGTGCTGGAACGGGATGTCCAGGTACGGCAGGATCTTGCCGGCGGCCATCAGCGGGATCAGCTCGTCGACGTGCGGGTACGGGTAAACGTAGTGAAGACGGACCCAGACGCCGAGGGTGCTCAGCGCTTCGCACAGTTCGGTCATGCGGGTTTTCACCGGCGCGCCGTTCCAGAAACCGGTGCGGTACTTGACGTCAACGCCGTAGGCGCTGGTGTCCTGGGAGATCACCAGCAGCTCTTTGACGCCGGATTTGACCAGACGCTGGGCTTCGTCGAGCACGTCGCCGACCGGACGGCTGACCAGTTTGCCGCGCATCGACGGGATGATGCAGAAGCTGCAGCTGTGGTTGCAGCCTTCGGAAATCTTCAGGTACGCGTAGTGGCGCGGGGTCAGCTTGATGCCTTGCGGCGGCACCAGGTCGATCAGCGGGTTGTGATCCTGACGTGGCGGCACGACTTCGTGCACGGCGTTGACCACTTGCTCGTACTGCTGCGGACCGGTGACGGCCAGCACGCTCGGGTGCACGTCACGGATGTTGCCTTCTTCCACGCCCATGCAGCCGGTCACGATGACCTTGCCGTTTTCCTTGATCGCTTCGCCGATGACTTCCAGCGATTCGGCCTTGGCCGAGTCGATGAAGCCACAGGTGTTGACCACGACCACGTCGGCGTCCTGATAGGTGGACACCACGTCATAGCCTTCCATGCGCAGCTGGGTCAGGATGCGCTCGGAGTCGACCAGTGCTTTCGGGCAACCCAGAGATACGAAGCCAACCTTTGGATTGGCCGGCGCAGGAGTGGTGGACATGTCTAACCTCGGTGTTTTGTGACATCGATTGCCTGATTCGGGAATCGACGGACGGGCGCTTGAACTGCGCCTCTGATCAAAAAGTGCGCAATTCTAGCGATGAGCAGCGCACTTGACCAGCTTTATGCAGGGAAATGCGACGAGTGCTGCGCTATGCTTCGCGCCAAGACGCTTTACCAATTTTTTACAGTCAACAAAACGACTGTAACAACAGGTAAAACAGCGCATGCTGCATCAAAAAGCATAGTGCTTCGTTCAAAGAAGCCGGTCTGGAAATCAGGAGTGTTGGATGGGTCAGGCAAGTAGTCACGCGGCAGGCGCCGAGGGTTCGGCCACCAAGCCGCTGAGTATGCTGGTCGCGGCGGTCGGGGTAGTTTACGGCGACATCGGCACGAGCCCGTTGTACACCCTCAAAGAAGTGTTTTCCGGCGGTTACGGCGTACCCGTCAACCACGATGGGGTGCTGGGCATTCTGTCGCTGATCTTCTGGTCGCTGATCTGGGTCGTATCGATCAAGTACATGATGTTCGTCCTGCGCGCCGACAACCAGGGCGAAGGCGGGATCATGGCCCTGACCGCGCTGGCGCGGCGAGCAGCGGGGGAGCGCAGGAAATTGCGTTCGCTGCTGGTGGTCTGCGGCTTGATCGGTGCGGCGCTGTTCTACGGCGACAGCATGATCACCCCGGCGATCTCCGTACTGTCGGCCATCGAAGGCCTGGGCTTGGCGTTTGACGGGATCGACCATTGGGTCGTGCCGTTGTCGCTGGTGGTGCTGGTGGGTCTGTTCCTGATCCAGCGTCACGGTACGGCGCGGATCGGCATCCTCTTCGGGCCGATAATGGTCACCTGGTTCCTGGTGCTCGGCGCCCTCGGCGTGTACGGCATCAGCCATTCCCCGGAAGTACTGAAGGCACTGAACCCGATCTGGGCCGTGCGTTTCTTCATGGTGCATGCCGGCATGGGCGTGGCGATCCTCGGCGCCGTGGTGCTGGCGCTGACCGGTGCCGAAGCGCTGTACGCCGACATGGGCCACTTCGGCCGCAAGCCGATTGCCCGGGCGTGGTTCCTGCTGGTGCTGCCGGCGCTGGTGCTCAACTACTTCGGTCAGGGCGCCTTGCTGCTGGACAACCCGGAAGCGGCGCGCAACCCGTTCTACCTGCTGGCGCCGAGCTGGGCGCTGATTCCGCTGGTCGGTCTGTCGACCCTGGCCACGGTGATCGCCTCGCAAGCGGTGATCTCCGGCGCGTTCTCCCTGACCCGTCAGGCGATCCAGCTCGGTTACATCCCGCGCATGTACATCCAGCACACCTCCAGCGATGAGCAGGGCCAGATCTACATCGGTGCCGTGAACTGGTCGCTGATGGTCGGCGTGGTCTTGCTGGTGATCGGTTTCGAATCCTCCGGCGCCCTGGCCTCGGCCTACGGTGTGGCGGTGACCGGGACCATGCTGATGACCACGATTCTGGTGTCGGCGGTCATGCTGCTGCTGTGGAAATGGCCGCCGGTGCTGGCCGTGCCGGTGCTGATCGGCTTCTTGCTGGTGGACGGTCTGTACTTCGCCGCCAACGTGCCGAAGATCGTGCAGGGCGGTGCGTTCCCGGTGATCGCCGGTATCGCGCTGTTCGTGCTGATGACCACCTGGAAGCGCGGCAAGCAACTGCTGGTCGAGCGTCTGGACGAAGGCGCATTGCCGCTGCCGATCTTCATCAGCAGCATCCGCGTCCAGCCGCCACACCGTGTGCAGGGCACCGCCGTGTTCCTGACTGCGCGCTCCGACGCTGTCCCGCATGCACTGTTGCACAACCT
Source organism: Pseudomonas sp. GW821-FHT11G12 (assembly GCF_058808055.1). NCBI lineage: Bacteria > Pseudomonadati > Pseudomonadota > Gammaproteobacteria > Pseudomonadales > Pseudomonadaceae > Pseudomonas > Pseudomonas sp. GW821-FHT11G12. The sequence goes on from NZ_JBXARH010000009.1 coordinate 53,225, forward strand.
GCTGCACAACCAGGTCTTGCACGAGCAAGTGGTGCTGCTGACCGTGGTCTACGAAGACATCCCGCGTGTACCGCCATCTCGACGCTTCGAGGTCGAGGCGCACGGCGAAGGCTTCTTCCGGGTGATCCTGCACTTTGGCTTCACCGATGAGCCGGACGTGCCGCAGGCGCTGAAACTCTGCCATCTGGATGACCTGGACTTCAGCCCGATGCGCACCACCTACTTCCTCAGCCGCGAAACGGTGATTGCCTCGAAACTCGAAGGCATGGCCCGTTGGCGTGAAGCGCTGTTTGCGTTCATGTTGAAGAATGCCAACGGGAACCTGCGGTTCTTCAATCTGCCACTGAACCGGGTGATTGAGTTGGGGACGCAGGTGGAGATGTAGGTTCCGTCTGAACTGAAAAGCCCCCGTCGGTCTTGTGGCTGGCGGGGGCTTTTTTGTATCCGTGTCCAAACGTGTTCCAGGCGCCCATCCTCTCTGGTAGCTGGTAGGCTGCTTGTCACGGAGTCATTACGGTGCGCGAGGACGATTTGTATGACGGAGTTACCGGAGCAAGAAAGGCTGGATGAACTCGAGAGTCTTCGGGCTCAAGCGGCAGTCGAGGCACGATTGAGCAATTTCGATCCGGCTCAAGCGATCAGCCATGATGACATGCGGGCGAGGTTCGGCCAGGAAGCGCTGACAGCTAACTGAGTTCCGCGCTATTACCGTGGAGCCCTCGGAATGAAAAAGCCCCCGCAACCCTAAGGTTGCGGGGGCTTTTCGTTGGTGCGCTTCAGATCACTCTGCCGGCTGATCCTTGGCCTGACGCTTCTCGATCAAGTCCACCAGGCGCTTGGCCAGCGCCGGGTAGTTCTCGTCGAAGTGGTGGCCGCCAGGCAGCTTCACTGCTTCGCCCACTGCAGTCTTGTCGGTGCAGCCGCTTTCGTCGGTTTCTTCCTCGCCGTAGATGCACACGACCTTGGCCGGTGGCAGCTTGGCCATCTCAGGTCCGGTGGCAGCTTCTTTGCCGGCGTTGCCGAGCCAGCCTTCGACTTCGATTTCGAAGCTGCCGGTGCGGGCGAAGGCCAGCAGGATGATTGCGTCGATGCGCTGCTGCTCGGTGTCCGGCAGGCGGTTGTAGATGGCCGGCAGGACGTCGGCACCGAACGAGTAACCGGTCAGGATGAAGCGTTTGGTGCCCCATTTCTGGCGGTAGTGCTGCATCAGTTCGGTCAGGTCGAGCGCACTCTGTTCCGGGCTCTTGTGCTGCCAGTAGTAGCGCAGGGTGTCGATGCCGACGACCGGGTAGCCGATCTTGGCCATTTCACCGGCCACGTCGCGGTCGAGGTCACGCCAGCCGCCGTCACCGGACAGGAACAGGGTCACGGTGTCCTTGGCCTGGCCGGCCGGGACTTCCACAACCGGGATTTGCAGACCGCCAGCGGCTTTGTCGCCACCGACGAGGATCTTGCGCAGTTCGTTGTTCAGCACTTGCGGCAGGTTGATGTCGTAGTCGCTGATGCTGGTTTCGGCGTTCGGTTGATCGCGTACGAAACCGGCGCTGGTGTCGTCCGGGTTGTCGTTCCAGGCCACCAGCCAGTGGCCGTGGGCGGCGGATTTCGGCAGCAGGTGGGTGCAGCCGCCTTTTTCCAGTGCCAGGTCGACCGACACGGCCTGGGCCTTGTCGTCTTTCTGTTCGGACAGCCAGCGCCAAGCCAGCACCGCGCCAGGGCCGATGCCGCTGACCAGGGTCGCCGGGCCGTTCAGTTCACGCAGACCGCTTTGCAGTGCGCGGCTTTGCAGCAGGCAGTCCTTGGGCAGAATCACCTGGACGATCTGCGCCGAGGCGCTGCGGCTCAGGGTGGTCAGCTGATTGTCGGAGAGTTTCTTGTCGTCCTCGACCGCCACCAGCACCTGGGCCTTGGGCTTGGTGCCGGGGATGACCCGGGTCATGACGGTGCCGTCAGCCGGCGTGAGCTGTTCGAGGGTCGGTTCCGGTGCCGGGCGTTTGAGGTACCAGTAACCGCCGCCGGCAATCACGGCCAGCACGATCAGTGCGGCCAGGATGTACTTCAGGGAGCGTTGAATCATCAGCGTTTCACCAATCCAGTCAAGCCGCCCGCGATCAGGGCAGCAGTATCGGCCAGTGCCACCAGCGGATCGAGTCCGGCGGGCACCGCCATATAACGGGGTTCCCAGTCAGGCTGGAACTTGTCTTTGAAGCGGCGCAAGCCTTGGAAGTTGTACAGCTGCTCACCACGGCGGAAAACCATCGAGCCCAGACGCTGGGTCAGCGGTGCACCACGCCGGGGTTGCAACCCCGACAACGGCACCATGCCCAGGCTGAAGCGCGCGTATCCGTGACTCTTATAGTGTTGAATCAGGCCGACCATCAGAAACTCCATGGTCAGCTTGGGGGCGTCCGGGTGCGAGCGCATCAGGTCGAGACTGGCCAGGTCATGGCTGTAAGTCTCGAGCAGGTTGGCGAACGCCACCGGACGGCCTTCGAAGCGAATCACCGCGATGCGGAAATGCTTCAGGTAATCGTCGCTGAAACGGCCGAGGGAGAAGCCTTTCTCGCGCACGTTCTTGCCGGTCAGCCAGGCATCGGAAATCACCTTGAGCTCATCCATCGGCGCCTGGCCCGGCTCAAAGATCTCCAGCGACAGACCGTCGCGGGTGCCGCGGTTCCAGGTGTAACGCAGGTCCTTCATCTCCTTGCCCTTGGCTTCCAGGTCAAAGCGATGCAGGTCGACCCGGGCTTCTTCGCCGAGCTTGATCGCGGTCAGGCCGATGTCCATGTAGTACGGCAGGTTCTCGGCGCGCACCTGATAGAACACGGGACGGGCGTGGTGGATGTCGCACAGGTCACGGAACTGCCAGATCATTTCCGCCCGCTGCTGGCCAGGACCGATCGGGTCGTACAGCGCCACCAGGCTGCGGCCTCGACGCGCGTACATCAGGAAGGCTTCGTCGTTGGGGTGGAACAGCATCGCCTTGTCACCGGTCAGGGCCAGGCCGCCATCCGGTTGCGAGGAGGCCATCAGGATCTTCGTGGCGCGCTCCAGTTCATCGGACGTCGGCAGATGAATCACCGGACGTGCGGTGCGCAGCAACCAGGTCAGGGCGATCACCAGCAACAGCACCGCGGCGCCGAGCAACGAACGCAGACCGCGCGGGGCGTCGGCGTCGAGGGTGAACTGCCACCACAATTGATGGCTGTACGGCACGTCCTGATAGGCGAACAGCAACAGCCAGGTCGATGCGCCGAGTACACACAGGCTCGCCACCAGATACAGCGGCGAGAACGGCACTTCGGTCAGACGGCTCGGCCGATAGAAAGAACGACGGAACACACCCAGCAGCGCTGCCGTGAGGGTCATCAACGTGGCTTCTTCCCAGTCGAAACCCTTGAGCAGCGAGAGCAGGGCGCCCACCAGCAGCAGAATGGTAGTCAGCATCCATGCCGCCGACAGTCGGCGGCGCAAGCCCTGGGCGAGCATCAGGCACAGCACGCCGATCAGGCTGGCGCCGAAGTGCGAGGCATCGACCAGGCGATGAGGGATCAGGTAGGCGATGTGTTCCAGGCGGGTGTCGATTTCAGGCGTCGCGCCGGAAAACAGCAGCACCACGCCGGACAGGAACACCAGCACCGCGAGGATTGGTGCCGCGAGGCCGGAGGCGGCGCGCATGGTTTGCGTCTGGAACAGGCGCTGACCTTCGTTGATCAGCAACAGTACGCAGGCCACCAACAATGGCAGCACCACGTAGATCATGCGATACAGCAGCAGGGCGGCGGCCAGTGGCGCTGCGCCGAGTTTGTCGGCGAACGCGGCCAGCAGAATCGCCTCGAAAACCCCGACCCCGCCCGGTACATGGCTGAGGACGCCGGCAGCCAGGGCCAGCAGGTACACCAGCAGGAACGCGCCGAATGGCGGAGCTTCCGGCAGCAGCAGATAAAGCACGGTGGCGGCAGCGGCCACGTCGAGAGCGGTGATGACCAGTTGCAGGAACGTCAGGCGTCGACCCGGCAGGCGCAGGGTGCGGCGCCCGACCTTGACCAGCAGGTTGTCACGGTAAGGCTGCTCCGGCAGGCGCCGACGGTAGATGCCGATGGCCAGAATCGCGCCGAGCAACAGCACGGCAGAGGCAATCGTGGCCAGCAGACCCTCGGACAGGCCCAGGGCCTGGGAGGCGGCCGGCAGGTCACTCAGGGTCGCCAGCGCTGCCAGCGGCGGCAGGGCACAGCCCAGCGACAGGCTGGCGAACAGGGTCATGTGCGCCACTTCCGAAGCGCCCAGGCCAAGTCGTGCATATAAACGGTAGCGCACCGAGCCGCCGGACAGCATCGACAAGCCGATGGCGTTGCCGATCGCGAAAGCAGTGAAGCCTCCGAGCGCGAGCGTGCGTGGCGGGATGGTTACGCCGGCATAGCGGCTGGCCGACCATTCGTAGCCCAGCAGAATGATGAAGCCGACAACGGTCGCGCCGAAAGCGCCAAGCAGGGCGGGCTTCGGCACATCGAGAATCGAGTCGTGCAAGGCATAGAGGTCGAGTTCGCTGAGCAGATGGCGGCAGGCAATCAGCGCGATAGCGAACAACAGCAAAGTGACCGCCAGACCAATCGGTTGCCGGTATTTGCTGATTCGATCCAGCAAGCGCATGCGCTCAGGCTTGATCGGTGGATTCACGGTGAGGGTGTCTTGTGGATCAGACGAGTTGGCGCGCATCAATCACCTCTTGGATTGTGCGCGACAGGATGGGGGTATCCAGCCAAGTTACCAATCCCTGTAGAAAAAAATAATCACAAAATACTACGCCTCTCGTCGGGTATCGGCGAGGGCAGGTCTCGGATTGCAGACGTCTTGCCCGCGACTCAAGCATAGTCGCAACTCGGCGGGTCTGAAGATCCTGAGCGGTTCACTGCACAGTGACAGATCATTGTTGCGAAAGGACTTTTTCCACAGATACAAAAAAGGCCACTCTTTCGAGCAGCCTTTTTTGATGTTTGGTTGCG